>JBGTGR010000062.1:0-100274 GCA_041746655.1 Elainellales cyanobacterium | reverse complement strand
GCACTGGCTAGTGTGGCAATCCTTCAACTCTCCCCCTCTCTCGCTTTCAGCATCGGTCGAGGGAGGTTTCAGTCTTGCCCTGCTCTCATCCCGACGCTCGCCCTGTGGGTAGAGCGCGGGGCTTCCCGCGAGGCAGCTAAAGTCAAACTAGAACTAGATCTTAACCAAATTAGAATCTATCTCATGCTGACGAGGGTGCTACCGACCGACCGCACCACCTCAACACCGGCTTGCTCAAAAATCACAACTGCATCTTGATTGGGATCAACTTCGATGCGCTTGACCAAAACCTGCCCGTTGGCAAGGCGATCGCCCACGCTCACATAGCGACTGGTTTGCTCGTTAGGAACCTGAATAATTGCATTAACTTGGCTCCCTACCTGAATGATGCCGCTGACTTCGATAGTCTCGGCAATGTTGGTGGGTGAAGCGGGCGCTTCAGGGGTAGGCATCGCAGGAATAGCGACGGGTGGCAGCGCACTCAAGTCAGTAGGTGCAGGTTGAAGGGTTGGCAGCGGCACCGTTGTCACCTGAGCCGGTGCGGCGGCAACAGGTTGAGGGGCTGGTGGAGGATTCACTGGAACAGCGGGTGCAGCGGCAACGGCTCTGGGTTGAACGATCGGGCTGGAGGCGATCGCCTCAAATGGGTCAGTTCGCCCTGGATTGACCCCAGATGCCCGCCGTTCTGCTCCCGTCGGTGGAATCAAACTGGGAACTGGCAAGGCTCTATTGACAGCCACCGCAGGAAGATCTTCTACCGACCGTAGAGATGAGATCGGAGCTTCAGATAATTCTGGCGGTTGCCCAGATGGCGGTTGCCCAACTGTGACAGACCCAGGTTCAGCCCCAGATTCAGCTACGGGTTCAGCCCCAGACTCCGCAATAGGTTCAGGCGCTTGAGACGCCTGATTTCCACCGCATCCAGCCGTGAGTGAGATGATCCCAACCAGTACGGGTATCCAACGTCCTGTTTTCACGCCTATTGCCCCCATAATTCTTTCATCAGGATAGCCCTGATTTCACATTCTGGGGATGGGAATCACGAAGACATGTGATTGACCTGAGGCTGCACCACGTTGACGGAAGCGATTATCCCAGCTAGGACGAAGCCTGCAGAGAGTCAGAGAGGTCTGAACGCTGTTGCTTGAGTACCTGAAGTTGCTGAAACAGCGCTTCTGTTTCAGCCTGAAGATGGAGTAGCTCCACCTGATGGGTGGCTTGGTAGGGCAGCTTACAGGCAGGGGCTGAACTCAATTCCGCATTTGAAGAGGGGCGGATAGCTGTAGCGGCTGTACTCATAGGGTTAGGTTGGGAAGCCAGGTTGGGAACATTGGACAGAGACGGAAGAGACTTTGAAATCAGAGTCTGACTAGTCATTATTACTTACTCACACCACGGGGGTATTGTAACCTGAACTTAACTTCTGATTGTATTGGATGTATCGATTTATGTTCTGGCTTCAGTGTGGCGATTTCTCAAGTGGCTCGCCCCAGAGGCGTCTTTCCTCTCGAGTCGTTGCAGAATCACCGTCAACTGGATGAGCCTGTCGCGATAAACTTAAGCTTTAGCCTGCACAAGAGTGAATTTATAAACCGCCGTGACCTTAAGCCTGTCTTCTGCTGATTTTCGTTCTGATATGTCTTGGCCTCAACTCAACAGCTGGCCTGGTCTGATTGAGGCGTACAGAGCCTATTTGCCTGTTACCGATCAAACACCGATCGTGACCCTGCGAGAAGGCAATACTCCGCTGATTCCTGCTCCTGCGATCGCCGCTCAGATCGGTCGCCAAGTCGAGGTTTGGGTAAAGTATGATGGCCTTAACCCCACCGGAAGCTTCAAGGATCGGGGCATGACGATGGCGATCTCAAAAGCCAAGGAAGCGGGTGCGGAGGCAGTCATTTGTGCCAGCACAGGCAATACCTCTGCGGCTGCGGCTGCCTATGCGCGTCGGGGTGGGATGCGAGCCTTTGTGCTGATTCCAGATGGCTATGTGGCCATGGGTAAACTGGCGCAAGCCCTGCTCTATGGGGCTGAGGTGCTGGCGATTAAGGGAAATTTTGATCAGGCTCTCGCGATTGTGCGAGAACTCTCGGATCACTACCCGGTGACGCTGGTTAATTCAGTCAATCCCTATCGGTTGGAGGGGCAGAAAACAGGCGCGTTTGAGATTGTAGACGCGATGGGAACGGCTCCAGACTGGCTGTGTATCCCGGTCGGTAATGCGGGTAACATTACGGCTTATTGGATGGGCTTTTGCCAGTATCACCAAGAGGGACGGTGCGATCGCCTACCCCGCATGATGGGATTTCAAGCCGCTGGTGCGTCTCCGCTCATTCTGGGCCATCCCGTGGAGCATCCCGACACTCTGGCGACAGCCATTCGGATTGGCAACCCCGCGAGCTGGGATAAAGCGATCGCGGTGAGAGATGCCAGCCAAGGCGAGTTTAACGCCGTTACAGACGAAGAAATTTTGGCGGCCTATCGGTTGCTGGCGAGAGAGGAGGGCATTTTCTGCGAACCCGCCAGTGCGGCATCGGTTGCGGGGCTACTCAAGGTCAAAGACCAGGTGCCCAACGGCGCAAAAGTCGTCTGTGTCCTCACCGGGAATGGCCTCAAAGATCCTGAGACTGCCATCAACCACTGCCAAAACCAGTTTAAGCCGGGAATTGAGCCTGATCTAGAAGCGGTAGCTCAAGTGATGGGTTTCTAGCATCCTCGGTGTTGCCCTGGGAGAGGGGGCCGCTTATCGCTGATTGCTGATCGGAAGATGCAACTTCAAGATGGCGACTGCGGGCGGTCCGCTCTTTGGTCAGCATGTCGATCGTGTCACCCAAGGCGGTGGTGAGGCTTTTGCGGGTTTGAAGGTGGGCAACCTGTTCTGCTTTTAGGGATTGGGTGAGGCGATCGCATTCTACGAGTGCATCTGCCAGCTTTGTCTGTAGCTCTTGGACGCCTTGTAGTAGCCCAACTTCAGTTTGAATGGCAGACAAAGCCGCCGGGTCGGCAGGCCGAATCTGAGGACGACTCTGAATCTGCTCGATCTCAAGCTTCAGCGCATCCACGGTTTGGCGAGCTAAATGTGCCTCTGTGCGTCGCTGCTGCGCTTCTGTTTCATAAAGATTGCGCCAACTGGCAGCGCTAGCATAGGCTTCGTCACGTTCTTGCTGCGTTTCAGTCAACTTTTGCTGCAGGTGTTTAATTTCAGCTAACCACTGCCTGACATCGTGAGTCATTTTCCCCGGCTCCTCATGCGGCCCATGCTAGAAAAGTCTAAAGTAAAACCTGGGTTAGAACGGGTGGAGCCGGTAAGACAATGATGACCAGCAACCCCAACGCCACTAATCCCCAGAAATCTCGCTGGTTGTCCAGCTCACTGACATCATTCAGCGCAGGCTCATCTACTACAGGAATAAAGAATAGCAAAATTGCCCAAAGTAGGAACTCTCGCTGTACAAATGATAGAGCCAGCACCAGCAGTCGAGCAATTTGACCAATCATTGCACCCACTCGCTGGCCAAACATCGCATGAACGATGTGCCCTCCATCTAGCTGACCTACGGGCATCAGATTAAGCGCGGTGATCACTAAGCCCAGACAGCCTGCGATCGCCACCGGATGGAGTTGAATGGCGCTAGTAGTGGTCAGGTCGCTGCCGATTGCCAGTCTGCTGAGGATAAACAATAGCAGGGATGCGCTGGGGCGAAATGAGTCGAAGTTAAGTAGGCTAGATTCTTCGGTGAGTGGGGTCAGACTCGAATTCGCCAGTCCCCAGAATAGCAACGGCAGCGTCATCAAAAAACCTGCCATGGGTCCGGCAATGCCTACATCAAAGAGGGCTTTGCGATTGGGAATGGGCGATCGCATCTGGATAAACGCCCCAAAGGTGCCAAACGGAAAGAACCCCGCAGGCGGAATGGGAATGAAGTAGGGAAGGGTCGCTCGAATTTTATAACGGCGGGCTGCCAGGTAATGGGCCATTTCATGGGTGCCCAAAATAGCCATCAGCGTTAGGGCATAGGGAAGCCCTGTCACCAACATTGAGCCATCCAGCACCAGATCTTCTTCTGCCGACCTCATCAGAACAACGCCTGCTAGCGTCGTAGTAAATAAAGTGGCGACCAGAAGACCCAACGCTAAGCCAGGACGCCAAACAGCTTTAGCTTCCTTAGACTCAGCCTGAGCTTGGCTTAGCGCCTGTTGGGGTGATTGGTTTGGGGGCTGGGCTTGAGGATTGGGAACCAGCGCAAAGAACGGCTTGCCATTGAGGCCTTCTTGAAAGACGACGAGAAAGCGATCGCCAAAGTGCGATTCTACATTTTCTCGAATCGTCTTATAGGCCACCTCTGGAGACGTGCGGAGTTGTCCCCGGCAAATCAAGGCTTGAGGCCGATATTCAATCTTCTGTAGATAGTAAACCGCCCAGGAAAAACAGTTTTGTAGCGCTGCTTCTTCCTCCTTGTCAATGGGACGCAGCGCAGGACGTTTTTCAGCTAGCATCGCCAACGCCTCTGCTTTGGCGGGTGGGGCCTTTTCTAGCTTGGATTCTGCGCCCTCTGGTGTGGGCGATCGCCCCCATTGGATCAGCAGCCAGTACAGAATTGGACAAAGCACAAACGGGCCAATCAGCAAGGGCAGAGGCATGGACTCAAGATCCTCGTTGATAAACAGGCTCCAGCCTGTCCATATAAAAGCAGGAGTCATCATGACTAGCCATAAAATCCAAACTGGCGTACGAGTGAGGTTGGCCACACTCCGCCGCACAATCCAGTATGTGAAGACTCCCAAAAGGATTAACCAGACAATCATGCTGTGGATCTCAACGATGGATAAACCCGGACCTTGGCTCAATGGCCAAACTAACTTTGAACCAAGCCCTCACTCATTGATTTGATGGGGCCAGCGTCACTGCTAATTTTTACGTTGCTAATTTGTACGCTGCTAACTTGTACATTGCGAATGCCAACTCGTCTGTTTAGCACTTGACTGATCTCCAGCATAACGCCTTAACCTAGTTCCCAAATTGGCTAAGTTTGGGTGAATTTCAGAGGCAGTTTGTCCGGATTTATCAAAATTCACATGTAGCGATATGCTTAAGAGTCGCAGTCAAAATTGGATTGATTTGATAAGCCTCGTGCAGCCTGACTCTACGCCCCAACCCAACCCAACCGATAGTTCCGTAAAACTTCCTCACCCAGTGCTAGAGCATCTCTTTGCTTTTCCGCCCAATCGGGACACCCTGGGAGGAACGGCTTATCTGATTTTAGAAAGCTCAGGAAACATCTTGATTGATTGTCCAGCCTGGAATGAGACAAATCAGGACTTCATCAAAAAACATGGGGGAGTAAAGTGGCTATTTCTGACCCATCGCGGGGGGATTGGCAACGTTCGTGATATTCAGAAAGTCTTTAGCTGTGATGTTCTTGTTCAAGAACAAGAAGCTTATCTGCTACCCGAATTAGAGGTCAAAACTTTTCAGCAAACGGTTGAAATCAGCTCGCACAGCCATGCAATTTGGACTCCGGGCCATTCTCCGGGCTCAGCCTGTCTCTACCACAATCGATCGGGTGGTGTCCTATTTTCGGGACGGCATCTTCTCCCTAATCGTCAGGCCGAACCCGTTCCGCTGCGGGTGGCAAAAACGTTTCACTGGCCACGACAAATTCGCAGCATTCAGCGACTGCTTGATCAATTTACACCAGAAACTCTGCAGTGGATTTGCCCAGGAGCCAACACTGGTTTTTTGCGGGGCAAACGATCGATCGATCAGGCTTATCAGCGGTTGGCTCAACTTGACCTAGAACACTGCTTGCAGCTTAGGCCAGGTCCTTAGAATCTAGGAGCACCCCAGACAGAGCTGGTAGTCTCTGCTACAAGGGGGGCATTCTGAGCTTAATAACTCTTTCCTTCCTAGACTGATGGCTGACCAGCAACTTCTTTCTCCGGTGTCGCCTGCAGTGGCTAGTCCTCTTGCTGAGCCTGCGGCGATCGCTCCAGTCTGTAGCATTGGCTCATCGCCCGAGATGGTCTGGGAACAACAGATGGAGCAAACGTTATTCAAAGCCACGACTCCTCTCTCTGTTGAGGTCAGTCAGGCTTCGGCCTTGCAGCCACTTCCCCCTCCTGCGATAGAAGCCGTCCAGCAGTTGGTGCAGATTATTCGGCAGCTGCGATCGCCTGAGAGCGGATGGCCCGACGACTTACCACAAACTCCGGAAACGCTAGCTCCCTACGTCATCGAGGAAGCTCAAGATTTGCTGGATGCGATCGCCTCCGCACCAGGCCTCTGCACAACATTGCCCACCCAGCCACAACCTGCCCTGCTCAATCAGTGGAAGCAAGGGATAGTCTTGCAAGATGCTGCACCTCAGTTGCTCTGGTGGGTTGCTCGCAGCGGGTATGAATTAATGCGATTGATGGAAGGAGTGCCAGCCCAACAGTTTCAACCAGATCAGGGATGGCAGCAGGGCATTTTGCGGTTAGAAGTGGTGCTCGATGTTCAGGTTTCTGGCATCAGTGGCCGTTTTGATCTGGCGACCCAACAAGCTCCGCAAGCGCCACTAGACTCAGAAATGTTGCTTCAAGCGGAGAGCAATGACTTCTGCTGTTTGCCCACTCGTGCCATCGATCTTCTCCAACGGTGGACTGAGCAATTGCAAGCCACTACGCCTGGCTTGCGCCACTGGCTAGAGGGATTGCAGGTAGAGGCGCTAGCACCGTTTCATCGCTGGCAAACTGGGACGGTGCAGCTTTGCCTCAGCTTGGAATTTATAACAGCAGAGCCTGCCGAAGAAAATGCTCTTGAGACAGAAGACGCGAAGCACATCCCGGCGCTGCTTCCCCTGCCCGGTGCAATTGTGGATGAAGATATAGCGCAAGTTATTGAGCAACCGGTAGTGCAATTTACAGATCAAAAATGGTTGCAGGAATACTCCAGCATCATAATGCGGCAAGCGCTTACAAACCTTCTCTCAACACAGGCCGAACAACTTGAACGCCTCATCACCCCAGCCCCGTCTTTGACTAATCTGGTCAAAGCAACCTGTGCGATCGCTGCCGACCTCAACGCATCTCTGACGCTGAGAAGCCGAGATTTTCTGCAGCAGACGATGAAGCTAGAGATGTTGCTGTCTCGCCTTCTGTGGGGGGTTAGCAGCAGCGCCTATGAAGTTATGCAATTGATGGGTGGCGTTAGCGCTACTCTTCTACAGCCTCACCAGCCTTGGGAACGAGGAATCTTGCGCTTGGCAGTTTGTCTCAATGTGAAAACAACAACGCAGGAGTGGCGGCTCGACTTGGCTACAGGTCTAGCTCCCAAATCGCATCTGGCTTTGCTGGATAGGGGGGCGATCGCCCAGATCGACACTCCACCCTGGAACTCATCCCCCCTCCTAATCGAACAGCTTCAGACCCAAGTCGAAACCCGCATAACTGAAGCTGTTCCAGAACTCCGCCTCATGATGGCTGGCACGCAAATAGACCTAGAAGATCTCAACGGCAATTCAACCAGTCAACCTGGAGCAATTCGGTTAGAACTTGGCTTTGAGTTTGGATCGGATCGGATTCAGCTCTTAGATCTGTAAACGAAGTGGAGCTGAATCCGATCGATTTACTGACGCCGACCGCGTTTCAGCGAGCCTGCTCCCAGGAGGCCCAGAGTAATCAAGCCCAACGACCACGAGGGCTCTGGAACCGATACAGGCGAATCGCCACCAACACCAGGTAAACCAACCCCGGGTGTGCCATTGCCAGGCGTGCCGTTGGGTGTACCATTACTGGGCGTGCCGTTTCCGGGAGTACCATTACCGGGAGTGCCGTTACCAGGAGTGCCGTCACCGGGCGTACCATTGCCAGGAGTGCCGTTACCAGGAGTGCCGTCACCGGGCGTACCATTGCCAGGAGTACCGTCACCAGGTGTACCGTCGCCAGGTGTACCGTTACCGGGAGTGCCGTTACCAGGTGTACCGTTACCGGGAGTACCATTACCAGGTGTACCGTCGCCAGACGTACCGTCCCCGGGAGTACCATTACCAGGTGTACCGTCGCCAGGCGTACCGTCCCCGGGCGTACCGTTACCAGGAGTGCCGTCCCCGGGAGTACCATTACCGGGCGTGCCATCACCAGGTAAGATACCTGTGCCAGCAATTCCAACACTAATGTTACGAACTGGCACACCGCTATATGCAGAGTCCTCAGTACTTAGTGAGTGTCTGATCAGCGCAGTTAAATCTTCTTCGCTAAACGCTTCGTCTGTTGCTTGAAGAGTAATCGTTTGCGGCTCAAACCAGTTACCTGGCGTAAAGACAAGATTGACAGGTTGACCAGGGCCATTGCCTAAATCAACACCAGGTGGAGGAGTCGCAGAGACTGTAACCCGACTCTGAGGCAGCCCGTCTAGAACAACACTGTAGGTATCAGTTCGCTGATCTGCCGAAAGCCTGGTGTTTCCTGTCTCAACGACTGTAACGCCTGGTGCTCCACTTACGGCAGTGTTAGAAAGATATTCAGCGCCCCTGAGAACAAGCTCATAGGTTTTAATAACATCGGTCGGCACCTGTTCGCCCCGACGTCTCCAACCCGATAGAGGAGCTTGACTACCTGTTGCGGTTGGCGCAGTTGCAGCATCTAAATTTTCAGGGAAGATAAAGCCAAACTCATTGACGGGCTGAAAATTAAAACCAGCGACGGCCAAGAAATAGTTGCCTGGATCTAAGGTGCCACCCGGGACTCTAATAATAGCCCCGTCAACCAAATTATCCATGCGCTCTGGGCGAGTGTCATTGCCAAACAAGCCAACACCTTCGCTATTGAAGAGAAAGAGACTTGAGTCTTCAATCCCACTGAGAACAGACGTTCTGACAACGAAATCTTCTCCCGTTAGCCGCAGCAAAAACAAATCAGCTGTCTGTATGTACAGCCTGCCCGAAATGCGTTGCAGAGGGGTTCCTGCAGGAGCAATGGAGCCATCTGGCAAGGTGTTGATTGGCTTGTAATTGTTTAAGGATGAACCAGCTGGCGCTGACCGCCCATCTACTGTTAATCCTGTTCTCTCATGGAAGGGCACAGGTTGCAGCGTAACGGCATACGCTTTTCCTTCGATAGAAAGCGCACAACATACAACAGTCATTGCAGTTGCTGCTATTGTTCTTATGTTAAAAGGGCTAAGCATGATTTACAAAACTTCAAAGTTCTAGGGTTTGACAGAAGCCTAGAATGCGGGTACACCACGGCCGCAGTCTATATGACCGTCTGAAAATCAGGTATTAACATGAACGGAACAAGTAGCATGGACTGATTAGCAAGCCAGTGCTACCACACTTCTACGCTCATCCCTTAAAAAACAGACAGGCTCTCCAGGGTTTAGCAAGTATCTATACGTACTTCTCGATTGATTCACAACACCACTATGCACCCATTTTCAACAGGAGAAGTACGGAAAAGCCTCTGACACCTTGATGATATGCTCTCAGTAACTTCCGTAGATAAAGTTTCTGCCTTGTTTGTGTGAAGTTTCGATGAAGTGTGCTTCAAGCCGCAGATGTTTGGGGCAATTTAGACGTACACTGACATTTTTGGTGTCAAAACAAATCTTTTCTAGAGAATCCGGTACGCTACGCCTGAAAAGGATCACTGGAAGGGTTTTGATAAAATATTGAGTTGACGTTAAGTCTAAGGATTCTGCGTCTCGATAATGCTGCAAAGAAATCTATAATTGTAGGCCGCAGTCTTGAATTCAGTAATTTCTAGTACATAGGTTTCGTCTGACCATGACCCAATCTCAGCGCCGCTACCACATCACGACTTTTGGCTGCCAGATGAATAAGGCGGATTCTGAACGCATGGCTGGCATCCTGGAGGAGATGGGGTTTCAGTGGTCGGAGTCGCCTGAAGACGCAAATGTGATTCTCTACAACACTTGCACGATTCGCGATAACGCTGAGCAGAAGGTGTATTCCTATTTGGGCAGGCAGGCGAAGCGGAAGCATGAGCAGCCTGATCTAACGTTGGTTGTGGCGGGTTGTGTTGCACAACAAGAAGGTGAATCGCTACTACGTCGAGTGCCAGAACTGGATCTGGTGATGGGACCGCAGCACGCGAATCGTTTACAGGATTTGCTGGAAGAGGTCTTTGCTGGTAATCAGGTGGTCGCAACTGAACCCATTCAGATTGTTGAGGACATTACAAAACCGCGACGAGATAGCACGGTGACGGCTTGGGTTAATGTCATCTATGGCTGCAATGAGCGCTGCACTTACTGTGTGGTTCCTAGTGTGCGAGGGGTAGAGCAGTCGAGGACGCCGGAGGTAATTCGGGCGGAGATGGAGGAGCTGGGGCGGCAGGGCTTTAAGGAAATTACGCTGCTGGGCCAAAATATTGATGCCTATGGGCGCGATTTGCCTGGGGTGACGTTGGAAGGACGCCATCAGCATACGCTAACGGATTTGCTTTACTTTGTGCATGATGTGCCGGGTATTGAGCGAATTCGCTTTGCGACAAGCCATCCTCGCTATTTTACGGAACGGTTGATTCGAGCTTGTGCTGAGTTGCCGAAGGTTTGTGAGCATTTTCATATTCCTTTTCAGTCGGGCGATAACGATCTGCTGAAAGCTATGGCTCGTGGTTATACGCACGAGAAGTATCGCCGGATTATTGATAAGATTCGGGCTTTGATGCCAGATGCTTCAATTAGTGCGGATGCCATTGTGGGGTTTCCGGGTGAGACGGAAGCTCAGTTTGAGAACACGCTGAAGTTGGTGGAGGAGGTGGGCTTTGATCTGCTGAATACGGCAGCCTATTCGCCTCGGCCTGGTACGCCTGCGGCATTGTGGGACAACCAGTTGAGTGAGGAGGTGAAGAGCGATCGCCTACAGAGACTCAACCACCTGGTTTCGGCTACAGCAGCCGAGCGATCGCAGCGTTATTTGGGACGAGTTGAAGAGGTGCTGGTCGAGGATCAAAACCTTAAAGATCCGACGCAGGTGATGGGCCGGACTCGCGGCAATCGTCTTACTTTTTTCCAGGGTGATATTCAAGCTTTGAAGGGGCAGTTGGTCAAGGTCAAGATCACTGAAGTGCGAGCTTTTAGCCTGACGGGTGAGCCTATTGAGGTGCAGGCAGCCATTCCAGTTTCGGTGTAGGCAGGTTGACCAAATGGAGGTCTCAATCCTGACGCATCAAGTCGAGCAGCCTGTGATACGCTAGCTGCGATAAGGCGTGGGAGGATATGCAGATGTCAAAACTGCGGGTTGGACTGTTATTTGGGGGCCGATCGGGGGAGCATGAGGTTTCGATTAGCTCGGCCTGTGCGATCGCCCAAGCCCTCACTGCCGAACAGAACGCCGATCGCTATGAGTTGCTGCCAGTTTATATCCAGAAAGACGGTGTCTGGCAGGCTGGGGATGTGGCGCAGCAGGTGCTCGACTCCCGAAGCCCACTCCATGTGGAGACAGAGTCTGCTCAAGGCGATCGCGCTCAACTGTGGCAGTTTCCGGCCCAGGCTGCCGAAGTCGATGTTTGGTTTCCAATCCTGCATGGCCCGAATGGGGAAGATGGCACGGTGCAGGGCTTGCTCAAGCTGATGCAGGTGCCTCAGGTTGGCTCAGGAGTTTTGGCCTCTGCGGTTGGGATGGACAAAATTGCCATGAAGATGGCGTTTGCTCAGGCAGGACTGGCACAGGTAAAGTATGTTGCCGTGAGTCGCGCTGATGTTTGGTCGAATGCTTGTGTGTTTCCAAAGCTCTGTGACCAGATTGAAGCTGAGCTGGGTTATCCCTGCTTCGTGAAGCCTGCCAATCTGGGTTCTTCGGTGGGTATTTCTAAGGTTCGCACCCGTGCAGAGTTAGAAGTTGCGTTGGACAATGCCGCTAGCTACGATCGCCGCATTGTGGTTGAGGCGGGTGTCACTGCACGGGAAGTGGAATGTGCAGTTTTGGGTAATGATTTACCGAAAGCCTCTGTGGTCGGTGAGATTACCTTCAACAGCGATTTTTACGATTACGAAACTAAATATACGGAGGGGCTGGCCGATCTACATATTCCGGCTTTGCTGCCAGAGGCGATCGCCCGTCGAATTCAAGAGCTGGCGATCCAGGCCTTTCAAGCCGTAGATGCAGCAGGTATTGCCCGAGTTGACTTTTTCTACGTGGAGTCTACTGGAGAAGTGCTGATCAACGAAATCAATACGCTTCCTGGCTTCACCGCAACCAGCATGTATCCTCAGCTTTGGGCGGCCAGTGGGGTTCCCTTTCCAGAACTGGTAGATCGTTTAATCCAACTTGCTCTGGAACGAGCTTAAGGATAGACATACTCCTGTCCTTAGGATTATTGGCAACTTCAAAAAACAGCGCCTAGAATGGCGATACGGCCTCAGGACCAGTAGACTCCGCGTTTCTGAAATTGATTATGGAAAGACAACAGCCCCCACCCAATTGGTCTCCTGTCGGTGTAGAAAGCAGTCAGGCTCCCCCAGCGCCAGAACGCGCCACGGTGGGTAAGTTTCTGCTTTACTGTCTTGAATTTCATCCTTTCGTCTTTTGGAGCGGAGTCTGGACAACGATCCTGATCGTAGCTGGGGTGGCTGTTACAGGTTTGATGAGTCCTTACTTTCTTGATGCAGAAGCTGTCGCTCCAACTTCAGCTTCCATCGAAATTGAGCCGGAAGCTGCACCTTCAACTTCAGCTTCAACCGAAATTGAGCCGGAAGCTGCACCTCCTGCTTCTGTGACGGCTTCTACCCCATCCCAGACTTCCGAGCGTGATCAAACCGCTGCTCGCTCCGAACGGATGCCGAGACGGGATAGAGATTTGGGGAATGGCAGTTCATCAATTCCGTTGTGGTCATTGGCCGCCCTTGTCTTTAGCTGTGCGGCAGGTTCGCTAGTGATTTCGCAGCGGCTGAAGCGATCGCCAGCCCCTAGACCCAAACCAAATCAGGCTGCTCTTTCACCCAATCGTTCCCCCAAGCGACTTTCCCGCCCAGCAAAACTACGTGCTGTTGAGCAGTTCTACCCCCAAGCCGCACCCGTTTACCCTCACCCCACGGCCACATTTTTTCCAAATCCTGATCCAGTCATGACCGTGGTGCCGACTGTGGTGCCGGAGGAGGAGAGCCATCCCTTGGATTGGGGAGAAGAACCCAGTCTGGCTGACATGATGGATATTCGTCGCCGAGTGTTTTCCTCCCGATTGTGAAGTTATATGGCTGAGGGAGCTAGGGAGCTAGGGTTGATAAAGTTTGCCAGTCTTGAATCATGCTCTCGGTCCAGAGCCAGTTGCGACTGAGGGCGGTGGTTTGAAAGCGGGTAGGGTCTTGGGCAATGACCATTTGGTAGAGTTTGGTTGCCTTACTCTGCACGGCTTTGGGTGACTCTGGAGCCTGCTCGTCAGCCGTTTGCATGAGCACTAGAGCGATTCCAGCATAGGCCGTTAGCGCACTATCGCTAGTGAGAAAGTTGTTGGGTAGGGCCATTTCACTTTGGGTTGGACTTTCACCTGGTAGCTGTTTTGAGGCGATCGCCTGTTCTGATTCGAGCAGTGAGAGCACCTGCAGCCATGCCTCAGTCGCTTCGCTAAATCTGCCTTCTGCGTAATAGGCAAAGCCCAGAGCGTTGTGATATTGCGGTAGGTTCGGTGCGCCTCTGGCGGCGGTATCCCAAGCGCGAAGGGCATCGTCTACGCTATAGTCTCGATTGCCAACCTGAATAGACTGCCAAGCTAGCCGTCCGCGCAAAAAGCTGATCTCAGGATTGGCGAGTTGGTCGGCAGCGAAGTTGCCCAGAGCGGCTTCAGCTTGAGGCAGTGCATTTCGATTGAGCAGTTCTGCAATCGCGATTTGCCCATTGCTCAGCTGATTTTGGTCAATCTGAGAGATGGCGATCGCCGTTACCGTTGCTGTGTCAGCCGTTGCGAGGTTGACATCGGAACCGCTTAGCCGATTTGTGTCAGCCGATCCTGATCCCGCAATGCCTGTGAGTAGTTCCGATCGTTCTAATAGCTCTGCTGGGCTGGGACGGCGGGGTTGAAACCAGCGCTCAGACACGGTTGATAAACTGACGATGGCGATCGCCACCACGCCCACTGCGCTCAAAATCGGTACTAGTGTCGAGCGGTTTAGCCCCAGGAGGTAAGAGCGATCGGTGGGGGGCTTAGACGGCGGCATTGCCGACTCAGGCTGAATGTCAGGCGGCCCCTCAATATTCGGAAAAGGCGAGAGAGCTGTGGAGGTCGGGGCGATCGCAGATGCAGGATAAGGAGGTTGTTCAGGATTCTGATGGTAAACCTCCGCTTCTGAACGACCCACATTAGGCAGCAGCGTTTCATGCGCTGGCGCTGGAATAATACCTTGAGGCTCTGGTTGCTGTTGAGAAAGCTGCTCGATCAGATTGGCGACGGTTGAGATGTCCTCTTCGTAAGACAGGTCTGCTTCATCGTCAAGCTCGTCCTCATATTCCAAGTCGTCCCAGTCGCTAAACTCACCATCTTCACCGCCCATCAGATCGGGGATCAGATCACTTCCGGTGGCGATCGCCCAGTCTTGGTCATCCTCAAAGCCAACCTCCAGATCCGCGTCTGCGGGTTGGAGGTACTGAGCCTGGGGTAAGGCTCCGGTGACAAGGTCGGTCGGTAGTATTGGCGGCGACGGCACATCATAAACCTGAGGCACCCGCACTAGAGAATCTGCCGGGTTGTCTCTGGTGCGATCGCCCGCGATCAGATAGCCATCAAACTCAGGGTGTAGGTAAAGAATCGGCAAGGCCCAGTAGAGCTGATCAGATCCATAGGCAGAAATTAACCCCTGCCGAGCCCGACTCAGACTCAAATCAACCGGATAGCCCTGCTTTAGATTTCGATAAAACAACCGCGTGAGGGTCAGCGCCACATCGTCAGGAATCCGTTCTGCCATCGCCAACACTGCCGGAATATCGCGGCTCACCAAGGCTTCAGTCAGACTTCTTTCCGCCGTTCCCAACGTCAAATCACCCGCAGCCGTATAAGCCCCCCGACAGGAGTTAAACACTGCCATGCGGATGCCATTGTTGACCAGTAGCCCAGCCAGATCATCCCCGCTCAAGGTTTCGGTTAGCCCTGTGCGGTGATTGACCAAATACAGATCACCACCTGCGCTGCCGAGGTTGCTGTGTCCGGCATAGTGTAAGACCTGATATTGCCCCTGTTCTAGTGCCTGAGTAAGCTGCTCTCGGCTGGGCTGCTCCAAAATCGTGACCTGAATATCAGGCTGCGGGTCGGCCAATCCTTCTGGAAAAGCACTGTTTTGATGGCGTAGCTCTTGCTGGAGATGGGTCGCTTCTTGCTTCAGCTCCAGTCGTTCTTGATCGGTAGGAGCGGCGATCGCCATCAAAATTCGCAGCGGTTGATCTGGTTCAGCTATCCACTGGAGCCCGTTGCCTACGAGTCCTGGCCCTGGTTGGTAGCGTGAAAAAATGATGTCTGTTCCAGTCGCGATCGGGCGGGATGCCTGCACCAATCGGCTCTGCTGACGCTGCTTCTCACTGACCGATTCTCCCGCCGTTAGGACTTCCCACGGGAGACGGGGGAGACGGGGGCCTTTAAGCCCGAGCCGAAGACGAAGGACCTCGCCTCGATGCTGGGCGATGCCTTGGGCCGTCATCCAGCTATCTCGCAGAGTGCCCTGAAACAGAGAACTATAAAGATGCTGACCCAAATCGACGAGAGACAGCGGAGGCTGACTTAAATTGGGATCAAAAGATTGGCCTGGATACTGGGGGAAATCGTATGCTCCGATCCGATTGGGGGGCTGACCCTGAAGCAGACCCATCAGCGGATCATGCATTAGCTGTTGGGCTTGCTTTAGCCACTTGTCTACCGGCCAAACAAGCTGCTCTTCTGCCAGCGGAACTCCCGGTGCGACCCGCTCTGTCCGCACCAAATAGTCATCATTCCCGACAGGGGTTACAGAAATGTGAAATTCCTGAGTCACGCGCCTAGGGCTCTCCTAATCACTTTCGTAAATTTGATTTGTTGCTGCTCAAGTTTGCTGCCATCAAGCTGGGCTTCGTTTTGCTCAGGTTGCTAGAGCCAAGAAACTCACTTCTCACGATCCACACCGCCTCATGCGCTGAAGCAGGCTGAATCAAACAGATTGAATCTGAGGAATTCTGTCCAACGAACTAGTTAGAGACTAGTTAGATCAGACGAACTGATTTACCAAAAAGTTACTGAACCGCGAAAGTTCTCTTCCTTAATGCCAATGTGCCTTAAATTCTTCCGGATGACATGGGTAATGCAGAGAACAGTGAAGTGGTAGATGCACCCTGATTTGTTTCCCCTGGCTTCAATTTGAGGCTGGGGGTTTCTTTTGGAAGAGGCTGGGTTCATCACTTTTTCGTCTTATCAGGCACCTTCTTAATAAGGGCTTAACAAATAGGTCGCTAGAATCAATGGGCTACGAGATTATTCGGATGTATGCGTACCTCAAATTTTCTCTCTTCATGGGCGATCGCCCTCAGTGTACTTCGAAAGCAGCTACGGACTGACCCCCTGATCCTTTGGCTGAATGCAGCAGTCTTGCTACTGTTTATTAGCCTTGGTTTCTATGTAAAGCTTTGGAGTAGCGGTCGTGTCGTTGAGACTCTGTTTGGGGCAACAATGCCTTACTTCGGCATGTTAACCAACGTTTCTAACATGCTGCTCTGCATTGCAACTGCTGTTTGTGGATTTAGTTTCGCCATTTTGAGGCGAGTTCGGCCCGGAAAAACCGATCGGTTTCTACTGAGTTCAACCCTAGCTGTAGGCCTGATCATGATCGATCGGACCTTCCGACTGACCCACATCCTAATCGACATGGGCGAGACGACTCTGTTTAAGCCGTTTATGTTTTTGCTGCACGGGTTAGTGTTTGTGGGCTACATCTTCCTCTTTCGGCGAAAGATCATGGAATCCCCTTACATGCTGCTGCTGTTGGCAGTCGTTCTGCTCGTGTTTGGCGGCATTATCGATATGGCCCATCTGGAGGGCCAAGGCACCCCCGCCATGTTGGAAGACGGCAGCACCCTGCTAGCAACTTTAAATATTACGCTCTACTTTTGGTTGATTTGTCGTCGAGAACTGCTGCGGGTGTTCTCTCGACTGTCCCAAAGTGCTGAAATGGAGATGGTTAGACCTAGACGTTAGGTGATTTTGTAGGTTTGAGCGATTGGGCGCGCCCCGCACCTGTTCCTAGCTGAGCAGGCTGTTGTTTTTGGTGAAGCGATAAGAAAAGAGAACAGCCAGCAGCAGTAGCAGTTGGATCGGCCAGGGTGCAGCGATCAGGGTGAGTACCGTTCCAGGCACCGCGATCGCGACACAGAGCATAGCGACTTCAGCAGAATACTTTTCTGACTTTTCGTAGAAGTAGGCTGCGCCTACCACTGTCAGTAGTGAAGTAACAAACCACATAGTGGAATTCCCTAGTAAATCAACGGCGAAATGGCAGTTGGTAGTAAAAGTTTATATTCAGGTTCATATTTAGTAAAGTAGAACACTTTTCTCCTTCCTGCCTTCACCCTCCGCGTGTACTTTTAGGGAAAAATTGTAGGGTTTTCTAAAAAACATTTCCCCAAATCCTATGAGGTGCCTGGAAAATGGCAGTTTGGCAAGCAATTTTAACTTTACAAAACTTGGTTAACTTTCTCTGACTTTTGGGGGCTTTGTGGGGAGGAATGGGGGCGATCGCCATCACCCTCATGGATTTCTGGTAAGTATAAATACGTATTTGTGAAGGAAGAAAGCGCTTGTCTTTGCCATAATCTCCAACCAAATTTCTTGTCGGTAACAATCTCAAGCAAAATGAGACTATTCTGTCCTAGTCGTCGCAGGAGAAACTCGATGCTTGCATATGTTCTGGCACTTGCAGTCGCTCTGGGTAGCTTTGCGCTCTACATGGCTGCTTTTTTCTTTCCAGAAGTTCATCGCAAATATGACTTCATTTGGAGTGGCGTTGGCTTCTTCTACGCTTTGGTTCTGTGGTTTTATGCCGGTCGCATCACAGGCGGAGTTTTGCTAGGTCAGATGGCCAGCGTTACCCTATTGGGCTGGTTTGGCTGGCAAACGCTGCTGCTCCGACGCGAGGCCATGCCTGCCGCCCAACGCACTGCCCTGCCAGACTCTACGTCTTCCTGGGGAGAGGTGATTCAAACGCGCTTTCAGCAGGTTCGGGCTCGTCTTCCCCAAAATGTCCCTAATCTGTCAGCAGGAAATAGTTCTGTAGGAAATAGTTTAGGTTCCTTGCCGCAGCAGGCCAACCAGGCCATCACAGGGATAAAAAACTGGGTACAGGGTCTAATTGGTTCAGCTCAGAAGCCAAAGCAACAGGTCAAGCAACAACCGAAGCAACAGGCCAAGCAACAGCCCCCGTGGTCCAAAGATCAGCCTTGGGTTCGTCCCACGACACCGCCACCAACCGCTAGCAGCTCACCCCCACCCGCCGCTGAAAGCGCACCTCCAACGCCTGCCGCGAGTTCGCCAACTGTAGATGAGGCTCAAGATGCGCTGGATGTAGAGGCAAAGGATGTCGAGGCCACCGCTCCAGACCTAAAATCTGATTTCTCTGACACTCCGGAACCAGATCTCTCAACTACGCCGGATCGCTCACCGACAGAAGGCACTCCGCAAGCTCCAGCCTTCGATACATCTAGCGAAAGTGAGGAAAATCAAGAATCTAGCTGAGTTTGTGGGCGAACTTTTTATAAAATGGTCGATACGCTACGATCCTTCAATATCCTTATCAACCTCCCCCCGGCCATCGTGACAGAACCAGGAAGCTACAAAGACACCGTTAATCTGCCCAAAACTCAGTTTGATATGCGTGCGAACGCCGTCAAGCGGGAGCCAGAGCTTCACCAATTTTGGGCAGAGCATCAGATTTACGAGAAGCTGTCTCAGACCAATCCGGGGGAGCCGTTCATTTTGCATGACGGGCCTCCCTACGCTAACGGGGCGCTTCATATCGGCCATGCGCTCAACAAAATTCTCAAAGACGTAATCAACAAGTACCAGCTGCTCCAGGGGCGCAAAGTTCGCTATGTTCCTGGCTGGGACTGCCACGGTCTGCCGATTGAGCTAAAAGTGCTACAGGCCATGAGCCAAAAGGAGCGAGCTTCGCTCACGCCGATTGAGTTGCGCCATCGAGCCAAAGCTTGGGCTTTGGAGCAGGTGGAGCAGCAGCGCAGCAGCTTTAAGCGCTATGGGGTTTGGGGTGACTGGGATCAGCCCTACCTAACGCTGACTCCTGACTATGAAGCGGCCCAGATTGGCGTGTTTGGGGAGATGGTCCTGAAGGGCTATATCTACCGGGGCCTGAAGTCGATTCACTGGAGTCCTAGCTCTCGCACGGCTTTGGCTGAAGCAGAGCTGGAATATCCAGAGGGGCATACCTCCCGCAGTATCTACGCGGCCTTCCAGATGGTGAGCGCTTCGGAGTCGGCCAAATCTGCGCTGGAGCCTTACTTATCTGAGCTAGGCGTTGCGATCTGGACGACGACGCCCTGGACCATTCCCGCTAACTTGGCCGTTGCGGTGAATCCAGAATTGACCTATGCCGTGGTGGATGCCTCTGGCAGTGAGGTGTCTGGCTTTAAGTATCTGATCGTTGCTAAGGATCTGGTGGAGCGGCTGTCGGAGCTGTTGAAGACAGATCTGGTGGTCAAAGCAACGGTTTCAGGTAAGGCGCTGGAGCATTCGACCTATCGCCATCCGCTGTTTGAGCGGGAGAGCCCGATTGTGATTGGTGGTGATTATGTCACGACTGAGTCGGGTACGGGGCTGGTCCATACTGCGCCGGGACATGGTGCCGATGACTTTGAGGTGGGTCAGCGCTATGGGCTGCCTGTGCTTTGTCCGGTGGATGAAGCTGGAATTTTCACCGAAGAGGCGGGGCCGTTTAAGGGCTTAAATGTCCTCAAGGATGCGAATGAGGCGGTGATTGCGGCGATGCAGGAAGCGCGATCGCTCCTGAAAGAAGAACCCTACGTTCACAAATATCCTTACGATTGGCGCACCAAGCAGCCTACGATCTTCCGAGCCACAGAGCAGTGGTTTGCCTCAGTCAAAGGCTTCCGGGAAGAAGCTCTGAGATCGATCTCGGAAGTGCGTTGGATTCCGGCTCAGGGCGAAAACCGCATCACCGCGATGGTGGCCGAGCGCTCTGACTGGTGTATCTCTCGTCAGCGCAACTGGGGCGTACCCATCCCGGTTTTCTATGACGAGGAAACCAACGAGCCTCTGCTCAACAAAGAAACGATCGCCTACGTCCAGGCCATCATTGCCGAAAAAGGTTCGGATGCCTGGTGGGAAATGCCTGTCGAGGAACTGCTGCCCGACGCCTATCGCAACAATGGCCGCACCTACCGCAAGGGTATGGACACAATGGATGTCTGGTTTGACTCCGGTTCGTCTTGGGCGGCGGTAGCCAAACAGCGAGAAGCCTTGCGCTACCCGGTGGAAATGTATCTGGAAGGCTCAGACCAGCACCGGGGTTGGTTCCAGTCTAGTCTGTTGACCAGTGTTGCCACGAATGGCCATGCTCCTTACAAAACTGTTCTCACCCACGGCTTTGTGCTCGATGAGCAGGGCCGCAAGATGAGCAAATCGCTGGGGAACGTGGTTGATCCGGCCATTGTGATCGAAGGTGGCAAGAACCAGAAGCAAGAGCCACCCTATGGGGCCGATGTGCTGCGGCTGTGGGTGTCCTCCGTGGACTATTCCTCGGATGTGCCGCTGGGCAAGAACATCCTGAAGCAAATGTCGGATGTGTATCGCAAGATTCGCAACACGTCGCGATTTTTGCTGGGCAACCTGCATGATTTTGATCCGGCCAAGGATGCTGTTCCCTATGAGCAGTTGCCTGAACTCGATCGCTACATGCTACACCGCATCACCGAGGTGTTTGCTGAAGTGAAGGATGCGTTTGAGAGCTTCCAGTTCTTCCGCTTCTTTCAGACGGTGCAAAATTTCTGTGTGGTGGATTTGTCGAACTTCTATCTCGACATCGCTAAAGATCGGCTCTACATCAGTTCGGCTGAGTCTTCCCGGCGTCGCAGTTGTCAGACAGTGTTGGCGATCGCCGTCGAAAACCTAGCTCGGGCGATCGCCCCCGTCCTCTCTCACATGGCCGAAGATATCTGGCAATATTTGCCCTACCCAACCCCTCACCAATCGGTGTTTGAAGCGGGTTGGGTGAAGCTAGACGATCAGTGGCAGCAACCGGAACTGGCCGCCTCCTGGCAAGAGCTACGGCGCGTCCGGCAGGAAGCCAACCGGGTGCTAGAGCAGGCCAGAGCTGAAAAGGCGATCGGATCTTCTCTAGAAGCCAAACTGCTGCTCTACGTCGCTGATGTAGAACTGCGGCAAAAGCTCGCCTCTATGAATCCGAGCGACAGCCTCAATGGCAACAGTGTCGATGGCAACCATGTCGATGAGCTGCGGTATCTGTTCCTCACCTCGCAGGTCGAGTTGCTAGATACTCCTGCGCCACTGGAAGGGCTGAAATATCAGTCTCAGTCGGAGGCACTAGGAATCGGCGTCACCGATGCAGACGGGGAAAAGTGCGATCGCTGCTGGAACTACTCCACCCACGTCGGAGCATCCCAAGAGCACCCACTCCTCTGCGAGCGCTGCGTCCCAGCCCTAGAAGGCAAATTCTAGCGGCGCTGTAAGGATCGTGAGACTGCTTGCTTGCTTACCTTTGCAGGCAGGCAGATCCACTCGACAGTCCGCCACTCCCAGAAAAATCGCCAGAGGGCAAGAGGGCAAAAGAGCAAAGGGCTATGCCCTCGCGAAGCCGCACGCCACCCGCAGGCCAATGAGGTTGACCCTGAGGTCGGGCACGCCCCTGACGCGATACGCCGACCGGCAGTCCTCAGGATAGTCGTCCCAGGAACCGCCCCGCAGTACTTTTAATTTTATTTTGCCAGAGGAAAACCAAGCACTGCCATCGGCTGGGGCTCCAGCGTAGTCATCATGCCAGTCGTCCTGACACCATTCCCACACATTGCCGTGCATGTCGTATAGGCCAAAGGCGTTGGCTACCTCGAAGCTGCCGACTTCGGTGGTCTCATCCCGGAACTTTCCGTGCGGGCCATCTCCATAGGCTCCAGAATCAGTATTGTCTCCGATTGTCCAATCTGTGCCTCGATAGTTGGCGAGATCTGTTGTGATCGTTTCGCCAAAATGAAATGGTGTCGTTGTCCCGGCGCGACAGGCATATTCCCACTCGGCTTCGCTTGGCAGACGATAGGGGCGATGTGTGGCTTGGGCTAAGCGGCGACAAAACTCTACTGCGTCATACCAACTAATTTGCTCTACCGGACGGTTATCTCCCTTGAATTGAGATGGATCTGAATTTAGCTCCTGCTCTACTGACGGCAGTGCAGCCACCACTCGCCACTGAGCCTGAGTGACAGGGTATTTCCCCATGAAAAATGGTTGAGCAATTGTGACTAGGTGTTGAGGGCTCTCACGGGCTGTTCGCTCTAACTCATCCTCAGGAGAACCCATTAGAAAGCTGCCAGCAGGAATATAAACCATATCCAATGGAGTCAAATCTGCTGCTAGCGATAGCCGATCTTCAGTGAAAAACTGCGCTGTGCGATCAAAGTATTTAACAACAGGCTTAGGTTGAGCAGAATGGGGACGAGCCATAGGTAACGATGGAATAAGCAGCCATTTCAACAATATCTAGTTAGAATGCGGGTTTCGGCTACGCTCAACCCACGATCTGTGGCGGGTTGTAGATTGAGCAGAGTCAACTCATGGGCATAGTTCACTGCAGGTTGAGCGGAGTCGAAACCTGCTCCCAACAAAAATTTATGATCGCGGGGTAGCCTGTTAAGAATGGGTACATACCACTTCACCAAGTCGTAGGTCTTCTGAACAATAGGCAGATCTCGTTTCATGATCTCTTTTTCTTAAGAACATCTGTACTATATTTCCTCCGCATCGCTAAGAGCAAGAGGGCAAAAGAGCAAAGGGCTATGTCCTCGCGAAGCCGCACGCCACCCGCAGGCCAAGGTAGTCGCTCCTGTAGTCGGGCGCGCCCCAGAAGCGAAGCGCCGACCGGCAGCTCTCAGGATTGTCGTCCCACGAACCGCCCCGCAGTACTTTTGATTTTCCTTCATCAGAGGAAAACCAAACACTTCCATCGGCTGGGGCTCCAGTGTAGTCATCATGCCAGTCATCCTGACACCATTCCCATACATTCCCGTGCATATCGTGTAACCCAAAGGCATTAGCAGGAAAACTGCCCACTTCAGTTGGCTCTTGGCGATACTCTCCGGTGGGACCACCTCCAAAAGTATAATTGCCATCATAGTTAGCAAGATCTGTTGTAATCGTTTCGCCAAAATGAAAAGGCGTTGTCGTTCTAGCACGACAGGCATATTCCCACTCGGCTTCTGTAGGCAGACGGTAGTCTCGCCCGGTGAGCCGCTGTAGTCGAGCACAAAACTCTACTGCGTCGTGCCAGCTAATTTGCTCAACAGGCCGATGGTCTCCCTCAAAACTAGATGGGGCAGGATCTAACTCACGCTCTACTTGCGGTAGGGTAGCCACTACTCGCCATTGAGCTTGGGTAATGGGGTATTTCGCCATGAGGAAAGGTTTTGCAAAGGTTACTTCATGTAGTGGGCCTTCGTCATCTGAACGTCCCTTCTCCGTTTCAGGAGCCCCCATCACGAAAGTACCCGCCGGAATTAGCACCATCTCTAGTTCAACTTCGTTGCCTAGAGCTTCAATAAGTTGTTGCCCCCGCCCTTGTTGTCGCTGCAAAACAAGCTCAGAGGAGGGAGCCTGAACCTGCAACGAAACTGTTTCAAATTCAAACCCATGCAGTTCAGGGCCGAGGGGTTCTGGTGGCGAAAACTCCAGGATGGCTTCCCGGAATGTGAAAGTTTGCAGTAGGGGAAACAGGTCATTGAGATCGGGTGGTGGTGGTGGAGGTGGGATCTTTGGTGCAGTGGCCAATTGCGCTGCAATAGCGGCATATTCTCCCCCCATGCGTTCTAGAGTTTGTGCCGCAATTTCCGCAAACGGGACTACTATTTCCTGGGCAGTTGGATCTCCCTGAAAATCAATCCTCAGCAATGCCTCGAAGTTTTTGGTACTGAGGCCAAGCCGCTCCGAGATATAGCGCGACACTGCATCCAAAACGGTCTCTGTCTTAGTTCTCGAAACAGCGTCTGCCAAGATATTCCGCACCCCAGGAGCAAAGTCGTACTGCAATGACGGCTTTTCTTCTGTCTTGCCCTCTGGAGTTGCCTGGGCCTGCATCAGCCCTCCCATGAAGACCTCTGCCACATGTACAGGTTCGGCTTTGGGCAATAGCGTTTGCCGAATCAAATCTACAATCGGTGGACTGACGGGTGCCGCCGACATCAATCCTGCCAGCTCCAAGGCCTTCAACGAGGCTGTTGTCTTAAACCGCTGCACTCGCTCCTCAGCAGAAAGCTCCACCTCATTTTGCTGAAGACCTTTTTTCTCTTCGCGATTTTCTTCCTCCGGTTCGCGATCTACTGTGTCCAGAGCAAATGTATCCAGAGCAAATGTATCTAGAGCAAACTGGATGCCTACAGCCCGACTTTCTCCACTGCCAGCCACCATCCTGGCCCATTGTTTCAGCGGTTCGGCCTCTAAGGTCACGACAGGCACTGTCATCTGATGCGTTGGCTGTGGCGGAGGCGTAGCCAGCAACGATTGCAACAGCGGCATCCGATGGGTAAAGGCTAACTTGTCACTGACTGTGCCTGGTTCTAGCGATCGCAGCCACACCAGAGCACCTTGCCCCAATGCACTCTGAGACCACAATCGTTCTGGCAAAAGCTGAACGATCGCAGTTGGAGCTTCTTGTCCACAGGTTTTTAACCAGGACACCATAGATCCGTTGTACCAAGCCTCTGATGTGCAATCACTCAACAACAAAATGAGCCGCCGACCTGCCGCATCCCACAATTGACTTTGGCGCTGGGGTCGCTGTCGGTTGGGCCGCTGTTGGTTGGGTGAGTTTCGCCAATTGGGAAACAGTTTTGGATCAAGTCCTTCCTCTGTCTGCAATCGCCAAGTGGTGACTCGACGAAATGCACCCTGCCGCTCTAAGAGTGTCTGGAATTCAGCAATGGTTGCTTGCCAGAGTGGGAGCGATCGCATGTCTTCAACCACCAGAGCCACATCTAGCCACCGCTCTGGAGCAGGCTGAAGCACAGGCGACCAGATCCCTTGATCGGCAATTTGTTCCACCGTCGCGGCTTCATCAAATTCCACCTTTCCAGGAGACGGGACTCGCCGCCGGAGCGGTCGCAGCGCACGGGCCAGATCGAGCCGAATCCGCAGAGCCGGAGCTGCCGGAGCTTTGATAGAAATCCCTGATCCAGACTGTGCTTTGCCTTTAGTCTGAGGCGATCTGGTGGGCAAAGATAGCTGTGCTCGTCTATCGTCGTTGGTCTGGTCGCTATCAGCTAACTCTTCGCGGATGCCAGCCTTAGATTGAGCCGATGTTGTGGGCTGCTCCTGCTCTCCGCGACGGACACCCGATAAGTCGCCCATGTGCCCAGCCAACCACAGCGCATCTGCAATATCTTCAGCACCAAAGTCTACCCCTGCCTGCTTCAGCAGCGTAGCGAACCCATCAATATCATCAACTCGAAAGTTACCGAGCCTCATGCATCTTCAGTACTCGTCAGATATTTCATCAAGGCTTGGACCAGCTTATCTTTTGTCTGTTGTTCAGGCACACGCTCCCGCGTCACAAAATAAATAGCATTCAACAATTGATCCGTTGCAAGATCGCCATCTTTGCTGCGATCCACAAATTGCGTAATTAGCTGACCCGCCTCATCGACTTTAGCCTTATCGTTCAAATCATCTTGCAAATGAGCTTCAACAATTTTTTTGAGTCGATCTGACTTAGGTTCACCCATGTTTAGCCGGAGGCAGCGACGCAGAAAAGCGGGAGGAAAGTCTCGTTCGCCATTGCTGGTCATCACGACAAAGGGAAATGCGCCACAGCGAAAACGCCCCGTTCGAGTTTCTACCCATTGCAATTCGCCAGGTTCGGTGTAGGCCGTACGCACCCGTACCGCTTGCTTCGCAGTCTTGATCTCCTCGGCCATTCGGACAATCTCAGGGATTTCAAATTCCCCATCCTCAAAGAGATGCAGAAGGTCGTTGGGCAGGTCAATATCACTCTTATCGATTTCATCAATGAGCAATACACGAGGCCGCTTAGGATGATCGGTTGGCAGCAAGGCCGTCCCCAATGGCCCTAATGTGATGTAGCGACCAATATCTTTCTCTCGCTTGAGTTGGGCATCCTGCAATCGAGCAATAGCATCGTAGCTATACAGACCCTCTTTTCGAGTTGTGCGAGTTGTAATTGGCCAGTGGAGGACTTCTCCTAGATTGAGTTCATAGGCCACCGCATAGGCTAAGGACGTTTTGCCAGTTCCCGGTTTCCCAGTCACCAGCAGCGGACGCCGCAAATATAGCGCCGCATTCACCATGTCAATCTCATCCTCTGTGGCCTGAAAGGTCGCACCTCGCTGCTGTTTTTTTAGGTTGGCTACAGTTTCACTGGCTGCTCTGTCGCTGCCAAAAGGTCGCCAACTGGGTGGGTCGGGCAGCCGTTCAGTAATATAACTTTCGTTATCGTGCGGGGTGCGAGTTCCTTGAAAAATTCGCCAGTTTGAGTCTGTCATGGCTGAGGCATTCTAAGCGTCGTTTGTGTACTGGGCGGAATCAAGTTGGGATCATCCCACAGGAAAGAGAGGTGATGGCCGATATGGGCATTTTCCGCTACAGCGAGGGCATTAGAACGAAATTGTTTAATCATCTCTGGCAACTCATCAATCCTACAGTTGAGTAATCCATTGAGGTCAGTAGCAGCACAAACCTCTTCAGAAAACTGATCTGTTCGTAGCCACACTGCCGCAGGCGTACCTGTCGCGATCAGGGTGCCAAACAGTTTGAAATATCGTCCCTCCTCATAGATTGTTGATAGTTTCAAGCCCACGCTGTTAGGCTGATTGAGCCTTGCCTGTAGCTCGGTCTCTGGTGAAAGAGCATCCCCTGCCACAAATGCCGTACAGATGTCCTGAACTGGTAGAGATAACAGCTTGTCCCATTTCTGTTGCCAAGGTTTTTTAAACATTTTTAGAATTTCAGGGTGGAGCCGCTCAGTAATGCGTACCACGCAGCAAAAACGGACTCCAATCCGAACATCTGGTAAAAATGTAAACTGGGCCTGATTCATTAATGACCAGCGATCGCACGCCTGATTTAGCCAAGCGATAGGTAAGATCAAATGCAAGGTCAAGTGGGTGGGCGACTTGTCTAGAGCCTCATCCAGGCAAGCCTGAACCAAGCTCGGTAGCGTTTCCAATGTCACCTTTTCTGCAAACGGCTCTTTTCCAGGTGCGTTTAGGGGTTCACTCCCCGTGCCAAACCTCACATCATATTGCTGGCCATCCCGCACAAATAGGGCTGATACAGAACGGGCCTTTCCTGATTCATCTTTGACATAAATCAGCAGGTGGGAAGTCACGTTGGCTGATTGCTTGGTGTGATGCTGCGTTAGCAAAGACTTTGCCTCTTCCAGTAACTTCTGAAGCTCCTTCACTCTGGGCTTTACCCAGGCTTCTAGCTTTTCCCGTAGGTCTGAATTGGGGTTTAACTCAGGCAAACTCAGCAACGCGACAAATCGAGCGATCGCTTCAAATGCGCTATCTCCTTGTTTTACGTCCTGCAACGTCAGGAGTTTATCTGTCAGCTCGGACGGAATTTCCCAACCCACAGGACAGCACAACCGATAGGCAGTTTTGATTGCATCAGCTAACTTCTCTGCATGGTCACGCAAGATAGACAGCAGACTAAGGTTATTCAGTTCTCGATGCACAGCCATGAGAGTTCTCGCTGGCACCATAAAACCTATCTTGGCCTCAGGCTGGTCTTTCTCCCGTGCTACGACCATCCCAACCACAGCAGAGAAAACTTCGTTCCATACGGGCGTGCCGCTAAAGCCAGGTAAGATTGCAGTCCCCTGCGTCTTGGTATCCTCCATCTGTACCAGGCCATTGGGCAAGTCTTGCAAAAGCTGCCCATAGGAGGCAATTCCTTTGGGATGTCCCTTTGGAAAGCCTATGACACAGTAGGGACTATGCATTTGATAGCTAGCTTGCAGCTTGACTGGATGAACATTTGCAGGCAATGGTTCGAGAAGCCGTAGTCCAGCTATATCTTCATCTGGTACATCTTCATCTTTGAGATACCGATAGAGACAGACCTCGGCCTGTAGCTTGCTAACCAATGAAGCGTAGGGAAGGTTGATTTTAATAGTTGCCCCGATCGGAGAGTCCCCCGCCTTCAGTGCTAAAGCATCTCTAACGACGTGAGCACAGGTAATCACATATTCACCTGCAACTACGAAGCCAGCACCAATGACGGTGTTGCCTTTGTAAATGCGGGCGATCGCATTTTTGGCGATTAGATTGGGGGCAGCTAGCTCCTCACTCATGAAGTTTGCTTAATCTTATTTCTTCTGCCACTTCAGCGTGACCTCAAAGTTTACACTGCCACCCACACTCGAAATAATCACACCAGACTCCACACTAAGATTTAGGCCAAATTTAACCACAACCTCATCAGCAGGAGTTGTTAAACCTGTTTTGAGGCGAGACATGACGGCTGAGGCAATCGGAGTGACCTTATCTAAAGCCGATTCAATCGTCTCTTTGCTCTTATACAGCGTCTCATCCAAAACTGAAACTTCTTCAACTGCACTGTCATCTAGCGGCTTCGGCACTTCAACCCAAACGGTTGTACCATCTTCTAGTGAAAACTCAGCTAGGACTCTGTCTTGATTCATAATGCCCAGGTAATCCGTAATAACGCCTGTCGGACGTTACTTTGATAACACATGCCTAGAGCATCTTGATTGATGGCTCAAAGACCCTGCCCCATAGGTGATCCTAATTTGAGGAGGAGGGCCTTTGGGGGAAAAGGGTTGTTTCGATGTTGCTGATGTTGCCAATCAGAGAGCGATTGAAGCTGATGGGATATTGGTTGAGGCTGTGCATTCTGCGATCGACGTAGGCAATAAAGCGGTTCATATCTATGCGGGTAAACTCGCTTGCGCTGTCTGGATTTTGATCTGAGATTACTCCACCTGTCGCGACGAAGAATTCGATTTCGCGGGCGAGGTGCTTATGTTCTCTGTGCAGATCCCAGCTCATGGTTCGGCCTTCTTCAAACTTGAGGCCACCTGGCATAAAGGTGCCGAAGAAAGCAGCCGTCGCTAGGGCCGAAACCGAGACATTGCGAATGAAAGGATCAACTTCTTTTTGTTCGAGGGCCAGGATTCGGCTGCCTGCGGCGATCGCAAAAATCAGCCCCGATACTAAAGCTGCCCAGGCTGCTGCATAATCCCATCGATAGTAGTCGTAGGCCATCTGTTGATATCTTTGCTGCCGCTGCATGATCGCGGTATATCTCTCCTCAAGCACCTTAAATTCAGGTATTTGGGCCTGAACCAGACGAGTTTCAGGGTTGATGTTATAGGGAAGATTTTCGCTACGGCCTGATGGTGAACTTGGCTCAGGATCATCCTCGTCTTCAGCCTCTAGTTCTGGGTCTGTTTCAGTGAGGTTGGCCGATATCTCTGGATAAGATGCTGGAATCGTCAATGAATTTGTCGTAGTGCGCGTGGGTTTTGAACGATTTTCCTGAACTTCGTCTTCACCCTCGACCAAGCTTTCATAAAAACTGAGCGTTTCAGAATTGCTAGGTTCTATCCAGCGGGGGGCCGCGAAAATTTGAAACCCCCACACTAAACTACCGACTGCGACTGGGAGCAAAAATCCTGTTGCCGGACTTTTCCGAATAAGTCTAGCGAAAGTTCGAGAATGAGAAGATTTAGAGGGGTTTGGGGAGGGAGAAGCGGGGCTGGGGGCTTTGACTTGAGACATTGCGTGTTTGGGGGTAGACAACACGATAGGGAGAGCTACAGGCTCAACCGTCTTGAGTCCGCATCTTTAGAAATATTCCCTTTGATTTTGTAGAACTGTAACCACAGTACCTTGCTCGGCAAGACCGGGCTGTGAGCAAAGCACTTTCCATTTATGTTGAGCGTCGCGTTGGCTTTGGGCGATCGCCTGCCGACATTCTGCCTCGGCCCAACCGGAGCGCATTATATATAGACAAAGGGGATTGAGCCGTCTGGAGAGCCGCTTTTGGGCATATTCCAGATTGACCTGCGCTAGGGCTGCGTCGATTGCGGGGAGGATGGTGTCTTGGAGCCAAGTGGGCGATCGCCCCTCGGTCAATTCCAGATAAAGGTCATAGCGCATTTCCTCCAGGTTGGGCACCATGCGATAGACCCCGACCGGGAGTGCAAACTGCTGCTGTACCTGGCTCATGGCTAGCAAGATATGATTGACGTGCATTTTTTCGCCTGTCAGGTTGGCCATGTCTTTGCCCTTGCGAACAAAGGCAATTAGCGGCGTGCGGCGATAGAAGCCCGTCACTTCTACGATGTCGTTGATGTCGTAGCGATAAAGTCCGGCGGCGGTGGTGAGCAAAATGCCGTAGCGTTGCCCGACCTCTAGCTGATGGCTCAATAGCACGGTCGGAGCGTCTGACTCTAGCTCGGCTTCTGGAATGAACTCGTAGTAGTTGGTGTGCAGCGCCAGAATTCCGGCGTTGGTGTTGTCTTGGACGGGCAGCGTGATGCGGCCTTCGCTGGCGAGATAGCCCAAATCGCGGATCGGGACATGGCCAAAGGAAGCAGCAAGTTTTTGGGCCTGGATGCCGACGCTGCCGCCTGTCCAGCAACCGATCAGCTTCAGGTGGGGCCAGCAGTCTTTGGGCAGGAGTTTTCCGGTTGTTGTCGCAATTTTTTCTAAAACTTTGGCGCGATCGCGATCGGGACGCAACTGTTTCTGGAGCTGTTTCACCAGTTCAGGCTGTTTGGGAAACTGACAGCCAACGGTGCCATCGTGAATCGCCCGAATAATTGTTTCTTGAGACTCAGAGGCGATCGCCACCAACCGCAACAGAGTACTCGGATTGGGCGTAGAGAGAAATGAGATCTGGCGGGCCAAGGCAAAGCGGGCGATCGCCAGATATCGCTCCTGATAATCTTTCAGCTCAAACACGGGATAGGGCACGGCATAGGAACGCCGCACGATCGCCGGAATTTTTTGATAGATTCGGCCCGACAAACTGCCGTAGGGAATGCCGCCAGCGGTATAGCCCTCAATCGCAGAGCTGACGATTCCTAGCGTAGAGCGATCGAGCGCTTGGGGATGATCGTTCAAAATTCGGTAGAGCCACTGTCGCATCAAGTCTGACCCAGCTCGGTCGGAGGCCTCTGTGACTGGGATATATTTGGGGGCTCCGGTGGTACCGCTGGTCAGCGTGAACATCAGCGGAGGGGCGTCAGTCAGAATCTGGTCTTCGCCAGCCACCATGCGATTGATGTAGGGGCGAAAGCCTTCATAGTCGCGAATGGGAACCGCTCCCCGATAGTCTTGCTCTGTTTGTAACTGCGAGAACCGATGCTCTCGACCAAAGCAGGTGTTGGCGTTGCGGGTGAGGAATTGTTGGAGGAGCGATCGCTGCGCGACTTCCGGTTCAGCGGTAGCAGCATCCAACCGTTGGGCCAGGGGTTTACCGCTCCATCGGACAGCCGTCTTGAGGAGGAATGACATGGGTTTTACCGCAGGTGAACGATTTGCTGAGCATATTTCTCCAGCACGGCATCCTGAACTTCAATGCCTAAGCCTGGTCGCTTCAGGAGTCCGGCTTTGCCACCGTTGCCAAAGTGAATGCTGTCGCGACTGACATCTTCGGCCAGCAACAGCGTCCCGTAGGAGCCTTCAACAAACTCGATATGGGGTGAGGCTGCCGCCAAGTGCCGACCCGCAGCGGAAAGGATGGCCGTTTCTCCGACCTGACAGCCCAACTGCAGCCGAATGCCGTGAGATTGGGCGAGGTGGGCGATCGCCAGCGTAGCCGCAATCCCGCCCAACTTTGAAATCCGCAAGTTAAACCAATCACAGGCGTTTGCTGCAATCAGCGCTTCTGCATCTGAGTGGATAATCAGCGATTCGTCCACCATTTGTGGAACTAGAGCCGCTGCCTTGACCTGTGCCAGCAAGGCTAGATCGCAACGGGGTAGGAGTTGTTCGGCACTGTCGATTTGAAACTCAGCCAGGGCTTTGCAGATGGCGATCGCCCCTTCTACTCCATACCCCCCATTGCCATCAATGCGGAGAGAAACCTCCGGCCCAACCGCCTGCCGAATGGCGGCAATGCGCTCGACATCATCCCCACCCATTGTTTTGACTTTGAGCTGCTTGAGGCCAAATAGCTTGTAGTGTTTCGCCGTTTTGACGGCCTTTTCGATCGAGCTGGCTGTAATCACGCCGCTGTAAATCACCGTTGACCGCTGAGGTGGCAAAACAGCGCTGAGGGAAAGATTTTGCGACTTGAGTAATCCATCCAGGAGGGCTAGCTCAAACCCGGTGCGGGCTGCATTCCAGGCGATCGCCCCTTCTCCCTGGACTTGAGGAATCGTATTGCTGACAGTGTTTAGCCAGTCGAGCGGATCGGCAGCGTCAAATGCCGGATAGTCTACTGGAGCAACGGCAGGCCAGATCCGCTCGCTCATGAACTGTAGACAAGACTCAACGGTTTCCCCAGTGACATAGGGACGCGCCACCGCTTCGCCATAGCCGACGGTGCCATCTGCAAACGTCAGCCTAACGATAATCGAGTCGGAGGCGATTCGAGACTGAATGCTGTGGGTAAACGCTTCGGTGAACGGGATTTGTAGCGCCAAAAGCTGAGCTGTTTGGATTTGCATTGCTACACCTCCAGCGGGTCAGGCTGAACGGTCAGAGCCGCAGCGCCGAAGTAGCGCTTCAGAAAAATATTTTCGCGGAAGGTGATATCGGCGATCGCCTCCACTTCGTCCCGATCAAACTCGTAGTAGCGAATGTATTCCACCACTGTGTCTAGCCCTTCTTCGGCATGGCGAATATCCACCTCCGAGTGATGAAAAAACCACTCCAGACTTTCTGATGCCAAACCGCGATGTTGCTGGAGCGCTTTGCCCATCCGTCCGGATAGCCGCGACAGCATCCACTCAAAACAGGTCACTTCCAGCAAAACGTTCAAGCCAAATTCTTTCAGCGTGCCGTACAAAAACGGGTCGGTACACATGCGGCGAAGTTCTTCCTGGGCTGAGGCTTCCAGTTGCGATCGCCCCTCTGCCGTAAAGCCTGCTGCTGCTGCCAGTTGCCGGAGCAAATTCGGGTGAGAAATTCCTTCCTCATCCAGACCCAATTCTTCCAGCATGTTGTGCTGAATGGTGGGAGCGACGCTAGGCGGTACGGCGGCATACAAAAAAGCGAGGATCTGTGGGCTTTTGAGATGGGTTGAGCAGAGATTTTGAATGAAGCGGTCATACTGCTCAGAATTTAGAACTCCAGACTCAAACGCTTGAAAGGTCTGCGATTGCTCAAACGCCTGAGCTTGCTGAGCATAGTAAGTTTCAATCCAGGTACGAATTTCCATGTCAGGTGAAGCTTGAAGGAGGATGGCTTGAGTATGGCCAGAATTTGAGGAAAAATGGCGATCGCTGGACCAGATGACCAGCCGACCTATTTTTTTGCCTATAAAAAAACTCTATCTATCGCTCCCACGTCTTGGCCTGAGCTAAATATCAGCCCTCATTTCTCAAAATTTTCTCAAGTTGCACCCTGTGACAGTTTGGCAACTGGACTCGATGCAGGCGATCGCAGATCAAGGCAGAACTAGTCATTTTTGAAATTCTGGTCATTTTCGAAACCAGAGATTCTGATTGTTGCTGAGGCTACAAAAAGTAACCGCCTGAGATCTCTTATCAGACAGGGATCGTAGAACCTGAAGTGATCCACTGGCCCTGGATGGGAATGGTATAAGATGTTAAGGCTTAATGAAACTTCTTGAACGAATGTTTATTCCAATCCCACCATTGGAGCCGCATAAGTTCTTAGTTTCTTAAATCTACTGCTCAGGAATACTGTAAATCAGAGTCTTTATGACACAGACACAAGTACAGGCACAGGTACAGGAACAGATTCCAACAAGAGTTGCTTTTACTCAAAATGTTGGATTTAGAAAAGAGCTAAATCAGCGAGTTGATGCTTACTTCAAGCGTGAGAAACTAACGACTCGCGATAATCCAGCCATGTATTTTAAGACCCTGATTATTATTGGATGGGTTGTTGCGGCCTGGGTATTTGTCTTGTTTGGTCCTCCTGCTTTGTGGATGAAAGCGATCGGTTGTGTTCTCTTGGGAGCTGGTATCGCAGGCATTGGATTTAGTGTGGGGCATGATGCCAACCACGGTGCTTACTCCAGCAAGAAATGGGTGAATAGCATTGTTGGCCTAACCTATGACGTGATTGGCGTTTCCAGCTATTTATGGAGATATCGGCATAATTATTTGCATCATACTTATACCAACGTTTTAGGTCATGATGTTGAAATTCATGGGGATGGTTTAGTCCGAATGACGCCTCACATGGAGCATCAGTGGTATCACAAATTTCAACACCTGTTTATTTCTCTTGTCTACGCCATTATTCCGTTCTACTGGGCGATCGCAGATGTCAATCTGATCCTATTCAAGCGTCGCTATCACTCCCATGTCATTTCGAACGTGAAGCCAATCGAAGTGATAACCTTGCTAGTTGGCAAGCTGATTTGGCTCGCTTTGTTCGTTGCGATTCCAATTGCTTTAGGCTACAACCCTCTGCTGGTGTTACTAGGCTTTAGCATCGCTTATATGACCTATGGCTTGCTCATTTGCAATGTGTTTATGCTGGCTCATGTGCTCGAAGAGGTTGAGTTTATTCAACCCGATGATGCTAATCAAATTGAAGATGAATGGGCAATTTTCCAAATCAAAACCACAGCCGACTTTGCTCCCAAAAACTGGTTCTTAAACTGGTACCTAGGCGGCCTCAACTATCAGGTGATTCATCACCTCTTCCCCCAAATCTGCCACATCCATTACCCAAAACTGGCTCCCATTGTGGCCGATCTCTGCTCAGAGTTTGAGATCAAATACTACGTCTACCCCACCTTCAGATCAGCGCTTGTCTCCAACTATCGCTTCTTGAAATTTCTGGGAACCGTTCCCAATCAAGCTGTTTAGGTGGGAGCATCCCACGTTTGCAGGCTGACGAAGATGAACCCACCCCTGCCCCTCCCGAGAGGGGATTTAGAGGGATTCTCCAGCGTTTCCCCTCCTTGGAGGGGCTGGGGGTGGGTTACAGTTCCGGCTTCGTAGACTTGTGGAGGAGAATCCTTTGAATCAAGGAATAAATTAGGGGAGGTCGGTTCTGCCCATCAGATAGAGATCACATTCACGGGCAGCGCCTCGACCTTCGTTGAAGGCCCAGACGACGAGACTTTGGCCGCGCCGACAGTCACCTGCCGCAAAGACACCGGGAATGCTCGTCGTATATTTGTCGTAATCAGCCTTGACGTTGCCGCGTGGATCGCGATCCAACCCCATTGCCTCAAGTAGGGGCTGCTCTGGGCCAAGAAATCCCATCGCGAGTAAGACTAACTGCGCGGGCAAAACCTGCTCTGTGCCCGGAATATGCTTAGGAATAAACTGTCCCTTTTCGTTACGCTCCCACTCCACTTGGACGGTGTGAACAGCTTTGACGTTGCCGTTTTCATCCCCCTCAAACTTCGTAGCCGTGGTCAGATACACCCGAGGGTCACAGCCAAACTGCTGCGCGGCTTCTTCCTGCCCGTAGTCCATTTTGTAGACCTTGGGCCACTCCGGCCAAGGATTGGTGGGAGCCCTTTCTGTGGGCGGCTGAGGCATGATTTCAAGTTGCACTAGGCTCTTGCAGCCGTGGCGAACTGAGGTGCCAACGCAGTCGGTACCCGTATCACCGCCGCCAATGATCACCACATCCTTGCCATCAGCAGAGATGAAGTTGCTGTTCTGACTTTTGTCCAAAACTGCCTTGGTATTGGCAGTCAAAAAGTCCATTGCGAAGTGAATACCCTTTAGCTCCCGGCCTTCAATGGGAAGATCGCGGGGCTTGGTTGCGCCTGTGCAAAGGACGACTGCATCAAACTCTTTGAGCAATTGCTCAGTGGGTAAATCTTTGCCAATTTCGGTATTGCAGACAAACTTGACGCCTTCGGCTTCCATCACATTGAGACGGCGCAGGACGACGGCTTCTTTGTCGAGCTTCATGTTGGGAATGCCGTACATCAACAATCCACCGGGGCGATCGGCCCGTTCAAACACCGTCACCCAATGGCCCGCTTTATTGAGCTGAGCGGCGGCACAAAGTCCGGCTGGCCCTGAGCCCACCACTGCAACTTTCTTTCCGGTGCGCTTTTCGGGTAACTCCGGCGCAATCCAGCCTTCGTCCCAACCCTTTTCAGCAATTGAGTACTCAATGTTTTTGATGGTGACGGGTGGGTTGTGAATGCCCAACACACAAGACCCCTCACAGGGAGCCGGACAAACCCGCCCCGTAAACTCTGGAAAGTTGTTGGTTTTGTGCAAGCGAGTCAGCGCTTCTTGCCACAGTCCGCGATAGATCAGGTCATTCCATTCTGGGATGAGGTTGTTGATCGGGCAACCGCTGGCCATGCCGCTGATCAGCGTACCGCTATGGCAAAACGGAATGCCACAGTCCATACAACGGGCTCCCTGTGTCTGGAGCTTTTCTTCTGGCATCGCGAGGTGAAACTCATTCCAATCCTGGATGCGATCGCCCGCTTCCCGTTCTGAAGGAGCCTCGCGCAAAAATTCGATAAAGCCGGTTGGTTTTCCCATGATGATGGTTGAAGTAGGTATGAAGTGAGGAATCAGGAGTTCAAGATTGAAAATCCAAAGTTTAGAGTTCAAAGTTCAAGATTAAAAAAATAAGCGTCTAATCTTGAACTTTTAATCTTGAACTTTATAGAGCTGTGCTTAGCTACCGCTGATGCGTGCTACGTCGCGGACGTTGGCTTCAAAGGCCGCAGTGAGGGCATCGTCTCCGCTCAGACCAGCGGCGATCGCATCAGAAATGGCTTGCAGAACGCGCTTGTAGTCTCTGGGCATGACTTTGACGAATTTAGGCACGGCTTCTTTCCAGTCGGATAAAACCTGGAGAGCTTTTGGACTTTTGGTGTAGCTGGCGTGATGTTGGATCATCTGGTGCAGAGCCGCAATTTCCTCTGGGTCTTCTAGGCGTTCCAAATCGGCCATTTGCTGATTACAGCGGGTGGCAAAATCGCCTTGCTCGTCCAGGATGTAAGCAACGCCGCCGCTCATCCCGGCTGCAAAGTTGCGTCCGGTAGGGCCTAACACAACTACTTTGCCGCCTGTCATGTATTCGCAGCCATGATCGCCTACTGATTCCACGACGGCATTGACGCCGGAGTTGCGAACGCAGAACCGTTCCCCTGCCATCCCAGAAATGTAGGCTTCACCGCCTGTTGCACCGTAGAGGGCAACGTTGCCGATGATGATGTTTTCGTCTGGCACCAGGCTGGAATTTGTGGGTGGATAAACGATGAGCTTGCCGCCACTCAGCCCTTTGCCGAGGTAGTCGTTGGCATCGCCTTCTAGCTCCAGCGTCACACCTTTGGGTACAAAAGCCCCAAAGCTCTGGCCAGCACTGCCTTGGAAGTGGAGATGAATGGTGTCTTCTGGCAAGCCTTCCCAGTGGCGTTTGGTAATCTCGTTGCCGAGAATAGTGCCGACGACGCGGTTAACGTTCTTGATCGGTAGGGTGGCTTTGACGGGTTCGCCGCGTTCGATGGCTGGCTGGCAGAGGTCGAGCAGCGTCGTCATATCGAGGGACTTCTCCAAGCCGTGATCTTGCGGGATCTGGCAATAGCGCCCTACTTCTGGCCCTACTTCTGGCTGGTAGAGAATCTTGGAGAAGTCTAGTCCTTTGGCTTTCCAGTGCTCAACGGCTTGCTCTGCTTCTAAGACATCGGTGCGTCCCACCATCTCACTCAGTGTACGGAAACCAAGCTCCGCCATGATTTCACGCACTTGCTGGGCAATGAACTTCATGAAGTTGACGGTATGCTCCGGATCACCGATAAAGCTCTGGCGTAGCTGTGGATCTTGGGTGGCAATTCCGGCAGGGCAGGTGTTGAGATGGCAAACGCGCATCATGATGCAGCCTAGGGTGACGAGGGGGGCCGTCGCAAAGCCAAATTCTTCGGCTCCTAGTAGGGCGGCGATCGCCACATCTCGTCCCGTTTTCATCTGGCCATCGGTTTCAACGGCAATCCGAGAACGGAGGTTGTTGAGCACCAGCGTTTGGTGAGTTTCGGCTAGACCCAATTCCCAGGGCAGGCCCGCGTGCTTGATGGACGTCTGGGGCGATGCACCTGTGCCGCCGTCAAAACCAGAGATTAGCACCACATCGGCGTGGGCTTTGGCGACTCCAGCGGCGATCGTGCCGACCCCAACCTCAGACACTAGCTTGACGCTGATCCGGGCTTCCCGATTGGCATTCTTCAGGTCGTGAATTAGCTCCGCGAGGTCTTCGATGGAGTAAATGTCGTGGTGAGGTGGGGGTGAAATCAGGCCGACTCCGGGGGTCGAGTGACGCACCTTGGCAATCCAGGGATAGACTTTGCGTCCGGGCAGTTGACCGCCTTCGCCAGGTTTTGCTCCCTGAGCCATCTTGATCTGAATTTCTCTAGCCTGAGACAAATATAGGCTGGTGACGCCAAAACGACCGGAAGCAACCTGCTTGATGGCGCTGTTTTTGGAATCGCCCTGTTCGTTGGTCCAGGTGTAGCGTTCAGGATCTTCGCCCCCTTCCCCGGTGTTCGATTTGCCGCCGATGCGGTTCATGGCGATCGCCAGCGACTCATGGGCTTCCTTGGAGATCGAGCCATAGCTCATCGCGCCTGTCTTAAACCGCTTCATAATCGCTTCGATCGGCTCGACTTCCTCAATCGGCACCGACTGTCGCGACTTAAACTTCAGCAGTCCGCGCAGCGTAAAGTGCTGTCGATTTTGCTCATTGACTAGATGGGCATAGGTTTTAAACTGCTCATAGCTGCCCTCGCGCACCGCCTTTTGCAGCGTGTGGATCGTTTGGGGGCTAAATAGATGAGCTTCGCCCGACTTCCGCCACTGATACTCTCCACCCACATCCAGCGCATGACCATTGACCTCCCGCTCTGGGAACGCATGGCTATGTCGCAAGATGGCTTCTTGGGCGATCACCTCCAGATCTACGCCTTCAATGCGGGAGGCCGTCCAGGAAAAATATCGCTCGATCACAGACTGATTGAGGCCGATCGCCTCAAAGATTTGTGCGCCACGGTAGCTCTGCAAGGTAGAGATGCCAATCTTGGAAGCGACTTTGACCACGCCTTTGGTCGCGGCTTTGATGTAGTTTTTACAAGCTGTTTTAGCGTCTACATTCACCAAAGAGCCTTGCTCAATCATGCCTTCAATTGTTTCAAAGGCGAGATAAGGATTGATTGCTCCGCAGCCGTAGCCAATCAGCAAGGCATAGTGGTGGACTTCGCGGGGTTCACCCGATTCGAGCACCAGCCCGACCTGGGTGCGTGTTCCTTGGCGGATCAGATGGTGATGCAGACCCGAAACGGCTAGCAGGGCTGGAATGGGGGCATGATCTCGGTCAATGCCGCGATCGCTCAAGATCAGCAGACTCACACCTGCAGTAATCGCTCGATCGGCCTGAGCAAAAATCTCTGCCATCACTGCTTCTAGCCCCTGCACACCCTGCGTTGGGTCGAACAGAATGGGAATGGTGGTTGACTTAAAGCTGTCGTCATTAACCGCCTTGAGCTTGGCCATCTCGGCGTTGCTCAAAATTGGGGTTTTTAGCTCAATCAAGTGGCAGCTTTCGGGTTCTGGCTTGAGTAAGTTGCGTTCGGCTCCGATCGTGGTTTCTGCCGAGGTGATAATCTCTTCCCGAATCGAATCAATGGGCGGATTAGTGACCTGGGCAAACAGTTGCTGGAAGTATTCATAGAGCAGCTTCGGGCGATCGGAAAGCACCGCCAGCGGCGTATCTGAGCCCATCGCACCGATCGCCTCCACCCCATCCCGCGCCATTGGGGTCAGCAACATCCGCAGTTCTTCAAAGGTGTAGCCAAAGGCCATTTGACGCTGCATGAGGGGAATAGCTGGAGCCGTCTCTGTGGCTGGAGATGGCGCATCCTGCAACTGTGAGAGGGGAACCATGTGTTGGGCAATCCACTCCCCATAGGGATGCTCGTTGATGATTTGGGTTTTGATTTCCTCATCCGAAACGATTCGCCCCTCTTCCATGTTGACGAGGAACATCCGTCCGGGCTGAAGACGCCCCTTCCGCGCAATTCGCTCTGGCTCGATGGGCAAGACACCTGCTTCGGAGGCCATGATCACCAAATCGTCTTTGGTGACGTAGTAGCGAGAAGGCCGTAGACCATTGCGATCGAGCACCGCTCCCATCATCGTGCCATCGGTGAAGGCGATCGATGCGGGGCCATCCCAGGGCTCCATCAGGCAGGAGTGGTATTTGTAAAAGTCTTTTCGCTCCGGACTCATCGACTCATGGGCCGTCCACGGTTCGGGGATCATCATCATCACGGCGTGGGGGAGCGATCGCCCCGACAGCACCAGCAGCTCTAGCGCATTGTCAAAAATCAGAGAGTCACTGCCGTCGATGTTAATGATGGGCTGAATTTTCTTCAGGTCTTCGCCAAACAGCTCCGACTGAAAGTGGGATTGACGGGCGTGCATCCAGTTGATGTTGCCGCGCAGCGTGTTGATTTCGCCGTTGTGGGCGATGTAGCGATAGGGGTGCGATCGCTCCCAGCTCGGAAAGGTATTGGTACTAAAGCGGGAATGCACCAGCGCTAAGGCACTCTCTAGATCAGGATCTTGCAAATCCGGGTAATATTGGCCCACCTGCACGGGCATCAGCATCCCTTTGTAGACAATTGTGCGGCAGGAGAGACTCGACGGATACCAGTAGGGGTCGATTTCGGTGGCGCGAATCGCCATGTGAGACCGCTTGCGGATAATGTAGAGCTTCCGCTCAAAAGCTGTCTCGTCTAGGCCCGCAGCCCGCTGAATGAACACCTGCTGCATGAAGGGTTCGCTCGACCGAGCGGTGTTGCCGATGGATGAATGGTCGGTTGGGACATCCCGCCATCCCAAAACAGTTTGACCCTCTTCGGCCACAATCGTTTCAAAAACTTTTTGACCTGTTTGGCGAGCTTCCGGATCTGGCGATGAGTAGACCATCCCCACTCCATATTCCCCTGGCCCTGGTAACGAGATTTTTCCCGCTGTCACCTTTTTGAGGAACTTGTGGGGCACCTGCATTAAGATGCCTGCACCGTCCCCCGTGTTTGTTTCCGCACCGCATGCGCCGCGATGATCAATATTCAGGAGAATCGTTAGCGCCTGTTCAACGATCGCGTGCGACTGTTCTCCTTTCATGTGAACGATGAACCCGACCCCACAGGCGTCGTGCTCAAATTGCGGATCGTATAAACCTTGCTTCGGCGGCAGTGCGTTACTGTTCATTTTGATGGCCTAGAGATGGCAAAACCAGAAAGAGAGATTTGGAGAAAGAAACTCCTTCCGTCTAATTCATTTGGATTCTCTAATGAGTCCGGCGGAGGAGGGGAAGTCTTAAGGAAATCGTCAGATCTATCGATAGAAATCTTGACCTTTTTTGAGGCAGCCCAACTCTAAATTAGAGCATTGTTTTTCTTTTCTTAAGAAATGAAGGCTGAATCAGTTTTTGGCACTAAAGTTTTTAGGCTAAAGTGGCTAAAGCTTCACAGGGCAAAGCTTTCTGTATCTAAAGTTACTTTTGTTGATGTGGCGATCGCCTCCCGATTTATGTATTTCTTATACTACTGTGAAGAACTAACACAATATATGCAGCCCTGTATCACTTCGTTGCTCAAGCGCTACGATTGCAGCAGACTTACCGGACAATAGGGCAAATGTTGCCGGACAGAAATTTGCCGGATAGAAAGTTTCCGGACAGAAAGTTGCCAGACAGAAAATATCAGGATAAAGATTATGACACTAATTTCTCCTCAAACTGTCTACGAAAATCTCAACTTGCTTGAGCAAGAAGATATTGCCAAAAGTGCATCTTATCGACAGATGGCGCAGGAAATATTAGCCGACCCTCAGATTAGTCTGAAATGGCGGCAGGCAATTAGCGATCGCCTCACACAAGCCAACACTCTTTTAGCGATCGTGACGGTCGGTGGTGACGATAGTTATTGACAATAGTTACTAACAACAGTCAATAAATAAGTAGATGAGCTTAATTATTTGTAGGATGTGTAAAGCCGTTCCGGCATACCAGAAAAGCGCCAGCGTAACGCATCAAAGGGAAATGGTGCGTTACGGCTACTAACAGCACCCTACAGCACCATTTATTTATGTCCACCTACTTAGTCCCTAAATAGTTGTTGAAGGGTTGCGGAAGGAGTGAGTTAGGCTGGTAGACAGTCTGTTATTTTTTTTGCCCGTGCCTTTTCCTGTGCCTGAGCCTTTATCTGAGTCTTTAGATCTCGCTCACTCCAGCGTAGATTCTAGTGTTGCTTCCGATTCTGATTCTGAATCATCTGCCTTCGTTCACGTTCCTGTTTTGGCTGAAGAAGTCATTGAGGGGTTGGTGATCCGGGCGGGCGGGCATTATCTAGATGTCACGGTTGGCGGTGGTGGACATAGCCAGCTGATCTTGGCAGCGGCTGCGGATGTGAGGCTGACGGCACTCGATCAGGATAGGCAGGCTTTGGCAGCGGCTCAGGAAAAATTGGCTGAGTATGGCGATCGCGTCCAGTTTCATCACCGCAACTTCGTCAAGTACGATCCAGGTTCAGTGCGCTTTGATGGGATTATTGCTGACTTGGGGGTAAGCTCGGCCCAGTTTGACATTGCAGAGCGTGGCTTTAGCTTCCGCCATGCTGCGCCTCTGGATATGCGGATGAATCAGCATCAAGACCTAACTGCCGCTGACATCATCAACTACTGGGACGAAACCGAACTCGCCAATATCTTCTACACCTACGGCGAAGAGCGGTTGTCTCGGCGGATTGCGCGCCGCATCGTTGAAAAGCGTCCGTTTCAAACCACAACTGAACTGGCAGGGGCGATCGCCGCTTCTGTGCCTGCCAAATATCGTCATGGCCGCATTCATCCGGCGACGCGAGTGTTTCAAGCCTTGCGAATTGCCGTCAATCAAGAACTGGAAGTCTTAGAAAAGTTTTTGCATCAGGCTCCCCAGTGGCTCAAGCCGGGTGGCCGGATTGGGGTCATTAGTTTTCATAGCCTGGAAGATCGGATTGTCAAGCATACGCTCCGTGAACTACCAGAGCTAAAAGTCTTGACCAAGAAGCCGATCATTCCCACCGATGCGGAAATTGAGCGCAACGGGCGATCGCGCTCAGCCAAATTACGATTTGCAGAACGACTTTAGACGGGGTCAAGAAGGGGCGATCGCCCTAGGGAGTTTCCTAGGCAACTCGATCCGAAAAATCGATCCCCAGCCCAGTTCGCTTTCCACCTCAATTTTGCCTTTCATCAGGCGTACTAACCAATTGGCGATCGCCAGCCCCAGCCCAATCCCCGAATAGCGACGGGAAGCCGTCTGATCGACCTGACGAAACTCCTCAAAAATGTGCTGAAGCTCGGTCTGCTCAATGCCGATTCCGGTATCTTGGACCACCAGTTGAATCCGATCTTGAGGCAGCTCTTGCAGCTTGACTAGAATCGAACCCGATTCGGTAAATTTAATCGCGTTTGAAACCAGATTGGCAATGACCTGCTTCAGCCGAGCTTTGTCGTGCCTCACATAGGGATTGCACAGGTTCGTTTGAATTTCTACCGTCAGTCCTTTTTCTTCGGCTAGCGCTCGCAGTTCTTCCAGAGTCGTGACGATCAGATAAACCAAGTTAAACTCTTCAGACCTGAGTTCTAGATATCCCGTCTCCAAATTAGAGAGATCTAAAATATCCTCGATCAACACGAGGAGGTGCTTGCCATTATCAGAAATTCGCTGCAGCATATTGGCCTGTAAGCGGTTGAGTTTGCCGCTGCGCTGACGCAACAGTAGCTGCGAAAACCCGATAATGGCATTCATCGGGGTCCGCAATTCGTGAGAAACAATTGCTAAAAATTTCGACTTCAGGTCAGCGGCTTCTTGAAGCTGTAGATTTTGGTGCTGAATCTTCTGCGTTTTTTGGGCAAGTTCCCAATTTTGTTGGGCCAGCAAGGCGTTTTGAAAGGCCAATCTCTCTTCGTTGCGTTCTAGAGTGTCGATGAGCTGAGCATTGTAGATGGCGATCGCCGCCCGTTCTCCAAAGGCTTCTAGAAGCTGGCAGTCACTCGCGTCAAAAGCCTCTACATCCTCCCAATTACCAACCGCGATCACCCCCAGTTTGCCCGTCGCCGCTGCTCCCACCCCCACCGCCGCCAGTGCGGCTGGCACCTCTCCCAACAGTTCGACATTGTGAGGGTTGCCTTGAATAATCTGAGCCGACTCACTCAAAAACACCTGCCCCAATAGCCCTCGCCCTGCTTGAAAAGGACGGTCGGTTTGCAAGCGATCGTGGCCCACCCCGGTCGTTGTGGTGAGTTCTAGGAGTTGAGTTTTTGGATTTTTGAGCACGATCAGGCCAAATTGGGCATTTGGGATCGCTTCACAAACGATATCTAGCATGGCCTGCAACAGCGCGGGCAGGTCGGTCAGGGGGCGATCGAGAGAATGCCTAAGTCGCTGAAATGCCTGAGAGACGGGGGTGTCGTCCCACATTAAGGAAGAAATCGGACGCGGATTTCCCTGCTCGGCGTGACGGACGGCTTCGGCATAGTGATCTGTATCTACCCAATGAATATAAGGTTTGGCGCTGAGGGGCGTCCTCTGGGCTTCAGGTTGTAAAGCGTGATCTGAAGCGGGAGTCTCTAAGCTATGACTTTCTAAAGCGGGAATTTCTAATGTATGACTTTTTGAAGCGGGATTTTCTAAAGTGTGACTTTCTAAGGGTTGAGGCTGCGCTGATGAAGATGGGCTGGAGATCTCGCTACGGCTGTAAACCCCCATCCATTCCTGCACCTGCTCCTCTTCCTGCCCGATTGGCAAAAGTTTGAGTTGCATGGAGGTGTGCAGACCGCTAAAACTGAGAGGCTGCCGCCTTTCCTGAGCCTGTTGCCAACAGGTGCGAAAGCGATCGCCATCTTCCGAGGGAATCAAGATTGACGTTAGGGCAAAAATGTCTTGCCCGATCGCTTGAGCGGCAGACATGCCCACCATCTCGCAGCAAGTTTGGCTGACAGCTGTTAAGATACCATCAGCATTCATGATCCAAAAAGCTTGAGGCAAGATATCCAGAAACTTCTGCTGCCGCAGTTCATAATGCTTTAAGCGCAACCTTAACTGCCCCAACTCTTGTTGAAGTGCCTCGGCGTCGGAATGGGCCGAAGGATAAGATGGGTGTTGGTCGGATGCGAAATTCATAGCAAGCAGTTACTTCAGGCAGCAAATCGCCTCAACAGCAGATCAGCTAGGCCCTACACTAAGAGGATAGGAGTAGCAAAATTTCAGACTTAGGCTAGATGTCGAAGTGTGCCAAAACGTGGTCCTCTACTCCTATAGGAAGTAACGTTTCCAGTCTTTAGCACATCAACCGATTCTTCTCGGTATAGTGAACCTAAGCTGTCCTCATTGTCAGCTACCTCTCTCAATTTGCCATCGTCAAAAAGTTACAGAAGCACTGAATCATGAGTGAAATTCAAGTCGTCCTAATTGAGGATCATGATCTAACCCGCGTTGGGATGCGGACAGCACTACAGCAGCAGTCTGGCATAAAAGTGATTGGGGAGGCTCCCAACGCAACATCCGGTCTCCAACTCTTGAAGTCCTCCCACCCCGATGTCGCAATTATTGATATTGGCTTACCCGATATGGATGGGATTGAGCTGACCCGTCAGTTCAAAGGATTCCAGCAAGAGTCAGAGAATGCTCATACCAAAGTGCTGATTCTTACCCTCAACGATTCGGAGGATATTGTATTGGCGGCCTTTGCTGCAGGTGCTGATTCTTACTGCATGAAGGATGTCAGCTTGGAGCAACTCGTTGAGGCGCTGCAGGTGACGAATGATGGTCATAGCTGGATTGATCCGGCGATCGCCCGCGTGGTGCTGCGGCAGGCCCGTGAGTCTCAACCTCAACCCGTTGAAGCTAAGGCTACCGTGATGATCAATGCGGCTGAGCCTGAGTATGGCCAGATTCTAGAAACCTATCCTCTGACGGAGCGGGAGCTAGAAGTTTTGGAGCTGATTGTGGCGGGATGTAGCAACGCGGCGATCGCCGACAAACTCTACATCACGGTGGGAACGGTCAAGACCCACGTTCGCAACATTCTCAATAAGCTCTGTGCTGATGACCGGACTCAGGCCGCTGTTCGGGCTCTACGATCTGGCTTGGTGGGCTAATAGATAGCGTCGGTTTGTCTCAGGAGCGATCGCCTTCACGAGACCGCAACTGGCCCAGCGGGCCGATAAACCGATGCTGTTGCTTCGTTGGCGTGGCAATAACTCAACTGGCTTTGCTTCCCTCCATAGGGGAGATGACGGTTGAGGAGAGGAAACGATACGGTGACAGATAGGCGGGGAAGATCTACGTGCACCTGTTGAGCTTCCCTGCCTCAACAAGACCGTATTAGTGAGAGACAAGCGTTATGCCTGACGAAGTGCGCCCACCCAACTCCGAGAAGAAATTAATAGAAGATTTAACAGAAGACCTGAAAGAAGACCTAACAGAAGATTTAGCATCTGCAGGCTTCGATAATCCGCAACTTTTAGATCCAAATGAAATATCTCCTGAAGCAGGGTTTCAGGGGTTAGACGATTCAACCTGCCTGGGGGGAGATACCCACGGCAGAACTGACCGCATGGCGAGCGGCAGTGCTACGACGGGGGGTGATATTGATGCCAATCAAGCGCAGGCCAAGCTGGTGGGAGAAGAAGCCGTCGGTGGCACCACCCCCACTCCCGATCAGGACATTGTAGATAATATTGCGGCTTCGGTTGGCGTTGAGCACCCTGATCGCAAGCCCATTCAAGTCCGGGATACGCTGGAACGCCGAGACGACAGCCGGTGGGAAATGGATCCGCAATCCTCAGAAGACTATCGCAATCGCGGTTCATAACAATGGCTTATCAACTAAAAGCAAAAGAATCTGTAGAAACCAACATCAAGCGGATTGTGCTTGAGCAATTGGAAAAGGCAATCGTGCAGCTTAGCAACCAGACGCCTGAAAGCCGAGGTGAAGCCGTTCATGATGCTCGCAAGCGCTTCAAGAAAATTCGGTCGGTGTTGCGCTTGGTGCAAGATGAATTAGGCAAGAAGGTCTATAAGCAAGAAAATAGCTGCTATCGGGATGCGGGTCGCCATCTATCGGAAGTGCGGGATGCTCAGGTGCGCCTTGAGACGTTAGATAGCCTGATTAAGCACTTTTCTGATACGGTGGCTGATGATGCGTTTTCAAACGTTCGTTCAGCCCTTGATAGCTACTATCAATCGACGGCCCAATATGTGATGACGGAAGGGGATGCGATCGCCCAAGTTCTTCCCATCTTGCAGGAAGCCCATGAGCGCATTGCAGATTGGCAGATTTCCAACAACGATTGGTCTGCCCTAGAAGGTAACTTTGTGGAGGGCTATGAGCTGGGCACGAAAGCCATGACGAAGGCGATCGCCCATCCTACCCCAGAGCATTTGCACGAATGGCGCAAGCGCGTAAAAGATTTGTGGTATCACTCCTGTCTGCTCCGACCCCTTTGGCCAGAATTGATGGGTGAGTGGGCAGATCAAACCCATCAATTAGCAGATTATTTGGGAGACGATCATGATCTGGCAGTGCTTCGTCAGTTCTTGCTGAGTCAGCCAGAGCGGCTGAAAGGCCAGTTGGAAGAGATTGATACCCTGATTGCATTGCTCGATCGCCGTCAGACTCAGTTGCAATTCGCAGCTCAGCAACTTGGTAAACGCCTCTACGCAGAGTCACCCAAGGCTCTGGCTAAGCGAATTGGCCGCTATTGGGAGGTTTGGCAGTCTGAACAGCAAATGCCTCTCTCTGTAAAGGTTTGACCTCCACGGTCCAGACCAGACCCCAGACTAGAAATCTACCTTAATGTGTAACAGAGTCAGAGAGAGCATGGCCCGATGACAGAGGCTATTGGGCGCTCAGGTTTTTAGCATCGAGGTAAACGCAGACTAGAGGACAAAGCTGCTTGAGTGCAGTTTGGCTGATGTTATGAATTATCTTGTTGCAGTATTACCAAGTCGCATTCAAGTAGAAGCCGCTTATACGGCCTTGGAGGATGCAGACTTGCCAATGGATCAGATCTCGATTTTAGGGGCAGGCTATCAGAGTGCTGATGAGTTTGGGTTAATTGAACCGAACCAAGAGGCGCGTAAGCAGTCTAGTGGGCTCAGCTATTGGCTGATTCCGTTTGGCTTTTTGGCAGGATATGCCTTTAATCTGCTCAGCGGCATTGAGATCTTGGGCGGCATCGGGGCGATCGCCAATCATATCCTGGGTGGGCTGTTGGGAGCCGCATCAGGAGCGCTAGGTGCCCTGTTTGTCGGCGGTGCTGTGGGCTGGACTGTCGGTAGTGGTGATGCCTTGGCCTATCGCAATCGTTTGAATGCAGGCAAGTATTTGATTATTGCTAAAGGGACTGACGCATTGGTACGACAAGCCACGCAGGTTTTGCGTCAGTTTGAGCCCGAAAATATCCAAGGCTACAACGCTCCGGTAGGTCCATAAGCGCTTCACCCTAGCTACCGCACATTGTTTGAATTGGGAGTTTATTCCATGACTTTATTATCTAAAATTGAACTAGAAAATTTGGTAGAGGCTACAGAACAGCCTTGCGTGTCGTTGTACATGCCTACCCATAAAGCGGGGCCTCAGGTACGGCAAGACCCAACTCGCTTCAAGAATTTGATTCGAAACGCTGAAGAGCAGTTGGCTGAAGGAGGAATGCAGGCAGGGCAAATGCAACGCATGATGAAGCCTGCTCATGATTTGCTTGATAATGAGCGATTTTGGCGGTTTCAAAACTGTGGCCTAGCGGTATTTATGGCACCCGGCATGTTTTGTTACTACCGCTTGCCAGTGGAGTTTGAGGAGTTTGTGGTCGCGGGCGATCGCTTCCATCTCAAGCCCTTGATGCCGCTGCTGACCGGAGATGGACGATTTTACATCTTGGCGCTCAGCCAAAATCAGATCAGACTGCTGCAATGTACCCAGCACCAAGTTGATGAAATTGATCTCGATGGGCTTGAAGACATGCCCAAGAGTCTAGAAGAAGCCCTCCGGTACGACGACACGGAAAACCAAACTCAGTTCCGTTCAACCCATGTTGGCGCATCAGCAGGCGCTCCTGGCTCAGATCCTGGCCCTATTCATGGCCGAGGCGTTGATGAAGATGAAGAAAATCAGATTCTACGATTCTTCAGTCAGGTTAGTCAGGGACTGAAAGAGTTACTGCGCGATCAAGACGTGCCGATGGTGTTAGCAGGGGTAGAGTACTTGCATCCTATTTACCGTCAAGCCAGTTCTTATTCCAATCTTGTTGAAGAAGGCATCACTGGCAATCCAGACGAAGCAAAGCCCGAAGATCTGCATCGTCAAGCCTGGGAAATTGTGCAGCCTCGCTTTCAGCGATCGCAGCAAGAAGCCCTGGATCGCTACCATGAGCTACTGGGTACGGGGCAGGCGACGACCAACCTACAGCAAATTGTACCTGCTGCCTATGATGGCCAAATCGAGACATTGTTTGTGGCCGTTGGTCAACAGCAGTGGGGCCGCTTTGATCCGGACGATCGCAAGCTAGAAATGTACGACGAAAATCAGTCTGACTTACAAGACCACGATTTGCTTGATTTTGCGGCGGTTTACACCCTGCTGCGAAATGGAACCGTCTATGCTGTCGATTCTGAACAGGTTCCAGAACAGGGTGTTACAGCGGCAATTTTCCGCTATCCCGTCTATACCCAAAAGTCTTCAGCCTCCACGGCTCGGACTGAATAAGGGCAGGATCAAATTATTTAGGGATGAAGATGATAGATTGCGATCGCTCCGACCAAATTTTTCTGGTTCCCAAACCGCTTGAAGAGATGCAGGCACCTTCTTACTCCCCAAATCCTCCTGATTGGGAAAATTTGAAGGGTGGGAAATCTTTAGGAGGACTCATCTTTGGGTGGCACCAGTTCTTGAAAATTGCACTTGCAATGGTAGCAAGCCTTTTTCTGGGTGGGTGGATAGGAGGTGGATCTGTCGCTCAAGCCGCTCCAAGCACTCATTTTACTAAAGGCAACTTAGCTGCAATTGATGGCTCTGTCTCAGAGCTGGAGGAAGACTCGGACCCAGAAACCAGCTTTATTACCCGTGCGGTCGAACGGTCTGAGGAAGCTGTTGTGCAGGTGAATGTCTCTCGTAATCTGGGGGGAAATATTCCTGACATTTTTCGTCCTTTTGCGGGTGGGCCAATGGGAGCCTCCCCAGGGCGCGTTCTCCAGGGTCTGGGCTCAGGATTTGTAATCAACTCAGATGGCCTCATTCTCACGAATGCTCATGTGGTCAGTCAGGCGGATCGGGTCACAGTAACCCTACAAGATGGGCGAATTTTGGAAGGAGAAGTGTTGGGGGCGGATCCGGTCACGGATGTGGCCGTCATTCAAGTCCAAGCGGAGAACTTACCCGTTGTCACTGTGGGTAATTCGGATAAGGTGCGTCAGGGGCAGTGGGCGATCGCCATCGGCAATCCTTTGGGTCTGCAAGAAACTGTCACCGTTGGTGTGATTAGTGGTACGGAGCGATCGAGTATGGCGATTGGTGTGCCTGACAAGCAAGTGGGCTTCTTGCAAACTGATGCAGCCATTAACCCAGGCAACTCTGGTGGCCCGTTGCTGAACTCCAAAGGGGAGGTGATTGGTGTCAATACAGCGATCATTGGCGGTGCTCAAGGATTGGGCTTTGCGATTCCCATCAATACAGCAGAGGCGATCGCAGAACAGCTCATTGCAGAAGGGAAAGTAGAACATCCCTACATTGGGGTGCAAATGGTGGCACTCAATCCTACAATCGCACAGCAAATCAATCAATCGCCCAATACCAACATTCGGGTTGAGCAAGAAGAAGGCATTTTAGTGCTTGATGTCGCGAGAGGCGCACCCGCTGCCAAAGCAGGATTGCGTTCGGGTGATGTCATCCAAGCTATCAATGGTCAACCGATTCATGAAGCACCTGAAATTCAACGCATTATCAATGAGGCTGGAGTGGGTGGCAAGGTAGAGATGAATGTGGCGCGAGGCGATCGCACGGTAGCGCTCACCGTCAAACCCGAAACCCTGCCCAATCAACACTCATCCTAAGATGTTGACTTGATGTCGGGCTGTAATGGCGAAGGCGATCCCTTTTTCGTAGTAAGCCGCTTCGTTGATGAAAACAGGATAGACAGTGGAGGGGCCTTCATAGGCGATCGCCTCTCCCTCAAATGTTAAAAACATTAGCTCCCCCGGCTGCAGCGGCTCATAGTCGCGAAACTGCAACTGGGGGTGAATCATGGCTTGAAGATTGTTGCGATCGCCCCGAGGATAATCAATCGTGTCAATGTGTTGATAAACCGTCAGTGGCTCTTCAAAACCTGGAACTGTCTGGCAATTGTACAGCTCCAGATAATCTAAAATTACTTGAATTAATCCCTCTGTCTTTTGAAACAAGTCAGCCTGCAACGTGCCCTGAGCCACAGGACCCACTTCAATGGTGCAGCCCAATGCACAAATCGAACGCAAGCTACTTCGCTCCGATTGAGGCAGAGTAGAGACATAAATCCGCACAGAGGGCTGCATCAAATTGATATAAGCCGCTAACCGTAAATTAAAAGGATGCTCATCCGTAATGATGGTCAATCCCATGTTGGCCGTTGTGCTGTGCAGATCTACAATCACATCGACCGGAGTTTCACCCCCCAGACCAAATCTCCGGTCGATTTCTCTAGCTCGCAAGTCTTCATAGCCCAATCGGGACAAGTTTTGCAGGTCGGAACGGCGAAAACAGCGATTCAGGTCAAGGTCAACATAGCGACAATTGGCCGCAAAAGCTTGAGGATTGGCCCACAGTGTCATTGTCTCAAAGCTAGAGCGCTGAATCGATTGAGGATGTCGCTCCAGCTTTTGAATCAAATAGACCCCAATCAACTCATTACCGTGAGTTCCTCCCACGATTAAAACACGGCTGATTGACTGCACTGATTTCACTAACTATTTGGGACCAACTATTTGGGAATGACTTTCCTATCCCACAATGAACGATTACTGCTCAGTGATCAACCCTTCTGAGATAACTAGCTGCAACGCTATGGCGCTAACAGGCTCACCTGTCAATGTGGTGACTTTGTGATAAACAAAGGTGCTATTGGGCGATCGCCACATCTAAGTTTCCAAAGAAAGCGCTATAAGGTGGGATCTTGAGTTGGTTTTCTTGGCGATCGCAGCAGAAACCCGAGCCTGGAACCAAATCACATTTGCCATGACTAGAGAGATCATAGTGAGCCGGGGTATCACTCAAGTTAAAGAGGCAAATCAATCGCTGCTGTTCGGTCTGGCGAATAAAACCGAAAATTGGCTCCTGGGTTTCTAAAATGTCGCAACCTCCGCACAGAAGAGCGGGCTGCTGCTTGCGCCAGTGCAGCATTCGTCGCCACTTGTTGAGCAGAGAATCGGCATTCCAGCTTTGAATATCGATGGCCTGGGAGTAATGTTTCTTTGGAATCGGGAGCCAAGGCTCATCCGCCGCAGTAAATCCAGCATTGGGGACATCACTTTTCCAGGGCATAGGTGTGCGCGAGCCATCTCGGCCTGGAACGTCGGGATAAAGTGCCTTGCCAAACGGATCTTTGATTTGCTCAGCGGGAATATCTTCGGGAATGGCAGCCTCAGTCAAACCTAGCTCATCTCCCTGATAGAGACAGAGAGCCCCTGGCAGCGACACCAGCAGAGCTACAGCGACCCGATAAAACTCATCTGGGTAGGGATTGCCGTTGACATCCTTGCCCGTCCAACGGGAGCGAAGCCTGCCATAGTCGTGGTTGCCTACCATCCAGCAATTGCCGCCTTCAGGAAAATGCGCTTTGACACGACCCAGGGTTTCCTGCATCAGTTTGGCGCTAAACGGTTTATTCACCAGTAGCGCACTGTTGTAAGCCATGTGGAACCGTTCGGAGGTCGCCACATATTCCGCAGAAAGCGCAATTGAATCTTCGCAGAGCGTGACTTCACCAAGCGTAACGACACCTGGGTATTGATCGACTAACTGTCGAATTGGCTTGATCGCTTCTAAGATTTCGGGACGGCAGAAGTTGTACTTAAACAACTGCTTCACCATAGGATTGTCGGCTGCAATCCCATCTGGTAGTGAGGCGTCGTCGGGCCGAGGGGGATTGTCGCGCAGTTGAGGATCGTGCAGAAAAAAGTTGGGTGCATCAATGCGGAGCCCATCTATACCAAGATCCAGCCAAAATTTTGCCCGTTCAAGAATTGCACTCACCACATCTGGATGGTGCCAATTGAGGTCAGGCTGACTGTTCAAGAAATTGTAGAAATAAAACTGTTGGCGCTGCCCATCCCACTGCCATGCACTTTCGCCCATAAAGGCAGAGAGCCAATTATTGGGAGGCGACCCATCTTCTTTGCTATCTGCCCAAACGTACCAATCAGCCTTGGCGTTGTCTCGACTGCTGCGGCTTTCTTTAAACCAGGGATGCTGATCGGAGGTATGGTTCCACACCTGATCAATCATTACCTTCAAGCCTCTAGCATGGGCGAGTGCTAGGAGTTGTTCAAAGTCCTCCATCCTGCCAAACATCGGATCGATCGCCCGCATGTCGGTAATGTCATAGCCCAAATCATCCATTGCGGATTCAAAAATGGGGCACAGCCAAATCATGTCAACGCCCAAAGCAGCGATGTAGTCGAGCTTGGCGGTGATGCCGTTTAGATCTCCTGCCCCATCCCCATCTGTATCGAGAAAGCTCCAGGGATTTAGCTGGTAAATTACAGCATTTTGCCACCACTGGACTTGCTGCATGGCTAGACCTCCTGACTGAATTTCCATCGGAGCAATAGACTAGCATCGCTAGTTTTCTAACTCCCAGGTCATCCTGTCAAACTAGACAGAAGGTCTTCATCTCTCTATAGCTATAATCTGAAGCTATAGTCTGAGCCCAGTAAACGTTTGGGCATGGCAAAAGTTTGGGCAAAGCTAAAAATTGAGAGGACTAGGTGTGTTGTTCAGGCTGAACATAATTAGAGAAGGGAATCTTCTTGTGCTTTGCTAGATTGACTGCAAATTCTAAGAGATTCCGGTAGTTGATTTGACTACAAATAAAGCGTGCTTCACCAAAGTTGTGATCCTGACTGGAGCGCAGCTCAACTGCTAAATTTGAGAGGTAAACAGAATATGAGCTTTTGATATTTTGCATGATTTTAAAAACCCTATTGTTTGCATCTTTGGAAGTTTAGATCGGAAATCTAGATCATTTTTGGATGCGATAGCAAGAACCCTCTAACTGAACTAGCAGTAAGAGGGATCATTAGCTTTCCTTTAATAAGGTACTCTGCTGCTGGACTTTAAGACTGTATCCTAGCGATCGCCTAGCCAGAAACTTTGCGAATATTTTCAGGATCGACATAGTGACAGCTGGTGTTATCTACACAAATCAACGCCCAACCAGAATTATCAATTCCCATCAGCTTATAGTTTGCTTCTTGAACAAAAGCACCCTTGTGATTGCGAGTTTCTGGAAGAACTTGGTGGTCGTAACGAATATCAACAGACATTTTGAATTTCCTTTGGTATAAAAAAGTGGACGCAGGCAATAAAGACTGATTAGTTTTGCTTTTGTTTCTATTAACTTAAGCTTATATTAAAAAGTAAGTGATGATCATTAAGTTGTGAAACGAATGAATTCTTTATGTGAAGGGGTTCCGAAATAAAACCTTTTCTATCTGAACCCTCCGATCGCATACACCGCCAAGCTGAAGTGGGCATTCTCTAATCAGAAGTGGCACTTGATGTAGGTGTAGATTATGAAGATTTTAGAGCTAAGCCCTACGCGGTTGAAGTTAAAGCATCGTCCGATTCGCAACTGGTATGTCGGCGTGTTGGTGGGCTTGATGGGATTTGTCACCTTTGGCTACTCGACCTTATTTGCGACTGCTTCGGCTCGTCTAAACTGCGATCGCCCCACCCCCAATCTCACCCCAATCAACTGTACTCTGCGGCGCACGACCCTCGTGGGCACAGCCCAAACCTTGAGGCTCTTCGACCCCTACGCCGCACAGGTTGTCACCCATCAGGGCAGTCGAGGTAGCCGCAGCTATACGGTGGTTGTCTCCACACCGACGGTTCATGTGTCCCTAATGTCTCAGGGGTCGGGAAGCTATCGTAGCAATCAAGCCATCGCTCAACACATTCAAACCTTTCTTGCCTCTCGTCAACGCTCGTTGGCGGTGCATCAAGCTGCCTACGATTTTTTGCTACTGCTGGGTGTGGCGGGTCTCGGCATTGGGGGAATGGGGATCTTTTGGGCGACTAGCCCAGTTACAACCTGCACCTTTTATAAAGCCATTCACAAAGTTGTGATCGAACGCCGAGGGCTGCGGGGCCTCCAGGTGATTGAGCGTCCGCTCGACCAGATTAGCCAAGTTGAGATAGAGGACCGACGGGAGCGATCGGGCAAGGTCCACCGAATTGTCCTGATCTTGAAGTCTCAGGAGCGCTTGCCTGCAAATCGGGAATATACCGATCTTCGCAGTGTGCAGGCTGCAATCTACAGCATCAAAACGTTTTTGGATCTCCGATAGACCGCCTGATTCATCGAGGGCGATCGCCTGCCACCGTTTCCTTACAGATCTTGGCTGAGCAAATCTTGGCCGAGCAAATCTTGGCTGAGCAAATTTTGACTGATCTATTTGACTGATCTAAATGAGTCGCGATCCGCAGATGAAGCCGTCTGTCCCTATAATTAAGAAGAGTAAACAGTAAAGTCCAGAAGACTTTGGGTGCCGATCTGTTAAAGTGTCTGAAGTTTGGGGAACGGGCGATCGCGGCGTCTAGACGTAAGAGCCTTCCTTCCAACGCTGATCGGCCCAGTTGCCAGAACCTTCGTAATCGGGAGATCGCTCATCTATGACGAGGCTTGAGACCAAAACCGAACCCATGGTGATCAACATGGGGCCTCACCATCCCTCGATGCACGGGGTGTTGCGGTTGATTGTCACCCTGGACGGTGAAGATGTTGTTGACTGTGAGCCTGTAATTGGCTACCTGCATCGCGGCATGGAAAAGATTGCCGAAAACCGTACCAACGTCATGTACGTTCCCTACGTGAGCCGCTGGGACTACGCGGCAGGGATGTTCAATGAAGCCGTTACCGTCAATGCACCTGAAAAGCTAGCCAACATTGAGGTTCCGCGTCGCGCCCAGTACATCCGCGTGATCATGCTGGAGCTCAACCGGATTGCCAATCACCTCCTCTGGTTAGGCCCCTTCATGGCAGATGTTGGAGCCCAAACGCCTTTCTTCTATATCTTCCGCGAACGGGAGATGATTTATGACCTGTGGGAAGCGGCCTCAGGGTACCGCATGGTCAACAACAACTATTTCCGCATTGGTGGGGTGGCCGCAGATTTACCCTACGGTTGGGTGGATAAATGCGAGGACTTCTGCGATTACTTCCTGCCCAAAGTAGACGAGTACGAGCGGCTGATCACCAACAATCCCATCTTCCGGCGTCGAATCGAAGGAATTGGTGTTGTTACCCGCGACCAAGCTATCAACTGGGGGCTGTCTGGCCCAATGCTGCGCGCCTCTGGCGTCAAGTGGGATCTGCGGAAAGTAGATCACTATGAGTGCTACGACGATTTTGACTGGGACGTGCAGTGGGAAACCGCCGGAGATTGCATGGCTCGGTATGTCGTGCGAATCAAAGAAATGCGCGAATCTGTCAAGATTGTCCGTCAGGCGCTGAAAGGCTTGCCTGGAGGCCCTTACGAAAATCTGGAAGCCCAACGGATGGCTGGCGGTCCAAAGTCAGAATGGAACAGTTTTGATTACCAGTTTATTGGCAAGAAAATTGCCCCGACCTTCAAAATCCCCGAAGGAGAGCATTACGTTCGCTTAGAGAGCGGCAAGGGAGAGTTGGGAATCTACATTATTGGCGACAACAATGTCTTCCCGTGGCGTTGGAAGATTCGCCCTGCCGACTTCAATAACCTGCAAATTCTTCCCCACCTTTTGACAGGGGTGAAGGTGGCAGACATTATGGCTATTCTCGGCAGCATCGATGTGATTATGGGTTCTGTCGATCGCTAGTTTTCCCAAAGACTAAACTGCTTTAGCCTGTAGCGCCCCAGTCTCTCTCAGAAACTGGGGCGCTCCGTTATGGGATGCTCATCATTGGGCGTGAGTGCTGATTGGGCATAGTTGCTTATTGAGCATAGTTGCTTTAATCGTGGCTAATTTTGGCAAAGTTAGCGGGGTCTTGATCTCGCCGATGGTTGATAGGAATGGGAGCGCCGGGGCGATCGCCCACCAAAGCAGCCGTTTTCTCTAAAGCCGACCTCAATTGCTTAGCCGCATAGATTGACATATCGCGGGGCACACTAATGCGATCGCGCAAATAGCGTAGAGCAACATCAGATTCAGGTGGCGGCGTACAGACTTCACCCATCATCATTGTCGTGAGGGCACAGCGTAGGGCTTGATCAAACAAGGCGTTATCCGCAGGGTTGACTCGCACAATATTGGCGCGGTGCTTGATCACGCGATGCAACGCTTCTACACAGGAAGTCTCGGGTTCTGGATAGGTGGCATCGGGCAACCCAAACCACGGCCCCTGATCGACCTTTCCCTTATTGAGCACCATTTGAGGCTCACCGTTTTCCCAGCAGCCTCCCATCTGGGGCGGCAAATCATGGGCATGAGTGTGAAAATCGCTCTGAGTGCCCCGATAGGTTGAGCGACTTTCCATCGCGGTAAACCAGTCTGCTAGGCGAGGGTTTTCCTCACGTAGAGAATAACCCTTGTAATAGTAAAGGCTGGCATTCATACGCTCGACATAGGGCGTGAAAATGACATCAGCAGTGCTAAATTCCTCCAGAAAGTAAGGGCCGGAGGTGCTGCCCAGAGCCTCTTCAACCTTAGCTACGATGTCTTGAAATTGCTCTCGATTGCGCTGCTCTTGGCGAGATGACCCCGCTGGGTAACAAAGCCAGGAACACCAAGCCCTAAATAGTAGCCGCTCTAGTTGCCGGAGCGGAAGCACTTTCGGGTCTTGCATCCCAAACACCAGGGGACCAAAGACCTGTTCTAGGGCGAGCAAGATGTCGTCGCTTTCTGTAATCACGCGACCGTCTAGCTCTATGGCAGGGAGCATCCCCGATGGCACCTTGCGTTTGTACCAATTCTCTTTCTTGCCGTAGCAGAACATGGTTACTTTTTCGATGCGGTAGGGGATTTGCTTTTCCTCCAGCCACAGCCAGACCTTCTGACAGTAGGGGCACCAAGCATGATGATCGCGATATAGCGTCACACGCACATCAGATTCGCTCTGGCCAAACAAGCGCAAGCACGCTTGAGCATTGGTGGGGCCATGAATGGGATCGACCTGAAAGTCTACGAGGGCTTCTAGTTCTGGCCAGCTTAACGGAGCAACGGTCATAGGAAGGGTTAGTGGTGATGAACTTGAGTCTTGAGCCTGAGTCCTGAACTTGAGTCTTGAACTTGAGTCTATTTCGCGCAGCACAGTGTTGCAGCACAGTGTTGGGCTGCTGAACACTGTTGGAAAGCTTTATTAATGTTATCAATACTTTCCATCTTTCGGTTTCAATTAGACAAAAAGACTGAAATTGTGGCGAACCAAGTGGATTGAATGTCTTGCAAGCTCAAGCTGTCATTTTTGCATCACATTTGTCATCGACGCTGAAGATACCTGCAATGCAAGAAACAGATAGCCCCCATCCCGCATCTGGTTTGCAGGCCGGATTGCATTAGCTCGAATAGAAAAACAATGCCCACTCGCGCCCGAATCAGCCGCCGTATTAGAAGGACTGCGAATTTGGTTCGCTGCAAGGTGCTTCTAGTCTTTGTGCTGCTGCTGATTTGGATTGGGTTCAGTCTCATCCGTGCGCCAACAATAATTTTTCCGCCTGCGGCTCCGACGAACCCAGTCAATGTGTATGTGGCTGACTACGGTTATCACTCTCGGCTGGCTTTACCAGAGCCAGACGGCACCCTGATCCAATATACTTATGGCGATTGGCGCTATTTTGCCCTAAGACAGCAAACTCTGCTCAGAGGGCTAGAAGCTCTTCTGATGCCAACGCCAGGAGCGCTAGGCAGGCGTCGGTACGAAGATTTGGAGTCTTTGCAGCAGTCTCTTGGCCTCGACTGGCCAAAAATGTTGCACGCAGTTCCTGTGACTGCGGAAAACCTCACCCGTCTGCTGGAGAGGTTGGATCGCCGTTATCAGAACAACCTTAGGACTGAGGTTGTCCAGTCGGGCAATGAGAGGGATGCTCGTGAGATTAGCTTTGTGCAAGACGAGCTGGACTACACTTTATTTCACAACAGCAACCACGAACTGGTGGAATGGTTGGAGGAGTTGGGCTGTGAGGTGGAGGGCTTTATTACTTGGCCCAACTTTGAAGTGGCAGGGGCGGATTGAAAGCTGGATGATGATTTCTCAACCCAATTTCAGATGCGAAATGGCGCAAATTCTTCTACGCTATCAATCTGTTCCTGCTAGATTACTAATAATATAACTCTAAAAGTATGACTCCAAAAAAACTAAAGAAGCGCAAGTATTGGTTTGAGAAACTAGCAGCCATAGTTGCTTTAGTTAATTTCGTTTTAGTGATTTTTGATCTTACCTATATTCCTGCTCGGGATGTCTATCTGCAAAACTTCCCAGAGTTAACCGTCTGGTACGATCCCGTAAAGGGGATTGAGGCTCATCCTGAGACGCAAAACTATCTGAATCGGGTCAGAGCTTTAGATGAGCAGGTGGCTCAAACAGGCCTGATTTCTCCTGAAGGAGAAGCTAGACTGTCGGAAATGCGAGAATTGAGCGATCGCCTGGTTCAAGATGATCCGTTTGCACTCGCTGATCGCAGCAGAATTTTGGAAAACATTAAGCAGCAAATACGGCAGCGAGTCGGTGTTGTCTCTGCTCGCGATGCTTTTGATATTTTCTGGAGTTCGGCTTATTTGTCTCAGGCTGGATGGCAGCAGGAAATTAGTTTTTTTAACGATGAAATTCGGCCCCAGATGGCCAGCAATTATCACCGAGAACTGAATCAGTTTAATCAATTTGTCAACTATTTTTGGATTATTGATGCACCTTTTATTTTGTTTTTTGCTCTAGAAATCTTGGCTCGCACCTTTTACCTTAGTCAGCGACGGCCCGACCTCAATTGGGTAGAGGCGATTTTACGTCGTTGGTATGATGTGTTTTTGCTGCTGCCCTTCTGGCGATGGCTACGAATTATCCCTGTCACGCTGCGGCTTTACCAGGCAGACTTGCTTGACCTCAACCCGATACGCGCCCAATTTAGCCATGACTTTGCCATCAACTTTGCTGGAGAGCTGATGGAGACGGTGGGGGTGCAGGTCATCGATCAGATGCAAAATTCAATTCGAGATGGCACAGTGACGCAATTGTTCTCTAAGTCAGAGCGCGATCGCCCTTATATCCAAGTCAAGAATCGTAATGAAGTAGAGTTGATTGCTTCACATCTGGTCAATATCAGCGTGCATGATGTGATGCCGCAAATCCAACCCGAACTCACAGACTTAATTCATCACAACATTACCAAAACGTTGAATCAGTCAGCCGCCTATCGACAACTTCAAAACCTGCCTGGTATCGGACATGTACCGCAACAACTCACCACCCGCCTAGCAAAAGAACTAGCGCAGGCTACGCATACAAATCTAGCTAAGGCTTTGAACGATCCGGAAGGGGCCGAACTTACAGCGCGCTTGATTGATAAGTTTCGGTCTGAATTTGAAACTGAGCTGCAGAAAAAGCAAAACGTTCAAGAACTGAAAACCCTGTTGATTGATATGTTAGAAGAAATCAAAATTAACTATGTCAAGAATGTTGCTTTTGAGGACATTGAGCGTGTGGTAGAAGAAGCCGAACGACTCCAACGCAGTGTCCAGCGGTAGGATCTCCTGACATTCATTTTCACTGACTTTCACTGATTGAGAATGTGGTATCGGGCTACTTGCCTAACTTCAGAAATAGAAAGGCCTAGCTCATTGGCGATCAAGGCTTCGATTTCGTTGAGATCTGTCACAGGCCATGCCATTTCCTGGTCTTGAAGTGTTGCATCAATGGTTTTAACGCGAACAGTGGTTCGACCTTCGGCAAGGTTGACGGCTGCAGTGATGGCTACCACATTGCCCGCCGTCTGAACGCCGAGCTGAATGTCGGCCTGGAGTCGATCCATTGTGCCGTAGGGTTGGCTCAAAACCCAGTTTGTCAGCCATCCTCCCCCCAACCAAAAGGTGATGCCCAGTAAAGGTAGGGGCCACCACAGCTCGATTCCGAGCGATCGCCAGCTAGGCAGTCGGTGCCAAAATTTGAGCTGCGAGGGCGGAATAGCCATAGTTTACTCTCTATCTCTGAGTCTCTATGTCAATATCTTAAAGTGTCAAGATCTTAAAGGTTACGGAGATCTTAAGGTTGCAGGGATCTTGAAGAGATCTTACTGGTGGGAGACGAGGTAACATTCTTAACTCCTTATCCTATAAAAGTAGGGCACAGTAAGGCACACTCGGGCACAGCCGTGGGGTAGAGGTTGGTGACATCATGCGAATACTTTTAGTCGAAGACGATCCAGCACAACTAGAGCCATTACACACCGCACTAACGCAGGTGGGACATGTGGTTGACGCTGTTCGCGATGGAGATACTGCCCAGTGGTTACTTTTCCAAAAAGACTATGACCTGTTGATCTTGGATTGGATGCTACCTCAGATTAGTGGCTTGAGTCTTTGTCGTCAGTATCGCAATGCGGGCAAAAGCGCACCTGTCCTGATTTTGACGGCCAAAGATACCATCGTTGATAAAGTCACAGGCTTAGATGCAGGTGCAGATGACTACATCGTGAAGCCCGCCGACATCATGGAACTGTTGGCTCGCGTCCGGGCCTTGGGCCGACGACCCCGAAAATGGGAGGGGGATACGTTGTGTGTTGCCGATCTCAAGCTCAACCTGGCCAGTTTGACAGTAGAGCGAGCGGGTACTGTGGTGCAGCTTCCGGCGCGTGAGTTTCAGCTATTAGAATATTTGCTCCGCCATCCTCAGCAGGTTTTGACTCGCGACCAAATTGAACAGGCGCTTTGGGAATGGGGGGCGGAGCCAGAGAGCAATGCCATTACGGCCTTGATGCGGCGGTTGCGGCAACGGTTGCAGTGCATTAGTGCTGAAAGCTGGATCGAAACCGTCTACGGAATGGGGTATCGCCTCAGTCCGCCCCAAACCGCACTCAGCTGCGAATTTTGAACTTGCTCTTGAGCCTCCTTACCTCTCTACCCCGATAGCCGCATGTTTGGTCGCAGCCGCCGCAATCTTGCTCAATGGTTTACCTTGTCGATGGGCGGGATTTTGATTGCCTTTGCCGTAGTGGTCTATCTCTTTGAGGCCTCGGATGAGTTGGAGGCCGTCGATCGCTTGCTCTACAAAAAAACGCGCGTGATGGCAGCCAGTGTCACGGTACAGGTTATTCAGGATGAAGCTCAAATCAACCTCGGCAATGTGCCGCTATTGAGTAGCGCCCTACCCCTCACAACCGAGCTAATCTATATCCGCTGGTATGACGCAACGGGACAAATCGTGCAACTCTACGGCGAGCCTGCTCCACCCCGACTCCAGCACCCTGCCGGATTTCACACCGTTGAAGCTCAGCCGGATTTTGATCAGTTTGATCCTGCTCAGAATAATGCTGGTTCTCTTTGGCTGAGGCAGGCGACACTTCCGGTTTACGAAAACGAGATGCGGATTGGCTATATCCAGGCGGCGATTCCGCTGACGGCAGTGCAAGCTAAGCTGCGGGATTTGCGGTTGATTTTGACGCTGGCTGTGACGGTGACGCTGGGTGTGATTAGTATGGTGGGTTGGTTGTTGGGAGGGTTGGCCATGCAGCCCATTCGTCGAGCCTATGAGCAGCTCCATCGATTTACTGAGAATGCTTCCCACGAGTTGCGAACGCCTCTAGCGGCAGTATTGAGCAATGCCCAGGTGGGCTTGTTGACGTTGCCTGCCGATGCGTCACAGCAGCGTTATCGGTTACAGCAGATTGCTGATGCGACGAAGGGAATGGGTGCGTTGGTTAGTACGCTGTTGTTTTTGGCGCGTCAGGCCGGACGGATTGATCCAGCAACGCTCAAGATGGTCAATATAAATGAGCTGCTCAAGGATCTGATTGAAAGCTATCGGTCTCAGCTGGAAGCCAAATCGTTGACGCTAGAGGTACAAATGCCGCCCTACGCGCTCACGTTGTTGGCTGAGCCAGAACTGCTCAAGCAGGCGATCGCCAATCTATTCAGCAATGCTTGTCGATATACGCCCGCAGGTGGAACAGTGGAGGTGTCTCTATTTCGTCAAGCCCGACTGGCGGTAATTCAACTGCAAGATAGTGGCATTGGTATCCCTGAAGCAGATCTGCCTCATATTTTTGAGCGGTTTTATCGGGTTGATGCGGGGCGATCGCGCCACAACGAAAAGCAAGGTCCAGAGTCGGGTGGCTTTGGGCTGGGGCTGGCTATTACCCAACAGCTAGTTGAAGCCCATGGCGGACAAATTAGTGTGACGAGTCAGGTGGGTCAGGGTTCAAGATTTCAGATTGTGTTGCCGATGCAGGGCGATCGCTAGCCGAGCCAAGTTTAGATTTCTGGCTGAGACAAGCTCAAGTTTCTGGCTGAGACAAGCTCAAGATAGGATTCTCCAACTTTAAGCGGTATTGGCATTAGTTCGTGTATGAAGTATTTTGAAGAACTTCTCTTCAGAGAATGCTAAGCTCAATTTTATGAATGACCTGATGGTAGAAGTTCAAAACTTGAAGAAGCGCTTCGGAAAAACGGAAGCGTTGCGCGGTATTGACCTGTCGGTGCCTGCGGGTTCGGTGCTGGGAGTGCTCGGCCCAAATGGGGCTGGCAAAACCACAGTCATCAACTGTTTGACCACCTTAATTCGACCTGATGAAGGACGGGCGGCGATCGCAGGCTATAACGTCGTCACCGATCCAGCTGCGGTAAGAGCTTTGATCAGCGTCACAGGTCAATTTGCGGCAGTGGATGGAGAGCTAACAGCACGCGAAAATCTGATTCTCTTTGGTCGGCTGCTGCGATTGTCGAGCCGGGAAGCCGCCAAGCGAGCAACCGAATTACTAGAGCAGTTTGACCTCTTTGAGGCGGCCAACCGTCGCGTCAAAGAGTATTCGGGCGGAATGCGACGGCGCTTAGATCTAGCCGCCAGCATTGTTGCAGAGCCGCTGGTTTTATTTCTTGATGAGCCCACAACCGGGCTTGATCCACGCAGTCGCCAACAACTGTGGGATGTGGTGCGTGGGCTGAAGCAGCAGGGCATCACCATTTTTCTGACCACCCAATATCTAGAAGAAGCTGACGAACTCGCCGACCGCATTGTGGTGATCGATCGAGGCCAAGTGATTGCCGAAGGCACCGCTGATCAGCTGAAAGATCAGGTTGGTGGCACCTACTGTGAGATTCGTCTTCTAGATCCCAAAGATGAACCCAGGGTGAGACAGGCGCTCGGCGATCTGCACCAGTGTGCAAAAGATGGGGCTTTGGCCCTGCCCGCTCCAAACGGGGTAGCCACACTCACAGACGTGATTCGCCGTATGGATGCCATTAACGTGGGTTTGGCAGATATTTCCTTGCGCCGACCCAGCCTAGACGATGTCTTTTTTGCCCTAACGGGACACACTACCGAAGAACGCGGCGCACCATGAGCATTGATCCCACTTCTATCCATTCTCAGCCCCATTCTCAGCCCCATTCCCCACCGTCAATTGATTTCCAGGCGCGAGCCCAGCAACTCGTTGCTACCCACCAAGAGTCGGGCTTACGCTACGCTATCTCCGATAGTTTGGCGATTGGCTGGCGCAACCTGATTCGTCTGAGCCGCACCCCCGCTGCAATCATCGCGGTTCTGGTTTTTCCCATTGTGTTTTTGACTTGCTTTTTGTTTGCCTTTCAGCGCTCAATGGCAACTCAGGGAATTGACTATGTGCAATATCTCGTTCCCATCATTGCGCTACAGGCGGTGTTTTTCACGGCCATGAGTGCTTCGCTGACGTTGGCAAAAGATGTCGATACCGGAATGCTACAACGGTGCCGATCGATGCCGATTTCTAGGGTGGCAATTTTGGGAGGGTTGATCATTGCTTACTTGGTTCGAGCGGCGATCGCCACCATCATCTTGCTCCTGTTTGCCCACTTGTATGGGTTTCGTTTTGAAACCAACTTTTTTTCAGTTCTTGGGTTCCTGCTATTGACGCTGCTATTTACAGCAACGTCGGTTGTGGGCTATGCCGCGCTGGCGCTCAAGATTCGCAATCCTGATCTGGTGCAGTCTTTACTAATCGTGCCCTACGCTCCTTTGCTGTTGCTGAGTAGTGGCTTTACCCCTGCCCAAAACTTCCCAGGCTGGCTCCAGCCCTTTGTTGCCCATCAGCCTGTCAGCTATACAGCCGCAGCTCTTAGAGCCTTTGCCAACAGTGGTCAAGACCTGTTTGCCCCGCTGGCTTGGTCAGTACTCTGGCTGATTGGCCTGCTAATAATTTTCGGTCTGATTGCAGTGCGGCTATATCAGAAGGTGTCCTAATGTCTAGTCCCCATCCCAAGGCTGCAGACCTAGTTGCTGCAAGGCGTGAAGGTAGTTTAGGCCGAACATTCAATGATGTCTTGATTTTGACCCAGCGCAACTTAATGCTGGATATTCGCAACCCAGCCGTGATCGTCGGCGCAACGGCTTTTCCCCTCTTCCTGATGTTGATCTTTACCGCTGGGTTTGCCAGAGTCGTGGCTCCTGAAGGCGACTATGCAGACTATGCCCAATTTTTGGTGCCGCTGAGTGTGATTCAAGGCTTGCTGTTTAGCACCGTGAGTATGGGGGTTGCCCTTTACAACGATCTCGACAAAGGGATCGACACCCGCCTGCGAACAATGCCCATCGCTCGATCTACAGTATTAGCCGGACGCATTGTTGGCGGAGCGGGGCGATTGCTAGCCCAGGTGATTGTGATTGTTTTGGTGGGGCATCTGATCGGCTTTCGATTTCAGACTGGTATCTTGTCAATCCTGGGATTCTTGATCTTGCCTGTCATCTTTACCTCTTCTTTTGCCTGGATCGCCATGCTGATTGCAGTGAATGCCAAGTTTCCAGAATCAGTTCAAGTTTCAATGAATCCCTGGCTTTTGCCGCTCACTTTCCTCAGTATCGGATATGTGCCCCTGGAGGGTTTTCCTGACTGGTTGCAAGGTTTTGTAGCGCTCAACCCAGTTTCTTTCGCGGCTCAGGCACTTCGAGGCCTGTCTGCCGGAGGCCCAGCAGCGGGTTATATTTTAATCACACTAGCTTGGAGTGGTGCTATTACGGCCCTGTTTAGCACGTTGGCAATTCGAGCCTATCAGCGCCGCACGCCCTAAACTCATGGGAGAGTCCCCACGGAAAGATTGTGAGACAACCCACTAGCCTCTGGCCCACAACTTCTTTACGAAGAGTAGCGCAAGTTGCTGCTGCTGCTGTTACCAGCATGGGTTGCATCGTTTTGATCGGTTGGATTTCAGGAATCCCTCTGCTCACAAGTTTTTGGCCTGGGCTGACTAGCATGAAGTTTAATACGGCAGTCAGTTTTGTGTTGGCGGGTACGGCGCTCTTTAGCGCAACCGCAGGTTCCCCCCGACACCACTTGCTGGGGTGGATTTGCAGTTTGGCCATCATTGCAATTGGTGCAGCTTCACTCAGCCAGTATTTGTTTGGCTGGAATCTAAGCATTGACGAATTGCTTGTTCCCGACTGGCCGACCCCGATTGCTACAGTTTATCCGGGTCGGATGTCTTTTCCCTCTGCTGTTGGGTTTCTCTTGGTGGGTAGTGCGCTGTGGCTGAGTACCACTCACCGTAGTCCCTTACCAACTTTAGCTAAAGCTCGGTGCATTGAAGTTTTGACGCTTTTGTCTACCTTCATTGCGGCCCAAGGACTGATTTCCTACCTCTATGAGGTTCAGCCCATCATTGGCGTCATACCCTTTACGCAAATGGCGCTGGCTACGGCGATCGCCTTCCTCATCCTGGGACCTGGAATTTTGTTTCTTCACCCACACCGAGGACTGATAGGCATCATTACCGCCAACAGCGCTGGTGGAGCAACGGCCCGTCGCCTCTTGCTGGCTGCGATCGCCATTCCCTTAATTTCGGGATGGATTCACATTGAGACTACACAAATGGGGTTGCTAGAGATCGACCTTGCTACCTCGATCTTGGTTGTCTCGAATATCATTATTTTTCTGGTGCTGATTGCTTGGAATGCACGACTCCTGCATCAAGTGGATTTACAGCGTCAGGCAGCCGTTGATGCACTTTATCAGGCCAATGAAGACTTGGAAGCCAGAGTTAGCGATCGCACTACAGAGCTGAGAGAGGCCAATCAAAGCCTCCGCCAAAGTGAAGAACGCCTGAGCCTTGCCATTGAAGGATCGGGCCTCGGAATGGTTGATCTAGACCTGCAAACGGGCCACGGCATTTGGTCTGCCCAATACTTTAGGCTCTTGGGATACGAACCCAATCCGAGTGGCGAGGCTACCTTGGAAATGTGGCAAGAGCGAGTTCATCCAGACGATTTGGCTGAGGTCATGCAGATGGCCCAACAGGCCCAGGAAAACCAGACGAGACTTCATCTAGAGCATCGCGTAATTCGAGCAGATAATGGTCAGATTGCTTGGCTGCGCATATTTGGACGCTACTTCTACAGTCCAACGGGGCAAGCTACCCGCTTCATTGGGGTCGTTTTCGACAACACCACCAAAAAACAGGTGCAAGAGGAGCGCGATCGCTTTTTCATGCTCTCGCCAGATATGCTGTGCATTGCCGGACTCGATGGCTACTTCAAGCAGCTCAATCCGGCTTGGGAAGAGGTATTTGGCTACACACAAGCGGAGCTGATGGCTGAGCCATTCCTCAGCTTTGTCCACCCTGCCGATCTACCCAAAACCCAGAAGATCGCTAAACTGCACGAGTCTGGAGTTCCTGCCATCCATTTTGAAAATCGATACCGTTGTAAAGATGGCTCCTACAAATGGCTGAGCTGGATGACAGCACCTTGGGTAGAAACAGGCTTGCTCTATGCTGTGGCGCGAGATATCACAGAGCGCAAACAAACCGAACAGCAGCTTATCCAACAAGCGGCAGAGATCAACCAGCTCAATGTCACCCTCGAACAGCGCGTTGAGAAACGAACGGCCCAACTCCAAGCCGCCAACCAAGAGCTAGAAGCTTTTTCCTACACTGTGGCCCACGATTTGCGGGCACCCCTACGCGGTATGCAGGGATTTTCTCAGGCGCTGGTTGAAGACTATGGCGATCGCCTAGACGACGTGGCAAAAAGCTACATTCAACGCATTTCTGATAGCGCAGATCGAATGAATACGCTCATTTCCGATCTGCTGGCTTACAGTCGTCTCAGTCGCGAATCTGTCAGGCTAGCGCCAGTGAGCTTAGTTCAAGTCATGGCTGAGGCTCAAGCCCAAATTCAATCCGATTTGCGCGATCGCTCCGTCAACCTCACCATCGCTGAGCCACTTCCCAAGGTGCTCGGATATCGCTCTATCCTGGTACAAATCCTTGTGAACTTACTGTCTAATGCCATCAAATTTGTTGATCCAGGCAAACAACCCCAAATTCGAGTTTGGACGGAAGTAAAAGACTCGTGGGTGCGACTATGGGTAGAAGATAATGGAATTGGAATTGAACCTCGCTATCAGGAGCGAATTTTCGGCGTTTTTGAACGCTTGCATGGTATGGACGCTTATCCAGGCACAGGAATTGGCTTGGCCATTGTCAGAAAAGGTACTGAACGTTTGGGGGGGCGGTTTGGCCTGGAGTCTGAGCTGCATCACGGCAGTCGGTTTTGGATAGAGTTGCGAGGAGTAGAGTCGTGAACAGTCCGTATCAACCGACCATTTTGCTCGTAGAGGACGATCCAACGGATGTGTTCAACATTCAGCGTGCTTTTCGTAAGGCCGACTTAGCCAGTGGGATGGAAGTTGTCACAGACGGAGAGCAAGCGATTCACTATCTCAGCGCCCAGAGCTGTTATGAGGATCGCGATCGCTATCCCGTCCCAGCCCTGGTGCTACTCGATCTCAAGCTACCGCGCTACTCTGGTTTTGATGTGTTGAGCTGGCTCAGGAATGAGTCAGACTTCAGGTATCTGCCCGTAGTCGTGTTGACCTCCTCCGATCAGACGGCTGATATCGAGCGGGCCTATGCGCTCGGTGCTAACTCCTACCTGACCAAACCTCCCAGCCCTGGCACACTGCTAGAAATGATGCAGGCGATGGGTATGTTTTGGCTATTGTTCAACCGTTCGCCTCAATCATAAGGGTCAGGAAAAGGGTCAGGACAGCGGAGCATTCAGGATATCCTCGAAATCCTTCAGGTTTTCAGGACGATAGGCTGTTTCTTTGGGTTTTTTGAAGTTTTGCCACCAGGCTGGTTCTTCGGTTTTTTTGAAGTTCTGCCATCGAATGTTGACACTGTGATGCAGCTCGTTCCACTCGTCTAGTGAGATCGGGCGGTCGTGCATTCCAGCCAAACCGTAGAAGCCCGGAGCGTTGTTGAAATCAATCAAGGGGTCAGGCTTAATTCCTCCCTCTACTCGACTGGGGTCAAACTCTAGCTTTAGCCCCAACTCACCAATCTGCTCCATCATCCACAGCAGCGCTGCATCGGAAAGTCCCAAATTCTCATCCATACCGCCGCCTACGCAGCCATGCCCACCTGGAAACCAGGCTTGCCGTAGCTGTTGATTCTCCTGGTTAGGGCTTTTTTGCATTGGGGTGAGATCAAATGTTTTACGCCGCTCATCAATGGCAGCAGCATGGAGCGCATTTTCTACAGCTGAGCTGAGCTGTGTATCATGAAATCGATACTTGGCATTGATGAACTGATTGATAGGCGAGAAGGGAACTAAGTCAGGCACCCCTAGCGAGCCCACCGTATCCCAACAGCCAAGCAGCGTGATCGGGACTCGTCTGCCATTCTTTTGGCGAAACTCCTCTGCTTTGGGATGACTCGGTTTGATCTTGGGATCGCGGTAGAGATCGTAGGCTTCGGTAGCTCGGCAAATCTCTGGACGAGACAGCAGACCTGAGCAATAGATCAGGCCTGCTAGACTTCGCACCGTATAGGCTCCGCGACTAAAGCCAAACAGATAGATTTCATCGCCTTCTGTATAGTTGAGGCACAGAAACCGATAGGCATGCTGAATGTTTTGATCAATACCCCATCCAAAGGCTCCACCCGGAACCTTGTCATACCACTTGGTGCCTAGACCCTCTTCATAGAAAACAATTTGGTGAATCCCATCGCTCGCTACAGGTTGAATAGCTTGGGCAATCTTAAGAACGTTGGTTGGACACAGAGCATCAATCTTGTTCCAGGTTCCATCGCAGCAGACGACCAAACGTTTCATTTCGATTCTCCCTGAATTTCAAAGGTAGTGTAAATCGTTTTGATATCAACCTGACTTCTGACCAGACCTGTTACCAATAGTACCCACTCATGACATACATTACTGACCTCGGTTAGTTGCCTGTGTGCTCTAAGCTACTGACATCTCAACATTTCCCAAACCGTATTCACCTGTTCAGCTTGAGCAATGTTCCCCTTGCTTGAGAAGGCGATATTCCAAGACGAAAAGACTAGAAGTCTGTCAAGTGATACGCAGGTTTGAGATCCGGGTTGGCACTATGTCTTACACTTCCTATTGCGATCGCCCATTTCCGCAAAGTGTCACAACTGATTGATGCGGAAAGAGAATAGCCGCCAAGATAGAGGGCTGCCACAGAGTTTTAAAGACCCGTCGATGAAATTCTGAGGCGATATGACAAAACTAAGGTTTTAGGAAGAGACGAGAGGCCATTTGCGTGGTATAAATGTAAAGGTTTTGTAACACTTCTAGATTGGGGTATCTACATCTTTCGGCCCCCAGGCTAGAAATTTCAACGGTACTCACACAAGCGCACAGCAAATGTTTCTGCTAAGTGCTCCGTGGACTTGGTAGGAATTTTGCGTGAGTTCGTGTGACCAACACGACTCATCTTTGTATGGAGACTTTGTCTGATTCATGACAGCAACGACGGAAAAGTTTGTAAATGCATCGCGTCCTTCAGCTGATGCCGACGTAGAATTAGAAGCTCTAGAGTTAAAAGCCATCATTAAATCGCTGCCCCGCGAGTGCTTTCAAAAAAATCAACGCAAAGCATGGCTCTCTGTTCTTCTCAGTCTTTCAGCCGTGACTCTGGGATATCTTGGCATCGCGCTTCTGCCCGAGTTCCTCCTGCCCCTCACCTGGATTTTCACAGGAACTGCACTGACTGGACTATTTGTGATTGCCCATGATTGTGGTCATCGCTCCTTCGCAAAACGTCGTTGGGTCAACGACTGGGTCGGACATATTCTGATGCTGCCGCTGATTTACCCCTTCCACAGCTGGCGACTCCTGCACAATCATCACCATATTCATACCAACGAGCTAGCCGTCGATAATGCTTGGCATCCTTGGGAGCCAGAAGCTTATGCAGAGGCTGGACCTGTTCTCAGAAAGTTTTATGCGGTGCTGCGAGGCCGAGTTTGGTGGCTGGCCTCAATTGCACATTGGGCGGTACTCCACTTTGATCTCAACCAGTTTTCTAAGCGCGACCAGGGTAAGGTCAAGGTTTCGATTGCGGCGGTTGTGATCTTTGCGGCGGTTTTCTTCCCAACTCTGATTTTGACTACTGGCATTTGGGGATTCGTCAAGTTTTGGTTGATGCCCTGGTTGGGATATCACTTCTGGATGAGTACCTTCACGCTCGTACACCACACGGCACCGGATGTTCAGTTCAAGCCTACCGAAACTTGGAGTGCGGGCGAGGCTCAGTTGGCCGGAACGATTCACTGTCGATATCCTCGCTGGGTTGAGATTTTGTGCCACGACATTAATGTGCATGTCCCTCATCACATCTCGGTTGCGGTCCCTTCTTACAATCTGCGAATGGCGCACAACAGCCTCAAGCAAAATTGGGGAGGCCTCGTCAAAGAGCGGCAGTTTTCCTGGTCGCTGATCAAGGAGATTGTGGATAAGTGCCATCTCTATCACCCTGAAAACGCTTACCTGTCTTTCAAAGATGTGAAGAACTAGGTAGGTTTTGAGGGGGCTTAGCATTCGGCTAGTAAACGCTAGTAAACCTTGCATGATTGCCAGGATTTTGACCGCATGCTAAGCCCTTTTTGGCTAAACTGGCCTAAAGACATCTAGGAGAGGAGGTCAAACTGTGATCCACCCTTCAACATCCTCCAATCGCCCAGAACTACCGACAGAAAAGGTCTTACTCATCGGCGTCACAGGTGGGACAGGCTGCAATGTCGTCAAAGGATTTTTTGATCAAGGCATCACGACTCTCCGCGCTACTACTCGTCGGGTTGACCTTGAGCGCCCCACCCTCTCTCGTCTCAGCAAGGCGGGCGTCGAACTGGTCGAAGCTGATTTAGATGACCTCGATTCTTTAGAACCCGCTTTTTCCGGTATTTCTGCTGTCTACTGCCACGCTACTGCCGGAGACACCGCTAAGCCTGACCCCAAGGAAATTGAACGGGCCAAACGAGTTGCACAGGTTGCCAAACAGGCTAATATTCGTCACTTTGTTTACAACTCGGCTGGGGGAAGCGATCGCCCCACCAGAGTCGGCCACATCGATCAAAAGCATCAGGTTGAACAGGTGCTAGAGCAAGCTGATTTGCCCACCACGATGCTGCGGGCCTGCCTGTTTATGGAAGAGTTTTGGAAGCCCTACACGCGCCCCTCTATCCTTAAAGGTACTTTTCCCTTCTCTGTACAGCCTGATCGACCGCTGCACCTGATTACCACCCAAGACATGGGACGTGTTGCAGCCTATGTGATCCAGCACCGCGATCAATATATCGGGCGGGCGATCGAGCTGGCTGGAGATGTGTTGACTCCGCAACAGATGGCAGCAGCCTTCTCTAAGGCTCAAGGTCGGCCTGTCACCCACAAAGAAATTCCGCCTTGGATCTTCTTACTGCTGTTGCGTAAATCGCTCTATGACTTGATCCAGTGGTATCGCAAGCAGGGCTACCAAGCCGACGTGCAATACCTGCGAGAACAGGAGTTTCCTGGTCTGCTCACCACCTTTCAGGAATTTCTGGCTGAAACGCGCTGGGGCGATGAGACGCGCTCCTATGAGGATCTTTAAGAGGTGGGCATTGCCCACCCCAAAGCTAACGAACAGGTTTTTGTTTAGAAATTGCCAGTAGTGCAGCGAAAGGATACTCCATCAACACAGGTTCTTCTGGAATAAACCGAGGCTTGAAGTTGTTCTTTTGGCCCAGCCCTTGCAGCGAGCCAATTGGAATAGAGATCTTGAGCTTCTCTAGTTCTTGCAGTTCCCAGTACACGGCCCAAGTGGGTCTCGTTGCTTTAGTCGTCTGTGGCTGAAAATGGGGCTTGCCCGGATAGCGGCCATTGCGAGACGGCAGATGTCTGATATAACGAGCCCGCCAGCGGACTTCTGGATTGATCGGCTGATCTTCCTGCGAGTCTGCAGCGTGGATCAACACTTCAACATCCCGCTCTTTGCGTTGCTCGTCTGCTTTGCGAAAGATTTCAAATGCCATGCTGCCCAATGCGAGTTTAGGTAGCCCTTCGCTCAGATTTTCGTCTGAGCTGAGTTGTGCGGCGATCGCCTCTAGGCCAGAAACCAGATGAATTTCTGGGATAGAAGCAAGAATCGCAAACGTCCGTGTTGTCTCCATTCATGAATCTTCGACAGGTTCGTTAAGCATTCTAGGCTGCTCTTGGCCTTCCTGCCGAAGTTTTTAACATCAACCTGCTGTGAAGACCAGCATCTGCCCCCCTATGATCTAGAGGGCGTGTTATCGTCAGCACAGGTTGAGTTACCCTGCCGAAGAACAAAGCGATGGCGTTGAACGCTTACCTGAAAGTAAGAGGCCAAAAACAAGGAGAAATTAGAGGCTCCATCTCCAAAATTGGCCATGAAGGGCAAATTTTAGTCATTGCAGTAGAGCATGATTTAGAACTTCCTTGGGAGCCAGCCTCTGGTTTGCCAACGCAGCAACGAATTCATAAACCGATTACGATCACGAAAGAAGTCGATCAGTCTACGCCGTTGTTCTACAAAGCTTTTATCGACAATGAAGCCCTGACGGAATGGGATCTCCAGTTTTGGACCCTGTCGGGTCGTGGTAAGGAAAAACAGCACTACACTATCAAGCTGACCCACGCGCTGATTGTTCGCATTCAGTTTCATATGCCCAACACTCGCAATTCCAATCTGGCCCGATTTTCTGAATACGAGGATATTTCCTTCACGTATCAAAAAATTCAATGGATCTGGACAGAGGACAACATCATCGCAGAGGCCGACTGGGCAACCTCGGCGGTATAACCATTGGGCTACTATTCTCAACATTCTGATGCTTTCCCCAATTCCTACCTCAACGACCTACGAGGTGGAATTTTGTCCTGCCCCTACCTGGCTGTCAACAATCTAAATCGCGACTTTGTGGGTACGCGCGGATTTTCGGTTGTGTTTCATCGGTCGGCTTTAGAAGTCGTAGAGGCCCAATTTCCCTTCTTCAAGCTCTATTTAGACCAAGCTCTGCAGTCCAATTGCAACGCCTTTTACCTCAACCCACTCCTGCTTCAGGCTGGATCTCGCGTTGATCCCCATATTGATCGATCCCTGCGGTCTTACTGCAAAACGGTTGAAACACCGGCTACAGTCAGTGTTTTGTATGTGCAGGTGCCGTCTGATCTCCAGGGGGGAGAACTTGTGTTACGCAATCATAAACAGCAGGTGGGTCAGATCAAACCCAAGATGAACACACTGCTGCATTTTCAGGGTGATCTAACCCATTCTGTCAACGCCGTCCAAGCTACTGGCACTCGTCTGAGCCTTGTTTGTGAGCAATACAGCTTGGATGAGGTGGCTCTGGGGGAAATTCCCACGTTTACGATTGAATCAAGGGCACTCAAAACTCCCAAAAGGCAAAAAAATCCCAGAAAAGTCACTTAATCGAGCGGTGCGCGATCAAGGCGGTAGTGGAGTAAAGAATTAACGCCGACCAGATCAAGCCAAACGTGATGGCATGGTTGAGGGTGAAGGGCTCCCGATAAAGTAGCACCCCTAGCAGTAGTTGTAGGCTGGGGGCAAAATATTGAAAGAAGCCAAGCGTTGAGAAGCGAAGACGTTTGGCCGCATTGTTAAACCAGAGGAGCGGCAAGGAGGTCATGATCCCGGCCCCCATAAACAGCAGGCTAATGGACCAATCCACGCCAAAGTGTCCCGTTCCCGTTGCGGCCAAATATCCAATCACGACCAGTGCGATCGGCGTAATCAGAAGTGTTTCCATCGCTAGCCCTACCATGGGGCCAACGGGTACCACCTTCCGCAGGAGACCATAGGAAGCGAATGAAAAGGCTAACCCCAACGCAATCCAGGGCACTTCCCCCACCTGCCAGACAAAATTGCCGACTCCAATACTGGCTAAAACCACAGCCAGGATTTGCCAGCGATTCAGCTTTTCTTTAAGAAAAACAAACCCTAGCAACACATTGACGAGTGGATTGATGAAATATCCTAGGCTAGACTCCACCACCCGATCGGCATTGACCGCATAGATATAAAGCCCCCAGTTGAAAGCCAACAGCGAGGCTGTGAGAAAGAGAACGGCAAGTCGGCTGGGAGAACGCCAGAGCTTTGAAAACTCGGCATTGCGCCGCTGCAGAAACAGCAAACCGCTCAAGAAGACCATTGACCAGATAATGCGGTGGTTGAGGACTTCCACAGCAGGGATCTGAGCAAAAAATTTCCAGTAAATGGGTAGTAGTCCCCAGCTGGTATAGGCTAAAACGGCATAAATGGCTCCTGTCTTTGCGATTGGAGCTGAAGGTGGAGGTGATTCTAGGTTGTGGCTCAAAAGAATGCAATAGCTAGGGCTTGTTTCATTATCTTAGCGATCGCCCTCTAAAATCTGAACTCAAAATCTGAACCTGAAATCTGAACTCAAAATCTGCATCCAGAATTAAACAAAATTTCGGGCCACCACAAATTTTGGGCCATCACAAATTTCGGGCCACCGCACAAGTCGTGCAATGGCCCAGATAGAGGTTTACTTCTAATTGAAGACTTCTTTGCATACTCCCACGGCTACAGCAGCGGGATCTACAGTATCCAGAACGGCATCTTGAGTGAATCTTCTCACATAGAATAAGATAAGCTGGAGATGCGGCAAACGAAAGCCTATTGAATAATAGGGACATTCAGAGTGAGCAGCAGTGCTCCCGGCAAATTGAAGAGAAAATGCTCAGAACCTGATTGGATGCTGTGCAATCTGGCTCAACAAATCAGCTAAGGAATCTATGTGTAACCTCCTATTGCTGGAAAACTTGAATCTTCCCAGATTGAGGATGGCTCATCAAAACAAATTCTCGTGTAGAGTGAGATTATGTGGAGATGTGCTGATAAAGGGATTGGTCTTGAGTCACGAAGTTATCTAGATATCAGCGACAGCACTCCCGGTTAGAGTGAAGAGAAAATGTGAAGAGCCGGGTTTAATCCTGTTGAAACTGGGTCCGATAAATCGACTGAGGAATTTATATTTAACCTCCTGTTGATTGGTGGACAACTAAACCTTGGTTGGGAAGCTAATTAGCTTCTACTAATTAGAATAGCTCTAATTTCCTGTTGATCCTCGCAATGAGAACAAAGTTTACATTGAGTGACTGCGTACTCTCATCGAGCACACTGCAGACAACACTGCAAAGGTTGGATCTGATTGATCGGTGCTTGGCAGGAGCGGCTCTGAGGGCGATCGCCCCTCCTGAGTCACAGCACGCTACCGTAGGAAGAGGATAGCCTGCCAGAACTTTGGCAGCTTGGTAGACTGATAGATTGCCAATTATGGGAAGATTGCTAGGTGCCAATGCTCCGTTCTCATAACGCACATTCAACTGCAGCACAGTCGAACAGAAGGGAAGGTTCATGACCAGCTTGAGGATGCAACGCAAATTCGATGTTGATCAGGTCAATCAGCAATTTTCAGGCTCAGACGCAGATGCCGTCCAGATTGTCAAGTGGGCGGTTGAGGAGTTTGACGACGGCTTGGTGCTCAGCACTAGCTTTGGGATTCAGTCTGCTGTGATGCTGCATATGGCCACCCAAGTGGTTCCAGACATTCCCGTAATCTGGGTCGATACTGGGTATTTGCCCGCCAAGACCTACTTATTTGCCGATCAGCTCACCGAACGGCTCAACCTCAACCTTAAGGTCTACCAGTCTCCGATCAGTCCAGCTCGCATGGAAGCTTTGCACGGGCGACTCTGGGCCCAAAACGATGTAGAATCTCTCAACCGCTATGACCAGATCCGCAAAGTTGAGCCCATGCAGCGAGCGCTCAAAGAACTCAAGGCAAAAGCTTGGTTGGCAGGTCTTCGCAGCGGCCAAACCGCCCATCGCAAAACGTTGGACTTTGTCACGCTTCAGGGTTCGATCTATAAAGTGTTGCCAATTCTCACCTGGAATTCAAAAACAGTCTACGACTACCTCCAAACCTACGATCTGCCCTATCATCCCTTCTTCGATGAAGGCTACGTTACTGTCGGAGACTGGCACTCTAGCCGACCGCTTTCTGAGATGGATGAAGATGAGCGGGATACGCGCTTCAAGGGACTCAAACAGGAGTGCGGTCTGCATCTGCCTCAGAGTCTTGGCGAATCAGCTAGTCTCGACTCAAGCTCTCTTTGACCCGCTCCCACGGCTAAAGTATGTGGGCTTTACGGCGTTTTCTGTAAGCGGATTAAAAGGCGGATTAAAAGGCGGATTAAGGGCGCTGGGTCGAGAGCCGTTGATATGCAGCCGCAAAGTCGTCAGCCGTGATTTGAATAGTGCTGGCTTCGCTGTTGATCTGCTTGCGGTAGCGGCGAATGGCTTCTAGTGCGGCCTGATTGCTCAATAGGGCTAAATCGGCTCCGTTCCAGTCTTCGGTTTGTTCGGCCCAGATGGACAAATCGACTGCTGTAAGAGGCCGTTCCTGGTTGTGAACCTCCAAGATGGCCAGACGGCTAGCTCGATCAGGTAGATCCACCTTAATCTGCAGGTCTAGTCGCCCCGATCGCAACAAGGCGGGGTCGAGAGCTTCAGGGCGGTTGGTCGCACCAATCAGTAGCAGGTTAGGGCAGTCTTGCAGGCCATCGAGTTCGGTGAGCAGTTGTCCGACGACGCGATCGCTCACTCCCGAATCTCCCTGATAGCTTCCTCGGGCTGGGGCCATAGAGTCAATTTCATCTATAAAGACGACGCAGGGAGAAGCCTGACGTGCTTTGGTAAATAGTTCGCGCACAGCCTGTTCTGATGAACCGACCCACTTACTGAGCAGTTCAGGCCCATTGACCGCAATAAAGTTGGCTCTAGCTTGGGCTGCGACGGCTTTGGCGAGCAATGTCTTTCCGGTGCCAGGGGGACCCCAGAGCAAAATGCCGCGAGGGGCTTTGGCTTTAGTTTGCTGGTACAGGTCGGGGTAGAGCAAGGCTCCTTCGACTGACTCTTGCAAAAGCTGTTTGACTGACTCTAGGCCGCCAATGTCGTCCCAGGCAACTTGAGGTGACTCAATTTCAACCGTACGCAAAACCGCAGGCTTGATGAGTTTGATCGCCTGCAGAAAATCGGTCTGAGCAACCGTCATCCTGCTGGGAGTGGGGCTATCTAGTGCAGGTACCTGACGCCGCAGGGCTTGATAGGCTGCTTTCTGACACAGCGCCTTCAGATCTGCGCCGACCATCCCAACTGAGAAGTCGGCGATCGCCCCCAAATCCACAGACCGCTCCAGCGGCATGGCTTCCGTCAAAATCTGCAAAATCTCTAGCCGTCCAGCCCGATCGGGAACGCGAAACTGCACTTCTCGGTCAAAACGGCCCGGACGCCGCAGGGCTGGATCGAGCTGATTGGGGCGGTTGGTGGCTGCTAACACAATCACCCCTTTGGACTTCGCGAACCCATCCATCAGGCTGAGCAATTGGGCGACCACTCGCTTTTCAACCTCTCCCTCGACCTTGGCGCGATCGGGAGCAAGACTATCAATTTCGTCGATGAACACCAGGCAGGGCGCAGAGCGGGCCGCCTTTGAGAAAATGCTGCGTAAGCGGGCTTCTGCTTCCCCATAATATTTCCCCATCACCTCCGGGCCGACGATGGCGATATAGTTGACACCCAAATCTTGGGCCAATGCCCGCGCTGTTAAAGTCTTACCCGTTCCGGGTGGCCCCACCAAGAGGACTCCCGACGCAGGCTCTAACCCCAGCAGAGTGAGCAAGTCAGGGCGCTTGAGCGGGAGCTCGACTAGTTCTCGAAGCTCGTTGAGCACATCCGATAAACCTCCTACACCTCGAAGTGTGGCAGATGGTCTGTGATCGGCGGGGGGAGGTGTGACAATCACACGGTCTGCGGATCGAGCTGCCGCGTTGGGGCTATGAGGATGTTCAGGCCGTCGGCTATCTGCTGTCGGCTCGCTGGAACGTCGTTGCGATCGCTCAGATTCTGGATTGCGCTCCCGCCGAACATCAGAGCGCTCGTTGAGCCAAGACTCATCATCTTCACCCCGGCCTTCAATGACTCTGGCAATCTCTAGTAGACCTTCTACTCCCTGGTCAAAAAGATCTTCAAACTCTCTCAAAAAATCATCCATACCATTTGCGATCGCATTGCGTGCTTGAAGGGATAGCCCGTGTCCTCAGTATAGACATCTCAGTTCAGAGTCTGTCTCAATCACACTTTCAAACACGCTTTGTGTATCTTGCTATCTTGATGGAGTCCCTGAGTAGCAGAAATTAGCAGGGCTAAAGGGCTTGAGAGACGCTCTGATCTGCCCATTGCAGGATATTGAGAGCAACAGCTTCTGCGACTTTGATCCCATCAATGCCCGCCGAAAGAATCCCACCTGCATATCCCGCCCCTTCTCCAGCTGGATAAAGCCCCGCTGTGTTGAGACTTTGATAATTTTCTTTACGCTTAATCCGAATTGGGGAAGAGGTGCGAGTTTCGACGCCTGTTAGAACGGCATCATGCATCGCGAACCCTTTAATTTGTTTGTCGAATTCGGGTAGGGCTTCGCGGATTGCAGCGATCGCATAATCAGGCAAACTAGGGCTGAGATCGCAGAGATGCACCCCTGGACGATAGGAAGGCTTGACGCTGCCGAGGGCTTCTGACGGCTGTTGGGCTAGAAAGTCGCCTATGAGTTGTCCTGGAGCCTCATAGGTACACCCTCCCAACTCAAACGCCCGCTCTTCTAGGCGACGTTGAAACTCCATCCCAGCAAGCGGCCCCCCCGGATAATCTTCTGGTGTGATGCCGACCACGATGCCGCTGTTGGCATTTTTACCACTGCGCTCATACTGGCTCATCCCATTTGTCACAACTCGCCCAACTTCGGACGTTGCTGCTACCACTTGCCCCCCCGGACACATACAGAAGCTATAGACTGTTCGCCCATTGGAGCAATGATGGACTAGCTGATAATCGGCAGCGCCCAACATCGGATGACCCTCCTGCGATCCGAGGCGGCACTGATTGATTACAGCCTGGGGATGCTCAACCCGAAATCCAATTGAAAAGGGCTTGGGTTCAATGTAGACACCCTGCTGATGTAGCATCTCAAATGTATCGCGGGCACTATGCCCGACGGCCAAAACGATGTGCTCGCTGCGGATATACTCTCCATTGGCCAGAATCACACCGCGCACTTGTCGCTTCTCGTCATTACTCGCAGCGTTATCAATATCAATAGTCTGCACATCAATAGTCTGCACTCGGCTTTCAAAGCGGAACTCACCTCCCAATGATTCGATTGTGCGGCGCATGTGCTCGACAATCTTAACCAGTCGGTAGGTGCCAATGTGAGGCTTATTGACATAAAGAATTTCGGGATCAGCTCCCGCATTCACCAACTCTTCAAGCACTTTTCGTCCGTGATGGTTGGCATCCTTAACCCGGCTGTAGAGTTTGCCATCCGAAAAAGTGCCTGCCCCACCTTCGCCAAATTGCGCGTTTGATTCGGGGTTAAACTTGCGCTTGCTCCAGAAACCAAAGGTATCAACAGAGCGATCGTGAACGGGTTTACCCCGCTCTAAAATCAGTGGACGAAACCCCATTTGGGCCAGCAGCAGCCCTGCAAAAATGCCACAGGGGCCTGCTCCAATCACAATTGGCCGATTTTCCAAAGCTGCCCTCTCAGGGGCTTGGGCTACAAACTGATAGCTCGTATCAGGTGTAGGCATGACATGGGGATCGTTCTTGAAGCGCTGGAGCAGCCGCTTTTCCTGAGTGGTTTCTATATCTAGAATATAGACAAAAATAACTGCTGATTTTTTGCGCGCATCATAGCTGCGCTTGAAGATGGAATAGCTGATTAATTCGGCAGGTGTGATGCGTAGCTTTTTGAGAATTGCGGCCTGAATTGCCTCTTTGGGGTGGTCAATTGGCAATTTTACTTCGGTGAGTCGGATCATGATCGATGGCGGGTGTCGCTAGGTCGAGCGTTCATTGAGTCTGGTGTCTTTCTTTAGTTTCTAGTCCAGATCTCTCTAGTACAACTCATATTTCATTAACTAGCAGGGCAGCTCTTCATTATACACTGCAATTCACTAACTTGATTTTAGCTCAATCACCTTTGTAGCTTGTCTTACTGCACCTCTAAGCCGCCGTAAGACAAGGGTAATCAAAATTTTTCTCAATATAAAGATTTGTGTCAAAATCAATCGATTCACTCAATAAATCAAGCATCCCTTCCTTAAAGTGGTTGACAAGTAAAAAAAACCTTTCTGATTTGCTTTTAAGCGAGCCCCTTCATATAAGCATTCCCTTGATGATCAGATTCCCTCTGCTGAGGAAGCCTCAGAAACTTACCTCACGTCTCCTGCCAGGATTGCGCTCGTAGTTCGTTTCTATCGGAACCTTAATCAAGAAGAGCTATCAATATGCTGATAACGCATGAACTCCTGCCAAAGTCGAAACTGCTTGAAAATGTGCAGATCCTTGTAGTAGACAACGATCAGGACAGCCAGGACATGTATGCTTATCTGCTGGAAAGCTGTGGCGCGACGGTTACAACCCTGGGCTCGATCAAAGATGCATTAGGTTGGCTGAATCAGTGCATACCTGCCATTTTGATTTGTGAAATGAGATATCGAGGTGAGAGTGTCTATCCACTGATTCAACACGTTAGATCCCTTTCAAGCATCAGTGGCAGAGAAATTCCCATTTTGATCATTTCAACTTGTTTGGTTAAAAATCTTGCTCAACAATTGACAGTACAGGTTGAATCGTATTTGCTCAAGCCCATTGATGTAGGTCATTTCATTGATAGAGTTTGGGCTCTGACTCTCAACGTCAATCCTTATCCAAGCCGCCTTCGAGATGGGGTCGTGAAACCAGAGATGGCCGAAATATCGCCTCAAGTTGCTGACGTGAGCTAAGTCTAACCTCAAGGCTTTGGAGTCTCTCTGCCAAGGCCTGAGGGCGCGCTACGTCAGTTGTATAGGAGAGGATGCTTTTGTAATCTGTAACATCTTTAAACTCTCAATAAGAAGACCCAATGGATAAGATATGCAATCCTCAGATTGAGGAACTGAATAACCTGAATCAACTCAAAGATAACTTTTTGAGTGCTGTGTCCCATGAGTTGCGATCGCCAGTAACCAATATCAAAATGGCCACTCAGATGTTGAAGCTTCTCCTTCAAGAAAGTGAGAGCAACGACAATGCTCAGTTTCTGCCTGAGCGACCGGATCAAACCCTGCACAAAGCGAAAGTGGGTTGCTACCTCCAAATTTTGGAACAGGAGTGTGATCGGGAAATTAACCTGCTCAACAACTTTCTAGATCTACAGCAACTAGATGCCGGAAACTATGTCTTCAACGAAACCACTGTTTATCTGCAAGAATTTATTCCGCAGCTGATCCAGCCGTTTTTAGGCCGTGTCGCGCATCAACAGCAAACCCTTCAGCTAGAGATCGCTGCCAACTTATCCTTCATGGAAGTAGACCAAACGATTCTAGGGCGGATTTTGACAGAACTGCTCACCAATGCCTGCAAGTTTACGCCACTGGGAGGAGCGATCGCCATTATGCTTTCCGGGGATGTCACATCGACCCAATCTCTAAAAACACTCCAGCTAAAAGTAACAAACTCAGGCGTAGAAATTTCAACTGACAACTGCTCTCAAATTTTTGAGCGGTTCCATCGTATTCCAAATGGCGATCGCTGGAAATATGACGGCATAGGCTTAGGGCTAACATTGGTTAAAAAGCTGGTAGAGCATCTGAGAGGCTCGATTGGGGTAGACAGCAGTACTGAGCAAACCTGCTTTACGATTGAAATTCCTGTCAACGTCAAGAACTAGAGGAAAACCCAAACGAAAACAAGTGGCTTAAGTCTCGTGCCGCAACAGTATTTAGATCTTTGAAGCGAAGTAAGTCTATACACTTAAAAGCCCTCTCCCAGTTAGGAGAAGGCTTTTAAATGAAGATGGAAAACTCTGGTCAGCCATCAACAGAAGACCCAAGAGTAGCGGTTGCTATCCTTGGGATTAGCTCTATGCAGGCATTAGCACAGTGTCAATGATGTGGATAACGCCGTTGTCAGCAGCCACATCGGGGGTTGTCACTGTAGAATCGTTGATCTTAACGCCATTGGAAGCATCAATCTTGACATCTGAACCTTCAACGGTTGTTGCTGATTTCAGCTTTGTGACATCAGCCGCCATTACCTTGCCAGATACGACGTGATAGGTCAAGATTTTCTTGAGTTGGGGAATGTCCTTGAGAAGGCCATCTACCGTGCCTGCGGGCAATTTAGCAAATGCCTCGTCAGTCGGAGCAAAGACCGTGAAGGGTCCTTTCCCTTGAAGAGTTTCGACTAGGCCAGCAGCTTTTACCGCAGAAACCAAGGTGCTGAAAGAACCAGCATTAACAGCAGTATCAACAATGTTAGCCATGTATTTTGCCTAGTGTATGTCATTTGTTAACTTTTTCATCTATATCGTGATGATTGGTTAACAATTTCTAGCATGACAGTCCAATGTTTCAGTTCATGTTTGAATTGTTGCTTAAACGCATATTTGTGAGAAGGTATACAGAAAACAGCAAACCTATTAAAGTCAACCCTCTGACGACTGATTGCTAGCGGGATCCATTGTTCTTCGGGTTATCTCCCTCTTATTCCCATTCCCGGTCTTCCAATTCTCTTTGGGAGAGAAGCAATGTTGCTTCGATTTCCTCACGGATAGCCGTTGTCACCTCACAATTGCTATTCAGGCAATCGATCAGGAGCTGATTTGCATCATAGTAAGATTGCAGCACCTTCTGTTGTTCAGGACTAAATTCCCACGGATGGTGAATGTTCCGATAGTGGGCGATCGTACTCCTCAACTGTCCTATCCATGCGGAATATTGGGACTTCCACCAAATCTCAAACTGCTCTTTGTTTTTGCTGGGTGGGGGAAATCGGTCTTTTAGTTGTTGCAGCGACTTATAAAATCCAGCATCCAGAACCATCACCAGAATGTTGTTGAGCGCCTCGCCACAGGCATGAGCGTAGGCAAAATCTTGCCCCTGATTACGGGAAAACTCTAGCAACATATTGTCTAAGGCTGCATCTAAAAACATCCCCTGATCGAGTGTGCTAGTTAAAGCAAAGCTAGCTGCTGTATGGGGTGACTGGGTAAGCGCTAGATAAAACGCTCGTGAAGTGGCAATTTTGGGCGGAGATTGAACTGTCTGAGATTTTTGGCTGGCCCACATCAAAAATTCTTGCAGATAGGGGTCTTCCGTTACTAATGCATCAATTTGTTGCTTCATCAACTGCACCAGGGAATCTGCACTTCGCAGCATAGAGGTCGTCAGCAAGAAGACTTCGTGCCAGTGGGGATCGGTGATGTGACTAACTAAGCCTTCCAGCGCTTGCTCTAGTGCTCGTAAGTTATGGCTGGCGACAATTCTCCGAGCTGTGAAGTATTCTTGAAAGGCTAGATAAGAAAATGAAAAGATTCCCTGTGCCCGTTCGGTGAGTAGCCCATGTTGAGCCTCGATCGCCTTCAGCATAGCCGCACTCTCGAGTTGGAGTTCTTCTGCCTCTAAGGTTACACCGGGTAAATTTTGCAGATAATCGCTAATGTATTGTTCAATAACACGTTGCTCAAAAAAGTAATGTCCCTTTTCAAATGTGACGGCTGCCAGTTGACTTAGTAGCTTCAATTTTTGGGGCAATAAAAACCCGCGATACACATCATCCCGTCCGATACCTTTGGATTGATCCCATTTTCCCAGCAGCAAATCTAGTCCTTGCTTATAAAAATCCGTCCGTTTAACCGGAAATTTATCCTGACCGTGATACACCCAGCAAGCCAGATGCAGAAACAAAGGTGTCACCAACAGTTGGCGAAACTGCCAGTTTTCGGGTAGGTTCAACTTTTCTATAAAGTCGCTCGCTTGATCTTCTCCCGATATCACTGTGGTGTTGCTCAGGGCCACAAACCACTTTTGGGCAAAGGTATCAATTTGAGTCTGAGTAAAGGGGGCAATTTCTACATCGGTAAAGCCTTGCAATTGCAAGTTTCGCCCAGCGGTGCGGCAAGTCACTACAAACTGATTTTTGTGATATTTTCCCGAAAATTTGCGAATCTCTCTCAAAACAGCGGTGATGTCATTGTTCAAGACTTCATCTACGCCATCGAGCAACAGCAAGACTCGCCCCTCTTGGAGTAACGTTTCTGTCACAGATGGGTTGGCAACACCAGAGGCGAAGAGTTCCTGACGAATGTAATGGAGGAGACTAAAGTTGCCATTTTCTTTACATTCTTCAGCAAAATCTCTTAGGGTAAGGAAGATCGGGACTCGATTTGCAGCAAACTTACCCTGATTACATTGAATTGCTAGATATTGTAAGAAGGTGGTTTTGCCCACACCAGGTTTACCCAAAACCCTAAGCTTTGAGTAAGTTTCAACCGCCTGCATTCCTGCTACTTGCTTCTGTTCAACTGCACCCATCCCAATGCGATCAAAGTCTGTGCGTTTCAGTTTTTGTAGATCAGCGATCTCAAACCACTGTTGACTGGCAATCTCTTCTAAAATATTGACATCTACATAGATGTCATCAATGCTGACGGGGTGACTGATATCGAGGAGTTGTAAGATACCACACTGGCTTTGGGTGGTGCCTTGATGTTGCGATCGCACCTCCGCTACCAAGCTATCAATCGCTGAAGGAGCAGTCTCATCAGCTTCTCCGAGTGTAGGAAATTCTGAGGGTGGATGCTCCGCAGTCTCTCGCCAATCTAAATCTAAGATTGAACAAATTTCCATAAAAACCTGACGATCAACGGGCCTTCCTGTGAAAAAACGCCAAATCGGTTGACGGGTTTTTAGGTTTACCTCTCCTGCCAAATTTTCCTGCGTCCACCCCTTGAGGGCAAATGCTCGTTTAGCCTGTTGAATTCCAGAAGGGGACGCTTGGAGCGATCGCTTGACCATAGATGAAAAAACTCATCATTAAAATTTGAACTTCAAATTTTTATAAACATCAGAAGCTTTTACATCCTTCTATGTTAGTTGCTTTGACCTATCTTAAATCATACAAAAATCAAGAATTTCCTTTGACTACTGTTGCACTGAAATTAAATCAAACATTTTGTTTGCGGTAAAATAAGCCCTATATGTTCTATATTTATCAAAGTCAAATCTTTTAAGGCTCTCCAGGCATAAGTTACGGGGTTTTGAGTTAGCTCAATATCGGAGTGAGTTGAGATATTGAGCCATTACTCTGTTTCTACACTTTGTGTAACGAACTAAAACACAATTTCACCTATTTGATGGGCTTGAACCGCTGTATAAGACTGTAAGCTCATGAGTTTTCGGGTTCGGATTTTGCCTCTAAACTGTCTAGCCCTCTAGTACAACTCATATTTCATTAATTGGCAGGGCAGCGTCCCATTGTACACTGGGATTCGTTGGCTCGATTTCAGCCCGATCGCCTGAGCGAGTTCTTTGTTGCCACTCAAGATAAAAGCTGTCCAACCTTTAAAGCGTTGTTTCAAAACGTCACCGAGTTGTTTGTAAAAGTCTCCTAGATCGCTGTCTCGGCCCAGTCGCTCGCCGTAGGGCGGATTACAGAATATGACCCCGCTATCGGTTGGGGCAACTACTTCAGATAGATCCATTTCGGAGAACCAAATTTGGTTGGATACGCCGCAGTTTTGAGCGTTGGCGATCGCCTGGTCAATGACGTTGCTATCGCGATCGCTCCCCCAAATCGGTGCAGGTAGGGTATCTCGCTGACTAGATTCGGCCTCTTGAATCAGCTGTTCTAGCAAATCCAAATCAAAGTCGAGCCAAGTTTCAAATCCAAACCGCTCTCGGAACAGACCTGGAGCAATATTGAGCGACTTGAGACAGGCTTCTAGCGGGAGCGTTCCAGAACCACAGAGCGGGTCATAAAACATTTGCTCAGGTTGCCAACCCGAAAGCTGAATCAACGCTGCTGCCAAAGATTCTTTTAAGGGGGCGGCTCCAACCGCAGGACGATAGCCCCGACGATGCAAACTGTTGCCGGAACTATCTAAACTGACGGTGCAACCGTCGCGGTCGAGATGCACATTGACCCGCAAATCGGGTTCTTGAAGTTCTACATTAGAGCGATCGCCAAATTTTTCTTGCTGCTGGTCAACAATCGCATTTTTGACCTGAAGCGCAGTGAAGTGGCTGTGGTTGAGCTGTTCTGTTTTTCCCGTTGCATTCACAGCCAGGGTTAGATCTGGCCTGAGATACTCTGACCAATCGATCGTCTGAATCCCTCGATAAAGATCGTCTGCACTTTGGCAAGGAAACTCATGCAACTTCATTAGGATGCGAAACGGCAGCCTCGCCCATAGATTAACGCGATAGAGGAGGGGGCGATCGCCCTCAAAAGCCGCACCACAAAATCCTGGCTCGACAGAGTGTGCTCCTAGCCGCTCTAATTCCTCCACGGCAAGCATCTCCAAACCATTTGCCACCGTCGCAAAATACTGACTCATATCGGCCCACTCCTAAAATAGGTCGCACCTTCCAAGCCACGAAGATAAAATTTCTGGCTTATTCCCGTTCTCATTATCAGTTTCGTCGGATTCTCATTATCAGTTTTATCGGACAATCTCGTAAATACCCTTAGAGCACCGCCGCTTAGATAGAGGGGGCAGACGGCCCCCAAACATCTGCAATTGGGCTTATAGGTAAAGTCACTCCGTTGATAGAGTAAACTCGCTCAGGGTTGGAGATAGGCTGATGGCATGGTGTGTTTATATCAAAAAACAAATGCGCTCGTACTGCACTGAAAGTGAAAACAAAAGGGCCAAGTGCTACTGAGTAAATCAGTGCTTGCTCGTCTTGTATTGAAACCCGAGGGAAATATACATATCTTGAAATTCAGCTATAGCGTGCTGAATCAACAAGTTGAGTAATGTTTCTCTCAAATCACATTTCAAGTCACGCAGTTTAATAAAAAGTAGCTCAGAAAGCTAGAAGACAAAGCTTATTGAGCAGTTAGTTGGGAGGATCATTATGAATCAACGAAATATCTTTGTTCCAGGAGGAACTAAAAAAATTCGAGGAGGAGCTATTACGCTAGGCTTAGCCGCTTTACTGCTGGCTGGTTGTGAGGTTCCGGGTACCGATCAGACCACTGTGCGCACGGAAGATGTCGCAGAGGATACTGACGCTCTCACTGGGGAAGAAATCACCGTGAGAAATGTAGTGGAAGAAACGCTAGGGGAGAATGCCTTCTTAGTTGAATCAGATCCGGGTGATCCTGTTATCGTGATCAACGCCACAGGGCAACCCTTTCAACTTCCCGACCCTAGCATTCCCATTCAATCGACAGGCATAGTCCAAACACTTTCGATTGACCAAATTGAGCAGCAGTATGGTCTGACATTAGATCGGAATGTGCTTGCAGACTATGAAAACCAGCCTGCTATTATCGCTTCCTCTCTAGCACTTGCTCCTAACCCCGAGACTTTTTATGAATCCCCCCAGGGGCTCTTTGAAAATCAAGCCATTGCTGTAGAAGGTGATGTTAGGCTCTTCCCAGACGTTGATAATGCGTTTGCTTTGATGGAAGAAGGTTGGGTCAATGATGTTGGAGTCCTAGTAGTGGGTGTCGATCAATACCTGCAAGGGGTGCCCATTGAGGAAGGCGAAAATGTTGCAGTGACAGGAGAAGCGCAACCAGTAAGTGAGCAACTCCTCCGCGAATATAACCTGGGCTGGAGTGATGCAGAGATTCAAGAATTTGTCTCTCGATATACCAATCGACCTGTGATCGTTGCTGATGGGGTTTATCCATCCGCCATGGATCCTGCACCGGGCAACTAATAGGTTGACCAACAACCAAGTCTTCTTCATGTGGAAGGTAACAGGTGGAAGGTAAAGAGAGTAGGACTCACATTGTCTAAACATTGTCTAAATTAGTACAAAGGAAAAACATGGTTAATTCAAGAACAACAACTACTCAACAAACGGTTCACTACAAGCGTGCCGTAGGCGTCTTTAAGAGACGTGAAGATATTGAAGGTGTAATTCGTGCCCTCAAGGATGCTGACTACGATATGAATCGAGTTTCCTTGATTGCGAAGCATATTGAAGGTGTGGAAGGCGCTGAAGAAATTGTAGATACTGAGCGCGGTGGCAACGAGTCGCAAGAAGGCGCAGGAATTGGTGCTACAACTGGTACTGTTTTAGGTGGTGTCACAGGTCTATTGATTGGGATCGGTGTTCTGGCCATTCCAGGTGTTGGACCTATCCTGGCTGCCGGAGCTGAGATCAATGCTCTTGCTTCCACCCTAGCCGGTGCCGGAATTGGTGCTGCTACAGGTGGTATTGTCGGTGCATTGGTGGGCTTAGGTATTCCTGAAGAGCAAGCTAAGACCTATAACGAGCGCGTCAAAGCGGGTCAATACTTGTTGATGGTGAGCGGTACTGATGCCGACCTGCGTCGAGTTGAATCGATCCTGCGCGATCGCAATATTGAAGAGTTCAATATTTACGATGCTCCCGATCTGACGGATGCCCGCCCTGCAACGACGGTGCGTCAAGATGTAGCAACAACGCCTGATCGCGATCGCATGGCAACTCGCAATGTCACCACTGACACTCGTCGCACACCTACTGATATCCACAGTGCAACTGATACGCGCGATATCGACCGCGATGGCGAAGCTGAAGTATTCATCGTTGACAACCGCAACGAAGCTCAGCGTCAAGACAGAACTACTCGATAAAACTCAATTGTTAGTTTAGTCTAACCTTGGGTAGGGTGCGTTTAACAGCGCACCCTTTTTGAGTAGCTAGGTTTATTCTATGGGTTGTTTCTTTTGTGGGTGACTCTCTTCAACCCGCCAAATTTTGCCCCTGATCAATTTCTTATTTATCCAGAAAAGACTCTGTTTTGGCTTGTACCGCTTTTGCTCCCTTCTGAGATTTGGGATTATCCGTATACCAATAAGCCCAAGCAATTAAGACGGCTTGAAAGGGCCATCTCAAGTAGTAAAGGGTTTGGTTGTGTGGGATTCCTTCTACCTGAATGTTGTGTACAGCCATATAAATATTGGCGGGGAATACAGCAACAAAGAGGGCAATCAATCCCCAGGCGGCGGCCATGCTGACAAAAGGCACCAGCAAGCCAATGCCTCCTAAAATCTCAAAGAATCCGCTGACATAGACAGACGTTAATGGTGGAAAGGGCGGTGGCACGATTCGGGCATATTGTTCGGGTCTAGTAAAGTGAGTGATGCCAACGATAATGATTGAGACGGCAAGAACCCCTCGGAGGATTTCTTTGCGGCGATCGCTTGGATAAAGTTTGGACGTCATAAAGAAAAAATAAAGCTAGTGCAATGGTAACGATCACCCTCCTCATTCTGGGTCTATCCAAAGTTAGCTTTACCGCAGCCAAAGCTGGCTCCAAGCTGGGGATCTAAGCCTGGAGCGATCGCGCTAATCCTGACTAGATTACTGACTCGATACGATCTTTCTAATCGCTACTTCTGATGGATGCTAGCGACTGATCTTGAGGGAAAGAGGAACTTCTACAGCATCTGAAAGAATCGTAGAAATTTCAACTTCAGGAATCTCTTGATCGATTGAAAAGCTACTTCTGAAGGGAACAGTTTGATTGGGGGCGATCGCCTCCCCCGGAAACTTCAGAGACCCTAACCCTCCCCCAATTTGGCCTGATGTCCCAAAGCCATAGGTCGCTGTGATATTCATTGATCCGTAGCTATAAGTTGCGTTTACAGTTCGGACTGCTTGGTTACTGTGGTTGGTCAAGCAACCAATGATGTAATCTCCTGAATTGTCAAAATCAAAAGAATCAGGTTCAGGAGTATAAAACCGTAAATTGCTGACTTCTAAAGGTTGAGAGGATGAAGTGGGAGTCACAGTCTGACAATATTCTGAACTTCTTACCACAGCAGCACTGGGGTTAGTACTTGGGGTAGTACTTGGGTTCTCCGAGGTAGGCGAAGCATTTAGAGGTGGTTGTTGTGTCGCCTGAGATGCATCCGCTGCCGCTTCTTGAGCCCGCTGTTGGGCGATCGCCATGTTCTGCTGATACTCAACAATTTTGTCTCGAGCATTTCCAGCATTCTCGTCATTACTGGGGATTGCTTCTAATTGATCAATTGCTTTTTGCCAATGGTTAGCAACCAAATTCCAATCTGCTTCGGTTGTGGCCGTTTGAGCTCCAATAGCTGCATTCATGCCGCTATCAAGTGCTGATTGAAAGGAGCCTGCTTGGGATTGGAGAGTGCTATTACATCCACTTGCTAGTGCTAAGAGAACACCAGATATGATACTAATTCGCAGATTTGGGAGCCAAAGCATAATCAAAAACTGGAGTAATGAAAGAACAGTTTAAGTAGTGCCCCATCTTGTTGCATAGCCTAATAACTGCACAGTCTAATCGCCATACAGTCCCGCAACTATATAGCTTTATAGTCAAATGCCAATAAGCTACATAGCTCAATACAACTGCATGAGAGCCTAAAGGTAATACTGGATCACTAGGGGCTCAAGCTTCTGGTTTTAACCTTTGTCACGGTCTTTGTCATGATCTTTGTCATGATATTTACCCTTGAAAACTCAGGCAATCCTAAATATATTTCCTGAGTTGACTGATAAAGCCTCTAAATTGTTGCCTTCCCTGTCTGCAAAGCAATCTCCACCCCAACCTTTACGACCTCGTCTTTTGCCTGGACGGGGGAAGTGAAGGAGGCTGATCTTAGGTCAGCTCATCTAAGGGAATTTTGGCTGTTCAATAAGTTAATTTTATATTTCCTGTAAAAGGGGTATGCTTTACATGTGTTTACAAAAGTACGGAAAGAGATACATTTCTTCTGTAGAGGGGGAAAGATAAGGTTGAGGATTTCGTGTCTTCAGTCACATCCCTAAGAATTCACCGCCAGCCTGTTTACCTACGTTTTGGAAGGGTATATGTCAGTTACAGGGCTTATTAAAGGACTTAACGCGTTCCACAGCAACTACTTCAGCCAGAATCGTGAGCTTTTTGAGCGCCTCTCTAACGGCCAATCTCCCGAGGTTTTATTTATTACCTGCTCCGATTCTCGGATTGATCCCTGCCTGATTACCCAGGCCCAACCCGGTGAACTCTTTGTAATGCGAAATGTGGGCAACATCATTCCTTCCTATGGTGCAGCGAGTAGCGCTGAAGCCGCAGGAATTGAATATGCTGTACAGGGAGTGGGAATTCGCGACGTTATTGTTTGCGGGCATTCCCACTGCGGCGCGATGAAAGGTTTGCTCCAGGTGGGTAGTTTGGCCGAGGATATGCCGCTGGTGTATGACTGGCTAAAGCGGCATGGCGAAACAACCCGACGAGTGGTGTTGGACAACTATGCTGATACAGACCCAGATAAGCTTCTGAAGATTGCGGTTGAGCAAAACGTCTTAACGCAAATCGAGAACTTAGAGACTTACCCCGTCATCCGCTCTAAGCTGCACAGCGGACAGCTAAATCTCCATGCTTGGATTTACGAGATCGAATCTGGAACTGTTTTCGCTTACAATGCAGCGCTACGGAAGTTTACGTTGCTTGAAAAGCTATCTTTTCCAGTACCAGATCCGCTCATTACTGCCACGCCTGCCTAAGCCTGAGAGGCCCGACTCGATGAACCTACCATGATGGTATAGATGAAAGGCAATCGAAAATCAAACTTCCATTTGATTTAAATATGCTCTCTTTGACATAATCTATACTTATGTTTGAGGGGGCGATCGCCCTAGCTACCTTGGTAATTTTCCTTGATCCATAGCCGTAGCTCTGCTTCAGAGTCAGCATAGACCCACTTCCCGTTTTGCGGATTAAAGGCATACCACCAATGATCGCGGCCACTTGTAAACTCATGCACTTCTAGTCCACCGTTGCCAGAGATCGCTCTCACCAAGTCGCGTCCAAGTGTCTGAAACGCAGAAAGCAGCGACTTCAAGAACGATGCCTGAAAAACGTCTTCTTGAACAGAACTCAACCCAATTTGCTGCCTCTCCTGCTCCAAGAGCGCAACCAACCTTAAATCGTTTGCTGCTTTTGCAGACTCCAAACGACGAGACAAGGAAGCCATCATGTTGTCTTGATGTCTGATTTTGGTGAAAACTGGGGATGGGTGGGATGAAAATGCCTGTGCCATAGTCTGCTACTCGAAAGCTGATAGAAATGCTTCGCCTCTATCTATAAATATAAGAAATTTTCTGTAGCAAAAACTACAAAAATCTACGTTTGCTGACATTTTTCTGAAAATTGCTCAGTGGCAGGCGCTCAAGCTCTCGCCAATCAACACTCGCTTGATGCTCATCTGGCTAGTGATCTAGGGCTATAGGAGCACTGCTAAAGAGTGTGCTTCTAGAATAAAAACACTGGAAATAGAACTAAACCTTTTATGTTTAAAGTTGTTACACCTGGGTTTTCTCAAGAATTTGAGCGATGGACAGATGCCCTCAACGCTGCAAAGTCGCTGATTCCGCAGTGCAAAAGCTGGACCCAAGATATTCGCATCTTTCTCTTCGATGATGTGGTGTGGGTCTACAGTCGCAGCCACAAGTATCCGCAGTACATCGGTCCAGGCATGTACGATCGCCTCGCCAAGCTATTCATTCAAGAAGCGTTAGAAGAAGAGGGGATTCAAGCTGATGGGACTGCTGATGGGACTGCTGATGGGAGTGAAGAAGAATAGGGGCGATCGCCTCTGCCATAACCCGCTATCCGCTTTTTTGTAACCGATTTTGCAACAGAGAAGGATCGAGCTTGGGAGGGCGGATAACTTAAGAGAGTCACTCTCTACATCGGTTACCCCCGGAGCTTCGAGTTATGTTTCGCTACATCTCACAGTTAAAAGCAAGTAAGCCTTCTCAGCGACTCTGGTCATTGGCTTTATTGAGTGTGGTCCTGCTAGGTGCCGTGTCTGAACGGACTGCGATCGCCCTCCCTCGCCCCTCCGCTCCCGCCACAGCCCAAGCCGGAGCGCGACCCCAATCTCCTCCCCGTGCGGTGCGTCTACCCCGAACTGTATCTCTACGCGTCAAGCGAGATCTGGTGCAGCGCTTTGATGTTTCCCGTCGAGATCTAACCGTCGTTGGCTTTAGCCGAGAAACTTGGCCCGACGGCTGTCTAGGATTGGCCGCCCCCAATGAGCGCTGTATGACAGCGATGGTCGAAGGTTGGCAAGTCGAAGTCACCAACGGTCAGCAAAACTGGCTTTACCGCACCGACATGACGGCCCGAGTGATCAAGCTAGATACCCAAGATAACTCTGCTTTGCCACCCGACGTGACCGATCGCCTCTTCCAAACCATCGTGCAACAGACAGGCGTTCCCGCCTCCACGCTAAGAGTCATTGAAAGCAAAGAAGCTTATTGGGACGGCTGCATGGGAATCTACGAACCCGATCAAGCCTGCACTCGAATTGCTATGGCAGGTTGGCAAGTCATCGTTGCTGGAGATCAGCAAAGCTGGGTTTACCACATCACAGAAATGGGTGAGCAGATCGTACAAAATCCCACCGCAAGTGGCAGCCGAGGCGACCTCGTTCCCTCATTCATCCCGCCCAGCGGCCAGCCCCCTGAGCCAGCAGATCAAAATATCATCTTTAGATCAACTGTGTCGGGAGGCATAGCAGGCAACATCTCAGAAAGAGTGCTACTAGCCGACGGCACCCTATACCGTCACGTTCGAGGCCTCAACATCCAACAACCCTCCGACCCCATCATTGAGCGCCGCCTTTCCTCTCAGGAAGTTCAAGAGTTTCAACGATTCTTGGAAGAGCAACGCTTCCCCAACCTGCGCGGCCTCAGATATATCACAGACGCCGCTTTCGCCGATTACCCGACCACCACCCTAGAAGCAGTTGGCAGCACGGTAGAATACATCGACCTTGAAGAAGACAACCTCCCCGAAGCGCTACAAGCTGTACTGCAAAGGTGGGAAGGCCTGTAATACCCGCTTCAAGCAAGGAGGAAGCGTGGGAATAGGGGGGATGAGAAGGAGGCCAAGCATCCGTCTCTTTTCTCCCCATTCTCACTACCCCTCCCACAAAAACCAAACTTGTTTAATTCTATTTTTAACTTCGTTCTTGATTGAAAATAGAATTAAAGTGCAAGAAGCTCAAAATGCTATTGACACTCAGCATTGAGAGAATACTCCCCGCACTCAAAACACTTAAAATACTCCCCACACTGACAACGCTTAGAATACTCCCTGCACTGCCAATACTGAGGATACTCCCCACACTGCCAATACTCAGAATGCTACCCGTACTGCCGATACTCAAAATACTGCGATAGCTACCCCTACTCAAAACGCTTTGCTGGGGAACTAGCCAGTGTTCATCAATCGTTTTCATGCGTTGGTTGGCCACTCAGTTGTGACCTTAATTTATAGCACTGATTGGGAGCGGGCGATCGCCCCTAAAACATAATTCGGCAAACCACCAAAGCAGCCAGTAACCCAGCCGCATCAGCACAGAGCGCCGCTGGCAACGTATACCCCGTTCGCACCACCCCAATGCTGCCAAAATAAACCGCCATCACGTAGAAGGTCGTTTCTGTTGAACCCTGCATCGTCGAAACCAAAAACGACAAGAAACTGTCAGGCTCATTCGAGACAATTTCAGACATCAACCCAAACGCTCCACCCCCCGACAGCGGACGAATCAACGCCATCGGCAAAGCTTCTGGCGGTAGCGTGATCAAAGACGTAACTGGGGCCAAGGCCGCCGTCAAAAGATCTAGCATTCCACTGGCCCGAAACATACCGATCGCCACAAAAATTGCCACTAGAAATGGAATAATTCGCACCGCAATCTGAAAACCTTCCTTGGCTCCCTCGGTCAATGTTTCATAGACCCGCACCCCCTTGAAATAGCCAAACAGCAGAAACAGGCAAATCAAGATCGGGACAAGCCAATTGGAAAAATTACTCAGAAAAGCTGTACTTCCCAGATATGGCAACCCTCGCACCGACAGACGGTAAAAAGCGACTCCAAAAAATGCCACAATTAGCGACCCAAACACCAACTTGCCCGTACTGCCAGGTGAAACCAACTCCATCTCAGGCTGAGTTTCTGGTTCAAGCTCAAGCTCAGAAGATTCAACTGGCTGCTCTTGCTTGACAGGGACTTGCTTGACAGGGAACAGCCGAGCTTGGCGACGAGCCAAAATTTTAGACGCCAGAATGGCGACTGTTGTCGAACAGATCGTAGCAATCAAAGACGGTAAAATAATTGCCGCAGGATTTGAAGCGCCCGCACCTGCCCGCACCGCAATCACTCCCAGCGGCAGCAGCGTCACTGATGAGGTATTGATCGCTAAAAATAAACACATTGCTGATGTGGCGGTACCCGGCGATGGATTGAGCTTATTGAGTTCCGTCATTGCTTTAAGGCCAATTGGAGTGGCTGCATTGCCCAAACCCAGCGCATTGGCCGCCATGTTCATGATCATTGCTGACATTGCCGGATGGTGAACTGGCACCTCAGGAAACAAGCGGATCATGATAGGGCGAATTAAACGGGCAATCATCTGCATCATGCCAGCAGCTTCGACCACCTTAATGACCCCCAACCACAAAGCCATCGCACCAATTAAACCGATCGCCAGTGTCACCGCATTTTGTGCGGCTTCAAATGACGCTTCGGTCAAATCTGCCATCCTGCCGTTGTAGGCTGCAACGACTGTTGCCGAAACGATCATAAACAGCCAGATCGGATTGAGCGGTGACGATTTTTGCTGCATCAGCAGAACTCCAAAGTACTATCTACCCCCAGAACCCTCTTTGAGCCGATTTTGAAAAATCCAATTTCTTAGGTTCCAATCTTCTCAGGTTTTGACCTAATGTCATGCTCTTCCCAAAGTTTTTGTGTTCTAGATAACATCTATCTAAAGATTGAGGCCATTGAGACGGTTCACTGTTAACTTCTGTAAAGGAACTCAGAACAGCCATTAAGCTTGCTGAGCTTTAGATGATCACTACAGTAGAGGTGTTTATAAATGCGTAGTCATCCCCTTTTGAGACCGCTGGCAGCTGGTATGGTCGGCCTTGGTGCGGCGATTACCCTGGCAGCCTGTGAAGCACCCCAGGACACAGCCGGACAGACGGGTACTGATCCTGCACTGGAAGCACCCACTGCAACCGATCCTGCAACTGAGCCGGGTACTGCTACGACAGCCCAAGGAAACACCATCGTTGATGTGGCTCAGGGAGATGATTCATTCACCACACTGACGACGGCACTTTCCGCTGCAGGTTTGACTGACACTTTGGCCCAAGACGGTCCTTTCACCGTATTTGCACCCACCGATCAGGCATTTGACGCTTTGCCCGAAGGTACTCTGGAGCGGCTTTTGCAACCCGAAAATCGGGATATGCTGATTCAGGTGCTGTCTTACCATGTGGTGCCCCAGCAACTCTCTTCCGATCAGCTTGACGCTCAGGATGGCTCACAGCTCGAAACTGTGGCTGGATCCCCTCTTCTAGTTCAGACTGAAGGACCATTGGGCGGTCTGGCTGTTGAAGGCGCATCTGTCGTAGACGCAGACATTGAAGCTAGCAACGGTGTGATTCATTCCATTGACCAAGTTATCTTACCTCCCGGTCTTGACATGTAGGTCTTGACACTTAGGTCTTGACTGTAAATAGTATCTACAAGGTTTTTCAATCAGGCTAGTTTTTGGGGCACATGTGGGGTGCCCTTTTTTTTTGCCAATTTTAGGTAGGAGTAATTTCTAAACCGAGTCACAATGGCATGTAGCTGACAATTAGACTTCCAGAGCTGCTAGATATGACGCTTGACAGTCAACAACTCAACATTCCGATCGCCCTCACGATTGCAGGCTCAGATAGTGGCGGTGGCGCAGGCATTCAGGCCGACCTACGAACTTTTTCGTTTCACAAAATCCACGGCACCAGCGCACTCACCTGCATCACGGCCCAAAATACGCTAGGTGTGAACCGAGTCGATGCACTGCCACCCGAAGCCGTTGTCGCGCAAGTTTTGGCGGTTGTTGAGGATATGGGTGTGCAGGCTGTCAAAACTGGAATGCTACTCAACCAGGAGATCATTGCTGCCGTGGCCGAACAGGCCAGAGCGTTGTCGCTGCCCAATTTGGTGGTTGATCCAGTGATGGTGTCTCGCACGGGGGCGCAACTGATCGATGATGGCGCGATCGCCACCCTCAAAACCCATCTCGTGCCCTTGGCAACGATGCTCACCCCCAATCGCTACGAGGCTCAAATTCTCAGTGGGTTGGAAATTCACACCCTATCGGATATGCAGGCTGCGGCTCAGAAAATTTTTGAACTGGGTCCAAAGTCGGTTCTGGTAAAAGGGGGTGGCATGGAGGGAGAACTGTTGGGTGTGGATGTTTGGTTTGATGGCGATCGCCTCGAAACCCTCCGCACCTCCACGGTTGAAACTCGCGACACCCACGGCACAGGATGCACCCTATCCGCCGCGATCGCTGCCAACCTCGCGCTGGGTCACGATGTTTATCCTGCGGTCTGCCTCGGCAAAGACTACGTCACCCAAGCTTTGCAACATGCTTTGAGAATCGGGCAGGGACAGGGGCCAGTCGGCCATTTTTTTCCGCTGTTAAAGTAGGGTTTGCTGTGGCTCAATCTAATCGTTATCAGATAGTTGGGGTTGGCTAAACTGCCCATTGGCGTTAGGTTCAAAGGCGATCGCCTCCAAAACTGCATCTAGATTGAGCGGCCCATAAATATGGGGAAAGTGGTCGTCCTCAACGGCGTCGTAGCGAATCTCAGCCCGCACCCGATCTGGATCGATGCATAGCAGTAGCAGTCCAGATTGCCCCGCGAAAAAGGCATTGGCCACCTTTGCTACCTGGGCAGGCGTGGAGCAGTGGACAAATCCTTCGGTGTCAAGAGAGTCAGCCTGGTAGATCCCAGCCTGTTGGGCCTGTTCCCACTGCTGACGGGGAATGATGTGCAAAATCATAGATGCGATCGCGCTTCCTCCCAAACAATTTTCTGATCTTGATCCCGATAGAGGAGATGATTATCTCTTATAAAATTGCTGACGCAGCAAATGTTTTTAGCTGCCTCGCGGGAAGCCCCGCGCTCTACCCACAGGGCGAGCGTCGGGATGAGAGCAGGGCAAGACTGAAACCTCCCTCGACCGATGCTGAAAGCGAGAGAGGGGGAGAGTTGAAGGATTGCCACACTAGCCAGTGC
>JBGTGR010000061.1:0-41937 GCA_041746655.1 Elainellales cyanobacterium | reverse complement strand
AGCAAAAGTATGGGTCTTGGGAACCAGGACTCCTGCCCTTGGAGGCAATGTAAGACCAATAGAATTATGGAGTTCTGGCGGCTGTTGCCAATGAATTGGGAAGCCCGTGCTGTACCGCAGGTCAGCGTCGGGTAGTTCACTGATGGTAGTGCCTTTCAACCCCTTTTGTTTCTAGGGGGGCGAGGGGGCGATCGCCTCATGCACTGAGACACAACCGGAATAGCCGACAGCAGCGCCAAGCCGCTTAGGGCAATTAGCAAGGGAATAACGCCTTCTCCTTGTAGCGCTTGACTTCCCGTGACCCCCACCCAGGTATAGACCAACGTTCCTGGAATGATTCCTAACCCTGTGCCCATCGCATAGGATTTGGGATCAATATTGCTTAGTCCAAACAAAAAATTGACCAGGTTAAAGGGCGAAATCGGCGCAAACCGAACAGCTAAAACACAAAGCAAGGCGTTGCGATCGCCGATCTGCTTCATCCAGACGAGGGCCGAGTGGTGGCTAAACCGTCGTTCTACCCAGTCTCTCAGCAGATAGCGAGCAGCATAGAAAGCGGCGATCGCCCCCAATGTTGCCCCAATCACTGACCAGAAAGTTCCCCACACCAACCCAAACAACATTCCACCTGCGACGACCAACACCGTCCCTGGCATCCCAACTGCGGTTGCGATGATGTGAGCCAGCACAAACAAAGTCGCCCCCCATGCGCCCGCTAGCTTGAACTGTTCGACCAAAACTTCTAGGTTCAGAAACAGTTGTAGAATGCCAGTTTTGAAGAGTACCCCAAAAAGCCCTAGGGCAAAAAGTAGGCTCCAAAATTTTGAGTTGCGCCATCGATTGAGCACAGAGGTTTGCTTAAAGTCTGAAGGACTAACCGGAAGAGAGCTTCAGGCCCATTAAAGCGGGATGAGATGAGTTTTCCCTGAGAAGTCCCTGAGAACTGGCTAATGCAAACGCTTTTGGTCACTCTTAAAGCGAATATATTCGGCTATAAAGGCCACCATGCCAGAGGCCAAAATTAGCACGACGCTGAGGGCATTAATGTCGGGCTTTACGCCAGTCCGCACCCGACTAAAAATCTCCATTGGCAAGGTATTTGCGCCTCCGCCTGCTGTGAAACTGGAGATCAGCAGATCATCCATGCTCAGCACAAACGCTAGCAGACAGCCTGAAACGATCGCAGGCATCAGTTCGGGAAGCAGTACTTTGATAAAAGCCTGGGTCGGAGTCGCTCCCAAGTCCAACGCCGCTTCTTCTAGGTAGGGATTGAGTCCAGCCAAGCGAGTTGAGACGACTACGGCAATGTAGGCCAAACAAAATACAATATGGGCCGAAACCACTGTCCAGAGGCTGAGGGGAATAGCGACTGAGGCCAAAAATACGAGGGTGGCAACGGCGATCGCAATATCTGGGATGATCAGAGGCAGGTAAGAAATGCCCCGATAGAGGCCTTTCCCTGGAAAACGGTAGCGAGCCAGCCCGACGGCCATCAGCGTTCCTAACACGGCAGAAACAACCACGGCAAAAATGGCGATCGTGAGGCTGTCCTGCAATGCTGAAAAAATCCGCCCATCCTGGAAAAGAACGGTATACCAGCGCAGGCTAAACCCTTCCCATCGAGCACTATAGCGGGATGCATTGAAGCTATAGAACCCTAGAACCAGGATTGGTAAGTACATAAAGAGAAAGACCAATCCTGAGAAAATCGCTTGCCAGGAGCAGGGGAGCCGAAAGGTAGAGAGAGGAGATTTCACGGTAAGTGAGGAGTGGGGAGTGAGACTAAACGTCGGTGGCACTGCGATCGCCATATTTGATCAGGAGGGCGATCGAAATGCTGACGGCCATGATTAGCAGCATACTGAGACTAGATCCTAAGCCCCAGTTGCGGGTTGGGCCTAAAAACTGGTTGTAGATCAGACGGGCAATCGTCATGCTAGACGCGCCACCGAGCAGTTCGGGAACCACAAAATCTCCGAGGCTAGTGATGAAGACGAGTAGTCCCCCTGCGGCGATGCCAGGTAGCGTCTGCGGGATGGTGATTTTCCAAAAGGTTTGGAGCGGGCTAGCTCCCAAGTCGGCAGCGGCTTCGAGCAGTCGCCGATCTAGCTTTTCGAGAGAGGCATAGAGGATTAACACCATGTAGGGTAAGAAGCTGTAGCTCATCCCTAATAAGACGGCGGGCTCTCGGTTTAAAATGGCTTGAGTGGGTAGCCCCAGGGTGGACAGCAGCGAGTTGAGGACGCCAGTAGGGCGCAAAATCGTAATCCAGGCGTAGGCCCGCAGCAATGACGAGGTCCACAGGGGCAAAACAAAGCTGACGAGCAGTAGGTTTTGCCAGCGTTTGGGAGCCATGAGCGCAATCCAGTAGGCAACCGGAAACCCTAACAGCAGACAAATCGCGGTTGTGCCGCTGGCAAAAAACACCGATCGCCCAATCACCCGCATATAAACAGGTTCAAGAATGCGGAGATAGTTACCGAGTCCGTAGCCACTGGTGGGCTGTCCGGGTCGCAATCCGGGGACAAGACTGATGTCTAAAATCAGCAGGGTGGGAATCACCAGCATCAGCACCAGCCAAATGCCAGCTGGGCCGAGGAGGATGGAGGGCTCCACGAGCGATCGCCATTTTTGGAAAAAGCACAGGGGCGATCGCTTAGAAGTCGCCGGAGGTGATGCAGGTGCAGGCATAGAGGCTCCTGAAACGCAAGCAAGGGAAACCGTCAGGTGCTAGTCAGCTCAGTCCAGTAGCGATCGTAGAGCTCGGCGGCGTCTCCGACTGGGGCGATCCCTTCACAGCGGGCTAGCACGTCTTCAGAGGGAAACAAGTCTTCGTTGTCCTGAAGTTCGGCAGGAAGCAAGTTAAATGCGGCTTGGTTGGGAGTCGCAAAGTAGAGCCGCTGAACGGCGCGAGCGGCATTTTCGGGCTCTAGTAAAAAGTTGATCCAGGCATAGGCCGCGTCTGGATTGGGTGCGCTTACAGGAATGGTCATCGTATCCGTCCAGAGCGATGAGCCGCTGGAGGGCACAATGTAATTTAGCCCCGGATCTTCTAAAACGGCAGCGATCGCATCAACCGAGTAGCTCATCACCATGCGCAAATCACCGCTCAACAGCTGATCTTCCCAGCCAAACGACTGAAAAGAGGCGATCGCAGGCTTCAACTCCACCAACCGTTCATAAGCCGCCTCAATCTCCGCTGGATTGGTTGAATTGTAGGAATAACCCAGCGACTTAAGGGCTGCTCCCATCGTTTCTCGAACATCGTTCAACAGCGTCATCTGCAACCACAGCTGGTCTTGGTTTTCCCAGAGGAACTCCCAATCGTCTGGGCTCGAGTCGAGTTGGCGAGAATCGTAAATTAGACCTGTAGTGCCCCAACTCACCGGAATGCTGTGATTATTGTTGGGGTCATACACCGGATCTTGCCACTGCTCACTCAGGTTCTCTAACCCCTCTAGCCGCGCTTGCTCTAGCTCCGTTAATAGATTTAGCTCCCGCATCTCCTCCACCATGTAGTCAGAGGGATAAATGATGCTATAAGCGGCTCCCCCTCCGGCTTGGAGTCTGGCCAGCATCGTCTCGTTGGAGTCATAGATATCGGTGACAACCCGAATCCCAGTCCGTTCAGTGAAGCTATCGGTCAGATCTTGATCGACGTAGTCTGCCCAAGTATAGATGTGTAGCGTATCAGATCCACCCGCGGTAGGGCTGCCCTGCCCAGTCGGAGAAGACTGCACATCTGATATGCCCCGACGGCAGTTAGAAAGCATTACGCCAGACAAAGCTGCCGTGGAGGCTTGTAAAAATCGTCGCCGGGTGGAAGAAAATCGGGGCGATCGCCCGTTGCGAAGAGATCTGAACTGCTTCATTACAAGTAGCGCTCTCAAGGCATATTAACAACAAGGAGAGAAGACTCAGAAAAACAGCGACAGCGCAGTTCTGAGATCTGGAGTCACAAAGAACAGATGCACCAAAGTCCAGCAGGTCGTCATCACCATACTATGTTGCCCTCTCAAACACAAAATATGAGAAAGGAAACCCAGCTCGAAAGCTAAGCGATAAAAATTTAGTCATCAGTGTTCATCAAAATTTTTAGATTTGGAAGAAACTGCCCAGGATCTACTCAGCACATTATTCAGGGAGTCCTGTGGTCGTCAAGGCTAGACAATCCCTCGCTGCCCAATACACATAGATTGCAGTATTGGGTGCGGGTAGGTTGGCGAGGCGGTTGGGCTGCAGCACCGTGAGGCTGTCGCCAGAAGCCAGCTCTACAACATAGTGGACGTGAGTACCCAAATACATCACATGCTTAAGCTGTCCTAGAAAGCAGTTGGTCCGAATGCTCGGTTCATCCAGGCTCACCTGAATTTTTTCGGGCCGCACACTCACTGCCACGGCTCCGGTTGGCATCGCCTCCCGCCCAAGCTCAGACGGCTGCACCACAATCTTGAGGCCGCGCTGCGTCATAACCTGCAGCGTCCCATAGTCTGACTGCTCCACCCGTCCCTGAAACAGATTGGTATCCCCAATAAAGTCAGCGACAAAAGGAGTCTGAGGTGATTCATAAATCTGGCTAGGGCTGCCGATCTGTTCAATCTTGCCATCACGCATCACCGCAATCCGATCAGAGAGACTGAGTGCTTCCTCCTGATCGTGCGTCACCATAATGAACGTAACGCCGAGCTGCTGATGGAGATTTGACAGCTCCACCTGCATTTCCTTCCGCAGCTTCAGATCAAGCGCCCCCAACGGCTCATCGAGCAGCACCACCGTCGGTTGATTGACCAAAGCTCTGGCTAGGGCAACCCGCTGCTGTTGTCCACCCGATAGCTGAGCCGGAAAACGACGGGCAAAGCCTTCCATCTTTACCAGCCGCAGCGACTCCTGCACCCGCGTCTGGACCTCAGACTTGTTGTGTCGCTTGATGCGTAGGCCAAATGCAATGTTGTCCCAAACAGTCATGTGGTTAAACAGTGCGTAGCTTTGAAAGACAGTATTCACAGGCCGACGATAGGGCGGCACATGGGTCATCGACTGCCCCCGAATCAGGACTTCCCCAGCCGAAGGGGCATCAAATCCGGCCACCAACCGGAGCGTCGTGGTTTTGCCGCAGCCAGAAGGCCCTAGAATGCTAAAAAACTCTCCCTGTCGGACCTGCAAGTCTACACCTCGAACTGCAGTCTCACCGTTAAATACCTTAAAGACCTTGTGGAGTTCAACGTCAAACTTCGTTTCAACGTCGGTGAGCGGGCGAGCTTGAGTAACGGTCTGAGACATAGCAACAAATATCCTGCAGTAGTTCTCGGTGAGCGTTTGACAGCAGTAGGGTGATCAGCAACTTACCCTTTTCGAGCATATTTGAGAAGCGGATAGGCAGCCCTCATCCTCCAACCCCTGCTGTCCAGGGAGAAAGGGATCTAGAATCTAGTCTTAGTTTTCCTTCTGTTGGTTTATCATCAACATCTTTGGTTAGTTCTGAGAATGAGATCGTCAAGCAGACTACAGATATAGAGTAGACACTTTAGCGGCTTAAAGCGACTAGGCCGCTGTGACTATGAGCTTTTTGACCTCAGTGCTTAGGATGCTTAAGACTTCCGATGATAACCAATCGATGACTAGCGATAAACTAGTGAGGTATTTTTCCGCAAGTTGAGTCGGTGAGGTTTGACTGCTAAGTTTATGGCCTTAACACAAAATTCCCCAATCGCTAAGCAACCCAACGCACGGACGGTGGGTCGGCAGTACCAGTCTCTCTCTGTCATGCTGGTGATCACGGTGGCACTGTTGGGCGGCATTGGCACTCGTCTGGCCTATCTGCAGCTCTTCCAAGGGGAGCGAAATCGCCAGCTGGCGGAAAACAACCGAATCCGCTTGATTCCCAAGCAGCCTGAGCGGGGTAAGATCTTGGACCGCAAAGGCCGAATTTTGGCAGGCAGTCGCCTTTCTTACTCTGTATTCCTCTGGCCGATCGCCAACCAAGAAGCAGAGTGGAGCCCTACCCTCACCAGGCTCTCAGAGATTTTGAATATCCCGGAAGCTGAGATTCAGAATCGCCTAGAACAGGCGGGTTATACTTCTCCCTTTCTGGTTCGGATTGCTCGCGGGATTAGTCCAGCCCAGGTGACGGCTTTGGCCGAATATAGCCACGACCTGATAGGCGTCCAGGTTGAGGCTGAGGCTGTCCGCAACTATCCACATGGCGATCTGGCGGCTCACGTCTTGGGCTATACCGGGGAGATGAGCGATGCAGAGTTGGCAGCGCACGAAGGCGGAGATTATCGCCTCGGAGACGTCGTTGGGCAGATGGGTGTCGAGTCGGCGTTTGAACGGCAGTTGCGCGGTGAGTGGGGGGGGCAGCAGGTCGAGGTGGATGGCGGTGGCCAGGTGCTGCGCGTGTTGGGTGAAAAGTCGGCGCGGGCTGGAAATGATGTGCAGCTCACGATTGACCTGGATATCCAACGGGCTGCTGAAACGGCGTTGGGAAATCGGAAAGGGGCGATCGTTGCGATCGATCCCAACAACGGCTCTGTGCTGGCAATGGTGAGCCGCCCAGCCTTTGACCCCAATTTATTTTCAACCTACATTACTGATGCTCAGTGGCAGCAGCTCCAAAGCTTAGAGTTTCCGTTTGTCAACCGGAGTCTGCAGGGATATCCTCCGGCCAGCACATTCAAAATTATTACAACGACGGCGGCTTTGGAGTCAGGCCGCTTTGATCCGGGTACGGTGTTGCCTACCTACCCCTATATCTCCGTCGGAGGAATTCAGTTTTGGGACTGGAACAATGCTGGATTTGGGCCGCTTGGCTTTCCGGGGGCAATGGCCTGGAGTAGTGACACCTTCTTTTATCAGATTGCGATGGGCATTGGAGAACAGCCCATCATTCAGTGGATGCGTCGCTACGGATTTGGCCAAAAAACTGGGATTGAGCTTGCTGCTGAAGAATCTGCTGGCTTAGTGCCCAACGAAGAATGGAAGCTGGCGCAGTTGGACGAACCCTGGTATCAAGGCGACACGATCAACATGTCGATTGGCCAAGGCTATATGCAGACCTCTCCATTGCAGGTGGCGGTGATGTTTGCGGTGGCAGCTAATGGTGGATATCGGGTGACGCCTCACCTGCTCAAAGACAATGAGGTGGCTCAAAATTGGCGATCGCCCCTAAATCTCAGTCCTGAAACAATCCGAATTTTGGATCAGGGCTTGCGAGAGGTGATCACCATCGGCACAGGCAAATCACTAGATGTGGATACGCTGCCCTCAATCTCGGGTAAAAGCGGCACAGCAGAAGATCCACCTCGCCTCTCTCATGCCTGGTTTGGGGCTTATGGCCCGACAGATAAGCCCGAAATTGTAGTGGTTGCCTTTGCCGAAAACTCAGGTGGTGGCGGCGGGGCGGTGGCGGCTCCGATGGTGCGTCAGGTGTTGGAAGCCTATTTTAATGGCAGTCAACCTACACAGGCGGCAGCAGTAGAATCTGTGGTTTCAGACTAAGTCTGGAGATTTCTTATTAAAACCCAATTTTTTCGGGAATACTAACAGCAGAGCTCTGGTTCAGGCTACAGCTCAGCTGTGATGGTGTCCGTTGTCACTGAGTAGGTCAGGGGATTGGGTTGAAGAACGTCCATATGCTGGATTTCTTACGTAGTTTTTTTCGTTCGCAGGGGTGGGGCGGCCAACCCCAATTTCTGCAGCTGTCGCAATTCGCAGGACTGTCGCAGCCAGAAGGACTATATTTTGGTTCAGAGGCGCTAACGGTACTGGCGTTGTTTGCGTTTGCCATCCTGCTGCTAACTCTTATCCGTCAGTGGACTGATCTGCCTTTGCAGCGGATCGGCTTTGGACTGTTCTTAGTTTTGATGGCGAGTGGCGTTGTTCACTTTTTCATTCCCTGGGCTCGTGGGCTGTTGCCTATCTATCTGTTAAGCCTAGTACAAATCATCACAGCGATTGTTTTAAGCTGTACTACAGCGGCGATCGCCCTGTTCTTACCCAAGTTTTTGAGAGCACCGAGTCAGGTAGCTCTTGACGTTAGGGAGCAACCTCCTATAGATCCCATGAGCGAACAACAGCGTATGGAGAGACAGCACGCTGAGGAGCGGTTACGCCTGTTGGAGTCTGCTGTAGTACATGCCAATGATGTCATTTTAATTACAGAAGCAGAGCCAATCGATTATCCAGGCCCTCGAATTGTGTATGTGAACGAAGCTTTTACTCGGATGACAGGATATTCTTCAGAAGAGGTGGTTGGTAAATCGCCTCGGATCCTGCAAGGTCCCAAAACCGATCGAGCGGTGTTGGATAAAATTCGAGAGGCTCTCTTGCAATGGCAGCCGGTACAGGCAGAGATGATTAACTACCGCAAAGATCACTCTGAGTTTTGGGTTGATCTCAACATTGTGCCAATCGCCGATGAAAAAGGCTGGTTTACGCATTGGATGTCGATTCAACGAGATATTACAGAGCGCAAGCTGACAGAAGAAAAAGTAGTTGTAGCATTGGCGCGAGAACGTGAGTTGGGAGAGCTAAAGTCTCAATTTATTTCCAATGTTTCCCACGAATTCCGGACACCTCTCACCACCATTCAATCGGCAGCAGATTTGCTGGAACAGTTTTTACTTAGCCCTGCTGAGAAAGGCGAACTTTTTGCTCAAATTCATACAGGGGTACAGCACATTGTCCGACTGTTGGAAGAGTCTCTGTTTGTTGAAAAAGCAAACTCAACCGAATTGATCTGTCAGCCTACGGTTATAGATCTCGAGCAGTTTTGTCACTTGCTGGTTGCAGAACTTGAGTCAAATATCAATCAGTTCAACATCATTCAACTCGTTATTCCACACGAAATCGGTAGTGTCTACTTAGATGATATGTTGCTCAAGCATATCCTTTCGCGTTTGTTGACCAATGCTGTTCAATATTCTCTGAGTCATCCTGCTATTCAGTTGCTTGTCCAAATCGAAAATCGTCATGTTGTCTTTCAGATCAAAGACCAAGGAATTGGGATTCCCGAAGCTGAAAAACCCCACGTCTTTGACTGTTTTTACCGAGCCAAAAATATTGGCACAATTTCTGGCGCAGGAATGGGATTGTTTGTTGTCAAAAGGTGTGTAGATGTTCATGGGGGGGCGATCGCTCTAGAAAGCAAAGAAGGTTGTGGGACGACCTTCACTGTCAAATTGCCGTTGAAGTAAACCACTGAAGTCAAGGACTGGGTATGAAAACTATTCTAATTATTGAGGACGAACATCCCATTCGGACCAATCTAATTAAACTACTTCAATATAAGAGCTTTCAGGCGATCGGTGCAGAAGATGGTGCGAGCGGTATTCAGTTGGCAAAAGCCTATTTGCCTGATCTAATTATTTGCGACATCATGATGCCCAACATTGACGGATATGGGGTGTTGAATGCCCTCCGTCAAGACCCTGAAACAGTCATGATTCCGTTTATTTTCTTGAGTGCTAAAGCGGATAGAACCGATCTGCGGCAGGGGATGAATTTGGGTGCTGATGACTATTTGACAAAGCCTTTTACGAGTGCTGAACTCCTTGAAGCTATCTCGGCCCGCTTGACAAAACAAGAAGCTGTAACGCAGCCCTATCTCCAGGAGATGAAACAGGCCGCCAATAGTTTGGCAAAAGTTGCTTATTGCGACCCGCTTACCAGTCTCCCCAACCGGATTATGCTGCGCCATCGTCTGCAGGAGTCTTTAATGCAGGCCAAGCGTAAACAGCAGCGGGTAGCTGTGCTTTGTCTCAACTTAGATCGCTTCCGCACTGTTAATACAACCTGGGGGCATACTGTTGGTGATTTGTTGCTGCAGGCTGTTGCGGAGCGGCTAACGGAGCAAGTGGGATCTGAGGATACGGTAGCTCGTCTCAGTGGTGATGAATTTAGCATCATTTTGGTAGATCAGCCTGCCCTATCAGATGTACTCCAGGCCATAGAAACGCTACGAAAAAGTTTGAGTCAACCCTATGTGATCAATGATCAGGAAATTAGTGTTCAAGTGTCGATGGGGGGCGCACTTTATCCCGATGATGACAATGATCCTGATCGACTTTTAACCCATGCCGACACCGCACGGCGCTGGAATAAAAAGCAAGACTCAAAGGAGCTTCAGTTTTACTCAATCGAAATGGATGCTGTGGATGCTCAGCAGCAGATGCTGGAAGCTGAGTTGGCAACTGCAATAGAGCGGTCTGAGTTTCAGCTCTATTATCAGCCTCAGGTTAATTTGATTGCTGGACGAATTATTGGGGTGGAGTGCTTGGTTCGTTGGCAGCATCCTGTGCGGGGGTTGGTATACCCGAGTACTTTTATTCCGACGGCAGAAGAGACGGGGCTGATTGTGCCGCTAGGAGAATGGATCTTGCGAGCCGCCTGTCTGCAGGCTCGGGCATGGCAAGCCTCCAATTTAATTCCACTTCGGGTCTCTGTGAATTTGTCGGCTCGTCAGTTTAAGCAGCACAATTTATGTGCTGTTGTAGACCAGGTGTTGCAAGAAACAGGCTTGGATCCAAAGCTACTGGTTCTAGAACTAACTGAAACCAGTGTGATGGAAGATGTCGAAGCTACAATTAAAACTTTGCATGAGCTCAAAGACAGAGGAATTGAAATTTCGATTGATGATTTTGGGACGGGTTACTCATCCCTCAATTATTTGAAGCGATTTCCTATTGACACCCTAAAAATTGATCAGTCTTTTGTGAGTCAGGTGACAGAAGATCCCCATGATGCGGCGATCGCCACCGCAATTATTGCCATGGCCCAAAGCCTCAATCTCAAAGTCTTGGCTGAAGGGGTAGAAACTCAAGAACAGCTTGCCTTCCTGCGAAAACATGGCTGCCACATGATTCAGGGCTACCTATACAGCCCTCCTGTTCCAGCAGAAATCATTCAGCAGTTTTTGACAGAGGATAAACGCCTACCTTCAACGATTGTCTAGGAAGCTAGGGCATGGGTAAACTCAAGAAACATGGAGGAGGCGATCGCACTCCTAGAAGGCTTGAAGGGCGATCGCCCAAATAACTAGTTGTTGATGGAGTCAGTCAAACCACGCAGGAAACTATTGACCGCAGAAACATAACCTCGGTCATTGATAGCTTCGGGAGAAAGACGATTGTCGTCAATGGCGGCCTGAACCAAATCTTCAGCAGAAAGGCGTCCACGCTGATGAGCGACTCCAAGTTGAGCAAAGCTAGGGACACCTTGATCAGACAAATACCCATTGCGAGCTAAAGAGACTAGATCGAAAGGCGTTGTGGTGATTTCTCTAGCTTGGACAGCAGGTGCAACTGCAAAGAAAGCGAGCAAAACCGATGTGCTGGCAACAATTAGGCGTTTCATGGATTGGTCCTCATCTATAATGATCAGGAAATATTTCAGTCTTACCCTCTAAACACAGTGTAGAAAGGTTTGACCTGTTTCCTACTACTTACGATACGAAGCAGTTCTGAGAACCTTCTGGGAATCTTCTGAGATTTGTCTGAGAGATCAGTGAAAAGAAAATAAATTTCGGGAAATGCTCAAAATTTGCCTACCGCTTGTCTTTCGACATCCAGCCTATGTTGACTGACAAAACCCTTGAAACCTAGAACCTTCGTTGTTTGGGTTTCGACTGCACTGAACCTGCGAGACAATCTTTATTGTGGGTTGAGCGGAGCCGAAACCCACCCCTAAGAAGATTTGTCAGTCAATCAGCATCCAGTCTGCTTGGTAGGATAGTAATTGTTCCCTATCTTTTATATCCGCCAATATTATGACTTGGGTGCAATGGATCTACAAATTGTGAGTTCACCTTGCTTGGAACGCTCATAGTTGTATGCAGAAAGCGCTTGAAAGAAAGCATTTTCGCAAGCTTTCCCATGAAGCTCAATCACAATATTTTTAACTTTTTTCAACCAAGTATCAAAATTATGGGAAAAAATTACAGCTTCTGCACCTTCTACATCGATCTTGAGAAGATCGATTGTTTCGAAGTCAGAATTCTCTAGTAAGGTGGCAATATCAGTTGAGACCAGGTTAGATTCTTCTCCAGGCCGACATTCTTTGACCCGAACGGCCCATTCATTACCCGGACCCTTGGAAAAATTGCTGCGAAGTTGAGCGGGATGTGACCAGATTGCGGATTGCATCAAGGAAACGCGGTCTTGATAAGGCGCAAGATTTCTCTCGCAAACCTTAAAATTCTCTGGATCAGGCTCAACTGCAATGATGGTCGTATTGGGATACTGGTTGAGAAAATAAAGAGAGGAATAGCCGACGTTTGCTCCACAATCTACAATCAGTTTTGGGTCGTCCAAATCCTTGAGAGCAGCATATTCTTCCTGTAAAAAGATTTGCTTGAAGACTAGGCGATCGCTTGAGCCATAGCGCAACCAAGCTGGACTTTCATAGCCCTTTAGACTTAGTTTCAAAAACTTGTTCTGAAAGTCTACTCCAAGCTTAGAAACCATCGAGGCGAAAGGTTTGATGACAGGCTCATATGCAGCAATACCTCGGAGCCCAGTCAGGTTAAACATCTGATAGAGCGTATCAAGCCTAGAGCGAATCTCTGTCATTGAATGCATCATGTTTGTCTCGCTTTAGAACATCACTATTGATGTCTGCCCATTCTAAGAAGCGATCGCCCTACTGTTTTATACCAAAAGGGTGAAGAACAATTGAAGTCAGCTTTTGGGCACAGAAGCTCAACTCTAACAAAATTCTGAGAAAAGATAGATACGAGTGAGATTGCAGGCACTAAAGTTGTTGAATAATCGTCACCAACTCGCTTGGAGAGTCAATTAAAAAATCTGGTTGCTGCTGAGCTAGTACCTGCCTGGAGTTAAAACCCCACGTAACGGCAACTATCTTGATTCGTGTCTTTTTAGCTGCTTCAATGTCTCTTGTTTCGTCGCCTACATAAACGATATCTTCAGGCAACCAATTATTTTTTCGAAGTAGTCGGTTAATAATTCTAGCTTTGCCGAATAAAGAGGCACCTGAATAGATAAAATCAAACAATTTAAAAACTGCTCGATTTTTCAGAAAAGCAGTCACATTTTGAGAAGAGTTAGACGTGATAATCCCTAAATGATAGCCATCTTGCTTGAGAAGTACCAAGGCTTCTTGAATGCCATCAATTAACTGCAACTGATAGAGCTCTCGGGTCATTTCTGCTTTCAATCGTCGAAATAGAAAAGGCAGCTTGAACGCAGAAATATTAGCTTGTTTGAGGATTTCCCGCGAGCTAAGGTTTTGTAAGCGCTCAACCGTGGCTGCATCCGCAGGCTCATAGCCAAACTCAGGAGCCAAGCGATTGATGATATTGATAAAGGTGCTGAAGGTATCCGCAATCGTGCCATCGAAATCGAAAATAATGACTTTCACAGTTTCCTGGGCGATCGCCTTCTCTCACCTTTTTTCACCGACTGCGCAAAACGGTTTGATCCAACGGTTTGATCCAGTCGTGAGGTTCCATTATGCCATGCAAGCTCGCATCCTGAATCTTTGCCCTGAATCTTTGCAATGCTTGAGAATCCAATCCCGGTTAAATTAGATAAGTGAATAGAGTAGATAAGTAGATAGAGCGTCGCATCCTGTGTCTGAATCTTCATCGCATCAACAGCCCCCAAACCCGTGGCACTATAAGCCTTGGTGGTGTCAACCCTGGTCGATCGTCCTGACGGGTATTGGCACTATTGGCGCTAGCTGGTTGCCGTTCCATCAACTTTGGCTTACGCTACTCGTTGCTGTTCCGATTTTGATCTGGATGGGATTCTTTTTGCTGCTTTGGCCCCGACTCATTCTCCAGAGCGGGATGCTCGCCCCTGAGCCGCCTTTTGAGTCAGACGCAGAATCTTAAAACGGTAAGGATGCACATTCGGCGCTGAAATCATGGTTGCAAATTCGTCTCTCCGGGGTGCTCAGTTTAGCTCGCTGCAACAAGCACTCAAGCACTTTTTTGGCTATGACAACTTTCGGTTAGGGCAGCAGGCGATCGTTGAAGCAGCGCTGCGGGGTGAGGATTTGCTGGTGATCATGCCGACCGGGGGCGGGAAGTCTCTCTGCTTTCAGCTACCTGCCTTACTAAAACCGGGAGTCACAGTCGTTGTATCCCCCCTGATTGCGCTCATGCAAGACCAGGTACAGGCCCTTCAGGATAACGGTATCAGCGCCACTTTTCTTAATAGCAGCCTCAGCCCCGTAGAGGCAAGGGAGCGAGAAGCCCAACTGGTTCGGGGTGAGGTCAAGCTAGTCTATGTTGCGCCTGAACGGCTGTTGAGCGATCGCTTTCTGCCCCTACTCGATCGTCTACAAACTCAGATCGGACTCAATGCCTTTGCCATCGACGAGGCCCACTGTGTTTCCGAGTGGGGGCACGACTTTCGGCCCGAATACCGCCAGTTGCAGTTTCTCCGGCAGCGTTATCCAACCGTCCCGATTTTGGCTCTCACGGCCACGGCTACCGAACGGGTGCGGCAAGACATTTTGAAGCAGCTAGACCTGCGGCAACCCGTTATTCATGTGGCCAGCTTCAACCGCCACAACCTCTACTACGAAGTGCGTCCCAAGCAGCGCCATGCCCATCTAGAACTCGTCGAGCAAATTCGGCAAACTCAGGGATCAGGAATTGTTTACTGTCTCAGCCGTCGCAAGGTCGATGAGATCACCTTTCGGCTACAGCAAAGCGGAATTTCGGCACTGCCCTATCACGCGGGGCTAGGCGACAACGAACGATTCACCAATCAGGTGCGCTTCATTCGAGATGATGTGCAGGTGATGGTGGCGACGCTGGCCTTCGGTATGGGGATTAACAAGCCGGATGTACGGTTCGTTATCCACTACGATTTGCCTCGCACGCTGGAGAGCTACTACCAGGAGTCGGGGCGGGCCGGACGCGACGGAGAAGCCGCCAACTGCACAATCTACTTTAGCTACGGCGATATTAAGACCATTGAGTTTTTAATCGACCAGAAGCCAGATCCGCAGGAGCAGCGCATTGCCCGTCAGCAAATGCGGCAGATGATTGACTATGCGGAAAGCTCTGTCTGTCGGCGGCAAGTCCAGCTGGGCTACTTTGGAGAATCGTTTGCAGGTAACTGCGGCAACTGTGACAATTGCCTGTATCCCAAGCCCGTCGAAGATTGGACGGTTGAAGCCCAAAAATTTCTTTCCTGTGTGGCCCGCTGCCAGGAAAGATTTGGCATGAATCACATTATCGATGTGCTGCGTGGCTCCAAAAATCAGCGCGTTCGGCAATATGGGCATGACAAGCTCTCGACCTATGGCATCGGCAAAGACAAATCGACGGAGGCATGGCGACTGCTGGGGCGATCGCTCCTCCACCAGGGACTCCTGAGCGAAACCGTAGATGGCTACCCGGTGTTAAAGCTGAATGCCCTGAGTTGGGAAGTGATGCGAAAACAACGCTCAGTTCAGATTGCGGTACCCTATCAACATCATGAAGCGGCAGAACCCGAAGACAATCGGATCGAGGATGAACTGTTGTTTGAACGGCTGCGTAAGCTTCGCAAGCAACTTGCTGACGAGCAATCTGTGCCGCCCTACGTGGTCTTTGCCGATTCTAGTTTGCGTCTGATGGCCCAAAGCCGCCCCCAAACTCTGGAACAATTTAAAACTATTTCTGGTGTTGGTAGCCACAAACTTGCACGCTATGGCGATCGCTTTACCGAAGAGATTCGAGCCCATTGCCAAGAACAGGGGTTAGACTTGCGATCGCCTGGGAGGAAAACATAACTCAACTAAAATCTACCGAAATTTGTCTAGGGCGAGCTTTATGACCGCGAGGTGTTCAGGACGTTGACCCATTCTAAACGTACACTGAAGACAGACTCTTCACTCAAGTTTTAGTGCTTAAACTGACTATGCAGGCTCCCGTGCTTTCCTCCACTGCCTTGTTGACAGTATTGCTGGCAGTTGGCCTGATGTTCTTTATTCGTGCTTCCACCAAAGATCGAATTGAAGTTGCCAAATGGGTAAGCGAGCAGCCAGAAGAAGCTCTCCTGGAAAAGCTGCAGCAATATTTTAGTCAGCGTGCCTATCGAGTCGCTGGCGTTGATGCGGACCAAAATCAAATCAAGTTTGAAGGATTTGTCCGGCCAAGCTGGTTTATGGCTATCTTTCTGACCCTGTTGGCCGCGACGGGGCTGCTTTGCCTATCGCTAATCTTGGCCATCTCTTTCCCGGCAGGCAAAACCTTTTTTCCAGCACTGGCATTAATTTCGCCGCTAGCAGGCTGGTTTTACTGGCAAAAGTCGGCCCGACCCGAACAGGTGCTGCTGCGGGTAGACAAGGTTGCTCCATCCGAACAGCCTGATCAGCGTCTGCTAACAGTGACGGGCCATCGGGACGAGCTGGCTGAACTACAGCGATCGCTCAACCTCAAACCATTAGAATCTTAGGGGACGGGTGAACAATACTAGCTGGGTTGCCCGCCTTAAGTCGCTGCCGTTGCGATGGAGTCAGACTCAAGCCTCTCCAGAGGACGCGATCGCCTACCAAAATTGGCGACAGCGTTTTATGCGTCAACGGATCCGACTGGCGCTTTACATCGCGATCCTGGCCAATCTCACCTTTATCCTGCTGCGACTACTCCTAGGGGCGGAAAGTCCAGAGGGATGGAGTTCGATCTGGTTGATGACCTCTATCAGTGTGGAAGCTGGGCTGCTCACTTGCCTAGGACTCCACCGCACCAAATGGGGGCGTCACCATCCAGAGCTCATCTTTCTGGGCTGTTCTTGGTCAATCACCCTAGTTGAGCAAGTCTGGGCAACGCTGCAAAATATTGCTTTTCCGGGGCTGTTTGCCTGGACGTTAGTCTTTTTGGCGCAGGCGACACTGGTGCCTGTCCGCTGGCCGTTACACCTGATTTCCCAGATCGGTGTTTTCTTATATTTCATTGTCGTCAACGCAGTCTTAAACTTGCCAACCGACAGCGCCGAAACCCTCTGGGACCCCATTAGAGGGCTATATCTGTTTTGGTTTTGCTGTATCTGTGATGGCTCTGTCTTTTTGTATGAGCGCCTGCAGCAGGCCGAGTTTTATGCTCGCCGGGAGCTAGAAGTGGAGCGAGCCAAGTCAGAGCGGCTGTTGCTCAACATTTTGCCGGAAGCGATCGCCCACCAACTCAAGCAAGACCAACGGACCATTGCCGAAAACTTTGCAGAAGTGACGGTTTTGTTTGCCGATATCGTTGGGTTTACCCGCCTCTCTAGCGGCATTCCTGCCCAAGAGTTGGTAAATTTGCTCAACCAGATCTTTTCTACCTTCGATCAGTTGGCAGAACGACATGGCCTCGAAAAGATTAAAACCATTGGGGATGCCTACATGGTCGTAGGGGGGCTTCCCAAACGCCGAGATGACCATGTAGAAGCGATCGCTGATATGGCACTGGATATGCAACAGGCGATCGCCCAATTCAAAACCCAGCAAAACGAAATCTTTAGCATTCGGATTGGGATCAACACTGGCCCTGTCGTTGCCGGTGTAATCGGCAGGAAGAAGTTTATTTATGATCTCTGGGGGGATACGGTCAATGTAGCCAGCCGGATGGAGTCACAGGGGCTAGCGGGGCGAATCCAAGTCACTGCTGCCGTTTACGATCGCCTCAAACAGCACTATAGTCTCGAAGAGCGGGGCACCGTTTACATCAAAGGCAAGGGCGACATGGCCACTTATTTGCTCCGAGGAAAGCAAAATTCTCCTGCACCCGATGCGGCCTGTTCAGTTTAGAGAGGATTCCTAAGAAATTTCAATTTAGAGCCTGCTTCAGGGCAATATTCAGATCAGAGCAAAATTTTGAGGGGATATAGTTTGCTAGCAGCGGGATTGACGGTCTGAGGTGATCCCCAAGAATGCGTTCTTTCCTTGCTACCTGGAAGCATAAGCCTGTATATTCTTTAACGAACTGTAACGCTTTTCGCGAAGCGTCTATTTGAGAACGCTGACTAAGGAGTGAGATACGATGTCGGAGGCAGTAAAGCCCCTGACAGTGCCTAGAGAGCTGATGGGGCCGCCGGGTGCCGTTAACCCAACACTACTGATGTTTTTGGTAGCAGTTGGGATGGTAGTGGCATCAACTCTGGGTTACTGGCGCTGGCATTGGCCTGATTGGTGCTGTTTTGTACTCAACGTGATGGCGCTACATATGGTGGGAACAGTCATCCACGATGCTTCTCACAATGTGGCTCATCGCAATCGAATCATGAATGCGGTTTTGGGGCATGGCAGCGCCCTAATGCTGGGATTTTCATTCCCAGTTTTTACCCGCGTCCATATGCAGCATCATGCTAACGTCAATGATCCAAAGAACGACCCTGATCACTTTGTGTCTACGGGCGGCCCACTCTGGCTGATTGCAGCTCGATTTTTCTATCACGAAATTTTCTTTTTTAAGCGGCGGTTGTGGCGCAAAAACGAGCTTTTGGAGTGGTTCTTAGCTCGCCTTGCAGTTGCATCGATCGTTTACTGCGCTGTCCAGTACGACTTTCTGGGCTATATCTTCAACTTCTGGTTTTCTCCAGCTTTGGTGGTTGGCTTAGCATTAGGATTATTTTTTGACTATCTGCCGCATCGGCCATTTCAAGAACGCGATCGCTGGAAAAATGCCAGAGTATACCCCAGCCGCATCTTAAACCTCCTCATCATGGGGCAAAACTATCATCTGATTCACCACCTGTGGCCTTCAATTCCCTGGTACAACTACCAGCCCGCCTATCGGGCCACTCAGCCTCTCCTAGATGCAAAAGGTTGCTGCCAGTCGTTGGGTTTGCTGCAGGGCAAAAGCTTCTGGAGCTTCGTCTACGATGTCTTTTTAGGAATCCGCTTTCACCACAATCAGGAGTCTACCCAGACGCCCTCTGCAGGTCATCTGTCCGAAGCAGGAGACGTTTCTCCTGCCTCCAGTGCATCTAGCTCCAATGTCGAGTTGCTGGTCAAGCCAGGGCCAGATTTCTCGGAGCGCAAAGCCTCCTAAGCGGGGGCTTTAGAATAACAGGTCGAGCTCCAGGTCTTTCAAATGACAGGCGTACAGATTCCCCGCCTTCCCATCCCAGGTAGACAAAATCAGGTGATGAGGGCTGGGGGTCGCGATCGCCGTTAGATGGTCAGGGCCATCCATCTGATTAATGATGTAGCCTTCCTGATCGAGGAATAAAATTTTTCCGGCTGGGTTTGCCAACACGTAGCCCCAGGGTACTGCCGTCATAAATTTTGGCGTCATGCCTACGGCCAACCGCGTCACCCGAAAGGGCTTGAGGTCAACAAGCAAAACTGTTTCAGGATTTTCAGGCTCGGTGGTCAGCAGTCGGTAAGGAATTGAGGTCAAGATGGCTCGATCTATCTGGGTGGGTAGAGAGACGCCCCCCAGGCGATCGCCCCGACGAGTAGATACCTCCAGGTAAGTCGAAGCCCGCTCGCTCGCTCCGAAGACTGCCACCACATGACGGTTATCCAGAGCGATCAACTGCGATAGACGACAGCCTTGACTCGGTAGTGATCGCTGCAGCGGTGGTGAGAGCTTGACTGGAGTTTCGGCTGGCGGCAGGGAGCGAAATGTTAAGCAATAGCTTTCGGGTTCAGTCATCTGGGCGATCGCCAGCCAACTTCCCTGAGGGGCGATCGCCACCTGACTCTCACTACAAGCCGCCACAAACCTCGGTGTTGTGTTGGCCCAAGTCGCATAGGGAAAGTGGTAAACAGCCTGATCGGTCACCGCAAAGCAACCCTGAGGTCGCAGAAACAGCTCCGTAACGGGCCAAGGCAGATTGGTGGCTAAGGCATAGAGCGAGAGTAGATTTGGTAGTGGATCGGAAGGTGAATCTGGCGCAGACAAACTGTCCTGAATACCCTCACTCCCAGCTGTTGAGGTTTGGGTGTAGATGGGGTGAGTCAGCACTTGCTGCTGCTGGGCTTGAAAGGCACAGGCTCTTGGCGCAACCTTGAGCTGAAGGAGCGGCTGAGGCGCTAGCTTGGCTTGGGGATCTGGATCTGAAGAGGCGATCGCGGCTTTTAGAGCGGCCAGCATATCTGCAGCTGAGCGGTAGCGACGGGCAGCCAGCTTTTGCAGCGCAGTAGTCAAAATCGGATGCCAGATCTCTGGAACGGTGTCCGGCAAGCTAAGCGGACGATTGAGGTGGGCCGACATCAGTTCGAGCGGCGTGCCAGAAAAGGGGCGATGTCCAGCCAACAGTTCAAACAGCAAAACACCGACTGAATAAATGTCAGCCGCAGGCGAATACTGGCCATAAAACCGCTCTGGAGCCATGTAGGCAGGGGACCCCGTGTTGCCAAACTCTGAGCCTGCCAGCTCCTGACTGAGTCTAGCGATCCCAAAATCGGAAATACGAGCGGCCCAGCCTGCGGCCTGCACATTCAGCAAAATATTTTCGGGCTTGATGTCACAGTGGACGATGCCGCGACTGTGGGCCTGCTCTAAGCCTGCCAGAATATCCCCAACTAGCCTGACGCTTTCAGACTGGCTCAGTCGGCTATCCTCACCCATCAGATTGCGAAGCGTGCCACCCTCACAGTAGTCCATGACTAGATAGCGTCCTGTCCGGGTATGTTCCAACGCCTGACAGTTGACGATATTGGGATGCCGTAGGCTGAGGAGAAAGCGGAGTTCTCGAAGAAACTTATGGGTTGGAAATCGGTTTTGCTCTAAGTTTTTTAAAGCAACCAAGCGACCTGTTGGCCGATGCACAGCACAAAAAACCTGACCAAATTGACCTTGCCCAACCAGCCCCAAAACTCGATATTTCGAGCGTTTTAGCTCAATTTTCAGCGGATGAGACACAGTATAGGCTGGGCTAGATGATTAGACTCTGTCTACAGCTTAACGACAAAGCTGCTGCAGAATCGCATCATGATCAAAGTTGGTCACCATTGTCTCGGCAGGCTCTAGGCGTTTGGGCAGGCCCAAAATAAATCGGTTGCGATCGGCTCCCATTGATTCACAGGTAGTCTGGATGCAGTGCAGCTCTCGACCCGTGAGTTGACTAAAGAAAGCGGCCAGAACGCCAGCCTCTAGGAAGCAAATTGGATGAGTTCCGGCAGGCGCTTGCTTCGCGAAGGGAGAGTTCAGAACATTGATCACCAAAAAACCGCGATCTTGATAGGTTTGGTCGAGGTCAATCTTGCCCCAGCCGTGGGTAACCCAACACTGCTGCAAACATTGGAGAAACTCCACCATTGGCATATCGGCTAAGGCTGTGCGGTAGTAGTCGGTGAGTTCTTCACAGAAGCGGGCATAAAAGTTTTTGCCCCACCAGCGACCACAGTTAAACAACACCATGCGGGATGCCAAGCCCGTTTCTTTATCTAACCCGCTATAAATTGCTTGCAGTAAGGTTTCTGGCAGGGCCAGCAGTCGCTCACCGCGACGATTTTCAAGCAAACCGAGTTCTAAATCACTTTTAACATAGGCATCGCTGGCAAAATAGTTGCCTGGAATGCGGTTATCCGTTAACAGATCAGCAACAGAAATCATGGTTCTGGGTATCAGGTAAGAATGGTCTGAGCTTGGCCCCTACTAAATCGATGGAGTCAGAGAAGCCGACTGCGTCAGAGTGTTTTGCACTAATGTGAGGTGGGGAGAAATCAGGTTGAACTGTTGAGGCGTTAGAACCTTCTGCAGATGATGATTGAGCGATCGGTAGAGGACGGTGTCGATAGCCTGCATGTTGTAGACCTGAACCGTTTTGCTCAGCCATTCCAGTAGGCGGGTTTGCACGAAGGATTCGTCATTGAGCAACATGGCCATCGCACAGTAGCGTAGGGCGAGTAGCGCATTTTTGATGCTGCGCTCTAGGGCCTCCGTTTGCTCCTGGGGGAACTCAGCTTGAAGCTGATCTGCGACCTGCTGCATTAGGAGGATTTCCTGATCGCGCAGACGACGATAGACTTCCACACGAGTTGGGATGGAGCCCACATACTGATCGAGAACACTGAGCTCTTCAGGCTTGAGATAGCGGCTTTCGGCCTCATCAAAGAGCGATTCAAGTTGGGAGTGCATGGCTAATCCTGCGGGTCATTAGAGTGTCAATCAAGACAGACAGTATCAATCAAGACAGTGTCAATCAAGACAGGGTTAATCTTGATGAATCAAGACTAATCGAGGCTGGGAGCTACGAAAATAGGCTGGAAAAATCATCCAGGGTTAGATCGTCAGTGACAGAAGGGGTGGGAAGGGGCGCTTCAACAGGTGTAGGAGCGGCGATCGCCCGACTTCCTTCCCACGGGATCGCGTTAAAGAACTGGTTCACGCGCATTGTCAGGCTGAGAGGCTCGATGCTGGGAGGGGCATCGCTATGCATCACGCGGGGGCGATCATCCCAGTTGAGGCTCGAAAAAAACTGTTGAACGGAGGTCTGCAGCCAGGGACGCACTGCCTGGGCAGAACCATTGGTTTGCATCGGGGTTAAGGTGCTCATCCCAACTACTCCCCAGCTCGCAGCCGCTTCTCAATGTCGCGAGCAGTAGCGCCTTCATTCAGCCAGAAAGAGGCGGCATCAATCCGGTCTTGCCCCCCCAACAGAAACTTGCAGTAGGTTTCTCCCATTGAATAGCACTGGATCTCAATACAGCTCAGCTGCTTTTTCACCATTTCGGTGAAGAATCCAGCAAACAATCCTGCATACAGGTGACAGACGGGTTTGCCCACATCTCCTAGCGTCCGAGCCACTGCCGAGTCAAACAGATTGATAAACATGAAGCCCTGTTTGCGATCGCCCATATCGACTTCCCAGCGCCCCCATCCTTGCGAGGTAAACGGCCACCACCAGGTTTCCAACAAAAACAGCAGGTTGGTTTGCCGAATCGGGCGATCGAATTCCTGAGTAAACCACTTTTCAAAGAAGAAGGCATCTTTCTGCCCCCATTCGCAGCCAATGGTATACATGATGGCAGCTGAGGAGTCACCCACTTCTTCTTCGAGACCTTCTAGCAGACCAATAATAAAGTCTTCACTAGTGAGAATATTTTGGCTATCGTTCCAGTCAGAAATGTTACCTTTTTCAGCATCAAACTGAAAGAAATCTCGAAAGCCGTAGTGATTGTGTTTCTTGCCACGCTTGACTTGTGAGCCTGGATTGGGATTGGTTGCAGTGACCATAGTACTCTCTCAGCAAACTTTGAATCGGTTGGAGCGGGCAGGTAGAATGCAAATGCAGAAAACTCAAAGACTAAACAGATTAATGAGCTTCAGATTGATTAGCTTCAGCCAGAGTTCTGGGTCAGTTACGTTCTCATTATTGTATGGGAGACTGTCTGGTTAAATTTCTGTGATATTACGATTTGTTTATTCTGCAGCATTCTCTACCTTAAACGTAGACCCCTGTAGGGGGTTGAGGTGGCGCTATTTTCAATATTCCCTTCGTCCACCAGAACTAACTGTCAACATCAAAAAAAAATCATGGTGCAGCTACACCATGATCTGTGCGTTTCTAGTTTTGCAATCGAGCTTGAGTCCTTACAAACGAGCCGAAGCCGGTAGTGACATGCGGGGAGGCAGTGGGAGGGGATGGGATAAATCTTTACCATTGCGACCATTGCGATCGTCGCTGCCATTGCGATCGCTAAGGGGTTCTGTCAGTAAGAACTCCCGCACAAATCGAGCCACGGCTCGCTGGGCTAAACCGCTAGCAATCTTTTGGCCCATGCGATGTGTTTCGGGCTTGGTCAACAGCCGGGGAAGAAAGCTAGCCATCTGCAAGGGGTCAAATCCCGGTGTTTCGCGTAGAATGCTCACAATTCGAATCAGGTGATCTAGCTTTTGCTGTGCTTCTGGATCAGCCTGATGAGGCGTACTGCCGTTGAGACCTACCTGTTCTCGCAGTCGATGGGTTATGTTCTGAACAGTGTTGCGGCCAAAGGCATCAAGACCTTTGACAACTTCCTCGACCAGGGATTCTCGAATAAACTCGCCTCGCTCTGAAAAGAGGAAATCAAGCGTCTGATCCAAAACTTGCCCAAAGTCGTAGTCCTGGCTGTCACGAGCATTTCGCAGGAGGTTTTCGAGACGATTCCAGCGAAAGCTGCCTTCTTTGAAGAGGAGGTCTCGTAGGGAGGCTCGGAGTTCGGGCGATTGATCGGTCAGGAGCCGCTTTGCTACATAGGGATAGGCATTGCTGAGAACCTTGAAGTTTGGATCAACACTGATGGCGATGCCTTCCAGTGTCACCAACGATCGAATGATTAAGGCGTAATAGGCTGGAACCTGGAACGGATACTCATACATCAAGGCGGACAGCTGATCGGTAATGCTCTTGAAGTTGAGTTCGGCCACACTGGCTCCCAAGGCATTGTCAAATACTTTGGCAAAGGCCGGAACAATGGGTGTCAGGTCTACTTCTGGGCTGAGAAATTCCAGTTTTACGTAGTCTTTAGCCAGTCCTTCATAGTCCCGATTGACCAAATGCACGACAGCCTCAATCAGACCATAGCGCTGGTAGGGCTTCACTTCGCTCATCATGCCGAAGTCTAGATAGGCTAGCTTGCCGTCGGGAGTGGCTAACAGGTTGCCGGGGTGGGGATCAGCATGGAAGAAGCCATGCTCTAGCAACTGCCGCAAAGAACACTGTACGCCAACGTCAATTAGGTAACGCGCATCTACTCCCTGGGCGGCGATTACCTCAGGCTGCGTCAGCTTGGTCCCCGTAATCCATTCCATTGTCAGGACTCGGCGGCGAGTATAGTCCCAGTGAATGGAGGGCACATAGATGTCGGGGAGGTGGCCGTACAGTTGTGCAAACCGTTCAGCATTTCGCCCTTCCTGGGCGTAGTCCATTTCTTCAAAGATGCGGTAGCCAAACTCATCCATGATGGCGACGAGATCGCTCCGCACCTGCTTTAGATTTTGCTTTGCCCAGCCCGCCAACTGCCGCAAAATATAGATATCCAGTGCGATGCGCTGAGCTAGCCCAGGCCGCTGCACCTTGACAGCGACGATCTCTCCCGTTTTGAGCTTACCTTTGTAAACCTGTCCTAACGATGCGGCTGCAATGGGGTCATCCGATAGCTCGGCGTAGATGGATTCGGGGCGATCGCCCAATTCTTCCTCAATAAACCGGAAAGCGATTTCGTTGGGGAAGGGAGGGAGTTGGTCTTGCAGCTGGCTCAGCTCTTCCAAATAGATGGGCGGCACCAAATCAGGTCGGGTTGATAGGGCTTGACCGACTTTGATATAGGCAGGGCCAAGACGGGTCAAAATTTTGCGAAGCTGGGCCGCCCGTCGCAGTTGCTTGCGTTCGAGTTGACCCAGGGTTCGATCCCACCAGATGCCCACCGTAAAGGTGAGAAATGGCCAAACGATTTGAAAAAATCTTCCCCAGACCTGAAACGGACGCCGACTAAACTGAGCAGAAATAGCGACCGGATCGTACCGTAACGCTGCGTCAGGTTCGGGAGCCGCGAATTGGGCAGGTTTGAGCCCCTTCGCCGGGATGACCGGAGGCTGATTGTCTAGGAGGACGGTCTGGACCTGTTGGGGATCCTCTCGGGTAGGCGTTGCTGCGGGTTGGATTTTTTGCATCAGGTTAGGGTAGGACGGGTCTAACGAAACGATAGGGGAAAGAACGATAGGGGCAAAACGAGATAAGGGTGAACCGAAGGCCGGAGTGGTTTGGGAAGCAGAATCTTTAGGGAATATAGAGGGGAGATGTAAGCAGAAGCTATAAAAGGCGGATATACAAAGACAAGTAATTAAATCCTGATGTAAAGCATTGTAACAAGAAGACTTCTTTTGCCATCCACCTTAGTGCCCAAACCTGGAGATCTCTGCATAAATCCAGGGAAAGGTTTTGTTCTTCCGGGCACCAAACCCCCAACGGTCTCGCAAAGTACATCTAAACTAAATGAATGTAGAGCGACTGTAAGTGCTCCTTTTTTAGGGCTAATTTTTGGGGCTTTGATTGAGGGCTCTGTGCTTCGCATCTTCTCCGCAGGTCAATTTTGATTCATGCTGATTTCTCTCCAAATCGAAAATTTTGCGCTCGTTGATCGGTTATCCCTAGAATTTGGGCCAGGACTCAATGTTCTGACTGGGGAAACGGGGGCAGGTAAGTCTATTATTCTGGATGCGCTGGATGCTGCCTTGGGGGGCAAGGCGTCTGGGCGGGCAGTGCGAGTTGGAGCCGAGCGCGCTTTGATTGAGGCCACGTTTGATCTCGATCCAGTTCTGATTGGCTGGTTGAATGAGCAGGAAATTGACCTGGTTGATGAGGTCGCGTTGGTTTGCAGTCGGGAGCTGAGTCTGAGTCGGGGCAGTGTGCGCAGCCGCTCGCGGGTCAATGGCGTCCTGATGAATAAGCAGCAGATGGAGTCTTTGCGCGATCGCCTGCTGGAAATCACAGCCCAGGGGCAAACTATGTTGCTAGGGCGGGCGAGTTTGCAGCGGGAATGGTTAGATGGCTTTGGTGGCGTCAGCTTGATTCGGCAACGCGAAAAGGTCGGTGCAGCCTATGCGGTGGCTCAGCAGGCGCTACAGGCACTGGAAAAGCGGCGACAGTTTGAGCAACAGCGATTGCAGCAACTAGATTTGTTGGAATATCAGTCGAAGGAGTTGAGTGCGGCCAGCTTGGGCAACCCAAATGAGTTGGAGTTGTTGGAGCAAGAACGGCAGCGGCTCAGCCATAGTGTGGAGCTACAGCAGCAGAGCTATCAGGTTTATCAGGCGCTGTATCAGGATGATAGGGGCGAGAAGGCCTGTGCGGATTTGCTGGGCAAGGCGGAAATGTTGCTGAATGACATGGTGCGCTATGACGTTCAGGTTCAGCCAATTTTGGAGATGGTCAGCAGTGCGCTGGCTCAGGTGGAGGAGGCCGGACGGGAGATCAATGCCTACGGAGAGGCGCTAGAAACTGATCCAGATCGGCTCCAGTCTGTGGAGGAGCGGATTGTGCAGCTCAAGCAGATTTGCCGTAAGTATGGCCCCACGGTCGCAGATGCGATCGCCCATAGTCAGCGGGTTCAGAAGGAGCTAGAGGAGCTGAGTGGGGAGGGGCAGTCTTTGGAAGACTTAGAGGAAAACCATCGGGTGCGGCAGGCGGAGTTGGTGAAGGTCTGCGATCGCCTGACTGAGTTGCGACGGACAGCAGCGCAAGGGCTGGAAGCCTTGTTGTTGGACGAGTTGAAGCCGTTAGCGATGGATAAGGTCCAGTTTCAGGTAGAGATTGCGCCGATGCCACCGTCTCTGATGGGGGCTGACAAGATTACCTATCTGTTTAGCCCAAATTTGGGAGAGCCGTTGCAGCCGCTGACGGAAATTGCGTCGGGGGGGGAGATGAGTCGGTTCTTGCTGGCGCTAAAGGCCTGTTTTTCGCAGATAGACCCGATTGGCACGATGGTTTTTGATGAGATTGATGTGGGGGTATCGGGTCGGGTGGCGCAGGCGATCGCGGAGAAGCTTCATCAGCTAGGTCAGCGACACCAGGTCCTGTGTGTGACGCACCAAGCTATTGTGGCAGCGATGGCTGATTCTCATTTTCGGGTCGATAAGCAGGTGATTGATCAGGCGGTGGCTGGGGTGGCTCCAAAGCGGGGACGGGGGAAAAAGGTGGAAGGGGTTGCGGCTGGGGAAGAGCTGGGTGTGGAGTCTCGCACGGTGGTTCGGGTGGGTATGTTGGATGAGCGGCAGCGGCGGGAAGAGTTGGCCCAGTTGGCGGGTGGAAAGTCGGATCAGGAGGCGATCGCCTTTGCGGAGTCGTTGTTGACGCAGGCAGCGAACACCCGTTTAAATCATTCCGCTCTGGGAGAAAAGGCTGTAGGAGAAAAGGTTATGGGAGCTAAGGGATCTAAGGCGAAGTCGCGAGCGAAGACTTCTCGATCTCGATAATTTTTGGGGTAATTCGAGTCGGGGGGATGAGGTGGAGCAGCCCCCCAATCAAGGGACAGAAACCGTCCTTCACTCCCCTTTTCCTCAAGCTATGGTTGGGATATGAAGAATCGAATCCAACATGTTTTAGTTTCTCGTTTACAAAATTTTTGGCGGTCTTTGTCTATCCTGCAATACTGTGGCCGAGCCGTTGAGCTAGTCTGGGGGACACATCGCAGGCTAACGATTTTGTTTGGGGGGTTAACGCTGGTGGCGGGGCTTTTGCCAGGGGCGGTTGCCTATCTGGGAAAGCTGATTGTCGATAGTGTGGTGTTGGCCGCACAGACCGGATTGACTGCGGATCGCTGGACAACATTAAGCTACTTGGGGCTAGAGGCGATCGCCGTGGCGATTTTGGCGGGGAGTAAGCAGGGAATTTCTCTGTGTCAGTCGCTGCTACGGGCGTTGTTGGGTCAGAAGGTGAATGTGCTGATTTTGGAGAAGGCACTGACGCTGGATCTGGTTCACTTTGAGGATTCAGAGTTTTACGACAAGATGACGCGGGCGCGGCGGGAGGCATCGAGTCGTCCGCTCAGTCTGGTGGGGCGGACGTTTGGGCTCGTACAGGACACGATCTCGCTGATTACGTACAGTGTGTTACTGCTGCAGTTTTCGGTGTGGGCCGTGATTGTGCTGATGGTGGCGGCGGTGCCAGCCTTTGTGGCGGAGACTCGCTTCGCGGGAGAAGCCTTTCGGCTGTTTCGCTGGCGGGCTCCTGAGAATCGAGAGCAAACCTACCTAGAAACGTTGCTAGCCCGTGAGGACTATGCAAAGGAAGTGAAGCTCTATCAGCTGGGGCCGTTGCTGCTGGAGCGCTATCGCTCGATTTTTAGCCGTCTCTATGCGGAGGATCGGGATCTGACGATTCGCCGGGGGTTTTGGAGCTATGTGCTGAGCTTATTGAGTACGGCGGCGTTTTATGCGGCCTATGTCTGGATTTTGTTGGAGGCGATCGCCGGACGCATTTCTCTAGGCGAGCTAACCATGTATCTAGTCGTGTTTCGCCAAGGACAATCAACTTTTGCTTCGGTGCTCACATCGGTGGGTGGCATGTATGAAGATAGCCTGTACTTGTCAAATCTTTATGAGTTTTTGGAGCAAGAAGTTCCCCAACCCATGGGCTACGCAACTTGGGGGCCCCTTCCCGGTGATGGCATCCGTTTTGAAGCCGTTTCTTTTACTTATCCGGGTAGCCAAGCCCTAGCTTTGAAGGCCGTTTCATTTCAAATCAAACCAGGGGAAAAGCTGGCGATCGTTGGTGAAAACGGCTCTGGTAAAACAACGCTGATCAAGCTGCTAACCCGCCTCTACACACCGGACGCCGGACGAATCTTGCTGGATGGACGCGACTTGCAAGAATGGGATACTGAGGTATTGCAGCGACGAATTGGGGTCATCTTCCAAAACTTTGTGCGCTATCAATTTACAGTGGGTGAAAACGTCGGGGTGGGAGACGTTGACCAGCTTAATAACGAGGCTCGCTGGCAGGAGGCCGCTGAAAAAGGGACGGCACTTCCCTTTATTAAGTCGTTGCCTGAAGGGTTTGAGACTCAGTTAGGACGATGGTTTCGGGGTGGGCAAGAACTCTCTGGTGGTCAATGGCAAAAAATTGCTTTATCACGAGCCTTCATGCGAACTGGAGCAGACTTGCTCGTACTGGATGAGCCCACCTCTGCAATGGATGCCGAAGCGGAAGTTCGCATCTTTGAACATTTCCGCACCGTCACTGAAAACCAAATGGCGATTCTGATCTCCCACCGCTTCTCTACCGTTCGCATGGCCGATCACATCATGGTTTTAGCCAATGGCGAAGTCATTGAACACGGCACCCACGAAGATCTCCTCCAAGCAGGAGGCCGCTATGCTCACCTCTTCTCTCTCCAAGCTGCTGGCTATCGCTAAAAAGCAAGTTATCGATCTGGGGCGTCGGGGCACTCTGAGGACAGCTTAATCTCTACCAGCTTTTCCTCTGGATGGTGCAATTTTGACAACTCTACAGCCTGACCTTTTTCAGTTAGCTCAGCAAGGTGACGTTAAGGCGATCGCAGTCTTCCTCAATCAACACCTTCAACCTCGACAAGTTGCAGCAAAAGTTACCCTGAAGTCCAACAGCCTTCATATCATTTTGGAAGCACCTCAAGTGCCAAATCAAGCAACTGAAGTAGAGCTCGTCCGCAGTGTCTTGATGGAGTTGGGCATTGGTTTAATCAAAACAGTGAAAATATATGGAAGGTATATTGGTGCAGACTTCCCTGACTGGGATGAGCAATTTGAACTTGAAATTCTGCCCCCCAATCTCATCGAACTAGCGCAACAGGGAGATGTAGCGGCGATCGCCACATTGGTAGGTGAATGGTTGCAGCCCCACGAGGTAGCGGTGAAGGTGAGTTTTAAAGGTGAAGATGTGATTCAAATCATGTTGGAGTCAACCCCTCCTCCTGATCAAGCCGCCTCTACTTTATGTATCCAACAAGAAATCGAGAAGCTCAATATTCCTACTGCTAAAAAGATTAAGATCTACGGTCGCGAAATTGGCGCAGATTTTCCAGATTGGCAACAAGAATTTGAGCTAGAGCATCCTTCTGCTACAACGTCCCCAAAGGAGAATTTTCTTTGGGACTCTTTGACCAAAGCCATCACGGATACCAGTGTTGCTTTGACTAATGCAACGACCCAAGCAGGCCAAGCCGTGATGGACACTGCCTCAAGTGCCGCTGGAGCCGTTGGATATGCAGCCTCCTCAGCAGGAGAAGCCGTGGTTGGAACCGTCACAGGAATTGGTGGTGCAGCCAGCTATGCAGCTTCCTCAGCAGGAGAAGCAGTGGTTGGAACCGTCACAGGGATTGGTAGTGCAGCTAGCTATGCAGCTACTCAAGCCGGTGGAGCTGTGGTTGGAACTGTTACAGGGATTGGTAGTGCAGCCACTCAAGCCGGTGGAGCTGTGGTTGGAACAACGATTGGAGCCGCTGAAATGGTTGGCAGCGCAGCGCTTCAAGTAACCGACGGGATTGGGTATGTTTTGGACATGATCAGCAGTAGCCCTCAGCTGCAAGATGTGACGAAAGTCCTTAAAGTAGATTGGTTGCTTGCCATTATTGATCGAGTAGATATTATTGCAGCCGAGGCTCAAGTGAGACGGCTACAACAAAAATATCCGCATGAGAAGCCTAATGAGATTGCTCATCGAATCATGTTGGAAAAGGTAATCTACGTTAGTAGTACGGGTGTTGCTAGTAGCTTTTTGCCAGGATTTGCGGTCGCGATGTTTGCTGTTGATTTGGCAGCAACCACTGCAATCCAGGCTGAGATGGGATATCAAATTGCTTGCGCTTACGGATTTGACCTTCAGGCCCCTGCTAGAAAAGGTGAGATTTTAGCCATTTTTGGTTTAGCTTTGGGCAGTGGCTATGCTGTCAAAGCAGGCTTGGGGTTACTCCGAAATATTCCCGTTGCAGGAGCAGTGGTTGGGGCAAGCACAAATGCAGCAGTGCTATATGCAGTGGGTTATGCAGCTTGTCGCTTTTATGAATCAGCTAATCCATTGACTTCTGAAGTGGCAACGGCAGCTTCCCAAGCGGAAGGAGAAGCGTATCTAAAGCAAGTGGCTGCTCAACAAATTATTATGGATCAAATCTTGGCCCATCTTGTTTTGGCAGGCTATCCCGGAAAAACATGGGAGCAAATCTTGCCAGAGTTGAAAACTCTCAATTTTAGTCCAGGATCAATACAGGCGATCGCCAATAACATTCAATCTCCACCGGCTCTAAATGATCTTCTGACTCAAGTAAGCCCCGATTTTGCTGTTCCGCTCTTGGCTCAGTGCCAGAAAGTTGCTCAAATGGATGGAATCATTACTCCAGAGGAAGCGATCATCCTATCAACCATTACGGAAAAGCTGAGTTGTAAGGATACTTCGGAACAGAAAGAAGCCGAAACTCCAACCCCAAAAAAACAAGGTTTCACCTGGAAAAATCCTTTTGCCAAGTAAGAAACTCTAAGCTGCTTTAGGTCAGAGCGATCGCCCCTCCAGAAGCACGCTACGTTAGAGGGGCGATCGCTTCAGTTCTGAATTCTGGGAGCAAGGTACGGCGATCGCCCGTGCCCATTCCGCCCCAACTGCCGATATGCTAGAGAGACAGGCAACTCGATTTTCCTGCTTAGGCTAGCTGATCGTGACAACTTCACAACCCACCTTACTTAAAGACCCAGAACGGTTGGAGGCTCGCCTCAAAGAGATTCCGCCGGAGCCGGGGGTTTATTTCATGCGCGATGCTGCCGATCACATTCTTTACATCGGCAAGTCTAAGAAGCTGCGATCGCGGGTTCGATCCTACTTTCGCGATCGCCATGACCAAAATCCGCGCATTGCCCTGATGGTGATGCAGGTGGCGGAAATCGAGTTTATCGTCACCGACACCGAAGCCGAAGCTCTGGCGCTAGAGGCTAATCTGATTAAGCAGCATCAACCCCACTTCAATGTGCTGCTCAAAGATGATAAGAAATATCCCTACCTTTGCATTACTTGGTCAGAAGACTATCCCCGCATTTTTATTACCCGCAAGCGACGTTTGGGCAAACAAAAAGATCGCTATTACGGCCCCTATGTGGATGTGCATCTGTTGCGGAGTACGTTGCATCTAGTCAAGCGAATCTTTCCACTGCGGCAGCGTCCCCAACCCTTATTTAAAGATCGGCCTTGCTTGAATTATGATATTGGTCGCTGTCCGGGGGTGTGTCAGCAATTGATCTCACCAGAAGACTATCGCAAGATTGTACAGAAGGTAGCGATGGTGTTTCAGGGGCGGACACAGGAACTAGAAGAAATCCTGGTTGCTCAGATGGAGAAGGCGGCTGAGGAGCTTAATTTTGAACATGCGGCTCGTCTGCGCGATCAGATTCGGGGGATTCAAACCTTAGGAGCCGACCAAAAGGTGGCCCTGCCGGATGATACGGTGTCGCGTGATGCGATCGCCCTGATGGCTGACGATCATCATGCCTGCGTGCAACTGTTTCAAATTCGGGCAGGTCGCTTGGTGGGGCGGTTGGGTTTTGTGGCAGATGCCCAATCTGGGACACCAGGAGCAATTTTGCAGCGAGTATTGGAAGAACATTATCAAACGGTTGATTCAATTGAAATTCCAATTGAGATTTTGGTGCAGCATGAGTTGCCAGAGGCCGAAATTCTAGCTGAATTCTTGTCGCAACAAAAAGGCCGGAAGGTTAGCATCTACTTGCCCCAACGCCAAACCAAAGCCGACTTGATCGAAATGGTCGAGCGCAATGCCGGATATGAATTGGCCCGGACACAGCGTTTTGCCGATCGCAACAATCAGGCCATGCTCGACTTGGCGGCTGTTCTTGATCTGCCCGATTTGCCGCACCGCATTGAAGGCTACGATATTTCTCACATTCAGGGTTCTGATGCTGTGGCGTCACAGGTGGTTTTTGTGGATGGGTTGCCTGCCAAGCAGCACTATCGCCACTACAAAATCAAAAATCCCACGGTGCGAGCGGGGCATTCCGATGATTTTGCCAGCATGGCTGAGGTGATTCAGCGACGATTCCGACGCTATGCCCAAGACCCCAACTTGAAGCGGGTGGGTAATCCCGATTTTCCGGATCTCGTCATGATTGATGGCGGCAAAGGGCAGCTTTCAGCCGTCGTCGCGGTCCTGCGGGAAATGAACTTGATGGAAGATGTGAAGGTGGTCAGCCTCGCCAAGCAGCGAGAAGAAATTTTCTTGCCCGGAGAGTCTCTACCTCTCACCACTGAAGCTGAACAGCCGGGAGTCCAACTCTTGCGCCGCCTGCGCGATGAGGCCCACCGTTTTGCTGTGAGCTTCCACCGTCAACAACGCAGTGATCGAATGCGGCGATCGCGCCTCGACGATATCCCTGGACTCGGCCACCATCGCCAAAAGCAGCTTCTTGCCCACTTCCGCTCGATCGATTATCTGCGAGAAGCTTCCCCAAAACAAATTACCGAAGTTCCTGGCATCGGCCCCAAAATGGCTCAACAAATCTATGACTACTTCCATCCCCAAACTTCTATCGAAGAAACCTCCGCCTCTTAAATTTTCAAGTATCATCATGAATAATAATGTTCTTACCAAAATTCAACTTCTACTTCCCCTTTAAACATTGAGATCCCCACGCAACATTTTAATTACTGGTGGAGCTGGGTTTATAGGCTCCAACTTTGTGCATTATTGGTATAGGAAATATCCGGGCGATCGCCTCATTGTCCTAGATGCCCTCACATATGCAGGCAATCTTAATAGCCTCGTCGCCTTGAAGGATCACACCAATTTTCGATTTGTGCAAGGAGACATCTGCAATAGTGCCTTGATTGAGCATCTGCTAGCAGAGGAAGCCATTGATATCATTGCTCATTTTGCCGCAGAGTCACATGTGGATCGCTCAATTCTGGGGCCTGCTGCATTTGTGCAAACCAATGTGGTGGGTACTTTTACCCTCTTGGAGGAGTTTCGCAAGTATTGGAGTAGGCGGGGTTGTCCTGAGGGCGATCGCTTCTTGCATATTTCGACCGACGAAGTCTATGGCAGCTTAGCTGATGATGAGGCAGCCTTTAGCGAAACGACGCCCTATGCTCCCAACAGTCCCTATTCTGCCTCTAAAGCAGGCAGCGATCATTTAGTCCGAGCTTACTTTCACACCTACGGACTGCCTACGCTCATCACCCACTGTGCCAACAACTACGGTCCCTATCAATTTCCCGAGAAGCTGATTCCACTGATGTTTATCAACATCTTGATGGGAAAACCATTGCCTATCTATGGCGATGGCCAACACATTCGAGACTGGCTCTATGTTGGAGATCACTGTAGTGCCATTGATCAAATTATTCACCACAGCGATCCGGGAGAAACTTACAATATTGGAGGTAACAATGAAGTTAAAAACATCAACTTGGTGACGATGATTTGTGACTTGATGGATGAATTGGCTCCTGACTTGCCTGTTCGCCCTACCAAGGAGTTAATTAGTTTTGTCAAAGATCGGCCTGGACACGATCGCCGCTATGCCATCAATGCCACAAAAATCCAAACGGAGCTGGGCTGGATGCCTTCTATGCCAATATCGGAAGGATTACGCTCCACCATTCAATGGTATTTAGCCAATCCTGACTGGTGGCAACCTCTTCTTGCCACGGCATAAAATCTCCCCAAGTTCCCAACGTCTCTGAATCGAGGCATGGGGCTAAATGTGGCGACGTTTTATCATCGGTAGCTTGATAGATTAAAATATTTGGTTTGAAACAGAAATGAGCGATCGCCTACAGCAGTCTGTAGCTCTCTAGATGTCATCATCCAGTTTGGTGTTGCTGTCGATATCTCAAATTGGTCGGCAAATTCAACAGCGCTGGATCTGGCAGTCGGTGAGCTTTGAGTTGCTGGCAGGGGAGCGGGTGGCGGTAGTCGGGCCATCGGGGGCAGGAAAAAGTTTGCTGCTGCGGGCGATCGCAGGCTTGGATCCGATTCAGGCCGGTCAGATTTATTTTGAGAGCAAACCTCTCACCGACTGGGCAATGCCGAGCTACCGCACGCAGGTTATCTATTTGCATCAGCGTCCGGCGCTACTGGAAGGCTCCGTTAAAGATAACTTGCAAGCTGTGTTCCGATTTGCCAGTCATCGTCAGCGTGCTTACAGCCAGGAAAGAATTTTAGGCTATTTGGAGATGCTGGGGCGATCGCCTGATTTCTTGGAGCGTCCAATTAGTGCGCTATCGGGTGGCGAATCCCAGATTGTCGCTTTCTTGCGGGTGTTGCAGCTTTCACCTCAAGTATTGCTCCTAGATGAACCCACAGCCTCGCTCGATCCGGAAGCCGTGCGGCAGTTTGAAGCGCTAGTAGAGGCATGGCGAAGCGAAGATCCGCGACGGGCATACCTGTGGACGAGTCATGATCCTAGCCAGTTGGGACGAATGAGCGATCGCAAAGTTGAGCTGTAGGAGCAGAGAGGCATGGGAGAAAGCGGCTACATCCCCATTGGTTATGGGCAATTGGCATTAGCGGCAGCATTGATTTTGATCAATATCGGGCTGTCGTTGACGCTAAAGCTGGGTTTAGAGCAGCGATTGGGAATTGCATCTATGCGAACGGTGGTGCAACTCTTGTTGGTGGGCTACGTTCTAGAGTGGGTATTTACGTTGCAGCAGCCTATTTGGGTCTTGCTGGTGGCTTTGGCCATGACTGGAATGGCCGGACGGGCAGCAGTAACTCGTACCCGGCGGCGGTTTCGACAGATTTATTGGAATAGCTTTCTTTCCATCTTGGCTTCGGCAGCACTGGTAACAGGCTTGACAGTCAGCGGCATCATTCAAGTAGATCCCTGGTTTGATCCCCAATATCTTATTCCTCTGCTGGGCATGATTTTGGGCAACTCCCTCACCGGAACCTCCCTAGCACTTGATCGTTTCATGGAAGATCTCTCTAGCCGTCGAGATCAGGTAGAAGCCTTACTTGCGCTGGGAGCCACCCACTGGGAAGCCGCACACGGCATGGTGACAGAAGCACTCCGCACCGGGATGATCCCCACGATCAATTCGATGATGGTAATGGGTTTGGTCAGCCTACCCGGAATGATGACCGGACAGATTTTGGCTGGGGCCAGCCCCACCGATGCAGTTCGCTATCAAATTGTAATTATCTTTGCGATCGCCTCTGCCACAGCCCTCTCCACGATGGGGATTATCTTGCTCGCCTTCCGTGCTTTATTTTCTTCCAACCATCAACTCCACCTCGATCGCCTCAGCAAAGTGAGTTGATGCTACTTGACAAGCACTTTGGCGGGAGCATTTTTGAAAGCGCTGTATCCGCGAATCAAGAGTTTTTCTAACTCAATCCAGATGAAAACGAGGGCACTAAATCCCACACAGATCAGCAGCTCCATTGGGCTGAGATAGTGGGTGTTAAAGAAGTTGCGTAGGGGCTCAACGTAGATCAGCAAGAGCTGAAGAATTGAAGTGCCACCCACGGAGAGCAGCAAGTAGGGATTGGAAAAAAGATTGATTTCTGCCATCAAGCGTGTATTGGAGCGAATCGCCAGCGCATGTCCCATTTGAGCAAGACAGAGGGTTGTAAATACCATCGTTTGCCAGCGATCGCGATCTAAACCATTGCCCTGGACCTGCTCGGTATAGCCGTAGGCCCAAACCATCAGAGTAATGGAGACAATAGCCAAAATCAGGCCGATTCGCAGAATGTATGAGCCTAACCCACGAGCAAAAATACTTTCCTGAGGATTTTTGGGAGACTGCTGCATCACCACAGGTCTACCAGGCTCTACCGCTAAGGCTAGAGCCGGAAGACCGTCTGTCACCAAATTCATCCAGAGAATTTGTAGGGGTGAGAGCGGCACGCCACCTAGCCCTAGCAAAGGAGCCGCCGCAATGGTTAACACCTCACCAATGTTGCTGCCCAGAATGTAGCGAATAAAGCGGCGAATATTGATGTAAACGACCCGACCTTCTTCAACCGCTGCAACAATAGTGGCAAAGTTGTCATCCAGTAACACCATATCACTGGCTTCTTTACTGACGTCAGTCCCAGTAATACCCATTGCGACACCAATATTTGCTTGCTTGAGAGCCGGAGCATCATTCACACCGTCACCTGTCATTGCCACAATCTGCCCTCGCTGTTGCAAGGCGCGAACAATTCGCAGCTTGTGTTCGGGCGACACGCGAGCATAGACATTGACTTCCTCGACAACGGCTTCCATTTCCATGTCGGTGAAGCCTTCTAGCTGTTGCCCGGTGAGGACCAGAGCATCTGGTTGAGCGATGCCTAAGTCGGTAGCGATCGCCTGTGCCGTCAACTGATGATCGCCTGTAATCATCACCGGACGAATGCCCGCAGCCCGACATTTGGCCACTGCATCTCGTGCTTCTGAACGGGGAGCATCTAGCATTCCGACCAATCCCAGCCAGGTAAGCTCAGTTTCAGCCGTGTCTTCAGAGGCTTCAGGCGGTTGCTCGGCCCAAGTACGGCTCGCAAAGCCTAAGACTCGTAGACCTTGGCTGGCAAGGAGATCGTTTTGGCTAAGGATTTGGGATCGCTGCTCTGCGGTGATGGGTTCGAGGCGATCGCCCCTCTGAATTTGGGTACAACGTTCCAGTGTCAATTCGGGCGATCCTTTGGTCAACATGAGATAAGGAGAAGCAACCCTATCCTCCTGTCCCTGCACCACAACGCTCATGCGCTTGCGTTCGGAAGAAAACGGAAATTCGGCAATTCGGGGAAACTGTAGATCATGCTGGTCCTTCCGCAACTCTGCTTTTCCGGCGAGAGAGAGCAGCGCCCCTTCGGTCGGATCGCCCAAGATCACCCACTCACCTTTTTCCTTTTGAAGCACGGCATCGTTGCAGAGGAGACAGGCCGTCAAAAGGGCCAGCAGTTCTGGCTGCTCTTGAGGCACTAGAGTCTTACCTTCAGACCGAAACTTACCCGATGGGCTGTAGCCATCCCCTGTCACCTGAGCGGAACAGGTTGCAGTATGAACCGCCTGCACGATCATTTTGTTTTGGGTTAGCGTGCCTGTTTTGTCAGAGCAAATCGTGGTGACAGAGCCTAATGTTTCGACCGCTGGCAGCTTACGAATTAGGGCGCGGCGTTTGACCATGCGCTGCGTGCCCAGTGCCAGGGTGACGGTAATCACGGCGGGCAATCCTTCCGGTACAACGGCAACGGCCATACTCAGAGAGACTTTGATCAGTTCCTCAAATAGGCTGGCATTGACCAGTGTGCCCCCCAGCACGACAATTGCCACCAAAATCAAGGAACCCGTCACCAACACATTTCCCAATTGGCTCATTCGCTTTTGCAACGGCGTTGGCTGTGTTTCTACAGATTGGAGCGCTGTGGCAATCTTGCCTAACTCCGTCTGCATTCCTGTACCAATAACTAGCACCGTGGCCCGTCCCTGCACCACTTCTGTTCCTGAAAAAACCAGGTTGAGGCGATCGCCCAACGCAGCATTTTCTGGCAGCACTATTTCAGGCTGCTTATAAACGGCATGAGCTTCGCCCGTGAGTGCAGCCTCCCGGATTTGCAGATTAGCAGCTTCCAACAACCGTCCATCGGCAGGCACCTTGACCCCTGCCTCAATCTGGATCAGATCTCCTAGCACTAGCTCTTTCGAGTCAATTTCAAACAGCGCTCCTTCCCGAATCACTCGCACCTTGGAAGCCGCCAAACTTTTCAGCGCTGCGAGTGCCTTCTCCGCGCCACTCTCCTGCACATAGCCCAAAAAGCCATTGAGTAACACCACCACAAAAATAGCAGTAGCATCTTTAGGAAAGACAAACCGCCCCAGCGTCATGGCTTCCCGAATGTCTAAGACAGCGGAGATCACGGCTACGGCAATCAGCATGATCAGCATCACGTTTTTGAACTGATCGAAAAAAATATCTAGGGCAGAGCGCCCTCCCGATTCGATCAGCTCATTGCTGCCAAACTGTTGTAACCGCTGCTGGACTTGCTGTGTTGAGAGGCCAGTCGTGCGATCGCTTTGGATCTGCGCTACCGCCTCAGCCGTAGATAACGTATGCCAACCTATCGTTTCAGCCACAAGAGGCGCATCCAGACTTGACACAAAATGATCAGACATAGCCAATGTTATGAAGAATCAGTAATGCAGGGTACGTTGATATAGTGCCCAGAAATAGAATTTAGCACTACTAAATAGTGCTGTGCCAAATCTTCTTAAATAGTTAGGTGCTCAGTCAAATTGGCAAAGCGTGACTTTGATGCAAAATCTCTTTACTCCTCAACAGTTAATCGGTCGCAAAGCCGAACTCCAAATCATCTGCCAAATCTTGCTACAAGATGGGGACTTCCTGTTGGCTGGGGCTCCTGGCGTGGGGCGACGTACGCTGATTCAGACTGCGGCTCAACAGGTCAAGGCCAGAGTGGTGGAAATTGACGGCCTTCGCACGACCAGCGCCAATAGCTTCCTGCGGCTTCTGGCAGATAGTCTGCTCGACACCTTTGCAACCCCCACAGAAATCGCTTTGGTACAGGAGTGGAGCACTGACCATCCGCTGGCTTTAGAGCAACCTCCGACCCGGCATCCGCGTTTGGTCTGGCAGTCGAGTTCGGGTAAAGAATGGAGTCTATTTCAAGCCCTCCTAACGCTGCCACAGTTTATCGCCGAGCGGCTCAAGTGCCGGGTAATTGTCGTGATGCTCAACTTTCCTCATATCCGCTCCTGGGATCGCTCAGGCAAATGGGAAACTTATCTGCGGAATGAAATTCAGCGGCAGAATCTGGTTAGCTATGTGCTGGTGACAACAGTTGTTGATCCCTGGGCGAAGGAAAGTCATTTGCCGACGATTGCGATCGCCCCTCTTCAAGAAGCCGAGGTGCAGTCTTGGATTGTGCCTGCGATCGCGACTGCTGGACTTCAGATTGAGGAAGAGCAAGCGCTGAAGCTATTTCTCAGCTATGTACAAGGTCATTTGGGCGATGCCATCACGCTAGCCTATCGTATCTGGCTCAACCACCGCGCTTTTGCCCAGCCAGAAGAGAAGACCATTCAGGCCCATCATGTGCATCGGGCTATGCTAGCGATCGTCAAAGATCTAACCGTGACCTTTGAAGCTTTAATTCTGTTGCTGCCTCCCAGTCAGGTGCGGGTGCTAGAAAGTCTGGCCCTAGACCCCACAGACAAACCCCACGCCCGTGAATATATTCAAAAGCATCAGCTTTCACGTGGAGGTAGTCTCCAAGGGGCTCTGACCAGCCTAGAACTGAAAGGACTGGTGTATGGGCCGCAGCAGAAATACCAAATCGCGCTACCTTTTTTAGATTTTTGGCTAAAGCAGCGATTGAGTTAAGGATTGGCTTCGACTATCTTCCGACGCCGGAAAGCTTCGATCAATAAGTCAGAGGAGTAAGATTTTGGCTCCTTCTGAAAGACTCGGTATTGCAAATGAATCGGCGTGAAAAGAGGTCTCTCTAGTTTCTCGGTAGGGAAAATCAGCATTTCAGTTGAGCCTAATAGCAAGAAGCCATTCTCATCAAGCCCAAAGTGAAAACGCATCAAAGCTCGAATTTGGCCCTCAGTTGTGAAGTAAATTAGGGCATTGCGACACACCAATAAATCTATATGAGAGAGAGGACCATCTTGAAGCAAGTTGTGCCGAACAAACAGCAGCGATCGCCGTAGGTCTTTGCGGAAGCAATAACTCTCACCCTCTCCGTCTTGTTCAAAATATCGCGACAGTAAAGCCGGAGGAATACCAGCAACCTGATCTCTGGAGTAGCAGCCTTGACGCGCCTTATAAATTGCGTCCGAGCTAATGTCTGTCCCATAAATTTTGACGCGCTGCTTAAATTGCTCTTCTCCTAGCGCCTCTGCAAGTAGGATCGCCAGGGTATAAGTTTCCTCTCCGGAAGCACATCCAGCACTCCAAATTTTGATGGGCTCTCCCACAGCTTTTTGAGCCAGGAGGCGAGGGAGAGTCTCGGCAGCAATATAATCCCAAACTAAGGCATCTCGAAAAAATCTCGTATATTTTACTGAAAAGTTCTTGAAGAGGATAGAGAATTCCGCTGGATTGGCTTTGAGATAATGGATGTAATCACTATAGTGGGCGATCGCAATTCCTTCCATTCGACGCTGAATCTGACGCATCAAACTGGGCCGTTTGTAGCACCCAAAGTCAAAATTGTGTTTTTCCCAAAGGTAATCTAGCAAAGCTTCAAAATCTTGAGATTCTTCAAGATTTATTTGAGCATCATTCGGTTGTTGTTTTAGCTCTATCAGATGGGAGGTCATATCACAGTACAGTTGATATCTGGTTGACCAAAAAATCTTCTTCGCCCTGATGTCCTCGCCTTTATATAAGAGAGAGTTAGGGTGAGAATAGACTTATCTTCAGCCAATCAGGATAGGGAGCATCCCACTTTCGAAGAATATAGTCACATGGCAAGCTGCCCATTAAGGTAAGCACATCGCAAACTCAACATTGGATTGACAGAGGCAATCTTCCAACGGGCACCCGAAATCTGCAAGCGTCGTCCAATCTGTTT
>JBGTGR010000060.1:0-33689 GCA_041746655.1 Elainellales cyanobacterium | reverse complement strand
TACGGGTTTGGCTTCTGGGTAGTAGTCTGCTGGGTTTGGGTCTGGATGATGGACTGCTGACAGTTCCCAGGTTTCGAGCAGATGTTTGCTATATCGGCTCACCAGTAGGGCGATCGCCGCTGATGGGCTGGGAGTTCGGGTCTTGGCTTGGATGGCATCAATACACTCTCTAAGGCTTTCATCCAGCACGATCCGACTTTTAGTGGCACTCATAGCAGTCCCATCCCTTGAATGCTGATGTTCTGAGGATTTGGGGCAATCTTGAAGCGGCCCTGAGATGCTTCCTGCATCGGTTGAGCAAGGGGAGCCGATCCACCAATGATGAGTACTTCCCCTAGACTCGGTAGCCACTGCCCCCACCGGGTGCGGATTTGGCCGCGAATTTCTTCGATCCATTCAGCACGGGCAGTTTCAAAGGCGGCGCTGAAGTTGTAGCCTGTCGTTCCTAATTGGAAATGACCTGCTTCGATTCCGTCCATGATTAGGCTCAAGTCTGGGGAGCTGGCCAGGTCACGGGTAATCCGGGCTGCGATGCGGCGGGCTAGGTCGTAGGTTCCAGGCAGAATCAGGTCAGCTTCTCTCATCAGCGTTCCTGAAACGGAATACAGCCGAAGGATCGAGGTGCCGCCGCCTAAGTCCAGCACTCCATTTGGGTTTTTGCGGCTGAGGTAAAGCCCTTGCCGCATCCCAACGGTATAAGCGGCCTGGGTTTCGTCAACTGGGATAACGTGACGAACTGTGGCAATTGTCGGGCGATCGTTACGGGTGAAATCGTGGGTGCCCTCGATCGCCTTCAGTGCCTTAACGTCTTGGCTATTGCGGCTGTTGGGGAGCGCAATCAGCAAGCGTTCAACTCTTACGGCATCGTTTCCTGGGTTGGGTTCGAGTGCTGCTAAAACCAGTTTTCGAGCCAACTTGGTTTTTTCATTCTGAAAAATTGGCGTGCCTCCCAGGTCTTTGGCCAGCTGGCCAACTACGAAAGTCTCTCCTTCAAAATTGACTGAGACGCTGAATTTGTCGCCTGTCGCATCCTGCAAGGTCGGGTCAATTGTCTTAATAAAGCTTGGAATGGTGCAGATTTGGCCGACTGGATCGATCCACTGGATGGTCCGGTTGCCTCCGTCGAAGCAAACCACCGGGCGCAGTAAGGGGATGTTCGTTAACTGTTCGCTTTGCGGTCTGTTTACGGCTGCGGTGAACGTTGTAGTCATTTCTGCATTTCCTTTTCTGAAGAAGCTGAATACTCTGAAATCTCTAAGGTTGGGGCTGACTGGGGAAGGGCAAGCAAGGGGGCGATCGCCCGGTCCAATTTGTTCGCTTGCTGTCCTTTCTCCGTCCCCTTGATGGTTTTGATGCTAGCATATGATTGCATATGTGCAACTAATAAGTGCAGATTGCGGCGTAGGTACTACTAAGCATTAGGATTAGGGGAAGAACATGAGCGGTTGTATGGCCAAACGAGTATTCGCAACGGTTCCAGATACCGTTGCTGAGGAGCTAGAGGAGTGGGCTGATCAGCAAGGCAGAAGCCTATCGAATCTGATTAGTTACCTGCTGGAAAACGATTTAAAGGAGGCAAAAGTAAAAGGAGAATTCACACCACAAAAATCACAAAACGAAAAGACCAAGGGGGAGTGAGGCGATCGACATGACAACACCAGCTAAAGAGGAACGAGAGCCAACCTTGGCTGACATTGCCCGCCAGCTCACCAAGCTGACTGAAGATGTAGAGCGCTTTAACGAGCGATTCAGCAACTATCAGCAGGCAACACAGTGGGTCATTCAGCTGGCTTTCACCCTGATTGCTTCAGCTACCATCACCGTGATAGTTACTGCCGTTTTGAGGCGCTAGGAGCAATCGCCATGACTGAACGACTAGATCGAATTGAGCGAATTTTGGAAGGCTTGGCAACCAGCCAGCAGGCCGACGAAGCATGGCGATCTGAGTTTAGGGCTGACATGGATTTACTCCGCCAGCAGCAGCAGGCAACTCACCAAACGACTGACTCTAACACTCGTGCGATCGCAGCCAGCCGGGAAGAAGCACAACAGTGGTTTCAGGAAATGAGAGCACTAACAACTTCAACTGCCAGAACAGCCGAAGCCAACGCTAACGCGATCGCTGAACTGCGCCAAAGTTTTGAGGCCAGCATTCCCGACCTAGTGGGAATGATTCAGGGTCTCGCCCAATCGCTAGAAGCCTACAGAATTGAGGCGTCGGCTGATCGGGCTGAACTGCGAAATCTGGTAGAACGCATGTATGGCGATCGCACCAATGGCAACAACTAGGGGCGATCGCAATGGCTGAAAGCAAGCGACTCGCCCCGCGGTTCAAATCGGCCCTATCACCGTTGATGGGTTCATGTTGCCAGATGGCAGCTAAGGAATGTTCCTTATTTGGACCAAGATCAAAGACACTAGAAGCCCAGAATGCTTGACCGGCAAGGGATTCAGCTTCTGATAAATTCACATCACTATCGAATTATTACCAACAAAATCAGCAAAACTCTAAAAAATCTAAGATTTAATTATGATTCGCAATTAGTAACAATCGGTCGAATTGTTACTAATTGCGAACAGCAAAATAGTGCTATTTTTATGCACCTATATGGCTAGAAACCATAGCTTTAGTGATTAGAAACTCAAGCTGTAAGCTTTAACTGCCAAGGCTTACCTGAGTCAAAGGATTATTTTTTAGCGAAATGCATACGATTTCTTCCGAGATCTGCTAATCTAAGTTCGAGTGAAAAGCGTGCGCATTCTTTGGAGTAACTTATGCCACGAAAAAGACGACCACCTACCTGGGCCTTCAGCATCAGAATTCCGCGATCGCATTTCGAGCGGTTGAGGGCGTTGACTGCTGCTGCTGGCCGCTACTGCTCTGCACTGGGGAAAGATGCGATCGCCGCTTACCTAGCAAATCTCAATGAAAATAGCCCTGCCGCTTAGCTTGCAACTAAGCAACAGGGCCGGTTTTGATTAACTGTAAACCCAAAAATCGGTCAGAAAGTTTTGCAGGCCTTCACCGAGTTTTTGGATCACCGCTGCGACTTAACGCAGCCAAACCAATGTTCTTTAAAGATAGCGCTTGGTGTATCCATCTTGCAACGCTTCGTAACAATTTAAAATTTCTCGAATTTCGATCGATAAACCGTAGTTTATTATCTTTTTCTCAGGATAGAACGACTGAAACCCTAGATAAGACTGCTTTTGAAGGAGGTGCGGCATGACGAGCAGCACCTCCCCTTATCAAAGAATTCTCGAAGAATTTCGCTCCAGCGCCCTTCCCGACCGATTGACCCATGCAAACGTGCAGTGGATTGAGGGTGAGTGGGCCGTACAAGCGATGGCTGAGACGGCGATCGCAAAATGCCAGCGCGTGACAAGCTATGTCACCGTTCCAGCTGCCAGAATCCTGAAAAGCTACGAGTATGCAGCCGACGGAGGATGGATCAGCTATGGCTGCGACTTGCAAGGCAATCGAGGCGACGTAGCGTATTTCAAACCTTTCAATCCACCCAAAGAGCTGAAGAACGGCAAGCTCAAATCAATCAAATACCCCACACCACAGGGGGCTGAAGCATTGCCCGTTATGCCGTGGGTTGATCCTGAAACGGCTCATGAAATCTACCAACGCTACAGCGTCACGCCTTTGGAGGGTGAGCTATTCTGGCAGGTGGTCTGGCGCTGCAACATTCCCGTTGCCATCTGCGAGGGGCTGAAAAAGGCTCTTTCATTGATTGCACACGGCATCCCAGCGGTAGCGTTGCGGGGTGTTACCTGCTGGCATAAAAAAGGCTCTCCAGAGTTGCACGCGGCGCTCGCCCACTTTGCCACACCCAAGCGCACCATTTACTTGGTTTTTGACCAAGACGAAAAGGCATCGACTCAGAGAGACGTGAGAATTCAGCTAACCAAGCTGGGAAATGCCTTAGAGGATATCGGTTGCTTGGTGAAGGTGCCCGTGTGGGACCGGAAGCTAGGCAAGGGGATTGATGATGCTCTCTACGGCAAGGGTGAAGCAGCGCAAGCCTGGTTGGATGACCTGGTGAAGAATGCCCCTTCACTGAAGGACTACAAGCGCTATGGGAGAATTGCCGCCGCGATCGCCGCGATCGAACGATTGAATCAGCTGTCCTTCCCCATCGAGCGCGAAACAACGGGTGAGTACCTGCCTGAATTGCCACCATTTCAGCGGCAAAGAATTCATGCAATTGTTGCAGCCATGAACTCTGGCAAGACAACCGCCATTCGCTATTGGGTGAAGCAGGCCATTGACCTGGGCATGAACGTTTTGGTTCTGGCCCCACTCAATAGCCTGGGCAAACAAACATCGAGAGACTGGGATCTCCCCCACATTCACAGCTTTGGCACATCAGCAGAACAACAGCAGGCGTTGTGGTCGATGGTCAGTGCGTCGCATGGTGTAGTGTTGTGCCCTGACTCGTTGCACCGCATTCCTGACTGGTTTTGGAGTCGTCCCACTCTGCTAATTTTGGACGAAGCCAACCAGGTGATTGACCATCTGGCAACAGGCAACACATTGGGCGATCGCTATTCAGACATCCTGGAGGGGTTCAGCGCTGCGGCTTGCCATGCGATCGAATCTGGCTCAATCGTTTTATCGGAGGATGGCTTGCCCGATAGAGCCGTCAAGTTTATCCAAGGTCTGACAGGTGCAACCGATGAAGCAGTAAGCGTCTTCAGGCATAACAAGCAAGGTCAGCCGTGGAACTGCACAGTTTTTCAAGGGACGGCTACCCAGACCAGTGGCTTTAGGGCAAGGATGCTGCAATCGGCAGTAAATAACCGCATCCTGATCGCGACCAGTTCCCAACGGGAAACCAGACGGCTTCAACGGGCCCTCGCCAAACTTGCCCCTAGTCGCTCAGTCATCCGGATTGCCTCTGACACAAACCAGCGAGGAGAGTTTGATGGCTTCTTTGACAATCCCGATCAATGGCTGCAAGAGCATCAGCCAGATGTGTTGATACTTTCCCCGTCAGCTAAGTCTGGTATCAGCATCGAGGGCAAGGTATCGCCTGAAAACGCTTATTTCTCGCAAGTTTGGGGATATTTCCCGGCATTGGCCACCGATACCCATTTGCAACTGTTGGGGCGCTATCGTCCCCCGGTTCCTCGGTTCATTTTCGTCCCCCCGTTCATACTGGGAGACAGCAACGAAGGACTAATGAATCCTCGTGCTATTCGTCGCAAGCAGCAAGGCAACCTATCCAAACTGGCTGGAGCCTACGACTTGACAGAATTCCTCGAAACAACCGACCGGACAGAGCAGATCCTCAAGATAGAGACAGCAGTTTTAGATTATTTGGCAGAGGCCAAAACTGTTAGCGGTTGTCAGAAGTCGGTTGCCCTCGATGCGCTGGTCACTCGCCTAGAGCAATCAGGGCATAGGGTCAGACTTGAAAAGATTAGCTCTGATAAACCAACCTCTGAACTATGGAAAGCGGTGCAGGAGGAGCTATGGCGTGGGGATGCTGAGGCGATCGCCCAAACCATCATCGAAGCGCACCACACCCCCGAATGGGCACGTAAAACCTTAGATTCACTCGAAGTCGCCTTAGAAACTCGCATCCTGGCTCAAAAGGTTCTGTGGCGTTTGGAGTTCCCCGGCGTCTTATTTGACGACCTAGAGGAATGCTATCAGGTGCTCTGCCAGGAATATGGCATGATGCGGCGCGGAGTACTGCTCCAAGCCGGGGCAGAAAATCTAGAGGCCGCCAAAGCGGGCGATCGCCAATCTGTAGAGTCATGCTTGAGGGCAAAGATTCGGGCACCACACCGGCTGCCCAAAAACTATGCCAGGGCTTGGTTAATGTCTCAAACAGGCATCCTGGCATTGCTCGACGGCACAACCTATAGCAACGCCGACTCTAGGGCCATAGCGGTCAAAAAAGTGGCGCTGCACTATGCCAAAGAAATTGGGTATTGGTTCCGGCTACAAATCAAAAAAGAGCAAACCCCAGTCGAGATCTGCAACAAACTACTCAAAAAACTCAGCCTGAAAGCTGAAGCCTTGAAAGGGGATGGAGTCAGACCAGGACGCAGAGGCGAGAAAAGGAACGTGCATTACTCGATAGCAGATTTAGACGATCCAGTTAGGGCACGGCTGTTGAGAGCTGCACGGCGCAAGCTTTCTGAGTCCGTGTCAGCGATTTGTAATAAACAAAATCCTCTATATCAAATCGCTGACACGCCTCCAAAACAGGAGACAAACTCACCCCCCATGCCAGGTTGTCATTCGCCAGCCAATCAACCTCAGCAGGCTGCTGAGACTCTACAGAGGCGCACCTCTGTTAGTGTTCAGGTTGAAAGGGGCTCGCAGGCTATCAGCGCAATCCACGGCGGCGAGCACTGAAAACTATGCTGTCTTAGATCCCTAGTCGCGCTCACCTGCTACCCGACCAATTACGTCTCTGAATCCGAAATCGCAAACCCAAAATCAATGAGGTCGTCTCTCCTCGACCCACGTTTCAGCTTCTTCCAAGGTCTTAAATATTGAGGGATAACGCTCATGAAGCACGGCCGCTAGCTTGTCCCAGTCACGATTGGAGTCAATCGTGATATCTGGAGGCAGGGCCGCATTGCAAATGAGTGGTGGATGTTCACCTGCTAGTTGTTCTTTCGTCAGGTTTTGAGCGCGACTCAAGTTGGTTTCAATAAGTATTGCGTTGTCGAGGATGGCGCTTTCGAGGTTGGCGCTTTCGAGGTTGGCGCTGTAAAGGAAGGCGCTGTAGAGGTTGGCGCTGGAGAGGTCGGCGATGGAGAAATTGGCTCTGTAGAGGAAGGCGCTAGAGAGGTTGGCGCTAGAGAGGTGAGGTCCAACTGTTTTGGCAAAGATCGCCATGCTGAGGGCATCTGCGTAATGAATGATTTTGAGGAGTTGGTCTGCTTCAAAGTCTTTTGTATTCGGTTCACCACAGGGATGAAAGCAGATTTCGGGTCGAGGCGTATCGTCAGGCAGATGGGGATAGCCGTCGGTCTGGGCGGCTGCGTGCAGCTTAAACAAGATAATCATCACGTTGAGCCCCGCAAACACATCGACTTGTCTCAGCCCCGTCGGGATGTCCTGAGCCAACAGTTGCAGCAGTTTTGCTTGGGGCAGATTCTCGTTTGGAGGAGCATCCAAAAAATCGCTCTGGCACCACTGCAGATAAAACTGGTGGAGTCGGTCAAATAGCTGTACCCGATCAATTTGGCTTTCCTCTAGCAGTTCAAACAGGTAGGCAACAATTTCCTGACTCAGACCGCCATAGCCAAACACGTCATAAATTTGTTCATTCACTACCTGTTCATCTAGCTGAGGTCGTCGTTTACGTTGGTTGAACTCTGTCCAATCTTCAAACGCCGCAATCAGCCGCTCAGCAAACAGATATTCCCCAAAGCTCTTGTGGGCAAACTCCACAGACCCCTGCTTATCCCCTTCCCCCGGTTTGATATAAAACGTGGTCAGCAGATTATTCAGCGTCTTCTCTTCCAATTGTCCGGTTGTGTCCTGAGCTTGCTTCAGCAGTTTAGCAATGGGGTTGCTGCTAGCCTTAAACCGCTGCTTCACCATCTCCAGTCGTGCCGTTTCATTTCCCGACTGCACTACGCACAGCGCCGCCTCCTGCAATACCTCTCGCAGGTCTTCTTCCTCCAATCCTGTTAGCTTCTTGTTTTGGTCTTGGCGTTGCTTCTCCATCACCCAGTTCACCGATTCTCGATAAATCCGCAGCTTGGCCTGAGTTTCTGGATTGAGTCCGGCTGCACCCTCTGCAAACATCGCCTGGGTCAGATACCCTTCCCGATTCAGCCGTGCCAACAAATACAGCAACAGCGGCTCACGGGCTAGAGTGTTCATGATGTCTTCAGGGCAGGCCTCCAGGAATGCCCAAAACGTATTGACCGTATCCTCCCCAAAGATGGCTTGCCAGTTGGTCAGCCACCGCTCCCGGACTTCATTGCCCATTGGTTCCAGCCGCACCCGTTCCAGGTCTTTTGTCTGGGTAATCAGCCGATCGATGCCTTGCAGGGCCAACGGTCGCCCCGTCACGAGCAACTGGTGATGACTCCGCTGCTGAAAATCCGTCACCTGCTGCAAAAACTCCATCAACCCGCCGGTGGCCCGACCCTCCAGCAACAACTCATCAAAGCCATCCAAAATAATCAGAAATCGCGTATTTTTATCCGCCAGCCATTCCGAGTCCCCTCTCACAAACTGCACCTGCTCCAAATCGGGGCAGTCTTCGAGGGTTTCTGTCAGGTTATTCGCGAGTTTCCGCACATCCCGCAACCGAATCCGCAGCGGAATAAAGGCATCGCCAAATTCAGTTCGGGTCCAGTTGCCAATCATGCGGCAAAACACCGACTTACCTCGTCCCGCTTCTCCTTCGATAAACATCACCTTGCGGGTTGACTGTTCTGGCTGCTCTAAAATTCGTCGCGTCCACTCATGGCTACAGATAGGGTTGACATCACGTTTCACCTTGCCCTCTTGAGTTAAGGGCTGCACCTCTAGCCGCACGTAGATGTCTTGAAAGCAGACCTTGGGGTTGCTCTCATCAAACACCTGCTCCAGCGGCAATGGTGCAATCTTTTCATCCAAATAATCATCGATGCTGGCATATCGCTTCTGCTCCTGCGGCCCCCCAGTGCGGTAAAACTCCGCCAGCGGTTGCACGCTCTCCCCCGCTTCAGCGATGGCTTGATGGACATACCGAGGACTGCCCCACACCACCTGATCCACCAGTCGCTGAGCTTGACTATCCTCCAGTCCCACCTGTTGCAACTGCGCCGTCAGCGCTTCCCCAAATTTCTTTGCCAATACCGACTCTCGAAACTGCGTGGTGACTTGCTTTGCCTGATCATGGGTTAGCTCTGTTGTATCCAATTGGGCAAGCTGCCGCTCCACTACATCCTTGAGAGAAATTTGTACAAGTTTGGCTTTAATTTCTTGATCCTGGAGTCGCTCCAGCACTTTTCCTAAACTCTGGAGATAGGCCAGTTGCCCAACAATTGCCACCGAACTCTCGAAGGTCGGTTCCACCTTGGCCAGCGCTAGCGCCATTTTGAGCAAATGAATCCCAATAGACACAAAGGGCAATCCAGCTATGGCTAACTGTGCGCTCGGATCATCCAGTGCCTTGAGCAGCGATTCCACCTTTGCTGCATGGGGCGCTAGCTGTTGAACTTTTTCAGCATTGTCTTTCCAGGCGGCGGCGACATTCGGGAGAGCTGTGATGGCGTCAATGCCCTGGTCTGCAACATCCCCCCAAGGAATATCTTTCACGTCTGTGTTGAGAAACTGCCAAAATCCCTTGAGCGCTTTCATGGCTAATCCGGGTCGCTTAATGTCTTCACGATGATAGCGATCTCTCCAGGGCGATCGCCTTCGCTCTGAAACGTGAGGTGGCATCGTCCGTCGATAACAGGCCAATAACCGCCACAATTAACGTGCGCCTTAGAGTGTTTTTTTGATGCAGTTCAGAATCAAATGAGTCTGGCCGATAGGGGTGGTAACGAGTATCAATAGATCTTGCCTAATGTAGTACAAAATGTTACAATGTAGTATATTCACTTGATTCTTCCCTCTTCATTGGAACCAAGTGCAAATCACAAAGCTTTTGGAACAATTCAATTCAATATGAACAGACCTCTTAAACCTGCCTTAGAGCAGGAACAAGCCTGGTTGGTGCTCGTGCCCAAACGGCAAGAGTTTAATCAACCACCATTCCACTTTGGCGAACGCGTCAAGTGGGCAGAACGAGATGCATCAAATCAGCACGTCTTTCAAACCGGCCGCCTCCTGGGACTGTTGTTTCAAGAAGACACAGAAGAATGGATAGGTTTAATTCGTTTGGATGTTGCTGAGATCAGCGATGCCCCTGCCTGGAAGCCGCTAGTGGTTCACCCCTGCCAATCGCTGAAGCTTGTATCTGACTCCACCGTCATTCGCGATCAGCTGCAGACAAAATCGGTCTGGATGATGACCAAGGATGCGGCAGCTGCGTTAGGCCTCTCCCCAGAGCAACTGCGTCGCCTCCGGCGCAAAGAACTTTTCAAAGCCGGTGTTCATTGTCGCGACACCAGCGTGCCTGGTTCAGGTATCGCTCGATGGCAATGGCATGTGGAGCGTTGCAGTAAAGCGATCGCCATTCCCCCCGATCAACGCCCGATGCCGAGGGCATAAGTAGCCTAACTGGGATTAGCGTGAAATAGGGCAGCCAGTAGGGCAACCAAAACCAGGACCTCTCAAACCCAGTCATAGCAAGGAGTCTGGATCAAGGTTGTCCTACTTGTAGTAGGACAACCTTGATCTGACGATTCAAATTCCTGCACCTAATTAACGGTAATTAAATGCCTAAACCTGTGAATCATCAATGCTTTCAGCACTTTGAACTCTGCATCACTGCTGGAGCGATTCCCTTTTAATGTACTCAATGGCGGGCTAAAATCACCTCTAATTTAGGGAAGCTATCAGGGCAGAGAAAAAGCCAGCTTCTAGCCTATTGGAGACTAAAAGCTGGCTCTTTTGGTCACTTGCAGTCGCTAGGGTTAAGCGACCTGAAGCTGCGGTGAGGAATCGACAGTCTGAACTTCGGCCTGAGGCAAAGCAGACACTGTAGGTTGAAACGCTGCGATCTGCGCTTCACGCTCACGAATCTTGGCCTCATAAATTGCTAACGTCACATCCTTGGAAATCCACTTTTGGTAGATTGTGGTGTGCATTGTGACGCTGTGGCCCATCCACCGAGCACTCTCGGAGACAGGAAAGTTATAGCCAATGGCTCGCACTGCCCAGGCGTGGCGCAAGTCGTAGGGACGAAAGGGCAGCCTGTACCGTCGAAAGGCCTTGCCCACTTTTTCTCCTAGTTTCTTATTACACTTCCCCACCGTATTAATCGAGGGGAAGTATTTTTGACGGAGCTGAAGGATCTCCACCCACTCGCGATGGAGGGGTAAGACAGAGCGCGCTCCCGTCTTAGTGTTGTCTTTGACGTAAATCATCAGGCTTTTGCCGGACTCCAGGTCTGTCGTATCTATATGAAAGACTTCATGAGGCCGAAGCCCATAGACCGCCATCACTCCGGCAACCCAGCACCATCCCTGATGAGAAATTTCAGAGATGGCCGTGATAATTACATCGTCTGTAGGCAGATTGCGGGGCGCTGGCTTCAGCGAAGAGTAGCTCCCACGTAGTGAGGCGAGTTCATTTACCTCGAGTCCTGCAAATGAACCGAATTTACGACAAGCAGAGCACATCCTGCTGCGAGAACAGCTATCGGGCTGAGTTTCCAAAATCGCCGTCCTCAGAAGTTCCACAGTGACTGGTTGGTCTTGAGGCAATCGGTTTAGGTAATTACGGTAGGCCGCTTTCCAGGACGATTCACTCCTGACTGTTCGCTGACGACGCTGAAAATAATCCGTCTCAAACCGTGCCAACGCTGCGGCTACAATATTCTGCGAATTGTGTTCAACCGGTGGCGTGACATAGTTGAGCCAGTTGAACTCACCCCCCGCCAATTCTCCTGCCACCTTTTTTGCAAGTTTCTCAACCTGCTTCAAGCTGTGGAGATTGGCCCGGCAACCCGTGGCCAAATCTTGCTGTAAAGGTTGATCTTTCTGAGACCAAGGCTTAGAAGGGAAGACTGCCCGAATATAAAGGCGATCGCTCCGCCGGCGAATCGTCACCCCAAGATTGGCAATCTTCAACCTTTGGTTAAGCTCCTTCAGCTTGTCAACTAAAGACTGATCATTGTTCATGGTTAAATGTTTGACGTGATGCGTGCGATCGCAGCACAAGGTAAAAGCTTCAACCGGCGCAGAGCAGCAAAGAGCTGTGGAGATTGCCCTAAAGATCACCAGATTGTACTCGATGGCGAGTTCAGTAGGGCTATAACAACTGCTGGAAAAACTTCTGAAACGCTGTCCCGGAAAAGGTTTGAAACGACAATTTAGGGATGCAATCACACTAACCAAAGAAGCTTACCACATATAAATTGATATGTCAAGGGTTTTCCCAAAAAAGATGTCAAAAATTAGTATTTGGTGAACTTAGAGCCCTGAAATTCTATAAATAGACATTAAATAGATAATAAATAGACATTAAATGCATGTAATATAGACAAATCGTGAAGAGAGAGCCCCTATGGCAAAGCAGTCGTACGTTGCTACTTCCCAAGGCCAAACCCAAGTACAGCAAGCGATCGCCCGTATTGGCCTGACTCAAATGGAGTTAGCGGGCCAGGTGGGGCTCAAGACGCGGAGTTCGATCAGTAAGTTAATTAATGGCCGTCGGGTTGAGCGAAAGATCTTTCAACGCATTTGCCAAGCCCTTCAGGTGGATTGGAGAGAAGTAGCGGATCTTCCGCCTCCTGACAACGTTGTCTCTCCAAAGCATCATGAGTCTATGGAACCACAAGCTGATTTATTTCAGGAGCAGCGGCTGGAGTTGTTGCTCTTGAATTTCGAAGCTTGGATTGAAAGACTGGATAGCATCACGCAGCAGCTTCAGTCTCAGCTTGACTCTCTTGCTCTTGACAGTAGAAATACTCAAAATCTGGATGAGGAATCTTTAGCAGTAGAAAGTCCTTTAGAGGCTAAGCTTAGTCGGCTTGCGTCGTTGCCTGTGGATAAACCCGCTCTTAAGAAATTACCTTCACAGCGCTCAACGATGGACGATCTTTGCGCAATGCAGATTGTAAAGCAGCAGGATGTTCAAAATTTCGATCTGATGAGTAATTCTCTGCGGATAGCAGCTCTTCCGTCGGCTTCTAGCGCACCGCCACGGGAGTTGGAATCTCAGGAGCGGCTAAAGCGTTGCCCTAATGAGGAACGAGCGCAGCTGCCAACGCCAATGTTGTCCAATGGTGCCAATCAAGGTTGCCAACCCCTTTTAGAAGCGCGTGGCCCAGAGCTTCCTGAGATGAGGAAAATTCATGCAGATGAGGAACGAGCGCAGCTGCCATTGATACAGGATAAGACTTCACGGCGACCAAACCCGTTGAAAAAAGTCTCCGATTCGGTGATGTGGTTTTTACGGCCAAATAAAGCAGATTGAGTCGCTCAATCCTGTGTTTGGAATGTTTGCTCCTGGAGCATACTCGCTCCGTTTCAATCCTAGTCAAATTGCCCCTCTCGTCTCCATGTCATTTGAGGTCGGTACAGGGGTTAAGTGATTCGCACCCAGAGCAACTATTTATGAGATGCGATCGCTTTCAATCCCCCTAAGCGCAGGCCAGCCGCGATCGCCGCTCCGCTACCTTTATCCCTAGTGATGGGGTTATCGCTTGGCTGCGCCAAGATATCATTGACTGCTGGCACATAGAAGTTGATGCACATACTGCTCAGACTACTATGGGGCGAGGCTTCTAGCGTTTTGTCACACTTCGATGTCGCAACCATCTGCGATTGACTGCCGCTGCAAAACTTTGGATTTTTCTGGGATGCCGATCGTATCGTGCAGAGCCTGCCTCCTTAGCACTAGGTCAGGTGCGATATCTCGCTTTTTTTATCGCTATTTCACTTAACTACTTAGCTACTTAATTACGTAAATCAGTAATTGTGAGCTTTAAGCCATTGCTCAACAGCCTCGCGTATCACCTCATTCATCGATCGCTCTTCTTCGAAAGCCGCTCGCTTCAGCCTTTTATATTGGGGAGTATCGGTGTCGAAGCTGATTCGGTGGGGGAAGGTGACCGCTGTTTTGCCTGTTTTGGTGGGGCGATCGCCCCCCTGCTGATTCGTTTCTGATTCCCCTTCCTCCGGCGCTTCGATCTCTGGATCGATACCCCCCTGTTTGACCCAATCATCCGCCCCAGGAGGTGGAGTTGATGGCTTTTTTGCAATCCGTTGCCGCTTTACCACGACTTCACCCCCAAAACTTTCAGCACCTCTTTGGCCAGTTGCTTGATTTCTTTCGCTGCCGCGCTGCCTGGTGCCGATTCGAAAACTGTATACCCGCTACTTGCTTCGGCAAATGCAACTCGTTGGGCGATCGCCGTCTTCAGAATTGGCAAAGAGTAATCTTTCAAAGCCTCCTCAACTTCTCGACCGATTGCACTATTCACGATGCGGCGATTGATAACGAAACAGGCTTTCAGATCCGGCTTGAATCCTCTGGCTTCCTCAATCAGTTGCACTGTCTCAGCAGCGGCCCAAACATCATAAGATGACGGCTGAACAGGCACCAGCACCAGGTCAGCAGCCAGAATCGCCGAACGAGCTAGAGCCGATACTCTCGGAGGCGTATCAATCACGCAATGGTCGTAGTTTTCTATCAATTCGGGTAAATCCCGATGTAGCGTGTTGCGAGCAATTCCCACAACGGGGAATGGAGACTTCTCTTCTCGTGCCGCTGCCCAATCGGAAGCACTGTGCTGTGGATCGGCATCGGCCAGCAACACTCGCCTTTTTGACAGGGCGATCGCATGAGCCAGATGAACTGACAGAGAGGTTTTCCCTGTACCTCCCTTCAGGCTGGAGAACGTAATTATCATAGTTAAGTAAATAAGTGATCAAGTAAGTAGATTTTAGGCTCTGTCTGTTTCGGCAGAGCTTTTCACTTTATTAAGTATTCAAGTATTTACACAATTCAGTGATTACGTAAGCACGTAACTAAGTAAATTTAGCCTGAGGCACAACTCTAGCTTCATGTGCCACTCCGGATTCAAGTTGGACAAATCCCATAGGTAGATGGAGCCCTGCAAGCCCAAACAGCCGTGCATCCAATCTCCAGACGGCTGTTTATCACTGTGGGAACTATCCGAGTGCTCGGGGCATAACCCCATTATTAGGAAAATCATGAAGAGAGAAATTTACAGTACCCCATTCATATGGGCTACAGCTACAGTGGCAGTTCTCTGCTCTATTGCTCTTGCAGCAATATTTTCAAATTACCCAGGAATTATTGAAATCAAATTCAAAGGTGAGCACAATAGTGGGGAGATTCGAATAGATGGGCGGACACTGTTACCACCACAGCTAGATACTGACGTTGACAGTCAAATAGAGGAGATTGACGGCGTGGATTAAGCTTGCTGGAAAGCAGATAGATTTCTGATTCCCCCTTCTAGCAAGTAATTGCTACCGACTGAGCAGCATCCTCAACCCTGCCTGCTGCTGCTGAAGCACCTCACCCCGCTGGAGCAATTCCTTCATCTGCATAGCCATCGTAGCGGCTTCGTTCTTATCAAGGTAATTGGCGATCGCCTCAAGTTCACTTTTCCATTGCACTTGCACTTGCACTCGATTTCCAAGCAAACGATGCTAACTGTACTTTCTCAATAAATGGGGGTGTATTCTCAATAATCCGCTTTGTCAGAGCGCGAGCGTTTCAAGATTCGGTAAAACCCTTTGTCGCCGTTCGTCTTTTACCCAAAAGACGAAGTAGGATTGATCTAAGCAAGATTGAGTGACGGGCAATGGCTAAGGTGAATCGATTTGGCAAGGCGACAGTTTTAAACCCAGAGCAGCTAGAGCAGCTTTGGTATGAGATGGATGACCCTTGCAGGCTGGTAAGTCAGATTGCCTACTTCACCGCTGCCCGGATTGGAGAGGTGTTGCAGTTGACCGCTGCCGACCTGCAAGGCGACACCCTTGTTTATCGAGCCATTACCACCAAAACAAAAAAAACCAGAGAAGCCCAAATTCCAGACCAGCTGACCAGACTGTTGAGCGCTGCCACACTTCCTAAGCAGGACTATCTCTTCCCAGGCAAGGGCAAGACTGGGCACCTAACCCCTAGAGCCGTCGAAGCAGCGGTGAAGGATGCAGCAGCACTGATTGGGGTGGAGGGTGTCAGCACTCACAGCTTTAGGCGATCGATGGCAACTCACCTCCATCTGGCTGGTATGCCGCTTCGAGGGATTCAGCGAATCACGGGTCACGCCACGCTAGCAGCACTAGAGCAGTATCTCGATATCGAGCGGAAGGAAGCGTCACAGCAGCATCAGGCCGTGTTGGATCGGCTGTTTCCTGCTGGGTGAAGGGGGCTAAAAGTTGCCGAGGACGCAACTACTCAACCACAACTACGGGGTTCCAGCCCTTGATTTTGTGGATTAGCAGGGACAGATAGAAGTCTGCTCGTCACCTTTAGTCCAATTTCAGTCCACTACGGCGATCTGGCTAGTTGTCCGATACAAGCTCAGCTTATGAATGAGGTCGATAACTACTCCTTCAGCTCTCCTGCACTCTGCCCCTAGAGGAAACCAGCTGCAAAAAAGAGACGTGGCTAGCCCAGGAATCCTGAATTCTTAAGTGCTGTAACTACTGTTCTATAAGGATTTCAGGAGATGTGGCCCATTTTTACACGAATCGGTGCCATACCCAAAAAGGAACGTCTGCAAATGCTGTGGTGGCTAAACACAGCATTTGCACTAGTTAAAGCTTTAGCTCACGCAAAGTAGCTTTAGTTCGCACAGGAAGGAATAGTTTCAAAGGGCTGCTGTCTTCGCTTGCGGCTTTGAAAGCCTAAAGCACTGACTCCCAGTATTGCTAGGGAAGGGATCATGCCTGGCTCAGGAACAGACTCAAACTCAACTGTTTCACCCGCTAAAGGTGGGTAAAGAATTGGGGCACGGCGGTTTAAGGTTGACTGCTCGTAGGCATACGCTAAAGCGATCAGTGTGGGCTCATCAAAGGGCCTACCAAAAAACTCAATTCCGATAGGAACTCCTTGAGGTGCAGTTTCAGTCGGTGCGGAAAAACCGCCTGGAATAGTGATCGCCGGGAAACCTGTTCCCCATGCCAGAATTCCATTGCGATCAACTTGAGGCTCTCCGATGGGAACAACCAGGCGTTGTTGGTGTGGGTACACGAGAGCATCAAACTGATTGTCATCCATTAGAGCAAGAAGTGCTTCTTGAAACTCTTCTCTTTGAGCTAACCTTCTCAAATATTCTGGATCTTCCAGAGGATTTTCACGAGCTTGAGCAGATAAGAGGGAATTGGCAATACTAGGATCATACAGTCCTGATGCAATTAACTCATCTAAGCTTTTGATAGGCGCATCAGGACCGAGGCTAGCAAAATAAGCATCGAGAGTTGGCTTTACTTCATATCCACTCACTGACAGACTAGTTGTTAATGCCCCGAAGTTGGGAATTGTGACAGGAATTACAGTTGCTCCAAGACTAGCTATTTTGTCTAGCTCACTGTTAATGACTGAATTAACTTCCTCGTGGATGGGCTGAGTGCCGAATAAGTCAAGCACAACTCCAAGTCTAGCTCCTTGTAGTGCTGATAGATTCAAGAAGTTTGTGTAACTATCGGGAATTTGGCCAATACTCAGTGCTGTAATGGGATCAGCAGGATCATATCCTGCCATCACATCCAACATATATGCAGCATCCGCAACAGTTCGAGTAATTGGACCTGCAATATCCTGGGTAAATGAAAGAGGAACGACTCCATCTCGGCTCACTAATCCCAACGTTGAGCGAATTCCAACAAGATTATTGGCAGAAGCTGGAGAGCGAATTGATTGGCCTGTATCAGAACCAGTGCCGATCGTAGCAAAGTTGGCGGCGATCGCCGCACCTGTACCTCCACTAGAACCGCCAGGGGTTCTAGATAGATCATAAGGATTTAGCGTTTGTCCCCCTAATGAACTGATCGTGTTTCCTCCAGAAGCAAATTCGGTCAGGTTTGATTTAGCAATGATGATGGCTCCAGCTTCTCTTAATCTCTGAACAGTAAAGGCATCATCTGGGGGAATCGAGTCCTTTAAAGCTAGTGAGGCAGCAGTTGTTGGCAAATCAAACGTATCAAAATTATCTTTGAGAATAACTGGAATGCCATGTAACGGACCTCTTGCCCCTTGAAGTTGTCGCTCTAGATCTAGCTCTCTAGCAATATCTAAAGCTTGAGGATTAATCGTGAGAATTGAAGCAAAGCTTGAATCATATGCCTCAATGCGATTGAGATACAGGTGCACTAACTGTTCTGACGTTAATGCACCTGCATCGAAAGCAATATTAATGTCTGCAATAGTTGCTTCCTCTAACCGGAAGGTTGCCGCTTGAGCTGCATAGGGCACTCCAGTAAAAACCACTGCTGGAGCTACTGCTAAAGCAGCAGTCCGTCGAATCATCTGAAACAACGCTTTTCTCCTTAAAAAATATCCCGGCACCTCGGTAAGCCCTAATAAAACTCTTGCTACTCGGTGTGGGAGTGGGTGAATGATTAGGTAAGCGAATTACTGAGGAGGCAATGAACTTGAACAAGTGCTATTTGAGCCTGAGAACTATAGGAATACAGTAAATTTGAATACGGATAAGCATTTATTCTTATAAAACTTTATAAAGTCATCATTTCTAAACTGTGGATAGCTGAAACCAAATCCATGATTCTCCGATATCCTAAATTTTCACCTTCTCCTAAATCTTAGGCGATTGTTGCTTTAAGCAGCGACCAAATAGTTTGTTTATCACTTAAACAACTAAGTGCAACCTTCAATTGTGAGGTTTCTATGAAGAAAAGGCTACTTGTTAAGGCTAAATTAAAGAATTAGTGAAGATAGTATAGGGTTGGTATCCAGGTTTACCGTAGATATACAGTACCTACATCAACAATTGGGGCTATCAAACCTTATAGGCAAAGTCCATGTTGAAGTCTGTCCAGAACTTTGCTACTGCAACTCTTGTTCCAACAATTGCGATTTCAGCAACCTTCATTTCTAGTCTTCCCCAAGAAGCACATGCTGTAACTTTCACCCTTGAAGAAGCAACTGTTTCGGAAATTAACCGTGCCTTCGACGCGGGTGTATTAACTTCAGAACAGCTAGTTCAGTTATATCTGAACCGAATTGCTGCTTACGATGAGGCTGGCCCTACACTCAATACGTTGCTGACGGTCAATCCTAGTTCACTACAAATCGCCAGAGAACTTGATTTAGAACGGCAGACAACGGGACCCAGAAGCATTCTGCATGGAATTCCAATTATTTTCAAAGATAACTTTGACACGTTTGATATGCCTACAACAGGGGGATCAGTAACGTTGCAAGGTTCTGTTCCACCTGATGACGCCTATATTGTCAAACAGCTACGTGATGCGGGAGCCATCATTTTTGCTAAAGCAAACATGGATGAGTGGGCTCATGGAGGATCACCCGGTGGTGGCTACAGTTCCATTGGTGGACAAACGCTCAATCCTTATAACCTGAACCGAGGACCGGCAGGCTCAAGCGGTGGATCAGGTGCGGCAATCGCGGCAAATTTTGGCACAATTGGCTTTGGAACAGACACAGGAGGTTCAATTCGTGGACCTGCTGCAGCTAGCGGTTTAGTGGGCATCAAACCAACATTAGGCTTAACAAGCCGAGATGGCATTATTCCTTTTTCACTCACTCTGGATACAGGGGCACCCTTGACTCGTACCGTGACAGATGCAGCGATCACCCTCGGCTTTATGACGGGTATTGATCCAAACGATCCTTACACACTGGATAGTGAAGGAAAATTTTTTACTGACTATACTCAATTCTTGACCCCCGATGCGCTCCAAGGTGCGAGGATTGGGGTTGCTAGAGATTTCTTTGGGCGTAACCCCGATACCGATCAGGCGATTGAGCAAGCGATCGCCCAACTTCAGGTATTAGGGGCCACTGTTGTTGATTCGATTATGTTTCCTCCCGATGTTTTAGCCGCTCGTAGCAGCATCTACAGCATTGTCTCTGATACAGAGTTCAAGTACCAACTTGCAGATTATTTAGCAACGCTATCAGACGAGTATCCCAAAACCCTCGCAGAAGTGATTGAAATCAGTCAGTCTCCTGAAGTTGTTAATTCAGCGTTCCCTGTCAATACACGGGTTTTAGAGCGTTTATTTGAGGCGGAAGTGAGAGGGCCGCTGGATAATCCTGATTATTTAGATGCGTTAAACAATGGTCTTGCTTTGATCACAACTACGACGCTCAGTATTTTAGATGGCAATAGCTTGGATGCAATCATTTATCCGACTTCTGGCTGTCCAGCGGCTCCAAGAGCGGGCGTTGTTGATCCTACTTATGTGTGTGGCCCAGGTCTTTCTGCGACCAATATTGCGAACCTGACTGGATTCCCTGATGTTCAGGTTCCTGCAGGTTTTACTTCGGATGGCTTACCTATTGCGTTGTCGTTCTTTGGGCGTGCTTATAGTGAGCCTGATCTTCTCAGTTATGCTTATGCCTATGAGCAAGCAACAATGCATCGTCGTCCATCACCGCTGACACCACCTCTGTCTGGAGAGGTGATCGAATATGAATCTGTTCCTGAACCTGGTATCATACCTGCCCTAGCATTCCTAGGAGCAGGTCTTGCTGGTCAACGGGGGAAGCGTCGCAGAAAGATCAATGAACTTGAATATAAATCTGTTCTGCCTTCCTAGTCCTATCGAGGATATAGCGTTGTTAGATCATTTGTGAGAGTGGAGAGTTGTGAGAGGCTTTCCCTGCGGCAAGTCTTCTCACAATTTATATAGGATTACTGTAGTTTATAGAGCCCTTTTTAGATATATTTGAGATGAGTTAGATCAAAATAAATGCTGTACTCCAGCAGCTAAAATCTTTATCTATCTAGCAATAATTCGACTCATACTCAAGTGGTTGACGTAATTGAATACTTCTCAAACGTCCCCTCAACAAAGGCTTTATTATTTAATGATGTAAACTAGATATTAAGCTTGCGAAATTGTTCACAATGGACACTCAGCCTTGCAAATATAAGACAAGATACAAATGTAGTTTTCTCTGAACAATAAATTAGCTATGTTGAAGACTCTTGGAAGTGTAGCAGCAGCTTTATCTTCGATTGTTATATCTACATCAGAAACAGTTCTGGCTGCTACTTTCAGGCTTCAAGATGCCACAATTAGAGACATAAATCAGGCTTTTGATTCAGGTATTCTGACATCAGAAGAATTGGTTCAACTCTATCTTAATAGAATCGATGCCTACGACACACAAGGTCCTGCAATCAACGCTATTTTGACTACTAATCCAGACGCTTTAGAGATTGCCAAAGCTCTTGATTTGGAAAGGCTAGAAACTGGCCCTAGAAGCTTATTGCATGGTATTCCAGTTCTCTTAAAAGACAATCATGATACTTTTGACATGCCAACAACTGGAGGTTCTGCTGCGTTAGTCGGTTCTATTCCTCCTGATGACGCTTTTGCCGTCCAACTCTTAAGAGATGCAGGTGCTATCATTTTTGGAAAGGCCGCAACAGACGAATTTGCAATCTCAGGCTCAGGCTACAATTCCATCACGGGTCAGACTTTAAATCCTTATAATCTACTGCGGACAGCAGCGGGTTCTAGCGGCGGTTCCGGGGCCGCCGTTGCTGCTAACTTCGCGACTTTTGCAACTGGTAGCGATACAGGAGGTTCGCTACGGACTCCTTGTTCTTTCCAGGGGCTAGTTTGCGTTCGTTCAACTCGCGGACTAGTAAGTTTAGATGGAATTATTCCATTTGTGTTATCTAGGGACATGATTGGCCCTATGACCCGAACTGTAGAAGATGCAGCCATTGCTCTGGGAGTGATGGCAAAATTCGACCCAAACAATCCTGGAATACAAACGCCAATTGCTGCACCTCCTATAGAGTTGGATAAGTTCTTTGATGATTACACGCAGTTTTTAGATCCAAATGCTCTATCAGGGGCCAAACTTGGCCTAGTTACCAATTATGTTGGAGACGATAACGGGGTTGATCCAGAAATTACGCGGCTAGTTAATGAAGCACTTGCCGTTGCTCAAGAACTAGGAGCGGAGATCATCGAAGTTTCTTTCGATAATGAGTTTCTGTCTACTTTAAGTGGCATATATGGTACAGCCATTCCTGTTGAGCAGGAAATTTACTTGGAAGAATATCTTCGAACCTTATCGCCTGAATATCCAAAGACGCTGACAGAGCTTATCGAAGTTCTAGAGTCTCCTGCGATCGCAGAATCAGACACACCCTCAAGGATTCTGGGAACCCTTCGACGCTCTGCAACTACTGGTAGCTTAACTGACCCTGGATACATTGAGATCGTCAAAGAGCTTAATGAATTTTTGAGAGGGACTTTGATAGATACTTTAGACTCTCTCAATCTGGATACTTTTGTTTTTCCAACTCTCAACACATTTGCTCGCCCAGCTATAGGTGTTGACGACCCAACTTTTGTTAGCCTACCAGGGAGTCCACCTGCACGACAGGCTTTATTTTCCAGTTCAACAGGGCTTCCTGATGTCACGGTGCCTGCCGGATTTGGAGATCAGGGCTTGCCTGTAACACTTTCTTTTACAGGACGCCCCTATAGTGAAGGCCGACTTTTGGGACTAGCCTACGCATTTGAACAAAACACAATGTTTTATCGCCCACCAACCTTAACGCCTGCTCTAGCTGGCGAGGAAATTAAGCCCGCATCTGTCCCCGAACCAAACAGCATCTTAGCACTAGTTGTCGTGGGAGGGGTTCTTTTCGGTTATGTTCAAATCAAGCCCAATAAAACAACTAAATCATATCCCTCTTCACCCTAAACTCGACTTTATCAAAATGCTAGAGCCCCTACTTAGCAATGGCTCTGGCATAGCAGATTTTCTCTAGTCTGGATATTGGTCTAACATCGCATATGGGAAAAAGTTGGCTCCCTGGCTGCAATTCAAACACCGTTGAGGATTTCCAACTTCAAATGGATCAAGTTGAGCTTATGCAGTTTCTTAAAATAATAGGCTCAACTCCCGCAGACAATTCCGCCATGATCCACAACCTTCTGAATGGCTGATGCCGTTGCATGCCTCATGCAAGTCAATGGTGGGGCAAAACTTGGGATGAGGTGCGATGCCTAAACTCATCGCTAGATGTAACGACCTGCAAACAAGCGATTCAACCGAAATTCACTGCAAATAGGCTGAAAGCTTTATCTGGCGACCTCTGTAGAGCATCTCGTCAGTACTGGAGTAGCGGGCAAGGGCAACTATCCAGATTTTGAGAAACGGCTTAAAGTGTTTATAGGACAAGACTCTCTGCGATGGAGCTGGGTGTAGTGACCACCCATGAGTCTCACGGATTTTCTAAGTTTGAAGACTGTGCCAGTTCACGCAAACAGGCCTGTTTTAGGCCAGCCGGGTTTCACCATTCTGAGACTCACCTTGAGACAGTCGCATTGCGGGGTTAGCCTTCATGGGGCAACAGCAAGTTCCGACGGGAGCAGTATTGGACTTACGACAACGGCTCGGGCAGTTGCCGCCTGGTCGCACTCAGGAGTTGCGGGACTAGATGCTCAGTGTAGGTATTCTAGTGTTCTAACTTATTGGCACTTAATCCCGGTTACAAATCTCGTTTATAGGTTGTTGTCACTTAATTCCGGTTCATTGGCACTTATTGTCGGTTTCGGGGGCACTTATTATCACTCAATCCCGGTTCAAAGTTGCCTTGTTTGCAGGTTACTACAGCTAGCGACCTGCGCCATTTCAAGACTTTAGCTTGGATGGTGAGCGCCCTGATTTGCAGTGGTCAACTCGACCTCGCGGCTTGGGAACCGTATGTGCACAGTCGAGCAACGAAAGCTCAAAGCTTGGAGCACCGATGGCGGCGTTTCTTGAGCAACCAACGAGTGCGAGTCAGTCGGATGTATCTCACTTTCTTGTGGAATCGCTACTGCATGATTCACTTGTCTATTGTCTATTGTCTGTTGTGGTCGTCCCATTCCTCTGTTGTGGCGCGTCCTGGAACGGGTAAAGGTTGCTAGTGGATAAAAGCAACCTTTACCCGTTCCAGCAAGAAAGCTAGGACAACGCAAAGTCAAGCTTTTACAACACTGCTGTAACTGATCCTCTGTCGCAAAAATTGAGACAGAACCCCTATTAGCAGCGGGGCGACTCGTTCGTTGAGCAAGTCGCCCACGCCATGTCATTACGAAATTGGGTAGCCTGATTTTAGGCTAAACATATACGATGCGATCTCACCCTCTGATCAATGCTACAGGTAGCTTGGCTCGATCAACGTTTCCGCAGTTTTAGCGTGGTACTACCCACGATACCAACGATGAGTAGACCCAGCATCGTGCCCGGTTCGGGGACGGTTTCTTGAATCACTCGTCCCTTGGCATCTAGCAACGTCACAAACTCATCGTTATAAACTCGACGCTCACTGCCGATCAGGTTGTAGTTGGCATCGAGAATGGGGAAGCTATAGACCGGAGAGAAGGTGACTCGTGCAGCTGCGCCGTTGCGGCCATCCAGTCGCTCCAGGTTGACCTCCAGGTGTCCATAGTGTTTGCCACCATCGATCAACTGCAACACCCCATCCACTTCCTGCCAGAGTTCGTCTGCACTCTGGTCTGCCGTCCACTCGCTAAAGCTGTTGTAGTTCAGAAGGGGGAGGTCAAAACCGGAGCCATCGCGCTTTTGACCCCGCAGACCATCACCGGAAACCCCCACATCATAGTAGTGAACGCCCACGCCGTCGCCATCTTCATCAACAAAGCTGCGCTCAAACATTTCGCTGTGTCCCGACAGCACTGCTACCACACCGTATTGCTCAAATAGCGGGTGATATTGGCGCAGGGGTGTGCCGCCTTGGCCGGTGGAGAGGATGTGGTTCATGGGTTGACCATGTTCGCCACTGCTATAAGGCGCATGGTGGAACTGCACGAAGATAATCTGACTTTGAGCGCGAGCGTCTTCTAATTGAGCAATTACCCAATCCCACTGAGTGCTGCCGGGGTTGAAGTCTGCCAGGTCGGTGCCGCCTGCGGCTTCATATTGTTCGCGGGTGTAGTTTTCCTGGGTGTCGGTGCCGGGACCGGTAAACTCAGTACCGCTGATTTTGGGTGGTTGTCCATCACCACCATAGTTGGAGCGGCGATCATCTGGTTCACCATTAGAGCTATCGAGGGTGAGGATAGTGATAGGACCATAATCTACCCGATAGTAATTGTCTTGATGTTCCGGGGTGCCGTTTTCAGGTGCATCGAAATAAACCTGATACTTCTGACGACCCAAGAGGGGACCAAACCGACCATCGGCATCAGTGCCATAGCCACCATTGAGGGCACCAAAGTTTTCCCAGTTGCCCAGGGCAGGCAGGATGGGGTATTCGGACAAGCCACTGTCGAATTCTCCAGCATTGTGGCGGAAGAATTCATCCCAACCCGGCTGATAGCCGCCACCCTGCACCAGGTCTCCCGGCATCAACAGAAAGTTGGGGTTGCGATCGTTGACGATATCCAGGTTGCGACGATAGCCTTCGGTTTCGGTGAGGGCGTAGCGCAGAGTTTGGGACATACCAGAGCCACTGGTGCCAAAGGTAGTAGCCCACTGGCTGGTGGTCAGGTCGGGGCGATCGCTCGATCCTGGTGCCAGTGCGCCCGGTTGCCATTCCCGAAAGTTGTTGCGTCCGAGAGGTTCTGTCTCGCTGTCGGACATGGCAATAAACCGGATGGAACTCCAGTTATCAACACTGGGAGCCGTCCTAAAGCTGGAGGTGAACAGGTTGGAACCCTGAGTAACGGCATACTCATAGGTAGTTCCCGGCAGTAAGCCGCGCACATCAACGGTGTGCTTGTAGTTGTTATCGCTAATTAACCACGAACCCTGTTCTAAACCTGTAATACTCTGGTTCAGTTCCGCATTGGTGTAAGCCAGCAGAGGCTGGGAGGCGGGGGTACTGGAGAAGGTGAGAGGACTGCTTAGGGAGGAACCTGTGATGGTCAGCGTGCCCGCGACATCCACTTCAGTGAACCAGGTGAAGTACATGCCATCAGTGGAGGGCTGCTGCAAGTAGGGATTGACCCGGAAGGCAGCGGCAGGGAAGGGGAAAATGGAGGCAAGCAAACCAGCGGCAAGTGTTCCGGCGATCGCTATTTGAGGCAAATGTGGTTTGCGATAAATGGACATGGATAATTAGCTCCATCAATAATGGAATTGGCGTTGTCCCCTCAAAAGGCGCTAAAAACCGATCTGAACATTCCAACAAAAAGGCTGAGCCCCATCAAGAAATATTCAGATCGGCTTAGAGCCCAGAAATATCGTTCAAGGATTCAGGGAAGAGAGCAAATGACATCTACAAACCGTAGGATCGCTGCCTACGGAATTACGCTTAGAAATCAGCGTTCAACACTTAGAAACCAGTGTTCAAGTAATTATTAATACTGAAGAAACATGAAGATAGCGTTAACTGTCCTGGATCTTCCGTTTAAGCTTCCTGGATGCAGTCTCACTGTTACCTCTGAAAGAGCTTTACTGTGGGGTTGTTACCCTTTTATGAAGAGTTGGTAAAGCACTTCAGTGTATTTTCAAAGACAAGGCTGAATTCTGCTTTTTTACTTCCTGATAAGCTGATATTGCTCTAATTCATGTGTGTCAAGCGATTGATGAAATTCTTGTGCCTAATTCAAAAAAGGAAAATTAAGTTGACAACGTTCCTATTCGATAGGGAGATGGGGAGGGTAGGTGTAGCGGTTCACAAACAAGGTGATTTTAGGCTCAGATTGATTGCAAATAAGCCAAAAGTCTTCAATAGCAAGGCATTTCACTGTTCTCAATTTGTTGGAATAGCGGCCAAGCACTTTCCGGGCTCTGAGACTCAATTCAAGACCATGAGACATCAATACAGGGGTGTAATCAGGATACGTGTAATTTAGTGCCACGAAACGCTGTAATGCTAATTCTATCTGGTTTTCAGCAATGTCGATTTGCAGAATCATAGCCCCTTCCAAGGGCTGCGGAATATTGCCCAGATCGAAAACATAATCCTCGTATCGCTTCAGATGCCTGGTTAAATAAGGGCTAAGGGATGCCAGAAGCTCCCGCTTGAGCGGAGAGCCTTCTTCACTCAAGGCCCGAATGGCATAGGAAATATCAACCGTGTTTTGCAGAATCACTGCACTTGCGACCAAATCGAGATACTTCAGCCGCTTTTCCTGCTCCTCTGGGTCATGCGACGCTGGCCGCGCTGGAGCAGTATCTGGATATTGAGCGGAAGGAAGCGTCACAGCAACATCAGCCGGTTTTGGATCGGTTGTTTCCCACGGCTGGATAGGTATATTACCCTCCAGTGCTTGCGATGTCTTCCCTTCTGGATAAGCGTATCGACTTAGTGTGTATAGTGTGTATAATTTGATGATAGAGGTATGAACAGCCGAAAAATTATATCGAGGCTGAAAAATGATGGTTGGTATTTGGCAAATACTCGTGGTAGTCATTGCCAATACAAGCATCCCAAAAAGGCAGGCCGAGTCACAGTTCCACATCCAAAAAAGGACTTGCCTATTGGGACTGTGAAAAGTATTTTCAGGCAGGCTGGGTGGCCTTGGCCGCCAGCATAGGAGGAAAAATGTTATATCCTGTGGTAATTCATAAAGATCCTGACAGCGACTATGGAGCAACTGTGCCAGACTTACCTGGCTGCTTCTCTGCTGGAGATTCGACAGAAGAGGCATTGGGAAATGTGTCTGAAGCTATTGAATGTCACATTGAAGGAATTTTAATTGATGGGGAAGAGCTCCCAGCCCCAAGATGCATAGAAGAGCATCAGAAGAATCCTGATTTTGCTGATGGACTCTGGGCTGTAGTCAACGTCGATTTATCCAAATTGTCTGGAAAGGCGCGTCGCATCAACGTAACCATTCCAGAGCTGATTTTGCATAAAGTTGATGCGTTTGCGACTAGTAGTGGAGAAAGTCGTTCGGGAATACTGACATCTGCTGTAGTTGAGTATCTTTGCACCCATGGCCCCTCAACGAGAAAAGAACCCCCTGAGCCAAAGAAGAAACGGAGCAAGAAGCCTCAGGTGACTATATAGTTTCCCCGTTTCAGATTGATTATATTGGGCACCCTAAAGTGATTGCTTTAGGGTGCTTTTATGCAGTTCAAAATCAACCGAGTTGCGATCGGAGTAGTTTTATGAATGGAACAAAAAGACCCAGCAGCTACTCAGTCAAAATTAGCTTTCCTGTAATTAGTCACAGCAATAAGGAAGGCTTAATGAGAAGGCCTCCAGAGCACCAGGATTATCCCGCTAAGAGAGCAGGGGGCGAGCACCCCGATGAGGCGATAAGCTCAAAGAGGTGGTCGACGGCGTTTTTACTAACCAGAGCGCCAAATAATTAACATAAGGATGTAGACATTTCAACCAGCAGCTATGAAACTGAAAGATGCTCGTCATTTGTCTCCATCAGCCCAAGAAGTCCTCCGTTATCGAGTGGTCAATGCGATCGAACAGGGCATGAGCAAATCAGAAGCCGCCTGGGTGTTTAGCGTTTCGAGAACAGCGGTGCATCATTGGACGAAAGCAGTCAATGAACAAGGCCGTCGGGCATTGCAGGCAAAAAAGCGTGGACGACGCCCTTCGTCTCGACTAGCGCCGCATGAAGCCGCAACGACGGTGCGCTTCATCACCCAAAAGTGCCCAGACCAGTTGGGCTTGCCGTTTGCCCTGTGGACACGGGAGGGGGTGCGCCAATTTCTCGAGCAACGTTATGGCGTCTCAGTTTCAGTCTGGACAGTCGGACGGTATTTGAAACGCTGGGGATTGACTCCTCAAAAGCCCCTGCGACGAGCCTATGAGCAAGACCCAAAAGCAGTTAAACAGTGGTTGGAGACCGATTACCCAGCCATCGTCAAGTTAGCCAAACAGGAAGGTGCCCAGATTCACTGGGGCGATGAGATGGGATTACGCGCCGATGACCAAACGGGACGCAGCTATGGGCGGCGAGGGCAAACTCCGGTTGTCCCTGGTAGCGGCCAACGATTTCGCTGCAACGTGATCTCAACCCTGACCAATCACGGCACCCTGTACTTCAAGTTGTTCACTCAAAATTTCAAGGGCGACGTGTATTGGGGTTTGAGTAGTAATGGAACAGAGACGTACGCCAAGGCTGGAACCCTCTCCCTTTATGGGATGTAGCCATTAAAATTAGCCGTGTCGAGAGGAATCGTCTTCAGCAGGCTGTTGATCTCATCGAGTTCAGCATCCTCTGGGTCGAAAGAACCACCAACCCATTCAAGTAATGACTCATGCTCAGGATGGTCAGGGTCTTGGATAGCTTCTAGCAGCTCCTGGTAGCCCCAGGTTCCCCCACAATCTTCAGGTGGACAGGCTCGCTTAGCCTTGAGGCAGACAGGGTAGGCCGCATCACTTTCAGCAGGAAGCACCTTTTCAACCAAGACTTCATGCTCCCAAGAATCGCCGAAGTCATAGGTATAGAAGAACTTGAACTTCTTGCCCACAATGACTTTGCTGAGCTTCACCGGTTGCTCATCACGCATATCCAAGTCATCAAAGCCCAGCTCAGGCATGAGTATCGAGTACTCTTGCCCCTGAATTGAAAACGAGTGCAGGTGAGAATTGGTCCATCCCATCGCGAACTGAATGACCCAATGCAGATGCCCTAAGGTGGCATCGCTGCGCACCTGCACCCGTCGCCAAATCGGTGGCCGGATATCTCTGAGCGTAATCTTAAGCTGGTAAACAGACTGGGATTTCTTTCGAGGAGCCATCTTAGATCTAGGGGGGTGAAACTCAGGGTGAGCTTGCCGGTGCCGTTTGACAATCTCAGTCACAGTCGTTTTGCTGATCTTCAAGTCATGGGCAATGGTGCGATAGGAAACCTCATCTTCTACCATCTGTATCACCTTGGGCGCGAGGAGGTCAGACTTAGTCCGTTGCCCGGCTTGCCTACCCAACACCTTGCCCCTAGCCTTCGCTGCGGCTAGCCCAGAGCGCACCCGCTCACTGAGTAAATCCCGCTCAAACTCAGCCAGCGCCGCCATGAGTTGGGCAATCAAGCGGCCTTGAGGCGTCGCTAAATCGAACTGAAGCCCAGTTTGAGCAATCAGGGAGACATCCCAACTCTGTAAATCCTGTAGTGTCTGAATCAGGTCTAGGGTGCTGCGCCCCCAACGGGTCAGCTCTGTCACTAAAATGGCATCAATCCTCCGCGCCTGCGCCAGAGCCATCACCTTCTGCCGCTCAACCCGATTCAGCCTAGTGCCTGAAGCCGTCTCTTTCCAAACGCCAACCACCTTAAAATCAGCTTTTTTGGCATAGGCCAACAAGTCCTGCACCTGCCGTTGGCAAGATTGGTCCGTGGTCGAGACTCGACAATAAATTGCAATCGTTTTTTGTACCAATTGAACCCCTCGGGAAATAGGGGGCTGAGAAGCGCACAGTGCCGTGCTGTTTTGTTGTACTAATCAGACTATAGTTCAATTGGTACGTCTCATTGAGACTGAACAGTGCTTTTTGGAATGCTTGCTGCTAAAGTGTTTCAGCCTTAAAGTGACTTTCTGTTCCATTGCTACTCAAACCCCAAAGATGGTAACTTGCCCGACTGGAGAGACAAGCTGCGGTTTATTTGGGTAATGCATCGGTTGAAGTGGGCGATCGCGTGGAGTCTTGCTTAGCTACCCTGCCATTCTGTTAGCCTTTTGCCATCACCATCAAGGATGTGAACCAGGAGATTGTTTAAGCTTTGATAACAAATGACTTTTGGATAAGGAATGATAAGTGCCCTTGGTGTAGAGCAAAGCATGACTTGTTTCTCTTCGGGATAATAGCTATGTCCTTCACAACAGAGAACGACCCACCTAATGAGGCTCAAACTGGTCAAACTTCGCAAGCCAAGCTTTATGAACCACTGCATCTTCCCCGTTGGCTCATGTGGGCTATTTCTCCCCACAACAATCAACTCACATTTTTAGCGCATGTTGTTCTGACGGCTAGCCTCACAGTGCTTGCCCTTGGTAGTTACTGGTTTATGTTTTGGTTTGCAGGCACCAAAGAAGCTGAATGGCTAGGAACTTCCCAAGTGACCCGACCAGAAGTTATCCAAACAGCCACCAGCGAACTCTCTGCCCGTCCTGCTGAACGAGATCGCCTGATAGCCCAATTTGATGAGATTGAGGTACGCGCAGCAAGACATGCCAAAATCATGAGTTTTTTCTACAAGCAATACTACATTTCAATCTCTATGATTGTGGGTGCTGCGGTACTGGCTTCTATCTGTCTATTTTTTATTAGCAAAGTAGGGTGGGAGCGAGTCAACAACGCACTGATCAATATCTTTATATTTTCTTCGGCTGTTGTTTTCTTTCATGGCAATTTGATGCTGGTCTTTAAGCAAGAAGAGAATCTGAGAGGTAATCAGGAGCTATATCTTAGCTATCTCTCTGTAAGAGAAGAAATGTTGAGTTATTGGGCAACTCAGCAAACCCAAGCAGGCGACACTCTTGAAGCGGCCCAATTCATTCACTATATTGATGGGCAATTACAAGGGTTAAATAAAATTCAGCTTGGATTTGATACTCCTCAAATTTCCACGCTAGTCGATCAGTTTCAATTCAATAATCCTGAGAACAGACCAACCCTTCAGCCTTCACCCCAACCCTAAGCTTTGACTTTAGGATAGGCAGATTACGTAGCTAATAGGGGCGATCGCCATGCTCTGCGGGAATCTTCCTCGGGCACCAGGCGATTGTAGATAGGGTTAACGATTACCACCACGGCCATGACGATAGTCAGCACGACGCTGATTTTGAGATGGCCCAACCAAAGCCAGCCTCTACAGGCCGCCTGAATAATGCCAAACAAAGATGTAGTCAAGAAAGTTTCATAAAAAGCAAAAGTTCGTTACATTAGGGGGGTTAGTCTTTACACTCTTAACCAAGGCTCCTCTGTGAACGCTTTTGCCGTTGCATTTCCTCCTAATCTCAAGCCTCAAGCTACATCTCAGGAGCTTAAGGCTCGTCTTGACTGGGGTGAGCCTGCACTGACCATCATTGATGTGCGAGATCGTGCCGCTTTCAATGAGACTCGTATTCAGGGCTCAGTCTCTATGCCTTTGCTGACTCTGGCTGCTGCGATTGATGGCAGTCTTGAGAAAGAGCGCGATATCTATATCTATGGAGATTCTGACGCTGTGACCGCCGAGGCGGCTAACCAATTGAGGACGGCTGGATATCAACGTGTTGCTGAGCTAAAGGGTGGCTTGCCAGACTGGAAAGCAGCTAAGTTCCCTGTTGAAGGGGTATAAACACTCCTTGACTGGATGGCATAGCACTTATATGCGGCCAGTAAGGTTGAGGTTAAGTGAATTCTCCACCTGATTCATCCAAGAAACAACAGTCGTAGGTCGTTGAATAACTCACAGGCTCTGTAGACCAGTGAGGCGGTAGGAAACTCACCCAATCACTTCCTGATGTAGCGTCTGTCTTGACAATGACCTTCAAAAACAAAACCTCCTAGGCGAATGAGTGCTCTAGGAGGTTTTGCTGTTAAGGATGGGGTGCGACGCCCAGAATCTTTGAAGAGCCGTTAAGCTCCTGCAACCCTCTGACTGACTCAGTAAGCTGATCAAGTGTGTACCTGCTAGAGAGCAATTCCTATGACACAAAAAGGCCAATGGGCTTAGTTTTAGCAACGGAAAAATTTGAGAGTTAAGGCTGGAAAGGCAAGGCACTGTAGCTTTTAGAAATGTCCTTGATTGGTAGGAGCGATCGCCCAGTGGCCCCTGCAGCAGCGCTGCTGCAAACGTTAACACTCCGTTAATCCTGGCTTAACGGTGCAATAGACCTCACCGTGGTTTACTCAGTTTGAATCATGGCTGACATTGACAAGTGGAGTGAACGATGAAACTGAAAACAACCGTGCTGGCGGCCCTGCTTACCCTGGCCTCAGCGGGGGCGGCGATCGCCCAGTGGGTGCACCCTTTTGACTATCCCCAGTCGGAGAACTACCCTGAAGAAATTTTTGCAGCGATTGAAATTCCCGCAGGCAGCTACACCAAGTACGAAATTGATGCCACCACTGGCCACGTCATTGTTGATCGCTTTCAGTCGATGGCGGTGCAGTACCCTGCCAACTACGGCTCGATCTCGCAGTCAGCGGGCGGCGATGGCGATCCTCTCGATGTGTTGGTCTACACCCGTGCGCCGATCACACCGGGCAGCATGATTTTGGTGCGACCCGTAGGCATTTTGCGCATGATCGACGGCGGCGAGGTAGATGACAAAATTGTGGCGGTGCCCGCCCCCAGCATCGACCCCACCTACAACGACATTCTCGATATCAGCGATATGCCAGCGATAGAGCTAGAGCGTCTGGAAGAGTTCTTTAATGTCTACAAGCGCCTGCCCGAGGGCAGCGATGTGATTGAGCTGCGCGGCTTTGGCGATGCCAGCGAGGCCCAGGCCATGGTACGTCAGGCGATCGACAGCTACAGGGCGCAGTAGGGGATGGTCTAGGGAAAGGGGGCGATCGCAGAGTATCTTAGCAGGGCTGGGCGATCGCACCAGCTCGACACTTATCTAGAATTGACTTTTCAGACTTATCTTTCTATCGCTATGTCTTGAAGCGATGCGAAAGGTTTATGCCCAATGGCCTTAAATGGGTCAGCGGTCTGGTGAGTTGAATAGTTGCGCCGTTGAACAACTATCCAGATTTTGAGAAACGGCTTACAGTGTTTACAGGACAAGACTCTCTGCAATGGAGCTGGGTGTAGTGACCACCCATGAGTCTCACGGATTTTCTAAGTTTGAAGACTGTGCCAGTTCACGCAAACAGGCCTGTTTTAGGCCAGTTGGGTTTCACCATTCTGAGACTCACCTTGAGACAGTCGCATTGTGGGGTTAGCCTTCATGGGGCAACAGCAAGTTCCGACGGAAGCAGTGTTGGACTTACGACAACGGCTCGGGCAGTTGCCGCCTGGTCGCACTCAGGAGT
>JBGTGR010000059.1:0-253696 GCA_041746655.1 Elainellales cyanobacterium | reverse complement strand
AGAGTGAAGCAAGAACTGGAGGACCTCACACCTGAACAAGTGCAATCGTTAACGTCGTTTAATTTCATCTTGGATGCGCTCTTGCAACCAGCGTTTTAAGAAGCCGCTATTCTGCTCTCCTTCATTTCAAATTGGTATAAGGGCAAAATCGCAGCAGTGATGGTCAAACCCAAAGTCAAAAAAAGGGTAGGCATTGCCTACCCAAATCTGTACTGTCTGTATTTGAAATTAACGAGCTGCAGGGGCTGGCATCCCCAGAATATCTTCAATCCGGGGCATATCCTCTAGCGCAACCACGCGGCCCTCATCCTCGAAGCCATCGATTTGGTCAAAGTTGAGATAGCGGTAAAGCTCATCTGCAAACGGATTTAGCTTGTTCGCCACAATATCCATGTATTCCTCAATGGTGGGAATTCGACCCAGCAAAGCACAGGCTGCTGAGAGTTCTGCCGAACCCAAATAGACCCGCGCCCCTTTCCCCATGCGGTTATTGAAGTTGCGGGTAGAGGTTGACATCACCGTCGCCCCCTCTTCGACACGGGCCTGATTGCCCATGCAGAGCGAGCATCCCGGCATTTCTGTGCGAGCCTTCACTGACTCAAACACGTCATACATCCCCTCTTTCCGCAGTTGAGTTTCATCCATCCGTGTCGGAGGACAGATCCAGAGCCGACCACTGACGGGGGGTTGACCTTCGAGCACTTTGGCCGCAGCGCGGTAGTGGCCAATGTTGGTCATACAGGAACCGATGAAGACTTCATCGATGCGATCGCCCGCTACCTCAGACAGCAGCTTGATATTGTCTGGATCGTTGGGAGCCGCAACGATGGGTTCTTTAATTTCGTTGAGGTCAATCTCAATGATTTCAGCATATTCAGCATCTGCGTCAGCTTCCATCAACTGAGGGTTGGCCAACCAAGCTTCCATCTGGGCGACCCGACGTAAAATCGTGCGGGCATCCTGATAGCCTCGCGCCGCCATATTTTTCAACAACACGATGTTAGAGCGCAGATATTCGGCCACCGTTTCGGTGCTGAGCTTAATTGTGCAGCCTGCACAGGAACGTTCTGCTGTGGCATCGGTTAGCTCAAAGGCTTGCTCTAGCTTTAGATCGGGCAATCCTTCGATTTCCATGATCCGACCAGAGAAGACATTCTTTTTGTTTTGATTCTCTACCGTCAGCAACCCCTTCTGGATCGCGACATAAGGAATCGCATTGACCACGTCTCGCAGCGTCACACCGGGCTGTAGTTCTCCCTTAAATCGCACCAGCACCGACTCAGGCATGTCCAAAGGCATGGCTCCAATTGCTGCCGCAAAGGCAACTAATCCTGACCCCGCTGGGAACGAAATCCCTAAGGGAAAACGGGTGTGGGAGTCGCCACCTGTACCGACCGTGTCGGGCAACAGCATCCGGTTGAGCCAAGAGTGAATGATGCCGTCTCCCGGACGCAGTGCGACTCCGCCACGCGACGCAAAGAAATCTGGCAGTTCTTTGTGAGTCGTCAGATCAACAGGCTTGGGATAAGCAGCGGTGTGGCAAAAGCTCTGCATCACTAAATCTGCACTGAAGCCCAAGCAGGCCAACTCTTTCATCTCATCGCGAGTCATCGGCCCTGTGGTGTCTTGAGAACCCACCGTCGTCATCAACGGCTCACAGGAGGTGCCGGGACGGACGCCAGTCAGACCACAGGCTTTGCCCACCATTTTTTGCGCCAGCGTAAAGCCTTTGCCTGTGTCAGCTGGCATCTGGGGACGGACAAAGAGAGGGCTGGGCTCTAATCCAAGTGCGGCGCGGGTTTTGTCGGTGAGTGTACGGCCAATCAGTAGGGGAATTCGGCCTCCCGCTTTCACCTCATCCAGAATGGTTTCTGGTTTGAGCTTAAACGTAGAGATAACTTCTCCCGCTTCGTTGGTAATCTCTCCCTTGTAAGGGTAGATGGTGATTACCATCCCTGTTTCCATCTGAGTCACATCGCACTCATCAATCGGCAACGCACCGGAGTCTTCAGCCGTATTGAAAAAGATGGGCGCAATCTTGCCGCCGATGATGTAACCGCCCGATCGCTTGTTTGGCACATAGGGAATGTCGTAGCCGATATGCCACAGCACAGAGTTGATGGCAGATTTGCGGGACGATCCGGTCCCCACAACGTCACCCACATAGGCGAGGGGGTAGCCTTTTTGCTTCAGTTCGGCAATGGTGGCGATCGCATCTGGCATCCTCGATTCCAGCATGGCCAAAGCATGTAGAGGAATATCAGGGCGAGTTGTGGCATGGGTGGCAGGCGATAGGTCGTCGGTATTGGTTTCACCAGGCACCTTGAAAACCGTGACGGTGATTGATTCTGGCAACGCTGGACGACTAGTAAACCATTCTGCATTAGCCCAAGCCTCGATCACCTGTTTTGCATAGGCATTTGTTTCGGCTAGCTCTCGCACATCGTTGTAGGCGTCGTAGACCAGCACGGTTTTTTTGAGCGCTTCGGTTGCGCCTTGGGCAATCTCTAGATCAGAAACCTGCAGCAAATCAACCAGCGACTGCACATTGTAGCCTCCCATCATGGTGCCCAGCAGTTCTACGGCCTGCTTGGGTGTGACCAGAGGACTGATGGCCTCACCGATGGCGATCGCCGTCAAAAACTCAGCTTTTACATAAGACGCCTGATCGACCCCGGGGGGAATGCGATCGCGCAGCAGATGTAAGAGCGTTTCTGCCTCGCCCTCTGGAGGAGACTTCAGTAGGTTACACAATTCAGCAGTTTGTTCGGCGGTCAAAGGCAGGGGCGGAATTCCAAGCGCCGCCCGCTCTGCCACATGTTGACGATAAGCTTCCAACATCTTCTAAAGTTCTCCAGGCATCAGCAGAAATTTAATTTTGCAACATTAAGGCACTCCTATGAAGCTTAGATAAAGCCCAGACGACTAGGAGGCGCTCGATTGCTTAATTTATTGTGAACTGTATGAGTATATTCCTACCGTAGCGTGCTTCACAGTTGAACTGCAGAACGAAAGCAATTCCTACACGTTGGTTGCTTTTGCAGCGCTAGAGGGCACTTTAGGTTAGTTAGAGCAGGCCGTTGATAATTCAGATCCAATTGTTTGAGGCTGGCGCAAGCATCGGCAGAAACATGCAATTTCTTTGCAGACACTATACAGTCTCTTGATGTTCTGCTAAGCAATTCAGGTTAACGTTATGAAAGAAATTTGAGGATTTTCCCAGTCTCCAAAGAAATACCTTCAGAGGTATGGGATTCCAACCCTGAAGCGCTGGCGGTTAAGTTGTATCTGAGTCACTGCCGCCTTTAATTTACTCAGCTCACAAGGAACATCGAGGATGACGCAACGGAAACGGGCATTAATCACAGGCATTACAGGTCAAGACGGCTCCTATCTGAGCGAGTTCTTGCTTGAGAAGGGTTACGAGGTTCATGGCATTATCCGTAGAACTTCTACGTTCAACACGGATCGGATCGATCACATGTATGAAGATCCGCACAGCGAAGGGGCTCGGCTCTACCTTCACTACGGTGATCTGACCGACGGTACGACACTGCGCCGCATCCTGGAAGAAGTCCAACCCACCGAAATTTATAACCTGGGTGCTCAGTCCCACGTTCGAGTTAGCTTCGACTCGCCTGAATATACGGTCGATGCCGTCGGAATGGGCACGTTGCGTCTTCTAGAAGCGATTCGGGACTACCAGCACCGGACCGGAATTGAAGTCCGGTTCTACCAGGCAGGCTCCTCTGAGATGTATGGAAAAGTGCAACACGTGCCTCAGAGCGAGGAAACTCCTTTCTATCCTCGTAGCCCGTATGCCTGTGCGAAGGTGTATGCTCACTGGCAGACGATTAATTATCGTGAATCCTATAAGCTGTTTGCCTGCAATGGCATTCTGTTTAACCACGAATCGCCTCGCCGGGGTGAAACCTTCGTGACGCGCAAGATTACGCGAGCGATCGCCCGGATTGTCGCTGGCAAACAAAAGAAAATCTACATGGGTAACCTCGACGCTAAGCGCGACTGGGGTTATGCCAAAGACTATGTCAAGGCCATGTGGCTGATGCTGCAGCAGGATGAGCCCGATGACTATGTAGTCGCAACAGGCGAAACCCACTCTGTCAAAGAGTTTCTAGAGATTGCGTTCAAGCATGTCAATCTCAACTGGGAAGACTACATTGAGTTTGATGAGCGCTATCTACGCCCCGCTGAAGTAGATCTGCTGATTGGCGATCCAGCCAAAGTCAAGCAAAAGCTGGGTTGGGAACCTTCGGTCACCTTTGAAGAACTGGTTCACCTCATGGTCGAATCTGACCTGCAGGGGCTGGGATTAACGACCGCTAACCACAATCCCAACAACGGAACGCCCGAACTTGCCACCATTCGGCAAGAATTAAATAGAGCTCTTTCTTAGATCTCAGCGATCTCAGCTATATCGTGTTGTCTGATGGCAGGGTCAACCTGCCTAAGCTGACCAACATATCTTTGCAGACATGACTACTTTAGACCTGAAGAATAAGCGGATTCTAGTAACTGGTGGGGCTGGCTTCCTAGGCCGCCGAGTCATTGCTCAGCTTTGTCAAGCTGGGGCTGACTCAGAAAAAATCACTGTGACGCGATCGCGCGATTGCGATTTGCGCCTGATGGAAAGCTGCCAGCGGGCCGTTGACCAACAGGATGTCGTGGTCCATTTGGCGGCTCATGTGGGCGGCATTGGTCTCAACCGAGAAAAGCCTGCTGAGCTGTTTTACGACAACTTGATGATGGGCACCCAGCTAATCCATGCTGCCTATCAGGCTGGGGTGCAGAAATTTGTCTGCGTTGGCACGATCTGTGCCTATCCCAAGTTCACCCCCGTTCCCTTCAAAGAAGAAGACATCTGGAATGGGTATCCAGAAGAAACCAACGCGCCCTACGGGATTGCCAAAAAAGCGCTGTTGGTTCAGCTCCAGGCATACCGTCAGCAGTATGGATTTGACGGGATCTATCTGCTGCCCGTCAACCTGTACGGTCCTGAGGATAACTTCGATCCGAGCAGTTCTCATGTGATTCCGGCCCTGATTCGGAAAGTCTACGAAGCTCAGCAGCAGGGCGCGAAGCAGCTTCCTGTTTGGGGCGATGGCAGCCCCACCCGCGAGTTTCTTTACTCTGAGGATGCGGCCCTTGGCATTGTGATGGGCACGCAGTCTTACAGCGATGCAGAGCCTGTCAATTTGGGAACGGGTGAAGAGATCTCAATTAAGGATCTGGTTCATCTCATTTGTGAACTGATGGGCTTTGAGGGCGAGATTGTTTGGGAAACCGATCAGCCCAATGGCCAGCCTCGCCGCTGTTTAGATACTCAGCGCGCTAAGGAGTCTTTTGGCTTTACGGCTCAGGTTGACTTCAAGCAAGGACTGAAGAATACCATCGACTGGTATCGTCAGCATGCCTCGTGACAATCTGACGCGAAATCGTGAATAAATCCGAATTGCGGCGATCGCTTCTCAAAGCTAGACAATCCATTCCGGTGGAGGTCTGGCGGCAAAAGAGCGATCGCCTTTGTGATCATCTCCAGTCTTGTTCTGGGTTTGCCCAAGCCGAAACCATCCTGGCCTACTTCAGTTTTCGGCAAGAGCCCGATCTATCGCCGTTGTTTCAGGTGCCAAAACGCTGGGGCTTTCCGCGCTGCGTCGGCAAATCGCTCTCCTGGCACTGCGGCCCTTCCGTCGCGGCACTCCCCCTCCAGACCGGAGCCTACGGCATTCTAGAACCGGAGCCAGACTCTCCCCAACTGCGGCCTGAGGATGTTGATCTAATTTTGGTGCCTGCGGTCGCCTGTGATGTCCGTGGATATCGGTTGGGCTACGGAGGTGGCTTTTATGACCGCATGTTGAGCCTGCCGGCCTGGTCTCATAAGCCCACAATCGGAGTCATCTTTGAGTTTGCTCGACTTCCCAAGCTACCCATCGATCCTTGGGATAGGCCACTACAGGGAGTTTGCACAGAATTTGACTATTTTTCTCGGAAGCTCTAACTTAGCCTGCTCCATTGCAACAACGTGTGATTTCACTGAGTAACCGCACTGACCAGTGGGCACTCTGAAAGTATCGCTTTATCACTCGGTGATGCATCTTTCAGATCAAACGGCTTGGGATCACGTCCGAACAAAGTTTCAACAGGTTTGGGGCTACTCCGATTTTCGCCCTCCTCAGGGTGAGATTGTCCGCAGTCTATTAGCCCATCAGGATGCTGTGGTTGTAATGCCAACTGGCGGCGGCAAGTCGATCTGTTTTCAGTTGCCAGCACTCATGCGGACAGGTCTGACGTTGGTGGTGTCGCCGCTGGTCGCACTGATGGAAAACCAGGTGCAGGAGCTTCAACAGCGTCGGTTACCTGCAGCGGCTTTGCATAGTGAGATGCCATCTTTTCGACGGCGGCAGGTGCTCAAGGCTCTGGAAAATCAGAACCTACGGTTGCTGTATCTTTCGCCTGAAACGCTTCTGAGTGCTCCGGTCTGGGAGCGCCTTTGCCATCCTTACCTCAAGATCAACGGGTTGATTTTGGATGAGGCTCATTGTTTGGTGCAGTGGGGAGATACATTTCGCCCTGCCTATCGCCGCTTGGGTGCTGTCCGTCCAGCCTTGCTGCAGACTAAACCGCCAGGGACTCAGCTGGCGATCGCCGCCTTCACCGCTACAGCCAATCCTCAAGCTCAACAGACGATCCAGCAGGTCTTACAGCTGAATCAACCTCAGCAGTTTTTGCTCAGTCCCTACCGTGAAAACCTTAGTTTGACCGTCCAAACGGCTTGGACTCCGCGAGGTCGCCGCCAACGTTTGTTGCGGTGGATTCAGGCCCGTCCTAAACAGGCAGGCTTGGTATATGTGCGAACTCGCCAGGACAGTGAAAATCTGGCCGAGTGGCTCAAGCAAGCAGGATATTGCACGGCCTCCTACCATGCGGGGCTTAGCCCAGAAGAACGCCGAGCTGTAGAAGCGGCCTGGATGGATGGAAGGCTGACTTTCGTGGTGTGTACGTCTGCCTTTGGCATGGGCATCAACAAGCCTGATGTCCGCTGGGTTGTGCATTTTCATGCACCCATCTTGCTGTCTGAATATGTGCAGGAGGTTGGCAGAGCCGGACGAGACGGCAAACCTGCTGATGCCCTGACGCTGATTAGTGAACGAACGGGGTGGCTAGACCCAGAAGACCAGCAACGGCAGCAGTTTTTTCTCAATAAGGTGCGGCAGCAGCAGCAAAATGCTCAGGCGATCGCCAAACAACTCCCTATTCAGGGTGAGGTAGAAACTGTGGGGCGGCAATTTCCTAAGGGGGCGATCGCCCTAGCCCTGCTTCATAGCAGTGGTCAGCTAGAGTGGTCAGACCCGTTTCACTACAAAATCAAGCCGGCTCAATCGGTTGCTTTTGCGAACCCCCAGCAGAGCACCCAACCGATGAGAGACTATTTGTTGACAAAAGAATGTCGTTGGAAGTTTTTGCTAGGGGCTTTTGGTTTTGCCGCAGAGTTTACCCGTTGCGGGCACTGCGATCGCTGTCAGCAACGCTAATCTAGATGGGAATCTGAATTCCCGCTTATTGGCGGCTCATCCCTCTCACCAGCCAAAGTGAAGCAACAATGCCAATAAAATGAGCAAGAATCGTGTTGACGTTGGCCTGGACAACAAAAATGTCGATAGGCTGCACCAACTGGGTGGCGGCAAATGTTGTTGTACTTTGTCCAGCAAACGATTTGGCAAGCAGCGTTCCAACAATTGCTTGTGCCCCAAAAAGGGTAAACGTCATGCCAATCAGGTTGATAATCAGCCCTATCCGTAACGCCTGAATGACATCACCGGGTTTGGGGCGACTGCTATTACTGGCATCTCTCAAGCGCAAAGACAAGCGAGTGTAGCGATAGGCCCAATAGGCACCCAAAAACAGAGTCGCGATGCCACAGGCCGCAAAAAATATTCCAAAACTCGTTTCTAGATTGCTCTCCGCCTGGGCAGAACGCGGACCAAAAGCAGCGAGCAGCAGGACCACCCCAGAAATGGCAGCCAATCCAACTTGGGCCCAAAAACTAACCCAACCCGTTTTACGAAACGACTCGGCAATTCGCCGCACCGCTGGAGGCAGAGAGTAAAAGTCTGACTTACTTGACATAGTTGGTTACAACCGGGCGCAACTCCCTGGATCTGTCGCAGCCTTGCCCAAAAGCCTCGCACAGATTCGACTGTTACAAAAATTCTCTGCCGCAGATGGCACTAGAAAAACTCAATCCAGGTAACAGCCGTATGAAGGTACGATAGCAAAGATAGCAACCTTCCTACCATTTCTGTTCTGTTTGCTTTTGGTCGATTCGCTGATAAAGCCAGCCTCGGATGGCATAGGCGATCGCCCCCAAAAACAACAGCCCAGCTACTCCAGCCAAAGGATTTTGGTTCACCCCTGTCACCCATTCAGGCACGCGATTGGAATATTCCACTAAGTCGCCTACATCAATGATGTAGTAGCCCCAAACCAGGCCAGCATGTAGCCCAATGGGTGCCCCCAACCGTCCTTGGTGCGATCGCTTAGCCCAAACTAAAATCAATCCCAACAGAACCAAACCTAAAAACTGCGGAGATGTTGCCAGAATTTCGGGTAGCGGCCTGATAAAGTGCAGAATTGCAAACACTAGGCTACTAATCCATAGGGAGCGAACTGGCGTATAGTCGCGCTGCAGCTCATCTAGAAGCCATCCGCGAAAGACCAACTCTTCCCCGAAGGCTACCCCTAATGCCACCCCAAGACCCTCTAAGGCCGTTTGAACGAGGTGAGGGGAAGCTTGCCACGACAGCCAGCCCCAAATCCCTTCTAGAGCGAATAACCCCAGCAAACTGATCAACCCCAGGCTGAGCCACTGCAAAAGCTCTAATCCATTCCGGCGACTACCCCCTAAGCCATAGCTCCGCAGCGGATGAGACGATTGGTGAACATGCCATCCCCAAATCCTAACCAGGCCCAAAAACTCCACAAAGAGCAGCACCATCACCAGGATACTAACCAAGTTGGAGTCGTCAATTAGCCATTCAGCTAAGACAACAAAGGGAAGCCATCCTACCAACAACAACCCCACAAAGGCCAACAGCCGAACTGGAGCCGAGTAACGAGCTAAAGCACTTAAGTTCAGTTTCAAGAAACACCTAATTTTTCCTGGAGTCTTCCTGGAGGTGGAGCAGGATGTTGGCGTGGCGTGGCCTACTCCTCTGGCTCAATGCTGCTGGTAAGCCCATGAGCCTGCAAGGTTTCGTTATAGAACTCGGCATGCTCTTGAGCACAGGTAATGACTAAGGCAGTCCCATTGGTATGAGCCTGCATCATAATGCTGACCGCTTGAGGAATGGTCAGGTTTGCCACAGTTTTGGTCAATACCTGAACAACATATTCCATCGGATTGAAGTCATCATTGTGTAGCAGAACCCGATACCGGGGCGCATGCTTGCGGGCCGTTGAACGCCGTTCAATGGTCTCGACTGACACAGCTGTATCCTCTCCGTAATAATAGTACTAAAAGATTTTGAAATGATTTTGGCTTAGCCCTGTCGAGCTTGAGCTATGGAGCTGGACCCTATCTAGAACTTAGCCTGGAACTTGGTACTTATTTCTGTTATATCACCCTAATTCTAAATCCGATCGCGCTTATGAGTAACTTTGCTGAGTTCCAACCGAGCCAGATTCTTTGCTTAGCTTGGAAAGATTCATATCTGTATGCAGAGGTGATTCAGACTGCAACCGAGCGTCATCTGTGTTGGGTTCGGCCTTTGGCTTTGGTGATGGGGCTAGAAGACTTTCGTCCAGACGTTCAGCAGTTCGAGGCATCTGAGCAGACGGTGATCTATGACCTGCGCCAGGGGGCCGACCTGCTCTGGCCAACTCGTTTGTTTCGGGTTGCGCTCGATACGGAGGTCATTCCACTGCTGATGCAGCTCGGTGATGAAAAACAGAACCCTGAGCGCGATCGCCTTGCCCATCAGCAGCTCAGAGACTTTGTCTATTGTGTTTGGCAAGCGCATCCTGAAGTTTTTCAGGGATAGAATCTGTCTATGGCTTGCACCCGTTAAAGAAGCTTTGGTTCTGTTCCAGTCTTTGCATACACCTGGTAGAACAATGCCTGTGAATAATGCTTGTGAATGGTGCCTAGGAACGGTGCCTGTGAATAGCGCCTGGGTGGAGATTACTTCTGCTGAAGTGAGTTGAAGCGATACTCCTAATGCAGAATGATTGTCCTACCGACTTGTAAAATTGACCTGTGAAAAATTGACCTGAGAAACCCTGAGTTTTCGCACCCTGAACCAGTAACAGAAAACAGGTGAAGATATCAGCTTGACCAATCTTATTGACCAATCTTAGGGGCTGGGTACAAGGCGAATCCGGCCTGCATCCATTTCGGACATCAGCAGCTCAAGTGCTTCATAATCTACATCAGAAATATAACCCAATCGGGTGAGTTCATAGTTGATCTCATTTTCGATGTCGGGAGTGAGTTGTTTGAAGTAGAGCGCCTTCTCTACTAGCTTTCGAATTGCGTAAGTTGTTTTCATAGTAGCTAGAGCCTGAGTTAGTGCTTCGTTAATTTATCTATATTCAAATTTTCTGCGGAATTGGAGATTAAGCAAGTGATCCATGGTCAGAGATAAAAGTGATCTAAATCACCTTCGATTTAGACGTGGGGATCTTGACGGCTGCTTGGTTTTGCTTCAATTTTAGAAGAATTTAACTTTTTCATAACCAATTTAAGAGGCTAGAGGTTACTTCTAGCCGTTTGCAACGATTGTTGGCTTGAATAGGACAATTATATTGGGTAAAAAACCACTTTTAGTCAAGCTCTTTTTGGATGAAATTCGTTGAAATTTGATGTTAAAAGTCGCTCAAAAAACTGTTGCCTCCGGCAGAAAGGTAAAGGCTTTTCAAAATATCTCCCTATGCCTTTAGCCTGAATGTGCGACCAAGCCTCTGTCAAATCCTATGATTTATACTTCAACGCAAACTTTCGGCGTTTCGCAAAACTGGCGCAAGATATTGCGTCAAGGTAAAGGCATCGACTCCCAATTCGGTGCGTTCTTGAGCGGCCAAAATGCCAGCCTGAGAGTGCCACCAAACCGCACTTTGAACGAGTGCTTCGGCTGCAATGTTTTGGGCGGCGGCTTGGGCGAGTAACCCTCCAATTAGACCTGTGAGTACGTCACCACTGCCACCTCTGGCAAGGGCAGGTGTGCTAGCTGGATTGAACCACATCTTACCGCCAGGGTTGGCGATCGCTACTCTGGCTCCCTTCAGCAAGACAACCGCTCCACTCTGTTGGGCGGCGGAGCGGGTAAGCGTAGTGCGATCGCGGCTTTGCTGAGCCAAATCAGGAAACAGCCGCTTATATTCTCCCAAATGAGGCGTCAAGATGGTTGGTGCGGTGCGTTTTGCTAGAGTCGGGAGGGTGCCAAGCTTGGCCAGAATGTTTAACCCATCGGCATCCAAGACTAAAAAGCTGTCGCTGTCGAGCGATCGCCGCACAACAGTCTCTGCATCAGGGGTCAACCCTGGCCCACAAGCAACCGCACTGAATTTGTTTAACTCTGTCCCTTCTGGGAGGTTGGCGATCGCCCCTGAGTCCCGTTCTGCACACCCCAATACCAACGCATCCGGTAGCTGAGCCACCATAATCGGCTTAAGAGATTCGGGAACTGCGATCGAGAGCATGCCTACGCCGCTGGCTCTGGCTCCCAATGCGGTCAAGATTGCGCCTCCCATATATTGGTGGGAGCCACAGATCAAGAGCAGATGGCCCTGCTTATACTTATGGGTAGACTGGGGACGCGGCAGCGGTAAAGCGGCCATTACCCGGTCAACCGTGATGCGCTGCAAATCTGGATCTTCGCCCAAAACCGACTGCACCATCGACAGGGGTAACCCAATATCAATCAGCTCTGCGGTTCCCACCTGGGCAAGTGCCTGATCTTGCAGAAACGCCAGCTTCCAAAGGCCCAGACAAAAGGTGTGGGTTGCGCGAATTGCTGTCCCCAAGACCTCGCCTGTGTCGGTGTGCAGGCCTGAGGGGATATCTAGGCTGACAATGGGTTTACCTTGCTGCTGAGACCACTGATTGATCTGATCAACCGCCTTGGCAACATCTCCCTCTAGCGATCGCGTTAGGCCAAACCCAAACAGACCATCAATGATGAGATCACACTCCCTCAGGGCTTCCAACTCATTGACGCAGGGAATCCCCAAAGCAGCTGCATATTGGGCATGACTAGCGGTCAGATCCTTCTGCTTGGCAATAGGCTGATAGATTTTGACCTCATAGCCCAACAGGTGCAGCTCACGGCCAACAACTAAGGCATCTCCACCATTGTGTCCTGGGCCTACAACGATACCCACCTGAGGGGTTTGGCCGCGGGAATACAGTGCTTGAATGCGCTGGGTTAGCAATCCACCCACTTTCTCCATGAGTGCCGCTACAGGCATCCCTGCATCAAACAGCTGAGCTTCAATTGCGCTCATCTGACTCGCCGTCACGACGATCTGCTGGAGTTTTTGGGTGCGGTCGGGTTGGGTTGCCAAGGTCTTTTCCTCAAGCTCAACAATCTTACCTACAGGAGGTTCTGAAAGATATTGAGTCCAGAGTTTAGCGCGATCGCCCCCGATCACACCTCTGTCTAGCGTCGAACTTGAACCCTAGCGTCCAGCCCAAAGTCGCGGAGAAAACGATTCCAGCGTTCTGCCGCAGCTTGGTTTACAAAGGGACCAACCAAGACATGGGCTGCCAAATCAGTCTGCGTAGAAACCAGGCTTGATCGGGTTCCCAATCCTTCCCCCAGCAGCGTCACCTGAGTCTGAAGATCAGCGAGATGCTCCGGTCGACCCGGCACCAAGACATAGTAGGTATTCCCAGTCGCAGCTACAGCAGTCCCCGTTCTGGCTAGGCCGGGGGTATCTCCTCCCAACTGTTGGCCAAACTCTATCTGGCGATCGCCCGTCGTCGCAGCAAGAACAGGCTGACGAACATCAGACACAGGTTCAGGTGCAGGTGCAGCCACGCTCAACAGCGGAATGGGCACAGTCGCAACTTCTGCTCTAATGCCTTGAGCCCCAAGCGCCTCAACCTGTTGCTCTGCGCTGGTGATCTGTTCAAATAAACCAGCCTGAATGATGCGGCGACCTTCATACTCTCGCAAGAAAGCCTCTGACTCGATCCGTCGTACCTGATTGAGCAGCAGCGAGCTATCGCCATTCACATAAACCAGATAGCGCAGAACAGCGGCATCTTCGGGTAGCGGTCGAGGGGCTGGTGTTGCAGGTCGTGCAGGTCGTGCGGGTCGGGCGGGTTGGGCCGGCTGGGGCTGGGGCGTCGGTGAGAGCGGGGTAGGGGCTGATCTTGGAGCCTCCAACGGTTGGGGCGGAAGGGCCGGTTGCTCGACTGGCAAAGGTGCGCCATCAAAGTCAACGGAGGGCGGAGGCGGCAAGCTATCAACGACCCGTTGAGCGATTTGCTGAGGTGGAGATGAAGGTAGGGCCAGCACCGCATCAGCTAGGCCTAGACTGCCGAGCAGCACCACAGCGCTAGAGAAGAGCACGCTGGGCCGAGGGCAATACTGAGAGCAATCGTGAAAAAAACCTTTCCATGCAGCTCTAAAACAGGAAGGACTGCAGAGTTGTCTGCCTGTATTTCTGCCTATATTCAAGCGTCGAATCGAAAGCCGAAGATTAAACATGTCTTGCTGCATATCTCACTGCATCACCTTGGAAATGTAGTCAGTAAAGACTTAGGTTGGTCAGCTATCTAAAGGGGAGGCATGAAACCCTATCTCTTTAGAGCGGGGTGTTGACTGCGCGGTAGGCCCCCCGCAAAGAAATCAGAATGGCCCTAGGAGAGGCTTAAGGAAAAGTTGCCGCAAGTCTAGCACGGCCAACCTTGCGGCAAGCAAAGTTTACAACCAGTCTTATATTGTGCTCAACCAGGAAAGGCTTAAAGGGTTGACAGTCGTCTGTTTCCTGTGCATGAGATCGGCGAGTATAATGTTAGCCTAGAGGAGCTTTGATTGGGTTTCTTGCCGGGTTTTCAGATTACATGAACAAAGTTGTTGTCGGTCTTTCAGGTGGCGTTGACAGTTCTGTCGCAGCAGCAACCCTGCATCATCAAGGCCATGAAGTTGTCGGTGTGACACTTTGGCTGATGAAGGGCAAGGGCCAGTGCTGTTCTGAAGGCATGGTAGATGCTGCTCAGCTTTGTGAAGAACTCGGTATTCCTCACCACATCGTCGATAGCCGTGATCTGTTTCAGACCAACATTGTGGACTATCTGGTCAACGGTTATGGGGCAGGCGTGACGCCTCTCCCTTGTTCTCAGTGCAATCGGGCTGTGAAGTTTGGCCCCATGCTCCACTATGCCAAAGAAGAATTGGGGATTGAGCAAATCGCCACAGGTCACTATGCTCGAATTCATTTTGATTCGACCACTGGACGCTACCAACTCAAGCGGGCGATCGATCGTTCTAAAGATCAGTCCTACTTTTTGTATGACTTAACGCAAGACTTGCTGGCTCATTCCCTCTTTCCGCTAGGCGAGCAAACCAAAGTCGAAACTCGTCAGCTAGCTGCTCAGCTTGGGCTCCATACGGCTGAAAAGCCAGAAAGTCAGGATCTTTGCCTGATTGAAGCCCACGGCTCGATGAGTGGATTTTTAGATAAGTATCTGGCACCCAAGCCGGGAGATATTGTCGATCAGGCGGGTCAGGTGCTTGGCCAACACAATGGCATCCATCATTATACGCTGGGTCAGCGCAAGGGGCTTGGCATTGCCGCTCCACAGCCGCTCTACGTGATTGGTCTTGATGCGGGGCGCAATCAGGTGATTGTGGGCGATCGCGACAGCACCCATCATGCTGAATGCAGCGTGCAGCGAGTCAACTGGGTTTCGATTGCGGCCCCAGAGGCTCCTATCTCTGTAGAGGTTCAGATCCGCTATCGCTCTGCCCCAGTAGCTGCTACAGTAGTTCCCATAGAAGGCACTGAAGCGAGTTCGCGAGTAAAGCTGATCTTTGACGAACCTCAGTTTAGTGTGACACCTGGTCAGGCTGCCGTTTGGTACAACGGTGATGTCTTGCTAGGAGGGGGCATCATAGAACCTTTAAACACCGCTCACTGACTGCAAAGAATCTGTGTTGAGTCGGGGCACCGTACCTTGTTCATCTCCGTAATAGGATAGACCTTGGAAAGACTTTACATATTTTCACCGTAGTCAACATAGAGAGGATTACCTTGAGTCACTATTCAGATGGGATTGCGCCCCACGGTGGACACCTAATCAATCGGATTGCAACCTCCGAACAAAAGCAAGCTTTTTTGGCTCAGGCCGATGCGCTGCCCCGGATTCAGATGGATGAGCGCACCACCTCAGATGTGGTCATGATTGCGATCGGTGGGTTTAGTCCGCTGACCGGATTTATGGCCCAAGAGGATTACGATGTGGTCGTCACGGATATGCATCTGGCCAATGGGCTGCCGTGGTCAATCCCCGTTACACTTTCTGTTTCTGAGGAAATTGCAGAGCCTCTGCAAGAAGGCAGCTTGGTGCGTCTAGACGATCCGAGCGGTCGATTTGTAGCTGTTCTGGAACTGACACAGAAGTACCACTACGACAAGATCCAGGAAGCGATCCACGTTTACCGTACCAACGAGGAAAAGCATCCCGGCGTCCGTGTGGTTTACGAGCAAGGAGGTGTCAATCTGGCCGGTCCCATCTGGCTGCTCCAGCGTGATTCTCATCCCCAATTTCCGACTTATCAGATCGATCCAGCTACGTCGCGGGCTCTGTTTCGCGAAAGAGGGTGGAAAACAATTGTGGGCTTCCAAACCCGTAATCCTATTCACCGGGCACATGAGTACATTCAGAAATGTGCTTTGGAAACGGTGGATGGATTGTTCTTGCATCCCTTAGTGGGGGCAACGAAGAGTGACGATATTCCTGCCGATGTGCGGATGCGCTGTTACGAAATCATGATGGAGCGCTACTTCCCTCAAGATCGGGTCATTCTGGCCATCAACCCAGCGGCTATGCGATATGCAGGCCCACGCGAGGCGATTTTTCATGCCCTAGTGCGCAAAAACTATGGTTGTACGCACTTCATTGTCGGTCGGGATCATGCCGGTGTGGGAGACTACTACGGCACCTACGATGCACAACATATTTTTGATGAGCTTGACTCAGCGGCATTGGGAATCACGCCAATGAAGTTTGAGCATGCTTTCTACTGCTCCCGAACTCAATCAATGGCAACTACGAAGACAAGTCCTAGTTTGCCTGAGGAGCGCATTCATCTTTCCGGGACAAAAGTCCGCGAGATGCTGCGCCGGGGTGAGCTACCACCGCCAGAGTTTTCTCGACCGGAAGTCGCTGCCGAACTGGCGCGGGCGATGCAAATTGCGGTTGAAGTATAGGTTCTCGAACAACACAGCAATACAGGGGATTGGGTGAAGTTAAGGCGACGAGCGTTTCTACGGCAGGCGATGCTGACACTGGCAGCTCTTGGCGTCAGTGAAACGGGCTTGTCTCTGATGGCTCATCGCTATCAGCGGGCGATCGCCCAACCCACTTCCCGTAAGCTGGCGCTGTTAGTAGGGATCAATCAGTACCCTGAGCAGGTTTGTGACTGTGTGCCTGTTCGGGGTACGGCTCTCAACGGCTGTCTCACCGATGTAGAACTGCAGCGAGAGCTTTTGATTCATCGGTTTGGGTTTCAGCCTGCTGATATTCTGACGCTGACCAACCAGAAGGCGACTCGTCAAGGCATTGAGACGGCGTTTCTGTCTCACCTGACGGAGCAGGCCCGCCCCGATGATGTTGTGTTGTTTCACTTTAGTGGGTTTGGCAGTCGAATTAAGCTGGATGGTGGGCTGGGAGCGATGCAGTCTAGCCTCGTTCCGGTGGATGGATTTGTCCCTACCGAGGAAGAACCCGCTATTCAGGATGTCTTGCTAGAAACGCTGGTGCTGCTGCTGCGATCGCTCCAAACCAGCCAAGTCACCACTGTGCTGGATACCAGCTACACCGATCCAGGCAAGGCGCTGCAAGGAAATCTCCGCATTCGCTCTCGGCCTCATGCGCCCCTGGGCCAAGTTCATGCCGCAGAACTGGGTTTGCAAGAACAGCTTCTGAGTCAGCTCAACCTTTCTAGAGAACAAATCCAAACACAGTTGCGATCGCGACAGCTACCAGGCCTTGTATTAGCGGCAGCGGGAGGTGAGCAAGTTGCAACTGAAGGCCAATGGAATGGCTTTAGTGCCGGCTTGTTTACCTATGCCCTGACGCAGCAACTTTGGTCGGCGACCCCTACGACGACGCTGCAAGTCAATTTAAGTCGGGCTAGCGCAACTGTGGCTCAAGTGGCAGGTGAAAGCCAAAAGCCCCAGCTCAGCGGCCAGAAAGTTCAAGATGTGGGTTTGACCGCTTATCGATTGCCGCCTGTTCCGACGGGAGGGGCAGATGGTGTGATTACGGGAATCGAAGAAGATGGTCGAACGGCCCGGATCTGGATGGGTGGATTGCCCACTGTGGTCTTGGAGCATTATGGTTCTAGCGGTCTACTGGATATCGACCGGGGCAGCTTGTCAGAAGCCAGTATGGAGGCGCGTCCGGTGCAGCAGCCCCCTGTGGATTCCTCTGTAGCGCCCTCTGTAGAGTCTGTAGCGCCTTCTACTGAGCCTTCTACTCAGCCCTCTGTTGATCAAGCCGCAGCAGGTAAAGCAGGTTCTTCGCCCGAGCGGCAACCGCTATTGCAGATGCGGTCGCGGGAGGGGCTAACGGTGCGGGCTCGGCTGTCTTCCCCGAGTGTGCCGTTGCAAGTGGGGCAGCTTATCCACGAACGGGTCCGAATTTTGCCGCGCAATATTGGGCTGACGGTGGCCTTAGATGCCAGCCTGGAGCGAATCGAGCGCGTTGATGCGACCAGCGCTTTTTCTGGTATTCCGAGAGTGTCTTCGGTGGTGGCGGGAGAGCAACCTGCAGACTGTGTCTTTGGTAAAATCCGTCCGATGCCCCGGATGTTGGCATCTTCTTTGTCGGTGGATGCGTTGTCAGCAGAGGCGATCGCCACGCCCACACCTTCACGAGATTTGTCCCCAGTTCGGAGTGGTTACGGGCTATTTTCGGTCGGTCGAACCGCGATTCCTAACACATTGGCAGAGGAAGAGGAGGCTGTTAAAACAGCAGTGAGTCGAGTGACTCCTCAACTGCGTACGCTGTTGGCGCTCAAGCTATTGCGGCTGACAACTAATAGCAATTCGTCCCAACTTGGGGTCCAAATGACACTGGAAATGATGGCTCCCCAAGAGCGGATCCTTCTGCAGCAGCAGACGGTGCGTGCTCCCTGGACTGTGCCACAGGGACGGTTGGCCTCTTTATTTTCAAATGGAGGCGAACTCCCGGCGCTCCCGGCTGGCAGTCAGATTCAGTATCGGCTGAATAATTACAGCGATCGCCCCGTATATTTCATTTTGTTGGGGATAGATAGCAGCGGTAGTGCGATCGCGCTTTATCCCACTCCAGAAACTGCTGCCAATGACGCCGAGCCCAAGCCAGCCCCTCGCGACAGCATCGTGCCAGCTGGAGAAACTCTGATCATTCCTCAACCCAATGCTTCTTCAGAATGGGTTATGCAGGGGCCGGCAGGTTTGGCAGAAACTCACCTGATTTGTAGTCGCACCCCTCTCACGAAGACATTTGCGATGCTGGAAGTCGCGATGCGGTCGATGAACAATGCGCGACGAGTCAATGTTTTGTCGCAACCGCTCGAGGTCGCTCAAGCTGTACTGCAAGATTTGCATCAAGGCAGTGAGGGGGCGATCGCTAAAGCAGATGTGCCTGCCGATACCTATGCATTGGATGTCCGCAGTTGGGCTACGTTTAGCCTGGTTTATCGCGTCGTCTAATCCTCTCGTCTAATTCTCTAAAAGACTGCACGCGCAGCTTCTACTCCCAACGGGGATCGTGTTCAGCTCACAAGTTCTTGATTTACACCCAAATTTGTTGGGTGACAGAGTTATGTTCTTAGAATCTAGGTTGTGTTCTTAAAATCTATCTTTAGATTGAAGGCAAATCTATCCTGAGAGTGATGAGCCCAACTTCACTCAATCTTAAGGTGCAAAAATCAAATCAATATATAAACTTCTACGATTTGCTGATTTTAACGACTCTAGAAAACGGGATTGTGAGGAAAATATAAATTAATGATGATATGCAGCATTCAGAAGTCAAACTAAAAAAGGCGCTAAGGCTATAACTACATTGTTCTAATCTCTTTCCAACAAAGGATGACAGCCAGTAGGGGGATCGCCCATTATGACAGTGATCCCCCGTGAGTTGATAAGAACTCACATTGCATGTCCCCTCTACCCCTGACATAATAAAAGAGAGTAAAGGCAAAGCCTTTTAATCAGTAAGGTGCTAGAGCTTTTCTAGTTTGAAGCCTTTTTAGTTTTGTAACGTAAACAACAAAATTACATTTCTTTGTTGATTCTCCAGCATGTTTGCTGTTTTTTATGTTTTGGGCAAAACCATTTTTCAAGGAGCTTTAGTATGAAAACTAACCTCACTGTTCAAGCCGTCCGATGCCCAAATTGTGGCAGTCACGCCGAACGCCACCACATTGCTACAGGCAATCTTGTCCGAACGCAATGCCCAACTTGTGACTATCTAATGATTACCTGCTCGCGGACAGGTAATGTGGTGGAAGCCTACGCACCCGGCATCCCTGCTTGTAGCTAGTTAGCCAAAAGCAACTCAGGAACTTCATTAATATCAAACTTTTAAAGCGGTGCTGCCTCTGACTTTGAGGCTCTCAATTGTCCACAGGCAGCATCTGCTTCTAGCCCGCGTGATTGCCGCACACTGACCGCAATCCGTCGTTCTTCTAGAGCTTTAACAAAATTTTGAATCCGCTTTTGGTCGGGACGCTGATAGTCAACCTCATCGATTGGATTGTAAGGAATAAGGTTGACATGGCTTTGAAACCCGCGCAGGTGTGCAGCTAGCTCTTCCGCATTCTGAACGCTGTCATTGACTCCTGCCAGCAAAACATATTCAAAGGTGACTCGCCGCCCTGTGATGCCGACATATTCCCGACATTCTTCCAGCAGCGTCTTCAAGGGATATTGACGGGCGCTAGGAATCAGCTGTTCTCGAAGGGCTTGGTTGGAAGCATGGAGGCTGATTGCTAAAGTCGCTTGCAAATGATGTTGGGCTAAGCGGTGAATGCGTCCAGGAATCCCTACTGTCGAAATGGTGATGTTGCGCTGGCCCAGGCCAATATCCTGATTGAGCGATCGCACTGCCTCCAATACGTTCTCAGTATTGAGCAGCGGTTCTCCCATGCCCATAAACACAACATTGCTAACCCGCCGCTGAAAATCTTCCTGCACGGTCAGCACCTGATCCACAATCTCATGCCGCTCCAGGTTGCGCGTAAAGCCGCCTTTCCCAGTTGCACAAAAATCACAGGCCATTGGGCAACCCACCTGAGAAGAGACACAGACCGTTAGTCGTTTAGCCGTCGGGATGCCAACCGCTTCAATGATTTGGCCGTCCTGCATGCGTAGCAAAAATTTGACTGTGCCATCCGGTGCTTCAGAGCGATAGTGAAGGGTAGAACGCCCCACCGGAACCTCAGCCAGACTGGCCCGCCACTGCTTAGAAAAAACAGAGATATCTGCGAGCGATCGCACCCCCTGCTGATAAATCCACTGATGGAGCTGCTTGGCTCGATAGGCAGGCTGTTGCTGTTGCTCGACCCACTCAGTCAGCTCTGCCAGAGATGCACCTAGCAACGGCTTTTCTGGCGAGGGGGCTAGCCCACCCTCAGCATCGTTTACAGCTAAAGATTGTTGATCCGAAGAAGAAGTAGCGGACATACTGAAATAGATTGCTCTGCCTAGGATCTCCATCTTAAGCGTTTCGGCTTCTCATTCGCTGCGCAGGTGAGAGAGAAGAGTTACTCTGTGGTGTCTCTTGAGCTGGCAAGAAGCTTTTGCTGATTGCTGAAGAGGCAAGAAGGCAACATCGCAACCTGCCCAATCTTGGTAGACTGGCAGAGCGCTCAGGCCCTTACCTGCGCCGTTTGCTATATATTCTGGACAGATTTCATGCAACTGGATTCCGTCTTATCTCTAGCTCAATTTAGGTCCCCTGGGCCGATTTTGATTGATTTGGGACCCTTCACGATTCGCTGGTATGGTCTTTTGATTGCCAGCGCAATTCTCATCGGCGTCACCCTATCCCAATATCTGGCCAAACGTCGAAATGTTGACCCAGATCTAATTGGCGATCTGGCAATTTGGCTAGTGTTAGCCGCAATTCCTGCTGCAAGACTCTATTACGTCCTGTTTGAGTGGGAGGACTATGCCCAGAATCCAGCCGAAATTATAGCGATCTGGCGCGGCGGCATTGCAATTCATGGCGCAATTTTGGGCGGGTTGCTGGCAACTCTAATTTTTGTTCGACTCAAGCGGGTTTCGTTCTGGCAGCTAGCCGATTTAGTTGCGCCTTCTCTCATCCTGGGACAGGCGATCGGGCGCTGGGGCAACTTCTTTAACTCAGAGGCGTTTGGTCGTCCTACAGATTTGCCGTGGAAGCTCTACATTCCTCCCGCGCAGAGGCCTCCAGGTTTTACTGCTTTCGAGTATTTTCATCCCACTTTTCTGTACGAGTCACTGTGGAACTTGGCGGTTTTCGCGCTGCTGATCACGCTATTTTTCCGTGGTTTGCAGGATAGACCCAAGCTCAAGGTAGGTTCTCTATTTTTGCTGTACTGGATTGGCTATAGCCTAGGTCGCGTTTGGATCGAAGGGCTACGGCTCGACAGCTTGATGTTGGGGCCTTTACGAATCGCCCAAATTGTTAGTCTGGTCGGTATTGCCGTTGGAGTAGTAGGTTTGATCTGGCTATATGGCTTTAAGCGAGATTTGCCAGATGTCGTGTCCCCATATGCCAACGATGCTCGGTCGGACTGACATCCTCCCCGATAAAAACCAACTGTCTGACTCAAGGTGGCGAGAAAAATTTCAAAGAAAAACCCCAGAGACTAGCTCCGGGGTCTAAATCAGGGTGCATCTACCATTGCTTCTTACTCGCGAGGGGGCTTCAATCCGGAAGGGTACTTGAAGTTCATCAATTCTTGCCAATCAGTTCACTCCCACTTCAAACTTCGAGAATTTTTCCTCCTGCTAGCTTCTATGTCTCTTGCTGAATTTTCTGCGCCGGATCAGCCTCCACATTCCCGCCTGTCCCCTGGGGTTTATATCGTGGGAGCTGGACCGGGCGATCCTGAGCTGCTAACCATGCGAGCATACCGTCTGCTCTCGCAAGCAGATGTGGTGGTGGTTGCAGATTCGCTGGTGCCGCGCCAGGTTTTGCAGATGGTGCGCTCTGATGCTGAAGTGGTGGGAACGGCAGACAAAACGCTAGAAGAGATCTTGCCGCTGATGATCGAGCGGGTGCGATCTCAACTTTCGGTAGTCCGACTGCATTCTGGTGATCCGAGCCTCTACAGCGCCATTCACGAACAGATGCAGGCGTTAGCTGCCGCTCAGATTCCGTTTGAAGTTATTCCGGGTATCAGTGCCTTCCAAGCCGCCGCCGCCAAGCTCAATCTAGAACTGACGGTACCTGAAGTGGTACAAACCATTATTTTGACCCGCATCAGTGGCCGAACTCAGGTGCCCCCAACTGAAGAACTCGCTGCTCTGGCTGCCCATCAGGCGAGCCTTTGTTTATATTTGAGTGCTCGTCACGTTGAGGCGGCTCAAGAAAAACTGTTGCAGCACTATCCCGCCGAGACCTCTGTTGCCATTTGTTTTCGAGTAGGATGGCCTGACGAAAAAATTTGGGTTGTGCCGCTAACAGAAATGGCCCACGTCACACGAGAAGAAAAGCTGATGCGAACGACGCTTTATCTGATCAGCCCTGCTCTTGCTGCCGCCACAAATAGCACGACAGGGGAAGGTTCTCGGCGATCGCGCCTCTACAGCCCAAGCCACAGCCGTCTCTTTCGGGAAGACGTGAAGCATGGAGACGCTGATTGATCGCGTCTATCCGCAAAATAAGAATCCGCCAAACAAGAAAGGGAGCGACGCTGAGACTCTAGCTCAACAACGCTCCCTATCACAGAATCTAGTTTGGTTTTAGATGCCCCATCGATGCCAGGGGTGGAATATGGCGATCGCTATTGACCTTTAACGCAGTTGAGCATCCGTAACGTTGCAGCAGCAGCATAGTTGCGCTGAGATGCATTGTTGGGAGAAAATGCAGTTCCTCGCTCGTTGACAGGGGTCGCAACGCTGCAATAAGAAGACATCTGGCTAATCAGACCCGCCGCCCAATGGCTGCCTGTGTCGGAGAAGGTGGTTGCGCTCTGCTGGGGCTGAAGTTCTGGGTTTTGGCCACGGAGGGTCCTACCATACTCAGCAGCACGACGTAGCACGGCCATCAGCTCGGCACGAGTCACAGGCTGAGTGGGCCGGAAGGTGCCGTCGGAGTAGCCGCTGACGATGTTGTTGGCTTGAGCAAATTGGATTTTGGCAGCGCTCCAGCGAGTCGTGTCTACATCCCGGAAGGGGCGAGCATTGGCTTGCGTCGGTAGGCTCAGATTAGCATTGGGAAGCTTCACGAGGCCTTCCAAAACAATAGAGACAAGCTGTTCTCGGGTTAGAGAGACTTGGGGACGGAAGGTATTGTCTTCCGCAAACCCAGCGATGAAGCCCATTGCAACGGCTTCTTCAATCTCACGAGCATAGATGTCGCTGGCAGTATCGCGGAAGCGGGCAGGCGTTCCGGTGCTAGGTGTCCCGGTGCTAGGTGTCCCGGTGCTGGGCGTCCCCGTAGAAGGCGTTCCGGTAGAAGGTGTCCCCGTAGAAGGTGTCCCTGTGCTGGGCGTTCCAGCGGCAGGCGGTGCGCCATCATAGGTGAGGTAAACATGGCCTAGCGTGCGATCGCCAAAGGTGCGTTTTGTGAAGCGCCAGCCTGGATTGAGATTGATCTTGGCAAAGTTGGGTGTAGAGCCATTGGCCCGTCCAATCTCCAACTCAGCACGAGTGCGATCGTTGGGTGCTCCAACTAGAACTAAGTCACCGCTGCGGTTGACGACACGCAGGCTATACTGCAAGCCCAAATCTTGCCCCGCCATGCGGATCGAGTAGCCATTGCTATCAGTACTGCGTCCGCAGATGCCAGTGAAGTCAAAATTGACCAGCAGCGGGTCTACTTGCACTGGGCTAGCCCCCGTTTCGCTCCAGCAGGGACGAGCGTCTGAAACCTGTTCTACAACCAGCAGCTGGTGAGCAGTCGTACCACGAGGAGCCGCGACTGCAACAAACCGATTTTGCTCTACTTCTTTTTGACCAAAGGTAGAGGCGATCGCAGGACTGAGTCCAGCTAGAGTTCCAAAGACGGTAGTGGCAGCAGTGGCGATCGCAGCAGCACGACGGGGAAAAGTTTTCATGATGGTCCTCAAATGATTCTGTGAGCAGCCAGTAGATTCGCCAAAGCAGGGGAGCTGCAGATCGAAGCGGTCTTCTCTAGCTGTGAATCTATTATTTTTGATCAGGCCCTAAAAAAGGGATGTGACAGTTCGGATCTTTCAACCGTCCTAAACCAAGGCCATGAAGAGTTGTAAACCTGCGGCTTGCTACTACCCTAAAACAGGCCCAGCGGCTCTCTTTCAGCGATCAACGATCAAAATAAAAAAAAGACGCAGCTGGATAAAAGCCTAGGGCAATTCAAAAGCTGTCCTGTGCCAGTCAAAATTAGCACCCTAAACTCGAAAAAGCCTCCGGAATAGTACTCCCAGAGGCCGGATTATATTCGTTAAGCTGTGCTGAAGAGCAGATTAGATTTGCCTTTCAAGCTCCGCCTTCATCCGCTCCAACGTCAGCTGCATCTGGTCAAACATTTGCTGAGGTGTCACACCAAACTGTCCTAGCTGAGTTTTGAGCTGCTCAACTGTCATCTGAGCCATAAAGTCTTCAGACAGCTCAAAGCGTTTCATAAAAATTCGGTAACGATCCATCATCGCTTCCATTTGGTCGATGTAAATTTTTTTACCCTCGCGGTCAAACTTACCGTAATCGTTACCCAACTGCATCAGGGATTGATAGTCTTCAAACAGCTGCTTTGCTTCCTGCTGAACAATCTCAGAATCAAAGAATCCCATAGCTACTTCATCCACTGAATTGGAGTACCGACTCTACCCATTCTCCCGCTTAAACTAGGGCTAGCAATGGAGAGAGCAACAACTGGCCTTAGCGCCGTTCCCTTTATTTTAGAACAGCATGCCGTGAGTTTAAGGATTGGCAATCCGCCCACGCGATTAGAGAAAACCGAATCTCTGCCGTACTTCGGCGTGATCTCTCACGACAAGACCGCCCAAAGCTGGCTAGCGCTTTCGAGCAAACCGACCAAACAGCCCCCCGCTGCTGGGCTTTGTAGGATTGGGGTTAGGAGCCTCGACCTCAATCTTGAGTCGCTTTGCATAGCTTAAGGCTAGCGGGTCATTTGGGTTGAGTTTTAGGGCTTGACGGAAGTAAGCTGTGGCCGCTTTCGGCAGATTCTGCATCAGATAGGCTGTAGCCAGGAGAGAATGATACTCGCTTTGGTTGGATTCGATCCGAATCGCGTCTCGCAGTTCTTGAACAGCTAGCGGCCAGTTGCTTTTCTTCATGTATTCCTGAGCGCGCTGATAGTGTCGCTGAGCATAGTTGACAGTTAGGGCTTCAGGACTGGGAGGAACTGGCGTAAACTGCATTGGCTTCGCCTGGGCCGCAGAGACAATGCCGGTTCGCTTTTCCCGGATCATTGGCTCACCCATCTTGAGCTGCAGATAGACCAAGTTGAGTTCTTCCAACTGCTGGGTAATGGTTTCAAACTGTGTCAGCGGCTCAAACTGGAACTGGACCAGTTCCGAAATTTGCTGTTCGTAAAACACATCGACGGAGGGCACAGGCACTTTCAGCAACTGGCGAGCCGCTTTGCCTTGGGGCTCAAGGGGTTGCTCACGAGTCATCCGGCGCACCCGAAATCGTAACGTCGCTACAATTTCTGCACGACCTTTTTCCTGCTTGAGGCGCTGGTAGGCTGGGTTGACCAAACGGGCAAATAGCTGGATGGCTAAGTCTTTTGTTTCTGGATCTGCTGTGCTGTAAGTATCTGGATGCAACAGCTTTGCAACCGTGCGATAGCGTTTCAAGACCCGGCGATCGTCAGCTGCCACAGAAAGACCCAACACAGCATAAGGATCTGAAAATTGCTTCAGCCAATCTGTGGAAAAGGGGATCTGTGACATTGATACCTAACTTGACAAAGTCGAAGGAACATCAAGCAGTCATAAACTAGTTTGTCTGGCGCTTCAATAACCCAAGTGGGGGATTGATGGGCGATCGTTTCAGACGGAATCTGGTTAAGTCCGAATAGCAAGCATCAAAGCATCACGCTCAGCTTGAATTACTGAGGGATGGATAGATGCCAGACAGGTTTGATGCAAACCCAGGTGAATGATCAATTGATATGCTTTTAGTCCTAGCTGGAGGCTCTTCGCTGCTCATTCTGTTTGCTTGAATGAGCATCAGCTGGTTGACTGGGCGTAGCTTGTCTCTCTAATCTAATCTACCCTGTTTATCTTCACCTGATCGACGGAACGTTACTAAATCTAAGTTACTCTATCCGTAACTAAACGTATCCCTTGTCACATTTTAGAACGTAATATGTGCTTACACTTCCAGTTTGTTTATGAGTGATACACAGGACATCTGAGGGGCTAATCTCTCTTAACTCCTGACTCTCTGCGGAGGGGATTTTGGAGAGTTCTGCACAGTCTCAGCGTTTCCAGCAATATGATAGAAAGCAGGGGCATCGCTTCAAGGGGTGCTTAGAAGTTGTCCCTGTCTCCCTTCACTCAGTGGCCTTCAGCATGTTAAGCAAGCCCAAAAATCGTAAAGTTGCCATTCTCTTGGCTTTATCTGGCACCGTAGTACCTATCGTGGGACTGCATAAGTTTTATTTGGGGCAGCCTGTCTGGGGAATTTTTTATCTGCTGCTCGCTTGGACACCGATCCCTCACATTGCCAGCGCTATTGAAGGAGTCTGGTATCTCTCTCAGAGCCAAACTGACTTTGACCAAAATTTTAATCCGATGTTGGTGGTAGAGGCGATGCCTGATGTTTCCCCGGCTACGGTTGATCCAAAGCTGGTTGGGGCGATCGCCGAGGCTCTGCGACAGTTGGATAATCTGCGGCAAGACGGCCTAATTTCGGAATACGAATTTGAACAAAAGCGTCGTCAGCTGCTCGATCGGATTGCCTAGCAAAAATTTGAAGGGTTAGGAGAATGGCGCTTTCAGACTGGTTGACATCCATCACGGGGCTGCGGGGAGAACTAAAAACTCAACGGCATCCGCTGCGATCGCGTCTGAGCAACGACCCTTATTATCGGCTGCAATCGTTGGAAGAAGTTCGGCTTGCGGCGGAGTTGGGCATGTCCATTGATGCCAATCAGGCTACTGTCGATGATTGGCTCCGTCTCCCTGGTATTTCCATTCGTCAGGCGCGATTGCTCGCTGCGTTGACCCAATCGGGGGTACAATTTCATGCCTTAGAGGAGCTGGCTGCTGCTTTAGGATTGCCTGTGCAGCGGTTGCAACCCTTCGCGCCGATTTTGAGCTTTTGCTACTACGACCCCGAGAGCCCCTGCACCATTCCTACCGTTGATCCAAACACAGCCCCGCTAGAAGCGTTGCTCCGGGTGCCAGCCATTGACTTGTTCTTGGCACGGGCAATTGTGCATCACCGGGCCGGGGGACGCTATCAAAACTTGGCCGATTTGCAGGCTCGGCTCAATCTGCCTGCAGTGTTGACGGCTGAACTGCTGCATTACCTGCGCTTCTAGTGGCTTGGGAAAGGGAGATGTGGCTGACAGTTTGTGGAGTGGTGTCAGGATTGATTTGGGCGATCGCCCCTAGCCGATCGATGGGCCAAAACCGAAAGATGGCTCGTCCAATAATGTTTTCCTCGGGCAAAAATCCCCATACGTGGGAGTCATTGCTGTTGTTGCGGTTGTCTCCCATGACAAAAAACGTCCCCTCTGGCACGATCACAGGCGGAAACGAATATTCGGGAGGCTCTGCGATGTAGGGCTCCTCTAGCGGCTGCTCATCGACGTAGACTCGACCATTCTGGATTTGAATCAACTGTCCTGATCGGGCCACAATCCGCTTGATGAACGCTTGATCTACGGTATAGCCCTGCTTGAGCAACTGTTGGGGTGGATCAAACACCACGATTTCGCCGGGGCGCGGAGAGCGAAAGTGATAGGCTACCTTTTCGACTACCAGGCGATCGCCCACTTCCAGCGTGGGGAACATGGAGTCAGACGGAATAAACCGAGGTTCCGCAATAAAAAAGCGAATGAACAGCGCCAGACCTAAGGCCACCACCAAAATCTGAAGATTTTCTCGCTGCGATCGCCAGAGCCGCGCCCCCATAGATTGAGCTGAATTGCTCTGAACGGGTCGCGGAGATGGGTGGGGCTGAGTTGCGTCTGGTGATGGAGACGATGAAATCGGGTCTTGCTGTTCAGATGTCATAACGTGTTTGAAATCCTGGTAAAGGCAATCTAGATATCTGCCCCGCAGCCCATTGTGCCACGGAATCAAATTGCCACGGGATCAAATATGCCACGGAATCAAAAGGCGAAGAATTTCTCTGATCTAACCTGACCTGGATTTGCCCCTCTCGCCAACACGAAGTCACAGATCTGAGGAGCGCGATCGCCCACCCCACAGATATCAATGTCCCACTCTGCTAAGGCTAAAGCTGGAGTACTCAAAACTGATTCGGGTCTGCAATTAAGCGCTTCAAGGTAGTGAAACTGAGGCCAACGTTGCTGGAGCGATCGCCAGTGTGCCTGATAAGGCAACTGATCCGGTGTTTCTGGATTGGACTGAATGAGCCACACCGGATAGCCAAACTGTTGGTCATACAGCCAATCGATATGGCTTTTGAAAGGGGCAATGCCAGATCCTTCGGCAATGTAGAGGCGAGGCCGTTGAGGAGAGCGATCTAGCGTTAGCAGACCGTAGGGACCCCGGACTGAAATCGTTTGGCCTACGGCTAGATCTTGGAGGTAAGCCGAGCTCCAGCCTACCCGCGACACACACAGCTCCAGGCGGGGTAACACCCTGGGAGAAGAGGCAATCGAGTAGATCTTGCTAAATGTCTGACCATTTCGCTCAAACTTTGGCCAAACAGACTGTCCAGGTAAAAAGCTAAATTCAGTGCGATCAAGATGTAACTGAATTGATTTGATCGTCGGAGTCAAGTCAACCGAACTCAACACAGTTGCAGTGCAGTCCATCGGTCGCGACGGACGCAAAATTTCTAGACTTTGCATAGTAGTTTGATCCCGTGCATCGCAGGATTTGAAACAGGCGATCGCTTCAGCGGGCATTCTGGCTTGCAAGTGACTTTAAGCTTCAACTTGCTTACAGCTGCGGCACAGCGCCGGACTTTCACCGGACTTTCCCCAAAGACAATGTTCTTTATTTTGTCCCTTTGTCTTGTCCTTTATCTGGGCTGATCCCCCAGATAGCTCGAAGGCGTTTTGGCATTGTAGCGGGAATTCAGTGAAAAATTAAAAACGAAACGCTAAAAATAAGAAAAAGCACGCAACTTTCGTCTTTCACGTTTCGGTTTCACTCTTCGGTTTAAACTTCGCAATGAATCCTACAGAGCCTTCCAGAGAGAATCCCTCAGAGACCTGGTACATCGTGAAACAAACAGATGGTAGCTGTGAGATTTGGCAATCCCAAAACAGCTCGGCTGAGGACAAATCAACCGAGCAATGGGGTCCGTTTGCGTCCCAAGGAGAGGCGATCGCCCGCCGAGTTGGTTTGATTCGGGCAGGCAAATGTCAGCCGCAGTAATTGCAGCTCGATAGTTGCAGCTCGATCGGTTCAAGATCGGCTGAGGAGGCATCCAGGTTAGAAAACTTCCCCTTTCTGCCTCCTCAAACCGTTGCTAAATTAACGATTGCTAATTAACGGTGGCCAATCACCTCAGTTAATTCACTCGAGCACTAAAACTAAGGCCGGACGGTTTCAGCCCGTCGCTCACTGCGGCTGGCTGTAATCTCCTGATTGAGAATTTCTAGCGCTCTGTTGTACTGCGGATCAGCAGTCGTGCCAATTTGGGTGCGATCGCGGAAGAGTTCTTGCCGCTGTTCGTCCGTCATCTCGACAATAACATCGGGCTCAATCCCAGACTGATTGATATCTCGACCACTAGGCGTCAAATACTTTGCAACCGTAATCGCGACACCAGAGCCATCTCCCAACCCCCGCACAGACTGCACCAACCCCTTACCAAAGGTTTGGGTTCCAACCAAAACAGCGCGATCATTATCTTGAAGAGCCCCCGACAAAATCTCGCTAGCACTGGCAGAACCACCATCTACCAGCACAACCATCGGCTTATCCGTCAAAGCCCGACCATTGGCTCGTTCGCGATCGGCCACACCTTGGCGATCGACCGTAGAAACAATCGTGCCCTCTCCCAACCACATCCGGGCAATTTCAATGCTGGAGTAGAGCAAACCACCTGGGTTGGATCGCAAATCAAGCACATATCCGTCAACATTTTGGCCTTCAAGGGACTGGATGGCCTCACGCATCTCATCAGATGCGTTAGCGCTAAACTGGGTCAGCCGGATATAGCCCACATTGCCCGTAGGCAGTTCCTGATAAGTGAAACGAACCGGATGAATTTCAATTCGGTTTCGCTGGAGCGGGAACTCTAGCGTTTCTTCACCCCGCCGAATGGTCAAAGTTACTTCTGAGCCAACTGGGCCGCGAATTCGGCTCACAGCTTCGTTGACATCCATTCCCTGAGTATTTTCTCCGTCAATCTCTACGATGACATCGCGAGCCATGATGCCTGCATCAAAGGCTGGAGTATCTTCAATCGGAGAAACGACGATTAGCTCGTTAGTTTCTTCATCTTGAGAGAGCTGGATTCCGACACCCGTTAGTTCACCAGAGGTGTCAATCTGCATATTGCGGAATTCCTGCGGATCCATGAATCGGGTGTAAGGATCTTCAAGCTCTTCCAACATCTCCCGGATGGCGACATAGGCTTCTTCACGGTTGTTGTAAGCTCGCCCCAAGTAGTCTCGTCGAATGGCTCTCCAATCAACCTGGTTAAAGGTCGCGTCTACATAGCTGCGGTCGATGAGCTGCCAAACTTCGTCAATCAGCTCCTTCGGACTCTCCTGGAAAAAGGCTTGCCCTTGAGAGAGATGCAACCCTGCACCTGTAACGGTTACGGCGGTCACAGCCGCTGCCGTCGCGCCTAAGACCAGTCCACGCTTTGTAATGATCATAATTTGATTGAACCCAAGAGGAGAGACTGCGAGGGAAGTACGCCCAATCTAACATAGGGAAATTTAGAGGGCTGGTAAAAACTGGCAACCGGCTCTAGCAAATTTTGTGAACCTGTAGAATCTTTAGAATCTATTCAGGCTCAACCCATCGTCCGTCTGACTTAATCAGTTTAATAAGCTCCTCAACACCTTGGTCTTCGGGTACTTTTTTGATTTCGTCACGACCCCGATACAGTGAAATGTAGCCAGGTTGTTTGCCGACATATCCATAGTCGGCATCTGCCATTTCTCCAGGCCCGTTAACGATACAGCCCATAACTGCGATGTCTAGCCCCGTTAGATGCTTGGTTGCTTCCCTAACTTGATGGAGTACTTCTTCTAGGTTAAACAATGTTCGGCCACATGACGGACATGCGACATATTCGACCATTGTTTTTCTGAGCCCCAGCGCCTGCAAAATGCTGTAGCAGACGGGGATTTCTTTTTCGGGGGCTTCGGTTAGGGAGACGCGAATGGTATCGCCAATGCCTTCTGCCAGTAGGGTGCCAATGCCAGCAGTGGATTTAATTCGGCCATATTCACCATCTCCAGCTTCGGTGACGCCCAAGTGGAGGGGGTAGTCCATTCCTAGCTCATCCATCCGGTGGGCCATGAGGCGGTAGGCCGCCAGCATAACGGGAACGCGAGAGGCTTTGAGTGAGATCACTAGGTTACGGAAGTCGAGTGATTCACAAATGCGAATGAATTCGAGCGCAGATTCCACCATGCCTTCAGGGGTGTCGCCATAGGAGAACAGCATCCGCTCGGCAAGAGAACCGTGGTTGACGCCGATTCGCATGGATTTGCCCTGATCGCGAAGGGAGATAACCAATGGCTCTAAAGTGGCCCGAATTTTTTCGCCGATTTCGTCGAATTCTGCTTGAGAATATTCGGTGCGATCGCTCTTTGGTTTCTCAAATACGTACAGCCCCGGATTAATTCGCACCTTATCGACATGCTTAGCGACTTCTAGGGCAATTTTCATGCCGTTGTGGTGGACATCAGCAACTAGCGGCACGTCCTGGTAGGTCTGCTTTAGTTTTTGCTTGATATCTGCGACGGCTCTGGCATGACCGAGGCTGGGCACTGTCACCCGTACGATTTCGCAGCCCATTTCGTGTAGCCGACGGATGGCTGCGACGGCTCCCTCTACATCCAGGGTGTCTTCGTTGATCATGGACTGCACAACGACGGGATGGCCACCACCAATGAAGATATTCCCTACGGGAACGGAACGGGTTTTCCGGCGGTGAATCGTGGTGTCAAACGCAGCTGGATTAGCTGTAGAAGAGGATGCGACGGGAGTTGGCAGAGTCTGCATATGAAAAATGGCTGAGTTCTGTAGCGAGAATGTCAGATCGCGAGTCTCTGTCTTTCAGATTGCCACAGAATGAGCGGCTTTAACCGCAGCAAGGATAGAAATCCAGCAATCTTGAATTGGGGTGCCAAACTAGATGCCATCTTCGGGGAAGACCCATTTTGGGGGTTCCATTGCTCTTTTGCGGGCGGCTTCTTCAGCGAGGGCAATCATTTCATCAAGCGATTTTTCTTGAATGAATTGGGAGGCTTGCGCTTGATATTCTCGGTTGGGGCATTGGTCGCCTAAGATGCAACCGTTGACACAAGCGGTAGCACAGTCAATTTCAGCAGGGTTCATTGCAGGTTCTCCTCTCTAGACTGGATCAAGTTCTAAGGTGGTTTGGTTTTTATTTAGCAGGTGAGCAGAGGGTGAGTTGTTCTAAATCAAGTTAAAGATCGGTATCAAGTAAAGATCGTATCGTGATCTGCTCTTTCTGATGATCCCTGTAATGATCCCTAGAGATGCCGTTTCCAACGTCTCTCTAATCCTGCTTCTTCACTCCTGCCTCCCCCCACTCAAACTCACTCAAATTTTCAATTCTGCTAACCCTAGATACTGAATTCCGGTGGGGCTAATCTGAAAGCGGCAGGGCAGGACTTCTAGGCCTTGGGCGATCGCTGTTCTGAGTAGCTGACCATAGACGGGGTCGGTGTTGTCGCCGGGGGCGAAGTGGGTGCAGTCACTGCGGTTGATGAAGTAGAGCATGATGGCTCTGGCATCGGGGAGAAGGTGGGTGAGTTCTCGTAGGTGTTTTTGGCCTCGGGTGGTGACGGTGTCGGGAAAAAGCGCAAGGGTGCCTTGGGTCCAGGTGGTGTTTTTGACTTCGAGGTAGACGGGGGGTTTGCTGTCTCCGGTCAGGAGGAAGTCAATTCGGCTTTTTTTGTCTTGGCCGTAGGGCACTTCGGGCTGGATCTGCGAGTAGTCTTCTAGGCCCAGAAATAGGCGGGCTTCTAGGGCAGATTTGATCACGCGATTGGGGAGAGCTGTGTTGACGCCAACCCAGGTTGGGGTTAGGTCGTGGGCTTCAATCAGCTCCCAGGTGTAGGCGAGTTTGCGCTTGGGATTGTTGCTTTGGGAAACCATGACACGACTGCCGGGGGTACAAATGCCCGTCATGGGGCCAGTGTTGGGACAGTGGGCGATGATAGTTTCGCCTGAATCTAGCAAAATATCGGCGAAGAATCGCTTGTACCGTTTGATCAATGTACCCGGATAAAGCGTCGGGAAGGAGTAGCGCCAGTCGTACGTCATCGGTTGGGGTAAGGGTTGGTAAAAGGTGATCTTGCCACGGCTTGTCTCTCAAAGTCTGAGGTTAGGATGGGCCGATTCGCGATTAAATGGTTGAAGCTCTGTTGGAAATTGCCTGTGCCTGACGCTAAAAAGCCTTCTCGCTCTCTGGCCAGAATCGCTGGAATTGTCGCTGCTGCTACGTTGATCAGCAAAATTTTTGGTTTGGTGCGACAGCAGGCGATCGCCGCTGCTTTTGGTGTGGGAGCGGCAGTGGATGCCTACAACTACGCCTATGTGGTGCCAGGTTTTTTGCTGGTGCTGCTAGGCGGGATTAATGGGCCTTTTCATAGTGCGATCGTTAGTGTGTTGTCGAAGCGAAAGCGGGAAGATGCAGCTCCGCTTCTAGAAACCATCACAACACTGGTGGGTGGTGCGCTCCTGATTGTGACGATTGGGCTGATCATTTTTGCGGCTCCGCTGGTTGATATTGTTGCGCCTGGTTTGGGGCAGACGCCGGAGGGGGTGGAGATTCGGGCGATCGCCATCCAGCAGCTCCGCATCATGGCTCCAATGGCTTTTTTTGCAGGGCTGATTGGCATTGGGTTTGGCTCCCTCAATGCCACCGATCAGTATTGGTTGCCTTCGATTAGTCCGCTCTTTTCTAGCGTTACGGTGCTGGCAGGCCTAGGTGTGCTGGTGTTCCAGCTGGGTGAGCAGCTCACCACACCTCAATACGCATTGCTGGGTGGTCTGGTGTTGGCTTGGGGAACCTTGGCCGGAGCGGTATTGCAGTGGCTGGTGCAGGTTCCGGCCCAGTGGCGATCGGGCTTAGGAAAGCTGAGGCTACGGTTCAATTTTCGGCAGCCCGGTGTAAAAGAAGTGGTCAAGATTATGGGGCCAGCCACCTTCTCATCCGGCATGATGCAGATTAATGTCTACACCGATCTGTTTTTTGCATCCTATATTCCCCAAGCGGCAGCGGCTTTGAGCTATGCCAACCTGTTGGTGCAGACACCCCTGGGCATTATCTCAAACGTAATTTTGGTGCCGCTCCTGCCTGTCTTCTCGCGGTTGGCCGATCCCAACGACTGGCCAGAGCTAAAGGTGCGGATTCGCCAAGGCATCATTCTCACCGGACTGACAATGTTGCCCCTGAGTGCGCTGATCATAACGCTAGCTTTCCCAATTGTGCGGGTCATTTATGAGCGCTTTGCCTTCGATCAAGAGGCCTCTCGGCTCGTGACGTCCGTTCTGATTGCCTACGGTGTGGGCATGTTTGTCTACCTGGGGCGAGACGTGTTGGTCCGCGTCTTTTATGCCTTGGGTGATGGAGATACGCCCTTCCGCGTCAGCATTATCAACATCTTCTTAAATGCACTCCTAGATTTCCTGCTGGTTGGCCCCTTTGGTGCGCCGGGTCTGGTGATGGCCACCGTCGGAGTCAACTTCATCTCTATGCTGATGTTTTTGTGGTTGCTCGATCGCAAGCTTCAAGGTTTGCCGTGGCGCGATTGGGGGCTACCTCTTTTGGGGCTAACGCTAGGTAGTATCGCAACGGGCCTCGCTTGCTGGGGGACTCGCTGGGGATTGGAACAAGCTCTAGGAACAGAAGGGTTCTTAGTTCAGCTCTTGCAACTCAGCCTTGCCAGCGGGGTTGGGTTGGCGGTTTTTGCTTTTCTCGCCAGTCGCATGAATTTGCCAGAGGTAGATATGTTTGTCAATCGGCTGCGGCAGCGCTTCGGACGTTAGAGCTTGTGTTGGTATTCTTCCAGCAGATCCATTAGGTTGACCTGACACTGCATCGGGAGTAGGTCGCTCAGCGGCACCTCTTTCTTGCCGCCGCCTAGCTTTACAGAAATGTTGTTGAGGACTTCAACGACCCGATCTTCCTGCAAATCACCGCTCGTCAGCATTGGAAAAAGTTGTTCTGCCAAAGGCGTATGAAGATGAGCATCCCGTAGATAGAGATGCCACTTGGCCACATCAATGTAGATGTTTTCGCCAATTTCGGCCGCCAGGGCTTCGATAGCTTCAGATGTATTGGAGTAAGCCATAGGAATTTAAAGTTTATGATGACTCGATCGTAAGAACAGCCCGGAGTCGGCTCCGAGAGCTATCCTTTCTCTTGATTTAAACTGGCCTGAATCATTGCGATCGCCCCACCAGAGGGAGATCTTTCTTCAAACCCTCAAATCTGGCAGGGCGCATAATCTGGCAGGGTAGAGAATCTAGCGGGGTGGATTATCCAGCAAAGCCGACAGACTCAAGACGACTTATCCTTAGCGAACCCTTTCGCCGCTGTGGATGTAGGTTTGGGAGCCGAATAATTGGCGATCGCAAAAATATAAACCGCATGGGCCAACAGGACTCCAGCCCAGGCTCCGGTAAACCAAACGGCCCAGGGCCAGGTCTCCAGCTTCAGATTCTGGACAAACCATACACCAGAATTACTAACGGCAAAAATTGCGACATGAACCGCAAAATTCATCCGATCATCCAGACGCCGATAGGCAGGGTCGTTACGATCGGGCTGACGGGGCCAACGAGGAGGCATAGAAAACTTTCAAAATGAAGAACAAACGGCTCTTTCCCCAATTGTAGATCGGGACCGTTCCGCCTTGGAGAGAGAGGTGAACGTGAGGCATGGCGGATGGGGACGGGAACGGAAGCAGGATCCTAAAGTTATTTCGCGACTTCCAAAGAATAATCTCCCGACTTGCCCCCCGACTTCTCCAATAAATAAATTGCCTCAATCACAATCGACTTCTCTAAGGCCTTCGCCATATCGTAAAGCGTCAAAGCCGCTACCGAAACCGCCGTTAGCGCCTCCATTTCCACGCCTGTCTCTGCTTTAGTCTTTACCTCCGCTCGAATCTCATACCCCGGCAGCTCCAGTAACGGCACAACCTGTACTTCAACCTTCTGTAATGGCAACGGATGACAGAGCGGAATTAGCTGAGCCGTCTGCTTTGCCGCCATGATGCCAGCGAGCCGAGCCGTACCCAACACATCCCCCTTCGGCGCATCACCCGCCTGAATGGTCATAAATGTCTCCCGCAGCATTCGCACCTGCCCCACGGCAACCGCTCGCCGCACTGTCGTAGATTTTGCAGAAACATCAACCATCTGAGCCTGTCCGGCGGCATCTAAATGACTCAGTTGAGGGGGTGAAACAGCCTTGGCAGCCGCATCTGAGGAAAAACTAGATTCGGAAGAAGAAAAATTTTGTGTCATAACGGCAGTGTATGCTACTATAAGAACTCTGACGAGGGCTTGTAGCTCAGTGGACTAGAGCACGTGGCTACGGACCACGGTGTCGGGGGTTCGAATCCCTCCTAGCCCGTCAGCAAGGAGTGAGCTTAAATGGCTCACTCCTTTATTATTTTTAAAGTCTGCTTGGGTTTGCAGGCAGAGGCTCGATCGCATAGATATCTCTTCCCTTACCTAGAGCAAAGCGGAAAGAGTGGGGAATGTCTTTGCTGGAAGCCGTCAGGAAGATAATCAACCCTAGCCCTGCCAAGGCTGCAGAAATACCAAAGATACCCCGATATCCAGTCCAACTGGCGATCGCCCCTAGCAATGGCCCTGCGATCGCAATCCCCACATCAAACCCAACCATACAGAGTCCAAAAATTCGGCCTCGCTCATCAGGTTGAGACCGATCGGCCATCAGCGCCGCAATCATAGGAATCAAAGTGCCCGCCCCAGCCCCTTGAGCAACGCCTGCCAGCAAAAACATCACGCCACTATCGGCCCGCCACAGCATCACCATCGCGAGGGTATAGGAAACCAGGCTGATGGTAATAAAAGGCCCGCGTCCGTAGCGGTCAGAGGCGCGCCCCGTAAACAACCGGATGCTAAAGCTGGCGATCGCTGCCGCCGTATAAAACAAACCCACATTTAGCATGACACCCGTTTCCCTAATAAATAACGGCACAAAAGTGCTGATGGTGCCAAACGCTAACCCAATCAGCAGCATGACCAGGGCCGGAATTCGAATACGGGGAGCCCCGATCAAACGCCAAAATAAAGAATTGATCGGCTTCCCGTGGACATCAAGGGCGATCGCCTGTCGAGACTCCTGAATCTGGGCCGTGCAGAGCAAACCCAACATGCCAACGCCTGCCGCCATCAAAAATAGGGGAGGATAGCCAACCCATTCTTGTAAAAATCCACCCAAAGCTGGCCCCAAGGCCAAACCAATGGGGTTGACCAAGCTCATATAGCCGATCAGCTCACCTCGATGCTGTGGCGGCGAGAGGTCAACAACGAGAGCACTATAAGCCGTGGCAAAAGCGGCGATGCTAATGCCGTGAAAAGCTCGGATCACCATCAAAAGAGGAATAGAGGTGACGCCCAAATAGCCCAGCGGGGCGAAGGTGACCGCACTCATGCCAATCAGGAGCACGACTTTTCGACCTTTAGCATCTGCAAGCTGGGCCAGCCAAGCTCGGGCTAGCAACAGCCCGATGGCAAACGAACCCATGACGATGCCGATCTCCTGACTGCCTCCTCCAATCGACTCGATGTAGAGGGGAAGCGTGGGGAGTAGAGAGGATAGGCTGGACCAAAACAAAAGGCCTGCGGTGAAGAGAACCAGCAGGTTGTGCCGTAATTCTGGGCTAAGTCTGGCGAAAAGTTTCAAAGCTTGATACTTAACGGTTGGGGGCAAAGCATCGGGGGAAAGGTTTATTCCCTTTTCCATAATGACTAGGTTTGATGAATCTTGCAGTGTAGGCGCTGGCGTATGAGCCGTGCTCCCGCCCAAAAACATTTTCTAGATCGCTGAAAAGGCTAAACCACAAGCACTTTTGAGCAAACCAAAAAGGGATTCATCCTAATTGAGTAGAGGCTTCTCTAACCATAGAGAGTAATACTCATTAGACAAATTGTTCTATATCTAGTGCAGCTTAAATTGTTGATTTTAGGAGTAGATTTAATGGCAGATAATACTCATCCTCATAAAAGTCAGGAGCCAGGGCATCCTGTCGAATTTGATAACTATGATCGTGGCATTATTCCTGCAGAAACTGCAGCTCGTCAAGAGCGGGAGAAGGGTGCCTTCAAAAAAACACCTGAAGAACTAGATCAAACTGGAGAAGCTAGCGATCCCGATAGCATTGATACCCAGGGTGGCTTTACCGTTGACAAAGAAGGCTTAGTCGATAACTTTGCGATCGAACCGGAAATGTATGTCAATGAACCGGGCGATCTGCGCGAAAAACAAGCCGCCGAAGCTGCTCAACGCGAAGCAGAACTGCACGACATTGATGACAACGATGAAACGGGCAAACTTACCCTCGAAAAAGATACACGGGGTAAGGGTCCTGGCATTATTTAAGGTGATTTTTTCCTGATCTAAACTGCTCTAATCTGTAGCGATCCCCGGTTTTCTGAGAAGATCGGGGATCTTACTTTTCAAGTTGCTTTTCAAGCTAAATGGCTGAAAGAGCTTCGATAATTTGTACGTTCGCCTGAGGAAATGGATAGTGATGAATCTCATCTAGTGTCACCCACCGCACTTCATCACATTCGATGGGTTGGGGTTCACCCCTAACGTGACGGCAGTTATGCACATTAAGCGTGACGCGAAAGTGACTATAGGCATGATCGATGACGATGAGGCGATCGCCCACTTCGATCTCAATCCCCAACTCTTCTTGAATCTCGCGTTTAATACAAGCTTCAATAGTTTCACCAGGCTCAACCTTTCCACCCGGAAACTCCCACAACCCCCCTAGCAATCCTTCCTGGCGACGACGATCGATCAAAATCTGCCCCGCCTGATCTCGAATGACGGCCACCCCGATCACCTTATGCGGCAAAGGTCCACGGCTTTCAGTTACAGGTAATTCGTTTTGCATATTCAACCGATTGGCTTGGCAATGAGACATCCACGGACAGAGTAAACAGGCTGGATGCTTGGGCGTGCAAATTGTTGCACCTAGATCCATGAATGCCTGATTAAAGTTACGAGATTCGTCTGGGTCAAGTAAAGTGCCCGAAAGCTTCCAGAGTGGTTTTAAAGCTCGGTTGGGTGGCACATCAAGCCCCGAAAGGCGCGCCAGGACTCGCTTCACATTGCCATCTAAAATTGGCACAGGTTGATTAAACGCCGCACTCAAAATTCCGCCTGCCGTGGTTTGACCAATCCCGGGTAGCGCCAACACCGTCTCAAAATCTGCTGGAAATGTCCCATCATGCTGCTCAACAATCACCTGAGCGGCTCGATGCAGATTTCTGGCCCGTGCATAGTAGCCCAGACCTTGCCAAAGCTTGAGAACCTGCTGCTGGCTTGCAGCTGCCAATGTTGCCACTGTTGGAAACTGCTCTAGCCACCGCTCATAGTAGGGAATGACCGTTTTAACCTGTGTCTGCTGCAGCATAATTTCTGAGATCCAGATCTCATAAGGATCTCGGCTGCGTCGCCAGGGCAAATCGCGTCCGGTGTGGGCATACCAGGCTAAGAGCGATCGCCGCATTTCTATCACAGCAAAACTCGGCAGATCAGGCCGATCTACCGAGTCTTTAGAGTTATTTTTTGCGATCTCCACAGGACTGATTCAGCAAAGGACTGTGCGACTATTCTGCTTCAGACTATTCTGCTTCAGATGAGATGGTTTCAGCAGTTTGCAACGACTTCTCAAAGTTAAGGCGTTGTTCTGCATTGCGAAGAAAATAGCCGCTCATCATAGCAGAAGCCAGCATTCGTCCCAAATGCTCACGACTGGTGGTAATGGTCAGGTCGAAATGCTCGGCGGGCAGATTACCCAACAGTCCGATGATGTTCTGCTCAATCACCTGAAGGACTTCAGAAGACGCTGGCTTCGAGAGCTGGGAAACTGTTTCGGGGCTCATAGACTGCACATACTGCCACAGCTTGACCGACTCAGCATCGCCTCCAAAATGTTCTGAAATTCGATTGGGGGAGTTATTCACAGTGGGAACCTCACTCAGACAGCTGTTAATCTTGACTTAACCCCAATTTACCAACCCACCTGCAATCCCGAAGTGGGCGGAACCGTACTAACCCAGGTGAATTTACCCCCCTATCTTTGTATTGGCTATGGCGACTGACTTTTTTTTGTTTGAAACAGACTTTGTTGATTCGCTACGCTGTATCCCCATGCAGGTACGCTACAACTTGGATACGAGTGGCATCAAGTTGAAGCTATCGCACTGGCACCAGTTTTCTCCAGAACAACGCCAAACCCTGGTAGCGCTACCTTGTTCCACCGCAGATGAAGTTGAACACTATCGCCAAACTCTAAAAACCTGGGTGCGGCAGCGAACCGAGACAGAGGTGTCGGAACTCACCATTGATCAAAACCCGCCCTGGATGGATGAAACGGCTCTCCCGGAATCAGTGCAAGCCAAAGCTGAAGAAACAGGGGTAACAATTGGGCTGGAGCAGTGGCAAAAACTAACCCCCCTACAGCGATTTGTCTTGATTAAACTAAGTCGCCCCAGCCACGAAAACCACAATTTTTTGCCCGCCCTCCAAGAATTTGAAATTGTTGAACCGGAGAAAGTTGGACCGGAGAGCTAAAGCGTAGATGCGCTCAATCGGCATTCCTAAGGAATGACGGCAATGCATTCAATTTCGACTCGTACATCTTTGGGGAGACGAGCTACCTCTACGGCTGCACGGGCTGGGGCAGTGGCCTCATCAAAGAAGCGGGCATAAACCGCGTTCATTGCGGCAAAGTCGTTCATGTCTGCCAAAAACACGCTGGTTTTCACCACATCCTGAAGTGAGGCTCCTGCCGCTTTGACAATGGCTTCTAAGTTGGTGAGGACCTGTTCGGTTTGACGGCTAATGTCTCCCTCTCCCACAATCTGCCCAGTTTTGGGATCGAGGGGAATTTGGCCCGCGACGAAGAGGAACTTTCCGGTGGCTGCGATCGCCTGATTGTAAGGCCCAACTGGAGCCGGAGCCTGATCCGTTTGAATAATTTCTCTTGTCATAACTAATACTCGCTGCTAAAAACTCCAGCCTTAAAACTTACCATTAACTCGACAGCCGAGGTCGAATGCCATAGTGACGGTAGCGTAGATAGTCTTGCAAGACCCGATCGTGGTCAAAACAAAGGGGGGTGGGCAGTTGCCACACGTCACAAACTCGCAGGCTCTTCGCATCGTCTCCCGAAGCAGGCTCTCCCTTTGCGGTGGCCAAAAACACAATACTGATCGTGTGCTGACGGGGATCACGCTCGGGGTTAGAGTAAACCTGAAACTGCTCAATCAGATCAACCTGTAGGCCAATCTCCTCTTGTGCTTCTCGCACTGCCGCCGCTTCTACAGATTCGCCATAATCAACAAATCCACCTGGGATTGCCCAGCCGTAGGGAGAGTTGAGCCGTTCGATGAGAATGATGGGCCGATGTGGGCGATCGCCCATTTCGATAATGATGTCAACGGTTGGAGCTGGATTTTTATAAGCCACAGGCGCTTGCTAAAGTCATTTTGCTAAAGTCATTGCTCATCTCAGCATAGATCCAAGACCTGCTCTCTCAGTGGTAAATTGTGGCGAATTGATGGCTGAATTGCTGCTGAGCCAATTTTTATCTTTGCAGCTATCTTTGCAGCAGTTGCTTTACCGTTTTGATCAGATCGTCAGGATGGAAAGGCTTAGAGATATAGGCATCAGCCCCCTGTTTCATACCCCAATAGCGATCAAACTCCTCACTCTTTGTAGAGCACATCAAAATCGGCAGATCCTTAATCTTGGGCTCGCTCCGAATCCACCGACACAGCTCATAGCCATTCATCTCAGGCATGACAATATCGGCAATCACCAGATCGGGCACCTGCGCCAAAATTTTTTCTTTGGCCTCAAGCCCATTGATCGCTTCAATCACTTTCATCCCATTGTCGCGCAGTATTTCTGCCACCATTTTCCGCACAGTCTGACTGTCATCTACGATCAAAATTGTGCTCATAAGCCTTTCCCTGAGTTGGATGGTCTGGCGACACCAGGTAAGTGTGAACCTTTTAATGTGAACCTTTTGCAGTATTCCCGTTTCAAGACCAACCTGATTGTTGCCGCCCAGATCCTTAACAGGAGTGGTCGGGGATCACATAGACATGGGCAGGCTAGCAGGCCTCAGCCTTGAAGCGATCGCCTTAAAACGATCGTTAGGGTGAGAAGATAAGGGATATTAGAATAAGCCTACAATAACCACTTAAGACGCAAGAATTATGGCTGAAATTCAATTCTCCAGAGGTGTGTCCGAAGAAGTAATTCCTGATGTTCGTCTCACGCGTGCTCGGGATGGTAGCAACGGGACTGCCACATTTTACTTCCAAAACCCCAATGCGCTCGCAAACGACAGCACAGATGCCATCACGGGTATGTATCTCATCGATGAAGAAGGAGAGATCATGACCCGCGAAGTCAAAGCAAAATTTGTGAATGGCCAGCCTGATGCCCTCGAAGCGATTTACCCGATCAAAAGCGTAGAAGAGTGGGAGCGCTTTATGCGTTTCATGGAGCGATATGCCGAAGAACATGAGTTGGGATTCTCTAAGTCTTAACGACGTTCCTCTAGGGCAATATGCTTCTGTCTCTTTAGTCCTGCCTGTAATCCTGCCCGTAGTCCCGGCGGTTGCTGTTTCCCTCAGCAAGGGGGGCAGCAACCGCTAGGGAGTCGATGTGTTTTGTTTCCCAGGCGATCGCCCTTCCTGCACCTATGGTTTCCGTTCCACACGCTGACCCACAGCCTGTTGCGGTTGGCTATGCCGTCATTACCGTCAGTGATACGCGCTCCGTTGAGACCGACCGCAGTGGTCAACTGATCCAGCACCTCCTGCAATCGGCAGGGCATCAACAGGTTGCCTATGCGATTGTCAAAGACGAGCCTGATCAAATTCAGGCCCAACTCCAAACGCTCTGTCGGCGGTCTGACCTACAGGCAATCCTGTTTAACGGGGGGACAGGCATTGCACCCCGCGATACCACCTATGACGCCATTGAGCGGTCTTTAGAAAAGATCTTGCCTGGGTTTGGGGAGCTGTTTCGCTGGCTGAGCTATCAAGAAATTGGCTCACGGGCGATCGCATCCCGTGCCGTTGCCGGAGTCTGTCAGAGCAAGCTCGTATTCTCTCTGCCCGGTTCTACAAATGCGGTACGCCTCGCAGTCGAAAAGCTGATCCTGCCAGAGCTTGTTCATCTGGTCGGGCAGCTCGATCCCTAACTATTCCCGAACCCCGAACTCCCCCCAACTCTGTTTTCTCTAGGAGCCCCAAAAAAGGGGCACCCCAAGAGGCACCCCCACGAAGCCTACAGATCAACCCCAAACAAGTGACCGTTAGTTTTGGCTGGCTCTGCGAACCAGACGCGGATTGATCCGATTGGCAAAGATGCTGGGTTCTAAAACACTAACCGCCTGAACGTAGTGGGGATCAGAGGTGGTGGCGAGCAGAGTTGGATTGCTGGCCAAGGTTTGCCGCTGTTGGGCCGTCAGACCCACCTCTACGTTGGGCGTGATGCCTAGCTGGCTGATATCTGTGCCTCTAGGCGTGTAGTAGTGGGCGATCGTCACTGCCAAACCGGAGCCATCTCCCAAAGCATGGACAGATTGCACCAACGCTTTCCCAAAAGTTTGACTGCCGATGACCGTGGCACGACCATTGTCCATCAAGGCTCCCGTGAGAATTTCGCTGGAGCTAGCCGAATTACCATCCACTAAGACGGCAAGCGGCAAGTCAGTGAGGGCAGTGCGATTGGCAGCAATGTCTTCGCTGGCTCCAGTTCGATTCACCGTCCGGACAATCGAGCCCTGATTGATCCACATGCGGGAAATTTCGATGCTGGCGTTGAGTAGCCCCCCTGGATTGCCGCGCAAGTCTAAAACAAAGGCCTCAACATTCTGATTATTCAAATCCTGAATCGCGCTACGCATCTGGGCCGCTGCATGGGAGCTAAACTCAGTCAGCCGAATATAGCCAATTCGACTGTTGCCTTCTTGCTTGAGAGAATAGCGAACGGCAGGTAGCTCCACCCTGGCCCGAGTTAACGGCACATCAAACGTTTCGGAGCCTGCGCGCGAAACCCGCAGCGTAATTGCTGTTCCTGCTTCACCTCGAATTAACTCCGACGCCTGTGATACATTCATCCCTTGCGTAGAGCGACCATCGATTGCCAAAATCTGATCGCCTGTTCGGATGCCTGCCCGCAACGCTGGGGAATTGGGGATCGGTTCAACCACAACGAGTGCATTGGTACTTTCGTCGGCCTGCAGGCGAATGCCCACACCCGAAAGCTCACCAGAAGTCTGATTGGTTAAGGTCTGATACTGCGTTGGATCCATAAAGCGAGTATAGGGATCCTCAAGCCTCTCAAGCGCCGCTCGCAGTGCCTCATAGGCCTGTTGGTTGGAGGTGTAAGTCCTGCCGAGTAAGTCTTGACGCACGGCCTGCCAATCGACTTGATTGAAAGCAGTATCGACATATTCGCGGTTGACGATCTGCCAAGCCTCATCCAAAACAGCCTTAGGACTGTCGTGAAGAGAAGCTCGAACGGAGGGACTCAAGGCTGGGCTCAGAAGGGAAAGGGTCGTAGTCGTAGCAATCGCTCCACCGAAGAGAATGGTGCGCAGCAGGCTGGAGAGTCTGGAGGATTGATTCATTGAGGTTAACCGGACCAACTATGAATGATCGAAGGATGTAGGACTACTCAAGTGAGCACCAAGACCGTTAAGTTTTGGAGAGGCTCAGTTGTCAAAAACCGCTTAGAGCTGCTCTATGAAGATGCCACCCTAGGCTGGGCGATCGCAGCTATCTGCATTTCACCAGGATTGGGTTGTGCTGATTGGGTTGCTCGCCTGGTTAGATTCACAACTGATCGAGCGCTCCCGCCAGGAAGATGGCATCAAGATACCGAATTCGGGTGGGAGATCTGAGTTTTGAATGTGCCAGTTTTCTCCAGTGTCTGCACTTTTTAAGCCATGAGCCAGTCATGAGACTTATCAAGCCTGTCGAGACCTTTGGTTTTGCCTCCAAACAGTAGGGGTGAGTTCACCACAACCTTCCCTGCTACTTTAACCGCACCCTACGGCTTTAACCCAAACACTTGTGAACAAAATTTACCAAATCTTCAAGCTTAGAGGAGGCAGATCGGGTTGAAGCATAACTAGGTTCGGCGCATGATCAAAACCAGCATCGCTCTCCTTAGAATCGCGTTAGTTAGCCTTAGCATCTTCGGTTAGCCGTAGTCTAAAACTTCATAAACCCGGAAGACCTCCGCATATTCAAGGAGAAACCATGCCTCCAACGCCTCGCTCCCCAAAAAACCGTAAAACTACTGATCGGAGCTTTTCCTTTGGGGTCAGACTCAGACGCTGCTTGATGTTTGGCGGCATCGGGATTTTGATCGCCGTGATTAGCGCTCTTGGAATCAATGCAGTTCGTCTGCAAGCGGCAAGCGCCCAACCTGTGGATGCTTTCTTGGTGCTGGGGGGAAGTATTCAGCGTGAGATCTATGTAGCTGAACTAGCTAAGCAATATCCTGAGACGCCCATCCTCATTTCTCAGGGATCAGCAGAACCCTGCATCTGGCTGATTTTTGAGCGAGCGGGTGCGCCAATGCAGAACGTCTGGCTGGAAAAGTGTGCTGACTCAACCTTTGAGAACTTTTACTTTAGTAGTCCTATCCTGCGAGAGTGGCACACCCGCAAAGTGAAGTTGTTGACCTCAGAAACCCATTTGCCTCGAGCTGTTTGGCTTGCCCAGATTCTTTTGGGCGCGCAGGGAATTTGGGTGGAGCTAGAAACAGTGCCAGAGGAGGGAGTACCAGCCAATCAGGAATCTTGGCTAAAAACAAGCCTAGATGTGACTCGGAGCCTGCTTTGGGCTGTAGCTAGTCAGGCCTATCGGCCCCAATGCTCTAATGTGACCCAGTTGACGGCTGTAGACCTTGAAGATTGGCAAGAGCGAGGCTTTCGCTGTGAGCATCAGGCGGGTCTGGAGATATGATTAAGATTCGTTAAATTGCGCCTGAATTCGGCATCATGGAACACAGGGTGAAGTCTGCTGCAACCTAGTCTGATCAGATAGATGTTATGTGCGAACAGTCTTGCACGACCTCTTTTCTACAAACTAGCTTCTAGATCTGGCAGGGTTGTGCCTTTAGTGAGAAACTTCCGATGCCAGTCTATGTCACAATGTAAGCGGTTTTGCCAACTTGAGTGAAGAAGTTTGAAGTAGGCGTAAGTCAATGGAACCGATATACCAGTATGCCTGGATAATTCCAGTCCTGCCGTTGGCAGGAGCAATGCTGATTGGCTTGGGGTTAGTCTCCTATAATGAGGCGACAAATCGCCTTCGGCAGGTCAATTCGATCTTCGTCGTGTCTCTAATCGGCGCGGCGATGGTGCTGTCTTTTGCCTTGCTGTGGAGCCAAATCCAGGGACATGCTCCCTACAACTACGTCTTGGAATGGGCATCGGCTGGGGACTTTCACCTGACGATGGGCTATACCATCGACCACCTAACCTCACTGATGTTGGTGGTGGTGACGACGGTTGCCTTTCTGGTCATGATCTACACCGATGGATACATGGCCCATGATCCAGGATATGTTCGCTTTTATGCCTATCTAAGCCTGTTTAGCTCCTCCATGCTAGGTCTGGTGATCAGTCCTAATCTGGTTCAGGTCTACATTTTCTGGGAACTGGTCGGCATGTGCTCTTACTTGCTGATTGGATTTTGGTATGACCGTAAGGCAGCGGCGGATGCTTGCCAGAAGGCCTTCGTGACCAATCGAGTCGGTGACTTTGGTTTGCTGCTAGGGATTTTGGCGCTGTACTGGGCGACGGGAAGTTTTGAGTTTAATGAGATTGGCGATCGCCTGCAGGAACTCGTGCAGTCAGGCTCGCTCAGTGTTTTCCTAGCTTCTTTATTCGCAGTTTTAGTCTTCTTGGGACCCGTTGCCAAATCGGCTCAGTTTCCGCTGCATGTCTGGCTGCCTGACGCAATGGAAGGCCCCACCCCGATTTCAGCTTTGATCCATGCTGCGACGATGGTGGCGGCTGGAGTATTCCTGATTGCTCGCATGTTTCCCATGTTTGAAGGGTTGCCCGCTGCGATGGATATCATTGCCTGGACAGGGGCATTCACGGCGTTTCTGGGGGCTAGCATAGCCATCACCCAAAACGACATTAAAAAAGGACTGGCCTACTCCACGATGTCTCAGCTGGGCTACATGGTGATGGCTATGGGAGTTGGAGCCTATGGCGCAGGCCTGTTTCACCTCATGACCCACGCCTACTTCAAGGCCATGCTGTTTTTGGGTTCGGGTTCCGTCATCCACGGGATGGAATCGGCGGTCGGTCACGATCCTGCCTATGCTCAGGACATGCGCCTGATGGGGGGATTGCGTAAGTTTATGCCCATCACTTCTATCACTTTCTTGATCGGAACGTTGGCAATTTCCGGAATTCCGCCATTTGCTGGATTTTGGTCCAAGGATGAAATCTTAGGATCAACTTTTCAGGTCAGCCCGGTGCTGTGGGGGATTGGCTGGCTGACGGCTGGGGTGACTGCTTTCTATATGTTCCGCATGTACTTTATGACGTTTGAAGGCGAGTTTCGGGGCAGTGATGCCGCTGTTCGTCAGCAAATTCAAGCGGAGAAGCTACAGCGGATGGGAATGGCTTTTGGTCCTGGCGCGATGGACCCCAAGGAGTTGACGGCTGAGCTTGAGGTCGATGAGCATGCTCACGATGGGAATCACGACCACGAGGGGCTGCCTCACGAGTCTCCCGCGACTATGACGTTTCCCTTGATTGCTCTGGCCATTCCCTCTGTGGTGATTGGCTTGGTGGGGACTCCTTTTGCAAACTACTTTGAGGCCTTCATTCATCCACCGGGAGAGGCGATCGCCTATGAACTTCCAGCGATCGGTGTCCCCGAGGAGTTTGAGTGGGGGGAATTTTTGGCAATGGCGGGTAGCTCAGTCGGGATCGCTTTGATTGGGATCACGCTGGCATCCCTGATGTACCGGAAGCACAGCATCGATCCTAAGGCGATCGCCAAGCAAGTTCAACCCCTTTACAAGCTCTCGCTCAACAAGTGGTACTTTGACGAGGTCTATGACTTTCTGTTTGTCCAGGGAAGTCGTCGTCTAGCTCGACAAGTCCTGGAAGTCGATGTCCGTATCGTCGATGGACTCGTCAACCTGGCCGGCTTTGTGACGCTGGTTTCGGGCGAAGGCCTAAAATACTTGGAAAATGGACGGGCTCAGTTTTATGCCCTGATAGTGTTTGGGGCCGTTCTGGGCCTAGTTCTGGTTTCTGGAATTACTTAAGTCAAAGGTGGTTGGCAGAGGGTTACGCTTTGGCAGCGTCAGGCTTACCATCAAAGCTTTTCAGCCAAATCGTGACCTGCTGACCGCCCAATTCTTTCACCAATTATAAAAAAATGTGATGGATACTGCTAATTTTCCGTGGCTGACCACGATCATCTTATTTCCAGTCCTTGCCTCTCTCTTGATCCCGTTCATTCCCGACCAGGATGGTAAGACCATCCGCTGGTATGCCTTGGTGGTAGGACTGATCGATTTTTGTCTGATTACGTTCACTTTCTATACACAATACGACGTTACAAATCCGGGGCTACAGCTCGTTGAAAGCTACTCCTGGGTTCCCTTTCTAGATTTAAAGTGGTCGCTTGGTGCAGATGGCCTGTCGATGCCCCTAATTTTGCTGACGGGCTTTATCACGACGCTGGCAATTCTGGCATCCTGGCCTGTGACGCTGAAGCCACGGCTGTTTTACTTTCTGATTTTGATCATGTATGGCGGGCAAATCGGGGTATTTGCCGTTCAAGATATGCTCCTGTTCTTCTTGATGTGGGAGCTAGAGCTGATCCCCGTCTACTTGCTGCTATCCATTTGGGGCGGAAAAAAGCGTCTCTATGCAGCCACCAAATTCATTCTCTATACAGCTGGAGGCTCTCTCTTTATCCTGGTCGCGGCGTTGGCAATGGCCTTTTATGGCGATACGGTCACGTTTGATATGCGATCGCTGATGGAGAAAGAATTTCCGCTCAATTTCCAGCTTTTGGTCTACGGCGGATTTCTAATTGCCTATGCCGTCAAGCTACCCATCTTCCCACTGCACACCTGGCTACCGGATGCCCATGGAGAAGCAACGGCTCCAGTTCACATGCTGCTAGCAGGCATCCTCTTAAAAATGGGAGGTTATGCCCTGATTCGCATGAACGTAGAGATGCTGCCCGACGCCCATGTTTATTTCGCCCCAGTTTTGGTGATTTTGGGGATCGTCAACATTATCTATGCAGCACTCACCTCTTTTGCCCAACGAAATCTGAAACGCAAAATTGCCTATTCTTCGATTTCTCACATGGGCTTCGTGCTGATCGGAATTTCATCCTTCACCGATCTGGGCCTGAGCGGGGCAGTCTTGCAGATGGTATCGCACGGTTTGATCGGAGCCAGCCTCTTCTTCCTGGTTGGAGCAACTTATGATCGCACTCACACTCTAATTCTGGAGGAGATGGGCGGTGTGGGCCGACAGATGCCCAAGATCTTTGCAATGTTTACGGCCTGTTCGCTGGCTTCACTAGCACTGCCAGGAATGAGCGGATTTGTTGCAGAACTGATGGTATTTGTGGGCTTTGCAACCAGTGATGCCTACAGCCTCACCTTTAAGGTTTTGGTCGTCTTCTTGGCCGCAGTGGGTGTGATTTTGACGCCCATCTATTTGCTGTCCATGCTGCGACAAATCTTCTACGGTCCTGAAAACAAGGAACTGACTTCTCACGAAAATTTGGTCGATGCTGAGCCTCGGGAGGTGTTCATTATTGCCTGCCTGCTGATCCCGATCATTGGGATTGGGCTTTATCCTAAGCTGTTGACGCAGGTATATGACTCTAAGACTCTACAGATTACCGCTCGCTCCCGTGCGGCGGTCCCAACCTTGGCAGAACAGAAAACCCCAGAGAATCCCTTGGCTGTGATTCGTCCGCTCCAAGCACCTGGCATTAAGGGAAGCTAACTGCTCGGAAGGGTAGGATCTTCCTGCTCTTCCTGCATCCATTCTTTTTATAAAGACATGTTTTGACTAATATGAAGTCAATCACATGAGTAAGAGCTGTCTGTCTGGAGGAATGCTTGTGGCTAAACAACGCATCTCAAAGCGAGAACAAGGTCACAACCATCTGTTATCGCCGGAGGAACAGTTTCAGAAGAAGTTGCAGTCTTTGCTAGAGCGGAAAAAATATCGTCAAGCCCTGGAAGAGATTCACAAGGCACAGCGATCGCAGCCTGATCTAGTCATCACTCCTTCAGAGGCAGAGATTTGGCTGCTGCGGGGCAAACAGGAATTTGAGCAGGATAATTTCAAGCAAGCCGATCATTCGCTCCGTCGAGCCTTAGAGCTTGGCTACATGGGTGAGCCTCATTACTGGCTGGCAAAGTGCTTGCTGCGGCAGAATCGGCTGGATGAGGCGATCGCCCTGCTTCAGGATGCTTTTGATGCGGGTAGTCTGCCTTCGGCATACAGCATTTGCTATGCCAAGCTGCTGTTGCTGCAAGGCGACACTGCGACTGTTGAGCAGTTACTAAAAAAACAGTCTAAGCGCTTTCCAGCAGCCCAGCGCCATTGGTTGCAGGGAGTCCTTTCCTTAAAAGCAGAGCAGCCTGAAGCCGCATTGGCCTCTTTCAAAAAAATAAAGCGACCTACCACACCGGGCGATCGCCCCGACGTCTGGCAGATTTATGCCCAGCAGGCAGTAGGTGACTGGGATGCAGCCGCTTTGCGGTTAGGGTTTGGGCTCAAGAGCGCTTGGGGAATCTCACCAGTGCCGCTCTACATTCAACATCCCCTCCTACAGCGGCTTGCCCTCCATCAACATCTCACCACTGGACAGCCCCCCTTCGAGGAGATGCAGTTTAGAGTGGGAGACTGGCTTTCTGTAGATCTCCTAGAGATTTTGTCTTTGCTGGTGTTGGTCAGCGAGGAGAATTTGTCTGAGGCTGCCTATGCCCTGCTTAAAATTGAGCATCCTAATCAGTTTCCAGAATTAGCTGCGCTCCGTCCTGCGCTGCTGACTCTAGGTGGGTATCAAGCCCTGACAATGGGTGAAGCAGAACGCGCATCTCAGTTTTGGCAAGTCTTGCAACACGAACAGCCGTTCAACCCACAACTTTCCGTTAACTTGATGAAAGCCCTGGATCTCAATCACGAGTACCAGGAGCTAAAGCGGCTATTGATTCGGATCATCAAGTGGTTGGAGCAAGACTTTCAGCAAAACCCCCAAGCTTGGCCAGAGGAACGCCGCAAGATGACATTGGGCTATGCTCACTGTCGGCTAGCAGATACCTGGATAGCATTAGGGCGAACCCGCGCTGCAATGGGGGAGCTACAAGCGGCAGAGCGGATTGACCCGCAATCACCAGAGGTGAAAGGAAGACATGGTTTAGTTGCGGTCAGCGAAGAGCGCTATGACGAAGGGACTCAGTTATTGACTCAGGCATTAGAGGAAGGATGCCGCTACCCAGAGGTCTATGGGGTTCTAGTGGAGACGTTGAAAGAACTCGGCAACTCAGAGGCGGCTCTGGAGATTCGTCGCCGCTTTGGTAAGCAGTTTGGGGATTTCAATCCTGAAGCAGATATTGAGGTGTTGCCTTGGGTCGAGGCTCTCTCTACGGGAGATTATGGTCTCTTTAGCCATTTAGTCGAGGTGGGCAGCGATCGCGATCCAGCCATGCAAGCCTGCCAAATATTTGTGGACGCCACCGAGGGAGAACCCAATTCCGGGGGCAAAATTGCGCTCAACCAAGCCCAAGCCATTGAGGAATGGGATCAACTGCTACAAGATCTAGCTCCCCAGGAGCAGGGCTCAACATTGCAGGCGATCGCCCTCTCCCTCCTTTTGTTTGCCAAACGCGCCAAAGGCATTGCGGCACTGACGACAAAATATATGCTCCAGCTCTACGAATTGGGCAGCGAACAACCCGAAGCGAGAAAGGCTCATCTAGTTATCTTGGCCCTCAAAGAGCGTGATTCCAAAAAACTACAGATGCCGATCCAGTCCTACCTCAGCACGATGCCGCAGCCGGGCAACGCCCTAGCTCAGATTCAGCTCCAGGTGCGCCGTTATGCCTCAACGATTCGTCAGGATCACATTCTCCGCTCTTTTCTCGACGAAAGCTTGAAGCGAGAACCTCAAAATCCCCTCCTTCTGCTGGCCAAAGCGACAACTTATCCTGTCAACCATCCTGACTATGAGCGGCTGAAGCAACAAGGCTTTGATCTCGCACGTCGATTGCAAGACGCTAAAGCCCTACAAGCCTACCGAGAAGAAGAGGCATTTCTCAACGCCCAGACTGTACAAGATTTCCTCCCGACGCCCGATGCCTTTGCTAACTTTGGCATTGAAGATATGGATGAGTTTTTGGAGAACATGATCCGCAAAATGCTGGGTAGTCAGGTTTCTCCCGCTGAGCTAAAACGAATGCTCCCCAAACTCAAACAAATGATGATGGACGACATGCCTGACTTTGGGATGCCTGACTTTGGGATGCCTGACTTTAGCGAGGTCGATGAGGATGAAGCCTTTGGTTTTCCTACAAGCGGATTTGCTCCCCCATCCCGACCACCCAAGCGAAAACGAAAGTAACAAAAATCAATTAACACCCAAAACCAAAGCTTGCCCATGACGTCTCCTTACGATCGCCTTGGAATTGAGCCCACTGCTACCCCTGCTGAAGTCAAAGCGGCCTATCATGCCAAACTAAAAGAATTTCCAGCTCATCGCTATCCGCAGGACTTTAAAGAAATTCGAGCGGCCTATGATGCCATTCGCAAGGGAAAATCGTTGAATACCGATGATTTCTTTTTTATGATGCGCCCCCTAGAAGCCAGTCTCGACCCAGATGTTTTACAACAATTGCGACAGCGAGTTGTGGCTCAAGTTGAGATCAGTTTGGAGGAAATGATTCGGGAAACGTTTTGAGGGGTGATTGAGCATGATGGATCGGCAAGCGTTATTTGAAAAATTTTTAGATGTGATTCAGGCAGAACCCACTCTGCCAGAGTATTTGGGAGAAGAGCCTGAAGCGGTCTCGTCGTTTGACCCTTATCAAATGGTGGCGGAGTGGATCGCCTTGCGGCATGAGGTAAAACAGCAGGGCAAGCTCTTGCAAACCAGCCAAAATGCTTTACAGCAGGCATTGGAAGCGGCCCAAGCGGAGAAAGCACAGTTGCAACAGCAGCTGTTAGACGGTCAAAATCAAGGATTGGCACAGCCGCATCAGAAAGCGCTATGGCGGGATTTGATTGGGGTGGTAGATGCGCTCGATCAAGCTTGTGCTCACTGGCAAGCGCAAATTGAAGCGCTGGATCAATCCCAGCCGCAAGCCAAAGCTTCCTCTCAACCTTTCTGGCAAACCTGGCTACAGCAGTTTGTTTCAGCCCAGCCCAATCACCCGTCTCATCAAGTCTCAGATCCTTCCTCTTTACAAGAAGTGCTCACCAGCAATCAGCAGGGGGTTGACCTAATCCGGCGATCGCTTCTAGACATTCTCCGCCAACAACAGGTGACTCCCATTGCCGCTCAGGGACAGCCCTTTGATGCCAAAACGATGTATGCCATTGGCCGCCAAGCCAGCACCGCCCCAGAAAACACCGTCGTTCAGGAAGTCGTACGAGGCTACTGGTGGAAAGACCAGATTTTGAGAGAGGCGCAGGTGATTGTGGCAGGCGGTGAGGATTAAAACTCAGAACTTAAAATTCAAAACTCGAAACTTAAAACTCAGAACTTAAAACTATGGGCAGAACAGTTGGTATCGACTTGGGAACCACTAATTCTGAAGTGGCGATTGTTGAAGACGGGCAGGCAAGAGTATTGCCCGGTGAAGATGGCGACCTGATGCTGCCGTCTTGTGTTGGGTTTAGCGATGCCGGAAAGCTGCTGGTGGGGCGAGAAGCTCTACGCCAGTATGCAGCCGCACCCGATCGCACCGTTCGCTCTATTAAACGGTGGATGGGAACGGAGCATCAAACCACGCTGCGAGTGGGGGGCACCGGATCGGATGAAACGAAGACCTATTTGCCCCATGAAATCTCTGCCATGATTCTGCGGGCTTTGAAGCAGCGGGCCGAAACTGCGTTAGGAGAAGAAGTTACTCAGGCCGTGATTACTGTGCCAGCCTATTTTACGGATGCCCAGCGACAAGCAACCAAAACGGCTGGAGAAATTGCGGGCCTAGAGGTGCTGCAAATTATCAATGAGCCGACTGCCGCTGCGTTGGCCTATGACGTGCGCTCGGAGGAAAGCGAACAGGTATTGGTTTATGACTTAGGGGGGGGCACCTTTGATGTATCGGTGGTTGAGATCACTGGAGAAGTAACAGAAGTATTGGCAAGTCACGGCAACAATCAGTTGGGGGGCGATGACTTTGATCGACGACTCCAACTTCACTTGGCCGAACAATTTCGTCAAGCTCATAGGGTGGAGGTGCCAGACGATCCGGCAACGCAAGCTCGTCTGCTGCGAACCGCCGAACAGGTGAAGGTAACGCTGAGTGCTCATGCCTTTGCCCCAGTCCGAGAGGCGTTTTTGGGCAGCAAGGGCAAGACTGCTCTGCATCTGGAAACCGAGGTTGCCCGATCTGACTTTGAAGATCTCATTCGTCCATTGTTAGAAGAAACGCTGGAGGCGATCGATCGAGCCCTGAGTGATGCAGACTTGACACCCTCAGACCTGGATCGGATTATCTTGGTCGGTGGCTCTACTCGGATTCCACTTGTGCGGGAGATGGTGGAAGAGCATCTGGGGCAGGCTCCTGTGGATGGGGTTCAGCCTGATTTATGCGTGGCTTTGGGGGCTGCCCTGCAAGCCGGAGTGTTGATGGGTGAAGAAGTTGATGCCATTTTGGTAGATGTCATTCCTCACTCTATGGGTATTTCTGCCGCAGTCACAACGCCAGTGGGCATCATGCCGGGATTCTTTAGCGTGATTATTCCACGCAACAGCGTTGTCCCTGTTTCTCGTTCGGAGGTTTACTCCACTGTGTCTGATAATCAACCTGCTGTTGAAATCGAAATCTTTCAGGGCGAAAACCAAGTTGCAGAAGAGAATGTGCCCCTCGGTTCTTATCGGGTGGAAGGACTTCCCCCTAGACCGGCAGGCAGTGTTCAAATTGAGGTCAATTTTGACTTTGACCTAAATGGTATTCTCACTGTCACGACCACCGAAAAAGGCAAGGGAACCCAAGGAAAGTTGGTTGTGAATCATGCTGGGATTCAGCGTCTCTCTAGCCACGAACTGAAGCAGGCCAGGGCAGATTTAGATGCTTTGTTTAAAATCGATGAGGCGATCGAGGTGCCTGCGACCTCTGCAACTGTCTCTCTTGATCCGGAATTAGCCGCCTTAATCGATCGGGCACAGCAAGCTCTGGATGCTCTGGAGGATGAGCAAGCTGAAGAGCTACAAGATTTGCTCGATCAACTGGAGGAGGCGATCGCCCAGTCTAAGCCCGCCGCCGTTACCGAACTCCAGGAAGAACTCTCAGATTTTCTCTACTACGCAACCTCTCCTGACGCTTAGGCACCCTTGCTATGAAATGCCCCGTTTGCCGCGCGACCTATCACCCTCCGCAAGCCGCAAGCCAGGGTCACACCCCAACCTGCCGCCGCTGTGGGGTTGATCTGGCCCCCTTAATTCGGCTTCACGATCAGGCGATGTGGCATCATCGTCAGGCTATTCAGGCATTCAAAGCCGGAGAGATTGAAGCGGCGATCGCCTGGAACAGCCAAGCTATAGCCCTTTCATTCAAAAATGCTGATTTTCACGCTCTGGAAGGACAGCTCTGGGCATTACAAGGAAAGCTGGGGCAGGCGATCGCCGCCTGGGAAAAAGCCCGGCAACTCAATCCCCAACACCCCACAGCCCATGCAGCGCTCCAATGTTTTGAGCTATCCAACCGAGATTGAGTTATCCATTCTCCCCAATTTGGAGTACTCAACGTTACAGCCGCTCAAATCCTGACAGCGGGCGGTTCTGCTGAATAGATTTTTCTGTCATTGCGACTGGGATCACTGAGTCTAGAACTTTCCTCGGCGGCGATAGTAGGTGGCGAGTCGGGCTTGCCACTGTTGCCAGTAGTCCATTAGCTCATCGGGTTCAAACCAAAAGATTTCGGCAGGCTGATCGGCAATGGCGACGACCAGTAGCGCGTGCTGTACTCGTGGGGTTTGACCTGCATAGAGATGATTGATGGCTCCACAGTAGGCTGCTAGCTGGAGCGGCCCATCATAGAGCCTTTCTACTGAACCTTTGGGCTGGTCTGCGGTTTTCCAGTCACAAATGCAGGGGATGCCCTGGTAGCTGGCGACGCAGTCTACCTTTCCGGCATAGCCTAAGTCGTAGTGAAAAACCGAGCTTTCTACGAGTCGGACGGCGTCGATGTCGCTCAAGACGGGCTGGAGGCTTTGCCAGTAGGGCTGTGCTGGCTCCGGACAAGAAACAGCCTCTCCCAACAAGTACTTCTTAATCTGCTGGTGGGTCAGCGTTCCTCGGCGGCTAGCCGCTCCAGAAATTCGTCCTGCTTCGGTGGGGCCAACGCGCGATCGCCATCTAGCCAGAGCCTCCCTTGCCTCCTGGGGTTTGGTCGCATTCAAAATTGTCGTCACGCTGGGCAGGTGCATCCCTTGCAGATCAACGAGATAGCTCTGCCCTTGCTGCCGAACTGTTTGAACCGGATGCGGTGTTAAGCGCTGCGCGTCGGAGGTCATGAACCCGAAATCCAGAAGTTACAGATCGGCTGGAGCCGTTGAGGTAAATACCTGCTGTGCAGGCCCCGTCATGTAGAGATGCTGATCGGTCTCTGACCATTCGATCAGCAAATTACCGCCAGGTAGCTCCACTGTGGCACGGCGATCGCACTTTCCATTCAGTACACCTGCTACCAACGCTGCACAGGCTCCCGTACCGCAGGCCAGCGTGATCCCAGCGCCCCGTTCCCAAACCCGCATCTTTAAGTAGTCTGAGCGAACCACCTCAATAAACTCGGTATTGGTCCGTTTTGGGAAGGCTAGATGGTGCTCAAACTGAGGGCCAATCTGCTCTAGCGGCACCGCAGCCACATCTTCAACAAACGTGATGCAGTGAGGGTTGCCCATACTGACACAGGTCACTTGCCAGGATTTGCCAGCTACTTCTAGTGTCTGATCAATCACTTTTTGATCGGCAGCCGTCAGCGTCGTCGGAATCTCGGCAGCCAGCAGGCGGGGCAGACCCATATCGACTGTGATCTGACCGTCTGCCTCTAGCTTCGGTGTGATCAGCCCAGCCAGGGTATGAATGCGGTAAGCACTCCGAGACTTGCCTTCGGCAGCTTCCAAATCTGCAACGAATCGGGCATAGCAGCGAATCCCGTTCCCGCACATTTCCGGCTCAGAGCCATCCGAATTAAAGATACGCATGGCGTAGTCGGTATCGCCTTGTCCCGGCAACACAAAAATCACCCCATCAGCCCCAATGCCAAAGTGGCGATCGCACCACCGCGCCGCCTGTTCAGGTGTCAGAATTGGCTCTGCCTGATGACGGTTGTCAATCAAAATAAAGTCATTGCCCAACCCGTGATACTTTGTAAATTCGATGGCCATTGCTCTCTCCGTGAATAAGTTCATTTTAGGGCGAAGCGTTTTCGGGGGGGAGGGACTTTAAAGTTCTGGAATTCTGGGCTGCCCGCTTTTCTTCCTGTCGATCAACCAAGAATGACGGTAAGCTGAATCTGTACAAAGTGGCGACTTCCTGACAGGACAAACGTATGACAACCGAACTCGACACCGGGCTGCCTAGCATTCGGCAAATTCAAACCCTGATTCGGGAAGAACGAGAGGTCGAGATGAAGCTCAGCACGGATGACTTGCTCGTCGGCAAAATTCGCTGGCAAGACTCTCACTGTGTCTGCGTGATGGATCAGTATGACCAGCCGACGATTGTTTGGCGACAGGCGATTGTGTATCTCAAGCCCAAATTTTAACTAGGCTTGGGGGTATATAGCGCTGGATTTGGAACTGCGGGGGCAATCAGATAAGACACTTGATTGAGCGAGTGGAAATTGCCACAGAGCAATAGGCGATCGCCCGTCTGGATATCGCTTTGCCCGTTGGGAAACCGGATAAACTTTCCTTCGCGCCGAATCGCCTGGATCAGCACACCATACTGACGCCGAATGTGCAGTTCAGATAAGGTTTTTCCCGTCACGGGGCTGCTATCTGGCACTAAAATCCATTGGCAAGAAGCATTTTCGGTGGGAATCGCCGCCTCCCCTTTGGCGAGTTCATTAAACGCCGCCATCTCATCGGCTTCACCGACTACCAAGAGGCGATCGCCTTCTAGCAGACTGGTTTGGGCGTCAGGATAATCAACCTCCTCTCCTTTCGCTCGTTGAATGGCCATCAGACTAACCCCCGTCAAGCGGCGCAGGTTGCTCTCTTCTAGGGTCATACCAATCAGGGGAGAACCAGAGGGCAGCGGATACCACTTGCTGTTCATGTCTTGGGCCGCTAGCTTGAGATCGCGAGCCACCTGATAGGAGGGGCGATCGGGCCGTAGATCGAGATAGTGGCTGTTGCGAATTTGCTGCACTTCCCGCTGAACAATCGGCAACGGAATCCCAATCCCCGTGAGCAGGTGAGCCGACAGCTCTAGGCTAGCCTCAAACTCTGGCTGCACCACTTCTCTGGCCCCCAGTTGATAAAGCAGCTCAATATCTTTGTCTTGGTTGGCCCGCACCACCACATCTAGGTCGGGGGTCAACTCTAGGGAGCGCTTCACACAAAGACGAGTGCTCATGGAGTCAGGGAGGGCGATCGCCATTCCCTTAGCTCGATTCACTCCCGCCGCTTCCAAGACATGTAGGCTGGCGGCATTGCCATAAACATAGGAAATTTTGGCTTCGCGAAGTTGCTGAATGGCTTGCTCTGATTGGTCAATGACCACCAGCGGATATTGGTGATCCTGGAGTAGTCTCACAATATTGCGACCCACTTGTCCGTAGCCGCAGACCACCACATGATCCTGGATTGGCAAGTCTTCAGCGATCTCGACTGGGCCATCTGTTGCCTCCAGATAAGGCTTTAGCCAGGGAATCATTTCAGCCCACACAAACAGTTGTGGAATCAGCCTGAGAATGAAAGGCGTCAACACCAGCGTGACAGCCGTCGTGCCCAAAATGAGCAAGTAAACCTGTCGAGAGACCAAGCCTAGAGCCTGCCCCTCACTCGCCAACACAAACGAAAATTCGCCAATTTGAGCCAATCCTAGGCCAACCATCAGAGCCGTCTTGAGCGGATAGCGAAACGCCAGGATCAAAGGCGTAATCACCATAAATTTTCCGACTAGAACCAAGGCCACCAAGCCCAAAATCAGCTCCAGATTGTTCCAGAGGAAGACTGGATCGATCAACATCCCGATCGCCGCGAAGAACAAGCTCGCGAAAATATCCCGAATTGGCTCAACGTAGGTCAGCGTTTGGTCGGCATACTCCACCTCTGAAATCATCAATCCAGCAATGAAGGCTCCCATTTCAATTGAGAGGCCCAAGTGTTCGGTAAAGATGGCAATGCCCAAGCAAAGGGCCACCACCCCCAGCAAAAACAACTCTCGGCTTTCAGTGCGAGCCAACAGTCGGAGTAGTCGGGGAATGAGCCAGATACCAGCGGCGATCGCCCCCCCTGCAATCAGCGCAATTTTCAGCAGTGCTAGCCCTACGGCTATCCCAATTTCATCGGTGGGCCGATCGAGGGCAGGCAAGACAGCCAACATTAGCCCCAAGGCCAAATCTTGAACAACCAAAATCCCCAGCATGACTCGACCATGAGGAGTTTCGGTTTCGTTGCGCTCCATCAGGCATTTGAGCACGACTGCTGTTGACGAGAGCGATAAGATTGCACCCAGAAAAATTCCTTGAGTCGGAGAGCTGACCCACCCTACGCCCAGCGCCAAGAGCGTCGTGAGCAAGATCGTAGAGACAATTTGTAAGCCTCCACCGCCCAAGCTAATCACCTGCACCTTCTTGAGTTCTGATAGCGAAAACTCAACGCCTAAGGCAAACAGCAGGAACGCTGCCCCCAGCTGCGCCAAGCTCTCAACCTGCACAAGCTCTTTGACCAGACCTAGCCCTGCCGGACCAACAACAATTCCTCCCAGCAAATATCCCAACAGCACAGGCTGACGCAACAAAGCCGCAAACAACCCACCTCCGGCTGCGGCAGTTAACACAATGACTAAATCGACAATCAGCCTGACATCTTCTTGCACAGATTCCTGAAGATCCTACTTCGATGAAGGTAACGAGAAAAAAGTTAAAGTCTCTTCATCTCAGCATACAGAGTTTTTAATCGAGGCGGAAAGGGCGACGATGGCCAGTCGATGAGTTCAGCTCGGACTTTGGGCGAAAGGGGCAAAAGGGGATAGGCGATCGCAACAAACTGTTGCAACAGAGCGAAAACGGGTGGAACTTCAGGAAGAGAGATGTTAGTCTGACATCTCAATAGCACTGACTTGTGAACCTGTCATGACGACCCCTCCGAGATCTCGCTTCACCGCGTCTAAGCTGTCTCGTTTGCCTACACTGGAGTCTCTTCTGTCTATGCTGGAGGCAATTTGGACTCGTCGATGGTCGCGGCGAGCCTTCATCAGCATCGTTTTGGGAGCTGTGCTGATGTCAATTGTAGGACTGCCTGCGCAGGCTTTTCAGGTACAGGTGTCGCCGAATAATCCGCAGCTGGGAGACACCCTCACGGTCATCGTTGGGGCCGATGGCAGCAGTGAGCCACCGAGCGTGGTCATGAATCAGCAAACCTATCCGGCGTTTGCGATCGCCAATGGTCGATTTCGGACCTTGCTGCCCACGTCTCCTCTCAGCCGGACAGGACGTTTGGAAATTCAGGTCAGCCAGAGTGGACAGACTCAGAACTTGGCTGTTGGGCTACGCGATCGCGCCTTCCCCACCCAACGCATTACCGTACGCGGCGGTGGCAGCGACGGCACCGACCATGAGTTTGACCGAGTTGATGCCTTCAAAGAAATTGTCAGCCCAGCAAAACTCTGGAGCGGACCTTTTCTGCGGCCCAACCAGGGACCTGTCACCTCAGAGTATGGGGTGCGTCGCTACTACAATGGCGTTTTTGCCCAAGACTATTACCACCGGGGTGTAGATTATGGTGGGGGTGTGGGCTCTCCAGTCGTTGCTCCGGCAGCAGGTCGAGTTGTATTGGTCGGAAGAGAATCAGAGGGATTCCGACTGCACGGCAATACGGTGGGCTTAGATCATGGGCAGGGCGTAACCAGCATCTATCTGCACCTGAGCCGAATTGATGTCCAGGAAGGCGACTTGGTGCAGCCTGGTCAGCGGCTGGGGGCCGTTGGAGCGACTGGAGCTGTTACGGGTCCCCATCTGCATTGGGGGCTTTTCGTTCACGGTGTTTCCATTGATCCAGTCCCTTGGCGATATGACGGGTTTGAGTAAAGCAAAGTATAAGTCTGGGGCAAAGATTTGAAGAATCCTGAGGTCAAAGGGTCCCATTTGCGGATTCTAGGGCAAACTAAAGCAAGGAAAGTGCAAGCTTGCCCCTTTGAACGGTGCCATAGAGAATGGAAGGCATTATGAGTATCGAAAGAATTGTCGAACAGGCGCTACAGGACGGCTACCTGACACCCGCGATGGAATCAGAAGTGGGTCGCATTTGTGACACCGCCTCTGAGCTCTCAATCGAGGAGTATATGGCTCTTGATCGGCTGATGGGTGCCCTGCTCACGGGGGAAGTCGTCGCAGTGCCCCGCAAACAGTTTATTAACGTCATGGAAGAGCTGGCGTTGACGGAGGCGATCGCTCGTGTTGCCGAAATTGAAGCAACCAGTGACTGCACGCTTGACTTAGGCGATATTGCTGCCTACGCGCTCAATCGACTGCCACCTCTGTATGCCACCACGGAGGAGGGAGCCGAATATCAGCGCAACCGGGCCAAAGAAGAGCTACAGGGGTTGATTGCTCAACAGGTCAGTGAGGCGATCGCCCGCAATCTAGATCAGCCAGAGTTTTATCCAGAGCGGCAGGTGCTTGGCAAAAATGCGGGAGATGAGGTGGTCACCCAGGTGAGCGCTTTGCTTCAAGCCTACGCCTACAAATTTGAAGCTCGGCCTGAAGCCAAAAAGTAGCCACCCTAAGGTCGCAAGAGCCTTCTAGCTGACCTTCTATCTAGCTAAATAGAGTGGAGCGAGGCTAGGAACGAACCTCTACTGGCGTGCCAATTTCGACGCGCTCAAATATCTCCTGAATGTCTTCGTTGTGCATCCGCAAGCATCCGTGAGACACGGCGCTCCCGATCAAATCAGCCTGGTTGGTGCCGTGAAACCCAACCTGGGTATCTTCGTCTGACCAAAATCCAATCCAGTGCGACCCTAGAGGATTGTTGGGGCCAGCCGCTACGACTTCTCCGGTGATGGGATGCTGCCAAACTGGATCGGCCTGCAGGTTCGTTACGCGAAACGTGCCAGTGGGAGTTTCCCATCCGGCTTGCCCAACGGCGAGGGGGTAGCTGCCCTGTCGCTCATCTTTGATGTAAAGATGGACTTCGCGATCGCTCAAGTTCACCACTAGGCGAGCTTGATTTGACGTGTGGATGGGGCGCAAGGCTTCTTGCAGTGAAGCAACAGGCAAGACAACTTCAGTTTCTCCACGGCTGGTTTCCGCCGCTAGCGAGGTAGACGCAGCAGGATTGCGGTGTTGAGGTGCCGAGATTAGAAGTCCTGCGGCGACAAAACTCAACACCATAAAGCTCCGAGCGATTGACTGATCGGTTCCCATACCTCAAAAATTTGGCTGCACTGCTTCAATCTTGCCCCAAATTTCTGCTTTACCTCCTATCCCTAAGGTGCGAGAGCGAAAAATCTCTACTTGTTAATACCTGCGGTAAGGGCGAAAAGTGCTATCAAAAAGTATTAATCAATTTGCTGCACCATTGCTCTTAAGCCGTTGCTGTTGAGCATTTGGGCTGTTTCATCGGCATTGTAGCGATCGCTATAAGCACCGACTTGCATCATTGTGCGGCCATTTGCATAGGTTCGGAAGGCACCTGGAACTAGCGATCTAACCTGGGCTTGGGCATTTTCATCATTGGCTTCAACCACAACGCGGTAGCGTAAACCCAATGCTGCTGCGCGGTTGGGAGCCGTAGGAGGACTGCCAGCAGCCCGCCTCGATGCATCGCGGGAGACGCTCACGGTGGGGAGGCCAGCAATATTGCCGAGTGGGATATCGTTACCTGTTCCTGGAACAGGTAAGAGGTTGGGGTTAGGGCTGGGAAGGGCATTGGGGGCGCGAGCTACGGTGTTGGCGGGGCTGGGTGGCGGCGTGGTGGTTGCTTCGGGTGCAGGTACTGGAATTTCGATGGCGATCGCCTGATCCGACGGGGCTGGAGAGCTTGGGGCTGACGAAGACTGCGTCACGACAACTTCTCGAAGTGGGGCAGGGGAAGGCACAGCCGCAGAATCGGGGGGCGGTACAGGGATATTAATCGCAGTTGAGGTTGGCGTTGGGCTGGGAGCACGAGGGCTAGCCGGGGCTGGCGGTGGAATGACTGCAATTGGAATGGGTGCATCTGTTGGTGTGGTGGCGGCTGGCTGGGACGACGCAGCGGCTACGGGAGCTGGGGCAGGAGGCCGAGCCAGAAGGGCCGTCGCTGAAATCTGAGTGGGAGCGCTACTCGCCGTAGGGGGCAGTTCACTGACCGGATGCGGTGTCGAAGCAGTGAGCGCAGTGTTGAAGACACGGGGTTGGGAAGAGGTCGGTGCGTTGGCTACTGCGGCTGGTGGGGCGCTAGCTACCGTTGCAGGTGGAGTTGCGGTTCCTGCTAGGTCCAAATTGCCAGCTGTGCGACCTGCGGTGATTTGATTGCCAAAGGCTGGAATGGCATGGCTGAGGGCGATCGCATTGACATCGTGCCGACCGTTGCCGCTAAACACGTTCCCGCCGGGAGCATTGGCGGTGCCGAGGTTGGGAAAGGATTGGGCGATCGCCACCAAGCCATCTCGTTGATTGTTTTCTACCGTATTGCCTTGCAGGACGGGACGCGCATTGGCCTGCACCACAATGCCATCCTGATTGTTGGTGATGCGATTGCCGACAATTACTGGAGCGGCATCTTGAGCTACATTGATGCCAAACCCAGTGCGCTCAAAACTGTTATCTCGAACTTCGGGGCGAGAGGTGCCATAGATCGTGATGCCGTTGGCTCCGTTTTGGGCGAATGCATTGCCGCGAATCGTGGGGGCGCTGTTGCCCGTGACCGAAATACCGTCATGGGTGCTGTGGCTGAACGTGCTATTCAAAATAGTTGGGCTGCTCGACTCAATCCAGAGACCATAGCCACGCGGATTTGGGTTGCTTACGGTCACGCCGATCAGACTCGATCGCTCGACTCCCAAGACCGCCACATTTTGACTGGCAAATGTCGGGCTCAGAAATTCACCGCCCCCTCGAATCACAATGCCCCGTCCTTTACTCGTTGGATCGCCTTGCAAGGTGATACCCGGTTTCAAAGCCAGCGGAAACGTCTCTCCACTCTCCGCACTGTAGGTCCCCGCCGCGAGCATCAGCACTGTATCGCCTTGGGCGGCTTCTAAGGCCTGCGTGATGGTTCTATAGGGCGATCGCTGGCTGCCGTCTGCGCTGGTGTCGTTGCCAATGCTGGGATTGATAAACAGCAGTTGTACAGATGCGGTTGACTCTGCTTGGGCTAAATACTCTGCTTGCGCTAAAAACTGAGGATGGGCTTGGGGCGGATGGGATTGGGCGATCGCCGCTGCACTTCCCAACCCTGTCAAAACCACAGCGCTAAACCCTGCCGAGTAGAGCAGACGCCAGTTGAGCCCAAAATTTTGGTGCCCAGAATTTTGGTGCCTAGGTAAGATCGCATCACTTCCAGGCTGAGGAAATAACAGCCATGAGGCTGCAAAACCTGCTGCCTGAGAAATTTTTGAAAAGAGGGACGGGCCATGCTGAAAGTGACGAGAACTCATGAACTTATACTCCTGACACCAAAAAATTGCTAAAAGCACTTCATAGACATGAAAAATCCAACTCGAAAGCAGCTAGGCAAAATTGATCAGCCAAATTGATCAGCGACCCTGATCAGATGTAGAGATGCAGCAATGAATAATGATGGTCTAAATTTTGCCTGATTTTGGGAATTTAGGAACATCCAAACGTAAATTTTTTTAGCGAGTTTTGAGCCACTGTCACCTCAATGGATCAAAACTCGAGCAAAGTAGGCTGCTAGGATGAGGCTGAGGAGAAATGTAGTCCCTAGATATTGAACTACAAGCGGGGATGTTCTGATGGGTGAGATGTATAGCCAGCATGGACAACCTGAGTCCGCAGTGTACCGGATCTTAGATGCCAACTTAGACCGGGCCCGTGAGGGATTGAGAATTATTGAAGAATGGTGTCGCTTTGGCCTCAACCAGGCTCAACTGACGGAGGAGTGCAAAAACCTGCGGCAGGAGTTGGCTATCTGGCATACGCGGGAAATTCGGGCGGCTCGCGATACGCCAGGCGATCCAGGCACAGACCTCACCCATCCCCAAGAGCAGCGGCGCGCTAATTTGACCCAAGTGCTGCAGGCCAACTTTTGCCGGGTGCAGGAAGCGCTGCGAGTGCTGGAAGAGTACAGCAAAGTATATCGGGTAGACATGGCAGCCGCTTGTAAAAAAATGCGCTACCAGGTTTACACCCTAGAGAGTAGCTTAATGGGGCATCAACGCCATCAAAAGCTAGTGCGATCGCACCTTTATCTGGTTACGTCTCCCTCCGATAACTTGTTTGCTACTGTCGAGGCGGCGCTACAGGGTGGTTTGACGCTGCTGCAATACCGCGATAAAGAGGCAGACGATGTCACGCGGATGAAAACGGCAGAAAAGCTAAAACAGCTCTGTCACCGCTATGAGGCGTTGTTTATTCTCAATGACCGGATCGATTTGGCTTTGGCAGTAGAGGCGGATGGTGTCCATTTAGGGCAGCAAGATGTTCCGGTGGCGATCGCCCGCCAGCTCTTGGGTTCTCACCGCATCATCGGGCGCTCTACCCACAGCCCAGACGATCTACAGCGCGCCATCCAAGAAGGTGCAGACTATGTGGGGGTGGGGCCTGTGTATGAAACGCCCACCAAGGCTGGACGGGCATCTGTGGGGCTAGACTACGTTCGGCATGCGGTCGAACATGCTACGATTCCCTGGTTTGCAATTGGCGGCGTAGATCCTGATAACCTCAATGAGGTTCTATCCGCAGGTGCAGAGCGGGTTGCCGTCGTTCGCGCCATCATGCAGGCAGAACAAGCTACCCTTGTCACCCAGTATTTTGTCTCTCAATTGGCTCGTGTTCAGGCCAATCGAGCCCGTGCCGTGCAGAGTTACTCATCCCATGTCTAATTCGTCTGAAATAGATTCGTCTAAAACAGATTTGTCTGAAACAGAAGCCCTGGTTACGCTACAGGTAAACGGCGAGTCGCAAACCTGTCCACCGAATACACGCCTGCCAGAACTCTTGGAGCGGATGGGAATGAATCCCCGTCTGGTCGCAGTCGAGTACAACGGCGAGATCCTGCATCGGCAGTTTTGGCTGGATACGATGATTCAGTCGGGCGATCGCCTGGAAATTGTCACCATCGTCGGGGGAGGATGATCTTCACTCTAATGCTGCTTTAGCCTCATTCTGGAACCTCATGCTAAAGCCTTAATGCCGATACTCCAATACCGATACTCCAATGCCGATACCCTAGTTCCGAGCGAGTAAATACGGTCGGGTGTACGGGAATTTCTCTAAAATCTGTCTTAAGCTAACACCCTTCAGCTCAGCGAAAACGGTACAGTATAGGTAAGACACTCGATTGTAACGTTTAGTAAACCATCAGTCAGATTTCACAGTGGGCAACGGGTATGAGGCGATGGGCGTTTGAGTGGCAGCGGATTGGATTGTGATTTGTAGGGTGATTTACAGACAGATTGCGGTATTCCGATTCCTCATTCCCAAACCCTTGGCCCCAGTCCTTCAGTAAGCTCGAATAGGCAATGCTATGCACAAAAAACTCTTTGCCCTGATTAAACCCCTAGTCAAACCCCTTCTGGTTATAGGGCTTGTCTTTATGCTGGCCTTCAGCCATGCAGATGGCGCGTTGGCAGCCAGAGGCGGAGGCCGAATTGGGGGTGGCAGCTTTAGAGCACCTCGCTCCTACTCAGCTCCCAGCCGCACCTATGCACCTCCCAGCCGCGGATACTACCCCGGTGGTGGCGGATTTGGATTTCCCTTCCTCATCCCGATCTTTGGGTTTGGGGGCGGCTTTGGTGGGATCTTCACCGTTTTGATCTTTATTTCAATCGCCAACTTCCTGGTTAGAAGCTTCCGCAATGCTCAGGATGGAGACGGCAACTTAGGCTACAGCACGGCCTCTCCGTCCCTGTCGGTGGCCAAACTACAGGTTGGCCTGTTGGCTGGCGCTCGGACTCTGCAGACGGACCTCGACCGGATCGCTCAAAATGCCGATACCGGGTCGTCTGAGGGCCTCGCCCAGGTTTTGCAAGAGACCACGCTGTCGATGTTGCGCCACCCCGAGTATTGGGTCTATGCTGGCTCTGCGACTCAGCAAGCTCGTTTGGAAGCAGCCGAATCCCAGTTTAATCGTCTGGCTTTGGCGGAGCGCAGCAAGTTTAGCGAAGAGACACTGTCTAATGTCAACCGCCAGCTCAAGCAGGCTGCTCGTCGAGAAGCTTTATCTGCGGCGGGTGGTGACTTGGCTCAGGCCAACGTGCCCGAGCAGCCCGGTGAATATATTGTGGTAACGCTCTTGGTTGCGGCGCAAGGAAAGCTGCAACTGCCGGAAATCAACGATTCTCAGGGGCTGCGTCGAGCCTTGGGTCAACTGGGTGCCGTTCCAAGTGAACAGCTCGTGGCTCTAGAAGTTCTCTGGACTCCCCAGGCTGAGGGTGACACCCTCTCGGCAGAAGATATGTTAACCGAATATCCTGATCTGAAGTTGGTCTAACGAAAGATCAATTAAAGAATTGGGATGCTAAGGGGCTGAATCTTCAGTCCCTTTTTTTTGTGGGAAATCTGGAGTTGAAGGGCGATCGCCCCCGATACCAGCGAGCCAGTTGCCCCGGATCAACCCCCAGAAAATAGCCAATGATAATCAGCTGGTTGAGCAGGGTGGTTTGTAGGATCCCTAGCTTCGACCATCTGCGATTGGACGTGAGTACGGATTGCGAGACAATTACAATTTGGCCCAGCAGTTTGAGACGGCGAACCAGCTCAAAGTCTTCCATGATCGGCAAATCAGGAAATCCTTCGAGTTGGTGAAAAGTGGCGGCTTTCAGAAAAATGACTTGGTCGCCGTAGGGTAATTGAAATAAGCGCGATCGCCACTTCACGCCCCATTCCACGAGTCGCAGTCCGGGATGTGGGCTATCAATCTTGAGTTCAAAGGCTCCGGCGATCGCGTTAGGCTGGCTAAGTGCCTGTCGCACAGAGGCTGTAAACCCTTCTGGGAGACGGGTGTCAGCATGGAGAAACAGCAAGATATCACCTGTTGCCAACTTTGCCCCTTGGTTCATCTGGCGGGCTCGGCCTGGTCGGGATGAGGTGACGGTGACGCCCATCGCCTTGGCGCGCTCCACGGTTTGATCATGACTGCCACCATCCACAACGATCACTTCCAGATCGGAAACAACCTTGAGGGGGGCTAGAACTCGTTGAACTTGGTGAGCTTCGTTGAGAACCGGAATGATCACAGAGATTTTTTCTCTCATGGCTGAGGATGGGGACGGGGGGAGCTTTGCTTGGCGGCGATCGCCCGTTCCCACACCATCAAGTCTTCAGGATGATCCACATCTGTGAGCAGGTCTAGGTAGGCGATGGAGAGGTTGAGGGACTGGGCGATCGCCACCGTTTGCGGCAACACGGCCCCCGTCCCCCAATCCACATCGACAAAGAGTTCTGGAATAAAGCGACTCAGGCCGATGAGATAGTATCCGCCATCGGTGGCAGGCCCCAAAACCAGATCATGTGTTTGGAGAGCCTGAAATGCCTGCCGCATTCGAGCTGCATTGAGTTCTGGGCAATCAATCCCAATTGTGACGATGCGCTGCGCTCCTGCCGTAAATGCAGATGCGAAGCCTTGGGCCATGCGATCGCCTAGATCTCCATCGCCCTGCGGCTGATAATGCCAAGCTGTGCCCAGCCAAGCCTGCATGAGAGCAAGCTGATCTTGCTCAGAGGAGCAGCCAGAGGTGCGAATTGTATAGCGAATCTCTGCCGAGATAGACGAATCTACCAGGAGATTTTGGACCGCCAACAGCGTGTGCTCGGTCATCTGACGCTGCAACGTTGCGGCCCCTTCAGCTCCTAGCGCCGGGATCAGACGAGTTTTAGTTTGGCCTGGGACAGGATAGCGGGTGAAAACAATCAAACGATTGAGACTAACCAAGGCAAATGGGTGTCCTTTATCGAGTCAATGATTCCACCCATCTTTCCACTAAATTTGCCTACCCAGATGAGGATCAGCTGAGAACCTGAAAACCTCAAGAAAGCGTGACGGCTTGATCTGACGGCTTAGGAATAGGGGTGTCTGGTGGATTGCTGGCCAGAATGGCATCTTTCCCCGTGATCAAGCGAGATCCTTGTTTGCCCGTCACGTAGTGCCAACCCCACTGAATCATCACCAGCAGCTTATTGTCGAACTCGATCAGGTAGTAGATGTGGACAAAAACCCAAATGAACCAGGCCAACATGCCTGACAGCTTGACTTTGCCCAAGTTGGCCACGGCTGCATGACGGCCAATCACAGCCATACTGCCACCATCGGAGTATCGGAAGGCAGGCAGAGTCTGCTGCCGTAGGCGGGTGCGAATCAGTTTGGCGGCATAGCTACCCTGCTGCATTGCGACTGCCGCAATTCCGGGCAGGGGTGTGCCGCCTTGGTGGGTGTAGTGGGCCAAGTCCCCAAGCACCAAGATGTTGGGATGGTTGGGCAAGCTGAGGTCGGGTTCCACCATCACACGGCCCACCCGATCGAGGCTGGCTCCGGTGCGCTCTGCCAAAACCTGGCTCATCCCAGAGGCTTTTACCCCCGCCGCCCACAAGATCGTGCGGGTAGGGATCTGGTCGGTGCGATCGCCCTGCCGAAATGTCACCGTTTGGTCGTCAATATCGGTGACAAGGGTCTGAGTTTGGACAATCACCCCCAGCTTTTGAAGCGATGTGGCTGCCTCTGCGGACAGCTCGGGTGGATAGGGCGGCAAGACGCGATCCATCCCTTCTAGTAAGAGAATGCGGGTTTCGGAAGTATCGATATTGCGGAAGTCTTGCTTGAGAGTGTGATAGGCCAGCTCAGCCAAAGCACCCGCTAGCTCGACACCTGTTGGCCCGCCACCTACCACTACAAACGTCAGCCATGCTTGTCGCTTGACCGGATCAGTTTCTTTCTCGGCAGATTCAAACGCCAGAAAAATCCGCCGTCTCATTTCCACCGCATCTTCAATCGTCTTCAGGCCAGGAGCCAGCGCGCCCCAATCTTTCCCAAAGTAGTGGTGACTGACTCCCGTGGCGACAATCAGCGTGTCGTAGGCCAAAGTGCCCTCTCGAAGCTTGACCTGACGCTGTTCGGGATCGATGTCTGTCACCTCGTCCATCACAACTTTGGTATTTTTGCTGTGGCTGAGGACGGCCCGCAACGGTGAAGAAATGTCTCCGGGAGATAGTCGCCCGGTCGCAACCTGGTACAGTAGCGGCTGGAAGAGGTGAAAGTTGCGTTTGTCGATCAAGGTGATGTCGACTGGGGTACGGCACAGCGCTTTAGCAGCATATAGTCCCCCAAAGCCACCCCCCACGATCACAACCTGATGCCGGGATGAATGATTGGCGTCATCTGACATGGAATAAAATTTCTCTCTTGATAGAAAAGGCTGTCCGCTAGTTTGTAGCGATCGAAGGCATATCGAAGGCATCAAGATCTGCTACAGAATCCTCATCAAGTTATAGCGCGATCGCCCTGAAATTGGGTATCGCTGGCTACGAGCTAAACACTATCTTTAAGAAATATTGCTGCAATCACTTACAGTATTCTAGGCAAAGCTGGCGGAAATGTTCGCCCCGATGCTCAAAGCTGCGGTATTGGTCAAAGCTGGCGCAGGCGGGAGAGAGCAAAACTGATTTAGCTTGCTGCTGTTGGGCGAGTTCTGCACCTCTGCTCACAGCCCGATCTATTGTCTCTACGATTTCGTAAGCCTCGTAGCCTGCTTGCTTGAGGCGTTGAGCAAAGGCAGGAGCCGCATCTCCGATCAGTAAAACGGCGGCGGCTCTAGACTGAATCGCTTGCAGCCATGCCGTATCGTCTCCGGCTTTGGCCTCTCCCCCGGCAATCAGGATGACCGGAGCGGCAACGGCCATCAGCCCCACTTCTGCAGCATCGTAATTGGTGGCTTTGCTGTCGTTGATAAAGTCGATGCCCCGCCAGTTGACGATCTGCTCCAGACGGTGAGGCACTCCTGGAAAGTTGGCAATGGCTTGGGCGATCGCATCTTTATTAATTCCAGCCAGTCGAGACGCCGCAACCGCCATGAGTAGATTCTGGAGGTTGTGCTGTCCTGCCATTCGCAGCAGAGATGCCTGGATAATCGGCTCGCCTTGGGAAATAACCCAATCTTTGTGTAGGTAGGTGCCCCAATCTGGGCGATCGACTAGGTGGTCTTTGCCGTGAATGCTGGTCCAGTGCGCTTCAGGCCAGCGGCTAGCGACCTTCCTTAAGTAGGGATCATCACCATTAAAGACTTGCCACTGCGATTGACGGAGGAGGTGGGCTTTGATCTCGTAGTAGTAGTCGAGGGTGCCGTGTCGCTCTAAGTGATCGGGGGTGAAAGTGGTCCAGACGCCTACCTGGGGCGCAACGCTAGAGGATGCTTCAATCTGGTAGCTGCTGAGTTCGGCAATTACCCAATCGGGGGGCGGATTGCTCATGGCCAACTCGCAGGCCGCGTAGCCGATATTGCCGCAAGCAGGAGCCCGAAACCCAGCCGCCGCAAAGATGGCTGCAATCAGCGCGGTGGTGGTAGTTTTGCCGTTGGTGCCAGTGACTCCGACCCACGGACGGTTTTGGAGCGATTTCCATGCCAACTCCATCTCGCCCATCACCTCAATGCCCATGCTTTTGGCGGTGACGAGTCCCGGCAGATCCCAGCGGACTCCCGGACTCACGACAACCCGCTGCACCAGGGTTGGATCAGGCTCAAAGGTATGCCCGAGCTGTACCGTAATTCCTTCTGCGGCAAGCTCAGCCTGGATTGGCAGCAGGGTATCTGCGTAGTTGCGATCGCTGACTGTGACCTCCCAGCCGGATCGCTTCAGCAATCGGGCTGCAGAAATCCCCGACTTTCCCAGACCGATCACATAGGCGTTGGACATACCGTTTTCCTGGCGGTGCAATTCCGAAGTAGAGCGATGAAATATGAAATAGAGCGATCCTTATCCTAACGCCCTGCTGGCCCTAACTTTTCACAATCGCACCAAAATCTGCCAGAACGCGAGCATGGTTTCGCAACAGTCCGATCAAGTTGAGGCGATTGCGTCGGATGTCAGGATCGCTGTCCATCACCATGACGCTTTCGGGGCCATCAAAGAAGTTGCTGACCACGGGGGCAATCTCTGCCAGGGCATCTACCAGTTTTTGGTAGTTGCGATCGGCCTGGGCGGCTGTCGTTTTGGGCACCATCTGCACTAACGCATCATAGAAGGCTTGCTCAGAAGGTTGCTGGAACCGATCGGGCTGCACGACTGCGGCGGGATCAAGCTGGGTTGTGTCTAAATCGCCTTGGGCCGCTAGTCGCGATGCTCGGTTTACAGTTTCATAGATGCGATCGAGGGTGCCGTTTTCGCGGATGGTTTTGAGGAACTGGGCGCGATCGCGTACATCTAGTAAGCTCACCAATGCCCGCTCGGTGTACTCAGGATCGTTCTCACCCAAGACCGCGTTGACCAAGTCGTAAGCGATGTGATGGTCTTCTTGGAGCAGAGTGCGAATGCGCTGCAGGAAGAAGTCTTCCAGTTGTTTGGGCAGTGGCGCATAGTCGCGATCGCCAAAGGGATGATCGCTGACAAAATCACTCACGACCTGATCGACCAACTGCTGCAAATTCAGCGCCAGATCGGCAGTCCAGGCCACATTCACAATGGCATTGGCAGCCCGACGCAGCGCAAAGGGATCGGACGATCCAGAGGGAATCATCCCCAGGCTAAAAATGCCTACCAGCGTATCAAGCCGATCGGCCATGCCAACGACTTGCCCCACCAGGGTTTGGGGCAGCTGATCCCCTGCGCCCCGGGGAAGATAATGCTCAAAAATGGCATCGGCGACGGCGTCCGATTCACCGCTGGAACGGGCATATTTTTGGCCCATGACGCCTTGTAGTTCAGGAAACTCGCCCACCATCTGCGTCACCAAATCGGCCTTACAGAGCAGTGCAGCTCGCTGAATATCGGCCCGCGTCGTGTCATCGACCTGAAGCTGATCGGCGATGTGGTTGGCAAACCGAACAATGCGATTAGCTTTTGCTCGCATCGAGCCTAGATCTTGTTGGAAGGTGACGGTTTCCAGTCGAGGTAGGTAGTCTTCCAGGGCAATCTTGCGATCGGCGTCGTAGAAAAACTTCCCATCCGCGAGGCGCGCCCGGATCACCCGCTCATTTCCAGCGGCGATAATCTCTGCTTTGGCTGGATCGCCATTGGAAATCGTGATGAAGTGGGGCAACAGTTCTGAAGATTTTTCTGCCTTGGATTTTTCTGCCTTGAATACTGAGAAATACCGTTGATGGCTTTCCATCTCCGTCACGATCACTTCGGAGGGCAGCTCCAAAAACTCAGGATCAAACTTGCCAATGACAGCAGAGGGCCATTCTGTCAGGTTTGTGACTTCGGTGAGCAGATCGGGTGAGATGGCGGCTGTGCCTCCCACTGCCTCAGCGGCGGCTTTAACCTGCTGCTCAATGGCAACCCGACGCTGAGCCGGATCTACTTCAATTGAGGCGGAACGGAGATTTTCTAAATAGTCTGAGGCCGTCGCAATCGAAATGGGGCCGGGAGAGAGGACCCGATGGCCCTGGGATAGGCGATCGCTCGTGCAGGTCTCGGAGCCACTGACCAGCGTGACGGGCAGCACTTCAGTATCGAGCAGTGTCACCAGCCACCGAATCGGGCGGGGAAAGCGAATATCACCATCGCCCCACCGCATAAACCGCTTCCCTTCCAGGTTTAAAATCCAATCGGGGATGAGCTCTCGCAAAATCTCGGTGGTCGGACGGCCTGCAATCTTTTGCAAGACGAAAATAAACTCACCTTTATCGGTGGATCGCACTTCTAGATCGGCGAGGGAGACACCCCGCGATCGCGCAAACCCTTCTGCAGCCTTGGTGGGCTTGCCATCCTTAAACGCCGCTTGAGCGGGAGGGCCTTTTACTTCTTCCTCTCGATCAGCTTGTCGATCGGGTAAGCCTTGAATCAAAATCGCTAGCCGTCGGGGCGTGCCATACAGATCTACCGATTCAGGCGTCAAAAAATGCTCAGTCAGGCTGGCCGGAATTCGCGATCGCCACTGCGCCAGTGCCTCATCGACAAAAGTTGCGGGCAATTCTTCAGTGCCAACTTCTAACAAAAACGTCGCCATACCACCCCAAGCTGAATACGAATACCAAAGCTGAAAAATTCAGTCAATTTCACCAGTTTACCCTGCGACTGGGCTGGTGTCGGTAGTTTGGATAGCAAGCTCTTGGCGCTGAGCGCAGAAGTCGTTTGAGGGATTAGTCTTTGCAAACAACTCCCAAAGAGCTATCTCGCTTGCCTCTCTAGAAAGATGAATTCAAGCTGCAAAACTGGTTCGCTTAAAGATATACCGATTTGTTTTAAATCTCTATGGGAATTTTCTTTTGGGTCACGCTTTCCTTTGTGGCGGTTGGAGCCACCATGCTGCTGATTGCCCCAGCGCTGAACCTATACTAATCGCCTACTAATCACCCAAATTTTTTGCTTCTTTTTTATTCTGGTGTTGCTCTGGCGGTCAACTAATGACTTCTTCTCGTCCCAACTCTCAACCCTCTGATCTGTCCCCCGCTGCCGATCCGGCTACTTCTCAACCTGGGAAAGATCCGCAAGCTCAACGTCAAGACTCTCAAGACTTTTCCCTATTCAAGTCTGTGACCGACTTTGGTGCGGTGTTGAGCTACACAGCGGCACAATCGAGCCGTGCCTTGGTGGATACGGCTGCCGGGGTAGGGGCTTCTATGAGCCACACGGCGATGCAGTCTGGGAAAAATGTGGTTGAAACTGCAGAAGGGATTGGGCAGGCGATCGTCAACACCACCGCCCAAACTGGAAAGGCTGCTGTCGAAACCGCAACGGTGATTGGTGACTTTCTGGGTCAGGCGGCAACTCAGACGGGGCAGAGCGTGCTGGAAGCCACCCAACAGTTTGGCGCAACTGCCGGACAGCAGACCCATCAGTGGGCCGAACAAACCGCTGCTAGCGCTGGAAAAGCTGTCACTGTGGTTTCCCGCAATCCCATTATTCGCCGCACGTCTGGGGTATTGAGACTCGACTGGCTGACCAACTTGAGCGATCGCGTTGACCTCAACAAAGCAGAGCAAGAAGTTAGGAAGCTGCAGCAAAAATATCCCGATGATTCCCCCAGCCAGATTTCCCACCGCATCATGGTCAAAAAAGCCATGCACGCCGGTGGGATTGGCTTTGTCAGCAGCATTTTACCAGGCGTAGCGGCAGCTCTGTTGGCAGTTGATCTGGCTGCAACGACTGCACTTCAGACCGAAATGGTCTACCAAATTGCCGCTGCCTACGGCATGGACTTGAATGCGCCCGATCGTAAGGGAGAAGTTTTGGGTATCTTTGGTCTGGCTTTAGGTGGGAGTAAAGCCTTGCGGGCCGGACTGGGTTTCCTCCGCAATGTGCCAATGGCGGGGGCGATGATTGGCTCCAGTACAAATGCCACGATGCTGTATGCGTTGGGCTATGCGGCTTGCCGATTTTATGAAGCGAAGTTAGAAAATCCTGACCTAGAGCCACCTGAAGCAACGTTGCAAACGATTCAGGAGGAAAGCGATCGCTATCTGGAAGTGGCGATTTCGCAGCAGGCTCTGATGGATCAGGTGTTGGTTCACATGGTGCTGGCTCGCTATCCTGACAAAACCTGGGAAGACATTCTGCCCAACCTCAAGAAGCTGCAGATCAATCCAGACTCGTTGAAGGCGATCGCCGCTCACCTTAAAGCTCCTAAACCACTAACAGCCCTGCTCGATCAGCTCAATCCCGACTTTGCCGTGCCGCTGCTGGCTCAGTGTTATCGGATTGCCCATACCAGCGAAGAGATGGTTGCAGAGGAGGTGACGGTGTTGGAGGCGATCGCCAGCCGCTTTGAGATTGACCTAGATGAAGTCAAAGCAGTGGTTGCTAGCGAAACTCGTCACTCTTGAGACTCAGGCTCTGTTTCGGGAGCGATTTCCGGATCGATTTCCGGAACAGCCCCCTCTAGAACGGCCTCCTCTGGAACAGCCTCCGCCTCTGGTGCTGCCAAGATTTCGTTTAGCTCCACATCTTCGTCTAGGGTAATTTCTTCCCCAGACGGGAGGCCATCCTCACAGTCCCAATCCAGCTTGGTGCCATCAGGGGCGATCGTGTTGCAAATCCGAGCGGTATCAACCTGGCTCTGTAGGAGAGAGGCGTGCCGTAGGTTTGCACCAACCAGATTCGTCACCAATAGATCGGCTCCCTCTAGATTGGCGTTTCGTAGGTTGGCATCGAGGAGATTGGCTGCCGCTAGATTTGCCTCCCGCAAGTCTGACTGGCTTAAATCTGCTCTAGTCAAGTTGACGCCTCGTAAATCTGCCTGATGGAGATCTGCCCCACGCAGGTCGCAGCGGATACAAATCCGGCTTTCTAGCAGCTGAGTCACGTGGTCTGAGTTGACGGCATTGGCAGGCGCAACGAAACAAAAAATAGCTAAAAATAAAGCAGCTACAACAGTTTTAAGCTTCATCTCTGGCTCCGATGACAAGTTTTCTAGGGTTCCAATCAGGTTCCAATCAGGTCCCAAATCCTTAAATTTCCCTAATTTGGCTTGGAATCGATCAGATCTTCCCGAAAATCTAATATCCAGGGATCGGGAATTTCTTCAGGAACAAAAAACTCACGGCTGATTTCGGGCTGCGTCAGCTCCATGTAGATATGCTCTAGCCGAACGGGCTGGCGGGCCAGGGTGTCAATCGAAATGCCATCAAAGCGATTGAGAATTTCCTTTAGCTCTAGAGGCTCGGGGAGCCAGAAGGCTAAGTCGCTGCCATATCGTCGGGGGGTAAACCCGCAGGCACGGGCGCAGGCGATCGCCCCAGGTTCATCCGTCGTATGGACAATGACGATCTCTTGGGCGGGGATGCGCTGCCGCAGTTCGTCCAGGGTGCCTTCGGCGATCAGGCTGCCGCCTTTGAGAATGCCAATGCGCTGACATAACCGTTCAGCTTCTTCGAGCAGGTGGGTGGTCAGAAGGGTGGTGATGCCCTGCTGCTTAAATTTGCGGATCAACTCCCAAATTTCGTAGCGGGCTTCGATATCTAAACCCGTCGTGGGCTCATCCAAAATCACTAGTTTGGGATTGTGAACTAGGGCGATCGCCATGCTCAACCGCCGTTGCATACCGCCACTCAGCGTATGGACCGGACTAGTCGCCCGATCGGTGAGATTGACCGCTTCTAAACAAATTCGAACCTGACTTTTGCGCTCGGTGCGGGAGAGGCCATAGAGACGGGCAAAAAAGTCTAAGTTTTCGGTGCAGGTGAGACTGCGGTAGAGCAGGTTATCCTGAGGCGCAACGCCAATTAGCGTTTTGGTTGCTTCGCAAAGCAGTTGACCGTTGATTTTGACCTTGCCGCTGTCTGCCTTCAACAGGTTGCAAATAATGTTGATCGTTGTGGTTTTGCCTGCCCCGTTGGGTCCCAGCAATCCATAAACTTCTCCTGAGGGGACAGATAAGCTCAGATCCTGTAAAACAGGACGATTACCATAGACTTTGTTTAATTGCTCGATACGCAGCACAGGTTTTAAAGTCTCCTTTCCAGCTCAATCATGCGGCGGTAAGATAGCCATCCCCCGACAACCATTAACCCCGTAAACCCAACTAAAATCCAAACGTGAGTCCTACTGGCCGCTTCTATTCCGGGCGTTGAAGCCTGAGTTAGGGCTTCATTCATGTGATAGATCGGGTTCCAGACCGCAAAGTTGAGCAGCGAATCTGGCAGAATGCTCGTCGGCAAAAAGGCTCCTCCCAGGATCAAGAGTGGCACACCAAAGGCTGCTACTAAGGCATTCATATCTTCGGGGCGGCGGGCAAACTGAGTGCCCAAAATAAAGCCAAGGCCCACATAGCCCAGCATGCTGAGCAAAATAATCAAAATTACCAGCAAGACTGAGCCGCTAAATTGTGCGCCTAGTAGGGTGGCGATCGCATATACCAGCAATGTTTGACCCAGGCCGATGCCACCATAGGCTAAAAAAATGCCAAAAAAGTACGAAATTCCGCTCAGAGGTGAAATAAACAGCCGTTTTAGCGTTCGTTGCTCTCGCTCAGAGATCAGGGTGGCCATCGTGCCCCCCAGACAGCTAAAAAATAGGGCTGCCCCCACCAATGTGGCCGGTGCGGCCCGCTCGAAAGCTGCTGCCGTAGAGATTTGCCCCTGTTCGGCCCAGATGTAGCCGTTGAGCATCAAAACCGAAATCGGAAAGATCGTCCAAAATACGAGCGATCGCTTCCGGTGCAGCAGTTCTATCATGATCCGCTGAGCCACTGCCAGCGCTTCCCGCCAGTACTTCTTCAATGCCTCAATGTCCCAGCTTGCCTATCCATAGTCCCAGCCATCATAACTCTAGCCACACCTCAAAAGTAGGGCTGATTGCACCACCGATTCAGGAGTCGTGGCTGTGGGTGGGCTGTCGTGGCTGTGGATGGACTTTAGAGTTCTGGCTCCCAGTCTTACCGTTTTAGGTTCAGCAGCTCTTGAGGAGATGCAAGCAGCTTCACACGCACAGAGGAAATTTGGACTGGGGAGGTTGCTAACACAAACAACCAGCTTACATTGACACCAAAGAGAGCGGTTTGCACCTTACCAGAGACGTGAACCTGGGTCTCTCCCGTTTCTAGGATTTCAACCAGACCTTCGCGAGGCTCAAGCTGTATCCCTTGAGCTTCTTTGTCGAGATACTGGGCGATCGCCTCAGGACCAGCGATCCCAGACTCAAACGGCGGATGCATCACCCCATCTTCAGCAAACAAAGCTGCCGTGGCTTGAAACTCTCCGCTGTTGAGAGTCTCAAAATATTGCAGAATCACTGCTTCCGTTGTCCCTGAAACGGCTTGTTCATCGGCCTGTTCGGGCGCGGCTGCATGAGCCATTTTCGTTACCAATTTCACGGTTCTCTCCTCAGCGGGGTTACCTAAACCGACCATACTGGGTTGTTCAATCTTGTACCTGCCCCGAGAGAAATATTTTGTCCTAACGTTAGAAAGGAATTGACCACGGATAGAGATAGAGAAACCAACGCGAAGAGATTAACGTGAAGAGATTAACGTGATGCCACGGAATGGATAGCGAACAGATCAAACAGAAGGCAATCGAGTTAGGCTTTCACAAAGTGGGAATTGCTGCTGTGTATCCCGATGCAGCGCCTGATACCACAACAGATCCAAGCTCTCTGCAGCACTGGCTCCAGCAGGGATACCATGCGGATATGGCCTGGATGGAAAACCCAAGGCGGCAAGATATTTTGCAAGTTATGCCTGAGGTGCGATCGCTGATTTGTGTTGCGCTTAACTATTACACGGCAGCAGAACGCCCAACCGGCGACCAATACGCCAAAATTTCTCGCTATGGCTGGGGGCGAGACTATCACCGAATTTTGCACAAAAAACTCAAGGCATTGGCAACCTGGCTAGAATCTCAAGGCGAATCGATTCAAGCTCGCTACTACGCGGATACAGGCCCGGTTCAAGATAAAGTTTGGGCCGAACGAGCCGGAATTGGTTGGATTGCCAAAAACAGCAATGTGATTACCCGCGAATATGGCTCCTGGGTTTTTTTGGGAGAAATTTTAACCAACCTAGATCTGCCGCCCGATCGCCCCCATACTCAACACTGCGGTACTTGTACCCGCTGCTTAGAAGCTTGCCCCACCCAGGCAATCACCCAACCCTTTGTCGTCGATGCCAACCGCTGCATTGCCTATCACACTATCGAAAATCGGCAGGAAAGCCTGCCAGAGGCGATCGCCCCCCATCTGCAAGGCTGGATCGCAGGCTGCGACATTTGCCAAGACGTGTGCCCTTGGAACCAGCGTTTTGCCCAAGAGACCGACGCCACCGACTTTCAACCCTATCCTTGGAATGTGGCACCAACGCTGAAGGAAATTGCTGTTCTCTCCGACGCAGACTGGAATCAGCGCTTTCCCGCCTCAGCGCTACGCCGAATTAAACCGGATATGCTGCGGCGAAACGCGAAAGCTAGTTTAGAGGCGAGGAGTCAAGACGCTGGTTTATCCCCTCCCTTGGATTTGCCGGATTTGGATTCATCGCCGGATGAAGAATGACCCTAGCCATTCCAATAGTTTTTTGCCACGATAGAACCCAGGATCGTCTAAGCTAGCTTGAAAACCCTTTGTACTTTCGAAGGCTGTACGTACTGTGTCCAAACGCACGTCTCTTCTCTCTATCTTGGCTGTATTGGGTCTATGGAGCGCGGCTCAGCCCGCTTACAGTCAGGCGTTAGTGCCTCATGTTCTGCAACTTGACCCAGACAAACTGGAGCAGCAGGGGCTAGGTTTGGCTCAGGAGGCAGCTCAGCTGGCACAGTTCCAGCAGTTTGAATTAGCCCTCCCCAGAGCCCAGTTGGCCACTCAGCTAGTTCCCGATAATGCTCAGGTTTGGTCGCTGCTAGGAAGTCTTCATTTGCAGCTCGGAGATAATGATGAGGGCATTAGAGCCCTGCGGCGAGCGCAAATTTTAGATCGGGAAAATTCAGCAGTTTTGTTTGCTTTAGGGTCGGCTTATTTTCGTCAGCAACAGTATTCAGAATCGGTGCGATATTTGCAATCGGGTCTCGCCATCGAGCCTAATTTGCCGGGGGCTAGATTTGACTTGGGCAATGCTCACTATATGCAAGGGCAATTTGCAGAGGCGATCGCCGAGTATGAAAAGGCGATGGAGCTGGAATCTGAATTTTGGCCAGCAGTCAACAATATTGGCCTCGTGCTCTACGAACAGGGCGACATAGAAGGTGCTGTCGCGAAGTGGCAAGAAGCGGTAGACATTGCTAACGAGGAAGCTGAACCTCAACTGGCGATCGCCGTGGCCCTCTACGCTCGTGGCGATCGGGAGCAGGCGCTACGGATGGGCGAAGCGGCCCTACGGATCGATGATCGCTATGGTGATCCAGAGTTCTTGCGCGAAAACCTTTGGGGCGATCGCCTCATGGCCAAAGCCGAAGAATTTCTCTCTCTCCCTCGCATCCGCGAAACCATCGCTCAAACCAGCGGTGCAACAACCGCAGAGTAGGTAAAGCCGTTTAGGCAAAGCCGTGTAGGTAAAGCGATCGCCAAGGTGCGCTAGAGATGAATTCCCCACTTACTTATATCCACGCCATAATCCAAGCTTAGCTGCTTCAAATCGTCTTTTAGTTCCTGTTTAATCAGTTCTTTTTGCTGCTCAGTCAGGCTGGGAGGGACATTCTTGCTATCTTTGGGAGGCTGACTCAACAGAGTACGTAATCCCGTTTTATACGACTCGGGCACCAAGTTGGCTAGAGATTTAAGTTGCTTGATTTGTGTGAGCTTTCTCCAAGTCGTATCCTCTCGGTAGCTGTTTCTGCGGTTATGGACCTTGTTCAAATCTGCAAACTGATAAGCATCATCAATTTCTAAAAATTGACAGATTCTTCTCATCATTTGAGTCGGATTGTGCTTCAGATCTTCGAGTTGCAGCAAAAGAATACTCTCAGAAGAAAATCTTTGATAATATTCCTTGATGTTTTCCGCATATTTGGATACACCAATGGTCTTTGGTAGTAGGGATTTGAAAGCATCTTCCTGTGAATCATGTTTCTTTTCCCCATCTCGATAGTAGTTGTGGTAGAAGGCAGACTCTACCCGTTCCAGAGGGTTTCGCATCATGTAAATGAAGCGAAAATCAGCCTGAACTGAAGCGATTCGCTCGGCAGATGTGGCTGCTTTAACGGTATATGACGGAGACGCTTCAAGGGCTGTCACCACCCCAGATGCTGTCATGTCCCATAGTTGACAATACCATTCCCAGCCACGGTTCCAGACTTCGTCATCAGAGAAGAAGTTAGGCTCCTTCTTATGACAAGGTGCGACTTGTGGGTGCTGCGACAAGTAGGTAAATAGACTAGTCGTTCCACATTTGGGAGCACCAACTATCAAGGTGAAGTAATGATCTGAGTGCATTTTGAATAGGTAACTCTCTATGCAATAAGATAATCTCAATGCAAAGGTCCTCAAACCCTGGCGACTAAAAAATCATTGTCTCTTTATCTAACAACTTGTCATCCTAAGATTGGATGCTAGGAAATAGCCGCTTAGCTATCCTCCGGGGATTCCAACACAATAATGTCGATTAGAGGAGTAACGTTGAAGCCTTCTGCTAGCAGGTGAGACTGAATCTGGCGGGTGAGGCGATCGCGGATTTCCTCTGCTGGTTCGGTGACGCCTTCCGCTCGCTGCACATAGATCACGCCCAATAGGGTATTCTGCTGCTCGATGTCGGCGCGGGTAAACTGGACATTGGCTACTACTAGCTCAGCCAGTGGATCTGCCTGCACCAGAGATTGAATTTCGGCGGTGGCTCGTTGAGCCTGACTAGAGCGCTGTAGCTCAGGAGAGCTAGCAAATTGCCAAGTCAGGAGTGCTGTCAATACCAGCGCTGTTACCACTAAAACCATCGGGAAAACATGCTTTTTGCCGCGCTTATAACGGGCTCCACGCGGCGACAGTCCAGACAGTCGAAAAATAACGGCTCCAGAAATATTGATTCCGGCTAGCTGTAGCAGGAGGAGAAACACCCCCCCGATCGCCATATCCCACTCGCCAATCGCCCCTGCCATTCCAATCAGGCCAGCAGGGGGAGCTAGGGAAGCGGCGACTAGCATTCCAATTGCCGCTCCCGAAACCAAACTGCTCCGATCTGACTGAGTCAGCTGCAAGGCTCCGGCGGCTCCCGCCGCGATCGGCAATAGCACGGCTACCATTGAAATTTGGCTGACCTCGACCATTTGGGAGGAGGCAACCTCCTGTTGCAGGATAAGGCTGAGCAACGCTGTAACCACAATTGTGACGGCTAAGGCGGCAAAGTAACGAATCAGGCTCCGTCTGAGTAAGGTCCAGTCTCCCCGAGCAGTGGCGATCGCCGTATTCATGGCCGGACCCGCAAAAGGTGCAACCAGCATGGCCGCGACCAGCAAATAAACCGTATTGGTAAACAGCCCAATCCACACCACAACCCCAGCCAATGCTGCATAGCTCAAAAAACTTTGCCACGACCCTACACTTTGCAGCCCTGCCAGAAAGATCTCAATTGGGCTACGCGATTCTACATTTGTGACTTGGTCGGGTGCTTCGTCAGCAGGTGGTTGCAGTGGTATCACCCCACGCGGCACCAACGTCAAATGCAATTCGGGTAAGTCTTCCAACTCCTGCAACAACCCTTCCACATCCCGATTCGGAACATGGATAATCACCCAATCGATCGGTCCACCAGTACTCATGCCTTCCAAACAGGCAAGGTTGGCTCCTTGGTGGCTAGCTGCAAGTTCTAAAACTGACTTTCCTTTTCCACGCGGAACCTGAATCAGTAGCTGTCGCATAAGGTAGTTTCTCGGTTGCTACCTCTTTTATTAGCGGAATGGGGCGATCGCTGTCAGCTATCTTAGGCAGGAAACCTCAAAGAACAAAAACTTTGGGAAGGTGCGCCTATCAAGAATACAATTCCCGCCAGGTCGTTGGATTCTGAGAGCTTCTATCATACAGATATACAAAAAGTGATCTGGGTTATTGGTGCTCATGCCTTCATCAGAATTGGATCAGACTGCGATTTCTGCTGAATCTTTAGGCGATCGCCCCCCCTCCTCCCAGCCCTCTCGTGAAGCGCTGCGGGAACAGGTGGAGAGTTTGCCATCCTGGCTAAGGCGTCCGATTGGGAAGGCGAGCGAAATCTCGACGGTGCAGCAGATTATTAAGCAGCGTCAGATTCATACGATTTGTGAGGAGGGTCGTTGTCCTAACCGGGGTGAGTGCTATGCCCAGCAGACAGCGACTTTCCTGCTCATGGGGCCAATCTGTACGCGCTCCTGTGGCTTTTGCCAGGTCGATAAGGGACATGCGCCGATGCCGCTCGATCCCGATGAGCCAGAGAAGATTGCGGAATCAGTGCAGCTGTTGGGATTGCGCTATGTGGTGCTGACTTCGGTGACGCGTGACGATTTACCGGATCAAGGGGCGGGTTGGTTTGCCCAAACGATGGCAGCAGTGCGGCGGCTTAATCCTGATACACAAATTGAGGTGCTGACGCCTGATTTTTGGGGTGGTTTGGGGGGAGAATCTGCTCAACGAGAGCGGGTCGAAACCGTTGTGGCGGCTGGGCCTGCTTGCTATAACCACAATGTGGAAACGGTGCGGCGTTTGCAGGGGCCAGTGCGCCGGGGGGCAAAGTATGAGCGATCGCTCCAAGTCCTCAAAATTGTGAAAGCTTTATATCCAGCGATTCCTACAAAGTCGGGCCTGATGCTGGGTCATGGCGAAACTGAAGCAGAAATTTTGGAAACGATGCAAGATTTGCGAGCGGTGGGATGCGATCGCCTCACCTTAGGGCAGTACATGCGTCCGTCACTGTTGCACCTGCCTGTGCAGAAATATTGGACACCGGATGAGTTTGAACGGCTAGGGGCGATCGCCCGCCAAATGGGCTTTAGTCATGTTCGTTCTGGCCCACTGGTGCGGAGTTCTTACCATGCGGGAGAGAATGCCTAAGCCATAAGGCCGGGTAAGCAACGGTTGGAATCTCCCCAGGGGACGTAGTGCTGTGATACAACTTTTCGTTACATATAGTGCAGCTGGATTGTTTGGTCATCCAGTTCTGTGACTATTTCTGTGACTGTTCTGTTGATTTTTAGTAACAGAAGATTATGTCGGGTCACATCTTCGTTAATAATCGACTACAGGATAGGTTCGTTGAATCGTTTAGGAATTTACTCTCATGACATCAAAAGAAGCAAGAGCAAAAGCTGATGTAGCGACCACGGGTAAACCTCCCTACCCATTTCGAACGCTGTGGGCGATTGTCCTGCTGGCGGGTAACTTTCTGGTTGCTGCTTTCTACTTCGGTATCCTCAAATAGTATCTATTTGCATACCCTCTAAGCAGCTGGTTGGCTGACTGAGCAATCCTCTTTCACCTGATGAACTGCTGATCTTGAGGCCGTGGATCTAAACGTTGGGCTTTTGCCTAAAGTCAAGATTCACGGTCTCATCGTAGGAATCTTCAGATGGTGCCTCGAAATAGTCCTTGGGGGCGCACTAGCAGCACTACAACCATCATCAGGAGCGCGATCCCTAGCTTGTATTCGGTGGGAAGCCAATAGGTCCCAACTTCTTGGGCAATGCCGATGATAAAGGCTCCGGCGATCGCCCCATAGGGATTCCCAATCCCGCCCAAGATGACCGAAGCAAACATCGGCAAAATCAAAAACCAACCCATATTAGGCCGCACTGCTGTAATCAAGCCATACATACCGCCACCCAGGGCTGTGAGTCCTGCGGCAATGACCCAGGTCCAGATTACGACCTGCTCAACGTTGATCCCAGACACTCTCGCTAGATCAATATTGTCGGCGACGGCCCGCATCGCTTTACCGATTTTGGTATTTTGCAGCAGGTAGTGCAGCGCCAAAATAGCGGCGATCGCCATCACAATGACGATGATGCGGTAGTAAGCAATCCGGATGCCGAAGATATCGAGGGCGCTGGCTACTGGCAGGCCATAGGACTGGTTGCGTCCTCCCCAAATCAAAATAATGCCGTTACGGATAAATAGCGCCAACCCGATGGAGATAATGATCAGCGTTGTGGAGGTGGCCCGCCGACTGCGCATCGGCTCCCATAAAAGCTTTTCACTGATCAGCGCCGCACCGATTGTCAACGCGGCTCCCATCCCCATTGAGAGCCAAATGTTGACGCCAAATCCGGTAATCAGCAGCGTCAGATACGCTCCTAGCGTCATCAAGTCGCCATGGGCAAAGTTAGCCAGTCTCAAAATTCCGTAGGTCAAAGTCAGTCCTACTGCTGCCAGTGCAATGATGCTACCCACTGCGATGCCATTGACCAGCAGTTGAATCAGCTCTTGATTCATGTTTATTTACCGAACTTGTGATTGATTCTCAATGTCTAGAAACTCTTCTATTTCAGAGAGTTTTGCCTGCATGGATATGCCTTTAGCTTGACTCTCCAGTCGGCTCGACTCTTTAAGATAAGAGAAGGGTTTTGTTCTCAATTTACGTCTAAAGGATGAGTGATGCACACACTTCAGCTTAAAGTTCCTAGCATGGCTTGCTCTGCCTGTGCAGACACCATTACCAAGGCTGTCAAAGAAGTTGATCCATCGGCCAAGGTGGAGGCCGATCCCACAACTAAGGCGGTCAATATCGAGACTCAAGTTCATGACGTGGAGGTGAAAAAGGCGATCGCCGCCGCAGGCTACCCCGTCGAATGATCATGCCTCCTCGCGGGAGTTGCGTAGCTGCAAGTAGACCAACACCAGTGTGACGGCCAACAATACCGTGGCTGCCGCCGCCGCATAGCCAAAGTCAAACTGAGCAAAGGCTTGGTCGTAGATGTAAAACACGAGGAGATTGGTCGAGTTGAGCGGCCCTCCCCCCGTCATGACATAGGGCTGCTCAAAGCTACGTAGGGTAAAAATAGCAGTCGTCACTGTGGCAAACACCAGCGTTGGCCGCAGTCCAGGCAGGGTAATGTGCCAAAACTGCTGCCACGGATCTGCACCATCTAGTTCTGCGGCCTCATAGCGCTGAACCGGAATGGTTTGCAGCCCTGCCAAGAAGACCACCATATTAAACCCCAGCTGTTTCCAGGCACTCAGTAGGATCAGAACGGGCATGGCCCAAGTCGTGCTTCCTAGCCAGGGGATCGGCTCTATTCGCAGTTGGCCGAGCAAGGCATTGACTGGGCCATCGGTTTGGAATAACCAGCGAAATCCTAACCCCACGGCCACCAGTGACGTGATCGAGGGGATAAAGTAAGCCGTTCGCAGCAGCCCCCGCCCCACTAAGGATCGATTGAGCAAGACAGCTAGCCCCAACGGAATGACCAGGCTAGGAATGACCGTCGCCACGGTGAAATAGACTGTGTTGCCCACCACCTGCCAAAAGTCTGGATTGACCAGCAAGCGCCAGTAGTTGCGGGCTCCAACCCAATGGGTTCCAGCTCGCGTAAAGTTGCCTGCGGTAAAGCTGAGGTAAAACAGGTAGGCGATCGGCCAGAGGACAAAGACGCCCAGCAGGATGAGGGCGGGAGCCAAAAATAGCCAAGCTGTTAGACCTTCTCGCTGTGATTCTGGCCAGAGCTTCGATAGGGGCGAGGGCTTAGGATCGGCCTTTTGAAGGAGTGGACGCTGCAAAGTCATCGAGATTCTCCGAGAGAGTCCAGCGAGGTCACGTTGTACAGGCCATATTCCGATAGAATATGGTTTCCCTAAGATACTTCAAACTCTGTCTGCTCAATGTGAGTGCGGCAGCAATCGGGGTAAAAACATTAGGGTGAAATCGGTTTTGCACGCTGTGATCGAAACGCTGTGATCGAATGGCTTCTGACGTTGTGATTAACTCATCTCCTGGTCTAGTTTCTCCTGAGATCCCGTCTCATCTTCTGTCAGACCACTGGCAGCGGCAGCCGCTCAAGCTGGGCGTCATGGCGTCTGGCAGCGGTAGCAACTTTGAGGCGATCGCCCAGGCCATCAACCAGCAGCAGCTCAACGCCCAAGTGCAGGTGTTGATCTACAACAATCCAGGTGCCAAGGCCGCAGAGCGAGCGTATCGTTGGCAGGTGCCGTCTGTGTTGCACAACCATCGCGATTTTCCTGATCGGGAAAGCTTAGATCAACAGATTGCTGAAACCCTCCGCCAGCATGACGTGGAATGGGTGATCATGGCGGGCTGGATGCGGCGCGTCACCCAAGTTTTAATCGATGCCTTTCCCGATCGCATCTTGAATATCCATCCCAGTTTGCTCCCCAGTTTTCCTGGCATTCGCGCTATCGAACAAGCTTTGGCCGCGGGAGTGAAGATCACAGGCTGCACGGTGCATCGAGTCAGGCTAGAAGTCGATAGCGGCCCCATTCTGGTTCAGGCGGCAGTCCCGATTTTGCCAAATGACACGGCTGAAACGCTCCACGAACGGATTCAGGTGCAGGAACACCGGATTTTTCCGGGGGCGATCGCCCTTGCCGCTGCAACCCCAGCTTAGGCGCTGTTCTATGAGCCTTTTTCTGAGCTTTTTCCTGAACCTTTTCTTTCTAGGTCAAACCTTGGTGCGATCGGTCAAGATTTCGTATCCGGTCTCAGTCACGAGCACCGTATGCTCAAACTGAGCCGATAGGGCGCGATCGACCGTTACCACCGTCCAGCGATCGGCCAACGTGCGAGTGTGCTTAGACCCAGCATTGAGGATTGGCTCGATTGCCAGTGTCATGCCTGCTTTCAGCTTTACATTGGGTAGTTCATGGGTGCGGAAGTTAAATACTGAGGGCTCTTCATGCAGGTTGCGACCGACTCCGTGGCCAGTAAAATCTTCGACCACCGTAAAGCCATTGGCTTCGACATGATCCTGAATGGCTCCAGCCAGATCAAGCAAAAAATTGCCTGCCTTGACCTGTTCAATGCCTTTGTAGAGTGCTTCTTCTGCGACTTGGATTAGCTTCGCGGCAGCTGGAGTCACTGGGCCAACGGCGATTGTAATGCAGGAGTCGCCATGAAACCCTTCAAAATAAGCTCCCGTGTCTACCTTCAGCACATCCCCTTTGCGGATCTTTTTCTTGCGATTGGGAATGCCGTGAACTACCTCATCGTTGATGCTGGCACAGATGGAGGCTGGGAAGCCATAGTATCCCTTAAAGCTAGGCACAGCACCCATCTCACGAATCCGTTTCTCAGCATGGGCATCCAGATCGGCTGTGGTCATACCCGGTTGAACCAGCTCTGAAATCTCTTTCAAAACGGTTGCGACGATCGCTGCGGCCTGCCGCATGATTTCAATTTCCTGAGGCGATTTGATTTCAGCCCCCCGACGTTTTTTTTGAATGCGAGGACCTGGAGCAGGCTGAGGCAGCAGATTCGTCAAAAAGTTCATGAGATTAGCTCGTAGCTCGGCGTTTCTAACACAACAGGAGCGGTTGGGGAAGCCAATGTGAATGATGATCCCCCCACCTTAAATTAACCTAGTTTCTAAATCAGAGCTGATGCCGCTAAGCGCCGGGATAGCTCATAATCATCAATTCTCCCACCATTCCGGCCTCAGGATGTCCGGCAATTGAGCAATGTAGCTCATAGGTGCCTGCCTTTTGGGGAATAAATACCCACTCCGCAACGGCCCCTGGCTTCAGCTCTAGCTCATGAATTGCCCCCTTCACCTCCACATTCCCAGCCTCCACTTTCTGTGACCAAATATTGTCAGCGAAGTCTTTCGCGGTGAAATAGTGTTTCTCAGGGCTAGGATTATCCAAAATCAGCTTGTACCGATGTCCGGCCTCAAACTGCAACTGATCGGGTTCAAACTTTAGCTCCCCTGCCGCATTGCCCAAATGTACCCGAACTTCAATCGGCGCTTGTTGGAGAGGATTTGTGGCTGCGATCGCCCCCGTCCCCGTCCCTAACCCCACCAGCAGCACCGCACAGAACACCAGCAAACCCCACCCTAGACGAACTAGCGTTGCCATTGTGATCTTTTCCCGACACAACTTTTCATTTTAGAGGGTGGTGAGTGGCGTGAAGGCTATGAGATTAATGAGTACGGTTTTTCTAAGCCGTGGGCTTCCATCAGGTCTTGATTGCCCATAATTGCTTGGGCTGTTCCATCTGCGACCACTCGGCCTTCGTCTAACAAAATGACGCGATCGCACACTTCCAAAATGAACTCTAGGTCGTGGGCCGAAATTAACAAAGTTTCCTGGCACTGCTGCAAAAACTGAATCAGCCGCCGTCGCGCCCGAATGTCCAAACTGGCAGAAGGTTCATCGTAGAGCATGATGCGCGGACGCATGGCCAAAATAGCGGCGATCGCCACCATCTGTTTTTGTCCGCCCGACAGGTGATGAGGTGGACAGTCTGCTAAATCTGAGATGCCCGTTAGCTCCAACACAGCAGAGACCCGCTCCTGAACGTCCAGCTCAGACAACCCCATATTCATCGGGCCAAAGGCCACATCATCTCGCACCGACATCGAAAACAGCTGATCGGTTGGGTTTTGGAACAACAGCCCAATCTCAGGCCGAAACTCTCCCGTCCGCACAGCCTTTCCAAACGAAGTAATGTCTCCCTGCTTAGGTGGAAGCACACCGCAGATCGCCAAAAATAACGTCGTCTTACCCGCGCCATTGGGGCCAATCAGACCCACCCGCTCCCCTGGCTTGATCTCTAGACTCACTTGCTGCAAAACATCTGGGCGATCCGGGTAAGAACAGCACAACTCAGATAGCTGCAGTGCCGACTGGGTAACTGTTTTTGGAGGGTAAGCTTCGATCCGCTGTGTCATAGAGGCCCAATAAGTATCTAGAACTTCAAAGTAAAATCTCAGCAATCACAAAACTGCCCGCCAGCACCAAGACAGAGGCCAAAATCAGCATATCTTGAGCATTCGCTCGATGCAGGTGCCGCACGGTAGAAGTATGGCCGTAACCTCGCAAGATCATCGCCTGATAAATCCGTTCCGACTGTTCATAGCTGCGTACCAGCAAACTACCCGCCAACGCCGCTAGCATCGTAAAGTTTCGCCGACTGAGTCGATGTGCTTGAAAGCCGCGTAGCCGCATCGCTGTTTTCATCGTGTAAAACTGATCCCCAATCTCATAAAGATAGCGATACGACAACAACGTCATATCAGCCAGAAGAGGGGGGAGTCCGAGCGATCGCATGGCTCGAATACTCATCAAAAAAGATCCGGTTCCAAACAAAATCAGCCCAATCGTCAAAATCGACACAAACCGGGTCGCGATCAAAATCAACGATAAAATTCCTTCCTGTCGCAAAGCCAGCGACCCCCAACTCCAGAGGATCGTTTGTCCTGACGTGAATGGTAGCAACAGGGCGATCGCCAGCAAGAAGAATCCCGGTAGGCGCAGGCGACTAATTAGGAAAGAAAAGGGCAGGCGGGCGATCGCATACAAACTTCCCGTCACCAGCAACATGGCAGGCAACAACCGCAAGTCCTGCACAAACGAAAACGCAAAGATCAGGGCAGCCAGACCAACCAACTTACATCTCGGCTCCCAACGATGCAGTGGGGAATCAAGATCCGCATACTTATCTAGCTCTAGACTCATGCCCCCTCCCCTCGCCGACTCCTATTCCAAACGCTTTCAAGCTTTGCCGTTGCTCGGCTCCAGTAATTGCGGCTTCACCCGCTGCAAAAACACAACCAGCAATGCCGTAAAGCTACCCTCAATTATCATCAGCGGAATGTGGGCCAGCGTCAGCGTATAGATCGTGGCCCGTTCAGTCGCCACATCCAACGTGGCCGGAATCGTAGTTACTAGCAAACCAAAAAAGATAACTGTTGATATTCCCAGCCCAATTGCCCCCGCCAAAAAACCAAACAGCCCCGTCCAAAACTGCCGATCCGGATTCACAAATCGACGTAAGCGAAAAACGTGATACGCCAAAATAGCTGGCAGCGCCATCATGACCGCATTGACTCCCAGCGTTGAGAGCCCCCCATGCTGAAACATAATGGCCTGAAAAAACAACCCAATCAAAATAGCAGGCAAGGCATAATATCCCAACACCGTGCCCAGCAGCCCATTCAGAATCAGATGAACACTAGTCGGTGGCACCGGAATATGAATCCAGGACGCCACAAAAAAAGCTGCCGTCAGTAGAGACGCCTTTGGAATCTGGGCCTGTGGATTTGGATCCCGATTGATGCGGCGGAGCACATACCAAGTTGCCCCTCCCGTAATGGCATACCCTGCCACCGCTACTTGAGCTGGCAAAATACCGTCAGGAATATGCATTACTTCTGCTGCCGTGAAAAAAACAGCGCCGTTCCCACAAAGCCCCAAATGCCAGAAGCACTCATCAGCAAAATTTGAGGCATAGAATATCCTGTAGAGTCCGCTGCTGTCGTCACTTCGCCCGTCGTCGCCGCATCTGATCCCACGTCCACTCTGACAATCTCACCATGTCCTGCCTGCCGCACCTGAATATCCCAGCCTCCCGCCTTCGAGAGGTCCGGCATGAAGACAAATCGCCCCTCCTCATCCGTCACACCCGTCAGCCAGGGAGTCGAAGGATCTTCTGGTGAATAAACCGTCACCTGACCACCTGCCATTGGCTCACCCGTATCATAAATAGCATCAATTTGAATGGCTGTTCCCACATGAGACTCTACAACTACGCCATGTGCAAAAGCCGCGACAGAGTGGCCTAGCGCCAAACAGCAAGAGAGCGGAATCGCAAGTTTCCAGTTCATTCAGTCAAACAACCTGATTTTCAGTTAGATCTTCAGTCAAGAGAATACTCCACCGAATTCCTAACTGAACCGACGTAGAGTATTCTCACAGTCTGATTAGCTTGATTCTAATTAGCTAGATACCGTGCCAGATTCTACTTCGTAGCAGTGTCCTTCCCCAACATGGCCCACCTCTGCCAGCACAGTCTGGAGTTGCTGATACTCATCGGGTGGCAAAATGGCTTCTAGATCCGATACATTCAGCTCTGTGGTTCCATCTTGGGCAAGGACCGCAGCAATTGGGCCAAATCCCAATGCTCCTTGATTGAGTGCGTCGCCTGCGGGTCTAGAGGCTTCTCCAAACAGATGATCAAAGTGGAAAGTTGCTTCTAGATCAGCAGTGTTATTCCCTTGCACAATGCCCTTACGCTGATCTCCAACAAACTCTCCGCATTGGTAGGTGAACGGCTGATCAACATTCAGGACAAAATCAATGGTTTCGCCATCCTGCTCAGCGGTTCCAATCATGACCATGCTATAGCCCTGAGCCGGCCCATCTGCTGCCTGCACTATTTCCCAGGACAGCGCGTTGTAATGTCCCGGAGGAACATTTTGAGTTTCTCCTACCAAGACGGTCGGATTAGTTTCGTTTCCAGTGACCAAGTCTACCGTCTCAGCATTCACAACAGGCTGCTCAACCGAAGCTTGAATCTCCCCTGTTGTTCCGGGTTCATAAGGAGGCTCTGTCTGATAGGCAGTTACATTACCAAAATTGACGTAGACATGGTCAAAGGTCAAATCCCAACCATCTTTAGAGGTAAATCCTTCTTGAAGGCGCTCTTCGCCATTCGCATAAACTTGCAGTGTTCCTTGCTCATTGGTCGCTGCTGCTTGAGGCGTCTCTGTCTGAGGAGTATCTGCTTGGGGCTCTTGAGTTGGAGAACCACAGCCCAGAATTAGACTCGGCACTATAAAGGCTACACTGGCTTGAGCTGCAAACTGCTTTTTCATTCAAACAAACACGTAGGAGTTGACTACAGTTGATTCCGAGGTCGAGCTAAATTGATGAACGCGAATCACAACGGCTTAGTAAACCGTATTTTCTCTAGAAAGTTCAATCCTCCGAGGGGGGATATAACCCGGTTTTTCCGGAAAAATTTGCTTAATATCCTGCTTTAGGCATATTTTTGGGATTTTTGGTCTCCTCAAATACAAGTTCGCCTGTCAGCCTCAACTGAAGTTTCTAGTTGGGTTTACTGGACTTCTCCCCGATGCCCAGGCTAATATAAAAAATTGTGAGTTTTGCAAAATCCCATGCACGCACAGGAAATCATCCGTTCAATTGAAGCGGAGCAGCTAAAAACAGATCTACCTATAATCCATGTAGGAGATACGATTCGGGTTGGAGTTCGCATCCGCGAGGGCGGTAAAGAACGGGTCCAGCCCTATGAAGGAACAGTCATTGCTATGCGCAATGGCGGCATCAACGAAACGATAACTGTGCGCCGGATTTTTCAGGGCGTCGGTGTGGAGCGAGTTTTTCTTCTCCATTCTCCTCGAGTAGCCACCATTCAGATCATCCGTCGTGGTAAGGCTCGTCGAGCCAAGCTCTACTACCTGCGCGATCGTGTTGGTAAGGCGACTCGACTCAAGCAACGGTTTGACCGCGCTATTTAGTAGGCAGTCTGGCTTTGGGCGCTCGAAGTTGGAAATTGATTCCATAAAAACAGAAAGATGCGTAACTAAAAGCCAACTTCTGCTAAACTAGGAAAGGCATTCCTGAGCAATCATGGTTTGTGCGCTCTTAGTTCAGTTGGTAGAACGCAGGTCTCCAAAACCTGATGTCGGGGGTTCGAGTCCTCCAGGGCGCGCTCGACGATTCATCTGAGTTTACTCGCACGTATGCCCAAGGGGGTTGGTCGGTACACAACCCTACTGTCTTCGGGTAAAATTGTTGTTTGGTGGTTCGCCAGACGTTTGGCCAACAGCTTTGCTTTGGGTAAAGTTGCTGGCCTAAGCGGTAGGCTGTTCTGCGACAGCAGAGTCATCCCATGTGCAGATTGTATTGACAGAGGATGTAGGGATCGTGGCAAAAAAAGATGAGTCCGAGGCAAAGGAAACAGCCGCCGGGTTTAATGCCGGCACTTTTCTGCGGGAAACAAAAGAAGAGTTAGACAAGGTAGTTTGGCCAAGTCGCCAACAGCTCATCAGTGAGTCGCTGGCTGTCATTTTGATGGTGGCGCTCTCCGCAACCATCATCTACTTTGTTGATAACCTTTTTGGTTGGGCTGCTAGGCAGGTATTTTGATGACTTTTGCATCAGACGAATCAGGCAACTGGATGTCGGAGGACGGTGGAGGAGAAGTTACTCCCGCTATTCCTGCGCGTTGGTATGCTGTTCAAGTCGCATCAGGCTGTGAAAAGCGGGTCAAGCTAAACCTAGAGCAGCGGATCGAAACTTTGGATGTTGCCAATCGCATCGTTCAGATTGAGATTCCTCAAACGCCAGTCCTGAAGCCTCAGAAGGGCAGCAAGCCTAAAGAAAGTTCAGAGAAAGTCTTCCCTGGCTATGTCCTGATCAGGATGGTCATGGATGATGAAACTTGGCAGGTTGTCAAGAATACGCCCAACGTAATTAATTTCGTGGGTGCAGAGCAAAAAAGACGCTACGGGCGCGGGCGTGGGCACGTCAAACCAATGCCGCTTGGTGCAGCTGAGGTGGAGCGGATCTTCAGACAGGCTGAAGAACAGAAACCCATCGTTAAAGTTGATATGGCTCAGGGAGACAAAATCCTGGTGCTGTCAGGTCCATTTAAGGACTTTGAGGGAGAGGTTATTGAAGTTAGCCCTGAGCGTAGCAAGTTGAAGGCTCTGCTCTCCATCTTTGGGCGCGATACTCCAGTTGAGCTGGAATTCAATCAGGTTCAGAAACAGAGCTAGTTAAATCAATGGCAAAGAAGGTTGTTTCGGTCATTAAGTTAGCGATTCAGGCAGGAAAAGCGAATCCTGCCCCTCCGATTGGTCCTGCGCTAGGTCAGCACGGGGTCAATATCATGATGTTTTGTAAGGAATACAACGCTAGAACTGCGGATCAGGTTGGGCTTGTGATCCCAGTCGAGATTTCTGTTTTTGAAGATCGCAGCTTCACGTTTATCCTCAAAACACCTCCTGCATCGGTGTTGATTCGCAAGGCTGCAGGAATCGAGCGGGGTTCAGGTGAACCCAATACGAAGAAGGTCGGATCGATTTCTAGAGCGCAGCTCCAGGAAATTGCTCAAACGAAGATGCCTGACCTCAATGCGAATGATATTGAGGCGGCCATGAAAATTGTGGAAGGAACTGCCCGGAATATGGGTGTTGTGGTTGCTGAGTAGCGCCAATGAAAGCGCCAGTGGTCACCCATCAAGAGGGCGATCGCCCCACTCCTCAATTCAAATTGAGTTCCGAATAGGTTTCGAAACTGTCAACCTTAGCGGGGGAGAAGTTGTTACTTCGCTTGGACCCCAGGAGATCTAAAATAGATGCCGAAAAAATTGTCTCGCCGTATGCAGGCGCTCGTCAGCAAAATTGAAGAGCGTGCTTATGAGCCTCTGGATGCATTAAATCTGCTGAAAGAGACTGCAACCGCAAAGTTTTCTGAATCTGCTGAGGCCCATATCCGCCTTGGCATTGACCCCAAATATACAGACCAGCAACTGCGGACCACTGTTGCGCTTCCGAAGGGAACGGGGCAAACCGTCAGAGTCGCTGTCATTGCCCGAGGTGAAAAAGTCAACGAAGCAACCACGGCTGGTGCTGACTTGTCGGGTTCTGAAGAGCTGATTGACGACATCCAAAAGGGCATGATGGATTTTGATGTTCTGGTCGCAACTCCAGACATGATGCCCCAAGTCGCTAAGCTAGGTCGTTTGCTGGGTCCTCGCGGCTTGATGCCCTCTCCCAAAGGGGGAACTGTGACGTTTGACGTGGCTCAAGCCATCAACGAATTCAAAGCTGGTAAGTTAGAGTTTCGGGCTGATCGGACTGGAATCGTCCACGTTATGTTTGGCAAGGTGGCCTTTTCTGCGGATGACCTCCTGACCAACCTCAAGGCGCTGCAGGAAACTATCGACCGCAATCGCCCTTCTGGCGCAAAAGGTCGTTATTGGCGCAGTGTTTTCATCTCCGCAACGATGGGGCCTTCCATTGAAGTAGATGTCAATGCTCTGCGAGATCTGAAGATGACCGATCTTGCCGATTGAGGTTCAAGGATAGGATTTTGATGCTAAGCTATTAGACTGCAAGGCAAAGTCTTCAGTTGAAGGCGAAAGGTCTTAATCCAAATTGCTTGCAACTAACGGAGAAAAAGCCGATTGACTTTTCTCACAACTTAATAAAAAAGCCGGAGACAGCAGGGGCTCACGCTTAATTTCCTGCCGAGGTACATTGACCATCTTTTACCAGTCGCTTCTATCTGGTGAAGCTACAGATGGGATCACCTACCTTGCCCTGGCTTGTTATCAGTCAGGGCTTTTTGATGGCTAATTGAAGTTGTGGATTTGGTTTGGCAGTTCGTACTCGATAAGGAGGTGAGATAGAAGTGGGTAGAACGCTAGAAAACAAAAAGGCGATTGTAGCGGGTCTCAAGCAGCAGCTGAGTGAAGCTCAACTTGCTGTCGTGATTGACTACAAAGGGTTGTCTGTTGCTGAGATTTCTGATCTTCGCAATCGGCTGCGTCCATCTGGGGCGGTCTGTAAGGTCACCAAAAATACGCTGATGCGGATTGCGGTTGACGGAGATGAAACTTGGCAACCGATGGTTGACCTATGTAAAGATTCCTCTGCCTTTTTGCTGCTCAAGGAAGATTTTGGTAGCGCGCTGAAGGCCTATCAGGATTTCCAGAAAGTAAGTAAGAAGTCCTTTGTTCGCGGCGGTGTGATGGACGGTCGGGCTCTAAGCGAAGCCGACGTGAAGACCCTGACTGATCTGCCTTCTAAGGAGCAGCTCATTGCGCAAATTGCGGGAGCAATCAACGCTGTGGCGACCAAGGTTGCTGTGGGTATCAACGAAGTGCCTTCATCGCTGGCTCGGAGCCTACAGGCCGTTGCCGACAAAGACAAGGAGCAGCAAGAAGCTGCATAAGGCTTTTAGTTTGGTTCGCTGCTTGGTGCTTTGAGTGCTGGTGGCGATCGCTAATCGTGTCTGAGTACATAACTGGAAAGTAAGGAGTTTACTAACATGTCTGCTACAACTGATGACATTCTTGAGAAGTTGAAGTCGCTGACTCTACTGGAAGCGTCTGAACTCGTTAAGCAAATCGAAGAAGCTTTTGGTGTCAGTGCTGCTGCTCCTGTTGGCGGCATGATGATGGCAGCTCCTGGTGCTGCACCTGCTGAGGAAGTTGAAGAGAAGACTGAATTTGACGTCGTTCTCGAAGAAGTTCCTGCTGATAAGAAGATCGCCGTCCTCAAGGTTGTGCGGACTCTGACGGGCTTAGGTCTGAAGGAAGCCAAAGATATGGTGGAATCTGCACCTAAGTCTGTGAAAGAGGCGATCGCCAAGGAAGCTGCTGAAGACGCGAAGAAGCAACTAGAAGAAGCTGGCGCGAAAGTTTCCGTCAAGTAATTTCCGTTAAGTTGTTTTATAACCTGAAGGGGCACAATCTGCTGTGCCCCTTTTTTTATTTTCCCTGCTACTTAAGCTTCTACTTATTAAGCTTTTACTTAAGGTTGAGTAATCCTTCTTCTTTGAGTTTGGGATCAAAGCGGACCGCAATCTGAACGCCTCGAGCTTCCAAGTCGGAGAGAACTTTTGCCTCGACGCGACGAGCGATGTTCTTCAGAGTCTTGATCCTTTCTAAGTCGCCCCCCGCGGCATAGGCGGCTTGCTCTTCAGGAGTCATCTGGAGTTTGGCATCAATCGGCTGGTTCCACAAAACTTCATCTGGACCATTGCCAAGGGGCTGGGAGCCATTTTCAGCGATCCAAGCATCGCGAATTTCCTCCAAGATGGTGCGGCTAGGACGTTCAATAGTATGCGCCTTGAGCCAGTAGCACTGTTGGGGGCGTCTGACCAAATGCTGCTTGAGGCTAGAGTGAACATCGCGAGAATAGCCAATATATTGAAGCGTTTTATCTTGGTCGAAAATGGCGTAGACTCCCACTTTTGCTGCAAAGGAATCTGGAATCTGGCCGTCAGCGTCAAGATAGGGAAGATATTCCAGATCTGTGAGAGTGGTCAGGGTCGAGTTGGGCATGGACGAGTTGGGCATGGACGGTGAATCCCTGTTCCTAAGCAGTAACTTTGCGGTAGATCGCGCAGAGACGATTGGGTTTGAAGACTTTTGCCTTAAACATGAAGTTTGGCGGCACATTAATAATGATGTAGTCGGGGGAGTCATGGTACTTTTCGTACTCCAGCGGCATTCCCCGCGTTTCCTTTTGGGTATACGGCACTGGCTGAAAGATCAGCTCAGTAAACTCCACATCTTGACACTGAGCTTGGTTGGCAACCTGCTGTCGAAATGATTCATTCGTCAACAGGTCAAACAACTCTGCTTTTACTTGCGGATCGAGTGTAAAGTCGCGATCGAATTGTTCAACAATTTTCAGTCGAGCCATGACTGCAGATTTTAAGTGGGTTCAGATCTATTAAGTGAGTGTGCGCTGAGTTGAGCGAAACAGCGTTCCTCCAAGTTCAGCCTATGAGATTCCAGGTCGTCTGTCATGCCCTCAAAGCCTTCTCAGATTAAGAATGATGTCGGTGGATCTTCGTCAGCGCTTCTTCCTTGAGGATTTAATGCGACGCAATCGGTATTTGATATTAAACTTAACGGTGTAGCTCAGTTAAAGACGGTTAATCCTTTGCTAGACGAACAAGCTAAAAAAACGATACTCCGCAAGATTCCCCACGGTCTCTATGTTTGTGGCGTTAAAGATGGGGACGATGTCAATGGCTTTACAGCCAGTTGGGTGATGCAGGGATCTTTTCAGCCTCCGCTTGTGGTGAACTGTGTCAAGCAGGATTCGGTATCTAACGCCATGATCAAAGCTAGCCAGGTCTTTGCCTTGAGTGTCTTAGAGGCTGGACAGAAAGAGATGGCACAAAAATTCTTTAAGCCTCAGCGTCGAGTCGGCAATAAGTTTGAGGATGTTGAGTTTTATTTGGGTGAGACAGGTTGCCCAATTATTTCTGACTCTCTTGGCTATGTCGAATGCAAAGTGGTGGGCTCGGTCGAACAGGGCGACCACACTGTCTTTGTCGGCGAAGTGATTGCTGCAGGCGTGCATCGGGAAGGTGAGCCGCTGCTGCTGGAGAGTACAGGCTGGCAATACGGCGGGTAGGAGAGGTTTGAGGTTATGCCTTTAATTAAAGTCCAGACTTCTGTTGCGTCTCCTGATGCTTCAGCGGTGGAAAGCTTACTGAAGGAGTTGTCTACCAGTCTTGCCAAACACTTGGGCAAGCCGGAGTCTTATGTGATGACAGCATTTGAACCGGGTATGGCGATGACGTTTGCTGGAACGACCGATCCGGTTTGCTATGTTGAGATCAAGAGTGTAGGGACGATGAGTTCTTCACAAACGAAGGCCATGAGCCAGGACTTTTGTCAGAAACTAAATACGGTCCTCGGCGTTCCAACGAACCGAACCTATATCAAGTTTGCTGACGCTAAAGGCGCGATGTGGGGTTGGAATGGCGCTACTTTTGGCTAACTGAGCAGAGCTCAGGTCTATCTTCTGTCAACCGGGTGGCTGAAGCAACATTTTTGTTCGGGCCACCTTAACTCAATTTGTTGCAGCTATGCTCAATGCACTCTTATTTGATCTGGATGGCACACTGGCCGATACAGATCCAATCCATTTCCAAACCTGGCGCGAGATGTTGTTGGGCTATGAGCTAGAAATTGATGCGGCGTTTTATCGGTCGCGGTTTAGTGGTCGGCTTAACTTGGACATCGTTCAGGATTTGTTGCCTCAGCTTTCTTTGCAGGAAGGGAAAGACCTGAGCGATCGCAAAGAAGCCGCATTTCGCGATCGCGCCGCAGGCATGTTAGCGCCTTTAGCAGGACTGCTCGATTTGCTCACCTGGGCTGATCAACAACAGCTCAAGCAAGCGATTGTCACGAATGCGCCTGTCAAAAATGCCAAATTTCTTTTGCAAGTGTTGGGTTTCGAGCATCGCTTTGCCAATGTTGTGCTGGGAGACAATCTAGAGCGTGGCAAACCTGACCCCATGCCCTACCAGGTTGCTTTGCAGCAACTCAACGTTGAGCCTGAAGCAGCTGTGGCATTTGAGGATTCTCCTTCGGGAATTCGCTCTGCCGTCGCCGCTGGGATTTTGACCGTTGGCATGGCGACCACTCATGATCCAGAAGAACTTCAGGCGTTAGGCGCAACGCTGGTGGTTGCAGATTTCAGAGATGAGCGCCTCCAGGGATTGCTAGAAACCCTGTTGCAAAAATCTACCCCCGTTCCAGCCCATCTGGGCTAATGGCGATCGCCCCCCTCGGGAAATGGTTCTTTTCTGAGAAATAGGCTCTGTTGAAGCAGGAGCTTGCCTCAGAAAAGATCCCCAAAAAATCCCACAAATTGTTAACGCTGTCCCTTTGGGCGGACATGATCCGCTTTTTTTCCTCGATACTAAGGAAGAACAAGGGACGTACTCACGCAGGGAAGACTGTGCTGCTATCCAAAGGTTTTGAAGTTGAGATCTACACCGGAACACCGCAGGGAGATATTGTAGGTCTCTCAGATCAGATTGTTGCGGATCTACAGGGATTTATGCGCGAACCCGATAGCCGCAACGTCGAATACACGACGCCGCCTCTCCATCGCTACGAACGGCTTCTGTGTGATCTGGTGCGACCTCGTGTTAAATTGCGAGACTATTTAAATCAGCAGGGAGACTATACGCTGATCCCCGGTAGCACACTGTCTTTGGGCGGGAGCGATCGCTTCTACCGCTCTGATCCAGGCAATCCCTACCATACCTTTATCGAGCAGACCTACGGCACCGATGTTGTGACGGCCAGCATTCATATCAATATTGGGATTAGCGATCCAGAGGTGCTGATGCGGGCTTGTCGGTTGGTGCGAGTGGAAGCTCCCCTCTATTTGGCGCTGAGTGCTTCGTCTCCCTTTTTAAAAGGAGATGTGACAGGCTACCACTCCAGCCGCTGGGGCGTTTTTCCTAAGACTCCCGCCCATGTTCCCCTGTTTGAGAGCCATCCTCATTTTATTGAATGGACCGAGAAGCAACTTACTCTCGGTACGATGCAAAATGTGCGCCATCTTTGGAGTTCAGTTCGTCCCAATGGCGATCGCCGGCCCTACAACTTAAACCGGCTAGAGCTAAGAATTTGTGACCTGGTCAGCGACCCGATCGCCCTATTAGCCATTACAGCCTTGTTAGAAGCTCGACTGCTACAGCTCATTGAAGACCCAACCCTGGACCCCCTCACGGCCAGCACACTGCCAGCTTCGACTCGGGCTGAAGACCTCGTGAGTCTGACCGATGCCAACGAAATGGCCGTTTCATATCACAGTTTGGATGCAGAACTTCGCCATTGGCGCGATGGTCAACCTATTTTAGCCCGTGATTGGGTAGAAACCCTCTATCAGGAAACGTGGGCGATCGCAAAAAGACACGGCATCAGCTGCTTTTTGCTACCGCTGAAAAAGATTTTGCGAGAAGGCAATGAAGCTCAGCGCTGGCTGAAGCTTTACGAACAAGGGCTGGATCCGCGCAGCATTCTAACTCAGGCCATTCAGGAAATTGCTGAACAAGAACAGGTACTAGCTGCCGACCTCTGTCAGCCTCTGGTCGCCTAGCTCCAAAGTTTGGTTTGTTTTTGTTTTTGAGTTTTTCTAACCTTTTTCTGCCGTCTGAGCCTCTGCAAAACCGCTAGGCTACCCTTGGAGCAAGCGATCGCGGTTTTTGAGTCGAAGTTTTTCTCGACTAATCAGAAAAACTTAATTGGCGGTCAAAGTTTTATAATTTTTAATCTTTTTTTGCGTCGGGCCGCTTTTATCAGAAATATGTATATATGGGTCCGTCCAATCTCAAGGCAGACCCTAAGGTTAGCTCTGTTTTTGTTCTATTTTCGACGATTATCAAGGAATCAGGCTCAATGCCCCAGGTTGTTCTAGTTCATCCTCAAATTCCCCCCAATACTGGCAATATTGCCCGAACCTGTGCTGCTACTCAAACAGAGCTCCATTTAGTAGGTCCGCTAGGGTTTGAAATTAGCGATCGTCATCTGAAACGGGCTGGCCTCGACTACTGGCCCTACGTCAACCTGCATTACCACGAATCAATCGATGTATTTCAGGATTATCATCAACAGCGGGGTGGCCGATGGGTTGGGTTTAGCACTTCAGGAGTTTGTAGTTATGTAAAGTTTCAATTTGAGGCCAACGACTGGCTACTGTTTGGTTGCGAAACAGCAGGATTGCCGCCAGAGGTACTCGCAGCCTGTGACGCGACAGTCCACATTCCTATGGCGCAAGCGCAGGTCCGTAGTTTGAACCTTTCCGTTAGCGCTGCAGTCGGACTATTCGAGGCAAACCGCCAGTTGGGGTATCTTAAGTAGCCCTCATTGGTGAGTTGAGCAGACAAGTGGTAGATGAGTATATAGATGAAATTGGCTAGAACTCTAACTTCATCTACATATACTCATCTGTGTATGCATTCCTATCTTTACATTCAGCTCAGCTGAGCCGAAAGAGCCATTTCAACAAACGATTTGACGAATTGGCAAGGCCAACTCTGTAGTAATAACAAGATATTTTGATCCTTCCTCCCAACCTGCATGTCCTAACGAAATTGGCGATTGGGGCAGATATAGCTCGAAAATCCCTTGAATTATGCAGTCTTCTACAATACAAAAGCTCTGGCTGTTGAATAAGAAATTTATATGGGAAAGAATCCTTGCTTTCGGAGGTCTTTCCAGCGGCTCAAATAACGATTTCAGACCGCTTCACAGGGCAGGGATGGAGCGAAAGAGTGAGGATAGCTACTCATAAAAGCAAAGGCATTTTCTCTGGATTACAAAGCCATTCTTCAGAGGAAGGATCCCTCTATCCGGCAACTGTTGACTTCATTCATTAGGATTTTATCGACAATTATTTTTTTGGTTTAAAAGCTCAAAGCCTTTCCTGGAAAGGAGTTTCAGCTGTCTGTATAAAGGGTGGATACGTAAAAACACCTGCTTCAGGTTATTTCTTTTTGAAGGTAATTTAATCTCATTAGTATTACTGGATAATGTAGGCTCAAGAGTAGGGTAGACTAAGTCACTGACAACCAATAAACACAGTTTGGCCAGTGACATCCATATTGATATGTGCCAGCTTTTGGGATAGATTAGCCTTCTTTAGAGACCAGGTCTTGAAATTTTCATTAGCTGGTGTAAGCTTGTCTAAACCAAAAAATCAGGGTAATCTTACCTAGGCATAAGACACTGTCAGTGATCTTGCTCTTTATTGGATGTGATTTACGTCATTGACTGGTGATAGGTTGAGTGACTTGAGGACAGTTAAACGCTGGTCATTAGGAGGTCGTTCTTTGAAACGAGCAGTTCCGCAGAAGGTTAAGCCTGTTTCCTGCCAACCCAACACAACAGATGTCATGGTGGGACAAACGGCAAAGCAAGCTCTGCCCAGAGCACAACGTCGGGCTCGTACTTCTGCCGCTATGATTGGGCTGGCGCTCTCGATGGGGGCATCCAGTTTGCTGATTCCCCGGCAAGACGATGGAGCAGCCGCAGCTGAACCTCGGACAACAGAATCTACAGCTTCTGCAAATTCCCGAGCGTTCTACATTGCCAGTCTTCCTTCAACTTCCGGAGTTGAAGTGGATGCTGGGATGTTAAGTTCATCTGCTACGGCAACTGAGCATGTGGTGCAACAGGGGCAAACCCTTTGGCAAATTGCTCGGAGATACCAGGTTGGGGTCGAAGCAATTGCTAGTGCAAATGGTCTTACCCCCGATGCGACGCTTCGGGTTGGTCAAGCCATTCGGATTCCAGCCAGTTCTACCAGAACTGAAAACCACGTACGGACTAGTCCTTCTAGCCCTTCCGTGCCAGAATCCACTGGAGTTAGTTCGGTTCGTTCTCCTCAGCTTGTTGCTTCAAGTGAGCTAAGGTCTCTACCTGAGATTGAGCAGGTAGAAGCTCCTGTAAGGGTTGATTCAGAAATTGATGATGCTTTGAAGGCGCAACAGGATGAGGCAGTAGCGCATCTGAGAGAGAGGCGGGATGCCTTAAAAAATAGTCTGGCGGAGTTGCGGTCTGAGGAGTTGAGTACTTCCGCTGTCGTAGAAGGGGCAAATCCTGTAGCAGAGCCCCTCGCGCAGCTTGAAGAAAGTGTGATTCGAGATACGAGTGGTGTGGACGTACGCTCTACTACTGTAGAGCCAAAGGATATAGGGACGATTGAGCAGGTAGCGAGCCCTCAGGCAATCGAGCCGCAAGTGGTTGAGTCCCAGGCTGTAGAACCACAGATTTCTGAGCCCCAAGCCGCTGAGCTCCAAGCCGCTGAGCCACAGATTTCTGAGCCACAGGTTGTAAAACCCCAGGTTGCTGCGCAGGTTGAGGAGCCTCAGGTTCCTGAGATGTCTGCCTCCATTGCTCACCAGGTAAAACCCGGTGAAACTCTGGTGGCGATCGCCCGCACTTATCAAGTGCAACCCCAAGTTTTGGCGGATGCCAATCAGCTAGACGATCCAAACCGGCTGCAGGTCAACCAAACTCTGGCGATTCCTCAATTGCAGGCATCCGCTCCTGAAAGCTTTGCCGTCTCGGTGTTGCCTGAGCCAATGTTGCCCGAGCAAAGTGCGGTGCCTACTCTGAACGCACCTGCGCCGGATGCATCCGTTAGCTTACCGTCTGTTGTGGTTGACACAGAGGAAGTAGAAGCAAGTGCTTCGCTTTATCAAATCAATGGCGGTGATACCATTGCTCAAATTGCCCGTACTCATCAAGTTTCGATTACGGCGCTGGTTGAAGCAAATGGTCTGAGTGATCCAAACCTGATCGTTGCGGGTCAGGAGCTGAGAATTCCAACCTCTCCTGAGCTGATCGTGGATCGGCCTAGGGTTGAAGTTCCGACAGTGATTGGGCTCCAGGCTGAGCAAGCCGTACCTGAGGAAGTAGTTAACGTTCCTGTGGTGCCAGCTGCGATCGAGGAAGAGACTGCAATGTCAATTCCGACTGCTGAAAGCCTTTCTTTTGGTGGTTCCGAAGTACCTGAGTTTGATCAAACAGTAGTAGTTGCTCAGAATGCTAAATCAGAACTGACTGCTGCAGCATCTGCGCCAGAGGGCGAAAACAACCCAACTAGAACCTCTTCCAATCAATATGTGGAAGGTCTAATGTCCGAGATCCTCACTCTGAGAAACCAGTATCAGGGAGATGCTCGGGCGACCAACCCGTCTGTTACGGTGGCGGCGGCTCCAAGCTATTCGCCAGCAACTGAATCTTCTCAGACTTCTGAAGCTGTGAATCCCGAATTCAACCCGGATCGGTATGCCGAGACGATTCGAGCTAGGGCTCAGCAGATTCGGGAAGACCAGCAGACTCAGCAAGCTGCTGTACAGGTGCCAACGCAGGTGCAAACACAGGTGCAAACTCCGGTAGAAGCTCCTGCGAGCCAACCTGAGGAAAGTCCTCAACTTGTTGCTGTTGCGCCACTGGGTTCTGAAAACTATCAGCCTCTAACGCAACCCATTACAGGTCGCATGGTTTCTCCAGAACTGCCACCCCTGCCGGGTGCTGAGGCTTATCTGCCTGAATCTACCCAGCCGTCCAATGGATTGATCTGGCCTGCAAGAGGTGTATTTACTTCAGGCTATGGCTGGCGCTGGGGCCGGATGCACCGAGGTATTGATATTGGTGCGCCTACTGGAACTCCAGTTGTTGCCGCTGCTTCGGGTGTTGTCCAGTTTTCTGGATGGAACTCTGGTGGCTATGGCAACATGGTCGAAATCCGTCATCCCGATGGGAGTATGACTCGCTATGCTCACCACAGCCGCAACTTAGTGAGCTCTGGGCAACAGGTTGAGCAAGGTCAACAGATTGCTCAAGTTGGAAGTACAGGATATAGCACAGGTCCTCACTTGCACTTTGAGGTTCATCTCCCTGCCCAGGGAACGGTGAACCCCATGGCTTATCTACCTTCTCGGTAGAACTGATTAGCCAATATAGGTAGATTGAGAGGGGCAATTAGCTCCTCTCTTTTTTTGTGAAATCACTAAAACTGAAGAAGACAAATTTTTGAAAAAGGGTAGCGATCGCTCCCATCGATATGCTAGTTTTATAAAGTTGCTAAAATAAGCGCTCCTGCACAAGCAAGAGAATCGTTTGTTTGCTTCACCTGGCTCAGTAGCTCAGTTGGTTAGAGCAGGGGACTCATAAGCCCAAGGTCGCAGGTTCAAATCCCGCCTGAGCCATTTAAGAAATAACTCATTCAGCGAGAATTCTTCGGAATCCTCGCTTTTTTCCTTATGGAATCGAGAGTACGATGCTTTCAGTAGTCACGAACCCCCACCTGCTCAGGGAGTTTAGAGTGGCACAGAAAACTCGCGCCGCCTGGAGTGAAATCTAAACTTGAGGATTGCCTGGTGAACAGCTAACCTCAGCGCAGATGATTAAAATAGGTCAATTCGTACAGTTGTCTTGAGCGTATACGGAAGTCTGAATGACCCCAGCAACTCCATCTTCCTTCTCCCCACCGCCTCTCAATCGTCTGAATCGCTTTGACCGTAGGCTGTGGAATCGGTTTATTTCGCTGGCTCAGCCCTACTGGTATCCAACCGAAGCAAACGGCGGCAAAATCTTTTTTCTGTTAATTGTGTTACTGCTGGTGTTTCTGTTTGCGCTGTTGTTTATTGTGGTCAGCGGTTTCACCTTCCTGGCGCAGATTGTGTTTCCCCAGTTTATGGCAGACACCGCATCTGGGTTGGTGGGCATGATTCAGGGGGTGTGGCAGTCTCCTGCGATCGCCCTAGTACTTGTGGCCTTAGTCGTGCCAACGATCGGCTTCTTTTTCGTGCGTCATCAAGTTGTTCCCCGACGGCAGCAATGGCTCTTTCTAGGAGTTTTATTGTTGTTGTCGCTCTGTGTGAGTGGCATGAATGTCACCATCAGCTATGTGGGCAACTTCTTTACGACGGCCCTGGCGCAACGGGATGAACCGACCTTCTGGCGGTTTTTCTTTGTCTATGCGGGCGTGTTTGCTATTGCTACTCCATTTGTAGTGTATTACGGCTACATTCAAGAACTACTGGGGTTGCGCTGGCGCGACTGGATGACCCGCAAGTTTTTAGGGCGTTATTTCACCGACCGAGCCTATTACGAAATTAATAGCCAGGAGGCGATCGACAACCCTGACCAGCGAATTTCGGAAGATATCCGCTCGTTTACCGTCACGAGTTTGACTTTTCTGTTGCTGGTTTTTGGCTCTGTGATTGATGTTATCTCCTTTACAGGCATTCTCTGGTCAATTTCTAGTTTTTTGGCAATTTTCTTGGTAGGTTATGCCCTCTTCGGCACGCTGATTGCGGCCTGGTTTGGCCGTAAATTAATTTCTCTAAACTTTAACCAACTGCGGCGTGAGGCAGATTTCCGTTATGGCCTGGTGCATGTGCGTGACAATGCAGAATCGATCGCCTTTTATCAAGGTGAAGCGCAGGAAATGGGGCAATTGCAACGTCGCTTTGTGGAGGCGTTGCGTAACTACAACTTCCTGATTGGTTGGCAACGAAATTTAGGCTTTTTTAGAACGCCTTACCGCTATCTCACCTTTCTGTTGCCCTCTGTAATTTTGGCTCCCATTTACTTTGCGGGAGATATTGAATTTGGCACCATTACCCAGGCAGGGTTTGCCTTCGGCCAAATTTTTGATGCCTTTGCCTTGTTTGTGTTACAAATCAACCAACTTAGCTCATTTGCAGCGGGGGTAAACCGTCTGGAAACCTTTGCCGATGCATTGGAGGCTCAGGTAAAACCCGAAGAGTTATCAACCATTGATGTGGTGGAAGATTCGCGCATTCACCTGGATCAGGTGACGTTGATGACCCCTAAAGGTCAGCGCACCCTTACCCGTGAACTGTCGATGACGTTGCAATCGGGGCAGGGGTTGGTGATTGTTGGGCATAGTGGTGTGGGTAAAAGCTCTATCCTGCGGGCGATCGCCGGATTGTGGAATACGGGGTCAGGCCAGATTGTAAGACCTCAGTTGTCAGAAATGCTGTTTTTGCCGCAGCGCCCCTACATGGTGTTGGGCAATTTGCGTGAACAGTTACTCTATCCCCAAACTTCAGCCCAAGTCGGTCAAGACTATCTGAAGGATGTGTTGCAGCAGGTGAACTTGGGGGATCTGGTCGATCGCGTCGGTGGATTTGAGACAGAACTGGATTGGGCTGACGTGCTATCGCTGGGTGAACAACAGCGTCTGGCCTTTGCTCGTCTGCTGCTAACCAAACCGCAATACGCCATTTTAGATGAAGCGACCAGTGCCCTTGACTTGAATAACGAAAAGCGCCTGTATGAGCAACTGCGACAGACGGGAACGACCTTCATTAGCGTGGGGCATCGTCCTAGCTTGCTAAAGTATCACGACTATGTGTTGCAGCTAGACACTGACTCGACCTGGAAACTGTATACCGTCGCCGAATACGAGATCGATGCTGAAGCCTTCGTCTAGAGAATTTCCATAGTATCAAACTCACTGATTTTCCCAACTGGTTAAATTTCCCAACTGGTTAAATTTCCCAACCGAGAAATTTGACCAGTTGGCGAAAATTCCCAACAGACGACCTGCCTAAGACATAGTTGCTTAATCTATGCGCGTAGCATCTGCCACAAGAGTATGTAACAATGATCCCCATTGTCTAAAACCGTTGAACCCGAAACTACGTGCAATCCAATTTCGTTGAGTCCGATTATCCTTCTACAAGGAAATCATCAGCTAATGGCAGTTCAGAACTTCCCTTTACTTTACAAGACCTGAAAGCTGCCATTCCAGCCTATTGCTTTGAGCCATCTATTAGGCGATCGCTTTCCTATTTTTTCCTTGACATCTCACTAATCGGTCTGCTCTACGGGGCGGTCTTTTTTTTGGATTCTGGATGGTTCCTACCTGTGTTTTGGTTGATGCAGGGTACCATGTTTTGGGCATTGTTTGTCGTTGGACATGACTGTGGGCATGGTTCTTTTTCAAAGAAAAAATGGCTCAATAGTTTAGTTGGCCATCTGGCTCATACTCCCATTTTGGTGCCTTATCATGGTTGGCGCATTAGCCACAGAACCCATCACCAAAACACAGGAAACATCCAAACCGATGAAAGCTGGTATCCCGTTACTGAAAGCAAGTATCGGGAGATGCTCTGGTGGGAAAAATTCTTGCGCTTTGATGTGTTGCTCCTGGTCTATCCCCTGTACTTATTCAAACGTTCTCCCGAACGAGAATCAGGCTCCCATTTTATCCCGAGTAGCCCTTTGTTTCGCCCTTCAGAAAAGGGGGACATCATCACTAGCACAGTCCTTTGGACGTTAATGGTTGCCTTTTTGGGCTGGCTCACCTTTCAATATGGCTGGCTGTTTTTGCTCAAGTATTATGTTGGGCCTTATGTCGTATTCGTCTTTTGGCTTGACCTCGTCACCTTCCTCCATCACACCGAATCCAATATTCCCTGGTATCGGGGTGAAGATTGGTACTTTCTCAAAGGTGCGCTGTCTACCATTGACCGCAACTATGGGTGGTTGAATGGCATTCACCACAACATTGGAACCCATGTTGCTCACCACATTTTCCTCAACATGCCTCACTACCATCTCAAGACGGCGACGGAGGCAATTAAACCTGTTTTGGGAGACTATTACCGCGAGTCTAAGGAATCGATTTTCACGTCGTTTTTCCGGTCGTGGCGTAGCTGCCATTTTGTCCAGGATGAGGGTGGAAAAGTGTTCTACCGATCCAAAGCAACTCTCAAGTAAGGCTCTGTGAGCTAATCGAGCAGTTGCTCAGTTGAGCTAATTGTTTGATCTAATCGTTCAGGTAGGGTGTGGTAGTACGCCCTACCTGTTTGGCTTTCTGGGCCGGGGGGGATTGCAGAACGAGATGTGGGTATACGGATGACGTTGATTTGGGCGAAAGGCTATAACAGCGGGGAAGTTGCGCCTCACCACACTAGGAACGACTATGCCCGCCCAATGGACAACTGAGCAAGTATTAGCCCTTGCGCCGGATGCGGCGTCGGCGAAGAGTGGGCGAGGGTTGGCGATTCAAAAAAAATGGCTGTCTTTGGGAATGCAGCAATCTGCGGTGTGGGGAGAATGTCAGGGCAGTGGCAAAACGCCTTACCGAACGCAGATTGATTTGAGTGAGCCTGCGTTTCGCTGTAGCTGTCCTAGCCGTAAGTTTCCTTGCAAGCATGGCTTAGGGTTGTTTCTCTTGCTGGCAGAACAGCCAGATATTATTACTGAAGTGGAACTGCCGGATTGGGTGGCGGAATGGTTGACTGGGCGATCGCAACGGCAAGAAAAAACCACTCAAAAGGCGAAGCAATCCACGGTTGACCCCAAGGCCCAGACCAAACGAGCGACGGCACGACAGGAAAAAATCAGTGCAGGCATTCAAGAATTGCGGTTGTGGTTGGAAGATCGAGTGCGACAGGGACTCGCAACCGTGCCCCAAGATTCCTATCAGGTCTGGGATGCGATCGCCGCTCGAATGGTCGATGCTCAGGCTCCTGGGCTAGCGCGTCGGCTGCGAGAGATGGCCGGAATTGCCCATACGGGAGAAGGTTGGTGCGATCGCCTGTTAGAACAAATGGGACGACTGTATTTGTTGCTGGATAGCTATGAGCGACTGGAAAGCCTCCCTCCGGCAGTGCAGGCTGATTTGCGGACTCAAATTGGCTGGACGCTGACCCAGGAAGAAGTCTTGACAGGTGCGGCTGAGGCCGATCGCTGGTGCATTCTGGGACAGCGCACAGAAACAGAAGAGAATTTGAAAGTTCGGCGCACTTGGCTATGGGGGCTATCCAGCGAAAAATCGGTGCTGCTGCTCGATTTTGCTCAGGGACATCGCACCTTTGAGCAAGTTGTGTTGCCAGGAAGCTGTATGGACGCTGAACTGGTGTTTTACCCTAGCGCCTATCCGTTGCGGGCCGTAATTAAAACCCGCCAGGAGACGGCCCCAATCGCCAAACCACCACCCGGATCTGCAGCAATTGCGGAGGCGATCGCCCTTTACAGTCGAGCCTTCGCCACTTGCCCCTGGTTAGATCACTTTCCCCTGATGCTGGATGCGGTGACACCGATGAGAGTGGGCGATCGCTGGCTGCTCAGAGATACCCAAGGAGCCATTTTGCCACTGTCGAATCGGTTGGAGCCTACCTCTGCTTGGCAGTTGCTAGCGCTGAGCGGTGGCCATCCGGTTGCGGTTTTGGGGGAATGGGATGGGATGCAGCTAATGCCGTTGAGTGTATGGGTGGAGGACTCTTTTTATGGGCTTGGAAACTGAATCTGCTTGGCAAGCGGTTGTGTCTGCGGCTCTAGTGGGTAGCGATCGCCAACCGTTTCAGCCCCCTAGCATTCCGGGACCGCTAGGGCAGGCATTAGCACAACTGAATAACCAACCTGCCGAATCAGCACTGCTGCTGGCTGCGAGTACCTTGTCGCTCTATCGCCGCATTGGTTGGCTTCCAGCAAATCACTCCTCTCTGGCTCTAGAACCCTGCCCTTTGGATGACCAGCCTCCTTGCAATCTTCAGGCGACCCGGTTTCTCCAGCAAATGTTGCTCAAGCGTGAAGCAGCGGTTTTACCCGAATGGCTGAAAACCGTTGCAAAGTCTGGCCAACGCATCCCTGACGCTGATTTGCCAACCCTCTTGGAGCTGGGTCAAAAAAAGCGAGATTTACGCTCCTATATTGTGCCTGTGCTGGGACAGCGGGGGCAGTGGTTGGCGGCACAAAATCCAGATTGGCACTATGCCCTCCCTGTCACCGCAGCCGATTGGGAAACAGGCAATTTGGAGGCACGGGTTGCGTATTTGGAACAGTTGCGATCGCACTCTCCCGATCAAGCCAGAGACTTGCTATCTGCAAGCTGGAGTCAAGAATCTGCAAACGATGCGGCTAAGCTGCTGGAAGCTCTGCGGCAGGGCTTGAGTATGGCAGATGAGCTTTTCTTGGAAGAGAAGCTGGGCGATCGCCGCAAGAAAATTCGTCACGCTGCGGCTCGTTTGCTCACCTACTTGCCCGACTCTCGACTGGGTCAGCGCATGGGGGAGCGGATCAAGCCATTGATTACCTTGCAGCAAGAAGATGGTGTTGTGCAGGTAATTGAAGTAACGCTGCCAGAGAGTTGTGATGCCGCGATGGAGCGAGATGGCATTGAACCCAAGCCACCTGAACAGATAGGAGAACGTGCCTGGTGGCTACTCCAAATATTGGAGGCAACGCCTTTGCACTATTGGGAGCAGCACTGGCACCTGAGCGATCGGGCGGCAGTCGAAACCCTGTTGCTGCAGATCCCTGATCATGAATGGCGGCGATCTCTATATAATGGGTGGCTGAGAGCCACCCAACGGCAAAGAAATCTCTCCTGGTCGCTGGCATGGCTTACCGATTTCGACACTCCCAGGCAGGGTGTGATCGATACGCGAGATTTGCGCCTGCTGCTGGATAATCTCACCTGGGAGCAGCGCCAGCAATGGGTGTGCGAAGGGTATCCATCTCCCCGCGCTAAGTGTCTGATGCCGCTGGTGTTGGCGGAAGATCGAGAACCCTGGAGTGATGAGCTATCCCGCTACGTTCTGGAAAACGTGATGCAATCTTTGAACAGCAAAGAGGGTTCAACTTGGTTTACCTTTGACCTGCTCAAAGCTGCTGCCCTTTGCATTGCCCCCAGCTTTTTGCCGCAAGTAACTGAGATCTGTTCACAGTTGCAGCCTGAAGTGACTCATTATGACTATTACTTGAAAGAGGTGACATCTTTCTTGGCTACCCTCCAGTTCCGTCAAGAAATGCTTCAAGCGTTTCAAGAAAAACAAGGTTAACTGAACACTTGAAACTTAAATTTAATCCTCCTATGGCACCCACTAAATCTAAATCCCAAGCTTCAGATCCTCAACCGCTACCCACTACTGTTCCCTCGGTTTCAGCCCTGCTGCGCCAACATGCCGAACAGCAGTTTGCCCATGAATTGGAGGAATTGGCGAAGGCTGATACAAGGCAACGTCCGCCTAACTGGAAGCTGTCTCCTTGGGCAGTGGCAATTTACTTGCTCGGTGGCATATTGGAAAATGGGTTTGAGGTGACGCCTAAGTATGTTGGCAATCGACGCTTAGTGGAAGTGGCGATCGCCACGCTAGCGACCGATCGCGCTCTGTTACTTTACGGTGTTCCCGGCACTGCGAAATCCTGGGTTTCTGAGCATCTGGCAGCGGCAATTTCAGGCGATTCAACGATGCTGATTCAGGGGACGGCTGGCACTAGTGAAGAAGCGATTCGCTATGGCTGGAACTATGCTCGTTTGTTGGCAGATGGCCCTTCAATGGCGGCATTGACGGCTAGCCCAATGATGCGGGCCATGTCAGACGGCAAAATTGCCCGGATGGAGGAATTAACCCGGATTCCATCGGATGTGCAAGATACGCTGATTACGATCCTGTCGGAGAAGATGCTGCCGATTCCAGAATTGAATACAGAAGTGCAGGCGGCTAAAGGCTTCAATGTAATTGCCACGGCTAACAATCGCGATCGCGGCGTCAATGAATTGTCCAGTGCCCTGAAGCGCCGCTTCAATACGGTGGTGTTGCCCGTCCCTAGCACGATTGAGGAAGAAGTCAGTATTGTGCAGCAGCGAATTGAGCAATTGGGACGCGCTCTAGAATTACCTGCTGAAGTGCCTGCCCTGGCGGAAATTCAACGAGTTGTGACGATCTTTCGAGAGTTGCGGAATGGGGTGACGATTGATGGCAAGACTAAGCTCAAATCTCCGACGGGAACGCTGAGTCCAGCGGAGGCAATCTCGGTGGTGAATAGTGGCCTGTCACTCTCAGCTTACTTTGGCGATGGTTCGCTCAATGCCAGTGATTTGATGTCGGGGTTGGTTGGGGCGGTCGTCAAAGATCCGGTGCAGGATCAGATTGTCTGGAAGGAATACTTGGAAACGGTGGTGAAGGAACGCGACGGGTGGAAAGACCTGTATCGCGCTAGCCGGGAAATGCTCTAGAACCTAAAAACTAGAGAAACACAACTATGTCAGTTCACATTTTTGGCATTCGTCATCATGGCCCCGGTTCGGCTCGGAGTCTCTGTCGGGCATTGACTGCACTTCAGCCGGATATTGTACTGGTGGAAGGGCCGCCCGATGCAGAAGCCCTGCTGCCGCTGCTGGTTCATGCGGAAATGCAGCCTCCGGTGGCGTTGCTGGTGTATGTGCCGGATCAGCCGCAGCAGGCCGTTTATTATCCCTTTGCGGTGTTCTCACCCGAATGGCAGGCAATTCGCTATGGACTAACGCAGCAGATTCCTGTTTGGATGATTGACCTACCCCAGGCACACCGCTTTGCCCTGGAGCAGGCGCAGATGCCTTCAGTCGAGGAAGCTCCTCAATCGGCTGAACGTACTGAGTCACCTGAGAATCTAACTGAGGTATTGCCTCCCTACCGTACCGATCCACTCAGCCTTCTGGCTCAAGCGGCAGGCTATCAGGATGGCGAACGCTGGTGGGAACATCTGGTGGAACAGCGGCAGGACAGCACTGAACTGTTTGCCGCCATTCTGGAGGCGATGACGGTTTTACGGACGGAGGTTGAAGCTGAGTCTCCATTGGCGTCCCTGGAGGCGCAGCGAGAAGCCTATATGCGGCAACGGATTCGAGCGGCTCAGAAGCAAGGCTTTCAGGCGATCGCCGTTGTCTGTGGAGCATGGCACGCGCCCGCCCTGGCAAATATGCCTGCTGCCAAAGACGATACTGCCCTGCTCAAGGGACTGCCCAAGCTCAAGGTGGAAGCAACCTGGGTGCCCTGGACCTATGGACGCCTGACGATGAGCAGCGGCTACGGAGCGGGGATTGAGTCGCCAGGATGGTATCAGCATCTGTGGGAACAGGGAGAAGCGGCAAAGACCAGGGATTCCAGAAGTAGCTCGATTCATTGGATGACGCAAGTTGCCCGACTGCTGCGCCAGCAAGACTTAGATGCCTCTTCAGCGAGTGTAATTGAAGCGGTACGGTTGGCGGAAACCCTGGCTGCAATGCGCGATCGCCCCCTGCCTGGTTTAGCTGAACTCAACGAAGCCACCCAAACGGTGTTGTGTTTTGGCGACTCCCTGCCCATGCAGTTAATTCATAATCAGTTGATTGTGGGTGAACGGTTGGGCCAGATTCCGGCTGAAACGCCGATGGTGCCTTTGCAGCAAGACTTACAGCGACAGCAAAAACGCTTGCGGCTAAAACCTGAAGTGAACCCCACCCCCCTGGAACTCGATTTACGCAAACCTTTGGATCTGGAGCGATCGCAACTGCTCCATCGCCTCCTGTTGTTGAATCTACCCTGGGGGAAACAACACAGATCTGGTAACACCAAGGGCACATTTCGAGAAAACTGGACGCTGCAATGGCAACCCGAATTTGCCCTGCGCTTGATTGAAGCGGGCGTTTGGGGTAATACCATCGAGCAGGCTGCAACGGTTTGGACATGCGATCGCGCCAATCAAGCCAATCTCCCTACCTTGACCACGCTGATTGATCAAACGCTGTTGGCGAATCTGCCCCAGGCGATCGCCCACTTGCTAACGCGGTTGGATGTAGAAGCGGCGATCGCCAGCGATATTACCCACCTGATGGCGGCATTACCTCCCCTGGTGAATGTGATGCGCTACGGTAATGTGCGTCAGGTGGAAACAACCGTGGTGGCTCCGGTGGTGGAGGGACTGATCACCCGCATTTATATTGGTCTACCGATTGCGGCTGCGTCGCTGGATGATGATGCCGCTGCAAATCTATATCAATTGTTGATTGCAGTGCATGGGGCGATCGCCCTACTTCAGCAACCAGAAACCCTGAACCAATGGCAGCAAGTTTTAATTCAATTAAGCGATCAGCAAGGACTGCATGGACTGATTGCTGGGCACTGTTGTCGTTTGCTGTTTGACGCAGGCGTTTTTCAGTCTGAAGATACGGCTCGTCGTTTGGGGTTGGTGCTGTCTCAGGCAACCGACCCCCCGCAAGCTGCTGCCTGGATTGAAGGGTTCTTGTCGGGCACTGGCTTATTGCTATTGCACAATCCGAGCTTGTGGCAAGTTCTAGACGATTGGGTGATGCAGCTTTCTGAGGATGCGTTTACCGCCATCTTGCCGTTATTGCGTCGAACGTTTTCTACCTTTTCGGCTCCAGAGTGTCGACAGATGGGAGAGCAAGTGCGCCAGGGAATTACCCAACCTCAGCAATCTGCACCATCCGCTGCTTTTGATTGCGATCGCGCCGATGCCGCCCTTCCCCTGTTGGCTCAATTACTGGGACTTTCCTCGCCATGACTGATTTTAATCAAGAACGACTACGCCGCTGGCGATTGATATTGGGCGCTGAGGCTGCCGGAGGCCAAGGAACTTCTGGTGGCGGAGATGGCATTGACGGAGGTGGATTTTGCCTGGGGGAAGCAGATCAGGCGATGGATCAAACGTTAGCAGCTTTGTATGACAGCGATCGCCAGGGAGGGTTAGGCGCTTCTTCGCCCAAAGTAGCCCGCTGGTTAGGAGATATTCGCACCTACTTTCCCACTTCTGTGGTTAAAGTCATGCAGCAAGATGCTCTGGAGCGGCTCAACCTGCGCCGAATGCTATTGGAACCGGAACTTCTTGAAGCGGTGGAAGCGGATGTGCATCTGGTGTCGAATCTGCTATCGCTAAGCGGCATTATGCCTGGAAAAACCAAAGAAACGGCGCGTATTGTGGTGCGGCGGGTGGTGGAAGACCTGGTGCGGAAGCTGGAAAACCCGACCCGACAGGCGATCGCCGGCAGCCTCAACCGCGCCATGCGCAACCGTCGGCCTCGCCACCACGAAATTGACTGGCATCGCACGATCCGCGCCAACCTCAAGCATTATCAGCCCACGCTTCGCACCATTATTCCTGAAACGTTAATTGGCTATGGGCGCAAGCGTTCTTCTTTGAGAGATATTGTGCTGTGTGTTGATCAAAGCGGCTCAATGGCAACTTCGGTCGTCTATGCCGGAATTTTTAGTGCGGTGTTGGCCTCGATTCCCGCGATGAAAACTCATCTGGTGGTGTTTGATACGGCAGTTGTGGATTTAACTCACCTGCTGCAAGACCCCGTGGACGTTTTGTTTGGCACCCAGTTGGGCGGCGGCACTGACATTAACCAGGCACTTACCTATTGCCAAAGTTTGATCCACAATCCGCAAGATACGATTTTGGTTTTGATTAGTGATTTGTTTGAAGGGGGCAACCAAGCCGAAATGGACCAACGTGTTCGTTCCCTTGTGGCATCTGGGGTACAGATGATTACGCTGTTGGCCCTCAATGATGAAGGTGCCCCCTGCTATAACGGCAGCACTACCCAGTTCATGGCATCCCTGGGTATCCCTACCTTTGCCTGCACGCCCGATCGCTTCCCGGATCTAATGGCGGCTGCAATTAACCGTCAAGATTTGAATCAATGGGCGGCAGCACAAGATATGGCGATCGCCCACTAACTATTTCTTTTTGGACCGAGATAGACCTAGCGCAGCCGCTACTAGCCCTAACCCTGCCAATGTTGCAGGTTCGGGTACAGAAACTTGATCATCGTCTCTGTCACCAATGGGCGGGAAGTTAATCACCGGAGGATTATCCACAGGAGGGTTATCCACAGGGGGATTGTCCACAGGGGGATTGTCTACCGGGGGATTGTCTACTGGAGGATTGTCTACTGGAGGATTGTCCACAGGAGGATTATTTACCGGAGGATTATCTACCGGCGGGTCAGTAATAGTTACAGTTGCAGGAGCGGTGCCTAGGGTTTTGCTGCTGAGCTCACGATTCCCACTAGGAGAACCTACACTCATCATGCGAACGCCGACACTCTGGGAGGTAAAAGCGCTTAGAGTTAGACCATTACCGGAGATTGTAAATGTAGTGGTTTGGTAATCATCTCCCTTTGCAATGCCTTGCTGACCAATTTCTGCTCCCAGGTTGAAGGATTGGTTGATGCCCTGGAGGTTGGCACTATTGTTGAAGCTGCTAAAGTTGCCGTCTGTAGAGACTGCCGTGAGCGGGCCACCCGCAACGGAAGCAATTTGCAACCCACTAACACCAGGAAGATTGAAGTAGACGCCCCGCAGATCGCCGATATATCCCGTTGCTCCGGGTACAACGTCAACTTTGACGGTAATTTTGCCTGGGTTGCTGGTGTCGTCTAGCGTGATTTTGACGGTGGGGTAGTTTTGGGTATTGCTGTTGGTTTGGTCAGAAAGATTGATGACTAGGGAGTCGGCTTTTGCTGGCAGAGATGAGGCCACCAAAATACTAACAGCTAGTAGAGAAGAGGTGATAACAGATGAGAAGGCGTTTTTCACAGTAAGTAAAACCTGAACGGAGTGGTAAGTATGGTTTTTGTTGAACCTGTTTAGCTCAATCTAAAACCTGAGATCTGCTCTTGCCTATCTGTCCAGCCCTTTTTCACACAACTTTCATCGAGAGCCTTGTTTTATTGCCGATTGGTAAACTCTGAAAATTTTGTACATGATCTAAAACCCATTGATCAGTATATCCACTAGTCTATTTATGAAGGAATCCACAGCGAATTGAATGGCGGCTGCAATCAACCGCTAAGACCTCAAGTAATGGCGACAGGGCAAAAAATTGCGATTCCCGATCAAGATACTTTCATGGCTTCACCGAATGGCAACAGTTAAGTTGAAGCCGCCTGCTCCATCGCGTTGAGCCTCTGCCCGTGCTAGGCCCACGCGCACCAAGTAATCACCACCGCTCGGCAAGTTGCCTGCCCAGTTTGTCCCGACGTAGAGGTTTTCTCCCTGAGGCGTCAACACAGCAAATTGCATAAAGGCACTATTGCTACGTAGATCAACGGACATGAACTGGCCTCTCCGTGCATTCAAAACGTAATCTCGCGTCTCATAACCTCGAACACTGCGCCAACCGCAGCAGCAGAGGCTCCTGGTGCAAAAGACACTCGCTGAGCTGGGTTGCGGTTGCCACTGTCGAGCATCAGCAAATCGCCCCGCACCCAACCCCTGACTCTAGACTGGGAAAACTCTACATAGTGCCAGGTATAGCCGTCAGTTCCGCGAGTTGAGTTTAAAATCTGGACGCGATCGCCCGGAATGCCATAACTGGGTGCAGGTGAAAGGGTCGAAGGTTGCGATCGCACATTGATTTGACTGCCCGGGTTACCACGCAGCGTTCCCATCTCTGCCAAGGCAGGTAAAGCTATGCAAAGAGACAGCACGAAGGCGATCGCCAATCCGCCGCACCGGAACCTTTAACCCTGTACTGGAATGCACCCAGGTTGCCGTCACCAAACGAGTTTCTGGTCGAATGGTATTGATTAGCGTCTCGACCATCTCATCTTCTGTCACCGTTTGAATGTCTCGGTACAGCGGAATTTTTCGCACACTTGCGCCCGTGCGATTGGCCTTGTAGCGGAGGGATTCATGAGTTGAGTAATAGTCAAACTCGGTGGTGAGCATTTCTTGATCAGGCCGGATTCGCAAGCCATTGATGACCAAAGCTGTACCCATTGTTGTGCTGTAGGTGAGAGCTACTTCACTTGGAGTAACTCCCAAATAGTCTGCGGCAGATTGACGAGCTTGGGCTTCCAGTGTTGCATTATTTTCTTCAACATAGAGCGCTGGGTTTTCATCGAGGGCTTGCCGATATTGGGCGATCGCCCCCTGCACCGGAGCTGGATGAGAAGTCAACAGCAACCCTGCCATATGGATGTAGCGGGGATCTAAGCTAAATTCTGCTCGTACCGACTGCCATTCAGCAGCATTAGCTCCGAGTTGGCTCACTGTAATGGATTCGGCAGAACAGCCCTTCAACTGCATTAGGGTTGTGACGGCACTGCTCAATCCTGCAGTGATTAAAAAATTGCGACGACTCCAGGACATCAGTTCAACAGGTATTATCTACTCTATGAATAGGTCACTTGTGAGGCTTGTACATCAGTCATGAGAATTAGGCCACATTGCAATTCTTAATATAAAAATCTATCCTAATCTACTTCACAATTTCTCTGACGCATTTTTAACTAAGGGGCAGCAATGGAAGGAAAAAAAATGAATCAGCGCAATACGTGGGAATATCTGAAGCGCGTTTTGTTGACAGTTGGCATTATTGGATCATTTATTGTCTTGCTGCTGTTGGGATGGGCGATCGCCAACATTCTCCTAATGTTATTTACCGGAGTATTGCTGGCGGTCGGATTACGATCATTAGCAAAGCCCATTATCCGCTACACACCCTTAACCAATCGCTGGGCCATTGTCATTGTGGTCGCTGTCACAATTCTCCTATTGGTGCTAGCCGGATGGCTGATTGTGCCCGAAATTGCCAATCAGTTTGATCAGTTGTTTGATCAAATTGTTGCGGCGATCGCTCAAATTGAGCAATTTTTAGAACAGCAAGGCATCACGGATGGTTTCCCCCAAGACTTGTTAGATGATCTGTCTGCTCAACTCCAGCAGCCTGAAGGCGTCGTAACTGGAATTACAGATACCTTGACGCTGACCTTAGGAGTTCTTAGTAATGTCCTATTTATTATCTTCACAGGTCTTTTTGTTGCGATTGATCCAGATCTGTATCGGAATGGTCTTGTCAGTTTAGTACCACCTGATGGCCGTCCCCGTGCCCGCGAAATCATCGGACGAGTTGTTCTTGGCCTCAGACATTGGCTCATTGGGCGCATCGTTTCTATGATTGCGGTGGGAATTGTCGTAGGGGTAGGCTTGTCAATTCTTGGGGTTCCGCTCGCGTTGGTGCTGGGATTGATTGCAGGACTGTTAGAATTTATTCCCGTTGTCGGTCCTATTTTGGCTGGCATTCCGGCAACCTTAGTTGCTTTAATTCAAGACCCAATTTTAGGACTTTATGCCCTTATTTTTTATGTCGTGGTGCAGCAGCTTGAAGGCAATGTTTTGACACCCATAGTTCAGCAAAAAATGGTGTCCTTGCCACCCGCCCTCACCCTCACAGCAATTTTGGCAATGGGCTTATTATTTGGCCCCATCGGAGTGCTTCTGGCTACACCCGTTGCAGTCGTTTTCTTTATTTTGGTTCGACAGATTTATTTACGAGATATTTTAGGAACACCAGTGAACGAGTGAGCCACAGAGATCAGCAATATAAACCTTTGAAGAGCAGGAACCAGATTGCTTTAGCTCCTGCTCTCACTGCTGTTGATTCAGCTTGGTAGCTGTATTATTGAGCTTGCATGTGCTTTTCTAACAGGCTCTTAGCCATAGGTTTGTAGAGCAGGTGGAACAGCATTTCAATGTAGCGCAGCATGTCTTCTCGGTTTTCTTTAGACGTGTAGTTCCAGAATCCGTAGATCTTGGAGAGAGATAGCAACTTGGTGGTATGAATCCGCCAGGTATAGGTGCTGTAAACTCGCTCAATCCCTCGCTTGGAAATTTCCTCCCAATACGTTGGATTCTGGTCACACTTCGAGAGAAATTCTAGGACCACGCTGGCCATTTCTTCGTGGTGGGTGGGGTTGATGTAGAACCCGTTGTGCTTGTCTTGAATGATTTCCAGTGGGCCACCAAAGCGAGTACCGAAGGTGGGTACACCCGAAATCATGGCTTCCAGAATGGTGAGACCAAAGGCTTCAAACAGCGCAGGCTGTACAAAAATTCCTTGATGGTCGGCAATGACGCGATAGATTTCACCGGAATCGCTCTTGGGCAAACGCACGCCCAACCAACGAACTTTGCCATGTAGATTATACTGATCGATAATTTGGTAAAGCTTTTGGATTTCGCTGATCTCTTCGTGGTCGGTGGAGTCCTCAGCTCGCAGTTTTCCAGCCACCAAGATCAGGTTGCAGCGCTCCTGTAGCTCTGGGCTTTTACCAAAGCATTCGGCCAAACCCGTCAGGTTCTTGATCCGGTCTAGGCGTGCCATTGAGAAAATAGGCCGCTTGGTTGGATCATCAAGCTTGCCAACCACGATCGCCGGGTCTTCCAATGTAAACAGCATTTCATCAATGCGCTGGCGATCGCCCGGAATCCGCAACTCTGTCTGGGTGTGCGGGAAATAGGAGTTTTCATTCACCCCAGGTGGCACCACATTAAACTTAGGACTAAACAGGTCAATCCCGCTGACAACGTGATAAAGCTCCGGCATCGTGAAGCTGCGGTAGGACTCATACTGACCAACGCTATCAGGCGTTCCTACAATTTCTTGATAGGTGCTGCTGATCACGAAGTTGGCCGCATTCATTGCAATCAAGTCAGCTGTAAACTGAATGGAGAAGTGATACTGCTCCTCTAAGTCTTGCCAGTAGAGATTACTAAACAAATACTTGGATTTTTCCAGTGCATGAGCCACATTACATTGAGTAATGCCCAAACGTCGCGCCAGCAAGAAGGCAACCAAGTTGCCATCGGAGTAGTTACCAATGATCAAATCCGGCTTGCCTTGAAACTCAGCCAGCAACTCTCGTTCTGAGTCGATCGCATAGGTTTCAAGATAGGGCCAAATTTCAAATCGGGACATCCAGTTTTGTGTCAGCTTTGGATTGAATTCCCGGAAAGGAACCCGCAAGATCCAGCCGTTTTGGGTTCCGTGGATTTTCTCCAAACGCTGGTTGCAGAGCGTTCCTTCGCTATTAGGAATCAGCCGCGTCAAGACGATTACCTTAGGATGAACACTCTCTGGATTGAGGCCCGATAGCGCAATGTCTTCTTGCAGCTGTTGCTCTAGACTCCTCACCTGGTCGAGAATGTAAACGACCTGTCCGCCTGTATCCGGCCTGCCCAATACACCTTCCTGTCCAAACCAGCCATGCGGCGAAATCAGCGCGACCCGGAAGATCATCGGAATCCGAGAAATGAAGGCTTCCAGCGCCTGGTGATCGGGAGAGTCAATCAGATGATCGAGACTTTCTAGCGTCTCTTTTACACGCCCAGCCGTATTACCCCAACCTGGCTCAAATCCTAGCGCTTGTAGATCAAAACGAAACTGCTCATAGGGTTCGTCGGTAGGGCGATTGCCGACAAGAACTAAGGCACGCTTGAGTTGTTCTGAAAGCTGCTGCTGCGATCGAATACGTTCGTTGATCAGGAGCTGTGTGCCGTTGCAACGGTGCAGGCTGAGGAAACCAAACAGAGCCGCCATCCACTGATCGGGAGCTTGGAACAGCTGGCTAGACAGGTAGCGGTTGAGCAGCTCGACTCCTTTGCCAATGTTCTTTGGATCGCGAATATTGGGGGAATAGTCGTAAAACGGCTGAAAATCAAGCTCTAAGATATCGCCTTCATTGGGATGGTAGCGATTGACAAGGCGATCGCGCACATCCAAAAGCTCTTGTACGGTCATTGGCTCGATAGTGAGATCTTCTAGTATCAAGCGATAGACCTCCTCCTGTGCGATCTTGGGGCGAATGATCGTACAGAGGCTTTCTGGCTCCAGAATAATTTCTTGAGTGTAGTAGATCAGTTTGCCTAAGTTAGAACCATGGTAGAACTGCTCTGGCTTCTCGTAGGTCGTGCAATAGTCAGAAAATGCGGACAAGATATCATTTCGCAGCAGATATTGTTGACCTCGTTTGCGGAGTTCACTGGCAAACTGGCGCAGATCGGTCTTCTCCTCATGGTGGTCAAGAACAGCCTGAATCAGCTCGGACATGGCAACTCCTTCGGTTTAAAACAATACATTCACAGTAGCTAGTCAAACTCTTTAAGGCCAACGAGAATGTTCTCGTTTCTTAGCGTCAATTGCTTCGATTTTCTTCTCTCTTAGGTCTCAATTGTCTGCACCCTAGACAAATCAGTAAGAGAACTGGATCTGCTTTTAAGGACTCCACAAATTTTCGCTGACTTCTAACAGTCTGTTTTCTGATGAAGATCAGACTCTCTCAGAGCAACAGTTGCAAAGGGGGGGAAAGCCAGACAAGTCCTGAGATCCAGGATCACCCAAAAGGTCTGAGGCATCAGTAAAGCTACTAGCTAGAATTAAGAAATTCTAGTAAAGATTGTAGAAAACTATGGAGAGATTTGCTGAAGAATCCTCGAATTTAAAGCAAAGAATCTCTTAATTTACAAAGTTTTAGTCTAATTGTCGTTCTTATCCAAGTTTATTCGGCAAACGATTAAATATTTTCTTAAGCTTTTATGAGGTGGTAAACAATCAGATCCAAACAATTATGGTAAATCCTCAAAATTCCTCTAGCTGGGACCCAAGCCGCTTTTTCAAAACACTCGCCTATTTCGGAGCCATCCCCATTTTGAGCAGCGTAGATTGGATTCAACAGTGGTTGGGCAGCCGTCCCAATCCCAAGCTAGATCAGCGGGCGATCGCCCCCAACCCTTCCTCAACTCATCCTTCCAGCTCCCAAACCATCCTAGTAATCGGTGCTGCCAATCGGCTGGGCCAACGGGTACTCAAGCGTTTATCTGGCCCAGATTATCGAGTGTTGACCGATCTTGAGCCTCCTGCCCTGTCCGATATCGAGGCGATTCAAGCTGTGATTGGCTGCATCGAACAGGACGTGCCAACATTACCAGACTTTATCCAGGCTGTGACGCCTCTCCTTCGGCGCGCCCACGAACTGCCAATTTTTGACTTTAGTCATACCAATCTCGATCTACAAGAGATCTGGGGAGCGGTAGATGATGTTGTGATGGGTGGCGTTAGCGCCAGCGGCATCCGCAGAGATGACTCTACAGCCTTATTTTCAGGTCAGGTCTCAACAGCAAACTCGGGTGGATTTGCCTCGATTCGAACTCGCAACTTTGAGCAACCGCTCGATCTATCCCAATATGACCAGATTCGGCTGCGCGTGCAGGGAGACGGTAAACGCTACAAATTCATGCTGCGGAGTGAAACCCGCTGGGACGGGGTCGCTTACTGCCATTCCTTTGATACGGTTGCCGGAAGCTGGATCGACATTCATATCCCGATGAGCGAGCTGATTCCTGTATTTCGGGCTAAAACGGTGCCGAGTGAAGGCTCCATCGACGCCAGCCAGATTCACGCTTTTCAGCTCATGCTCAGCAAGTTTGAGTATGACAGCGGCCTCAATCCCACTTTTGAGCCAGGAGCTTTTGCCCTTCGAGTCGCTTCTATCCAGGCCTACCGTCAGCCAAAGCAGCCTCAAATCGTCTGGATCAACGCGAGTGACGCCCCATCCTCAGGGCAGGCAGCAGAAACCATTCGCGCCAGCGGTGTTCCTTACACGCTGATCTATCCCTGCGCCTTGACTGATACCTCTGGAGAGACATCCTTACGGGTCGCTCAAACTGGAGTGCTCACAGGGCAAGTGAGCCGCGAGGCGATCGCCGACCTCTGCATTCAAGCCCTAAACCACCCTGCCGCCCGTAACCTTTCTTTTAGCATTGCAGAAGGCTCAAGCCCTTGTTCCTCCGGCGATTGGGCCTGCCTTTTCTCCAAACTTCAACCCGACCAGCTTTAGCCCCTTTACTCCTCCCCCCTCTCCCCTAAAACCCGATACTGCCGCGCCACATAATCAAAAAACTGATAATAGTTCGCAAATTGGTGACTGGGCGATCGCCCCTGCCATCGATAAGTAACATTGCCCTGCACCAGTGTTAGCGTCATAGCGCTACTCTCCGGGCCAATCTCCACCTGGAGTTCTCCTGCCAGTCCCTGATTAGTCACAAAATTTTGACTGACTGGCCTCTCAACCGGGGGCGAAGCCTCGAAAGGTAGCGTTTGTGCCGAGTTTAGCCGTTGGTTAGCCCAGCCTCGAATTTCTACGTCAGAATATCTGGGGTCAACAAAGGCTTGTCCATCTCGGTTAGTGGGCGGCGGTGCAGCAATCCAAGTGCTGGGGTAAGGAAACTCAAAATCGTAGCGGGGGTTGTAATAGATCTCCCAAGCACCGTCTAAAGGAGCCTCTACCTCTGAAAACAAGGAATTTTGGCTAGAAGGAACGCATCCCGTCAAAATAGCACTCAACCCAGCCGCTAGAACTCCCAGCATACAAATACTCGCGATCGCTGGTCTTGGCTGCGGTAAGCTCGCTCGCTCATGGAGAGCTGGCTTTAATGGCCACTGGCAGAATGTGAACAAATGTAACAAAAATGCTGTCATAGCGGCTTGCTGTCTTGACAGTAGACTGATTAGCCTACTATCCTGACACTTATACCCGGGTATTAACCATTAAGCGTTATATGCAAGACAAGCACAAGGTTACGTTGTACATCCCCCCAGAGCTCCATCGCCAGCTCAAGATCCGCTCGGCGGTAGACGCAGAACCCATGTCGGCCATTGCAGAGCGCGCACTTGTCTTCTATCTAGAAAACCCTGAAGTGGTGGATGAGATAGAAATGTCCAGAGGACAAATTCATAGAATTTATGAATGTCCCGCGTGCACTAGCTCCCTCGTAATGCGAGATGGAGAAATGGCCTCCCTTGGAAACCAGCCAACCATTCTGCAAGATGAAGCTCTGCCCATAGATAAGGTTCAGGGAGAACGTTGTACTCCCGGCCAAGAAGGGGAAGAAGAGCTGGTTCCCTGTTAAGTAAGTAATGTCTGACACTGTTTTCCTATGGCAGGCAGGCTCCCTGCTAGCTCCCGAACTTAGGTTCTAAAGCTGACAGCACTTAGATTTCAACAATGTCTGCACCGTCCCTAGTTAGGTCGATTGATCATGAAAGAAGAGCTCAGCATCCTAATTCAAGCTCAATATCCTCTGATCTACCTCGTTACTTCTGAGGAAGAGCGGGCTGAGCAGGCAATCGCCTCTCTCGCTCAGATGAAGCCCCAACGTCGGGTCTTTATTTGGACGGTGACTCACGGCATTGTGGAATATGGTCAACCGCGCAACGTCACTCAACACAACACTGTTTCTCCTGAAGCAGCGGTCGAGTGGGTGATCCGCCAGCGCGAACCCGGCATTTTCGTCTTCAAGGATCTGCATCCGTTCATCGACTCTCCTGCAGTGACTCGATGGCTTAGAGATGCGATCGCCGGCTTCAAAGATACTCAGAAAGCTATTGTTCTGATGTCTCCGGTCCAACAGATCCCCATCGAGCTAGAAAAGGAAGTCGCAGTTTTAGACTTCCCCTTACCGGATATGGCCGAGCTCAATCAGGTCTTAACCAATCAGCTCGATCAGCTGCGTGCCACTCGTCGCACCACGACCGAAACCCGAGAAAAGTTGCTAAAAGCAGCTTTGGGACTGACCAAAGATGAGTCAGAAAAGGTTTATCGCAAGGCGGCAGTCACGGCTGGAAGACTGACTGAAGCAGAAGTCGATGTTGTCCTCTCCGAGAAAAAGCAGCTGATTCGTCGCAATGGCATCCTCGAATATATTGAGGAAGATGAAACGCTTGATTCGGTGGGTGGCTTAGAGGAACTCAAGCACTGGCTAAAGCAGCGCTCTGATGCTTTCACAGAGCGAGCCCGCGAATATGGACTGCCCCAACCAAAGGGCATGCTGATTTTGGGAGTTCCAGGTTGCGGCAAGTCGCTAATTGCCAAAACAACCTCCCGTCTGTGGGGACTTCCCCTACTGAGGCTAGATATGGGTCGGGTTTACGACGGCTCAATGGTGGGTCGCTCAGAAGCCAATCTCCGAAATGCTCTCAAAACGGCTGAGTCGATTTCACCCGCCATTCTCTTTATCGATGAAATTGATAAAGCCTTTGCCGGAAGTAGTGGATCAGCTGACTCAGATGGAGGCACCTCTAGCCGGATCTTTGGATCTTTCCTGACCTGGATGCAGGAAAAATCTTCCCCCGTTTTTGTCATGGCCACTGCGAACCGAGTTGAGCGTTTGCCCGGTGAATTCCTTCGCAAAGGCCGCTTTGATGAAATTTTCTTCGTTGATCTGCCCAACGCGGAAGAACGCAAGGAGATTTTCAATATTCACCTCTCCAAACGACGTCGAGAGATCACCCGCTTCGACCTCGACCAGCTTGTGAGTGTGTGTGATGGATTTTCTGGAGCAGAGATTGAGCAAGCGCTAGTCGCCGCAATGTATGAAGCATTTGCCCAGGATCGGGAGTTTACCCAGCTGGACATTATCGCTTCAATTAAAGCCACCTTGCCACTCTCTAAAACCATGAAGGAGCAGGTAGAAGCCCTTAGGGAATGGGCTCAGCAGCGCGCGCGTCCTGCAGCTTCCTCCGTCGCGGAATATCAGCGACTGGAGTTCTAAAAAGCTTTCTCTCCTGCTTCCCAACAGGAGGAAAGGCTAGCAAATTGCTAGCAGTTTGACCCAAGAGCCGTCTCAGGCAGTCCTTCATACGAGCAGCCTGCGGCATATCCAAGTTCCAAACGTTGTCGTTTCTCTCAATTCCCCTACAGGAGGAAATCCAAATGTCTCACTTTAGCACTCTGCGCACCAAAATCACCGATGCTGAGATCCTCAAGGCTTCTCTACGCGATCTAGGTATCAGTGTTAAGACCGAAGCTGATGTTCGTGGCTACAATGGCCAGCGCGTCCGCTCTGATATCGTTGCTGTTCTGGAAGGCGAATACGATCTAGGTTGGTCTCGCAATGGTGATGGCTCCTTTGATCTAATCGCTGACCTCTGGGGCGTTGCTAAAAAGCATAACCAAACTGAGTTAATCAACTCCATTAACCAGAAGTACGCCGTTAACAAGACTTTAGCCGAAGTCAAGCGCCCTGGCTTACAAAATGCCAACGTTAAATTGGTGCTGCAAAAATAGTATCTTTGAGCGTTCCCAAATCGACGGGTTAATCCGAAAACGGGTTAACCCGTTTTTTGGCGCGTTTTTTGGCGTTTGTGCATCAAACTGGTGAGTGTTAAGGAGTGAACTTTTTAGGCAAAGAACGGCAATTTGCAGTTGTGAAAGACTGCTCTCAACATCCTAGAGTTTATCTCCTTCCTTACCTGGAGACACCCGTATGACGACCGATGAGTTTTTAGTTGACCCGCTGCAAAAGGTGCGTTGGCTGATCCATGACTGTGGGCAGCAGGCAAAGCAAATGGCAGCTGAAGAGATTCAGGTTTTTGAAAAGGGCGTAAATGACTATGTGACGGATGTCGATCGCCTCTTAGATGAGCGCCTCTTCTCAGGAATCTCGGCTCTGTTTCCGCAAGATGGCGTGGTGACGGAAGAAAATCTGGGGTCTCAGCCTACTTTTATTGCCGATTATCGCCGCTTGTGGCTGGTTGATCCGATTGACAATACCAGAGGTTTCATCGAGGGAAAGACCCATTATGCTGTCATGGTGGGTTTACTCCAAGATCGGCAACCTATATTGGGTTGGGTCTATGCTCCGGCCCTGGAGTTGCTTTATTACGGTGGTCAAGATCAGGGGTTGTTTGAGGTGAAGGGCGATCGCCCCCCCCAACCGCTGATTCTCAAGGAGCCTGCGCCTCCCTCTACAAATTTCTGCCCCATATTGCTGAGTGGTCGCGATCGCCGCCTATATGGAGATGCAATCACTCAAAGAATTCCAGGTGCTGAGTTTAGCTCAGTGGGTAGTTTTGGTCTCAAAGTTATAGAAGTGATCTTAGGGCGCGTTGGAATTTACATCTACTTAAATAGGCGGGTTAAGCCCTGGGATACGGCTGGCCCCATTGCGTTGGCTAGGGCTGCAGGTTTGGTGTGCTGCGACCTGGAAGGCAATCCGCTACAGTTTACGCCAGAGGCCGTTGAACCTGAGACTCTCACCCACTGCCAACCGATCATTGTTGGATGGCCCCGCTATGTGGATGAGCTGCGATCGCCCCTCCGACAGGCCATCCAATCCAGCCTGAGCTGAGATCTTTTACAATGAATTGGCGAAGATTGACAATCTGACCACTAAGATGGATATCTAACTGAGTATTTGTTTGTCCTTCGCGGATTGAGCTCTAACCGCATGACTCCTGATTCTTCCGTACCAGCATCCGTGTCAGCTATTTCTCAACCTACAGCGGACGTTGATCCTAACCTGCAGGTCCGTTTGAAGAGTGAAGGAGGACGGCTGCTTCTGCTCCTGCCTCCTGAAGTCGAAAACAGCAATCCTGCCAGCGTTTGGCCAGAATTGTGGCAGCAGTTAAAGCAACGTTTGAATGCTGGAGATCGGCTTTGGCAACCCCACACAGCGGTTCATCTCATTGCTCGCGATCGCCTGCTCGACGTACGCCAGCTACAGTCGATTGCTGATGCCCTAGCTGAGTGTCAGCTCCAACTCAAGCGAGTTTATACCAACCGTCGTCAAACCGCCGTTGCTGCAGCCACCGCAGGGTATTCAGTAGAGCAGCATTCTTCGATCGCCCATCTCAATCAGCCCAATGCTGAAACTGGAGAGCCGCTTGCCGACCCGCTCTATCTGCAAACCACCGTGCGCTCAGGCATGGAAATTCGGCATCCTGGTACGATTGTGGTATTGGGAGATGTAAATCCTGGTGGCTCTGTGATTGCAGACGGAGATGTACTGGTGTGGGGGGCACTCCGGGGCGTCGCTCAAGCAGGTGTCGCGGGAAACAGTCGCTGTCTGATCATGGCTCTTAGAATGGAGCCAACCCAGATTCGGATTGCTGACTCTGTAGCACGAGCTCCTGAAACGCCTCCTGATGAATATCATCCTGAAATTGCCTATATCGTTTCGGGGGGGATTCGCATCACCAAGGCCGTAGATTTTCCTAAAATGCGTCTACTCTTATAGCTAGAACAGTTAGCTAAAACAGTTAGCTAAAACAGTTCAACTTAGATAGCTAAACTCAAACAGTCTCACTTAAACAGTTTTAGGTTACCCAACCTGGAACCTTAGCCTACTCCTATCCTGTCCTTTCAACTTCAGCTTCAGCTTCTGTCGTTGAAAGATTAAGATCGTCGTTCACTTTTAATTCTCAGCAATCCATGAGTCGCATCATTGTTGTCACATCGGGTAAAGGTGGCGTTGGCAAAACCACCTGCTCTGCCAACCTAGGCATGGCTCTAGCACAGCGAGGCCAACGAGTTACTGTTGTAGATGCCGACTTTGGTCTTAGAAATCTGGATTTACTGCTTGGCCTAGAAAACCGGATTGTCTACACGGCTGTCGAAGTTTTGGCCGGAGAATGCCGACTAGAACAGGCCCTCGTTAAAGATAAACGGCAACCCAAGTTGAGCCTACTGCCTGCAGCTCAAAATCGAACCAAGGATGCCGTTACCCCCGACCAGATGAAGAAACTTGTCTTGACCCTGGCGGCAAATCAGGACTACGTCTTGATCGATAGCCCCGCTGGAATTGAGATGGGCTTCCAAAATGCTGTCGCTGCTGCACGCGAGGCGCTGATTGTGACCACGCCTGAAATTGCAGCGGTCCGAGATGCCGATCGAGTGATTGGTCTGCTAGAAGCAAACGGTGTTAAAAATCTGCATCTGATTGTGAATCGGCTGAGACCTGCAATGGTGCAGGAAGATATGATGATGTCAGTGCAGGATGTGCAAGAAATCTTAGCTATTCCTCTCATTGGAGTAATTCCAGATGATGAGCGCGTCATTGTCTCCACCAATCGAGGTGAGCCGTTGGTTCTATCGCAAAGTGTTTCTATGGCAGGTATTGCCTTCGATAACATCGCGCGGCGCTTGGGGGGTGAAAAAGTCCCATTCTTGGATTTGACTGCAGCCCATGATGACCTCTTTTCCCGTTTGCGACGCATTTTTCGGAATTCCTCGCGAAATTAGCCTTGGCAAACCCTTCAGTCAGACCCAATGACTTTCCATTACCTGAGATACGGCCATGATTAACGACCTCCTTGAACGTCTTTTTCCACGCACTTCTGAATCTAGCAGTCGTCAAGAAGTCAAACGTCGTTTGCAGATTGTCGTTGCCCACGATCGGTCTGACTTACCGCCTGCCATGATTGCCAAAATGCGGCAGGAAATCTTGGAGGTTGTTTCTCGCTATGTGGATATTGATCCAGAGGAATCTGAGTTTTCTCTAGAGAGCGATCACCGAGCTACAGCCTTGATCGCTAATCTGCCCATTCGACGCATTAAGGCAGAACCTTAAATCCCTGAGCAGGTTTCATCAGAAATACTGAACAGACGCAAAAAATTAAGTATAAATTACTCATTGCTGTCGCTTTGTCTGCGGGTTTGGGAATAATACATAGCAAGTGATACATTTGGTTCTCACTCCCTGGTCTGATTGAGTTGCGATCGCAGCTCAGTTTGATTTGCAACGATCTAACAGTGGTATCCCGGAAGGAAGCATGAGGACAGGGCTGTTACAGATGGCAAATGATGAGCATCTGATCTTGCTAAGGCAGGGGGTAGAATCCTGGAATCGCTGGCGTGAGCAACATAGTGAGATTGCGCCCAACCTATTTCAGATCAACCTTAACCAAGCCAACCTGCGAGAAGCGACTCTAAGCAATACCGACCTCCGTGAGGTTGGGCTGAGTCGAGCCGACTTCTGTATGGCCAATCTTCGGGCCGCTGACCTCCGCCAAGCCGATTTGCATGAAGCCATTCTCTACACGGCTGATTTGACCGATGCCAACCTCCGGGAAGCCAACCTGATTGGTGCTGACTTGCGCGAAGCCAACCTGGGTGGAGCTGATTTGCGTAATGCGAATCTCTCAACCGCAACGCTGAGTATGGCGAATTTGAGAAATGCCAACATGAGAGAAGTGACCCTCCGGGAAGCTAATCTAAGCTATGCCACGCTTAGCCATGCTGACTTGGGTTTGGCGGATCTCTACAAAAGCAACTTTAGTCGGGCTGACCTGCGCGAAGCGAATCTTTATACTGCCAATCTGGCCCAGGCCAATTTATACATGGCCAACCTAAGTCAGGCAGATTTGCGGGAGGCCACTTTTAGTCAGGCAGATTTGCGGGAGGCAGATTTTCGAGAGGCTGACTTGAGTATGGCGGTATTTTGTATCGCGAATCTAATCGGCTCAACTTTCTATAAAACAAATTTGAATAAGGCTAATCTCAGTATGGCCAATCTCTGTATGGCCAATTTAAACCATGCCAATCTGAGCGGGGCAATCTTGATGGGGGCCAATCTGATTAGCGCCAACCTTTATACTTCAGTGTTAACGGAAGCCAATCTGACGGAAGCCGATTTGAGAGAAGCGACACTCAGCGAAGCCGATTTGAGTAATGCAAATCTCCGGCGAGCCGATCTCAGCATGGCGAACCTCAGCAACACCAACCTCAAAGGTGCTGATCTCAGCTATGCAAATCTCCGGCGAGCCAATCTCTGGGGCACGACGCTGGACGGTGCCAAGCTCAAAGACACTATCATGCCAGATGGTAAGGTCTGCAGCTAGAACCTAGTTGCAGAGGGTTAATTTGCTCGGCCACAATGGAATTGGACGGGCATCTCCCATTTGATAGATTGATTGGTTAGAATCGAACGGGCAGGAATTCTGCTTGGGCAAGATGAAGATGGGCTATGGGGCAAGTGGGTATGCAGGTTGCGATCGCGCCTTACCCTCCGAGCTTCCAAACGTTGAAGTCAACATCTGATTGGGTGCAAAGGCTTTCCCCCTAAGATATTCGCCTAGGATCAAGATATAGCCTATGGGGATCAGCATGGGTAAGCATGGGGAGGTTCACCCAGATTGCATTTCTAGGGCGTAGGCTCTAGCAACAGTAGAATGAAACTAGAAGGATAGTTGTTGCCTGAATGAATGCAGACAGCTGTAACAGTCGCTCTGAATCTTGTCCGATCTGTGGACGGTCTGACGGTATCCAAGTAAGCCGAGTCGTTGGGCTGCTCAGTTGCCAGCATTGCCGTGAGCGGCTTGTTGTTAGCTGGAGCGGTCACTATGTGCGTGATCCTTTTACGCTGAGGCAGTTGTTTGCCGAACAGATGCTGCGGCGACAAAGCCGTCCACTAGCGCGGATTTTTCGAGATTTTGGCATTGCAAAATATTCTTTGCTGGTGGCCGCTCTCGGTGGAGTAGTCTGCATCGGATTGGTACTTCCCAACCTGGAGGGCAGTCGATTTGAGCCTGCAGTGAGCGAACCGTGGCAGTGGATATTAGATAAGCCAGAGTCTACATCTGAGCCAGACTCCCTGGACTAGACAGCCCTAGACTAGGAAGCCACGGACAAGCGCCTTAGACGTTGTTTTTGAAAAGTGATACTCCTGCCCCCAACTGCCTCATACCTAACTCTAGGGCAGTTCCAGGGATAGGTTGACTAACATCACTCTTACTCTAAATCCCTCTTCTAGCGGGGGAGAGCGACCTTGAGAGGGTCCCTAAAATTCTCTTGCTCCCTCGCCTTTTGGAGGCTGAAGTTTTGTGGGGCAAGGCTGGGTGGGTTGAGGGGGCTTTTAGCGTTGACTGACGAAAGGATTAGGAAGCTGCATTGTGTTGGCAGGAAAGAAGTTGTAAGGTTCTTGCTACAGAAGACTGCTTCGGGAATAGAAAACCCATGCTTACAGAGATTTTTGAGCCCTTGAGCCGTAGGCCGCTGTTGCAGTCTAAGCCAGTTTGTTTATCTGCGATCGCCCCTTTAATAGGGCAATTTATTTTTGACTTTTGAGTTAATAGTTTGCAATGTTAACTGGAACGGAAATAGCAGCAACATTACCTCTTAATAAAGCTTTCTACTAGCCTTTCAAAGTAGCCTCTGTTCGTCACCTAAGATACAAATTTGCAAAGCCTACATGCTGATGTCCTTGGAAGGGGATCATCTTTTGAGCGGTAAAGCTAGGGAGGGAACTTTGGTTGAAATTGTCGTATATGGTTGAAATCAAGCCGGGGATCAATCCATCTTGGGATAGACGTGGCTCCAGGCTAGAGCTTGGATAATAATGCTTATCCTTGAAAACCGAAGGAAAAAACTTAATCTCACTCCTCAAATATTACTTAACTTTTTGCAGTGCATAACCTCACCTTTAGCTTTACAAATTTTATGGGGAATTCCCCCCTTGTTATCTAAAGTTGCGTCTGCCATCCTGAAGGTGTGGGAGATAAAGATTGATGATTTGGCCTCAGGTTTTTCAATCCAAAGCTTGTTCTTAACTTTCGTTTAATAATCGCCATGAATACTTGCCCTTGTTGCTCTGATCAACTTTTGCGCCACACCCGTCACAATTCTGTTTATTGGTTTTGTCATCACTGCTGGCAAGAAATGCCAAACTTCTCTTCGGCAATTACAGCTGAGAAGAAAGAAGTGAAACGCCTAGAGCGGATCTTGGGAAGCTATGATCTTGTTAATCGCTGACGTGGTGAGTTGAGAAGTGGCGATCGCCAAGTTTATGACTTGGATTGTGATTGCAAAAAATATCAGACCTAACTTTTTTAGAAACAGCACTTTAAAGTAGAATAAGTCGGTGGTCAGGCAAACTATTTTGCGGCCACCGACTGATCGTTTAAATTTGGTTAAGTTAACTGAGCAGATCTGGGTTCATGCTATACAGTCCAAATGCTGTGCTAGATTCTAGGCGCAGATTAATAGGGAGTTTGTATAAGGATGAATCTGCCCCTTATTCTTGATATCGCATTAGGTTTAATTCTGATCTATTTAACGTTAAGTTTGCTCGCTGCAGAAGTTCAGGAATTGATCGCAACTGTCTTGCAGTGGAGAGCCGAGCATCTTAAAAAATCTATCGAAATTCTTCTATCTGGCAAAGTTGGAGAGACTCTCGCTGAACACCAGTTTACGAGTGAACTTTATCGTGATCCCCTGATTAGATCCTTAAATCAGGAGGCAAAAGGACCGATTGCAGAATTTTTTCGAGGCTTGAGTGCTAAGGCTGGAGACCTTTATCATGCCGTGACCGGAACGCAGAATGTGTTTGATGAACAGCGGAGTGGTCCTTCCTACATTCCCTCTGGTGCGTTTGCTGTTGCACTTCTGCAAAAGTTGGGGATTGAAGAACTAAGCCTACAAATCAGTGAGGCAACTGTTAAACGATTTGGTGAGGAAAAGCTAGATGCGATTGAAGTGATTTTGAAGGCACTTCGAAATAGCGTAGGCGATGATTCTGTTCTAAGAACTGAGTTCGAGATATTGCAGAATTGCCTCAAAACATCAATGGACGATGTGATACAGGGTAGGCTGCCTTCCTCAGGCTATGTCGAACATGTGTCGCATCAGTGTGTTCAGTTTATTAGCAATACTGAAGGACTTCTCAGCCCCGACAATCATCGCGAAAAAATTATTTTGGGTCGTCTACCCTATCTCAAACAGACGATCGCCATCAGAAATCTAGAGCCAACAATTACTGAAGTGCTATCTATTGTTCTAGATGGAAGCAACCATCAAAAGCTCCCACCTGAACTGCATGGACTCGCAGATCAAGCTCACAAACGCAGCCTCGAAATTCCGCAGCAACTCCGGTTAAACCTCATTGCGTTGGCAAAACAGGCGCAGGTTCAGTCACAGAGTCTTGAGGGTGGGGTGCGTCAGTTTCAACACGAGATTGAAATTTGGTTTGAGCGCTCCATGGATCGAGCCACTGGCGTGTATCGTCGCAACTCAAAAGGGGTGGCGCTAATCATTGGCTTTTTGTTGGCTGTGACTGTCAATGCAGATACGCTGCATATGGTAAATCGCCTCTCCCGCGATACAACCCTGCGCTCAACGATTGTGCAATCTGCCGAGCAAATTACGCTACGGTCCCCCCCTGCTGGAATCGAGCCTGCTACGGGTTCTCCTGTGCCTGCTGCCACGATTCAGACAGAAATTGAGGCGGCGCGTAATGCGGTTGATAGTGCGTTGGCCGGAATTCCGCTGCCGTTGGGATGGTCTCAAGTCAATGTGCAACAGCAACAAGCCGCAAGCCAAGGCTGGCCTTTCCCAATCCTGAGCCAAGTCGCGGGATGGATCCTTACGGGGGTGGCGATCGCGATGGGGGCTTCTTTTTGGTTTGACTTACTCAATAAGGTGGTAAAAATTCGCAATACGGGTAAGCCTGCCGAGACTCACGCTAATCAGGACTAGCGATCACGGCTAAGAGCCTCGACTGGAAATTCTCTCTTGGTAGACAGGGTTAGAAAATAAATAGCAGCTGAAGGCTCCAGTCCGAGGTTGAGCCAGTGGTTGAGTCAGTGCGGATAATCTGAATTTGTCGAATAAATTCGCGGAAGTAAAAGCGGCGTTCTGTTTCTGAGAGGTCGAGCCAGAATTGCTGAATAGAGACCGCTTGGGCGATCGCCTGTAGACTGACAGGCGGCAGCTGTGCCAGCTTGGATTGAAGGGTAGAAATCTCGGTGCGGACTTTGTAGGCGCGGAGTTCTGCTGTTTCTGGATCGAGTACGCCACTGTGAGTTAGTTCAGGCAACTGGGCCAGGATGGCTTCCTGAGCTGCAATTTGTTTGACAAATTCCTGCTTAAACCCCTCCACTTGGGGCAAGGGCTTGCAGGCGATCGCCTGCGGTAAATCTTCGCAAATTCGCTCAATCGTCAGGTTCAAGACCTGGGCGTAGGGAATTGCCCGACACTTAGGCCGAAGTGGACAGGTGGTAGGACGTAAATAGAGATAATCAGACCGATTGCTGCGGCGAGTGGTCACGTGTGTAATGGTCATAGCCGACTGGCAATCCGCGCAGACGACCAGCCCAGAAAGTGAACGGGGAGCGCTGGCGGTGCGGGGAGGCATCCGCTGATTGCGGCGCAGTAGTCGATCGACTTGGGCGGCTTCTTCGCGGGAGATGATCGGAGCGTGTGTATCTCGCACCACTTCTCCGGTGTGATAGGCTAAATCCCCCCGGTAGACTGGGTTTGTCAGCCAGCGCTGTCCAGTGGAAGCAGAGATTTTTTTGCTGTACTTTTTTTCTAAGTAGCGGACACTACCCCGGAGCGATCCGTAGAGCAGAAAATGTTCAAAGAAATCTTTGACGACGGGAGCTGTACTGCGATCGACCGCATATCGTTCCTTGCCACGCCGATACCCATAGGGGGCCTTACCCGGTGGCGGAAGTGCTTTGACCCGATTGTGGGCATGACCTCGCCGAATTTTGCGTTGCCGTTGAGCCACTTGAACAGCCTGCAGTAATTGCAGCAGTTGCGACCGTCGCAGGGGCTGTCCGTCACTGCCTAGGCTTTCTTCTGTAACGATCAGGTGGACATTCAAGGCTTCTAATTCTGCTAGCCGAGCGCCCACTGTTGCCACTGAGTCTCCCAATTCTTCTAGGCGACGCACCAGCAAATATTCAATTGGTTCTTGGCGACAGTCTTCCAGCAATTGCTGAAGCTGTGGGCGATCGCCCCAGTCTTGATAAATGCGATCTACCGCCCGTCCCCAACTATCCGGATCAGGCGCAGATTCAAACAGGGGATCACAATAGGCGTAGGCAACAGTTTTCATGCGGGAGCAAGCCTTGATGCAGCACTCCTTCTATGGTGCCACTTCTAACGATGGTGATAGTTTTAAGCTAGCAACTCACCCCGCAAGACCGTGATCGCTTGCCCTGCCAAGAAAACGCGATCGCCCGCACAGCGCACCTTAAGACTGCCCCCTCTGGCTGAAGCTTGATAGGCCCAAAACTTATCTTTGCCAAGGCGATCGCGCCAGTATGGCCCCAGACAACAGTGAGCCGAACCCGTAACGGGATCTTCATCAATACCCGCACCGGGCGCAAAAAAGCGAGAGACAAAGTCGTAGTCAGAACCATTGGCCCGACTGGTCACAATCACCCCCCGGACAGGCAGCGATCGCAGCAGTGGAAAATCGGGCTGAAGGGAGCGAACCGTTTTCTCAGAATCCACTTCGATCAGGTAATCAGACTTGTCACTGCCTGCATAGCGGATCGGAATCCCGCCCAACGCTTGGACCAATTTAGTCGGAGGCGAGATCGACTCTGGAGGACGCGCCGGAAAATTGAGCTGAATCCATTTTCCCTGCAGTTGAGCCGTCAACAAACCACTGCGGGTATAAAATCGCGCCTCCTGTTCGGCTGGTAAATGTCCCTCCGACCACAGCACATGGGCACTTGCTAGAGTCGCATGTCCACACAGGTCTACTTCGACGCTTGGGGTAAACCAGCGCAGGCTATACCCATCCTGTTGGGGGTGAAGAAAGGCGGTCTCAGAGAGATTCATTTCTCTGGCGACATTTTGCATCCAGGCTTCATCCTGAGGCTCAGTCAAAACACAAACTGCCGCAGGATTTCCAGCAAAGGGCGTATCGGTAAAGGCATCGACTTGAGTTATCGCTAATCCCACAGCAACCTCTGATCATGAAGCAATATCTTAACTTTAGATTTTATCTGTGCATTCAGCGCAATCAGTTCTAGTGTTTTGGCTTCCAGACAAGCGTTGGGTGAGAAATTGTCCGTAAAACAGACTAAATTTCCAGAATGAGCGCAGCCACGGAATCAGTGTAGAACTGATTCTAGGAACTTCTTGATCATGATTTTTGAGATAGCGAGAAATGATCATGATTGACCTCAGAAATAATATTAATTAAGTCATCCCATTGTTCATCCAGTTGGGTGATATTTTTAGGATTAACTATTGGTGATAACGCTGCTCTAGCCAGATTCTGACTTCGGCTTCAGAGCTGAAGTTGAGATGTTTATGAGTTAGCGGATCGTAGACTTGCCAGTAGAGATGGCCAGCGCGATCGCTCTTTTTTTGAATCTGGATATCTGTCCGGGTGGTGAGCCATCTCAGCCAGGATCTCCAAACTAGATCCGTCTGTTTGCAAAGCTTTGAGCCTGATTTGACCCACCTCAGGGAGGGGGTTCTGAAATGGGTTTTAGCAAGTTTGAATGAGATTTTGATCGGAGTCATGTTGTTACTCCAGACGCTAAGTTTCCTTACTGTCTCCGATATGCCGATCGCTGAGAAGGTACAAATTAGCTGACTTTAACTAGTACAGTTTCAAGAAGAGAAAACTGTTATAGTCGTTTTTGCAGAAACTGTACTAGGTGAAAATCTGAGAAATCCCTTATAGTCCTGAACAACAGATTAATTGGCATGATTCTGTGAAAATTCTTCTCGATCGGCGATCGCCAGACCCCATCTATTTGCAAATTCGCGATCGCATCAATCGCCTCATTCGATCTGGAACTTTGCAACCGGGCGATCGCCTCCCTTCCATTCGAGTTTTGGCAGAAAATACTCAGGTCAATAAGCTGACGGTGATTGAGGCCTACAGCATCTTGGAAGCAGATGGTCTAATCTATGCGCGTCCAGGAGCAGGTTATTTTGTTCATGAAGAAGCGATCGCACCCTCTCAAGCAAAATCGACCTTCGCGCCCACCCAAGATGTGATCATTCCCGAACAAGGCGAGATGTCATTCTTCGATATCTACACCGCCTCAATGCGGGCACATTCCCAAAAAGACATCATTGATCTGAGCTGCGGGTTCATCCGTCCCTATGGACTCGAACACTTTCAGCGGGCTACAAAACGAGCGATGAAAGAAATAGCAGAAACGCTATTCAACTATGACTTGCCGCAAGGACAGCCGATTCTTCGTAAGCAAATCGCCCAGCTTCTCATGCAGCAAGGGCTAGAGGTTTCGCCTGAGGCGCTGATCATTACCAACGGCTCAATGCAGGCCGTTTCCCTAGCCCTTCACTACTACGTGCGCCCAGACGATTGGGTGATCGTCGAGACTCCTACCTATCACGGTGGACTCGCCATCTTGCAGGAGTTAGGAGCACGGGTGATCGGCATTCCAATGACGAGTGAAGGCATGAATCTAGAACTCCTAGCCCAATACTTGCATAGTCATCGTCCTAAACTGATTTACACCATCAGCACACTGCACAACCCAACTGGCATCACAACCACCCAAAGCCATCGACAGCAACTCCTCAAGTTGGCTCAAGAATATAACTGTCCGGTGTTAGAAGATAATGCCTACGAAGGGCTGAGCTTTAGCAACGTTCCCCCTCCGATCAAGGCAATTGATCCCGCTAGCTCAGTCACCTATGTCGGCACCTTTTCAAAAACACTGATGCCCGGTCTGCGCGTAGGATATATGGTTCCTCCCAAAGCCGACTATCAAACATTGCTAGAACGTAAATTGCTACGAGATTTGAGCGCTTCGTCGATTTCTCAAGCCATCATCAGCGAATTTCTAGCCTCAGGCTACTACCGACGCCACCTCAATCAGCTGCGATCGCTCAATCTTCGCAGTCGCAATGTCATGCTAAAAGCCCTAGAACAGCATTTCCCTGAGACAGCAACCTGGACGGTCCCCAACGGCGGTCTTTTTCTCTGGGTTCACCTTCCCGATCAGGCTCCCATCCAGGCGATTCACTATGAGGCTGCTGCCCAAAAGGTTTTAGTTGCAGCGGGTTCAGCCTTCTTTCCAAGCCAGCAGGGCTATCCTGCGATGCGGCTCAATTTTTCTCAACCTATCGAAGACATCGAAACCGGAATTGCGATCCTGGGCAAGGTGATTCGAGAGGCGCTGCAATAAGCTGCGATCAGCTGCAATCAACTCACGCTGACGGCACGGATCAAATAACAAGTTTTATAAAGAAAAACTAACTATCTGCTGCGATTTCTTTCGCTGATTTAAAGTATCTGCTTTATCTTTTCTAAAGATTGATAGACAGAATAGTTTACGTTGATCGATTCAGATTTTAGTTAAGCTAAAAAGGAAGCCAGAATCTAATCAAAATCTATGCTTACAGCCTCTCAGCCCGAGTTTAGCCGCCCTAAATGGCAGACCATTGTAGTTGCTTCGTTGTTCTTTTGGTTGAGCAGTAGCTTGATTTTAGATTTAGTAATTATGCCTAGTTTGTATGCAACAGGCATGATGACTCAGACCGGATTTGCTACAGCAGGCTACTCAATTTTTTGGATTTTTAATCGCATTGAAGTGTTATGTGCAGCCTTTACCCTCACCGGAGTGCTGCTCCTGCACCAAACTCAGGCTTCATTGGGTACTCAGGGTACTCAGGGTGCTCAGCCGGGTATGCGTCGAGCGATCGCCCTATCGACTGCTTTGCTGGCGATCGCCCTAATCTACACCTATGCCCTCACCCCAACCATGAGCGCCCTAGGCCTCCATCTCAACCTGTTTGAATCTGCTGCCGTAGTGCCTGTCGCCATGGATCAGATGCACCAGAGCTACTGGATCTTAGAAGTTGCCAAACTGGTTGCAGGCGGCACATTGTTGAGCCTACTTTATCGGTCTCAAGATTCAGCGTCTTCAGTCTCCTGAGTAGGCTCCTGTTCGGGCCACAGCAAGCGTACAGCCATAACCGCAAAGCCTAAAGCCGCGATCGCCTTTACCCATCGCGTGGGTAAAACATGGGCCGTCCCCCCCCCGATCACGACGCCCAAAAAGCTCGCAACCAAAAGAGCCGCCGCAGTGCCTAAAAACACCGCTCGCAAAGATTTGGAGTTGCCACTCAGGGCGATCGCCGCAAACTGGCTTTTATCTCCTAGCTCAGACAGAAAAACTGTCACAAAGCTAAGTCCGAGTAAGTTGAAATCCATCAGGGTCAATCCACAACTTGCGTGAACGAAATTTAGCCAACCTGGCCTTCAAGCACTGATAACTAATCATCGGCAACTAAGCACCGACAACATCCCACAGCAGCCAGACAGAAATCATCAGCAAAATAGTCCCCGTTGCTGTATCTAGCGTCTTAGGATGCAGACGGGATGCCAACCACCGCCCCACCAACACTCCCAGCAAGCTCGTCAACACCAAAGCAGCCCCAGCCCCTACAAAAACAGACCAAGGAGACTGCGACTCTGCACTCATCAGCAGAGTTGTCACCTGCGTTTTGTCTCCCAGTTCAGCTAGGAAAATAGTCAAAAAAGTCGAGCCAAAGATTTTGAGTTCAGCTTTGAGCGATAGGGGCGTGGCAGGTAGACTCTGGGGTGAAGGAATTTCTGCAACGTCGCCTTCCTGACCTGACAGAGGCTGATCTGATGCTTCAGTATCAGCTGGACTCTCGGTAGGCATGCTAGAGGAAGCAGTGGGCTTAGCAAATCTTGGCAAAGCGACCATTTCAGTAAAGTGATACAGCCAGGAAGTGAACTGTCAGGCGGTAAAAACTGAGAGATAAATCAATCTTTCCCAGATTTTTCATATTCCTTTCATTTTTTCACAGCATGACCGGAAAGATCAACCCTCTCGCTAAATTCCCACCTCTCGGTCGAAGCGGAGCATCTGGAGGCTGCGATCGCCATAAACCCCTTCAATCTGCTGGCGACAGCAGTCAATCGCAAAATCATTCAGATCCTCTGGCTGAACCCCGTAGAGATCTTGGAAGACTTGGGGCTCCACTCGGCAAAACCGAGGTCGGTTTGCATAGATTCGACACTCTCGGCTCTCAGCGTCAAAATTGATGCACCACCCATCTTCTCCCACCATGCTGAAATATATCTCAAGCTCAGGAGGAGACAGATACTCATCTAAGTCAGGGCGATCGGTGGGATCAAGATGACAGCACGCTCCACACTGTTGCACACACCGCCAAGTTGCCATACGCTTTGCCCCCAAAAATTACCCCTATGAGCTTAACGATTTTTAGGAGCAACCGGGCTGCCCTAGGCGGATTTTTCTAAGTTTCTTGGAATTTTGTAAATTTCCTTAAAAACATAGCGTGCTGGCCAGGTACTATACTGATTAAATATTTCAGCTTAGTCAACAAACTTATTGGGTCACCTCGGGGGAAACCTATGGAGTCTTTAACGAGTGTTTTCAGCGGTATCAATTGGGAAGCCATTGTTCAGCTAACGCTAGTAGGCATGATCATGATTTCCGGTCCTTTAGTCATTTTCGTTCTCGCTTTTCGCGGCGGCGATCTCTAGATAAAGTGGCTCTGAGCCAAGCTCACCCTTGTCTATCAGAGCTAGCACAGCTTTAAAGGCGGTCAGAAAAAAGAGGGTCAAAATCCGTGCCAGCTTTTTCTGCCGCTTCTTATCTTTAAAGCCGAAAAGCCAATTGATGGAGCACATCTCCCCAGCGCCAAAAACTTTGTCTAGATATTTGTCTAGTATAAAGAGACTTAAATGCTTCTTCCTGTATGAATTAGCTGTAATCAATGCTCAACTTATTTAACTGAGCGCAAACTTTTTATTTTTCGATCATTTTCCGGGATAGTGGGTTAAAAATTTGGAGAGGTTGCTACCTCCTAAAGTGGGCCAATAATCCAGACACGGGTTCCTCCAGGCTGAAAATAGGTTATTTTCTTCTCCGCTTCTGTTTGTTTCCCCAATTTTTTACAGGCTGCTTTACGGCTCATCTTGATCCGCCGGGTTTACTCCGAGAAAACCCCAAAGCCCGTTTTGGGTCTGAGATGATAATATTTTCATGACCATGCTTCGAGGGCCTGTTGTGATCCGCTCTGCAACCTTGACTCTTCAGCCTTCTTTACCACATATTCCTGATAATAGTCGCCTCAGACTATTCGCTGGCTCTGCGAACGTTCCGCTTGCGCAGGAAGTGGCTCGCTACTTAGGGATGGACTTAGGGCCAATGGTCCGTAAGCGGTTTGCCGATGGAGAACTTTATGTGCAAATCCAGGAGTCCATTCGAGGTTGCGATGTCTACTTAATGCAGCCAACCTGCCATCCGGTCAATGACCATCTGATGGAACTGCTGATTATGATCGATGCTTGTCGGCGTGCTTCCGCACGGCAAGTGACAGCAGTCATTCCTTACTATGGTTACGCTAGGGCCGATCGAAAGACTGCTGGACGAGAATCAATCACCGCAAAGTTAGTGGCGAATTTGATCACTCAGGCCGGTGCCAGTCGAGTTTTGGCGATGGACCTGCACTCTGCTCAGATCCAAGGCTATTTCGATATCCCCTTTGATCATGTCTACGGCTCCCCTGTTTTGCTAGACTACCTGGCTAGTAAGCAGCTTCCTGACATCGTAGTCGTCTCTCCGGATGTCGGTGGTGTAGCGCGGGCGCGGGCCTTTGCCAAAAAACTGAATGATGCGCCTCTGGCTATTATTGATAAGCGTCGCCAAGCTCATAATGTCGCTGAGGTGATGAACCTGATTGGTGATGTTAGGGGCAAGACAGCTGTACTGGTGGACGACATGATCGACACAGGCGGCACTATCTCCGAAGGGGCTCGTCTCCTACGTCGAGAAGGGGCTCGTCAGGTCTATGCCTGTGCAACCCATGCAGTTTTTTCGCCGCCCGCGATCGAACGACTTTCTAGCGGCGTGTTTGAAGAGGTGATTATCACGAATACAATTCCTGTTCCGGAAGAGAATCGCTTCAAACAACTTACTGTGCTGTCAGTGGCAAATTTGCTGGGTGAAACAATCTGGCGGATTCACGAAGATAGTTCGGTCAGCAGCATGTTCCGATAAAGTTCTAGAGGAGAAATGCAGACGGGCAACGCATTTTCAGTAATGCCAACCCTTCTGTAATCTCTCTGTGCATCCACTAGAAAGCCTTAGCTTACAATAGGCCGTTTCGGTGCTCAGGTTTCGACTGCGCTCAACCTGCTATCCAACCTTTGCCCTAAGTTGAGCGCAGCAGAAACTTATCTCTGAGAAGATTTATCAGTCAATCAATCAGGTATGTGAAGACCTGACGAAGGTCGTTGACGTTCATTGCTTGCTTAGTATACATAGTAAATGGCTGCCTTCAATTGAATGACAACCTGTACAAAGTAGCAATATTCGCACCCGAGCAAGTTGCTTTGTCAGCACGCATCGGTAGATGGCTCTACACAGGCAAGATTCCCCGTCGGTACCTATAAAATCTATTGGGAAAATCTATGTTGAGCGTATGTATTGTGATCCCTGTCCACAATCGTAAATCGTATACGCAGGCCATCCTAACGCAGATTGACGAGCAACTTACCCTCACAAAGACTCCTCACAATTTATCTACGATCGTCGTTGATGACGGCTCAACTGATGGAACTAGAGACGTTATTCTAGAAAAGTTTCCTCATGTTCATCTTCTGCAGGGAGATGGGTCACTGTGGTGGACAGGCGCTATGGTCAAAGGCATGGAGTACGCTGTCAATGTACTCAGTACTGACTATATTGTTTGGTTGAATGATGATATTTCTCTGGCAGAAACCTTCATTCAGAACCTCCTAGATCTCTGTAATTCTTCTCAGTATCGCAAAACTGTTGTGGGTGGCATTGTCCGGGATAAAACCTACTCCAGCTGGGTTGTTTATGGTTGTGTAAGTGGGGGAAAACCTGTTCGAGATATTGAGTCCTATGTAGCAAATCTCGAACTAAAGGCTAGTGTGCTTGCTGGCAACATTGTGGTGATCCCCAGAGCTGTGATCGATCAGGTTGGTCTGCCTGATGCGATCAGATTTCCTCATCATGGTGGTGATTTTGAGTATATTCGACTTGTTAAAAGTAAGGGGTTTCCTGCCGTTTCAACTAGCAAACTTCAGGCATTCACGGATTATAGCCATACAGATTTGATTCGCTATATGCCCTATTGGATGCAATGGTATCTGAGACGAAGTAAAAGTGAGCGTCAAGCTATTCTCAAAGGTCTTAGATCTATTAGGTCAAACCAAAATATCTGGCTGTTTGTCAATATTCAAAATCGCGATCGCTCTCACATTCCAAATTGGAAGTATGAACTTTGCTATTTCGATAAGTTTTTAAAGTTATTTCTTCTGGATTTTTTACCCCGACGAAAAATTGAGAAAAAGATAGCTGACTATTTTCAAGCCTGGAATGTTCCATCCGAAGTGGTGCAGCTTACCCTAAGTCAAAGTGGGCTAGAGTTCATCTCGGAAGTCTTGAGGGTAGAAGGCTAAGCAAACTGGACCATTATGATTCCTTTACAGTAGCCATACCCGTATTCACTGTGTCTTTATAGGCTAAATTTGAAGCGTCTGTTAATCTGTCTGTAGACAGTTGCACCGGTAATCTAATGAACTTTTTCAGAGCGGTAGAAGCCATAGATTGAATGCGCTGCTCTACCTGTCTACTGTATCTTGAGCGGTGATTGGTTGCAGAATTAGCCATACGTGAGTAGTAAGGTAACTCTATGAAGGCAGTTATTTTGGCAGGTGGGTATGGGACTCGCCTGAGCGAAGAAACTAATATCAAGCCGAAGCCAATGGTTGAGATTGGCAATCAGCCAATTCTCTGGCACATCATGAAGGTTTACGCAACTTACGGCATCAGCGACTTTATTATTTGTTGTGGTTATAAATCCTACGTTATCAAAGAATACTTTGCGAACTACTTTTTGCGGATGTCAGATGTAACATTTGACATGCGATATAACCAGATGAATATCCACAATGGCAATGCTGAGCCTTGGCGAGTAACCCTGGTGGATACTGGAGAAGCAACCATGACAGGGGGACGGTTGAAGCGCGTGAGAGAGCATATTGGGAATGAAACCTTTTGCTTTACTTACGGAGACGGCGTCAGCAATATTAATGTTGGAGAACTGGTTGAATTTCATAAGCAGCAGGGGACCCTCGCCACGCTAACTGCAGTCCAGCCTCCAGGTCGATTTGGGGCGATCGCCCTAGCACAGGGACAAACCAAAATTGATCATTTTCGAGAAAAGCCCGAGGGAGATGGGGCATGGGTCAACGGCGGCTTCTTTGTCTTAGATCCTCAGGTTATTGATTTTATTGATGGCGACTCTACTATTTGGGAGCGCGAACCCCTCGAAAAGCTAGCTCAGATGGAGCAGCTCTCAGCCTACCGACACATCGGCTTTTGGCAGCCGATGGATACTTTGCGCGACAAAACCTATCTAGATGATCTGTGGAAAAACAATAAAGCTCCTTGGAAAGTATGGTAAATCAGAGGGTAAGTCCCAAGATAGTTACTCAACTCATCATCTTGCTTGCCAGCGCCAACGAGTCTCAAAACTAGCAGCATGAAATTTATTGAAACTCAGTTACAAGGGGCATTTCTGATTGATTTAGAGCCTCGCTCGGATGCACGCGGTTTCTTCTCTCGGACCTTCTGCACGCAGGAATTTGCAGCTCACGGTCTAAATCCAGCTATGGTGCAGTGCAATCTCTCCTTCAATCAAAAACAGGGGACCGTACGAGGTATGCACTATCAGGCTTCTCCTGCTTTGGAGGCAAAGCTGTTTCGCTGTATTCAAGGCGCAAACTACCACGTCCTGATCGACATGCGCCCAGAGTCCTCTACCTATTTACAACATTTTGGTGTAGAGCTGACGGCTCAAAACCGTCGTGCCCTCTATGTGCCTGAAATGTTTGCTCATGGCTACCAAGCACTCACTGATGGCTCAGAAGCCTTATATCAGGTGAGTGCTTTCTATGCGCCAGAGTGTGAACGAGGTCTGCGCTACGACGATCCGGCCTTTGGCATTGAGTGGCCCCTGCCAGTCAGTGAAATTTCGCCAAAAGATTTATCTTGGGCATTGTTTGAGCCAACTACTGCAGAGGTATTGTCATGATCATTGTTGACACGGCCCTTAAAGCACGACATGAAGCAGGTAATCCAGTTCGGGTCGGCATGATTGGGGCTGGATTTATGGGGCGAGGGATCGCTAACCAGATTGCCAACTACCTGCCTGGGATGGACCTGGTCGCGATCGCCAACCGCACCCTAGAGTCTGCCCGCAATGCCTACGTCGAGGCAGGGATTGAGGCCATTAAGGTGGTCAACACCGTATCGGAGCTAGAAGAGGCGATCGCCCTCGGCCAATATGCCATTACCGAAGATCCGACCCTCCTTTGTCAGGCCGACAATATTGATGTCCTGATCGAATCTACAGGGCACGTCGAGTTTGGTGCTGAGGTGACGATGAAAGCCATCGAGCACCGCAAGCATATCGTCTTGATGAATGCAGAGCTTGACGGCACTGTGGGACCTATTCTCAAAGTTCATGCCGATCGGGCGGGTGTAATTGTCACCGGATGTGACGGCGATCAGCCTGGGGTGCAAATGAACCTTTACCGCTTCGTCAAGAGCATTGGCCTCACCCCTCTGATCTGCGGCAACATCAAGGGGCTTCAAGATCGCTACCGCAACCCCACTACTCAAGAAAGCTTTGCCAAGCAGTGGGGACAGACTCCCACTATGGTCACAAGCTTTGCCGATGGCACCAAGATTTCCTTTGAGCAGGCGATCGTTGCCAATGCGACAGGGATGCGGGTCGCTCAGCGCGGGATGCTGGGCTACAACTACAAAGGCCATGTCGATGACATGACCAAAATGTACGATATCGACCAGCTCAAAGCCTCAGGTGGAATCGTAGAATACGTTGTGGGTGCTCAGCCAAGTCCTGGGGTTTTTGTATTTGCAGCTCGAGAAGATGCAAAACAAGGCCACTACTTAAACTATGGCAAGTTGGGTGAAGGCCCGCTCTACAGCTTCTATGTTCCTTACCACCTGACCATTTTTGAAGTTCCGCTTTCAGCAGCACGAGTTGCTTTATTCAATGATGTTGTAATTGCTCCCCTGGGTGGGCCTGTTGTTGATGTAATTGCAACGGCCAAAATTGATCTGCGGGCGGGCGAAACCCTGGATGGGCTGGGCTGCTACATGACCTATGGTCAGTGCGAGAATTCAGACATCGTGCGAGCACAAAACTTGCTGCCAATGGGACTAGCAGAGGGCTGTCGTTTGAAGCGGGACATTCCTGCAGATCAGGTTCTCACCTATGATGATGTGGAAATCCCGGCCAACAGCCTTGCTCATCGGCTTCGGGCTGAGCAAGATGCTTACTTTGCCCCTGAAAAAGTGTCCACGGCTGCAGTATAACTGGGTTTTAATCTCTGGATAGCAGGAGTATCAAGGATGGTTAAGGCGCAACCTTCAGTGAGTGTAGGCATTCCCACCTATAATCGCCCAGAGGGGCTGAAGCGGACGCTAGAGTGCATCGTTCAGCAAACCTACTCAAATCTGGAAATCATTGTCTCCGACAACTGTTCTCCTAATCCAGAGGTTGAGGCTGTTACGCGAGCATTCATGGCCAATGACTCGCGGATTCACTACATCCGACAGGAAGAGAATGTTGGACAGTTTTTCAACTTCAAGGCAGTGCTTGACCACGCCCAAGGCGACTACTTCACTTGGGCTGCTGACGATGATGATCGATCTCCCAAATTCGTTGAATCTTGCTTGGAAGCATTTCAGTCATCCGACCAGCTCTTGGTGGTCAACAGTTTTTCAGAACTGGTCCACCCTAAAACTGGAGAACTGCTGAAGGTCGATCGAGGCTGCACCACGGTTGGGCTTTCAGCGTCTCAACGCTATAAGCGCTATATTTCTACAATCTTCACGGAGCAAGCAGCCATTGGGGATTTGATTTATGGCCTCATGCAGCGAGATGCTCTGAGCAGAGCCATGACTGCGATTAGGGTTGTGCCCTGGGATCACATTTTGCTGGCCCGACTGGCCCTAGAAGGTGAATTTTATACGATTCCCTCAGCCCTGATGCAATCCAGGCCAGGTGGCATGTCTAGGAGCAACAAAACTGCGGCCCGAGCCTTGTTGCTAGAAGGAACACCCGCCGAACAGCATCCTTGGTGGACACGAGAACAGTGGCTGCAGGAGAGCATTCAGCAGTCGCACCTATCGCCTTTACAAAAAGCAGAGATATCGGCCTGGTCGTATTGGCACTACCTATCTCACTTTGGCGGAAAGGCATCAGTGAAGAGTTGGCTCCCTGCGGTTTATCAAACCTACCGCAATGTTCGGTATGGTTCATAACTCTGAGTTACTGTTTGCTGCTTGGGTTCGTTATGAGAAGAGTTTCGTTATTAGAGTATTGACTCAATCACCTGGATATTGAACCGATAAGAGGATTATGAAAAACGCTCAAGACGTCGTTAATATCGATCTGGAGTATATTTGTGGAAATCTCCAGGAAGAATTTTCTCAAATCGCAGGCAAAAAGCTGCTGATTGTGGGAGGAGCTGGATTTCTGGGTTATTACTTAATTCAGTCTGTCTTACATTGGAACTCAGTTGTTGAGCCTGCTCAAGTGATTCAACTGACGGTTTATGACAACTATATTCGCGGGATTCCTGATTGGTTAACGAATCTCAAAGATAATCCTCATCTCACTCTCGTCAAACACGACATTACCCATCCGCTGCCATCTGATATTGATGACTTTCAATATATTATTCACGCAGCGTCGATTGCTTCTCCGATTTACTACCGCAAGTATCCAATTGAGACGATGGATGCCAACGTTAATGGATTGCGGTCGTTGCTGGAGTACTGCCGCAACCAAATGCAAAAGCCCAACCCGGTGGAAGGGTTTCTCTTCTACTCCACGAGTGAAATTTATGGTGATCCGACGCCAGAAAATATTCCGACGCCAGAAACCTATCGGGGTAATGTTTCTTGTACTGGCCCTCGTGCTTGCTATGACGAGTCGAAGCGGTATGGTGAAACCCTGTGTGTCAACTTTGCTCAGCAATATGGGTTGCCGATCAAGACGGCACGGCCTTTCAATAACTACGGTCCAGGCTTAAAGATTACTGATAAGCGAGTGCTTCCTGACTTTGCGCGGGATATTTTGGCAGGACGAGACATTGTCATGCTTTCAGATGGTTCGCCGACTCGAACCTTTTGCTATATCGCAGATGCCATTGTGGGTTACTACAAGATTTTGGTGAAAGGGCGGAGCGGTGAGGCCTACAACATCGGGGTAGAAGAGCCGGAAATCTCAATGGCAAACTTGGCAGAGCGAGTGGTTGAAATTGCCAGGGACTTGTTGGGGTATGAAGGTAAGGTGGTTCGGCAGGTCAGTACAGATAGCAATTATCTGGTAGATAATCCAAACCGTCGCTGCCCAATCATTACAAAGGCAAGAACTGAGTTAGGCTATAGCCCTGCTATTTTGCTGGATGAGGGACTGAAGCGATCGCTCACATGGTATCGGGATAATTCTGAGGCAGCGGAGGCATAATGAAGGTTTCTATCGTTGGTACGGGCTATGTAGGTTTGGTTTCAGGCGTTTGCCTTGCCGAAGTGGGCCACACGGTGGTTTGTGTAGATATCGATCAGGCCAAGGTTGATAAGATCAATCAGGGCATTCCCCCTATCTATGAAGCAGGGCTAGAGGACCTGCTCAAGAAGAATATTCAAAAGTCTTTGCAGGCTACGACTGACCTGCGGACAGCGGTGATGGAAAGTGAGCTTTCGCTCATTGCGGTTGGCACTCCCTTTGATGGCAATGAAATTGATCTGCGCTACATCAAGGAAGTTTCGCGCCAAATTGGTGAAGTTTTAAAGGACAAACCCACCTATCATGTGGTGGTGGTCAAGAGTACTGTTGTGCCCGGAACCAGTGATGACGTGGTGCTTCCGATCCTGGAAGAGGCCTCGGGCAAGAGGGCAGGCGTGGATTTTGGGGTTGGCATGAACCCAGAGTTTCTCAAAGAGGGTGAAGCAATCCCAGATTTCATGAATCCTGATCGGATTGTGTTGGGTGGTATTGATGAAAAAACGATCGCTGTCTTACGGGAAATGTATAGCCCTTTTGAAGGGGTTGATCAACTCGAAACTAGCTGCAAAACGGCAGAGATGATCAAGTACACGGCCAACTCATTGTTGGCGACGATGATTTCTTTCTCCAATGAGATCGGGAATCTCTGCGCTGCGATCGGTGATGTTGATGTGACGGAGGTGATGCGAGGGGTTCACTTAGATAAACGCCTAACTCCAATTTTGCCAAATGGCGATCGCATCATTCCCTCCTTCACAACTTACCTCGAGGCGGGCTGTGGCTTTGGCGGCAGCTGTTTCCCCAAAGATGTCAAGGCACTTATGGCCCACGGCATCAAGCAGGGCAACCCCATGCAGATCTTGCAGGCCGTCATCGATGTCAACTTGGCCCAACCTCAACAAATTTTGGGGCTCATTCACAAGCATTTTTCAAACCTGAAAGGAGTTCGGGTTGCGGTTCTCGGTCTGGCCTTCAAACCCGGTACCGATGACATTCGGGAATCTCCTTCTCTTCCGGTCATCAAGGATCTGCTAGAGGAAGGTGCCCAGATCAAGGCCTATGATCCTATCGCGACTCATGAAGCTGAGAAACTGTTTGCCAATCAGGAGATTGAGTTTTGTGCTGCACTAGAGCAGGCGATCGCTGACGTTGAGATCGTGGTGATCATGACCCGTTGGGCCGAGTTTCAAGCGATTCCTGACTTACTTGCGCCTTTGGAGCAGGCTCCCCTAGTTGTTGATGGTAGAAGAATGCTCGACAAACACAGCATTCAAAACTATGAGGGAATTGGCTTATAAGACTAAAATGATGAATGACTTTAGCCATTCCTGTGGCGATCACCCTTGTAAGTAGGTTTGATGAGCACTACTGAGAACAAAAAATCAAGTCTAAAGCAGCTCAAAGTAGAGATTCGAAACAGATTGAGTTCTGTGGCAAAAGCTGCAGTACCTGCAATTCGGGTCTTGCCAAACAGCTTTCGACTATTTGGGCTGCCTGGAAAAATTAGTACTTGTAAAGCGCTGGATGCTGCACCTATCTACTCAACCACACCCATTCAGCGGCAAGAACCTAAGACGCTTGATGCAGCGATTCACTGGCGATTTACCCGCGATTTAAACGAAGAGGAGCGTCAGCTGACACCAGAGGTTTTCGTTCTAGAGCTAGAGAAAGGTATTTCAACTAGTATTGGCGCAAACTTGAGTCAGTCTGGTGCTTTGATTCCAGAAGTCTCAAAGCAGTTTGATTTAAGGAAAAACGAAACCCACAAAATCATCAAGTCACCCAAGATTTTTCCGAAAATCCATTACTTTGATACTGCTGTCGCGACAATTGCCTTTGAAGGTCAGGACAACTATTTTCATTGGATGCTAGACGCACTCCCTCAGTTTCACCTCCTCGACAAATTGAATCTAAGCCCCAAGAAACTATATATAGAGTGTGAGAGCCGCTTTCAGAAAGAAACGCTGGGTTTTTTAGGATATCGGGAAGAACAGATTATCAGCTCCAAGCAGTTTCCCTACATTTCTGCGGCTACACTGATTGTTCCTTCATTTCCAGGTAAGTCAGGATATCCGCCTGCGTGGGCCTGCCAGTTTCTTAGAGAGACTTTTCTTCCCCATCGGGAGCAAGGTAAATTGGAGCGGCCAGATCAGGAGTATCAACGGATTTATCTTTCCCGTCGTAGCGCCAAACGTAGACGAATTCTCAATGAGGCGGCACTCGTGAGCTTTCTAAAGTCATATGGGTTTATCGAGGTTCAGACCGACCATATGAGCGTCCTGGATCAAGTGCGGCTGTTCAATAATGCTGAAATAGTCGTTGCTCCTCATGGTGCGGGGCTGACGAACCTGGTCTTTTGTCAGCCTCAAACTAAGGTGGTCGAGCTGTTTTCGCCTCAATATGTTAACGGCTGTTTTTGGACTTTGTGTGAGCAAGTTGGGTTATGTTATTACTACTTGATTGGGGAAGGCTCCCCTCCTCCTGAATATTATGAATCTCGCCGTGTTACGGATGATATTGAAGTGAGCCTAAGTAAAGTAAAAAATATACTTGACTTAGCTGAAATTACCCGCAGGTGCTAAAGCCGTAAATCAAGTATTATCAAGTCTTGATGTTGATCTAAATCAAGGTGTGTCCAGATGCTAATTGATGCACGTACCTTACCTGATCAAGACGTGATTAAAACTGAGGTTTGCATTGTGGGCGCTGGCCCCGCAGGCATCACTTTGGCACGTGAGTGGATTGGACGTGGTTTTCGGGTCTGTTTGTTGGAAAGTGGGGGGGTAGAAGTCGATCCCACTACTCAAGCGCTTTCTCAAGGACAGATTATTTCTGACGACCACTACCCCAAAGATGAGTTGGAGGCTGGCCGCCGCCGTCAATTTGGAGGGGCTTCAAACTGTTGGCATATTGAACTGGGCAATTGCACTGGAGTTCGACATACGCCACTGGATGAAATTGATTTCGTCAAGCGGGACTGGCTACCCTACAGCGGTTGGCCCATCCAGTGGTCTGACTTACAACCTTACTACCACCGGGCTCAGGATATTTGCCAGATCGGTCCCTTTGCTTATGACGCCGATACTTGGTCAGATTCGAAGGCAAAGGCTTTTCCACTGAAGGGCGATCGCCTGACAACAACAGTGTTTCAGTTTGGGCCACGCGATATTTTTGCTCAAGACTATCGCCAAGAGATTCAAGCATCTGACAACATTACGACGTACCTGTATGCTAACGTCGTTGAAATTGAAACGAATGAGTCAGCTAGTCAGGTCACACGGCTCAAAGTCGCCTGTTTGAACGGCAAAAACGTTTGGGTCGCTGCCAAGATCTTCATCCTGGCAATGGGAGGCGTTGAGAACGCTCGCTTATTGCTGTTGTCTAATCAAGTGCAGAAGTCTGGTTTGGCAAACCAGCATGACTTGGTCGGTCGCTTTTACATGGATCATCCGGGATTTCGGATTGGTGAGCTAATTCCCGCCAAATCTAGCCTTTTCCGATCAGCGGCTCTGTATGACTTGCGCTATGTCAAAAATACACCCATCGCAGGCAAATTTTCCTTAACCGAAGCAGTGATGCAGCGAGAACAAATTCTCAACACTAGCATTTGGCTGTTTCCTCGTCCCAAAGGGCACAACTCTAAAGCGGTGAGTTCTTTGAAGACGCTATTGGCCTCAGCGCGTCGAGGCCAGTTCACTAAAGCTGCCGCCCATGTGGGTGAGGTTGCTCAAGGGCTAGACGATATTTTCCACATTGCCTATCGTTCGATTACCAAACAGCGGCCAATTTTAGCGGACGCCAGCTGTGGGGGGTGGTCAAGTTATGAAGATAGCGATCGCAAATATGCCTTCTTTGAGGTTGCTGCTCAAGTTGAGCAAGCCCCTCATCCCGATAACCGGATTGCTTTAAGCGACAAGCGAGATGCGTTGGGCTTACCCAAAGCTCAAGTCCACTGGAAATGGAGTGACATTGACCTCTACAGCCTGAGACAAACTCAAGCCATTCTTCAAGAAGAATTTGCAGAGGCAGGATTGGGAAACTATAACCCTGATCCAGAAGAAAAAATGTTGTCAAAGCTATATAGCGCCCATCACCATATGGGTACAACCCGAATGCATGACGACCCTAAACAGGGAGTTGTTGACCCTAACTGTCAAGTTCATGGAGTTTCAAATTTATTTATCACAGGAAGTTCAATCTTCCCTACAGGAGGTTATGCCAACCCAACCCTAACGATCGTGGCACTGTCTGTACGCTTAGCCGAACATATATATGAGAAGAGGTAAGGGGTATGAGAGTTTCGGTTCTAATTAATAACTATAACTATCAGCAGTACGTCTTAGATGCAATTGATAGTGCTTTGAATCAATCTGTCCAGCCAGATGAAGTAATTATTGTAGATGATGGCTCTACTGATCAGTCAGCCCAGACTCTGCGAGAAAAATTTCAGGATCATGATCGGGTCAAGCTCATCCTTAAAGAAAAAAATGAAGGGCACCTCTCCTGCTTTAATGTAGGTTTTCAAGCGTCATCAGGCGATATTGTTTTCTTTCTAGATGCTGATGACATGTATAAGCCCAATTATATTGAAGAAGCCCTAAAGTTTTACACAACTCATCCTGAATGTGATTTCTTGTTTTGTGACTTTGAGCGCACTGGAGAAGCGGAAGGCAATCGAGGCGACTATCCTTATAATCGTGATTTTGGATATTCAGCGATTGCAACACTTTACCGACATCGATGGGTAGGCTCCATCACAACCACCATCTCAGCCCGAAGAAACCTACTTGATAGAATTCTACCTGTACCTTATTTGCGCGACTGGCCTAATGGTGCAGAAAACTGTTTAGTTTATGGTGGATCTATTGTAGGGGCCAGAAAATTCTACTTGGCACAACCTTTAGTTCAATACAGGTTACATCGGAAGAATGATCACTATAGTCGTAAAGGCCGAGCAGATGAGCAGCGATTGGGGCGGCTGTTTAAGCTGTTTCTTGACAAAGCTAATCATCCAAAAGATTTATATGAGCAGGCAGATGTGGAATTTTCAACTATTCCAAGACCACTTTACAAAGAGCTGAGACTTTACCTCCATATTATTAAGAATCATCAGATGCCGCATCTGCAGAAAACTAGAATGGCATTATCTATGGTGATACATTTTCTAACTAAAGGTGATTTTTTCACAGGTATTCCTGATTGGCATCAGTAGCTTTTAGGTCACTTCTCTAGCTTTAGAATTAAGTCATTGAAGCCACACAAAAGCCTCAGAGGATGTTAGGAAGTAAAAAAGCTTCCGAAAGATAGTCTGTCAACCGCAAGCTAGGATAGTAGCCAGCTAAAACAGCAGTAGTCTAAGACCATTTTTAGAGGCTTTTTTACATCTGGGCAGTCAACAATAATAAGCAGGAAGACATAATTACTTGTAAGATACAGTATGACTATGCTCAACCCTTTTCTCGTCAGGGAGTTGAGCATAGTCGAAACCCGGCAACTCAACTCAGCTTAAGTTGAGTTGAGTCTTTTTTCGATATCCAAAATGTTCTAATACTGGTCGAGCATGCCGTTCAAAAGCTTTGAGATCTTCTTGTGACAATTGGTCCTGCTGGCGCTTGTTAATATTAGGATCAATAAAGTCTTTGATTGCCTCCTTGTCTAACCAGTAGTAACCATTTTCTTCACCAATTCGAGTATCATGGCATCCATTTGCTAATATGACTCGTTTTGCTTTTAGCCGAACTTTTTCCCATGTAATCGGCCTTAGCTGGCAAAACCGATGCATCTGCTCGGTCATACCAAACGGGTCCTGACAAACATCTTCAAACTTGAAAATTCTGTAGTTGGAATATTTGTTCTCCAGGGCTATCATCTCTAGGCCAATCTTTCGATATACACGACCCGCCTCATCTGCTGAGCGCCTGCGACGCATCCATCCATTGCATAATGCATATCCATCTCGCATGAGACCAATATAGGATGAGTCAGGATAGGCTCGCATGAACGCTTCGGTTAGATTAATTTCTAAATCAACCGATTTGAGACACAATATTGATTGTTTTACCTCTTCGCGAGTATAGTGAACTCCCTCAAACTTAGTACCTTCATGGGGATGATTGAGAGTCTTCATTTTCCAATCAAACAAAGCTTTATCCAATTTAGATTGGAAATACCAGCCAATTGGAGAATGGTGTAGTTTGGGAGTAGTCAGTACCTTACGGGCTAATCTAGAGTTATTTGGAAAAATATAATCATAGAAAAGATGACCTGTCTCATCGCCAGGTGAACACAGATCAGGATGAGAAAAGAGAAGATTCCAGGCGATGCTAGTTCCTCCTCGAGAAAAACCATTCAAGACGATTACTTGAGAATTCTTAGGTGTGAAAAGCATAGCGTATAGCTAGAGAGTGAGTTAAGGCACGATGATTCTTGTTCGATGGTCATCCCTGCTGTTGGTGGATTCATCCACTCACTAGTGAAGAACTGAGTCGTTCAGATCAGCGGAGAAATACTTTTTGAACATCAAAGTTACGTCCTCATTATTACATGCAAATTTTTGAAATCCTAGTGACATTAACTAGTCTTGAGCAACTCGAAACACAAGTCTTGTTGAGAACTTTAACCAAAATAAGGTAGTTTTGGGCTCCAAAATTCTCAATAAGATAGTTAGCTGAGATACTCTCTTTACAGCATCTTAAAAATTTCTTGCTAATATTCATACCAATCCTAATATCTAACAGTCAGGTACGGGGTTGACTTTGTTCCCTCGCAAAGGTGGGTTCAGTGCAAGTCTGTTTTCTAGCCAAAGAATCACTAAATTCGAAGCGTTTTGATCTATTAAAACTTCAAGGTGATGACATCTTGATTTTTCTAGCTTTTAGGCCGTGTTGAGCCGAGCGTATTTTGCTAACGATGTAGGAAGACGATTTATGCTCTGCATGTAGTTGTAGGTTGGAGACTCAGTGCAAAGCTCGTTTCACAGAACCCCCATCAGGAAGAACTTTAAAGTTCCAGTTTCGGTGAAAATGGAAAGGCATGTAGCCTAAAGTGCTACAACAACAGGAGTAGGCAACTGAGTCGAATCATGGGAAATCTACCGCGAGTCTATTTTTATATTCCTAAACTTTTGTGGCCCAAGAGTTTACCTGCAAGTCCTCAAGATTATTGGGCATGGGAAACTGATTGCACCCAGAGAGCCTATCGCAGTGGCAAGTATAGCTGGACTTTACAAACTTACCTTTATCTTAAGTCGATTGGTTTCTCATGCGAACTGATTAATGATCTGCCAGATGATGGAGTCGTCGTAACGCATACTGACTTTATTTCAACCCACTTTAAGCCTAAGCCCAAAATGCTGTTGGTGTGCATCCAGGCGGATCGACCTAGGCAGCCTTATGCTCATCTTTATCTGGTTCAAAATGTTCAAGACGCTACTCAAAATCCTCAAGCAGTCTTTAATCGTTTGTTCTTTGGGACTAGATACTATATTCCTTATTGGCCTCAACCTGGCTTGATTCCACGAGATCCAAGTCGGGGGGATCGCTTTGAAAATATTGCCTACTTGGGTATCAAAGAAAACTTGGCACCTGAGTTACAAGATCCGGCTTGGGCCAATCAACTTGCTGATTTAGGACTCCGCTGGCATGTAATTGGTCCTGAGGCTTGGAACGATTACTCCTGTGTGGATGCCATTGTTGCGGTACGAAGCTTTGCCTACACTGGAAACTATCTCCGCAAGCCACCCTCTAAATTGTTTAATGCTTGGCAAACAGGCATCCCTGCCATTTTGGGACGTGAAGCAGGATTTCGCTCGCAGCGCCAAAGCGATTTAGACTACATTGAGGTTACTTCAGTGCAAGAGGCGATCGCCACCCTTCAGCGCCTACGCGATGACAAGACATTACGTCGAGCAATGGTTGAAAATGCACGCGTTCGGGCGATCGCTGTTCGACCTGACAACATTGTTGATCAATGGCAAATTTTCTTTAACAAGATTGCCTTTCCTGCCTATCAGCAGTGGTGCAGATTTGGCAGCTTAAACCGTCCAGCATTTTTGCTGCAGCGTTATATGCGCTTCAAAATGAAGGAATCAGTCGGAAAGATCACAGATTCGCTTTCTCCCATTGCTAGCGAAGACGAGAAATTTAGGCAGATTTTCTGGAGTTAACTGTTTTGCTTAGTTTGCTAACCTCGCGCAGCATGACTGCCTCAATCTGGTTAATCGCTTGCTCAAGCGTGAAGTTTTTGACAATATGTTCTCTGCATCTGTTGCCCAAAGTCGGATCATTTGCTCGCCAATTCAAGACTTGATCCATTTTCTTAAATAGATCTTGCTCGTTGTTGGGTTCAAAGAGCATAGCTTCAAACTCTCCGGTCAGCGCCTCTGGTGTTCCTCCGGTCCGACTACCGACGACAGGCGTTCCGCAGGCCATAGACTCAATGACCGACCGGGCAAAAGGCTCTGCATAAATGCTGGGAAGAACGCTGATATCGCTCACCTGATAGAGGGAGACGGTGTTGGATACCTGACCCAAAAAGCTCACTTGATCTTCGATACCCAAATCTTTGGGAAGGTGCTGGAGCGATCGCCAATAGTCTTGCCCCTGGCTATTTTTCTGAACAACAGGTTCTCCAGCAATTAATAACTTGACGTTTCTTGTTTGCTGAAAAAGAAGTGAAAAGGCCTTGATCAAGCACTCTACACCCTTGACCTGATCTAAGCGGCCAACGTACGAAAAGACCTTTGCATCTAGAGGAATTTCCCACTCTGCTCTTAGCTGGGCAAAGTTTTCGGCAGGTTTAAATCGCTCGATGTTGGTGCCGTTGTGAACAACATTGATACGGTCTTCCTGAAAGCCTAGCTTGATCAAATCTGTTTTGATCTGACCCGATACGGTAATGAATTGATCAATTCCATTCAAGCTGATTGACTGCTGCCAATCTGAGCGATCGAGTTGCTTGGGGGCAGGAGTGCGGATATGGCAGATTAAAGGAATATTTCTGGAACGGGCCAGCGCATAGCCCATGACACAATCGTAATACTGGTTGCTATAAACAACCGCATCCTTGACTTTGGGGACGCTGAGGTAGTCTTGAATGAAACGAAAAAGGTCTTTTTTTCTCAAGACCTTATAAGCATGAACTTGAACCACATGGGTGCAAAATTCACGGTACTGCTCCAGCAGATCTCCTTCCTTTAAGTAGAGCAGGCTAACGCCATGTCCTCTCTGATGGAGGCTGCGACAGACATCCAACAAGCTTCTCTCTTGTCCACCCTTAGAAGAATTGGGTTCACTTGCTAAAGCAATAATATGCATAAATGAGCGGATCTTCTTTAACCTGAGCCCCTCAGACTGTACCCATCGTGCTGTTCACCATTGTGCTAGCTGCTACAAAGGGCTGCAATACTTCTTTAGCCTGGGAGGAGTTGAACTGTGGTAGGTTTAGGGGCTGGGGCATAGCGATGCTGTGACCTTGAGCATAGTCAATTCCCAACGTCTTAATCTTTTCTAAGATTTTGGAGGTTTCGACTGATTTGGCTACGGTTTGGGCCCCCATCTTGTGCCCTATCTGATTAATAGTGGCGGTTCGCTTGAGATCACTTAAATTGCTAGTGATATTTCTAACAAACTGACCATTAATCTTAAGAAAGTCTACGGGTATCTTTTTAAGATGAGCAAGGGAGGTGTTGCGCTGGCCGACATCATCGAGCGCCACCCGACAACCGAGGGCTCGAATCTCTTGAGCTAGACGCGCTGCATCCTTTAAGTTGGCGATCGCCACTTTTTCAGTAATTTCAAAACAAATCCAGCTGGGTGGGATGGATTGTAGGGTGAGTTGCTCCTTCAGGAAGTTGACAAACTGATTACCTTTCAAGCTAGCGCCAGACAGGTTGATGGAATATAGATGTGGCTTTTGGCAACGTTCTGTTTCTGACATCTGCTCATAATGCTGGCTAACGCTCTCAAACAGCTGACGAACAACCCAGCGATCGATTGACTGTACGAGGTTAAAGCGTTCTGCCGCAGACAAAAACTGAGCGGGGGGGAGAAGTTGAGGGCCTGCATCCGTTTGCTTCCGAATTCTCAACAACACTTCAACACAGTGTTTTGATGTTGTCAGGGCACCGAGTCCAGCGACCGTTTGCTGATACAGACAAAGCTGATCTTGCTCAAAAGCTTCTGCAATCTGCTTCATCCAGTCTTGACGTTCGGTGGAGTAAATTGGCCCCTGCCGGATCTGCATTGCATCGGCACAGACTTTTTTCAGCAGAAATAGGGGGCTTGCCAGCGTCGTGACGAGATGCTCTCGTTCGCAGGCAGCCATCACATCTACTTCCGCTGTATTGCCATGCTTGATGAGATGGAGGGCCAGTTTGCGTAAATCGTTGGCAATGTAGGCCGGTAGCACCAATGGCCGCTGCCACCCCTTCACGCCTAGCATCCGAATATAGAAACGACTCAGGCCAACGCAACGGAACAGCAAAACCAGATATTCTTTCTGCAAGCGTGAGTCTGGAATTTTGTGGTAAACCACCATCTCAGGGTTGTACCAGATTTCCCATCCCTGCCGCTGGATATACAGCAAGACTTCCAGATCTTCGCTTGCCAATCCAGCATCTTTGCCTTTGTTATTGAGGAAGAGCCGCTTGGGAACAGAATCCTGCCATGCCTGCTTCCGAACCACGAGCCCTGCACCTGGCGGCAAGATTTTGCTTTGGGGTTCGTAGAGATGCGCTTGAGATCCGCGCTCAATAATGGCTAGGAAAGGCGCTACTCTCTTTAGGTTTGGGGGGAGAGCAGATTCAAACTGACCATGAATCTGACTGCCAAAGGCTCCGATTTTGGGATGATCTTGGCTAAAACGGTGAGCTTCTGCCACCCAGTTTGGGGTCGGCAGGTTATCGTCGTCTAAGAAACCAACAAATTCGCCCTGCGCGACTTCAATAGCCCTCTCGCGGGCGAAGGCGGCTCCCTGCTCTGGTGCAAAGTAATATTTTAGAGGATAGGCTTGAGGCCAATCTTGCTGGTATTGGCGGACAATCTTGGCAGTATTGTCTGTACTGTTGTTGTCTACAACAATAACTTCCCACCGAATGGATTCAGTGTTGATTTGGGCTTTCAGCCGATCTAATACCTCAGGTAAACGGTTCTCACCGTTGTAGGTAGGAATAGCGACAGTAATATCGATCATGTGTAATCAGGTGATAAATAGCAGGAAAGAAACTCAGGGAACCCCTCATCTGGGGAACTGCCACCCTAACCCGACCGCTAGCCAAGGCTCCAAGAAAAACAGATAGAGTCAACCAAGATAGTAGCCAATTTTAGCCCCGTAGTACCACTAGATCGTGCGTAACTTCACTCACTCTTTGGCTAATTTCATATTTCCTTTATGAGGAGGAATAATTTTGGATAGGTTTTGCCCCATCAGTTCTGGCTTCGATCTAACTCCGAGCGGAGGAAAAAGAGTTTAGTTGCCTATTGTGTAAAATCTATACTCAAAAATCCGTATCATTACTTAACCCCCATCTGAACACGCCAGAGGCTGGCGTAGATGCCCTCTTGGTGGAGCAGTTCTTCGTGGCGGCCCATTTCGATCAACTGTCCATACTCCATGACGTAGATGCAATCGGCGTTGCGAATGGTGGAGAGGCGGTGGGCGATCGCAATTGTGGTGCGGTTTTGGGTGATCTGATCGAGCGATCGCTGAATGGCTGCTTCGGTCTCATTGTCTACCGCAGAAGTGGCTTCATCTAAAATTAAAATAGGTGGGTCTTTGAGAATGGCACGGGCGATCGCCAATCGCTGCCGCTGTCCGCCTGAAAGTTTTTGGCCCCGTTCTCCGACGATGGTGTCGTAGCCGTGTGGCAGTTGCATGATAAATTCGTGGGCTTCTGCTTGTTTTGCTGCCGTTTCAATCTCGGCTAGAGTGGCCTCTGGGCTACCGTAGGTGATGTTTTCGCGAACAGTCCCGTGAAACAGGAAAACATCCTGACTGACCAAGCCGATCGCCCGCCGCAGATCGCGCAGCTGGATATCACGCAGGTTGACGCCATCGATAGTGATGGTACCGTCTTGGATTTCGTAGAGCCGCAGCAGCAGCTTGACCAAGGTACTTTTGCCGGAGCCGGTCGAGCCGACAATGGCAATGGTTTTACCCGATGGAATTTGCAGAGAGAGGGTTTTGATGATGGGTGGGCCATCGCTGTAGGCAAAGCTGACCTGCTCCAGCACCACCTCTCCCCGCACTGATCCAGTCGGCAAGGCAACATGGCCGGGATGGGTGGCAATGGGCGTATCGAGCAGGTTCATCACCCGCGTGGTCGAAGCCATCGCTCGTTGGTATTGGTCTAGGGTTGCACCCAGGCGCGTCAGGGGCCAGAGCAGGCGTTGGGTCAGGAAGATCAACACGCTGTAGGTGCCTACCGACAATCGGCCTTCTGAAGCTTCTAGACCGCCATAGAGCAAGGTTGCAGTAAAACCACCCAGAATAATAATGCGGATCAGGGGGACAAAGGCGGCACTGAGGGCGATCGCCCGTCGATTGCTCTGGCGATAGGCTTCACTCTCTTCTCGAATATGCTCAATCTCACTGGCTTCTGTCGTAAAGCTTTTGATCGTCGTGATTCCACTGAGATTATTGGAGAGGCGACTGTTGAGCAAGCTCACCTTTTCGCGCACCTCGGCATATCGGGGAGCCAACCGCCGCTGAAAGGCAATCGAGCCCCACAAGATAAACGGCATGGGCAGCATCGCCATCCAGGCCACACTGGGCGCTAGGACAAAGAAGGCACCTCCGATGATCACAACTGTCGTGCCAACCTGTAAGACTTCATTGGCCCCAAAATCTAGAAAGCGCTCCAGTTGGTTGATGTCATCGTTCAAGATCGCCATCAGGCTACCTGTGCTACGCGCTTCAAAAAACTCTAGCTCCAGGTCTTGTAGGTGCCCGTAGGCATCCAAACGCAGATCGTGCTGAATCGTCTGGGCCAAGTTCCGCCACAGCCGAGCATAGGCATACTCAAAACCAGACTCTAGCAGCCAGATCACCAGCGTTAACGCCGACAGCAAGAGCAACTGCTCAAAGACGCTTTGAAATCCCAGTTGGGCCAGCCAAGAATCTTGCTGCTCGACGACAACATCTACTGCAATGCCGATCAAAGCAGGTGGCGCTAAGTCAAACAGCTTGTTGAGGATGGAGCAGAGAGTGGCCAGCCAGACTTGCCGACGGTAGGTTTTGCTGTAGTCAAACAGTCGCCGCAGGGGTGGGTCAGACGGGTGCGATCGCCCCTTGGATCGCTCTCCTAAGCGAGTGGCCCGAGGAAGCCGCCCTGATTCATCTAGCTTTGTCAGTGGTTTAGGCAAGGGTTTAGGCAATTCTCATCTTCACAAAAGTCTATAGTCCCAAAGACTATAGTCCAAAAGTCTATAGTCTAATGAGTTGCAGTAGTCTAATGAGTCGCAGTCTAATGAGTTGCTGTGCGCTTAACACTTCTCATCAACTTCTCAAATTGTTTGAACAACATCGTTTGAATAACATCGACCCTGCTGTGGATATTGCGGTGAGTAATTCAGCAGTTCGGCGGATGAATTGCCGGAAGTTTAGTCAAACAATAAAGCTATCTACATCACTAGAGGCTTTACAAACAAGCGACTGTTGCTTCTTGACGTTGAGCAACTTCTTGAGGTGGAGCTTGCTGGGAAACAGGCCATCGTGTCGCGATAGTATTGCGATAGTGCGATTGAGTTTCATCAACGTCTTTATATATGGCTACCGCCAATGCTAAACATTCAAATTTTTCAGCCACAAGTCAGGACTTTTAGCGCTGCCAGCACAACGGACTTAATCACTTGGATTGATGACAATCTTCGGGCTGGAAATTTTCAGCTGCTGCTCAACCTTCACCAGGTGCTGTTTATGGATAGCTTGGGGCTAGGAGGGCTAATCTTTGCCCTCAAAAGGGTGCAAGCTGCGGGGGGCAGAATGGCACTTTGTGGGCTGAGTGGACAAACTCAGATGTTGTTGGAGGCAACGGAGATGTCACGAGTCTTTGATATCTATAGTGATCCCAGCGAGTTTGAGAAATGCCTGATGCTAGAGCGATCGCCTCAGAGTTGAGATTCCCCTCCTCTAGAGCAACCCTTTTCGGATTTCTAACTATTTATTTCTGACTATTGATTATTGTTAGGCGCTGTCCTCATGGCGATATTTTCTTTACTATCTTCTCACTCCACTCCCAAACCCAAGCTATTCTATCGGCTGACGCACCACGATGGAGAACTGCTGCTGCACCTCTGGGAGCCTGCACCACTCAACTCCACTAGAGTTCGCCCCTTCCTGTTTGGGATCAAATATCGCATTCAGTTAGAGCAGGAAGCTCAGCAAGTTTTAGAAGCTTACCGAGCTTTCTATCAAATCATTTCGCACTCGCAGATAGAGCCCATTCCTGAAAAAGTCTATGCTCACTCTTAATCTTTAAGGCATTCGAGTACAAGTTCTTTCGATAGAGTTTGGGCTACGTCGTGAAGTACCCGACGCTGATGCTCCGCATACAGCACGGGCTTCTCTAATCAACCGCAACAGCCTCCGAGAGGGTAGACTTACGCCTTCCTCCCTTTGGTCTGACGTTCCGTCCTAGAGCAGAAGCCCCACTTCCTGAGGCCCATATCCGCAAGCCTTCATTTCTGATATTGATCGCTGCATTGATGTCTCTATCGTGCTTCTCCAAGCAATGGGGACATGCAAATGAGCGCACCGAGAGATCCATCTTCTCTAGAGGGAGCAGGGTGTTTGAGCAAAGATGAGAAGACGGGAAAAATCGCCCAATCTCCAGGTACACTTTGCCTTCAAATTCTGCCTTGTATTTGAGCATGGTGCAGAATTGTCCCCAGCCCACATCGCTGATTGCTTTGGCTAGGTTGTGGTTCTTGACCATGTTTTTGACGGCCAGATCTTCCACCACTATCACTTGGTTTTCGTTGACTATCTTGCGGGATAGCTTGTGATGAAAATCTTCTCTCACTCTGGCGATCTTGCCGTGAACCTTGGCCACTTTGATGCGTGCCTTATTCCGGTTTTGACTGCCTTTTTTTCGTCTGGACAGCTTTCGCTGCTTTCGCTTCAGGTTCCGTTCATGCTTTTTGAGATGGCGAGGATTGGCGTACTTTGAACCATTAGAGGTAATAGCAAAGTCAGTTAATCCCAAGTCAATTCCAGTTGCCCTTCCATCGATAGATGCTTCAGGCTTGGCTGTTCCATCTTCAATTAGCAGAGATGCAAAATATTTCCCATCTGGCATCTTAGACACCGTAACGGTCTTCAACCCCCCCTCAATCGGCCTGTGAATCTTAGCGGCAACTATTCCCAGTGAACCGGGAAACTTGATCACAGAGTCAGATAGCACCTTCACGTTTTGAGGAAACTGAACAGACTGTCTGCGATGCTTTGACTTGAAGCTGGGATACTTTGCTCTGCCTTCAAAGAAGTTTTGGAACGCTTGGGATAGATTTAACACTGACTGCTGCAAGCATTGTGAATAACACTCTTTCAGCCATTCATGCTCTGTTTTTAGTGTTGGAATCTGCTTCTTCATATTAAAAGCAGAAATCCCCTTGCCTGTTGTCTTATACGTTTCCGTCATAACGGACAGGCAATGATTCCACAGCCATCGGGTACAACCAAAATGCTTGGCCAGCGTGATGCACTGCTCGTCAGTGGGATAAATTCTGACCTTAAGCGCTTTCAACATGCCGCAACTTTAGCACAAACCCAGCAATCCAATAAATACTAGAAGCGTGGAGTAAACTATTGCTCCTGCGCTCCGCTCAGTCACGCGGCTTTCATCCCGACGCTCACCTCCGGTAGAGCGCGGGGCTTCCCGCCTAGTAGCTAAAGCAAAGATCGCAAGGATCATAGAAGTGTCCGAAACCTTTTGGACAGATTTTTTCAAACTGATATTTCAAGCTGGCATGTTTCAAGCTGACAGCAGATCAAGAATTGGGATGCAGAAATCTGAGTACAGAAATTGGGATGCAGAATGACTGGCTCTACATCAGGCTGAGGAGCGAGAAAACTAATTTTGGACTCCCCAACTCTAGATAGACGGTGCGATCGCCAGCAGTGATTACGCTACAAAGACATGCTGAGCCACCTGCTTCGATGAGTTTGACGAGCACCGAACCCTAAGTTATGAGGCACCAAGTTATGAGGCTGCCTCTAGCTTATGCCGCTCATCCTGTCGGCAGTTACGCCGCAAGAATGATTTTCTCTGGCAGAGGTGATAGAGCAAGTGTTTTTCGACTTTTTTAGTTTTTAGGAGACCTTTAAGAATGAGTTTTAATCCCCTGGCCGAACGTGGAATTCCAATGGAGCGGCAGCTTCGCAATTGGTCAGAACTCAACGTTCAACCTTACAACCCAGCAGATGTTCATCCTTATACCCGCACGCGAGTCATCACGATGAACGGGATTGAGGTGGAATCTATTCTCTTTTCCCATCAGTTTGCTCGCCATACGGCAGATCAAGACTTGCGCCGCGAACTGGCCATGACCAGACGCATTGAGCAGCAGCAACAAAAAGCTGTGAACTGGTTGATTTCTGGTAAAGAAACCGCTCTGGAAGCCACGATTGGCTATGAACAAGTAGCCGTTGACCTAACCGCCTTTCTGGCTCGCAACGAACCCGATCCTTATCTCAAACAGGCGTTTGAGTTTGGGTTGCTAGAAGACTTTGATCACCTCTACCGCTATGCCAACCTGCTCGACATGCTGCAAGGCAAAAAGGCGGAGGAAATCGTTGGCTACCTAACCGAAATTATGCCTGGTCGCCCCACCTCCGACGAGCATCGGCATCCTTACGATGAAGTGCGTAAGCCCACGGATCGCAAAAAGGCTGACCCGCGATCGCTCCTGCACGTTATGACGCTGGTGGCCGCTGAGCAGCAGACCATGAACTTCTACATGACGGTGGGCAATCAGCCCATGAACCCGATCGCCCGGGGTCTCTACTTGGAGATCGCCCAAATTGAGGAACAGCATGTCACCCACTACGAGTCGATGCTCGACCCAACGGCTTCCTGGTTTGAGCGCGAGGTGATGCATCAATACAACGAGTGCTATCTCTATTATTCCTTTATGCAACAAGAACCCGATGCGCGCATCAAGCAGATCTGGGAACTGCACCTCAACATGGAGATCGAACATCTGCATCGGGCCTGCGACATGCTGCGTCGCTACGAAAAACGCGATCCAGAAGAATTCCTGCCCAAGGAACTGCCGGAGCCCGTTTTGTTTGAGCCCAACAAGCAATACATCCGTCAGGTACTCGCCGATCAGGTGAATTTGACGGGGAATGAAACAGAGTTTGTCCCGATCGAACAGTTGCCTGAAGATGCGCGTTACTTCCAGTATCAGCAGGTCGTCAATGAAGGCGGTGTCCCTAGCGAACAAGTTGTCGAGGAACACCAGCGACAACTAGGCCGAGAATATCGTCTCGAAACGGAAGGGGCTCATCCCTTAATTGGGGCTAGATCATAGGTCCAAGGATAGACCAGAATAGCAGGATGACGGGCGATCGCCTGCCCTTTGGGGCTGTATGAGCTAGCTCTAAGCGTTAGCTCTATAAGGCAGTTCTATAAGGCGGCGATCGCCCAGTCCTCCAATTTTCCTTTTCTTCAATTTTCTCCAACAATTCACCCCCACAATTCACCTTGCAAAAATTCCTGATCTAAAAGATTCCTGATCGAGTGGCGCAAGCTGAGAAGAAAGCAATAATGTCTCCTCGTTAGCCGCACCTAAAATCTCTGCAGCAGCGAGAGGGGGGTCGTTTACTTTTTGAGAGCACCTTGAAGAAGCACCACTGGTTAGATTTCGTTGAGTATGCGTCACTGGTCGGCTTAGGGGTGGGAGCAGTTGTGTCCGTGGCTTCCAGACAGCTCCTCTATACGGCGGCCCCTCTCTCGCTCTTGGTCTTCCTCAATCTGTTGAACCGCCGTCGGTTTGAGCAGATGACCGAGCAAAATACAGCGATCGCCATTGCCCAACTCGATCGGCGACTCTCCAAACATGTTGAGCTGCTCAATCAGCAGATCAGCACCTTGCCCACGCCTGAAGCGGTAGGGAGTTTGCAAAAGTCGATGCTCCGGCAAAACCAACAAGCCCTGAGCAAGCTTTCCAGCGAGATTACCAATGTTCAGCAGGAGATGCAGCAACGGCTCAGCACCTTGGAGCGGCAAGGGATCGATATGGCCCGACAGGATATTGCACGGCTCAAGGAACAGTATGGAGAGCTGTGTGAATCTTTGGAGACCATGACCACGTCTCTCAACCGCCTCTCACCGTCGGGGCGGGTCGAAGATGTAGAAAGCGCGATCACTCAGCTGAAAAATGAGGTGGTGCAGATTCGAGTCAATCTGCAAAATTTGACCCAACAAACTCGCCCCAATCTCAACGCGCTCCAAGATCAAGTCACCAATCTCAATCGGCAGATGCAAAGGATGCCGCCACCCTATGACCCCACCTCCCTCAAGCAAGAAGTGGGAGAGTTGATCAAAGTGGTGGCCAATCTGGTCCCCAAACGCGACTGGAACTTCTTAGTGAGTGATATGCAAGCTCTGCAAAAAGAGCAGGAACAACTGAAGCAGTCGTTGACCAGCAGCAGCGATTCCCATGCTCAAGCCGAAGCGCGTCTCCAGAAAGAACTCCAAAACATTAACCAGCAACTCCAATCCCTTGCGGTGGGGCCTGAATACGAATTTATCTTTGACCTCAACACGGCTGATTCAACAACCAACTCTGCGCTCACTGGTAGCCGTCGCGTTTTGGAAGAAGCTCTAGAAAATACGCAGGAGCGACTGATTTTGATTTGGCCGTGGCTAGACCAGCTCAGCCTGGATGATGCCATGATCGCCAAGCTAGAAGCCTTTCTCCAAAAAAATCGCCGCCTAGATTTGGGCTGGTGCCACTTGGCAGACCGCAATGAGGATCGGTTTGTGGGGGGGATGCGCCGACGGTGGGCGATCGCCCCTGCCAATCAAACCCTGTTGCAAGACACACTCCAAAAGCTGCTCCAGCTCAAACAGGCGTATCCCAATCAGTTTCAGTTCAAGATTTTGGGCACCAAGGAGAGCTTTTTGGTTTCCGATCAGACTGTGGCTGTGTTGGGCATCGACTCTACGCTCAGCACCAACACGGTCTTCTCAGATCTGGGCCTCAAGCTTCGCACCAGCAACCCTGCGGTTGTCCAGCAGCTGATTCAGCGTTTCGATCATCCCAATCTAGATACGAGTGATGGGATGGCGCACTGGAATCGAGCCGCGACCCGCTACGAGTTGGGTGATTTGGCGGGGGCGATCGCCGACTTTACGCAAGTTTTGGCCATTAATCCTGAAGATGCGGTGGCTTACAACTATCGGGGGTTGGTGCGCTATGAATTGGATGATTCTGCGGGGGCGATCGCCGACTTCTGTGAATCAATTGCGCTAGAGCCCGACCAAGCTGCTGCTTTCTGCAACCGAGCCTTTGTTCGCTCCGAGATGGAAGATTATTATGGGGCGATCGCCGACTACAGTTTAGCCATTCAGGCCCGACCCGAAGCCGCGATCGCCTACTTCTACCGAGGCATGGCCTGCCAAAAACTCGGCAACCCCCGTGGTGCGCTATCCGACTACAACGAGGCGTTGCATTTGGCTCCCAACTCCGCCACCACCTACTACTATCGCGGCATGGTGCAGCAACGGATGGGGGCAGTGCAGGGGGCGATCGCCGATCTCGAACGAGCCGCCAAGCTGTTTACCCGCCAAGGCAATCCAGCCTACGCTCAAAAAGCCCTCAACGGCCTCAGCAAACTCCGCCAACTCAAAGCTACCCCCCAAGCTCAACCTGCTCTCCTGCAACGACGAGCCTAGTTCTAACAACAAAAGCGGGAAACTTGAAAGCACAGACTAAAGCACAGGGGGCATAAGCCCTCTTTTTTGTGGGTTGCTGTAGTGCTCAAGGAGATTTGGTTACAATCGGGCTGAATCGCTCATGCGGTGGCAAAAAAGGCTGATAATGATTATTGTTATCGTGCTGACAATGCCCTCGTGACTGAGAAAAGTACTCTGCTTTATTGAAAAGTATTCTCATTAAAGGTAGGATTCCCTTAGAGCAAACTCAACAGCAAGGGTTTGATTCAGTGCTTTTCCTTTCGCACATTCACCATGAGCTCAACTCCGGCGATCGCCACTTCCCCGACTTCTCCGCAGTCACAACGGCTGATGTTGGGATGCCAAGACCTGGTGCCCTCTCACCCTAAAGCCCTCTGGCTGATCCATCAGGGAATTATCCGAACGCTGACTTGGAGCGAATCTGGAAAGTTAATTACCTTAGGATATTGGGGGCCGGGTGATGTGGTGGGTCAGCCGCTCTCCCACCTCAATCCCTACGAAATCGAGTGCATGGCGACGGTAGAGGTGAGCCTGCTCCCAAACCACCAGTGGCACCATCACTTAGATGCGATTTTAAATCATTCTCGTCAGTCAGAAGAGTTGCTTAGCATTGTGCATGGCGATCAGGTGCGGCTGAGGCTACTACAGTTTTTGGGATGGTTTGCGCGGAAGTTTGGCCATGCGGTTGAGCAAGGCTACTGGATTGACATGAAGCTGACTCACCAGGCGATTTCTGAGGGCATCAAGGCTACCCGCGTCACTGTCACCCGTCTGCTAAATGACCTCGAACAGGAAGGGGTGATTTCTCGCCCCAATCGTCACTGCATCTTGTTGAGAAATCAGGACGCCGCAATTCCCAATAGTTCAGGTAGCTGATTTTTATGTGAATTGGGGCGATCGCCAGCTAAGACCAATAATAAAGGCGGTATGGGCTTTGCCTACACCCCTTTTTCCTATGCCTCTTTTGCGCTGTCCTGATGCCATTGGCGAAACTGTGGGTAAAGATAGGGAAACCGTTCTGAATTTTTGGCTATGGCTCAGTCATCCCAACCCGCAGAAAATGATCCTAGTGAAGCAGATGGATCTTCTCAGGTAACGCCATCTAGGACAGAGCGGCGGTTTGTGCAGCGATCGCTACAAGAGATTGTGCGGTGGTCGCCTTTGGGGGGAACCAGTTGGGCATTTGCGTCTTTTCTGCTGCAACAGGAATGGATGACAGCGGCATTGTTGTTTCCGGCTACGGCTGTTTCTGGGGTGTGGGCAGCTTACAGCAAAAACTTTGTCGAGCGGTTGAGTGAAATTTATGCAGAACGGGCAAGAACCGATGCAGACAAACTGGTTGCGTGGCTAGATAGCTTGAATGAAGCCCTCAAGTGGCAGTTTTCTGGCTTTGATGAGAAATATCTGAAACAACAGGCAAAACCCTGTCAGGACTACACCACCGAAGGGTTTGGGTTTAAATCGGACAAAATAACTCTTCTTATGCTGGAAGAGGTGTTTGTGCCGCTGCAGCTCAGTGGGTACTTCTCCGCAACCACTAACTATTTTAATTCCAAAGATGTGGCTGCCGAGGGTTTGAGTATTTGGGATTTGATTCGTCGATCGCGCAAAGAGGCAACATTTCGGCAAATTGCCATTCAGGCGCAGGGTGGTTTTGGTAAAACAACGCTGTTGCGCCATATTGCGTTGATCTATGGGCAGGGCAAATATCGACGATACCGGGCACCCAAACTTATCCCATTTCTGCTGTATCTACGGGATTGGCGAGAGGAGTTCTCACAGTCCCAATTGCCCACCCTACCAGCCCTGATTACCGATCACTATTTGCCCAACTTATCCGAGAGCAAACCGCTTACCCCTCCGCCTAAATGGGTTGAGACGCTGCTTCATCAAGGGAATGCCCTAGTGATGTTTGATGGTTTTGACGAGCTAGCCGAAGATCAGCGGCAGCGCGTAAGCCATTGGATTAGTAAGCAAATGCGGGAGTATGACCAGACGATATTTATTGTGACTTCTCGCCCTACAGGCTTTAAAGACTATGTTGCCCAACGCCCAAAAGTGCCGCTATTTGTGCAGAAATTTAACCCAGGCCAGCAGCAGCGTTTTGTGGAACGGTGGTATCTCTGCCAGGAACGTTGCTTTCGGGAGAAAAAACAAGCGAAACAAGCCGCAGAAGCCGCAGAGCGCAATGCCCAAAAGCTGCTGATACAGTTGCAAGACCCTAACCGCCCCGAACTTCGCCAGATGGCAGAAAATCCTCTCCTGTTGAACATGCTGGCGACCTATCATCGGTTTGATCCAGGCATTGAATTGCCGAAGAAGCGGGTGGAACTTTATCAGGGTATCTGTAAACTGCAACTGGAAGATCGCCCCAAAGCCAGGGGGATTGCAATGCTGTTGCCGCTGGACAAGAGCCAGAAGGTGTTGCAGACTTTGGCGCTAGCAATGGTGCAACAGAATCATCCTAGAATTGCGCGCTTACCCTTAATTAACTTTTTGCAGAAGCACCCTATCTTCAAGCAGGAGGAAATTGAGCCAGAAGCGTTTCTGAAGCAAATCGTACAAGTCAGTGAATTGCTGGTAGAGCGCGAACCGGGTGAATTTGAGTTTCCTCACCTCAGCTTTCAAGGCTATTTTGCTGCCAGCTATCTGGCACAGCAGCCGCATGAAAAAGCCCTTGCCCTCGTCAGAAAAAATTGGGGTGTAGCTTGGTGGCGGGAGACGATTTTGCTTTATACCGCCCAACTGCCTCCCCGTTTGATGAGCCACGTCATTATGGAAGCTTGCAAACTGGGCAAAGAAGCGGCTCAACTTGCCTATGACTGCTTGCGAGAATATCGCAACCCTGAAAAGCTAGCTCCACTGGATCAGGAGTTCATATCCTTAATTAATTCCTTAATTAATACAGTTCGAACACTGCGCTACGCAAAGCTGGAAGACTACCTAAAAAGTGGGCAGTGGAAAGAAGCTGACCGGGAAACCTACCGCCTGATGGTTACTGCGGTGGGAAAGATAGAAGGGCAATGGTTGACAAAAGAGGAGTTACTAAACTTTCCTTGCGATGAGTTACAAACAATCGATCTCCTATGGGTGACATACAGTCAAGGCAAGTGGGGGTTTAGTGTCCAGAAGCGCATTTATGAGGAGTGTGGCGCGAAGCTCGACGGGGAGTATCCAGATGAGAAAAGTTGGGAAGAATTTAGCGATCGCGTTGGCTGGCGTAAAGACGGAAGTTGGTTGGACTACAGAGACCTCACACATGACCTAAAAAAATCTCTCTTCGGGGAATTTCCTTTTGTTGTGGATGTTTTGGATGTGGTTGGATTTGTGGATGGAATTGGATATTTTTCTCTCGTCCAAAGACTTGTGAACTGTAGCACAAGCCAGTCCTAGAGTTTTCCAAAGATGTGTAATCAAGCTGGTTTTGTCTCAGGCAGCTGATTTTCACCCAGAGCGGTGCTTTAAGTGTGTTCGGCTTTGCGTTCAACGGAAGAGACACTAGAATTGGGGTGACTCTTGCTGCTGGGGGGCATCTCACTTTTGTGGCCCTCACCCTAAATCCCTCTCCCAGAGAGGGAGAGGGACTTTGAATCCGGCTCCCCTTCTCCTGCTTTGGGAGAAGGGGGTGGGGGATGAGGGCAAACTTGTAAAACTGGGATGCACTCTGCTGCTGGCCCTTGCTGCTGGTAAGAGATGCCTAGGTTGCCTTTGCCAGATGAACTTTTAACTGCGCTGAAACTTTAAGCACTGCAATAATTTCTATGAAAATCCTGATGCTGTCTTCCACCTTTCCCTATCCACCGAGTCGGGGAGGGACAGAAATCAGAACCTTTAACCTGCTCAAACACCTGGCCCAGCATCACGAAGTTACCGTGGCGGCGCAACGGCACAGCGATGTAAGCGAGCAGGATGTTGCAGCCTTGCAGCACTGCGTGAAACAACTGGTGATCTTTCCGTTGCCATTGCAGTCTGAGGAGGCCGGATTGCCTCGGCTCTTAAACAAAGGCAAGCGACTGGCGCAGTCTTTCTTGAGCAATACACCGCCGAATGTGCTGCATCGCTATTCATCGGAGATGCAGGCATGGGTCGATCAGGCTGTGGAGTCTCAGCAGTATGACGTGATCACCTGCGAGCATAGCGTTAACGAGATTTATATTCGGCCTGCGTTTCGTCAGAAGGTGCGAACGGTGGTTGATGTTCATAGCTCGGTTTATGCCTGGACGCGCAACCATTTAGAAGCGGGAGCCTCTGAAAATGCTCGGCGCGATCGCTTTTACCTGCCCCTGCTCTACCGCTACGAAAAACGCTACTGCGCTAAGTTTTCTGGCATTGTGGTCACGACCGAAGACGATCGGCATGAGCTACAGCAGTTTCGCCCAGAGGCAGAGTTTTTCGTCGTTCCCAACGGGGTTGATCTAGAGCTGTTTCCAATGCGAACTCAAGATCCGGGGGGGCATCATTTGGTTTTTGTAGGCGCGATGGATGCTTCGCACAACATTGATGCGGCGCGATTTTTTGCGCTCAATGTGATGCCCGAACTCCGAAAACGCTATGCCGACGCCACCTTTAGCATTGTGGGAGCACGCCCGACGCCGGAAGTCACCGCTTTGGCCGACCATCCGGGGGTGATTGTGACCGGACGGGTGGAGTCGATGGTGGATCAATTGCACAAGGCAGTGGTTTGTGTGGTGCCCTTGCGAACCGGATTTGGGATCAAAAACAAGACGCTAGAAGCGATGGCCGCAGGTGTGCCTGTGGTGGGGAGCGATCGCGGTCTAGAAGGACTGGCTGTAGAGGGAGAGGGCGTTCCGCTGAGGGCGTTGCGAGCCAACCAAGTAGAAGAATATGTGAAAGCGATTGGCCGCTTATATGAGCAGCCGGAGTTGCGGGCCAAGCTATCCGAACAGGGGCGATCGCTGGTTGAGAGTACTTACACCTGGGGGCAGGCCGGACAAGCCTACGAAAAAGCCTTAATGCCGTCTAAAAAATAACCATTCCAGCCACGAATGGCCCTAATCTGGTATAACCGAGTCAGTTTCCTCTCATGCCTGACAGTGGGTTGATCTCAGGGTTGATTTCAGGGCGCTCTACCGTGATCCCATTGCTTACTGGTTAAGGTTTAACATGGCCGATTCGTCCTCCAAGTCAACGCCATCGCGGCCCAAGTCTACCGCATCCGGTCGCTCTCCATCCGGTCGCCCCCCATCCGGTCGCTCTCCCGTATCGCCGCGTCCGGTTGTCACAGTTTTAGTTTCTTCTCAGGCGCGTGCTGCTCGTCCGCTGGGAAGTGCGCTGGCGATCGGCGGCGTGTTGCTGGGCAGTACGGCCTTGGTGACAGGCGGGATCTGGTTGGCCCTTCAGCTCATTATTAACCCTGGCTCGGTTAGCTGGCTGGGTCGATTTTTGCCAGAGTGGAGCCATCTAACGGGGAGTGGGCAATCGGAACCTGTCACACTGGCGGAGATTCGGGCCGAGGCTGAACAAGCGGGTCTGTGGATGGCAGAATCCCTATCGCTAGATCCGGTAGCTGGCAACGGCCCAGACTTACTGATTCCGCTGGTGTCGCACCGATCGCACTGTCAGTCATTTGCAGCGGTTGCGTCGGGTGAGCCTCCGGCGGGCTGTGGTCAAATTGTAGAGCTCCGCGCCTACCGACCCAAACCGATCGATTATGCAGCCAATGGGCAGCGACATTATGATCTCCTAGACCAGATTGCTGTTGCTGGACCAGAAGAGTTTTTTGTGATTGCCCCGTTGATGCGATCGCGCGCCGCCAACTCAGGCATGGTCAGCCAAGGTTCTGCGCGGGATCTCCCCCTCGAACACATCGATCGAATCGCGGGTCAGTCTCCCGGTCCGGGCATTTGGCTCAACCTGAGTGGAGAGCGAGTGCGGGGCAGCTCACGCATTCTCTATGGCACTGTCGTGCGATTTGATGCCGATCGCGATCGCCTCCAAACCCTGATGGAGTGGACGAGCCCCGCTGCAAAACTGCCTCGCTGGCAAGCGGTCATTCAAGGAGAATCTAGCCAACTCGTTGTCGATCAAACCCTGGGGCTGGAGCCCCATCTACAGGTCTATCAAGTGCGATCGCGGCGATCGCCTACCCCTTTCCAACTCGAACCTATTTCTCTGACAGAGCCTGCCATTCGCGATCTCGACTATGAAAACGCACTGTTTTTGGCGCGCAATGGCCTCTGGTCTCCCGCTCTCAAAACTCTACAAGCCTTGCAGCCGAGATATCAAACTAGCCCTAGCGCTTGGACTCCCGAAGCCCAGGCCCAGCTTGACCTGATTGCTCTGCACGCCCAAGTGACTCAGACCCAAGCCGATCAAGATTGGGCTAGCCCTGCCCAAAAGCTCTTATCCCAACTGATTGATGGCCGCTGGACTGAAGCTCTCCAGCTTTTGCAGACCGAGCTCACCGAAGAGAGTGCCCTGATGGGTTTTTTGAATGCCAACTTCGATCGCCTCTGGAATCGAGTTGACGCGGCCCTCAGGGCTAACCCTGATCAACCGGATGTTCAAGTTTGGGGAGCGCTGGCCATCACCGCCGATCAAGGCCGAGCCCAAGCGATCGCCTGGTTGAAGCAACAACCCAATCCTTCTGAAACGCTCAATAGCCGAGTCCAGCAAGTCCTCAACCGACTCAATCGACCCGCCCCTCAGCCCCTCCTGACTCCCGTTTCAGCCCCCACAGCCACAGAACCAGCTCAGGCGATCGCCTCCCGCGCCACTCGCATTTTGGGATCAGCCAGCCCCTTAGCAAACGTGAATCCCTCAGATTGGCTGCGATCTGATAGCGCTGAGCCCCTAGAGCTAGGCGATCGGCAATCTTGGTATCAAGTCCAGGTGGCGCAGTTTCATGATGGAACAAACTGGCGGCGATCGCCCTTCACCACCCTCAGTCTTCCTGCCAGCGGAGCAGACCAATTTTTGTGGAATCTGTTGAGCCTTTCTCAGAACTCACCCCTGCAAATCATCATCTCGACCCCGAGTGGCCAAACCCAGCTCATTGAGGCCACCATTCAAGCCGTTCAGTTTAAAAATGGCACCCTCAACCTGCTGGCGGCAGGCGATACCGTCTTGCCTGCAGAGTTTCCAACCGCCCAAGCTCCTCGCCCCCTCGCCTTGACACCCGCCACGCTGCAATGGGTGAGTGCCCCTCAGACGCAGACCCTCCAACAACTCAGTCAGCAGCAGCCCGACTGGATCGTGGCGCTCATGCCCAACCTGTGGCAAGAGCTTCAGCAAGCCCAGGTCATTGTTCCTGTCACCGTTTCACAGCCAGAAGAAATGTTGCAGGAGTTGGGCAACTGGTCAGTTCAACTCATCGACCTGACCGGAAATAGCCACCCTGAAGCCATCCTCACCTTCTCCCCCGAACTGCTTTCCGCCACCCGCTACTCCAACCTCAATGCGCCCACCCAAAGCGCCCCTATATCCCCAGCCCGAACACTAATCTTTTCAGACCAAGGCACCCTAATCTACAGCGAACTCAGCGACCAGTCAGGGCAATCAGTCGTGGCGATCGCCGACACCCAAGACACAACCCCCTCCCTACTCATCAACACCCCCAACAACTACATCCTGCAGCGCTGGGCAGCCCAAGGGCAGCAATTTGAATAAAAGAAGAAGTAGAGAAAATTAAAAACTCAAAACTTTCGGAGGCGATATTTCTGGAGGTGATAGTTTCGGAGGCGATCGCCCATCAGTCTCATCAGTCCCAACACCCTCAACACCCCCCTTGCGACCCACCGATGCAGCGCGACCTATGCCCCCCACCGATCAACCCTTACCGAGGGGGTGTGGGCATCGGGGGTTCCGTCCCCTGCTGGGGGTTCGGGGGGAACCCCCGATGCCCGAATGCCTTCAACTCCCAGCCTATAGATCTCCCAGATAAGCCGCGATCGCCTCATTCACCAACTCCGTCATTGGCTTACCCTGAGCCACCGAAGCCGCCTTCAGTTGCTCATACAGCTCATCGCGCACCCCAATCCGATGGCGAGACTTACCGCCCGTCTTATAAGACCCAGGCCGATAGCTTCCAGCAAACTGGCGCAGCGCATCAAACCCAACCCGATGGCAAAAATCGCCAAAACTCTCCGGTTCTGCCCGCCGCTGCTGCTCCTGCTTAAAATAAACCAGCAACGGTTCTAGCGTCGCCTCCAGATTTTCAGCCGCCATCCGGTCTAGATAAGGCTCAGCCAACCGCGTCTGATTGGGATCGGCCCCTAGCCAGAGCTGATAAGCATCGGGAGCCTGACCCACAAATCCAACTTCCGCCAAATAAGGACGCGCACAGCCATTGGGACAGCCCGTCATCCGCACGACAAAATGCTCCTGCTCTAGGCCAACCCGATTGAGCAACGCCCGAATCCGTTCCATAAAGCTAGGGAGCGCCCGCTCAGACTCGGCGATCGCCAGACCACAGGTGGGATAGGCCGGACATGCCATTGAATAGCGCACCAGCGGATCAATCTCAGACTCCATCTGGATGCCATTTTGATCCAGAATTTGCTGAATCTCCTGCTGCTGAGACGGCTCAATCTCATACAGCACCACATTATGATTTGCCGTCAGGCGCATCGGCAACGCAAATCTTTGCTCAATTTCACGCAGCGCTGTCTTGAGCCGAAACGCACCTTCATCCTTGACCCGACCATTTTCGATCGAAATCCCCAAAAAGCGCTTGCCGTCACCCTGCTCATGCCACCCTAAGTAGTCTTCATACTTAAATTCAGGCAGCGGCTTAAATGGCTGAACGGGCTTACCAAAATATTCCTCGACTTTGGCTCGAAACTTTTCCACGCCCCAGTCATTGATCAGATACTTCATCCGGGCATGACGACGATTGGTGCGATCGCCATAGTCGCGCTGAGTCGCCACAATCGCCTTGAGAAAATCGTAAATGTCAGCCTTTTCTACATAGCCAATCGGGTCTGCCAACCGAGCAAACGTCTCCTCTTTATTGTGAGTCCGGCCCAGGCCGCCACCTGCATAGACATTAAAGCCTTTCAGCTCATCCTGATCCATCATCACAATCAGGCTGACATCTTGAGAAAACAGGTCGATCGAGTTATCTCCCGGCACCGTCACCGCGCACTTAAACTTGCGGGGCATGTAGTAAGTGCCATAAATCGGCTCCTCACTGTCATGAATGATCGTGCCGTTGCCGTTGCGCTGTAGGGCCGCTTCTACTTCAGGATTGGGTTCAGCTGTGATCGCCTTTTCTCCATCCAACCAAATTTCGTAGTAGGCCCCGGTTCGAGGCGTCAGCAAATCAGCAATTTTGTCGGCATATTCGCGTGCATAGACATATTCAGGCCGATCTTTGAAGGGAGCCGGAGGAGCCATGACATTCCGGCTTAGGTCTCCGCAAGCGCCCAGCGTCGAACCCATGTCGCGGATGATCGCGGCAATGACGGTTTTGAGATTCTTTTTGAGAATCCCGTGGATCTGGAAGCCTTGCCGTGTCGTCACCCGCAGCGTGTGATTGCCATATTCCTCAGAGAGGCGATCGAGGGTCAGATATAGCTCAGGCGAAATGAAGCCACCCGGATTTCGGGTTCGCAGCATGAACTGATAATCTTTCTCCTGCCCCTTCACCCGGTTGTCACGGTTATCTTGCTGATAAGACCCGTGAAACTTCAGAATTTGGATGCCATCCTCACTAAAATGAGTGGTATCTTGAAGAATCTCAGTTGCGACAGGCTCACGTAGAGCGTTACTCCGCTCTTTGAGACCCTCCACCTTTGACTTTTTCTCAGTTTTGGGATCGGTCTTGGGTGCAGCAGGATTGGGGATCGGAGTTTTAACCATTTGGAATCACTAAGCAAGTCAACAACTGAGTCAAGACCTTGAGGAGAAAGCGATCGCGACCATCCGTCGCAACAGCCAGCCCTGAAGAGAGCACCATACCCTTACTACTTTACATAAGAGAAGCGATCGCCTGGAAATCTCTCTACTGACGGGCCGATCCCCGGTAATCCGGTCGGAATTAAGGTGATAATTAGCTTCATTTTAACATTGCACTCCCCTTGTTGCAGCCTCTTGTTTTCAGAAAGTTGCAAAACAAAAGCGGCTCCGAACTTTTCAGTTGGAAGCCGCGTCAACAAAGAGTGTGAGTTGCGAACGAAGTCTAATTGTTCAGTTCATTCAGCAAACTGCACTGATGAGTCAGGGTGAGCTCTTCAGGTGTACAGAGCTGTTAGAACCGATAGCCAGCACCGATCTGAACGCTAACCGCAGGGCGATTGACATCTTGGTAGGCATCTAGACCTAGCTTCACGTCACCATATACCACCACGTTACGAAGAACTTCGGCCTCTGCTCCCGTTGTCAGCACCACAGCATCCTGGTTGCCTAGAGGTGTATTTTGACCATCTTGCTCAACAAAAGAGTAGCCTGCGCCTGCATAGACGTTGGCATTGTTGGTAATTGGCACATCATAGGACAGCATCGGCATGATGGCGCTGGTGTCGTCGCTAAATAGAACCGCACCTCTTACAGAAACCGGAATGCGAGGCACATTGAGCCGACCTTGAATGTTGCCACCAAATGTAGCTTCAGCATCTTCACCACCGCTAGTGACACCCACAGCAGCACCTGCACCGACGTAGCTACCATCCATACCAGCCGGACGGGCAGCAGCGGGATTTGCAAACATGAAAAGAGGGGAAACTGCCAGCGTAGAGAGGGCAGAAAGGGTCAAAAGAGACTTCAGAGAAAACTTCATAATTACTTCCTTCAGCAGTGTAGCTTTGCTTGTTCTGAACTAGATCTTTAGTCGTCAAAATTAGCTCTAAAGTTCCAGAGATTTGAAAGAAGCTGTTAGTTGAAATAAACATCCTTTTGGTTTGGGCAGATTCAGGATTCTTGGAGCTTTTCCTTAGAAACCGGATGAAACTACAAGGCTGGTTCTGAACTTAGGGTCTGCGTTATTTACAACGGCTTCGCTCTGGTACCCTTCATTTATATCGTTCTAGTCTAGGTTAATGATAAGTGAAATGGTCTCTTTCTAAAGTGTCACATCAAAACCGTTTCGTTTTTTGAAACGAAATCTTTTAGTTAAATATCTTTTCCTAAAAAAAGAAAAAATACAGAGATATAGGGAACAAAATAAAAATTAGATACGTCTACTAGGTCTTCTAAAAGTAGATTTATTTTGATTATATCTTTGGATATAAAAGGGAGTTTTCTAGGAACAAATATAGTTATAAGTCTAACCAAACAACTCAAAAGCTAACACTTTAAACCACGATCCATTTACCAAGCGTCATGGCAAAGTACTCGCAGGTTGAGCGAAGTCGAAACCTGCAATTTAACCCCTATCGTGAGCTGAGCGCAGCCGAAGCCCACCCCTGAGAAGAGTTGGCAGCCAATCGCTGAGCATGGGCAAAACTAATATTTAGCTAGAGCTAAGGCAACCAAAATTCTGGTGAAAGAGCCTTTCCTAGCGATCGCACGCCTCGATTTAGCTCACGAGCCACCTGAATATGCGGTTCATCCGACTCAATGGGCAAGATGAGTGGCAAAAACTGATTAGCATGGTAGAAATCAACTCCCACCACCGTTCCCGGTTCATCCCGATACTCATCGTGAAGCGCATTTAAGTCAAAAAAAGTCAACCCTTATTTGGCCAGATGATAGGCCGCGCTCAAGCCCGCCCAACCTGCTCCAACCACCACAACGCGCTGCTTCGGTGAGTTCATCGTTCAAGACACACTGATTAGGAAAATGAGACACCAGTACCGCCAGAAATCTTGCCAACTGACCGTTGGATTACTCAACCCATTCCTGATACCTACTGGCCGCTGAATCCGACTTATCCCCTTGTGATGGAAGTAGGACTGGCTTAAATTCTTTAATTATCAGCACCTGTAAGGCAGTATTCTCAGCCGTGGGCAGATCCAACAGTGAATCAGGGCTATGTTAAGTCTGCGCTGCTACTACGACGCTACAGCATACTCTGTATACTGCCTCATTTTGGGTTCATGGAATGACAACACGATATCCTCCTTGGGAACCCCCTCACGAATTAGCTCAGTTGCAATACCGTCTTCAGTCCAATCCTCTTCGATCCAGAATTTACCACCCCGAATCCGAACATAGACTGTCATCCCAGTAATACGTTCTCCCTTCTGCCAGCCAAGGTTCATCCATATATAGTGATCTTTAGCCTCATCTACAATCAAAAACGTTTCAACGTCTGGATTGGGATGGCAGTTACTCAGCTCTACATACTCAGTCAAAATGCGCTTAATTAACTTGGGATACTCAGTTAATTTATCCATTGTAAAATCTCCTCCGTCTCTGTATCTACAACAATAATTGGAAGCTGATGTTTATTGAGAATGAGTTGAGTTACGTCCTGAGTAAAAAAGGTACTGTATGCAACTTTGCTGATAAGTAGGTGGGTGTAATTAAATAGAAGATACCTGTAGGTTGGGTTAAAGTATAAAACCCAACATCAGCATGGGTTACGCTATCGCTAACCCATCCTACAAATAATTAGATCCACTTACTTAGCAATGTATAACTCACGGTCTGGGGCTGTTTCCTCTAGAAGATAGCGGTAGATGTCATATTGACCAAGAGTCTCTTTCAAATCTTGTATCTTGGATGCCCCCACGAAGCTTTTTACTTCCACAACTAACTTCTGCCCATCTCGTTCAACCCCAATCGGACGTTCAGCACCAAGATCAGCGTATAGTACAGTTCTTCGATATTGAATAACATAAGGGTCATCTGTAATCAACCAGCCATCTTTTATCAGTGCATTTTTTACTGCATTGTGGATAATGTCTAACCTGGGCATAGATCAAGTATAAGTCAGCCTATTATTAGTCAAGTTTAGTACAGGACAAAAAGCTTGAAAGAATGAGCAGGGTAGGGTTTCATCAGAATTATCACACTCATGAGAAACCCTGTGAGCCAATATAATGAATTAAAGCGAGTCCTCTAAATGCATTTGAAATACTTTCAACCTCGCTCGTAGGAGTAAATGTCACCGGGTTGCTGGAATAGCTCCGCCGATCGCGCCGATAGATGTTTCACGTCCTCTGTTTCTAGCTGCCACTGCAAAGCTTCTACGTTGCGCTGGATGCGTTCGCGGTTGAGCGTCAAGCCTGAAATGACGGCGGCGACACCGGGCTGTTGTTTCACCCAGTTGAGTGCAACCTGGTCGATGGTTTTCTGATATTTCTGAGCTACTTCCGCCAGGGTTTCGAGCAGTTTTTGGACAGGAGACCAGCCTCCATGCGCTTCAATCATGCTGCTGTAGTAGAACGAGCGGGCGTGGTCGGGTTCTACTTTGGGAGCAAAAGTGCCTCGGAAGCGATCGCCCAAAAACCCACCCGCCAAAGGCCCATAGGCCAACAGCACCACATCATTCTTCAAGCAAAACTCTTGCATAGCATGTTCTACCCGACGGTCAATCAGGCTGTACTGCACCTGATGGGAGGTAATCGGGGCGTACTGAAGCGCTTTTTCCAGCATGGGTGTGTTGAAGTTGGTGACGCCCAACCGCCGGATTTTGCCTTGCTCGACCAAATCGGCAAAGGCGGTGAGTGTTGCCGCAAAATCAAGCTGGGGATTGTGCCAGTGAATTTGAATGCAGTCCAACCGTTCTCGCTTGAGATTCCGCAGAGAGGTTTCGACTTTTCCCTGAATCTGGCGTGGCGTGGGAACATGATCAAAGAAAACAGCTTTGGTCAAAATGGTGCAGTCGCGACCTTGAAGACATTGGCCTAAGAGCTGCTCGCTCCGACCGTAAATATCAGCTGTGTCAAAACTAGTAATGCCCAGTGCCAGGTAGGTATCGATCGCCCGCAGAACTTCAGCTTCTGAGAGAGACTTCCAGCTGCGATTGTCGAGTTGCCAGCAGCCGACAATGAGAGGATCAGGCAAGGAGACAGGTTGAACGTTCATGCTGTTGCGGTCGTGGGACGATGGTTGCTTGAGAGTGAAGCCGCTCGTTCCTCACCCACGAATACGGCCTACCCTATATTTGAAGTTACCATCTCTACCCAGTGATGAAGCAATTTGGGGTCTAACTCGGGGTTAGGGATACAAAAAACGGACAGGTGCCAATAGCCTGTCCGACGTAAGGGAGGATTGAAAGGGCGATCGCTAGTCCCTTCCCTAACCTAATTTGTTAGCTCTAATTCGTTAGCCCACCGTTGCGGGTGTTGTACTTTCCTGTTGCTGAGCTTGCTGAGCCAGTTCCATCAGGCGACGTACCCGATCTTCGACGGGAGGGTGGGTCATAAACAGCGCCTGCAACCCTTTGCCTGAGAGCGGGTTGATGATTAGCAGGGGAGCCATCGCTGGGTTGCCTGCCATCGGGATCTGACGGCTGGTTTCCTCCAACCGCTGGAGAGCCTTGGCTAGAGCAGTCGGATTACCCGTGATTTCAGCTGAACCTAAGTCTGCGGCATATTCTCGCGTCCGGGAGATCGCCATCTGAATCAAGCCTGCTGAGATGGGGGCAATCACGATTAAGAACAGCAGACCCAGGGGATTTCCACCCCGACGGTTGTTTTGCCCAACTGCACCATAGAGTGCCCCAAAGCTCAAAATCCGACCGACAAAGGTAACGGCACCACCCAAGGTTCCGGCTACCGCTTGGGTCAGGGTGTCGCGATTGCGGATGTGGGTCAGCTCGTGAGCAATCACACCTTCTAGCTCTTCCGGAGGCAGCAAGTTGAGAATGCCTTGAGTGACGGCCACGGCGGAATGGTTGGGATCTCGGCCTGTGGCGAAGGCGTTGGGCGAATCGGTGGGAACGATGAACAGCTTGGGCATGGGAATCCCAGCGCGATCGCTCAATTTCGACACCCGATCATAGAGATCAGGCGCTTCTTCCCGTGCGAGAGGCTGCGCCCGATAGGTCGCCAAGGCTGCCTTGTCGGAGTAGTACCAGGAACCGATGGTGGTAAAAGCTGCGAATATCAAACCCAGATAGAGTCCTTGTTCGTTCCCCACCAGGTAATAGCCGATTAGGACAATGAGGCCGCTTAATAGTCCTAATAAAGCTGCTGTTCTAATTTGATTGCCAAACATAATGTACCAGCGATATTAAAAGTATGATGAATCTTGCTCTTAAGGATCTCAGATCAGGAGGGGATCTGGTCTCTATCGCGTGGTTGAAGCGATGCTGTGTCGGAGGTCTGACCTTGCGTTTCCCTAAGCAACGGCAACGGTGCCGAGATCTTCGGGGGCAAGATGAGAGTGAATAATCTGGCCATCGCGGAACCAGACAACGCGGTTCGTCAAGCGGGCCACCTCTGATTCGTGCGTGACCAAGACGACCGTCATGCCGCTGGCGTTGAGTTCTTTAAAAATGTCCATGACTTCCTGGGTCGTATGGGAGTCTAAGGCTCCTGTTGGTTCGTCGGCCAGCAGCAAGACCGGACGGTTGACGATGGCGCGGGCGATCGCCACCCGTTGTTGTTGTCCCCCCGAAAGCTGCGTCGGTTTATTGTTCAGCCGATTTCCTAGGCCCACTCGCTGCAGCGCCTCCTGAGCGCGTTCCTGCCGCTCCCGACTAGGCACCCCGGCATACACCATCGGCAGCATCACATTTTCTGTAGCAGTCAGCTGCGGCAACAGGTGAAACTGCTGAAATACAAACCCAATCTTGCGGTTACGAACATGGGCTAGATCGGCATCCGTCATTTTGGCTACCTCAAGCCCATCCAGGAAATATTGGCCACTGGTAGGGCGATCGAGACAGCCAATCACATTCATAGCGGTCGATTTGCCTGAACCTGACGGCCCCATGATGGCGCAATATTCACCCGCCTCTACGGTCAGATCGACCTCAGACAAAGCCCGGACTTCGGTATTGCCAGAGCCGTAGACTTTGGAAATGTTTTCTAGCCGAATGATGGTTTGAGACATGAGTTATTCCCTATGCGCTTCTGAGTGCCACAATCGGATCGAGCTTGGCGGCCTGACGGGCTGGAACCACACCAAAGAAGAGGCCAATGCCCCCAGAAACACCTACGGCCAGAACGATGGCAGCGGGAGCGATACCGGGTTGGAAAGGAGCCACTGCACCGATTAGCAGCAGTCCACCGACACCGATGAGAGTACCAATCACCCCCCCTGCGGCGGAGAGAATCACGGCTTCAATCATGAACTGCATCAGGATGTCATGACCGGAAGCTCCGATCGCCTTTCTCAGGCCAATTTCTTGGGTGCGCTCTCGCACAGAAACCAGCATGATGTTCATGATGCCGATGCCGCCGACTAGGAGAGAAATTCCGGCGATCGCCGCCAGTAAAATTGTTAACGCGCCAGTAATCGTTCCAGTAATTTCTAACAAATCTTTCTGGCTACGCACTGTAAAGTCGTCGTCTCCGGTGATTTTGTGACGCAGGCGCAATAGGTTGGTGATTTGAAATTCGGCGGCTCGCATACTCTCTTCACTGCGAACCGAAATAGCAATGTAGGTCAGCTCAATGCCGTAGGGGGAAGTTTGGCCCACCAGACGACTCGACATCGTCATTAGGGGCACCATGATGCTTTCGTCATAGTTGACGCCAAGGGTGCCGCCTTTTTCGGCCAAGACACCAATCACTTGAAAGCTGACGTTGTTGATCCGCACCTGTTGCCCAATTGGATCTTGAGTGCCCATCAACCGATCGGCTAGTTCGGGGCCAATCACCGCAACTTGGTTTCTGCGGCGCATGTCCAGTTCGCTAAAGAAGCGGCCCGCTGACAAATCGTAGTTTCGCACCTCTGGGAAGTCGGGACTGGTGCCAATCACCGTAATGTTGGCGTTGCGGTTGCGGAATGAAACAAGCCCCTGATTGTTGAATTCGGGCGCAACCCCTCGCACAGAAGGAACTTGTTCGGCGATCGCCTCTGCATCGTCGAGCACCAGCGTTTTCGGCAGGCTAAACGTCGCCCGCTGAGCATCGGGAGAACCCGGCACGACAAACAAGATGTTGGGGCCAAGGCTTTCGATTTCTTCTGAGACAAACTCCTGCGCGCCTTCACCCACGCCCACCATCGCAATCACCGAAGCGTTGCCAATGATGATTCCCAGCATCGTCAAACCACTACGGAGCTTGTTGGCGGTGAGGGTTTTGACGGCCATTTTCAGGCTTTCACCGATATGCATTGTTTTTACTCTGCCTCATCTCGACCAAAGTTCAAATTTTCTAGGCTTTGTCCCGGTGGCAGGTCTACAAAGACGCGATCGCCTGTCTGCAACCCATCCAAAACCTGCGTCTGGTTGCCCACGGCTGACCCAATCGTTATTCGGCGGAAACGAATGCGGTCATCAGCGTCTGGAACCAGAACACCTGTCTGTCCATCCTGGGTCACGATGGACACGGTTGGCACCACCAGTGCATCGCTGACTTCTTCACCCAGAAAAGTCGTATCTACATTCATACCTGACCGCAATTGATCTAGTCCCGTCAGCAGCTCTACCCGCACCTGGAAGGACGTCACGTTTTGCCGCACGATTGCTTCTGGCGCTACCAGCGCTACCCGTCCTTCAAATACCTGATCGGGGAACGCATCGGCCACGATCTCAACTGCTTGCCCCACCTGAATCTGGTTCACATCCACTTCAGGCACCTCTGCCAAAACTTCTAGACCGCTAGCTACTGCCACAATTGCGGTCGAAGTGGCCGAAGTCGCCTCTGAAGCGGAGGTGGTCGGCGTGACAAAAGCGCCTTCTGTGGCGTACTTCTGAGTAATAGTGCCATCAAAAGGAGCCCGAATCAGCGTATCGTTTTGTCGAACTTGAATAGACTGCAAACTTGCTCTTGCTTCAGCAAGTTGAGCTTCTTGGACAGCAATATCTTCGGAACGGCGACCGCTTTGGATCAACGTTAAATTCTCGCGGGCTTCTCGCAGGCTCGCTTGCGACTGCTCCAGAGTGGCTCTAGCCGTGGCGGCTTCATTCTGCACCGCATCTAGATCGTCACGGGAAATAGCGCCTTGATCGGCCAACAGACGATTGCGCTCGACCCGTTCATTGGCCCGATCGAGACGGGCTTGTGATTCGCGCACGCGAGCCTCCGCTTGCTCAACTCGGGCCTGACTCTGGGTGATTTCTTGGGGACGGCTCCCTGCTCGGGCTTCGGCAAGTCGGGCTTCGGCCTGAGCCAGTCGGGCCTGAGCTTGGGCAACCTCTGCTGCCACATCGTCGTTTTCCATCCGGGCAATCAGTTGGCCCTGGGTAACGCGATCGCCCTGTTCGACATACAGCTCTGCTAGGATTCCGGCAGATCTGGGGCTGAGGTTGACGGTCTGAGCGGGTTGAACTGTGCCGCTGGCTGTAATGCGGATGGCGAGGGGCTGATTTTCGACGGGCACCGTCAGGGCACTCACATCAACCACAGCGGTCTGGTTTTGAGTAATCACGTATGTTGCAGCTCCGGTTCCCAGAAGACCCGCTGCAATCAACCCAATAATCCAGGGCGTTGGCCGATGGACTTTACCAATGAGCGGAAATTGCATGGTCATAATCCTAAGAAAAGCAGTGAAAGTGAAATCGGACAATTGACGCAGCGTTTGATCGGGCAAGTGGTCGGGCGAATCGTCAGGTGAATGATCAGGCGAATAGTCAGGCGAAACTAAAAGTTTTGGAATAGGTAGGTTTGAGGATTGGGCAAGCAGAATAGCTAGAGGGGCGATCGCCTACACCCGGTGCTGTTCAACTTGGTGCTGTTCAACTTGATGTTGCTCAACCTGATGCTGAAGGTGTTGAAACCGCTCCTTTTGCCAGCGCTCATTAAGTCGGGGCAGTTCTCGTTCCCAAAAGACATGAATGTCTCGCATCTCTTGCAACCGTTGCTGAAGTTGAGGGTCGCAGTCTTGGAGGAGTTTCAATCCCCGTTCTGAGAGTTGCCGGAAGGCTGAGATTTGCGCCATGCGCTGCTGACTCATGCGTTCCCAAGCGTGAGGCTTGATTTGGAAATAGTCGCGGCGTGCGCCTGGAATGCTGATGCGCTCAATCAAACCAATCTGCATCAGGAGACGAGTCATTGTACTAAGCGATCCCTTACTAGCCTGTAGTGTTTCAGCTAGCTCTCCGTTTGACTGTTGCGGCGGATCGGAAATCAACAGCCATCCAAAGATGCGTCCTGCCATTCGCGGTAAGCCAAGCTGTTCAAACATCAGGCCGACCTCTTCAATAAAGTTGGCTTGCTCAGGCGGTTGTTTCTTCAAGGTTCACAAATGCTGCACACGACTTTCTCTCTCTATTTTAGCCCAACCTGTTTAGAACGTTCAGTCATTACTGAACAAATTGAACAAATATCTCCTCACACCTCATTGTCATCGTTGAGGATTCAGTTCGCTTCGTCCTTTCGATTCATCCGATCGAATGAGTTGAGCCCTTGGTCGGCTGAATGGCAAGATGCAAAGGGATACTCTGTCAGTTCACTGTTTGTGACTGAAATTGAGTTCCTTTGTAGGTTGCATTAGGATTTGGCGTTATGGCTCAGTCTTCTGTTGGTTCTTCTATTGGTGTTGCAGTGGTTGGAACTGGATTTGGGCAAAAGATTCACTTGCCGGGATTCCAAATCCATCACCGGACCGAAGTCGTTGCGGTTTACAACCGGGATCTGGAAAAGGCTCGGGCGATCGCCCAATCCCACAACATTCCCCATGCCTGTAGCACGATGGAGGAACTGGTAGCGCTGCCAGACATTCAGGCCGTCAGCATTTCGACACCGCCGTTTTTGCACTACGACATGGCAAAGACTGTTTTAAACGCAGGTAAGCATCTGCTGCTCGAAAAGCCGACGACCCTTGCTGCAACAGAAGCCAGAGAGCTGGATCAGCTTGCCCACAGCAAAGGCGTGGTCGGCGTTCTAGATTTTGAGTTTCGCTACATTCCCACCTGGCTGCGACTGGCTGAGCTATTGGCAGAAGGCTATGTTGGCGAAAAGCGCCTGATCAAGATTGACTGGCTGGCGTCCGGTCGCGCCGATGCCAATCGTCCCTGGAACTGGTATGCCCGCAAAGACCAGGGGGGCGGCAGCTTGGGGGCGCTAGGCTCTCACACGTTTGACTATATCTCTTGGCTGTTTGGCCCCGTGCAGCGTTTGAGTGGTTTGCTCAGCACCGGGATTCAGTCGCGTCCCGATCCGGCAACGGGTGAGCTAAAGCCCGTCGATTCGGATGATACTTGCAGCATCATGTTGGAATTGGCCGATGGGACGCCTTGTCAGATTGTGCTGAGCGCTGTGACCTATCAGGGACGGGGGCATTGGGTGGAAATTTATGGCGATCGCGGCACCCTCGTCTTGGGCAACAACAACCAAAAAGACTATGTGCATGGCTTCCAGCTCTGGGCCAGCCAAGAAGGAGCCCCGTTGCAAGAAGTCGAGATCCCCTCGCGTCTAGAGTTTCCCCAAACCTACGACGATGGTCGCCTTGCGCCATTCATTCGCGTAGTCGATCACTGGGTGCAATGCATCGATCGCGGCCAAACTGCGGCTCCCTCTCTGCGAGAAGGGCTATATTCTCAACTCTTAATGGACCTCACCCATCGCTCCCATGAGACAGGCCGCTGGGTTGAAGTACCCCAGGATTGGGCGTAGGCCAGCTCAATATCCTACATCGGGGCAGCAGGGTTCATTGGGGGGAGTTTGAGGGTGAAGGCGGTTTGGCCTGGGAATGTGGCACCTAAGACCAAATCGCCGTTGTGGGCGCGGGCAATTTCGCGGGAGAGGCTGAGGCCCAAGCCCAGTCCTTCAACTTTGCGAGTGCGGGCTGGGTCGCCCCGATAGAAACGATCAAAGATGCGATCGCCTTCACTCGCTGGAATTGGGTTGGATGCATTGGTGAAGGTCACTTGCACTATCTGAGCTTGTTGCTGAGCTTGCTGCTGTGCTTGAATCTGAATCCAGCCGTCGGGTAGGTTGTACTTGATGGCATTGCTGATTAGATTTTGCAGCACTTGATTGAGTAGATCGCGATCGCCCCAAACCCATAACCCATTTGGAATGTCAGCCTTTAACTCCAGTTGCGGTGCTAGCATTTCCACATCTTCAAGGTTGATGGCTAGCAATTCAGAAAGATTGACCGGCACTTGATGCAAACCCATCTTTCCGGCATCCGCCAGAGAGAGCAGTAGCAGCTTCCGCACAATGCCGTTGAGGCGGCTGACTTCGTCTAAAAGATTGCTCAGGCGTTGCTGTAGCTCCGAGCCTGGTTCGGCTTGTTGCAGGGTGCGTTCAAGTTCACCTTGCAGAATAGCAAGCGGCGTTTTGAGTTCGTGGGCTGCATCGCCGCTAAAGCGAGAGGCTTGCTTAAAGCTGCGCTCCAGGCGTTCTAACATTTGGTTAAACACCTGAATCAGCTCGACGAATTCAACATCAGTGGTGCCGATCGGTACTTGCTGGTTCAGTCCAGTAATGGTGACTTGTTGAATGGCCGTCGTGAGTTTGCGGATTGGCTTTAATGCGCTGCCCGATAAAGCCCACGCGCCACCTGCAATCAGCAAGAGAGTACCTGGAATCACGATCAAGAAGATACTGCGAATTACGAGCATTTCTTGATCAATGGCATGGAGGCTCACGGCGATCGTACTTTGAGCAGTAGACACTCGCAGTGCGCCTACGCGCCAACTTCCGACTGAGGATGAGCGTGTAAAGATTCGAGGATTGGGCAAGGAACTAGTAGAAATCCGATTGGGGCGATCGCTCGGTCTTCCTGGCGAATTTCGATCAAATGGAGCCTCTGGACGCTCAAATGAACGCTCAAATCGACGGGCAAAGGGAGGTGCTGTGGGTGGTCCGAAAGCTGGCTGGGCTGACGGTGGCAGGCGCACGGCTAGATCAGCCAACCAACTCTCTGACTGGTACAGCGTCTGACCGTCCTCGTTGATGACCTGGAGGGTAATAGGGGTATTGGGTTCAGTGCCCAATTCGCTGGCTAACGAGGCTTCAAAGGACTGCCACTCGTCAGGCAGACGGGGGCGAATAGCTCGCTTTACCTGGCTTTCTAGCCTTGCATCCAATCGGCTTACCTTGGCCACATAAATCAGTCGCCATGCCACCAAGCCAAACCCCACCAAGGCACTTCCCGCCAAAACAGCGGACAGTAGCGCAATTCGAAATCGAAATGATTGAAGATTCACAGGGTAGATTCGGGTTTGCGAAACCGATAGCCAACGCCTCTCACGCTTTCAATCCAGCTAGTGTCATCCCCGGCATCAACTTTTTTGCGAATGCGTTGGATGCAAACATCCACAACGTTGGTGTTGGGATTAAAATCGTAGCCCCAGACATGTTCCAAAATTTGGGTTCGGGTGAAGACTCGTCCGGGCGATCGCATTAGATATTCCAACAAGTTAAATTCGCGGGTGGTGAGTTCGACAACTTGGTCGTTGCAATGGACTTCACGAGTCATGCGGTCTAGCTTGACGGGGCCAACCGTGATCGAGTTTTGGCGATCGCCCGCACTACGACGCACCACCGCATGAATCCGCGCAATCAGCTCCTCTACAAAGAAGGGCTTGGCAATATAGTCATCGGCTCCCAGGTTGAGTCCTTCCAGGCGATCGTCTAACTCATTGCGGGCCGTCAACAAAATCACCGGGACATTTCGCCCCGATCGCCGCAAATGCTTCAAAATAAACAGCCCATCTTTTCCGGGCACCATAATATCTAGCACAATCACATCATATTCATGCTCCATGGCCCGCATATAGCCATCATTGCCGTTGTCGCAATAGTCCACGACAAATCCCTGCTCTTTTAGACCAGCTTGGACAAAGCTAGCAATTTTCAACTCGTCCTCAACAAACAGAACATGCATAGATCGCTACCGTTCTATTTTGCATCCTTAGAAAAGTGATCAAAATGACAAAACTGTAATCTAAACTCCAGCCAAGCGTTCATGTTTGATGAGTTTAATTCAAATCATCACCCAAACAACTTTCTTCGTCTGAGGAGTTCAATAGTTATGATGATTCAACGACTGGCAATCTTATCAACAGCAGCTCTGTTGTGGGGTGGGGTGATTGGCCTCGCTGGAGCAAATCAGGCGATCGCGAATCCTTCTAGTTGGCTAGCGCAGAACTCAACCCGCCAAAACAGTGCACGTTCTTCTAGCTGGCTGGCCCAGAACTCACCTCGCCAAAATGGTGGAGCAGGTCGATGGAGCAGAGGGCCGCGCATGAACATTGAGGCCGCAGCAACACAGCTCGGCGTCACGGAAGCCCAACTCCGAAGCGCTCTAGGCATGCCGGAGCGAGGTGAGGGCCAGCGTCAAGGTTGGAGCCGTCCTGCTCGCCCCGAACTGTCAGCCGTCGCCGCACAACTCGGGGTCACAGAAGCTCAACTGCGAGATGCGATGGGCATCACCCTTGACGCAGAAACAGGACGGCCTACCCGATCTCGTACTAAGCCCGATATGCAGGCTGTTGCCGCACAGCTAGGTGTGACAGAAACACAACTGCGCGAAGCATTTGGATTTCCAGAGAGAGGCGCAATGGGAAGAGGCGATCGCCCCGCAGGCCCCCCCCGCCCAGATTTGGCCGGAGCCGCCGCTCAGCTTGGTGTCACAGAAGCCCAACTCGTTGAAGCCTTAGGCATTCAGCGTCGCCAAAACAGAAACTAATCTGGGTTTTCCCGATCTACTTTCCACGTTTGCAAGCTGGCGAAGATGAACCCACCCCTAGCCCCTCCAGGGAGGGGAAATGCTGGAGAATCCCTCAAATTCCCCTCTTAGAAGGGGAAATGCTGGAGAATCCCTCTAAATCCCCTCTTGGGAGGGGCTGGGGGGGTGGGTTGATGTCCTCCGGAATGTTGGCATGTGGTAGCAATTGTTGGTGAATCAAGCACCGATGCCAAAACTCACCAAGAAACAAACTCCATTCACCAGAGCTGTCAGGACTGCACCCAAAATCACGCCTTTCATCATGCCGATTTGGCCTCGGCGTCTGAGTCGGATTGTTAGCGGTATTACATAGAGCAACTGCCAAAACAGAAAGCCTATTGCGCCAACAAACCAGACTACGAAAACGGAGTAGTTCCCGACAATTGTGCCGATGATGTAGCCCAAGGCAAAGATGATCAGACCCGCCAGCAGATGAAAGGGCAGGAGTAAGACAACTCCTTTGACCATCTCTGATATTTCATTTGGCTCAGGATCTCTACGCATTATTTTTAGGCATTGTTTTTAGACATTATGTTAGCGATGAGGGTCTGCGACTGAAGTGAGTTAGAGAACTGCTGGGTCTTGATGCATCTTTTTAATCATTTCAGATCCGGCACTGCCTTCTCGGTAAAACAAATTGTAGGTATCAAAGGGAATGATGCGCCCGTCTGAATGAACAATGTGAATGCAGGAGCGCTTGATCGATCGCACATCGAAGTTGTAGCCATCCATAAATTGCACAATCATAATCCGAAAAATGTTCTCGTAGGTGAACCCATCGGGAACGGAGATCAGGGGCAGGCAACACAACAGTTGCTTGAGCGATGTGGCGGCTGAAACTGGGGAATGACTAGTAGAAAACAGGTCAAAAATCCGCTGCTTTAGCTCTGGGTGCTGCTCGTAGAGAACCGAGTTGGGCACCATATCGACAAACGTAGGGGTATCAAACAACCCCGTCAGCGGGATGACCTTACCCTGAAGTTTGAGCGCGTAGGCCATTGCTAAGGAATCGGGATGGCAAGGAACGGGCAGAATATCTTGGGGCTGGAAGTGAGGACTCTGGGCCAGGATGGCTTGCCGCACTTCGGTGAGGGTGTAGCGATCGCGCTTGGCATCAAATCCTTCTAGCCGTCCTGCGGCTTGAATCGGTTGGAACGTCACCCCCCGCACACAGCGTTGCTTGAGAGCAAAGTCAATGATTTTGCCAATTTCGTGATCGTTTAAGCCTTTTTTGAGGGTGACAACCAGAGTTGTGGAGAGGTTTAGCTGATTTAAATGGGCGATCGCCTGTTCTCTCACGCCTCGTAAATCTGCCCCCCGTAGTTCTCGCAGGGCTGCGGCTTCAAAGCTATCAAACTGGAGGTAGATCTCAATACCGGGTTGGTATTGGCTGAGGCGATCGCAAAATTCTTGATCTTGAGCAATTTTAAGCCCATTGGTATTGATCATTAAATGCTTGATCGGCCTAGCCTTAACCAAATCTAGAACCGCGAAAAAGTCTGGATGTAGGGTCGGTTCCCCACCGCTCAACTGCACAACTTGCGGTTCACCTTCATTGGCAACAATGGCATCCAACATCTGCTCAATTTCGGCTAGAGTGCGATCGCGGCGGCGCTGTTGATGGCGACCGATCTCATCTACACCGGAGTCGGCATAACAAATAGGGCAAGTCAGATTGCAGCGATCGGTCAGTTCTACCAGGGTCAAGCAGCTATGTTGTTCATGGTCGGGACAGAGGCCACAATCGTAGGGACAGCCATATTTGATTGGCGTATTGAACCGCAGCGGCATATCTCCTGGCTTGATAAATGCTTGGGTCTGCCGATAATAGTCAATGTCGTTGGCAATCAATACCTCTTCTCGTCCGTGGGTGGGGCAATGTTTGACCAAATATACCCCCTCATCTTGAAAAATAACTTTTGCCTCCACCTTTGTCAGACATTGAGAGCAAAGGCTGTTGGTGAGGGCATAAAACAGATAAGGGCGCGTTGGCATGGCAGTTTGGGTGGGGTTAGCGGGGAGCAAAAAACTGAAAAGAGAGTTGACGGCAACAATAGAGCAGTCCGAGCAAACAAGCAAGCTGAATCGCACTAATGCCCAGAAATGGATGAAAATCTGGCTTGAGGAAGTCCATGCAAAAGCGAAAGCCTAGATAGGCTGCCAAGTAAATCTGGAACAACTCACCCGAACGATAGGACGATTGACTGCGCCACCCAATCAGCAATGCCAGCAAGATCAGAAATACCACTTCGTAGAGTTGGGTCGGATGTCGAAGAATGCCGTCGCCAAAGTCTATCCCCCAAGGGAGGGTGGTGGCAATGCCGTAGGTGCGATCGCTCAATCCGGTCAAGAAGCATCCGATTCGCCCGACTGCGGTTCCCGCCAGCAGTGGATAGACAAAGGCATCCCCCGTAGACTGGGTCAATCCAATCCAGGATTTGGTCAATTCAACCCCCAGTAATCCTCCTAACAAGGCTCCTACGACGGTTTTGCCCTGGGGGATCAGCAATAGCCATTGGTGCCAGTCGAGCCACAGCAAGTCAATGTGCTGCAATAAAACGAGCCCCTTTGTCCCCAATAAGGCTCCAACCATGCCTCCTACAATGACAGAAGTTCTTTGAGAACTCCGAATGGTGTCCGATCGAATGTTTTGGAGCAGTAGCCGAAACGCAACGCTATACCCTAGAGACTCAAACAAGAAGTGAGGATGAATTTTCCAGGCACCCAACCCAATGTAGACAGGAAACTGCATCTTCGACTTTCCTTTCAGAATTTAGCAATCTATACTCAAGTTATTGATTGTCTGCTCATTGATTTGCATTGAGTTGCTTCAATGAGTTGTTGAAAGGATAACAAGGTTTTCTAAAAGCGATCGCCCCAACCCTGACGGACTGACAAATCTTTTCAGGGGAGAGTTTCGGCTCCGCTCAACCCACGATAAAAGTGGGCTCGCAGGCTGAGCGCAGTCGAAACCTGAACAACACAAGTTCTAGGTTTCAAGAAATTTTGTTAGTCAATCAGCTACCAATGAGCTACGAGAGTACTTCCAGATTTCGTACTGCACCTTGATCTGCGCTAGTCGCAAGCAGTGCATAGGCTTTGAGTGCTGCTGTCACCCGCCGTTGCCGAGGTTGGGCAGGCTTCCAGGCCTCTTTGCCCTTCGCTTCCATTGCCGCCCGACGGCTAGCTAATTCCTCCGCCGATAGGTTTACATTGATGCTGCGATTGGGGATGTCAATTAGGATGCGATCGCCCTCTTGAACCAGCGCAATATTGCCGCCCGCTGCCGCCTCTGGAGAAGCATGACCAATCGACAGGCCCGAAGTCCCCCCTGAAAAGCGGCCATCGGTCAACAATGCACACACCTTACCTAGACCCTTAGATTTAAGATAGCTGGTTGGATAGAGCATTTCCTGCATCCCCGGCCCACCGCGCGGTCCTTCGTAGCGAATAATCACCACGTCGCCCGGTTCCACTTCATCACCAAGAATACCTTTGACACAGTCATCCTGACTTTCATAAATGCGGGCTCGCCCTTCAAACACCAAAATGCTCTCGTCCACGCCTGCCGTCTTGACGATACAACCCCGCTCAGCCAAGTTGCCATAGAGCACCGCTAGTCCTCCCTGGGTGCTGTAGGCATTTTCGACACTGCGAATACAGCCGTTCTCCCGATCGAGGTCGAGAGAAGGCCAGCGGGTCGATTGACTAAACGCTTGCTGCGTTGGAATGCCTGCAGGGCCAGCCTTAAAGAAGGTATGGACAGCCTCATCATCGGTTCGCCGGATATCCCAGCGATCGAGGGCATCTTTCACCGTTTGACTGTGGACTGTCGGCAAGTCTGTATGGAGGAGACCCGCCCGATCGAGTTCACCAAGAATGCTGGGAATGCCGCCCGCCCGGTGGACATCCTCGACATGATATTGGGGCGTGTTAGGTGCCACCTTACAGAGTTGGGGAACTTGGCGTGAGAGGCGATCGATGTCTGTCATGGTGAAATCGACCTCAGCTTCATGGGCAGCGGCCAACAAGTGCAAAATAGTATTGGTCGATCCACCCATTGCAATATCCAGCATCATTGCATTTTCAAATGCTCTGAAACTCGCGATAGAGCGCGGCAATACCGATTCATCGTCCTGCTCGTAATAGCGGCGAGTAATGCTGACAATGGTACGTGCCGCGTTGAGGAACAGATCCTTGCGGTCGAAATGGGTCGCAAGTACAGTTCCATTTCCTGGCAAGGAAAGGCCAATGGCTTCGGTGAGACAGTTCATAGAGTTTGCCGTGAACATGCCAGAGCAAGAGCCACAGGTCGGGCAGGCAGAACGCTCATATTCCTCAACCATCTCGTCGCTCATACTGTCGCTTGCAGCCGCCACCATGGCGTCCACCAAATCCAGTTTGTGATCGGCGAGCTTCGTCTTGCCCGCTTCCATGGGGCCACCCGAAACAAATACGGTGGGAATGTTGAGGCGGAGGGATGCCATCAACATTCCAGGGGTAATCTTGTCACAGTTGGAGATGCAGACTAGGGCGTCGGCGCAGTGGGCATTGACCATATACTCGACCGAATCGGCAATGATCTCACGGGAGGGCAGACTGTAGAGCATGCCGTCATGGCCCATGGCGATGCCATCATCGACTGCAATGGTGTTGAATTCCTTGGCGACACCACCCGCAGCTTCAATCTCACGGCAGACCAATTGACCCAAATCCTTGAGGTGAACGTGGCCAGGTACAAATTGGGTAAAGGAGTTGGCCACTGCAATGATTGGCTTCTCGAAATCTTCGGTGTGCATTCCGGTGGCACGCCAAAGCGCACGAGCACCGGCCATGTTGCGGCCCTGAGTGGAGGTTTTGGATCGATAAGTCGGCATGACCGTTTTAGTTGTCTAAGGGGTTGTTTGAGGAGTTGCTGTCTGAGTTGCTATGGTCTAGCCTGAGAATTCAAAAACACAAGCAAGGCCATCAACCGCACTAACTACAATAGCTGAATATAGCAATCCCATGTGGATTGTGAAAGGACTTTCCCGTAGGAAAAGCCTTTCACAACTTCACAACTTCACACATGATTTAGGAACGCTATATACGATTTAATTTGCTATCTGAAGAGCCCAACATTCTGGCTTTTTCTGTTGATTATCACCTGCTGAGTTTTGGCAGGTTGCCGCCATGCTTAGCTATCAGATGGTTGAGTTCTTGCTGCATTTGGTGATGGACATATTTATAGCAGTCGTCAACATAGGGGCGATCGCGAGCTGCATCCATACCATACCGATCAAAGTAGATTGGCGCACCCACACGGGTTGCTATGGGATGAGGCCAAGGAATGTTAGGTAGTGGACCGATCGCCAACCCCCACGGTAGCCCTAGATAGATAGGGAAAACCTCAGGGTCGATGCCAAACAGCCAAGGCATGCCCCGCTCGTGGAGTTGTTGCATGAGGGGATAGATATTGGCTAATACCACCAACGTATGGTGGGCTCCCCAGGAAACAACTGGAACGATGGGCAGATGGCGCTGAAGTGCAATTTTGATAAAGCCTTTGCGATCGGCAAGATGAATTTGACCCCGTTGGTTAAAGGGACGAAAGACATCTTGTGCCCCACCGGGATAAACCAAAATGCTGGCATCGCGGTCAAGGGCCGCTAGCGCCATTTTGGGATGAGCTGCGATCGCCCCAGTTTGTTCTGCCATGGAAGCTAGGGCGGGGTAGACCTCCCACACGTGGCGATGCATCAGACCATAGATCAACCGATCAGTGCCAAAATGCCTAAACCAGTCGTAGAGCATCATGAACATGTCGGGAGCCGCAAATCCCCCATTATGGGAGCCAACAAACATCACCTGGCCATCAGGAACCTGTTCCCAACCTTCGGTCTGGACGCGAAAGTAGTGCTCATAGAACCAGCCCCATAGAGGCTGAAAGGCCTGAATAAAGTGAGGATTTCGAAGATCCAATGACCTGCCTGGACTATGCACCACCATACAATCGGGACTCTTTTGTCTAAATAAGTGTTTTTCAACCATACTCTAGCGAGATGCATTACAGGCTAAAAGGTAATGCCAAAGGTCACTTACAGTCTGTCCAGCGTCAATCAATTTCAGTGCAACGTATTGCTTATTGCTTCCCTAGCTATAGAAAGCTCATCCCTTAGTTAAAGACTTTGTTATTTCTTTGCAAGCATGTGATTCTTTGACAAAAAGAACGCCAAATTAGCGGAAATGAACACTTCCATGCTGAAGATCTAACGTATTGAAGTCAAATTTTTTGCTATGAAACGACGTTTTCTCATTGCGATCAGCAGCCTCAGTCTAATTGCAGCTGTCTGTAGCTTTGCGAATGAAGCTCTCACAGGAGGAAGGGGGATTTCTCCTCAAGCGATCGCCCAGCAAACGAGTGTAGCGGCTCAAGCCGGGCTGTCTCCCGACCATATCGAGGAACTCAGCCAAGCTGGATTTCCAATTGCAGTACCGACTTATGTCCCGCCCAATTTCACAGTTAGCTTTGTCGAGGTGAATCCCTTAAGCCCTGATGGAAATCCCCGCGACCGCATGAGCGCAGGCTACCGTATTGTCTATCGTCAACCTGCCGGCTCTGGGTTTCCTGCCGAATGTTTTGAGATTGAGGCGGCTCTAGGGGGAATTGGTGGCATTGCGGCAGATCAGCAAGTGGAAGCTAGCCTTCCACCCTTTGTTCAAGCGCCTACTGACTACAGCTATCACGTGCACTGGAGCGATCTCAATACCGGAGAACCGCCTTTTCCCCATGAAGTCTTGTTCTCAGACTGGATCGAGGCAGAGACCGTCTTCTACCGCGTCACTAGCCTACTCAATGAACAACGTTACTGCAATCGTATTTCTCCAGAGCAAGCCAATCAAATTTTAGAATCCCTCCGCTATCTCGATTAAACCTAGCTTTTATCTAAGCTAGTTATTAGCCCCCGATCGCTTGCCTGGAATTTCTGAGCTTGGTGCGTTCTCAAAAATTTATTGGCGGAGTGTTGGAACTTGTTTTTGGGAACGCACCCGACAAGATGGCGATCGCACTATAATCTGCCAATCAACTTGTCATATTCTGCATGTGATCCAATCCAGAACCAGGAAATACCATTCTCGACTTCGACACCCAAAGCTCGATAACTTAACCCTGCCCGAACTGACCAATACTTCTTGCCTAACTTCTTGAAATGCAAGGATGGATGAGAGGGGGCAACTTTAAGCAACTCGTAACACTCATCTGCGGTTCGTTGGACACTTTCAGGTAATGCATCGTAGTATTGCCAAAACTTCCGGGTTGCATGGTGCATCAAATTTCTCGGCAATGACCCGCTTCAAAGTCCGCGATCGCTTCCTGCGCAAATGTCTCTAATTTACCGTCTTCAATATCTTGCTCTATCTGTCTATCCCAGCGTTCGTAGTCTAAATCAAGAAACCACAGCCTTAACTGCTCAAACTCACTGGATGGCAATGAAAGAATTGCTGCTTCAATTTGGTCAAGGTTTGACATAGCCAGTTTTACCTCTCTACCTGTAAGGAAATTATAGCTTCACCGGAAAGGGTAGGGTGCCTCTGCATTTTGGCCATTCAGCCTTTCTCTGAACACCTCTTAAACACAAATAGATAAATTTACGGCTGTAATTCCTGAGCATGGTGCGTTCTCAAAATTTATTGGTGGAGTATTGGAAATCTATTTTGGGAACGCACCCTACAAGATAGCGATCGCACTCCTCAATCATATCGTATGAATCAATTGTGATAGAGAGTGCCCACCTTGCCAGCGGCCTGCTAACTCACCTTTACCTGGACTGAATAACGACGTTACGAAATTGAGCCGTTGAGCCAGAAAAATTGGTAGATATCGTACCGGTGTCTAACACTCCAAACCCGATGTCTACCAGTGCCAATTGAGTTGTTTGGGGAAGGACATTATTAAACGTGAATTTTGCTCTCATTGGCACACCAGAAGCCAACGTGTTTCTCACTCGCCAACTGGATGTAGTCCTGTCGTTGCCTAACTCATAAATTGTGGTGGCAAATTCCTCCCCAGAAGTAGAAATAGCCCTAGAGGGAGATCTTCCCGTACCCCTCGCTTGACTACTGTAAAGCTTCAAATCTCTACTTCTCTGCCCAACATTGGTGATCAGTAAACTGCATTCAACAGTATCTCCATTCCTGTCACAACTCTGCAATTCAAACCTGAATCCATTCTGCTCGACTTGTTGCGGCTGTATCGGAGTGTCTTGGCTAGTGGTTTGCGGCACCAATGTTCCACAAACAATATTACCTACGGTTGTCCTAACACAGGCTTGTTCTGCGATCGCTGGAGAAACCATACCTAGTGCTAGTACTCCCACAACAGATAGACTAGCCGAAACCATAAGATTGAACGCTTGAAAAGTATTAAATAGTCCCATGACAAAACATCTCTAAACACTACAGGTAAATTTCACTGCTTGACAAAGTTCAAAACTCAACCACAATTACGTTCCAGCGGAATGCCGTCCAACTTCTGCCCCAGGAACAATTCTCCAGATTGGGTTTGTAAATCTAACAGTTTCTTGCCGCTCAGAGAATTGAGTAACTGGCAATTGAGTAGATGGAGAAAGATTGCAGACAAATCTAAAAATATTGCGTTTATACGGATCACTGTTTGAGTCATTCCAAGGAGCATTGCCAAGACTTCTAAAATTGATTTGAGTTCTTGACTCAAAGAATCCTTGACGGATCGCACGGAACTGATTCGTTTCGCAGTTGGCTTCTACACGGGAGTAAGCGCCATCAGAGGTTACTGTGTCGTATCTTACGATGTCACCGCTTCTGACGATCCCATTAATATCAATGAAAGGAGCTTCACCAGTTCTGTCTCCAGTATTAGGTACTTCTTGCCACGAGGGATTTCTAATCTCAGCTACTTCAGCTTTTACTGGTGGGCAAGCAATTAGAAGCGTAATCAACAGTAAGGTTCCTGTCAACTTCATAGGTTGTTATTTGACTATAAGTTAGGTACTTCTAGCAGGTTAACGATCGAGCTGAGCCACGACTGATGCCTAGACGGCAAAGCGAGCTAGCGAAGTTTTCGGCTCAACCTGGGCAAATAGGCAGCGAGTATACTGCACTTCTCTCCAGTTTAGGGGATAAACAGCAAAACTCTGCGTATTTACCGAATTTCTTTAGCTAGTGTTCTGTATTATTTATGTTGTATTTAATACAGTGATACTTGGAGCCAAGGGATAGAATCACCACTGCGTCTCAAGAAGCTGCTCGATCAGGTGCGAGACGCGATTCGGGCTAAACACTACCCTCATCGCCTGGAAGAATCTTATTCAATTGAAAGTCACTTTTGGGAACGTACCCTACAAGATGGCGATCGCACTGCTAGCCACCACCGCTCCGGTGCATGCGTTGGTTATTTGCCGTTTGTTGGCAGGTCGTTGAGTCGAACCCGCTCGACGATCATGCGGGCTGCTTGAATTGGATTGTATTCTTCAAGGTCAACGTAGCCGTCAACGGAGAATGAACCTGAGACATCGGCGCTGTCAAACCGCATAAACATGATGGCGTGGTCGTTCTTGTTCTTGATGATCGTGCGAATCGCCCGCCATTCTAATCCGCACCACTCTTTGTGTTCGTAGTCGGCACAGAGAAACACGACTACAAGTTCTGAATTGTTGAGATAGATTCGCTGAAGCAGCGTGTCGAGATTTGGGCGTGCCAGTTGTGCTGTGAAGTCCCGGTCATAAAACACCGTGCCAGCGCCAAGCCTCTTCTTAACTTCGGTTGCGACTGCCGAGACGTATTCGCGATGTTCTCCCGGAAACGAAAATGCAACTTTGAAACCCATTTCTTCCACACGGCCAAGTTGGGTTTCCGATTCAACAAGCATCTCGTCAATGATTTTGGCTTCTGCAAGAATAGCGAAAAGATCCTCATCCTTCACGGCCCAGTGCGTACGGGACATTTCCCAACGGTCAATGTCAATGTCGAGTCGAATCTGTAGGGCCTCCAGCACGTCAAAGCTGAATTCATCGATTGCATCGTCGAATTCGTACTCGATCAGAATACTGCGTCCGCGCTCACGTATATGCCGTAGGTAGCCAACGCGAACGGGTTCGTCCAAACCCTCGTAAGTGAAAAGCGTTGGGAATGACTTCAGTTCCTCTATGCCTTCAGCAGTGAGCGGTCTGAACCGCGCCTGCACACTCTCAGTTGTGTGTTCCAAAAAACGGGTGTGATCGTACTCGTAAGCCGAGAGATCCCAAGCACCTTTATTGGCAGTCACGAGCAGGTTGTACAACGGAGTCCTCGCGAGTTTGGCAAATAACGGTTTGGGTCAGCGGTTTCCGAGGTATTTGGGACACAGCAAGTGGATTTAGTAAATCCGCTGCACCCAAGTTGTTAGCCCTGCTTTTGCTCTTTGGATTCTCTCCACACCTTCTCTTCATGTCGAATCTCTTGATCAATTAAGCGAATGATCCTGCCTTGATATTCATTATAGTCATCGTAACCACCTTTAGATATTGCAACCTCTTGTCTACACCTGTCACAAGAGAAACCGATCGCATTTGATGGTCGACAATGTATAGCGACTAAGACACAATCACAGTTCGGACAATGGGATGTTAGTGAATGGATCCCTGCTTCTCCCCATTGCCATTTCCACCTAATACCGTCATAAATAGTTTCTGTGAATGAATGATAGTCAAATTTATTTCTGTTAGGGATAAGAGCTGCAAAAACTGCAACCACAATAAATCCTGTACAAAAAATCAGAGGAACTAATATCCAAAGGGGAACACTGTAGCCCGTTGTTAGGATTTTATAAAGAGACTTGGCAACATTCTGCGTAAACAACCAGATAGATGGAATTAGATTTGCTGGAATGTACAAGAGAATTATTCCTGCAATCACATTTGCAAGAACTGACTTCCAATCAGACCAGTCAAATAGATAATTACGCTGTTTAGACATTTGTTGTAGGTCTAATTGATATTACTAACTTATAGTTTAGCTATTGTAAATCTGCCTGTAGTACGTGTCCTACAAAGGCTACCTCTAGCAGTACTTTTACGTCAGCTTATCACTGGACGCTAACAGATAACCTCCAAGCACCCTTCAACAGATAACTTAAGGGCTAACTATGTATTAAGTGTCAGATCTGCTAGATAAGACCCTGTATTACCCGTATTAACCAGCACATCTACAGGATAATACCCAGTTTTTAAGGACTTAAACAGAATATTTGCTGGATAAGCCCGAGGTTTTGGGGTGTTATCCGGCAGATCTGGTGGTTAATCCTGGAGATTGGGGTGCTTATCCGTCAAAAGTGCTGGATAACACCCTTCATATCGGGGTTATCCAGCATCTACCTATGTCACCATCTCGACCGCTGCGCTTGCTCGAAGACCAGGGCCTACTTGTCACATCTGGCTATTGCGCGCAGTGTGGTACCTTCACCCCAAACTTTTATCTGCTTGCTACTTCATCAACACCCGCTTGGTTAACACTCTCATGACCTCGCCAGGATTTACTGTTGGCAATGGCCTTGACCATTCGTGGGGGGCGGCGTAGCCCAGTTGATATTGGGTCAAGATGTAATCTTCAACAACGGTGGGAGAGCCGATCGCCAGCACTCGCAGCAAGTGAGGATGGGCGGTATCGCGGAGATCAAGAAAAGGCTGTTCTGAACACATGGCTTTACACTCCAGTAGGTATGGGAAGGAAGCCCAAAACACGAAGCCACCCCATGTCATGACAGATGAGGTGGCTCTTTGGAGTGTAAAATCCAATAAGCCGCCAGACTGCTTGGTTCAGTTTGGGGGTTAGTCTTCTGAGGGTGGTTGCAACACCTTCAGAGGACGCTTCAATAAATTTTGGGCCGAAAGTAAATTAGTTCCGAGCCTATCGCACCTGGGGAGATTTCGCAAGCGTAGTCTAGGTTGGCAAAGGTGGGGGCGATCGCCTGATCTGTGATGATCTAGAGAGAAGATCAGCGATAAATTTAGGAATGCCCGGTTTTTGTGAATTCTCGATGAATAAACTATTTGTGGAACAAGGCAACTTTTTGGCTTCTGAATGCGGAAGGTGTAAAGTGGCTGAACTGGTGTGCGCTTAGCCTTACTTTTCCGGATGCGCTTTGAGTGCCATTGAAGTGAATGTGCAGCGATCGCCTACAATACAATCTGCTAATTCGCGTGTTAATGTGTCCGACTTGAGAGGGGCGAAGTTTATGTACAGCCGTTACCGATATAAGCAGAAAAAATCGCGTCGCCCTTTCCATTGGGTGTTCGTGCTGCTGCTGCTGATTGGCATTCCGGTTGGGGCAGAGTTTCTAACGCGGTTTGTGACCCATGCCACGGGCACTAGCGATGGCTTCACCGCCGATCAGACCTCCAGCTTGGTAGATGCGTATCAGCTTCGCTTTGTAAACAGAGAAGGTCAGCCCTACGCAGGCTTATCAGATAGCGGTCAGCTCCTAGCATTACGCGATCCGTTCCTAGGCTATCGGTTGGCAGCCAATCAGCAAAGCAGCTTTTGGCAAATCAACGAAAACGGCTTTCGCGACGCAGAAACCATACCGCTCGCCAAACCAGCAGAAGAAATCAGAATTTTTGTCTTAGGTGGTTCTACAGCCTTTGGCCAGCTCAGCGCCGACAACCAAACCACCTTTGCTAGCAAGCTCGAAACTCGCCTCAATGAGCAGGTCGCTCAGCAGCGGGCCAACCCCAATCAGTTTCAGCCCAGCATACTGCCGTTCCGGGCCGATCAGGTCCAGCAAGCCCTAGCGCTACCGCCCCGCATTCGAGATGGTCAATATCGGGTCATCAACGCAGCGGTGCCGGGGCACGCATCAGGCAACGAGTTAGCCATGCTGACGCAGCGAGTCAACGCTTACAACCCAGATTTTGTGGTGGTGTTGGGTGGCTACGCTGATTTAATGTTGCCCAGTTCTGATAGAGGGGCTGACGTTCCAGGTCTAGAACAATTTTTGGCGGGTGAAGGCCAGTCGTTTGGCTCCCAGCTCAGCGAACAGGCGCGACATTGGTTTGATCAACTTTACATTGTCCGGGGGATCAAATATTACGCTTTGCAGCAGGGGCAGTCGGAACGGCGTCTGGTAGAACCACTCAATCTCTATGCGCCAACTCTCAATGCAACGTTGGGCGATCGCCTTCCCACAGATCCAACTGAGCTTGAACAGCGCATTCAGCGTTATAGCAGCCACTTGCAGCAAATGGTGAATTGGGCGTCAGCGAACCAGAGACGGCTGATCATTGCTATTGAGCCTGAAATTTCTAGCCGACAACAAGATGCCTTAACCCCCGAAGAATCAGCAATTGTGACAGATTTAGGCAATTCCTATATTGAACAAATGCGTAATGGTTTTGAAGGATTAGTGACTGTCGCCAATCAGGCCGGACAACGCTCTGCCAATGCCCAGGTGTTAAACCTCTATCCTCTCTACGAAACCTTCTCGGGCCAAGCGTTCAAGAGCCCAATTGGATTAACCGATGAGGCCAATACTCTGTTGTCTGACCGTCTCTATGAGGTGATCGGAGGCCAGCTCTCGATCCAGCCTCAGCCGTTTGGTTCTTGAGGCATGGGGCGATCGTTGCGATCGCTGGTGATCATTAGTGATCGCTGCGATCGCTTGAGTAATAGGGCTGAGCCTGAAGAACTGGTATTAGCCATACACTAAAACAGGAACTCGCTTGAAGGCGGGAATGCCGGACTTGGGATCAGTTTTGGCTGTGAAAAGTACATTGGCTTCAGGATAGAACATGAAAGCGGCTCCTTGGCGAACTGCGCCAAAGATGATTTCAACGTTTTTGAGCTGGCCTGCGTCGCCTTGAACGGTTACTTGCTGGTGTTCTTGCCATCCGACTTGTTGAGCATCAGCAGGATTGATTAAGATGCAATTGCGGTGAGGAATGCATCGGTAGCGATCGCCCACTTTGTAAACTACTGTATTGTGTTGAGAATAGCTGCGTCCAGTCATCAGAGCCAGAACAATACATTGGGTTTCAAGTGGGGCAGCAAATGTGCTGGCATCGGGCAAGTGAAGGGTTGGCAGCTCAGTGACAAACATTTGAGCTTTGCCAGAAGGTGTAGCAAACCTGGGTTGGTTGAAGATGCGATCGCCAATGGTGAATTCGGTTTGGGTTTCGTCAATTTGAGCAATTTTTTCATAGCCTGGAATCGTCTGAGCAATTAGCTCACGAACATATCGAGTATCTCGCAGCTTACGCCAATTGATTGGCATATTGCCGTGAATGCGGTGGGCTAACTCGGTTAGAAACTCGACCTCAGAGATCAAGTCGGCGTCTTTGAGGTGAGTTCTGCCAGTGTCATTCAGGCGGACGAAGTTATTGCCTGATTCTGTGGTGGTTTTATGCGGATTTTCAAAGCGATTGAAGACTGGAATGATGATTGTGTTTTGTTGCGCCAAACTGTGAAAGTGGCCCAGGTTGGGCTTTGTGGCGAGATAAATGATCGTTTCAATGTTGCCCAAGGCGCGCTTGGCCTGGTTTAAGTCTGGATTGGCTGCATAGAGATTGCCCCCTAGACAAAGCAGCGTATCAACCAGCCCCGCTTCTGCTGCCTCGATCAAGTCACGAGCCCGATAGCCCGGATTGCGATTGAGCGATCGCCCCACTCGCTTTTCCAAAGCTTTTAGAATCTTGGGCTGAAGGTCAGCTGTGACGCCCATTGAGCCAAATCCCTGCACATTGGAGTGGCCTCGAATTGGCATGGTGCCTGCTCCCTCTTTGCCTGCATTGCCCGTGAGGAGCGCAGTATTGGCGATCGCATGGACATTATCTACCCCGTTTTCTTGCTGAGTAATGCCCATTGCCCAGGCAAACACCACTCCCTGAGATGTGCCAATGATCTCAGCCGCAACTTCAATTTCTGGCTTAGAAACGCCACAAGTGGAGAGAATGGTTTCCCAATCTGCCGAGCGAGCATAATTGACAACGGCTTCCCAGTTTTCAGTGTACGCTTGCAGATAATTTTGCTGAATTAAATCGCGCTCGATCAGTACCTTTTGTATGCCGATTAAGAGAGCCGTATCACTGCCCGGAATTGGCTGCAAGTACAGTGAAGAAATTTCTGATCCGCTTAAAAGCGACTTGAGGGGAAAGGCCGGGGACCCAAACTTGACTAACCCGACTTCAATAACGGGATTAATTACAATTACCTTGCCGCCGCGATCGCGCAATTCAATCAGCTCATTCATCAAACGCGGATGGTTGGCAGGTGCATTCGAGCCAATTAGTACGACACAGTCAGCCTTTTTCAATCCCTCCAAGCTCACCATTGAAGTGCCAGAGCCAAACATTTGCTTTAGCCCAACAGTTGAAGGTACATGGCACAGATCAGAACAATCTGCCAAATGGTTTGACCCCAATACCCGCATCATCAACTGCAGCAAAAAGGCAGCTTCATTAGACGATCGCCCCGAACTGTAGGAGGCAACCCGTTCGGGTGGTTTGCGAAAGGCGGCTTCAGCAATGTGATAAATTTCCTGCCAAGTAATGCGCTCATAATGACGCTTGCCTGCACGCAGAATGACTGGAAAACTGAGGCGACCAAGGCGATCGGCCTGCATTGAATTGAGTTGCTGTAGCTCGGAAATACTGTGGCGATCGAAAAAGTGTGTTTCTACAGGAGGCTGAAGCTCGGCAGAAATGGCTTCCACACTCTTCATGCAGCGCTGCAGCGGTTCACCCAACTCGTTGGCAAAGCCTCCCTTCTGCCCCCCTGTCCCCCAAGCGCAGGACAGGCAAGCACTCTTGTGAAGCAGTGTCTGCCACAGTTTTGGCCCTTCCACCGAGAGAGTATGCTCCGCCCAATATTGCAGTACAGGCACCCCCCCGCCCATGTCTGGAGCATTGCTATACTGACCACTGATCTCGACATCTGATTGGCTTTCAGGCTTCAAGACTTCACTCATACAGCAGCCCCCCGCGAATCTAGTTCAATCTGGCCTAGTTCAATCTGGTCCATTTCAATTCCGGCCCACTTTAGTTTGGCCTACCTCTAGTGTGGCGCATCTAACACAGGTCGAAAGTCAAAAAGTGTAGCGTAGAATTTTCACTAGCGTCTCTACAATCTTACGGAATTTGTCTCCTATACTTGGATCTCTGATGGAGAGAAGCCACTCTCCTAAGGATGAGGACTATCTATGAGTGTAATTGCCAAACTTGGGAATATCCCCGCCCAAACTCGTTCCCTTTCCCAGCAAAGATCTGTTCAAGCGACGGTCGGTGGATTGCTGCTCGTGATCATGGCCCTGATGATTACCAACCCTGGTCAACCCGCCTATGTGAACTATGCCTCCGCTCGATTGCCGGACACTCTCAAGCAACAGTGTGACGACCTAGATCAAAATGTACGGGTCAGCCTACTGCTGTCACTACCGACCCGTGATTTATGCAAGACATTTGTCAATGGGGTTGATTTAGTGGGACGAGGACCTATCAAGCAAATGATTGACTCGTCAACCACTCGTCAAAATTATTTGATTTTGAGCCTTTACACCACAGAAATTTTGGGCAGAACCTACAAAACAATTGGCGTGGGCCGAAACTTTATTCACTGGTATAGCCAGTAAGATGATGAGGTGAAATCTATCTCTCTCACCCTATGATTCCCTCCTTGCGGCTCTATGGCTTACTTTTGGCTGGTGTGGCGATCGCCGCTGGAGTGGCAGCAGTTTGGGAGGTTGAGACGCGGTTGCTAGCATCAGTGGGAGCTGTTGTCTTGTTTGACCTAATAATCCTGGCTTTGGGGTTTTGGGATAGCAGGCAAGCCAAAACTCGGCGAGTCGAGGTGACGCGCTATCCATTGCAGCGGCTGTCCATTAAGCGAGATAACCCCGTAGTGTTGTCGGTGCGGTCGGGCGCATATCCAGCAATGGTGCAGATTCGGGATGGCTATCCGGTGCAGTTTGCTGTGTCTGAGATCGATTTGCAGTTGGCGATCGCCCCTCAAAGCCAAGAAGACCTGACCTACACGATTCATCCTACTCAGCGGGGAGAGTTTGGCTGGGGCGACATTCAGGTGCGGCAGTTGGGGCCGTGGGGGCTCGCGTGGCACGACTGGAACGTTCCAGCGCAACAGCAGATGGCGGTCTATCCAGACTTGATGGGATTGCGATCGCTCTCAATGCGATTGACGCTGCAAAGTGCTGGAAACCTGCGCCAGCTCCGGCGTTTGGGTATGGGCACCGAATTTGCTGAACTGCGAGAATACGGCATTGGTGACGATACCCGCCTAATTGACTGGAAAGCGACCGCCCGCCGTAGCCGTCCTTTGATTCGTGTATTAGAACCAGAACAGGAGCAAACCCTAATCATATTGCTTGATCGGGGGCGGTTGATGACAGCTCGAATTGAAGAAATTTCTCGATTTGACTGGGGCTTGAATGTCACGCTGTCTCTGGCCTTGGCTGCGCTCAATCGGGGCGATCGCGTTGGAGTGGGTGTATTCGATCGCCAAATCCACACCTGGATTCCCCCCGAACGCGGACAGCAGCACCTCTCCAAACTGATCGAACGCCTAACGCCAATCCAGCCCGTGTTGCTGGAGCCAGATTACTTTGGAGCTTCCACGACCTTAGTCACCCAACAAACGCGACGGGCCTTAGTCGTTTTAATCACCGATCTGATTGATCAAACGGCCTCCGCCGAACTGCTGGCCGCATTGGGACGTCTCACCTCCCGCTACTTGCCCTTTTGCGTCACACTGCGCGATCCAGAAGTCGATCGACAAGCACACACCATCACTAACGACATTGAAACGACCTACAGCAGAGCCGTCGCCTTAGACATGCTAACGCAGCGAAAAATAGCCTTTGCCCAGCTCAAGCAAAAAGGTGTTTTGGTGCTAGATGCTCCCGCCAACCAAGTTTCAGAACGCTTGGTTGATCAATACTTGTTATTGAAAGCCAAAAATAAAATTTAAAGGGGCTTTTCAACCTTCTCCAACGGTTTGCGGTTGCAATAGAGCACTAGCAAGATAAACAAAATTATCCCAAACAGATACTTGATTGCATCAGGGATGGCAGGATTGGGGGAGAAAAATCCTTCAATGATGCCTGCAATAATCAATAGGGGGACAATTCCATAAACTAGCTGAGCGGCTTGCATCCCATAGTGGCGAAGAGCATCTAAACGGCGATATTGACCGGGAAACAAGATGGCTCTTGCAATGAGCAATCCTGCCCCACCCGCAAAAAAGATGGCGGGTAGCTCTAGCGCGCCATGTGGAAATACAAAGGCCCAAAAGGGATAGGCCAGGTTGTTTTGGCCCACTAAAGTGGCGATCGCCCCAATATGCAACCCATTAAAGACCATCAAAAAACTGGTATAAAGCCCTGCTGTAATGCCGCCACCCACTGCCCCAAACGAGACCATCAGGTTATTGATCATGATGCTGCTTGACGCCAGCGGCTCAATTCCTACAATAGAACCCATCCACAGTTCGCCCCGATCGCGCACCTGCTCAATCAACTCTTGCGGCACCATCAGCGCCAAAAAGACTGGATCTCTCCAGGTGAACCACCAAGCCACTAATGTCCCGATGCCAAACATCAGTGTTGCAACAGTGATATATCCAGCACTCTGACGCACCACCGCCGGGAAACCCCAGAGATAAAAGGCGATCGCCCCCTGCCATTCCTGCCGCCTTGAGCCTTGATAAATTAGGCTATATCCCCGTGAGGTCAAGACTTGTAAATCTTGCACCAGCGCCGGACTCACCTGATGCGTCTTCGCTCTAGCCAAATCAGCCGAAACTGAGCGATATAGACTAGCCATTTGCTTGATCTCACTGGCCTGTAGCGACCTCAAGCCCCTGCGTTCTACTCGCTGTAGGAGTGTATCTAAGTGTTTCCAATCTGCTTCTCGTCGAGCAATCCAACGTTTGATGTTCATAAAACTTGAAAACTGACCCAGGCTGAGCCTAGCGTAACTTAAGATAGCTGCATCACCTGTATCGCCTCACAAAAGAGAGATTAGCTGCTATGGCCCAAGCTCCTGGTTCGCTTCCGATTCGTCCCCTCAGTATTGGCAACGTGGTCAGCGCCGGGTTGCGCCTCTATCGATCTAACCTGAAGACATATCTGAAGATCTCCTTGTTTGCCCATTTATGGCTTGTTTTATGGCTTGTTTCATTTCTTTGGCTGGCAATCTATGGCTGGACAAATTCATTTGCCCCTTTATGGTTTGTCTTATGGTTTGTTTCATTTCTTTGGCTGGCAATCTATGGCTGCACAAAATATTTGATGAATGCAGGTTTGATTTCGCGGCTGGCATTTGGTGAGCTCGTCGATCAGCCAGAAAGTGTTAATACGGCCCGGAGCAAGACCCGTTCCCGCATGTGGTCATTTTTGCGAGTGGGGCTCCAGATTTTGCTCATGATGACTCTGGTCTACATCGGGTTGGCGATCGCGACAGGAATTGTGATGGCGATCGCGGTCGGCTTCGGAGTAGCTCTAGGAAGCGCGGTTGGCGAGTCTCCCATCCTAATTGGGCTGATCTTCCTGCTCTCCATTGCTGCGGTGATTGGCTTTTTATATACGATCATCTGGTTTTACTCCCACTGGATGGTTGCAGATGTGTCGCTAGCAGTCGAAGACGATATCACCGGAGGCCAGAGCATTGACCGAAGCTGGCAACTGACGCAAAACTCGATTTTGAGAATTCAAGGGGTTGCGTTTGTGGCATTTCTGATTACCCTACCGCTGGTTTTTCTGACCAGCTACATGCCTCAGATTTTCTTGATTTCACTTGACCCCGAATCAGCGTTGTATATGGCGCTCTACTCTGCCTCACTCTTGTTTGGCGTATTTGTTGGCGTGTTGACGATGCCTTTCTGGCAAGCTATCAAGGCCGTGGTTTATTATGACCTGCGGAGTCGGCGTGAGGGAATGGGTCTCCAACTGCGCAATCGTCAGGTTGCTCCTGAAGATGGTCTGTTTTAACGGGTGCGCTCAGGAGTTTGAGGTTAATCGGTCCAAAATTACTATGCACTTTTTTAATCGGGTTACGCTTCAAACTCCAGAGAGCGTAGAGCTTGAATTCACGCTCGCCGGGATTGGTAATCGAGCCCTAGGCCTGTTGATTGACTACATTGCTCTGGGCCTAACTCTGGCAGTGTTTGCGTTGTTTTGGCTCTTCTTGTCTAATTCTCTGATAGATTTGCTAGTTCCGATAGTCGGCGACGCTGAAACATTAAGCCTTTGGTTAATTTCAATCTTTGCTTTGACTAGTTTTGCAATTTATATTGGCTACTTTGTTTTTTTTGAAACGCTATGGCGAGGCCAAACTCCCGGCAAGCGCTACACCAAAATTCGAGTCATTCGGGCTGATGGTCGTCCTGCCGGATTAGCCCAAGCCACCTTGAGAGCGCTCTTGCGGCCTGTTGATGACACGCTGTTTTTGGGTTTCATCTTGATTATCTTGAGTTCACAAGAGCGACGACTAGGTGACCTTGCTGCTGGAACTCTTGTTGTTCAGGAAGAACGAACGGTGGCGGCAGCCTCTTTCCCGATTTCTGAACCTGCCAAGCAACTGGCAACCCAACTGGCTCAAATGGCCGACATCTCGCAATTGTCTCCCGATGATTTTGTCGTAGTCAGGGAATATCTACAGCGGCGCAGATCAATGGAAGTAAAGGCACGCAACCAGCTTAGCCTGGAGCTTGCGCGTCAGGTGAAAGCTGTGATTGAGCTAGAAAAAGTACCGCCAGAAACTACCTCAGATCTGTTTTTAGAAGCCATCTATCTGGCTTATCAACAACAATCGCCAGAAGTTGGGTTGTAGGGATGTCAATTATTTTGTTTTCTTGCAATATTTCTTGCAATATTTCTTGCAACAGAATCAAGCCTCGATTTGCAAGAGACCATTTTCGATGAGGCTCCAGGTTCGAGGGGAGACTCTCACTGCGGCTTTGCGACACTGCACGATGAGCAAGTTGGTCGAGAGATATTGGTCTAGCGCGCTTACTTCTTGACGAGACAAGCCTCTGATCCATTCGCGCCGCAGTTTGATTGCGTCTAGCCAAGTTTGGTTGATTTGCTCAATGAAAATGCGGCGAGCCGAGGGAGATTCTTGATATTGCGGAACCTTGGCCTTGAGCGCGTGAAGTTTGGCGATCAATAGTGTGAAGTTGACATCCTGGAAAATTTTGAGTTCTTCAAATTTGCGGGCGATCGCGATCGCCAAATCAATTGCATGTTCTAAGTTGAGTGCCCGGATCAAAACAATATCGATGGCGCGATCGAGACTCAGAGACTCATCAATCTCTAGCGCTAATTCACGCACATGATCAATATCCAGGTCTAGGGCCTGCACCCGCGCGCTATCAACCGCAATTGATTGGGTCAAATCGAGCGCTAGAAACAAAGCTACAGCTCTTTTGGCAGCAGGCTTATAGTCACTCTCTGAACCTGATGTGATCTGCTGGGCCCAATTCAGCAAATTTTTTAAGTTGGGGCTTTGAATATAGTTTTTGGCCAGACTTTCCATCTGCAACAGCAGTTCATCTGCCCGTTGCAAACCTGCCAACAGCAAAAATACCTCCCGCCACCGACTATCGGTGAGGTAATGGGCAACCAAATCTTCGACGCGATGGCGATCTCCCACAATATGCTGCGCCGTCAAAAACTCCTGAAACGTGAGATGAGAGAAAGAATAAATTCCTTCAGCCCGTTCCACCAAAATCCCATGCTGAATTTCAATCGACTTCAACACCGTAATGCCGTCGATATATTGCTCTCGCGGCAGCATCTCCTTAAGCACCTGCTCTATTTGATCCGCGATTTCTCGCTTGCTCAAAAATAAGCGATCTTCCTTAAAGGCGTGATAGGCGATTTCGGAGAGCATCAGCTCTTTTCGCTTTGTATCCAGGCCTTTATAGACAATTTCCTGTGGAATCCCCTTTTCTCCAGCCCATTCCTCTAACAAAACTCGCAATGCTTTTTCGTAAAGGGTGGCCCGATTGGTTGGGAATTGCCCAGCCCGCTGATACAAAAGACAAACCAGTGTGAGCAGCAACGGCGTATGAGTCAGCTCCTTTGCAGCCGCATAATCCTCACTCATCAGCTTTTGCCAGCACTCTCGGCCTCTTTCTGGCTCAGTACTAAACCAGTTATAGATGAAGTTCTGGATCTGGTTATTGCTAAAGCTGGCGATCGTCGCATCCGTGAAACGACGGAAATTGTGTCGATAGGCGGCCAATCGGCAGGAGGCAATGTAGCGATTTTTGTCGTATCGGTCTACAAAGTTTTGAATGGTGGTGATGACCTCATTCAGGCGATCGCTAGGAACTTCATCCAACCCGTCCAGCAAAATCAGTAGCTTCCCCCGTTCCAAGGCCGTGAGGGTAAACCGCTGAGGATCGGGAAAGCCGCGAATCCGAAACACCTCCGAGATAGTCTCTTCCAGGTTGATCCGACCCGAACGAAACCCTTTCAGCTCAATAAAGACAGGAATACATTCATGTTGAAACCCTTCATCTTGCTTCCCTTTCAGCGCCTCTAGCCCGATCTTGCGAAGGAACGTAGACTTACCAATGCCGGGACCCCCCAACACCATCAAATACTGCTGCTGATTGGCCACCTCTAGCCCCCAATGCTTGGCGGGAAGGGCTGTTCTTTGAAAACTACGCTGATTTCTTTGGCGATAGATCCGCTCTAGAGCCTCAATGCTTTCAAAACCCTGAACCGCTTCATGATCTAAAAACTGCACGTTGGTGTAGATCGACTCCAGCAAAACGGGTTCACGCATCCCCAAAACTTTTAGAATGCCGTGACGCTCAATATAGCTCTGGTCATATTGCTTAGAAGCGAGATAGATCTTTTGCTGCAGGGTGTCGCCTAGTTGATTGAAGGCACGGCCCCCTCCCTCCAACAATGACCCAAAAATTGGAGCCGCAATGCTACGAACCACTGATTCACCAATTCCCACCGCCATAAGCCTATTAACCTAAATTTCTACGATTCAGTGCAGGTCTATAAATTGCGATCGCTACACCCGAGTTATTACGCCTGAGTTATTACGCCCGAGTCACCACTCTTGAGTGACTGCCAATTTGGCAACCCTGGCCTTCTGGAGCGCATAGTCAAGATAAGCAATATATTCCCTGACTTTTTCTTGAGCAACCTTGTAGTTTGAGCTGGTTTCAGGCACCGCATCCATCAGGCGAATCGCGCCCATCCACTGCTCCGATACCTGATTCCAATCCGCTTCAGTCTGAGCGATTTGAGTCAGCTCTGCGGCTTGAGTCGCATGGTTGACCGCCTGTCGAAACAGGTAAGACGCCTGAGCATCCTGCGCGGCTACCGGAGGTAGAGGCAGTGATTCGGCTGGGGTTGAGGCTTCAACTTGTGGCCAGCTAGGCAGACAGTGATTTTGGAGGCAAATGCCATGCAGCTTATAGGCACCCAGGCCCAATAGCACCATGCTGGACAGGAATAGGCAGGTTTTCATGTTGCCCAGCCATTGCGCCGGGGCTTTTCCCTGTCGTCGTGGGGCCTTCGGTAGTGAAGGGGGTTGAGAATTTCTCAGAATCGACTGGAGCTTCTGAATTTCTCGCTCTGCCGATGAAAAGTCTCTGGAGCTAAATCGATGTCCGACCACTTTGGGTTCAGCAACTTCCTCCAGATCAGCAGCCTCTGGGTCATCAGGGTTTGCTTGTTGCGCCTCAGCAATGGTTTGGGATTTCGGAAGGGGCGAGCTGGGTTTCTTCATCTCTGCAACAAAAATGTCGAAGTAGTTATCCAGATCGCCCGGCATCTCCTGGTGGGCTCGGCCTATTCGTTTTGCCATGGTTCAGGAATTATTCCTCTCGCGTCACTATTTGGGTGAGTGCACAAAAATTTGCCCATATATTGCAATAGGGAAACTACCTGTAGCTCCGTAGTACAGGCCATTGCTTGAATTTCCAACGAATTTCTTAACTTTGTCCAGAGAATTTCAGAGGATTTGAACCCAACAGGTCTAACCCACCGACAGGATCGACCAAGCGCCTACCCCAACACCTTGACGGTGCAGACAAAACCACCCGACTCACAAGTTGAGCACTGGCAGGAGGATTTGATTTTGGGAAGGGCATTTTAGTCATGCCAAGGCGGTTCGCTAGCATTCCTGCACCCCAGCCTTCCTGCAAACTAGGTCCTAGCACAAGCCAGCCCTAGCGCAAGCTAGCATTTTTGCAAGATGGCGATCGCCTTCGGTTTTCGATTCCTTTTAGAGCAAAAAGAACTCCCTTAAGGGTTTTGCTCTAGAGCCGCAGTCTGAGGCGGTAGTGTGCGAAAGAGTTGACTACAAACAATGTCAGCAAACTCATAGTCGAAGTGGTGAACAGGCTGACCCCTCAAGCACCACAACGACAGAATGCTGTTGACTGAAGCGGCTTTGTAGCGCCCTTGGTAGAGGGCTTCGACCACTGCTGCGATGACCCATTTGGCGGGATAGTTTCCTAACCAACTGTAAACAATTTGGTCTAGGTTTAGACCATTTAAATCGAAGCCATAGTAAGCGAGTAGAGCAGATGCAGATGCGAATGGACTTTTAGCCATTTCTCCCCCCCTGAAGTAAAGATGCAAAACAAACTATCACGTCTAAAAAGTTTCTGTCACGGCAGAGCGTCAATTTGACTCGAACTGGATCAGAAAAATTCTAAATCCTGTTCTTCAAGCATAGTCCTTTTAAGGAATAGAGTGATTAAACTTTACCGCCTTAAGACTGCTTAGCATCTCCGTGAAGTTACGGATCATTTGTAGATTACCTAAGAATAGATAATACTGCTTTTAATCCATAGCTATTTATTTTTTATATTTTCTTAATAATTCTCCAATATATACATTTTTTCAAAGATTTGTTAGGCCCCAAAGTTTATCTATATCTTCTCAGACTGCTTACCTGGCTTGAGTTACAAGAAAATTATATAGCTTGATTAGAACCTCACATGGCTTTAGCTCGAATAGGGATTTTTGGCCAGAATCTACTAATCTATATTCGTTATCTGTCTTTTCACGAGGATCTATCACTGAAGCTAAATCTTCTCCAGAAAAGATGTCAAAAAAATCAAGATTCTCTAACTGAGAAACTAATTTAATTACTATAAAAAGCCAGAGCAATTACTACTGCTGACCTAGCTTCTCCCAATACAAACTAGCTGGGTTGAAAGGCTAGCAGAAAAGTATGTAAATCACTTCTTTAGAGCAATTCTTTTAGTTGCTTGCCGCTATGCCAGGTCACTAGGGGTTAGAACCTTTACAGCCACAATGTTTTCTTTGCAGAATGGGGCTTTTTCGAGATGCTGCATCCTGAAGACGGTTCATCCTGAGCTTGGCGGCTGGAAGAGACAGAGGCTTTTGCTGTGTCTGGTCTGGCAGTTGGGACGAGCAGAAATCCCTGAGCTTAGGAAAAATCATCGGGAACGGAGAGCAAAAGAAAAGTGACTACAAGTTTGCTGGGGCAAGGCATTCAACATCGGGCGGGATTAATATAGCCACTATCACAATTTCCCACAAGGGGCTCATGCCCCTCCCCCGGGTAAGAGGTGCCCACCCGAGTGCCTTTCAGCCCAAAATCTTTGGTCCCAACTGTTTTGCTGGTGGGCCTCATTGCCCCGCTAACAAAAGGGCGTAGCATTCTGGGGGGGAGCGATGCCCCGTCAAAACGAAGATGCTGTAGTCACTGGTGTCGTAGTTGCTGGTGGGGTAGTAAAGTACGACTGCGGCCATTTCGGGACGGTTGCTGGCGATCGCCTGCAAGCATTCCGGATCAGAAAGCTTATCGCGCTCGATATAAGCAATTTCTGGACCTGTCTCGTGGTCGGTGTAAATCACGGCTCCATCGCCATAGCGCCGATAACCTTGCCACGACAAGGCCAAAATGCGATCGCAAAATTGGGTTAAGTTGGCGAGAGCTTGCTTCGGGAGGGGCTGCGAGTCGGTCACGTCAGCAATCCACTCCAGCAGATCCCCTGGCTGACAATTCAGCACAGTGCAAATGCCGTTGAGTCTTTCTGGAGTCAATCGCGGCATTTCATCCGTCTTGCGGAGCCTGTAAACAGAATTTTCTGTAATGTCCAACGCTTCCGCCAGATCTTTATTGCGAATGCGCTTTTGCGCCATGACCTCATTTAGCTTCCAACGGATCACGGTATTTGCAGGATTGACTCATCCCCTCAAGTCTACTATTCAAAGCCTAAAGTAAAAAATCTACGTCTCAGGACGATTTTTAGGATTGAGCGCTTGACATTTCTCTACGCGAGCCGTAGATTAATCACATCGGGCCAGCAAGGCAATCAAAAACCGCCTTCAGTTCCCAACTTTCCCAGAGCAGAGAACTAAAGGCGGCGAATTTTCCACTTTCCATAAATGGAGTTAATTACATTATGGCATCTGCAATGCTCACCACAACCCCTTCAGGTCGCAGCATCATTCCTTTTCCGATTGCACGCCGTCAGAGCGTCAACGACGGGTCTCGGTTTGCCCCCCGATCTGAACGTGGTTCAGGACGGCTGACCTTGATCCGCCCCATTCACTCCGGTCGAGCTGGTTCGCATCGTTCTACTTCGGGTCTGACCTCCGGAACCTCGGTGCCTCGGTTTCGCTTGATGGCGATCGGTTCGCGTCAAGACATTATGCACAATATTAAGACCTTACATATGTTGGGTTATGCAGAAGCTTTTTCTTGGAGCAGTCTACAGCCTGTTCCAGGGTCTCACGAGATGATGAGCATCCTGACGTTGAGGAGCAAAGCGAGTACGGCTAAGCGAGTGAGTCAGTCTCATACTTCTCAGCGGATCAGACGAAACTGGGCTGCAAGTACGGCTAGCGATGCCAATCCGGAAAGCGGGCGCTAGGCCACTTAGGCAGTGGTGAGGATCAACATTAATTTCGAGACGCATCGACTTTGCTGAAAATCTTAAAATATCGTCAACTTTAGGGGTGCCTCTTTCTGGCACCTCTTTTGTTGTGGGGCGGTAGCCATTGATTGGTTTGCCTAATGTGTGGAGGTGAGAGCGGGTCCAGAAGGTGTAATAATACTTCTAGAAAAACTGTGGACTGGTACAGCTGGGCAGTTATAGCGACTTCCTTGCTAAAGCTGGTTTTGAGGGCTCTACTGCTTTGGTCTGTGCGGATTTAAATCTAAGCAGCAAGCTTAAAAAAACTTATTGGACTAGGCGAAGCGTTGCTGACCCAACCTCATTCTTGACGCATACTTCAGCTCAAAGTTATGACTCAAATTTCTGGAAACCCTGATGTCCCCGATATGGGGCGTCGCCAATTCATGAACTTGCTCACGTTTGGAACGATCACAGGGACTGCCCTGGGTGCCCTTTATCCCATCGTGAAGTACTTCATCCCTCCTTCTAGCGGTGGTGCTGGAGGCGGTGTTATCGCTAAGGATGCGCTCGGTAACGATGTGGTGTCTGACACTTTTCTGGCTAGCCATAGCGTGGGCGATCGCGTCCTAGCTCAAGGTTTGAAAGGTGATCCTACTTATATTGTGGTTGAAAGCGACAGTGCGATCGCCAACTATGGTATTAACGCGGTCTGCACCCACCTGGGATGTGTGGTTCCCTGGAACAATGCCGAGAACAAGTTCATCTGTCCTTGTCATGGTTCTCAATACAACAGCGAAGGTAAGGTTGTGCGGGGTCCTGCACCTCTCTCCTTGGCCCTTACCCACGCCGACGTCAACGAAGACGGCAAGATTGCCTTCACACCTTGGACCGAGACGGACTTTCGCACAGGCGAAGATCCCTGGTGGGCTTAAAGCTGGTGGGCTTAAACCTAGTGAGCTTAAACCTAGTGGGCTGAAATACAGTGACGAGTGACGAGCTGATGAGTTGTGAGATATGAGCCGCAGTATCCAACGCACACTCTGGCTCTAAATCTGACACGTAAAATCAACGCTCAAACCTTAAACCTTGAATCTTAAACACGTCTCCCTGTCTCTACCCTTTGTTAGTGAACACTTGTTACAAATGAAAGCAACTTTCTGGTCAATGCTATTGCCCCGAGGCAGCAGGGCAATTGTTAAAGGTGTGCTGGTTGCCGTGGCCACTGTCACCCTGTTTCTAGCAAGCGATTGGGCTATGCCCCAGTCTGCTTCTGCCTATCCGTTTTGGGCTCAGCAGAACTATGACACCCCCCGTGAAGCAACGGGCCGGATTGTTTGTGCCAACTGCCACCTTGGAGCCAAACCCACAGAAATTGAGATTCCTCAGGCTGTTTTGCCTGATACCGTCTTCAAGGCGATTGTAAAGATCCCCTACGATACCAGCGCGCAGCAAGTGCAGGCCAATGGAGAAAAAGGGCCTTTGAATGTAGGTGCAGTATTGATGCTGCCAGAAGGCTTTAAGATTGCGCCGGAAGACAGAATTCCTGAAGAGATGAAGGAAGAAGTCGGCCCTAGCTATCTGTTCCAGACCTACAGCGATACGCTGGACAACATTATTTTAGTGGGTCCACTGCCCGGTGAGCAGTATCAGGAAATTGTCTTCCCAGTTCTGTCTCCCGATCCCAACGCCAGCAAAGGCATTGCCTTCGGTAAATATTCCATTCACGTTGGCGGCAATCGCGGACGGGGTCAGGTCTATCCCACCGGAGAAAAGAGCAACAACGCTATCTACAATGCTTCTGTGGCAGGACAAATCGCCCAGATCGCTAAGTCTGAAGATGGCGGCTATCAGATCACCATCCAGCCTGAAGCTGGTGCAGCCATTGTTGATACAGTTCCTCCTGGACCTGAGCTGATTGTGTCTGAGGGCGATGTTGTAGCCTCAGGTACAGCGTTGACCTCTAACCCCAATGTGGGTGGTTTCGGTCAGGTCGATGCGGAGATTGTGTTGCAAAGCCCCAATCGGGTTAAGGGTCTAGTTGCATTCATCACGGCGATCATGCTCTCCCAAATCATGCTGGTCTTGAAGAAGAAGCAGGTTGAGAAAGTTCAGGCTGCTGAGATGAACTTCTAAGCCCTCTTTTTCAAACGTCTCAGGTGCTTAATAAAAGGATGCCTCGGTTGTGGGGCATCCTTTTTGCCATTCCTAGTTGCTATTTAGACGTGGAGGGTTAACTGCCGCTTCTGAAAAACCGCACTAATGAAAAACCGCACTAAGATGTTCAATGACTGGAGCGCAGCAGAATAGCGATCGCCCCCTCTGCTCCAGGCTCGAGCCAGCTGAACAAGTTCATGGATTAACGCTGATGGAAGAAGATCTTTTAATTGCACATGGGTGGGAAGGGTTGGTGCAGGTATTTTCAGTTCTGCTGCTCCTGACCTTTGTGGGAGTCACCATCATCCTGAGACGCAGCTTTGAAGGCAGCTTCTTTGTAGACAGCGTGCTATTTTTTGCTGCACTTAGCGCGGGTGCAATTATGCTTTTGATTCTCGCTACAGAACTCTGGCCTCAAGTTTGAAGCCTTCAACCCAAGACGAGAGCTATGGTGCTGCATCCCTTTCGCCCAAGCTAGGCTGCTGTTTTGGCGTCAGCTTGGCGACCTGTTTGGCAAATTTTTTCTGTTGAATGAGGGCTTGGATGAGGTGCGATAGGTGAATAGGGGCTGGCTCTGCGGCGGCATGAAAAGCGGCTTCACGAGCGATCGCCCGAATTTCTCCCCCACTCAGTGGCAACTGTTGCGCTAGTAGATTCCAGTCTAGGTCGGGTGCTAGGGGGGCTGGGGGCGGAAAGGCCTGTTTCCAGAGGCGGAGGCGATCGCAGGCTTTGGGCTTGGGAAACAAAAGCTGCTGGTCGAGGTGCGATCGCCAGCGTAAAGCCACCGATTCTGCATGGGCAACACTCAGGAGGGTGAGGCTGGGCAGGCTGTGTCTGTGGGCCAAAAACTGGTGAAGCTGAGCCGCTGCTAAGGGCGTTGAGCGGTTGAGCCAGACCTGTGCCGATTTGATTAACAGCAGGGAGGGCATCAGGCGGGTGAGTTCTTTTAGCAAGGCGGTAGTGGCGGTGGGATCTACCTGGGCAAGATCTACCTGATGTAGGGGCCATTGGAGCGAATGGGCGATCGCCCCTGCTGCCATTGTTTTGCCAGTGCCCGCTGTGCCCGCCAGCAAGACAACTGTTCCCGGGGACGGCATAACTCCAGGGCTGGCAGACTCAAAGCCCCACTGAGCCACCTGGTCGGTCAAAGTCAATCGCTGACTCAGATGCTGTAGCGACTGCAACAGGCTGTCTGGTAACACCAAATCAGCCCAATCGACGGTGGGGATCGACTGGGTAATAGGCAAGCCTAGTTGAATGCTTCCCTGCAACAGACGGTCGAGGGCGTGGGGCGTGGGATGGTCGGCCAGCAAATAGTCGATTAGCCCATCGGCCAGTTTGATCGACGCACTCAGCAATGTACTGGCAGGTTGAGAAATCAGCGTGATCAGGTGATGGTGCCGTAGGGGAGACGTGGTGGTCAAGCAGGTGCGGGCCGCTCGCCATTCTGGGTCATTTCGGCACAACAGCCGCAGCACCAGATCCACCGTGGGCAGATCGGTCTTGACTCCCTGCTCATCTCCCTGCAAATAGCGATAGAGGCGGGTATAGCGACGGTTGACCTCAGGCGCGATGCTGATCAGCACCAGGTTTTTTTCAAAAGCAGTGAGTCCCAGTCGATCGCACAGAGTCGGCAAACCCAAGGCGATCCCCTGCTGTTGGCTAGCTTGAATCCGCTGCTCAAGTTGTTGCTGGTAGGTAACCTTGGCGATCGCAGTAGTGGGTTTGCGGCAAGTCTCTTCCAAAATGCCAGTCTCGGGCGCAATGATGCCCTTCCACCAATGGCTAGTGGCCCGATCGGCGCGAGATTGAGCCAGTCGATCGAGCTCCTTGGTTTCCTTGCGCTGCCGTGCAACTGCCAGCATCAGCATCCGCTCTAGCCAGTTGAGTTCTGTTCTTAAATAAGCCCAGTTGTTTGCAAATTGCTCAGTCTGCTCGGTTGGCATAGCTTAGGGAATGCTCAGTGGCGTAATGTCGCTACTTTAGGTTTCCCATGATGCGGATGAACTCTAGCGGTAATCCATCGGCATCTGCGATGAAGGTCACTTCATAGACGCGATCGCCAATAATTTGTTGGGTAGGGCGCAATAAAGTTTTGAGCGGCTGAACCTGGGCCGACTGCTCTGAGGCTTGTGCAAACTGGGTTTCTAGATCGGCTAGCCACTGGGGCAGATCATCGACTTGATCGGTCAAATCAAACGAGAGATGGTAGTAGCCCGTGTAATGCTCATCTTCAAACGCATCTGCTGCCGGACGGGGCTGAGGCACCTGTAATAGCTCAATCCGACCGTTTAGGCCTTCCATCCAGCAGGCGAGGGTAATCCCAGCGGTAAATCGCTCACACACCACAAAGCCTAACTGCTCATAGAAGGCGATCGCGCGATGGATATCAGCAGTCCGGATAGAAGCGTGATGCATGATTCGGTCTAGTTTTGAGTTTTGAGATCAAAGCTTTGAGATCTGGATTCGCAAACCTGCCAGCTCACCTCTAATCACTATTCAAATAATCGAAAATAGGGATAGCGCACAGGCGCACCCGGCTCTTTTTCCAGATCAAAATTAATCACGGCCCAACAGGGTTCTGCTTCAGGGTCGGGGCTAAACTCAACTGGAAGGCCATACAGGCGTGGGCGGGGAGAATCTACCTGACCTCGCCAAGGGGTGCTTCGCTCTAGATAGGTGCTAATCAAATCTTTGTAACGCTGGGCAATGATCACCCGCGTGGCTCGATAGCCCTGGGTATAAAGCCGATCGAGGGCTTCATGAATTTCAAAGCGAATTCCATCCGGATGCGTATGCTGGCGATACCACTCCTCCTTCCACTGCCGCCAGTGGCGACCCGACTGCAAATGAACCAACTCGCTAGTCTTGGGGTCCGCTTCAAATGCCCCGTGGCGCTGACAAAGATAAGTGTCGGTCAGCGTCAGCGCCGGGATAGTTTGGCGACAGTGGGGACACTGAATCTCTGGCCCAAAGATTGGGTACTGTAGGGCTAGGTTAATCATGAAATCGTTACCAGCATGTTCTCCATGTGCCACTGTCATCTGCCACTGTCAGTGGCTCTATTATAGCGGGGGGCGTTCTGCTCTCAATGCCAATTCTACGGGCATACGCTGTGGTGCTGATCGATTTACTAGGATGAGCGATGAGTAATTTTCAGGAGTTTTCAGGTTCTCCCGGCTCTTATTGGCCTGCTGTTGATCGATCTCAGGCTGCTTTCATTGCGCCAAATGCCACGGTCATGGGGCAGGTTGAGATTGCTGCAGGCGTCAGCATTTGGTATGGGGCGGTAGTGCGAGGCGATATAGAGCGGATTGTCTTGGGCAAGTTTACAAATGTCCAAGATGGAGCCATTCTACACGGGGACCCCGGTAAACCCACGATTTTAGAAGATTACGTCACAGTTGGGCATCGGGCCGTGATCCACAGCGCTCACATTGGGCAGGGCAGCTTGATTGGCATTGGGGCGATTGTTCTCGATGGGGTGCAAATTGGGGCAGGTAGCATCATTGGGGCGGGCTCGGTTGTCACCAAAGATGTCCCAGCGCGATCGCTCGTCGTGGGAGTGCCTGGAAAATCCTTGCGCCAAATTTCTGAGGCAGAGGCTGCCGATTTGATTGAACATGCCCAGAAATATGAGAAACTAGCGCTGGTCCATGCCGGGAAAGGGACAGATCTAGGTTTTTCTCATACCAGCTAGACCGCCTATGCGCGCTGTATTGACATGAATCAAACCCAACCCTCCGTTTTTTAAGGCTTTAAGAAATGTAACGAGGGATCTGGATAAATTCGGTTATTCAGCGCAGAATAGAAGTTAAATGAGATTTATTCATAAATCTTTAAGAGGAGGATCTGAGGCTATGGATTGGAGAATTTTGGTAGTGCTAGCGCCCGTTTTGCTAGCAGGTGGTTGGGCTCTTTACAACATCGGTCAAATTGCCCTCAAGCAAGTTCAGGCATTTCTCAACAAAGAGGCATAAACCCACACCCTCGTAGGGTGCCGTTAGCACAGCGTAACGCACCGAAACAGTAAAGTTAATGCTTTGGTGCGTCCGCTATGCGTGACACACCCTACGGGGTTGGGTTGAAGTAGGTTTCGACAATTTCTAGGATACGTTCGGCGGCATGACCATCCCCAAAGGGGTTGATGGCAGTTGCCATTGTTTCATAGGCCTGCGCGTTGCTGAGTAGTTCTGTTGCGGCGCTGAGGATGGAGTTAGGATAGGTGCCAATCAGGCGGGCTGTTCCGGCGGCGATCGCCTCAGGTCGTTCTGTCGTTTCTCGCAACACCAAGACAGGTTTACCCAAGCTAGGCGCTTCTTCCTGTAAGCCTCCCGAATCGGTTAAGACCAAGTAGCAACGCTGAATCGCACCGACTAGTTCGGCATAGTCGAGTGGTTCGGTCAAAAAGACGCGGGGATGCTCGCCCAAAACGGCCTGTAGAGGTTCTCGTACCGTTGGGTTCCGATGCAGCGGCAGCAGCAATGCCGTATCAGGGAATTTTTCTAGCGTTTGCAAAAATCCTTGCGCGATGTCCTGCAACGGCTCGCCCCAATTTTCGCGGCGGTGTACCGTTGCCAACATGACGCGATACTGATTCCAGTCCAGATTGGGAATGGGGCAATCTGGATGGCGATCTGCCACGGCTAGCAGAGCATCGATGACGGTGTTGCCCGTGTGGTGGATGGTGCCCAACACATCAGAGCGATGTAAATGCTCGACCGCCACTGTCGTTGGCGCAAAGTGCAACTGGGTGATCTGAGAAATCAGGCGGCGGTTGGCTTCTTCTGGATAAGGGTTATAGAGTTCGTCGGTGCGGAGGCCTGCTTCCACATGACCAACTGGAATTTGCTGATAGAAAGCGGCGATCGCAGCGGCAAAGGCTGTTGTCGTGTCCCCCTGCACCACCACAAACTGCGGCTTCAGATCTTTAAACAGCGTTTCCAAGCCTCTGAGGCTGCGGCAGGTAATATCTGTTAGCGTTTGCTGATGCTGCATGATCGCTAGATCGTGGTCGGCAGTCAGGCTAAACAACCGCATCACCTGCTCCACCATTTCCCGGTGTTGGCCCGTGAGGATCACTTGGGTATCAAAATGCGAGGATTGCTTGAAGCGCTGGATCACAGGAGCCAGCTTAATCGCTTCGGGGCGCGTGCCCAAAATAATACAGACGCGAATGGGTGATTTCAGCATTCAAAGGGTACAGTAGCAACTGGCTCAGGATGGGTGGATTCTCCCTGTTGATCCTACGCGAAGACTATGCAAAGACTATGCGAAAACTATGCGAAAACTACGGTTCGGTTTCCGTAAACTAGCACCCGATTTTGCAGATGAAGCCGGACGGCGCGGGCTAATACGACTCGTTCTAGATCTTTTCCCTTGCGAATCAAGTCTTTGACCTCGTCGCGATGGCTCACCCGCACCACATCTTGCTCAATAATTGGGCCTTCGTCTAGGTCTTGAGTGACGTAATGTGCCGTGGCCCCGATAATTTTGACGCCCCGCTCATAAGCCCTCTGGTAAGGGTTTGCGCCTGCGAAAGCGGGCAAGAAGGAATGATGAATATTGATAACTTTGGAAAACTGTTGAACAAACTGCGGACTCAGGATCTGCATGTATTTGGCCAAAACGACAACATCGATCTGATATTGCTGAAGCACCTCAAGCTGTTTGGCTTCTTGTTCCGCTTTGGTGTCGGGTGTGATGGGCAAATAGTGGTAGTCGATCCCAAACTGCTGGGCAATTTCCTCCATGTGGGGATGGTTGCTGATAATCAGCGGGATTTCGGCGGCAAATTCGCCCGCGCGCTGTCGCCAAAGCAGGTCAAACAGGCAATGATCCTGACGGCTGACCCAAATGGCAATGCGGGGGAGGGTATCAGAAAACTGAAGCTGCCACTGGGCTTGGAGGGGGTGGGCGATCGCATTAAAGGCAGGCCCAATCAGCTCTCGCGGCAAGTTAAATCCTTCCAGTTGCCACTCCAGACGCGACAAAAACAGTCCAGCCTCAAAGTCGGTATGCTGATCGGCATGGATAATATTGCCACCGTTTGAGTAGATAAAATTAGCAATTTTGGCAACCAAACCCCGCTGATCGGGACAGGAAATGAGTAAGGTGGCGGTTGGAACGGCTGCGGTGGAAGGGGGCATTGATGAATACTAGGGTTAGTTAGAGTCGGCGGGTACGGTCGGAGATGGAGGATTAGATTCGGGAGTGTTCGATTCTGGATCAGAACTATTATCCAAGGATTCTGTCAGTTTCCACTCGTTTAGTGAGCGACTCACCGCATTTTCAAAGTTGGGGGAGACCAGCAGCACTTCCATTTCCTCAGCACCCTCTCCCGCCTCAGTTCCCTCTCCCGCCTCAGTTACTTCTCTCGCTGCAACTGCACCTCCATCTTCTGACGGATTAGCCAATGCATAGAGGAACCTGCGGTTGAAATCGTAGCCTCCTAGGATAAACTGATGGGTCTCCTGATTTTCTAAAGTTACGGCAATGGTGGCCAAGGGTTGATGCAGCCCAAAGGATTCGCGATCGCCCGCCGATACGGTGAGAATGCGATCGCTCCTTCCGGTTGCTAGCAAATTCAGCAAAAAGGCGACTGAAGCCGGGTTGGCAAGCCCTGTCTCTGGCGCTAGCATCTGCCACTGCCCTTCCGCATCGCGTTCAAACCTCAGCGTGCGAAGCTGCGTTTCTACCGTCAGCGCCTGAACATCACCTTCGTTAAAGCTAAAAATTTGCTGACCCTGCTGCGACTCAACAGTTTCAGACTGAGATTCAGACTGAGAGCCATTTCGAGCCTCCAGCACATAAACGACCCCGCCCAAAAGAAGGGCCACTGCAATCAGCACCACAGTTGTAGACTTCATGTTTTATCTCCTAACGTCGCCGCCACCAGACTAAAAATGCCGCTGCAAAGCCCAATAAGGGCAATCCCAGCACAGCGAGCAGAGCCAGCAGAATCGACTGCTGACCACCCATTAAGATCCGGCGATTGGTGACATCTCTAGGGCGAATCGCCAGCACTTCATCTTCACCCTGGCTCAGCCAGTTCACTGCATTTAAAAACACATCCCCGTTGAGCTGCTGCCCCACCAGCCCGTTAGTGATAAAGCTAGAGTTGCCGATTACGACTAGCCGAGTTTCCGGAGCGTCCCCTTCAGCGGTTTCTTCCTCTTCGGTTGGGACTTCCTCTGCTGCTGGGGCGTCTTCTTCGGTTGGAGCTTCCTCTGCTACAGGACTCTCTGCGGTTTCCGCTGTGGGGGGGGCCGCTTCCTCTCCAGGAGATTCCTCAGTTATGGGAGATTCTGCTGTGGGGTTTTCGCTCCCATTTGCGGCCTCATTTTCATCTGTTGGCTCATCTGTTGGCTCCACAGCTTCAGGAGGGGGCGGAGCGGCGGGAGTAGGGGTTTCTGCTACAGGACGGCTCAGCGCTGCACCAATGATAAATGGACCTTGCTGAGCGCCTTCGGCATCGAGCTGTAGATCGCCTGACTCTGGGATCTCTTGAGCCTGAGCGGTTTGGCTGGTAAAGAGCAACGGTGCCTCGGTGATCCCTTCCACAGGCTCTAGACCCAGCGGTTGGGCGATGGGAAAGAACGAAATTCCGCCCACTAGCTGCTGAGTAATGGGGTGATCTCCGTACTCCGTCACCAGCGTTACAGCAGGCCCCAGACCTGCGGCCTGCCCTGCCGTATCCAGCACGAGCAGATTGCTCAGGCTAACTCCCCACGACTGTAGTAGTTCCTCTAACCCTGTCTCCACGGTAGGATCGACCATTACCATGAGGCCGCCCTGCCGCTGTAGATAGGTCTCTAGGGCTGTAATCTCTGACGCTAGCAGTGGGCGCTGGGGGCCAGCCACCACCAACACATCGGCATCGTCTGGCACCTGCGGGTTTGTGGCCAAGTTGAGCGTTTCAGAGGCATAGTTTTCTTCTCCTAACCGACCAACCGCCTCGGCGATGCCGCCCTGTCCTTCTTGGGGTGGTTTTTCACCGTGCCCTTCTAGGAAGTACACCTTGAGCTGGCGATCGCTCGTAATTTGCACTAACCCGTTGGTCAAGCCCCTTTCCGAAAGCCGTTCCTCTGCATTGATGGTCTGCACCAATCGGCGGCGATCGCCCGCTTCTAGATGCACTTCTCCAATCACCTGCACCCCAAACTGGCGCGCCACAGTAGGCTGCACCTGTGGATCAATATATTCAAAGCTAAAGTTGTTGCCCTGCCGCTGGTAGTTGGTCAACAGCTCGCGGTCTCTCGGATTGGGAGAGATATCAAAAATCCAAGCTTTGACAGGCTGGTTAAGATTTTGCACCAACTCCTGTGTTTGGGGAGCTAGGGTAAAAATTTGATTTTCAGTCAAGTCAAACCGCTGACCGTAGCGCACTCCCAAAACATTGAGCAACACCAAAATGATCACAACGGCCAACGTTGCGGCCAATGCATTGGTGCTCACTTGGGTTGAACGCTGTCCCCAAAACCGCCGCAGCGCCTGACTTTCCCAAAAGATCCAGCCCCCAATAATGATTGCGCCCAGAGCTAGCAAACTGATCGGAATGGGACTAAATCCGGCGATCGCCCCGGCAGTCAATCCCATCAGGATTAAACAGGGACCCAACCAGAACAGGTATCGAAGTGCTTTGCGAGATCGAATAGAGGCAATCTTTTTCATGAACCTGAAGCGACGAGCCTTGCAACTGAAAAACTCAAAACCAACCTAAGAACGCTGAAATCGAAAGGTTTCAATCGACTGAGCAGTGAGGAAGATACCCAACAGAATGTAGCTCGCAAATAGAACTAGACTGCTGATGTCTACAATTCCCTGGGTGAGGCTGTTGTAGTGCTGAACCAATGAGAGATGGCTCAGGACAGCACCGATTGTCCCGCCAAAGCTAGTCGCCACGATATCAATCACCCAGAGCAGCAGCATGAGGCCAAAGGTCAAAATCGCTGCCAAAATCGTGCTGTCGGTCAGCGACGAGATAAACATGCCCAGAGAAAGAACGCTGGCTGCCATCAAAATCAACCCCAGATGCCCCAGCAAGAGCACGGTTGGCTGAATGGGCGGATTGGAAAAGCTGAGGGCGATCGCCTCATAAACCAAAACGGGCAACACCATCGTTAGGAAAAACGTAGAAACGCCCAATAGCTTCCCGACGGCCACGGCCCAGTTGGTCATGGGCGAAGTCGCCAGCAACTCGAGAGTGCCACGTTTGCGCTCCTCTGCATACAGCCCCATCGACAGCATGGGCAGAAAAAACAGCGTCAAGGAGCCAATAATGCCTAGGAAAATGCTTAGAAACTGATAGGGCACATCAATCGGTGGTTCTGTGATTCCCATCTGGTCGCGTAGGGCCACCTGAGCAATCACACCCTCTGGCCCTAGCAAGATTGCCCCAAAGAAAAAGCCACAGAGCAGCCAAAAAACGCCTGCCACGATGTAGGCTAGCGGCGAGGCAAAATAGCCTTGCAGTTCTTTCCGATAGATCGCAATGATGTTGCTGAAGATGACTTGCATTTAACTGGCTTCGCCTCCCGATACTTCAGGTTCATTCAGGTTTTCAGATAGGTTTTCAGGCGGGCTTTCAGGTGGGCTTTCAGGCGAATCCTCAGGCTGGTTTTTAGACAAATCCTCAGAATCGATCGTTTCGACAGGCAGACCTTCAGCCTCAGCTTCAGCCTCAGCTTCAATTCCAGCCAACGCTTTTTCCTCGGTCGTCAGCTGCAAAAAGACATCTTCCAAACTGACTTGGGTTCGCCGCATTTCATACAGCCCTAACCCGGCCCCTACGATAACCGCTGCGATCTCACGCCCTGGATCAAAGCCTGGTTCTGATAGCACTCGCACCCTAGCACGAGGGTTGATGAGTTCGACATCGGCAACTTGCTCTACCGACTGCACATGGGGGAGGTTTTGCAGTGGCATTTGAATCTGGTCAAAGGCCCCTTCCACTTCTAGCTCGTAGCCTAGACCTCCCGTTAGCTGCGCCATTAGCTCATCGGGGGTATTGGTGGCGACGACTTCTCCCCGATTAATAATGGCGACCCGGTTGCAGGTCATGCTGGCTTCCGGCAGGATGTGCGTTGAAAGAATAATGGTGTGATCGCCTGCCAAGCTTTTAATGAGATTCCGAACGTCGATGATCTGGCGGGGATCAAGGCCGACTGTCGGTTCATCTAAAATAATGGCGGGCGGATCATGAACGATCGCCTGGGCAATCCCCACCCGCTGCCGAAATCCTTTGGAGAGTTTGCGGATCAGAACTTTTCGCTTTTCGAGTAGATTGCAGCGGGTGAGAGCAGAATCGACTTGTTTGGGGCGATCGCCCGCCGAAACCCCCTTAATCCGAGCCACAAAATGCAGAAACCCTTCCACCGTCATATCTGGATACAGGGGCGGAGTTTCTGGTAGGTAGCCAATTCGCTGCCGCACTGCCATCGAACTTTCATGCACATCGTGCCCCGCAATCCGAGCGGTGCCGCTGGTGGCTGGCAAATACCCAGTCAGAATTCGCATCGTTGTCGTTTTTCCGGCTCCATTTGGCCCCAAAAAGCCCAAAATCTCACCCGGTTCGACAGAAAATGTCACATCTCGAATCGCCGGGGTTGAGCCATAAATCTTGCTGAGATGCTCAACTTCAATCATCCAAAGGTACTCCAGCAAATAGTCTGCACATGGCCTGTCTCGATCCGAAATCTAGCTCTTAGCTGTTGTAACTGACTAGAAGCCTATTTCCCAACCGGGATTCCCAGGCTGAATTGTAACTAAAATTACAGTTGATTTGATCTAAACAAAATTTTGCCAAGCCCTAATCTAAGTCAGAGCCATGTCAACCCTATGACAGACTTGTGTCACTGGCCAAATGGTTCCGAGTCCTGACCACTCGTTGCAAATCCCAGGCAGTTCTGACATTCTCCCCAGATTTTCCCCAGTTGGAGGTTGACTTCTCCCTATTAGGTTTGTTAGCGTCATAACCAGATAGATTGTCGAACTCAATCCGACTTAGCACTTTAGCAATCGCTTCAACGCAGCCATGCAGTATTTAGCGCCCAGCTATTTTTATTTTTGGTTTATGGAGGTTCACCTGGGGTGAGTCCAACTTCGTTTGGAGCCTCTAGGTGGACCGCAGAACAAACTCTGCGGTCTTTTATTTTGTCTACCTGCCCTGCCCAATCTTGCCTCTCTCAGGAGATTTCCCGTGTTGACTGCTAACCTCGCTCTTCAAAATCAGTTTTACGGCTTTTACTTTTTTTGGCCCAGGGTCCATCCCAGGTAGATAGGTCATGCCGACCTTCTGAAGCCTGGGACCTAAGGTTCCGGGCTTTTTTGATTTTTGATTTCAATTTTTTTCGCCCACCTCTGATCCTGACCCCAACTCTGAATAACTCTGACACCCTCTTTAAGGAACCACTCCCATGCAAAATGCAAAACTCGCTGCTAAAGCACAACCCAGCCACAAAACTCAGATTCAGCTACTCGGTGACATCACCGTAGGTGGCAAAGATCTGCTGATTGTGGGCGGTCCTTGCACCGTCGAAAATGCTGCTCAAATGGAGGCCGTCGCCAGTCGCTTAGCCACGGCCTCGGTGCAGGCGCTGCGCGGTGGCGTGTTCAAGCCTCGGACTTCTCCCTATGCGTTCCAGGGTATGGGAGTGGAAGGGTTAGATATTTTGGCAGCGGTGCGCGATCGCTACGGGTTGCCCGTGATCACAGAAGTGATGGCGATCGCCCAAATTGAAGCCATAGCTGCCAAAGCTGATGTGCTGCAGGTGGGAAGCCGCAACATGCAAAACTTTGACTTACTCAAGGCTCTGGGCGAAGCCAACAAACCGGTGGTTCTAAAGCGCGGATTGGCCGCCACCGTTGAGGAATTTGTCATGGCCGCCGAATACATCCTCAGCCACGGCAACCCCAATGTCATCTTGTGTGAGCGAGGCATTCGCAGCTTTGACTCCTACACTCGCAACGTGCTGGATCTAGGGGCAGTCGTAGCCCTCAAGCAAATCACTCATCTGCCCGTGATCGTAGATCCCAGCCATGCTACTGGAAAGAGTGAACTCGTCGCCGATCTCGCTAGAGCTGCTGTGGCTTGTGGTGCAGATGGCATCATGGTCGAATGTCACCCTGAGCCTGCCAAGTCCGTTTCTGATGCGCGTCAAGCCCTATCCCTTGAAGAAATGGTTGCCCTCGTCGAGAGCCTGAAACCGATCGCGACAGCCGTTGGACGGTCTATCCCTACTGGAGCCGGGAGTCTACCCCGGCTTTCATTAGTTTAAAGGGCAGTTTTATCGCAGCGCGGGGGTAGAGGCCGATCAACTGCGCCTCTATCCGGTTCCCATTTGCCGATAGACTGATGGCAATATCACAGACTCCATCTCAAGCAAAACAGTCTATGCAGTACGGTCCTGGGTTCCTCGCGACCTTTCTCTACTACTTTTCAACGACTGCCATCCTGACCACGTTTGTTGCTTCACAAGGATTGCACCTCAACGTATCAACTGGGATTCCGCAGCAGTTTGGCCTGCTGACAGGGCTCGTAGCCGGCTTGTTGGGAGGCTATTTTAACCGCACCGCGACCCTGTCTGCCTCGTTCAAAAACCGCGACAAATTTTTGCAGGAACTCGATCAGACGCTGACCGAAATGGGCTATCAGCAGATCGACCCCATTGATGAGAATGTGCTGGTTTATCAGCGATCGGGGTTGAGGAAACTGCTATCTGGAAAAATCTTTGTGCAACTGGAGGAGGGAACTGCGGCGATCGCCAGCCGCTCCAGACAGGTCAGAAGCTTGGGCGAAAAAATTTAAACCCAGGCCGGTAGAGACGCAATTCATCACGTCTCTACGAAGCCTCAGATTTTGCTAATCGGGTGTGATGGCGGCTTTGAGGCTGCGGCAAAACTCTTCGATCGCCTGAAGTCCCTGCTCAGGAGACCCATCTGCCAACCGCTTCACGAAGGCGCTGCCTACAATGACTGCATCCGCTCCCCATTCCATAATCTGCCGAGCCTGACCGGGTTGGGAAATCCCGAATCCAACGCCAATCGACTTATCGGTCACACTCCGCAGGTCCATCAGCAGATCCTGAACTCGGTTTTCGATCTCAGTTCTGATCCCGGTGACACCCGTGACGCTGACCAGATAGATAAAGCCTTGAGACTTAGCCGCGATCGCCTTAATTCTCTCTTCAGGGCTCGTCGGGGCCACCAGCAGCGTAATCTCAATCCCGTGAGCAGTGGCTGGTTCTAATAGCTTCTCAACTTCTTCGAGCGGCAAGTCGGGGACGACTAATCCTTTGACGCCAGCCGCCGCAATCTTTTGTAAGAAATTTTCGATGCCCAGATTCAGGATGGGGTTGTAGTAGGTAAACAGAATGATTGGAGCCCTCAGCTCCGGACTAACTGTTTTGACGAGGTCAAGCACCTGCTCTAGTTTTGTCCCTTGCTTGAGGGCCCGCGTCGCCGCCGCCTGAATCACAGGGCCATCTGCCAACGGATCAGAATAGGGCACACCTAGCTCAATCAGATCAGCTCCGCTGCGATCGAGGACGCGCAGCGCCTTTGCCGTCACATCCAGACTTGGATCACCCGCTGTGATGAACGGAATCAATGCACACTGCCCGCGATCGCGTAGTGCCTCCAAGTGTTGGGAAACTGAAGCCATGCTCTACCCTTGACTGACCTTAGAATGAATAAAAACGGCAAAAACCAGTCAGTTCTTCAAGCCAATGTAGCTCGTGACCAGACGGTTGGCCGTTCCCCATTCTACGGCTCATTGGTCGTCTGCGATCGCTCATTTTCTGGGGAGGATTGTGAGGAAGATTTCCCTTTCTCCTGCTCAACTTCAGATTGCAGTTGGGCGAGTTGCTCAGGGGTCATCTCCTCCAGCCGCTTTTGCAGTACAGCGTCTTCATAATCCTGAAGCTGCTGGTTATAAGTCATCTTCTGCGTCACCGCTCGCAGCGCATAGGTTAGCACCCAGCCCACTAGCCCGCCGACCAAAATCACCTGACTCCAAATCCCAGCATCAATGCTGTCTAGACCAGCGCCTTGAAGCACCAGATAAACCAGCCCGCCTGCCAAAAAAATGCCGACGCCAATTCCGATTACATCAATTCGTCGCATTCAAAACTCTTTAACTCTGAAGTTGGCGCTTTTGGGGCCGGAAGTTCAGGAATGGGCTGAGGATGAGCAGTCCTGGAAATAGGAAGAAGACGAGAAAGTACATCAGCACCCGCTCAACAGAACTGGCAACGTACCAACGACTTTTGAGATAAAAGAAGGTGATCGCCGGAAGGACAATCAGATAAGCTCCGCCGAGAGCTGCATACAGAAGTAAAGCCAGCATAGTTTTTCAACCGTCAGATACAGTTGCCACAGGTCGGTCTTTCCTATCTTATCGCTTCCCCTGCCTCCAATCTGGCCTGCAACGGTAAAAAATCGCTATGGGGAGGCCCGAAAAAACTGATTTTTTAAATTAAGTTGCAAATTAAGTTGCACAAAAACCCCAAATAGTGATGGAATAGACAGGTACGTGAGTGAAAACACAACGTATTATCGATGTCACACGGGGGTGTGGCGGAATGGTAGACGCTGCGGACTTAGAAATCTGAGCCTTGACGGAGATAATCTGTCAAGTGAATGCTCTCAAACTCAGGGAAACCTAAATCTATGCCGACAAAGAGACTCCGGTCTTTGGTCTAGACAAGGCAATCCTGAGCCAAGCCGAAACTTCGTTTCGGAAGGTGCAGAGGCCCGACGGGAGCTACCCTAACGTGAAGCCGAGGGTAAAGGGAGGGTCCAATTCTCAAAACCCTGACAGGTTTGCCTAACAGTGGCACTTGGCAGTGGCAGTAGTGAAAGCTACAGGAGAATGAAAATCCGTTGACTGATGAAGTCGTGAGGGTTCAAGTCCCTCCACCCCCATATCATGGTTATCCTAAAGCAAGCTAGCTAGAACGAAGGGCGATCGCAGCTAGATGGCCACTATTTCTCATGGATAGTTTACGATTCTCATCAGGATTACTCATCAGGATTAATAATTACCTGGGGTTCGCGTCTACAATAGATCCGTACCAAATGCCTAGTCCGAGTCTGCTTTGATACATTTCCTACAGTAATTACTCTGAATGGAAATCTTGCTTTGGCTAGAGTCTCATCCTGCCGTTTGAGGCTACATTGGTTGAGCAGAGACCTTGGGATCCCTATAGGTTTGCCTTGAAGATCTATAAATCCAAAGGATAAATCTCACCTTGAAGCTTTCGGTCCGGCCTGATCTATCGCCAGAGTTGGTTAGGATGCCCGGAATCAGAAGCTTCACTGTTGATGATTACGGCAACGACTGACCTAAACCGCATAGGGTTTAGCTTTAAGAGCGATCGCACCTTTGATCGATCTCAACTCACTGAGGTTGCAACCTCTTTTCTGTGTGAAGCCCTCTTCTTAGTGAGCACTGTATGGTTGGGGACAGATGGACATCCGAGGAAAACACTCCTCAACTTCCTGCAAAGCCAGGTCAATTTCGGCGCGATGTCTCACAGGCTCAGGAACTCATCTACGCACACCTGCTAGAGATTGTTAAAACCTGGCCACCTGAAGATGTCTTGGCTGAATTCAAGAACCTATTTATTCTTCATGCAAACGCCCTAAGCTCTAATATTCTCCCTGCCCTATACGAAATCGTATTTGCCAATCAGGAGCAAGAATTTAGAAATACGCTGAAACGGTCTTGCTACATCCTGATCAATAACTGGGATCTAGGTCGAGAACATGAATCGATCAAAAAGCTACTGACGCTGTTTTCAGATCCGATCCTGAGCCGGAAAACGATCTCCCCAACGCTCAAGCGCCTACGAAGTTGGCTCCAAAACTTTATCAATAGCTCAGATTTTCAAGAGCTCAAGCTGTTTGCAGCCCGCTACGAAGACCGAGCAAAGATTCACTGGACCGAGCGCTACACGTCTTATCTGCTCGTACCACAATACATCAATCTGCAGAACCCGATTGAGCAACGAGAGGCCGCGAGAACCCTCTCCAGAGCCCTCAAAGAAAAGTTTAAGTTTGACCTAGCGCTCTACACAGCTCACTCTCAGGCCTATCCCTCTCCAGTTCAGGATGCTACTTTCCGGGGGAGGATATTAAAAAACCCAACGGCTCTGGGCGATGAGGGGCTGCGACTCATCAAAATGATTGTTGCTCGAAGGGGTGTGTTTAGCTATACAAATTTAGCCAACATTTTTATTAAGCAAACCCACCAAGTTAGCTACCTCGACTTTAAGCAGAGCCTGCAAGAATATTTGATCTTTTCGGTTGAACAGCACGACTTTGTGAAGGCATTAAAGGCGCAGCTGGCCGAAAAATTAGATACGCTCTATGCCGGACATCATGAGCGACCGCTGGACGACGCGCTACTTCTGCGGACAGTAAACCGGGTGATCGAATATCTCACGACGGAAAACCACACTGAGCCGTCAACCCTCTTTTCCCTGCTCCTCTCCCAAGGCAATCCCTTCACCTTAGTCGTCGTCTTGCTCAAGCTAATATTGATTTGCCGCTATGCCAGGACACATCTGGAAGCTCGGATTGCAGATTTGATCCGATATTACGAAAAGGTTCCAGAAGCAGATTGTCAGTGGGTGATCAACTTCTTCGAGATTTTCAATATTACGATGACGATCTATGCCGAAAATCTTGAGTTTAATTTGGTTGACATGACCAAAGGCCGTCAGTCTACGCTCCCTCGACAGGCGCAAGACTCTTCCCAAAAACCAGCCTCCGGTCTAGAGACGTATCGCATATTTTCGACGGTACGAATGGGTGATGGTGGTAGTTTGGAGGCCGAACTGCTGGAAACGGAATTATCGGAATCACTACTCTCCTCAGCAGATCTGGATGAACTGTCTGGATCGGCTGAGGAGAATGTTTAAAGCTCTTTAAGCGCTTTACAAAGCAGGGGGCTAGATGTGGTTAACGATGCGGGCAAAATCGTCGGGCATTAAGCTGGCTCCTCCAACTAAAGCACCATCAATTTCAGGTTGGGCCATAATCTCGTCAATGTTGCTGGGTTTTACAGACCCTCCATATTGAATCGAGACGTTTGAGTTTTTGAGCTGACTGCGAATCAGACCAATGACTCGGTTAGCCTCGGTTGCTTCACACGTATCTCCGGTGCCGATCGCCCAAATTGGCTCATAAGCGATCACGAGGTGGTTTTGATCAACGCCTTTCAAGTCTTGGGTGAGTTGATCGATGATCACTCGTTCGGTTTCTCCAGCGTCTCGCTGTCGCTTGGTCTCACCAACACACAAAATTGGTTTCAGCCCGTGCTGCTGAGCTGCCTGAAGCCGCAGATTGACGGTTGCGTCTGTATCGCCAAAATATTGCCTGCGTTCACTATGGCCGACAATGACGTAGCGCACGCCAAATTCATCGAGCATGGAACCAGAAATTTCACCTGTAAAAGCTCCTTCTGCCTCCCAGTGAATGTTTTGGGCTCCCAATTTCACCACACTTCCGTGCAGATTTTTGGAGAGTGCCCCTAGGGCCGTAAAGGGGACGCAAAGGACAACTTCCCGGTCTTCTGGAGTCTCATTCAGGTGAGCCATAAACCCCTGCAGAAACTCCAGGGCTTCTACCTGAGTTTTGTACATCTTCCAGTTGCCAGCTATAACAATCTTTCGCACAGGTGATTCTAAATGTAGGGGTTAACACAGTACGACTTGCATCCTACAGCTTAAGGCCGACCCGGATCAATCAATGGCTGCATGGAAAACTCTGCGGGGCCAAGAAACAGCCGAGGCGATCGCGCTCTCCCTCAAGGGTCTAAGTGCGATCGCCTCATCCATCAGGCAATTTATTAAATGCTGCCCCATCTCTCCCCCGTCTCTTCCCCATTTCTCATAGAGAGAGGCAGACATAGAGAGAGGCAGACGGAGGCTTAGCTCTGGGCCGCGTCACGAGCTGCCGCAGCTTCATCAGGATGGATTCCCAACCGAGTCAGGTTCACTCGGCCACGGTTATCGATTTCGCGAACCTTGACGATGACTTCGTCGCCGATGGCTACTTCATCTTCGACTTTGCCGACCCGATAGTCAGCCAGTTGCGAAATGTGAACCATACCTTCTTTGCCAGGAAGGAATTCCACAAAGGCTCCAATCGGAATAATGCGGGTCACACGACCGGCATAGACATCTCCAGCACTCAGCTTGCGCGTCATGCCTTCAATGATGCCGCGAGCCTGCAGAGCCTTGACGCCATCGATGGCTGAAATCGTCACGGTACCGTCGTCTTCGATATCGACTTTGGCTCCCGTTTGTTCCGTAATACCTTTGATGGTTTTGCCTCCGGGTCCAATCACCATGCCAATCAGATCGGGATCGATCTTGATGGTGAGTAGTCGCGGTGCATAGGGAGATAGCTCTGCACGAGGTTTATCAATCGAGCTGAGCATTCTTTCCAGGATGTGCATCCGCGCTGGCTTGGCTTGATGAATCGCATCAGCAACGACAGAGAGGGGCAATCCGGTAATCTTCATGTCCATCTGCAGAGCTGTGATGCCTACGTCGGTTCCGGCCACTTTGAAATCCATATCTCCCAGGAAGTCTTCGATTCCCTGGATGTCCGTGAGGATCCGGATTTCATCGCCTTCTTTAATCAAACCCATTGCCGCACCGCTAACGGGCTTAGAAATGGGAACGCCTGCATCCATAAGGGCTAGCGTCGATCCACAGACTGAACCCATTGAGGTAGAGCCATTGGAGGACAACACCTCAGAGACGACCCGAATCACATAGGGGAAGTCTTCTTTGGGGGGTAAGACTGGCACGATGGCTCTTTCGGCAAGTGCGCCGTGACCAATTTCTCGACGACCGGGCGATCGCATCGGACGAGTTTCCCCAACCGAGTAAGGCGGGAAGTTGTAGTGATGCAGATAGCGCTTGCTTTCGTCGGGGTGTAGATCGTCCATCGCTTGTGCATCACCGGGTGTGCCCAGGGTGACGACCGACATCACCTGAGTTTGGCCGCGTTGAAACAGACCGCTGCCATGAACCCGTGCGGGTAAGACTCCGGTGCGGCAAGCAATCGGACGGACCTCATCGAGCTTGCGCCCATCTACTCGGACGCCATCTTCGACGATTTGACGCCGCATCAGCGATTTGGTTAGCCCTTTGAAGGTTTTACCCAACGCTTTGGGGTCGGTGCTGGCTGCAACCTGGATTGGATCGGTTTCTGGCAATTCGGCGATCGCCGCTGCCACCGAGTCCTTCACCTCATCTAGCACAGTATCTCGCGTCTTCTTGTCGTACTCAAAGTGCGCGAGAACTTCCTTAATGCGATCGGCAGCTTGAGTGCTCACATACTCGCTTAATGTGGAATCAGTTGCAGGCTCTTCTTCCTGAACAATCTCAATTCCCAACTCTTTGATCAGCTCCTGCTGAGCTTTGATCAGGTCACGCACAACCTCATACCCGAAGTCAATTGCTTCGATCACGTCTTGTTCGGGCAACTGGTTGGCACCCGCTTCGATCATGATCACACCATCTGGAGAGCCAGCAACCACAAGGTCTAGATCTCCAGCTTCGATTTCGCTGTAGGTTGGGTTGATCACAAAGTCATCGCCGACTAGCCCAACTCGAACCGCAGCCATTGGGCCTTGGAACGGAATTCCAGCTAGCAGCGTGGCGATCGATGCTCCAGTCACTGCAAGCATGTCGGGCGGTACCCGCTCATCCATAGACAGGGTTGTTGCTACGATCTGAATATCGTCTCGCAACCAGCCTGGGAAGAGGGGACGCATCGGACGGTCAATCAGGCGGCTGGTCAGGGTCGCTTTCTCGGGAGGACGACCCTCACGCCGTAAGAATCCCCCTGGGATTCGCCCTGCCGCATAGAGTCTCTCTTCGTAATCGACGAGTAGCGGCAAGAAGTCAATGCCTTCTCTGCCACCTGAGCGCGTCGCCGTTACTAACACTGCGGTTTCTTCGGACTGAATTAGTACAGCTCCGCCCGCTTGAGGGGCAAACACTCCAATCTTGAGTCGTATATCCCGCCCACCAAAGGATATTGACTTTTCTACTTCCTCTAACATGCAGCGCTTTATCCTTGTTAAGTCCTCTTTTCTTCTGTCGCAATCGTAGCACTGATGCAGTAAGCGTTGCCTTTGCTATGAACTGGTTCTGGCCAATAACTGAGCAGAAAACTCTATATTTTTCTGTCTCTTCTTGAGTTTTTTCTTGAGTTGGGATGGGTCAGGAGCCTGTGCTGTGGGCGATCGCACCGACTCCGGAAATTACAATCATCGGCATCTCATGACGTTTCAGTTAAGTTCGCGTTGATTCAGAAAGATTGGCTCAAATCTGTTTTGAGCAGAAGCTAAAATTCCTATTTTCTTAACATTAGAAACTACTTTTGGTTGCAAAAGTTCAAATGGCTGAGGCTAGAACCGGATCCGCTCCAAAAGGCCAGCCGTAATTTTGCTCTGCTGGCCAATCGGTGGGCTGATCCCTTGGCCTTGGGATTCAGGTTGTACAATGAAGCCAGCATCGCAAAGACACTTGCGTCATCCAGCGAAGAAGTCGGGTTTGAGTTCAACGACCCTCCACGCTTCACTGGCTTGTTTTTATTAGCGTTGTGTTCTACTGGCGTGTTCTAACTGGCGTGTTCTAGAAGAGCAACGAGGTTTGGCGGTTAATCTCATTCCGCTTGCCTCGATAGTCTTCAAACAGCTCAAGGTTTTTTAGCAATCAAAGCTTCACAGCAATTCGTTGCAACCCAGTGTGGAGATCTCGATAAACTTGCATGGCAATTCTACATGGTAGCTGGCTGCTTCAGCCTCAAGAGGACGGTTCCGCCAATTCTGCCACCTTGGCCAGTCAGGCCAGTCAGGAAGGTAGTGGGCTGGGAGCAGAAGGGTATTTGTTTGTATGGGGAGAAGTCTGGCGCAGGGTCGCTCCTGTTGAGTCGGATCAGTCGGATCAGTCAGATCTGTCGGAAGCGGCGATCGCCCCCCATCCCTTTGCAATGACACCTGAAGAGCTTAGTGGCTTTTTGCGATCGCTCCAGCAGTCTCGGCAGATGACCTGGCCTCTGGCAGATTTTCCGCCCACCGATGCGAGATCGAGCCAAGCTCAGGAGCCACCTCAGAGCAAGTCTCAGGGCCGTACTACGAAACAGTCGGCGGCAAAGCAAGAGACGGCAAAGCAAGAGGGGGCGACCAGTGCGGATCGTTCTAAAAAAGCTAGCTCTACCCTGACGCTAGATGCTTCCACTCCGGGGGGAGTGCCCCGCTGGCGATCGCTCGCGTTTGCGTTGCCGACCTATGCCATTGCCACTGAAACGGGACGGGCGATCGCCGTTCCCCAGCATTCTGCGGCTGACCCTGGGGCGATCGCCCCGACGCCAGACTCTGCAGAAAATCCTGCCGCAGCCCATTTGCAGTTTTGGCAAGTAGAAGGCATCTGTCTCAGTGCTGCCGAAGCCTTTCAGTTGCTCAACTCTCTATCGCTCAGCTCAGTCAACCTCGAAGAATCTGCCTATGGCAGCGACCTCCGGTTTTGGTCCCATGTGGCTCGCTGGGGATTGGATCTGCTGGCCCGCTCCAAATTTTTACCGGTCCTAGAGCCGCAAACGCCCGTTCATTATGCAGCTCGCTGGCAAGCCCTGATCGATAGCGCCGTAGATCAGGGGCGTCTCGATCGCTTTGCTCACCAAATGCCTCCCGCTTGTCGAGCCTATCAGACCCAATCTGGTCTAGAATCCTCCAGCGCCGAAGCCGCCGAATTTCCCTTAGCGCAAACCCTCCTGCTCAGCTTTATTCACCGCACCATCGACGCTCAGGCCCATGCAGCGGCCAAAAACTATCCCTTGCCCTTGGCCCAACTGCCCAAAGAGATTCCGATCAGGGAATGGCTACAGGCGCTCGGAGCGGATGATCCAACCCTCCCGGTTGAATCTGAGTCGGCAGAAAGGCTGGCAGCAGCACTCACCAGCTGGACAGCCCCCATTCAGCAACAGCTAACGCAGCAAGTTGCCCGCTTTCGCACCTGCTTTGTGCTCAAACCTCCTACCGCTGGTGGAAAAGATTGGACATTGGAATATTTTCTGCAGGCGGCCAACGATCCCAACTTTTTGGTTGATGCCCCCACCCTTTGGAATCATCCAGTTGATCAGCTCACGTTCCAGGGCCGCACAATTGAGCACCCGCAAGAAACCCTCCTGGCTGGATTGGGCTACGCTTCTCGCCTTTATGCCGTAATCGAGCCAAGTTTGCAGGTCCAGCAGCCGCAGTCCTGTCAGCTCAACCCGATGCAGGTCTACGAGTTTATTCAATCCACCGCATGGCGGCTGCAAGATAGTGGCTTTGGTGTGGTTTTGCCACCCAACTTTGCTCAGCAGCAGGGCTGGGCCAGTCGCCTGGGGCTGAATATCCGGGCAGAGGCTTCCACCCGCAAGCGCCAGCAGATGGGCCTCCAAAGCTTGCTCAACTTTAAGTGGGAGCTGTCGATTGGCGGTCAGACGATTTCCAAGGCAGAGTTTGATCGATTGGTGGCTCTGAATACGCCGCTGGTTGAAATCAATGGGGAATGGGTGGAGCTGCGACCTCAAGATATCCGCGCGGCTCAGGCGTTCTTTGAAAACCGCAAAGACAACATGTCGCTCTCGCTCGAAGATGCAATTCGCATGAGTACGGGTGACACCCAAATGATTGAGAAGCTGCCAGTCGTCAACTTCGCAGCCTCTGGGCCGCTAGAAGAGCTGATTCAAACGCTGACAACAGGCAACCAAGGGGTTGAGTCCATTCCGACTCCTCAAAATTTTCAGGGAGAACTGCGGCCCTATCAGGTCAAGGGGGTTTCTTGGTTGGCATTCCTGGAGCGGTGGGGGTTGGGAGCCTGCCTCGCTGATGATATGGGTCTAGGCAAAACCATTCAGCTGATTGCACTGCTGCTGCACTTGCAAGAACGGGGCAGCCTCGATCAGCCGACGTTGCTGGTTTGTCCCACTTCGGTGTTGGGCAACTGGGAGCGGGAGGTGAAGCGGTTTGGCCCCAGCCTCAAAGTCACGGTTCATCATGGCGATAAGCGCCCCCAGGGAAAGGCTTTTGCCAAAGCTGTGAAGGGGCAGGATCTGGTTATCACTAGCTACGCTCTCACCTATCGAGATCTCAAAGACTTACAAACCGTCGCTTGGCAGGGCATCGTTCTCGACGAAGCGCAGAATATTAAAAATTCAGAGGCCAAACAATCGCAGGCGGTGCGGCAGCTAGACAGCCAGTTCCGCATTGCCCTGACCGGAACGCCAGTTGAAAACCGACTCTCTGAGCTATGGTCAATCCTGGACTTTCTCAATCCGGGCTATTTGGGGCCGCGAAATTTCTTTCAACGCCGCTTTGCCATGCCGATTGAACGCTATGGCGATACGGCTTCCCTCAAAACGCTGCGATCGCTCGTTCAGCCTTTTATTCTGCGCCGACTCAAGACCGATCGGGACATCATTCAAGATCTGCCTGAAAAGCAGGAAACTACCGTCTTCTGTGGTTTGGCCGCTGAGCAGGCGACGCTTTATCAAACGTTGGTGGAGCGATCGCTTGCCGAAATTGAATCTGCTGAAGGAATTCAGCGTCGAGGCATGATTTTGGCGTTGCTGATGCGGCTCAAGCAGGTGTGCAACCATCCGTTGCTAGTGAAAACTGGCTCCGAGGTGGATAGCGCTGAGAAAAAAGATAGTGCTGAGAAAAAAGATAGTGCTAGGAAAAAGAAAGCTACGCCTGTGCTGACTCAGCCTGATCTATTTCAGCAAGGTTCGGGCAAGTTGCAACGTCTGGAGGAGATGCTAGAAGAATTGCTGGCTGAGGGCGATCGCGCCTTGATCTTCACGCAATTTGCCGAATGGGGCAAACTCTTGCAGTCTTATCTCGCCCAAAAGTTTGAGCGGGAAATCCTGTTTCTCTATGGCAGTACTCCCCAAAAGCAGCGAGAAGAAATGGTCGATCGATTCCAGAACGATCCGCAGGGGCCACGCATCTTCCTGTTGTCCTTAAAGGCTGGCGGTGTCGGACTCAACCTCACCCGCGCCAACCATGTTTTCCACTTCGATCGCTGGTGGAATCCAGCCGTTGAAAATCAAGCCACCGATCGTGTTTTCCGGATTGGGCAGGTGCGTAACGTCCAAGTGCATAAATTTGTCTGCACTGGGACGCTAGAAGAGCGAATTCATGAGCTAATTGAGAGCAAAAAAGCCTTGTCTGAGCAAGTCGTTGGCACGGGTGAAAACTGGCTCACGGAGTTCGACACCGACCAGCTACGCAACCTACTGCTCTTAGATCGAAGTGCCGTGATTGACGAGTAGGCCAGCGAGTGGGGGCGGTACTGCCCCCGAACAGGGAGTCAACTTTAAGAATTCATAACCAACCATGACAAATTACGATACTCAAACCAGTCGAGAGTGGTGGGCACAGCGATGGGTCGATGTGTTGGAGTCCTTTGGCTGGGTGCGTCGGCTAGCCCGAGCCCGCAACTATGCCCGCGAAGGAAATGTGCTGAAGATTGAGTTTCGGGGCTCAAAGGTGTCTGCTCTCGTCCAGGGAACGGCTCCCGATCCTTATAATGTGTCGCTTTCCCTAGACCCTTTTGACGACGAGCAATGGCAATATGTGATTGAGGCGATGTCGGAGCGGGCGATTTTCTCGGCCAAGCTCTTGGCGGGGGAGATGCCACAAAATATCGAAGAGGTCTTTACCTCAAATGGTTTGAGTCTCTTTCCGTTCACGAAGTTCGATATCCATAGCAAGTGCTCCTGTCCCGATCCAGCGAATCCCTGTAAGCATATCGGAGCGGTTTACTATATCTTGGGCGATCGCTTCAGCGAAGATCCGTTTGTGCTGTTTCAACTGCGCGGACGCACCAAAGAGCAGATCATTACGGCACTGCGGCAAAAGCGCAATGTTCAGAACGGTACCCCCTCTGAACCATTACCAGAGGCTCAGCCGCCGACCCCTCATCAAACACTCGATTTGCAGCGGTTTTGGCAATATGAGGAGCAGCTAGAGCCGTCACTCGTCGTGATTGTGCCACCTCCCACCACAGAAACAGTGCTTGACGTACTAGGGCCAATCCCACTAGCTGCAGAGGTTACAGGTAGCTCAACGGCTGTCCCCGACCCCAAAGTAGTAATGGAGCATCTCAAAAGTATTTCTGCCCAAATTAGTCAGCAAGCGGTCATGACAGCAATGACGGCAGGCAACCACGACTCTTAGCAAAAGTAAGGAAGGGCAAAAGCAAGCAAGGGCAAAAGCAAGGAATGAAATCCTGAAATCCTACTGGCCAAACTCCAGCCGAGCTTTCTCAACTAGATCAACGGTCACCGTGTCTAGTTCAGCCTCGCGAGCCATCGCCTCAATCCGTTGCCTAGCTTGAGCCCGAACGAAAAAAGGAATGTTCTTGAGCTTAATCTCTGCCTCTGGAGTCCAGTCAAGACGGTCTGTTAAATTGAACTTACTCATAGCAATCCATCTAGCCTGACACTTTGTTAGTTCGCCATATCAGCTTGCCTAAGCTATGGCTACATTTTACTTTCTCCAATCGCATTCTCCTAGCCCTAACCTCCTCGCGCAATTCAATATAAACAGAAAGAGCCCCCACTCTTAGGTAGGAGCTCTTAAAGATTAATTAACTGAACTTAGCTCAAACTCGGCTAGATTAGTCCAAGTCAGGCATAGACAGTACGGGCTCGCTCTCACGATCAATACCCTTCTCAAATCCAGCCGCTGCCGCCCGCGCACGTCCTGCGTGCCACAGGTGACCGACCAAGAAGAAGAAGGCTAGAACGAAGTGAGAAGTCGCCAGCCAAGCACGAGGAGATACGAAGTTTACTGCGTTGATCTCCGTAGCCACACCACCCACAGAGTTCAAAGAACCCAGCGGTGCATGAGTCATGTATTCAGCGGCACGGCGAGCCTGCCAAGGCTGAATGTCGTTCTTGACTTTGTCGAGGTCGAGGCCGTTGGGTCCCCGTAGGGGCTCCAGCCAAGGACCACGGAAGTCCCAGAAACGCATGGTTTCACCACCAAAGATGATCTCACCCGTGGGGGAGCGCATCAGGTACTTACCTAGGCCAGTTGGGCCTTGAGCAGAACCAACGTTAGCCCCCAAGCGTTGGTCACGGATCAAGAAGGTCAGAGCTTGAGCCTGAGACGCTTCAGCACCGGTAGGACCAAAGAATTCACTGGGATAAGCGGTGTTGTTGAACCAAACCATGGTGGACGCGATGAAGCCCATCAGAGACAGGGCACCCAGGCTGTAGGAGAGATAAGCTTCTCCAGACCAGACGAAGGCGCGACGAGCCCATGCAAACGGCTTGGTGAGGATGTGCCAGATACCGCCTGCGATGCAGACAAATCCGACCCAAATGTGACCACCAATGATGTCTTCCATGTTGTTGACGCTGACGATCCAGCCTTCGCCACCAAAAGGAGACTTCAACAGATAACCAAAGATGGTTGCGGGGTTTAGCGTCGGGTTTGTGATCACCCGAACGTCGCCACCACCGGGAGCCCAAGTATCATAGACACCGCCAAAGAACATGGCTTTGAGCACCAACAAGAACGCGCCTGCACCCAGCAGAGTGAGGTGGATTCCCAAGATGGTGGTCATCTTGTTCTTGTCTTTCCAGTCGTAGCCAAAGAAAGCAGAATAATCTTCTAGTGTCTCAGGACCGCGAACAGCATGATAGATGCCGCCCAGACCGAGTACTGCAGAGGAAATTAGGTGAAGAACTCCAACGACGAAGTAGGGGAATGTATCGATGACTTCCCCACCAGGACCGACTCCCCAGCCCAGCGTTGCCAGGTGAGGAAGCAGGATTAAGCCCTGTTCGTACATGGGCTTTTCGGGCACAAAGTGAGCAACCTCAAACAAGGTCATTGCTCCGGCCCAGAACACAATCAGGCCAGCATGGGCAACATGAGCACCCAGCAGCTTTCCAGATAGGTTGATGAGGCGGGCGTTACCAGACCACCAGGCAAAGCCGGATGATTCTTGGTCACGTCCAGCGCCCATCACCATAGAGCCATTAAAGGGCGTTTCCACGTGGCAATACCTCCTCAGGGAATACAAAGTTCTCGTGGGGCTGGTCTTGGGGAGCCATCCAGGCCCGGATACCCTCGTTCAACAAGATGTTCTTGGTGTAGAAGGTCTCAAATTCGGGGTCTTCTGCGGCTCGAATTTCTTGACTGGTGAAG
>JBGTGR010000058.1:0-59990 GCA_041746655.1 Elainellales cyanobacterium | reverse complement strand
ACGCCCTTGCCTTAAGCTAGTGGTTGTCCATCTCTCGGCTCCTACGACTTGCGAGCATTTGGATGGCTGGTTCTCCCACAGGGGACTTTCACCCCATTAGTTCACGCCCATGCTGGGCGTACACACTGCGTTGGTGCGGACTGAAGAGAGATCTTGATGTGGATGCAAAGGTTACTTGCAGCCGCTCAACCGGAACGTTGGGCTGCTTAATATCTTGGTAGGGACAGTACAGCAATGTTATCTGTAGAGTATTAAGAGCTAATCTACCTTGAGGTTGTCTGTGTGGCATTACGTTGAGGTGTTGCGAGGCGATTATCTGCGAGACGGCAAAGCCGAACACACAAGCAGGAATTACAGCATAAAATCAAGGTATGGTCTTATACAACAGACATGCTAAAAACGCTCTGGGCTACGGTTCGACAAGGAAAAATTGAGCTATTGGAGTCAGCAGAACTACCGGAAGGGGTAAGAGTGCTGGTGACAGTTTTACCTGACGATGAGGCTGAATTTTGGCTAAACGTAAGCCAAACCTCACTCGGTGTAGTTTGGGACAATGCTGAGGATGATGTATATGCCCAGCTACTCGAAGTATGACGTTATCTTGGTGCGGTATCCCTTCTCAGATTTGTCGAGTTCAAAGGTACGACCCGCTGTTGTTGTGAGTACATCACATCCATCTCAAGACATTCTCATCACTCCTTTGACAAGCAAAACAAGTTCTCTCCTGTCAGGAGAGTTTGTGTTGTCTGAGTGGGCAGCAGCAGGATTAAACGTAGCAACCTCAGTCAAAAGAGGCGTGTACACAGTGCATGAAAGTTTGGTAATCAAAGCGATCGGTCAGTTAGCTAAGAGTGATGATAACCAGCTTGAGCAATCCTTGCGAGATTGGTTAGGTTTGTAGCCTAAATTACACTGCAATATGAACCGAAAAAGCATTGCAACAAATATTGCTCGTAAACTATGGGCGCAGTGTGGCGGTTTCAGTCATTTGCCAATGCAAAAGCGGCTAAAGATGCGATCGAGAACAGATTCTGTGACTTCTTCGCCTGTGATTTCGCCTAGGGCTTGAATGGCGATCCGGAGGTCAATTGTCCAAAAATCTAGCGGGAGTTGGTTGGCGATCGTTTCTTGGACTTGATGTAGAGCTGTTTTGGCTCGCGTTAATGCAGCAGCCTGACGGCGGTTGATAGCCAGATCCAAATCGGTGGCGGTGAGTTGGTTGTGATGGACGGCATCTAAGATAGCCTGTTCCAGCTCAGCGATCCCCTGATGTTGGGCAGCGGCGGTTTTGACCATCGGGTGAGACAGGTCTGGCAGAGGTGAATCTGTATCTAAATTCAGCAGATCTATTTTGTTGAGAATCAAAATCAGCGGTCGGTGTTTGACTTGGTCGTAGATAGCCTGGTCGTCGTCTGTCCAGCCGGTCTGAGCATCGAGGGTGAAAAGCACCAGATCGGCAGATTGGGCAGCGAGGCGCGATCGCTCCACGCCAATTTTCTCAACCTGATCCTGCGCTTCCCGAATCCCGGCCGTATCTAGGACTTGCACCGGAATCCCCCCCACCACAAGCTGAGATTCCACCACATCGCGAGTGGTGCCGGGTAGGTCGGTGACAATGGCGCGATCGCTCTGACTCCAAGCATTCAACAGGCTAGACTTACCCACATTAGGCCGACCCACAATCGCGACTTTTAGCCCCGATCGCAGCAACTCCCCTTGATCGGCAGTCGCCAAAATCCGCTGCACTTCGGCCAACACATGCGCCATTTGCCCTTCGATCTCGCCTTCATTGAGAGGTGGCAAATCTTCCTCGAAGTCAATTCGGGCCTCAACCTCAGCCAAAATGTCGAGACAAGTGGCGCGAAGCTGACGAATCGGGTTGGCGAGTTTGCCCTGGAGTCCAGCCAGTGCGGTTTGGGCGGCCTGGGGCGATCGCGCTCCTACCAAATCGGCAATGCTTTCGGCCTGGGTCAGGTCTAGCCGACCGTTGAGAAAAGCCCGCAGCGTAAACTCTCCTGGTTCTGCCAGTCGGGCTCCCTGTTCCAGGCAAAGCTGAAGCACCTGCTGCACCGCCATGATCCCCCCGTGACAGTGCAGCTCTACGACATCTTCACGAGTGTAGGAGCGGGGAGCCAGCATCAGCAATAGCAACGCTTCGTCTACCACCTGTTGGGTCTGGGGATCGCAAATATAGCCGTAAAGAATGCGGTGGCTTTCCCAAGGCTGTTTGCCTGGTGCTTCAAAAAGGGTGCGGGCGATCGCCACAGCCTCACTTCCCGATAGGCGGACAATTCCGACGCTGCCCTGTTGAGGCACAATTGCCGTGGCGATCGCTGCAATGGTAGTGCCCTGAATCCCTTGTTCCATCTCTTTCTACTCGTTTGTCTCTACGCTATCTCTACCCTTCGACCTGTGACCAGAGGCAGGTTTCAAACCGTCTTAACCCTCCCTTGAGAATCAGCATATTAGAATGGAAGCGATCGCAGTCATATGGATTGTATAAACGGATGCAACGAGTTCAGCCTCCAGCTACGGTCACTAGATCTAACGCTCCCAGGCAGGAATCAAACCCTATGCGGCTGAAATGGTTAGGACAGCTCAATCACGCCTTCAGAGCTAAGTTTGCCGATGATTCTGCGTTGGGAATGAAATCGGCCCAAGTCGTCTGGCAGCGTCGATTGCGCTACATTTATTATCGGTTTGTGCGGCTGCAAGGAAGTCCGGATGCGATCGCCAGAGGCCTAGCAATGGGCGTTCTTGCGGGCTGCTTTCCCCTATTTGGCCTGCAAACACTCATTGGCATTGGGCTTGCAGCCGTTGTCAGAGGCAACAAACTCATGGCTGCTGCCGGAACCTGGATCAGCAACCCACTCACCTACTTTCCCATTTTCGCGTTTAACTTCAAGGTTGGGCAATGGCTCTTAGGACCTGCCAGCGAACCCGTCAGCTTCGAGGGTCTACAGTCCTGGCAGGAAATGATGGCAATGGGGGCAGATCTAGTGATCGCTCTGTTCTTGGGATCGTTTGTAGTCGGAGTATTTTGTTCAGCATTGAGCTACTTCCTCGGCATCTGGGGGTTTCAGTGGATTCGCCAACGTCGCTCCCGTTCCGACTAATCCTCAAGAACTAGAGTTAACCGCCGTCTTGACCTGGTTTTGCAGCAGCAAGCCATATTCCAACCCTTCGACCACAGCGTGACAGGATGCATCCAAAATATTGGTAGACACTCCGACTGTTGTCCAGCGTTGATGACCATTACTCGACTCGATTAATACCCTTGTCTTAGCGCAGGTTCCGGCCCGCCCATCGAGAATCCTCACCTTGTAGTCGGTTAGGTAAAAGCTAGAGATCACAGGATAGAAAGTCGTCAATGCCTTTCGCAGTGCTGCATCTAAAGCTGAGACTGGGCCATTGCCTTCTGCCACTTCTAGCAACTCCCGATCATTCACCGCGACTCGCACGGTTGCCAGAGAATGGGTACGCGGAAGGGTCTCCCCCTGAATCATGTCGCAATGCACCTGAAAGCCTTTCAGCTCAAATGAGGCCTCTCGCTTGCCCACAGCCTCGCGCATCAGTAGCTCAAAGCTAGCCTCCGCTGCCTCAAACTGGTAGCCCTCACTTTCCAGGCTCTTGAGTCGCTGCAAAATTTGACGGCAGGCGGGGTCTTGCTTATGGAGATCGATCCCAAAGCTGCGAGCCTTGGCTAACACGTTGCTGAGTCCCGCTTGGTCAGAAATCACAATCCGGCGACGATTGCCGATCCGCTCTGGCTGAATATGCTCATAGGTCAGCGGGTTGCGCTCCACGGCACTCACATGGATGCCGCCCTTGTGGGCAAAGGCCGATAGCCCGACAAAAGGCGCATGGTCATCGGGAGCCAGATTGACGACTTCGCTGATCAGTCGGCTCGACTCTGTCAGATGGCTGAGCTGTTCGGGCTGAACGCAGTCATACCCCAGCTTGAGCTGCAAATTGGGGATCAGTGTGCAGAGGTTGGCGTTGCCGCAGCGTTCTCCGTAGCCATTGATCGTGCCTTGTACCATCCGGGCTCCTCCCATGACAGCGGCGATCGCATTTGCCACTGCCGTTCCAGAGTCGTTGTGGGTGTGAATGCCAATTCGCAAAGAGTTTTGAGCGTTGTATTTCTCATTCTCAACCGTCGCCTGAGCCACAGCCTGCACAATCTCACTCACCTCATGGGGCAACGTGCCGCCATTGGTGTCGCAAAGCACCAGCCATTCTGCACCGCCAGCGATCGCCGCCTCCAGAGTTTGCAGCGCATACTCTGGATTGCACTTATAGCCATCAAACCAGTGTTCTGCATCGTAGATCACGCGCCGATCCTGACTGCGGAAAAACTCAATCGTGTCCTGAATCATGGCCAGGTTTTCTTCTGGAGTGGTTTGAAGTCCTTCCGTGACGTGCAGATCCCAGGACTTGCCAAATATCGTCACCCATCGCGTTCCAGCGGCCAAGATCGGCTGCAACATTGGGTCTTCCGCCGCTGTTTTACCGGGGCGGCGGGTGGCACAAAAAGCAACAACCTCAGCCTGCTGTAGAGGCTCCTCTTTTAGCTGCCAAAAAAACTGTACATCCTTTGGATTTGCACCGGGCCACCCCCCTTCAATGAAGGGAACTCCCATTTGGTCAAGCTGACGGGCAATTCGCAGCTTATCTTCTAGAGACAGGCAGAGCCCTTCTCGTTGAGCCCCATCTCGCAGTGTTGTGTCATAGATCCAGAGGGGATTGGCGGCAGTAGAAGCGTTTAAATTCATAAATCAACGGTCACGGCATGAGGACTGGGGGCACCTAGACGGTTCAGGATGAAGGGGAAATCTCAGCGCCCAATTCGGCAGGAGCAAACGGGCGATCGCAGCTTCCCCATTCTCCCATGCCAGTCCACCGACTGTGGGGCAGCGCCTCAAGTTTGAGGGGTTTTTGAGGAGGTGTGAAAGTCACCCCATTCGGTAGACTTTGGAGGCAGGGCAATTCACTCATTTGGCCCCCAAGGTTGATTTCTCTGCCAACACTTGACCTGAGTTCCTACTATTAAAGTAGGAAACGGCTTGGGGATCTAACTTCCTCATGAAAACCTAAGAATTCCCTTTGGTAAGAGTACTTAGACAAACGCTTAGAGTAGAGGGCAGGGTTGGAGCAGGAAAGATGACCAAGGTGCAGATTGTGTGTGGGAGGCAAAGGTGTGGTTGAACTGTTAGGCTTTTTCTCAGCGATGGCGATCGCCGTCATTATCATCAGCCGATTGGCAGCACCGATTGCAAAAACAATTGGGTTTTCCCTACTGGGGCTCGTTACCGTGCTCTTTCTAGCCCGATCCACGATTGTTGACAATCTGCCGCCATTTCTCAATTTTTTCTTTGCCGAATCTCCAGAAGCCGGGGTGAGCCAGCCTTTCGGCACCCAAGGTGGAACAGGAACAACGCCTACCCAGCCAGGGGTTTCTCCTACGCCTGTCCCAACCACCACCCCTACCCAACAAAGCCCCCAGTTTGAAGGTCAACCGCTGCAACCGAGCCCCCCTCCTGGCCCCCGGGACTTGCCTAACCAACCGACAGCCTCACCTCAAGCACCGATTCGGGCTCGGTGGTGAGGTAGGATCATAAATTCTGCCCCTGGGTGTAGTCCGTCGTTCGTTACTCCTCTCAGAACATTCGTTTCTCCATGCAAAGAACCTCTGACATTTTAGTGATTGGTGGTGGCGTCATTGGTCTGGCGATCGCCGTTGAGCTACGGTTGCGGGGGGCAACGGTGACAGTTTTGAGTCGAGATTTTCAGCAAGCCGCCACTCAGGCTGCAGCGGGTATGTTAGCGCCTCAGGCTGAAGCGATTCCGTCTGGCCCTTTGTTAGATCTATGCCTGCGGAGCCGCGATTTATATGCAGACTGGACGCACAAGCTAGAAGATCTGAGCGGAGTTTCAACAGGCTACTGGCCCTGTGGTATTTTGGCTCCCGTCTATGAGGCAGGGCCGCGACCATTTTCTCCGCTCCAAACTCAATCTCCGCCCCAAACTCAATCTCCGGCCCAATGGCTAGATCAGTCTGCCATTCAACATGCCCAGCTGGGTCTGAGTCCTGAAGTGGTAGGGGGATGGTGGTTTCCTGAAGATGGCCAAGTTGACAATCGGGCGTTAGCCAAAGCACTACGGCTGGCCGCTCAAAGCCTAGAGGTCGATCTACAGGAAGGAGTTACGGTGGAAGCGATCCAGCAGCGCGCTGGGCAGGTGGCTACTCTCAAAACCTCGGCGGGAAACTGGCAGGCGCAGCACTATATCTTGGCGACAGGCGCGTGGGCCCAAGAGCTCTTGCCTGTTCCAGTTCAGCCACGCAAAGGCCAAATGCTGTCGGTGCGAAGTCCTCAAGGTGGAGCCGCCGTTCCTTCTCCACTGCAGCGAGTGCTCTTTGGTGAGGCGATTTATATCGTGCCCCGTCGCGATGGCCGAATTATGATCGGAGCGACTAGCGAAGCAGTTGGCTTTACCCCCTACAACACACCCAAAGGCATTCAAACGCTTCTCGATCAGGCGATCCGACTCTATCCAGCGCTGCAAGACCTCCCGATTGAGGAATGCTGGTGGGGTTTTCGACCTTCCACACCAGACGAGCTACCCATTCTTGGATCTAGCTTGTGTTCTAATTTAACGATCGCCACAGGCCACCACCGCAACGGCATTTTGCTCGCCCCAGCGACGACTATGCTGATTGCAGATTGGGTCTGGGATCAAAAGTCTGACCCACTCCTGCCTCACTTCTCTTGGCAACGGTTTACCCAGCCGCAACCCGCCTTGACGGGAGGGGGCGATCGCCCGCTTCTAGATGCATCTCCCTCACCGCTTCACTCTTCGTCAACCTCTCACTCTAAATCCGACGTGCAAACTCTAAACTCAGGTTCAAACTCAGGCTCAGGCTCAAATTCAGGTTCAAACTCAAGCTCCAACTCGACTACCGCAACTGCACCGATCGACCAGCAGGTTACAGATCAACCGCTAGTCATTGCGGGCAAGACGTTTCATTCTCGCTTGATGACGGGCACCGGAAAGTACCGAAACTTTGACCATATGCGACAGAGCGTTGCCGCTAGCGGTTGCCAGATTGTGACGGTGGCAGTCCGGCGGGTTCAGACCAATGCTCCTGGACATGAAGGATTGGCCGAAGCGCTAGACTGGGCCAAAATTTGGATGTTGCCAAACACCGCTGGATGCCAGACGGCAGAAGACGCCATCCGAGTGGCGCGTTTGGGGCGTGAGATGGCGAAGCTGTTGGGCCAGGAAGATAATAACTTCATCAAGCTGGAAGTGATCCCTGATGCCAAATATTTGCTGCCCGACCCGATTGGAACGCTGCGGGCCGCAGAACAGCTAGTCAAAGAAGGATTTGCGGTTTTGCCTTACATCAACGCTGATCCCCTGCTGGCAAAACACTTAGAAGAAGCAGGCTGTGCAACCGTGATGCCGCTAGGATCTCCAATTGGCTCTGGGCAGGGGCTAAATAATGCGGCCAACATTCAGATCATCATTGAAAATGCCAAGATTCCTGTGGTGGTCGATGCTGGCATTGGTGCGCCGAGTGAGGCAGCTCAGGCGATGGAGATGGGCGCGGATGCTCTGTTGATCAATACGGCGATCGCCCAAGCCCAAAACCCAGTTGTGATGGCACGGGCCATGGGACTGGCCGCCGAAGCCGGACGTTTGGCTTATCTGGCAGGTCGGATTCCAGTCAAAACATTTGCGAGCGCTAGTTCTCCCTTGACAGGAACTATCACCAGTTAGGAATATTTCAATATGTAACCAAAATGAGAGGGTGATCTGGTAATCTTTTGTTACAGTTAGTAAATTCAGAAAGTAAGGAGCTTCATACATGCCCTATACCACCGACGAAGGCGGTCGCCTCAACAACTTTGCGGTTGAGCCCAAGATGTACAAGGCTGAGCCTCCCTCCCCCGACCAGAAGCGGAACTATGCTGTCCTGGGTGTGGCAGCGGTCGCACTATTGGGTGGGTTGTTTTTTGTTGCCTTCTCTGTTTCTTAGGTTAGGTCAAAAAGCCCAGTCAAACTGACGCTGATAATTTTTTCGCGATCCTAAATATTTTTTGAGTGAAACCAGGCGATCTAACTAAACGTAGATCACCTGGTTTTTGCGATCTGGATTAGCTTGAAGTTGGGTGCGATTGGTAATCTAAAAACTTGTCCTGAACCGAGGCAATGTCGATTGAAGAACACTATATCTGCATCTAACGAGTGTTGAACCTTGGTCCAGCCTGCTACCAGCCCAACCAAAACCGATCGCAACGGAACGCCTGTGACTGATGCCGTGACTGATCTTGCTCAACCTGAAGATCTCAACCAGCAGACCTATCAGCAGTTGAAGCTGGCATTGAGCCTTAACCTGCGTCGCCAAATTTTTGTTGCAGTTTGCGATGACTTAATTTTGCGCGATCGGCTAGCTGGACGGCTTCAGGCCGAACTCGCCCAAGCAACCTCCCGCTCTTATCCCGAATCTTTCATTACCGCCACTGGGCAGCTCTACCCTCGTTTGGTAACGCTCAACCTGAGCCTGCGCGATCCCAATCCGCTTGCTCAAATTTCTCACTGGCTCAATCAATTTTCCCCTCCCAAAAATGGAGAGCGTCAGGCTCCGATACCCGCATTTCAAGTCTTAGGCATCGAACATCTGACTCGCCAACCCGCTAGCTCACAGCGGCTGTTTCTGACCTACTTGCAGGGCATCGAGCGAAGCTTGGCAGGGCTAGAAACCAGCCTGCTGTTTTGGATGCCCCAGCCTTGGTTTCGGGCTATTCCCCAATCGGCTCCCGAATTTTGGCGTTGCCGGACAGGCGTTTTTGAGTTTGTAGGGGAACCCAGACCACTACCGACAGTTGTTCAGCAAGTAGTTCAGCATCCGACCCAACGGCAGCAAAGGCCCCAATCCACGCCAACCCACCAAGTTTCACCGACCCAACCTCCAGCCAATCCTCCCTCTAGCTCCGCACCCTTGCTGGACCAGCCTACTGATTCCTCACAGGCTCTCGCTTCAGATCTCGCTTCAGATCTTGATGTGCCGTCCGCTGATCTCTGGAGCATGCTGAGTTATGACTTGGCCAACTTTGAGCTGTCAGAGGACTTAGACGATGATCTGGATGCAGCATTAGTTGGCTTGCCTGAATTCGCTCACTCCAGGCCCGATCTTTCGCCGCTGCTGCTGGCTCCTGTGCAGGTTGTACCCATTACCCCAACGGAGTCCGCCCGCCACAATGGGCATCATGCTCTCAAGGCCTCTTCTCCAGCTTCTGACCAGGCCCAATCTTCCCAAGCGGCCTTACCTGCAAGTCCTGCAAGTACTACCAACACATCTGCGAATACCGCTGCGAATACAGATGCAAACGAATCAAACACAGTTACAAATACAAACACATCTGCAAACACAAATACATCTGCAAACACAGTTGCAAAAATAGAGAGAACGGCTTCCCCTTGGCAGACTCCTAACCCGGTTGCTGTGGCTGAGGCGATCGCCTCTCTAAAAGCTGCAACCGCCGGAGAAGCAGAATCTCTGGCCCTAGTGGAGCAAATTGAGCAGCTCCAGCAGCAAAATGATCCCGAGGGCGTGGCCCATGCTTACCGACATTTAGGAAACCTATACCGCGATCGCATTGAGCAAGGCCAGGTTTCAATTGCCTATCTCAGAATTTCTATTCAGGCCTACGAGCAGACGCTAAACTGGCTCCCCGACCTAGAACCAATTCGAGCGGATATCCTCAACGACGTCGGCAACCTCTACTGGATGATCGCCCGTCGCCTTCCCGACCCCACACATGCGCTAGAACAGCTACAGCGTAGTGTTTCAGCCTATCAACAAGCACTAACCCAAGTCGATCCTCCGACCCAAAGCCAAACCTATTCGATGCTACAGAGCAATCTAGGGACAGCCTATGGAGATCTAGCGCGATATCATGATCCAGTCGAAAATCTGCAGCAATCGGTTCAGGCTTATCATCGAGCGCTGGAATATCGGCAGGCTAAGACCGATCCGGCTCGCTACGCCTCTACCCAAAACAATCTTGGCACCACCTACTGGAATTTAGCTCAGCACCAACAGCCCAAAGACAACCTCAAACAGGCGATCGCGGCCTATTCCGATGCGCTCCGCTACTACGATCCTCATCAGGAGCCCCTCAGCTATGCCATGATCCAAAACAACTTGGGCACGGCTTACTGGAATCTCTCTCAATATGAGCGATCGGAAGATTGGCTGATGCTGGCTCTCACCTCCTATCGGACTGCATTGAAGTATCGCACCAGAGAAGCTTCACCGACAGCGTTTGCCGCCACCCAAAATAACTTGGGCACCGCTTATTGGCATTTGGCCAATCAGACTCAAAGTCATCCAGACGTTTGTGCTGACTATCTAAAGCAGGCGATCGCCGCCTATGAAGCCGCCTTAGAAGCTGCCGAAGCCCAAAAGCAGACTGGGGAAATTCTAAACTTTGATCTACTGGCAACCCGCAACAACCTCGGTCTAGCCCACTATCAAATCGCCACAGATCCACACTTGCTCCTTGAGGCCAACGCCAGATCCAATCACCTAGATGCGGCACTCCAAAGCCATCTTCAAGCTTTTCACGGTTGGCAAACCAATGCCGAACTCCGGCAAACCGCCCTCACCTGCGTTCTCCAAGCTATTCGAGCCATCTATACCCACTGCGGACTCCCTGGCCAAAATCGGGCGCTTTCTCAAATTCCAGGCCAGCTTCTGCCAGAGATTTTGCCCCAGCTATAGCCCCCGATCGCGAAAAAAAAGGCCAGCCTCCCATCAGCTAGCCTTTATTACTAATGCACGTTGTCTTCTCAACTTGGAAGAAAAAACCTAAACTGCGCGTTCCCAAACTTGCAGCAGGTCTAAGGGTATCAACAAGTTTATTGTTCCCTTTTCCAGAAGACATTGTAACAAAGAGTACAGTCTTTTTGTTGCAAAACTTCATAGGGAGGCAAACAACTCTAAATAACTCCCCCTTTAGATATAAACGATTGCTGGCTTTCTGAAATCATAAATTCTTAGGTTTTGTAGTGATTTCACAACCTTTTACAGGGTTGAGCTGCAGAAATCACTGGCCACGACTCCTTTTTGAAGCTTTGGTAAAGTTTTTGATTGCGGCACCTTTTTAGGACAATATTCGTCCTTCTTCCCAGAAAAAGCTTCAAAAACGTGTGAGATTGCGAGTGAACGGTCAAAACTGATCACACTCAGTTCGTGCAGACACCGTGATTATTCATTTACCTAGCTAGAGGATATTGTTACTATGCCACTGCATCTGTTCGGATTCAGTCAGGGAAGGAGCGCATCGAGAGTTAAAGGAATAGGCGCGTCAGCAGGGATGGCCGTTTTGCTAGGAAGCAGTGGAGTCATGGCTGGCCCTGTTCATGCCACTCAGGCTGTTGCTCAAACTCCACCAGGGGCGATCGCCCAAGTGCTTGAGCCCGCTATTGACACACCTCCCACCGATTCAGCCCGGTTTGGGTGCCAGTTGATGAACGGCGCATATACCGTCGTCTACTATCCTCAAAGCCAACCTGGCCAAGCCTATCCCTGGGCAACTCCAACTGAGATGGGTGGTGGATGGACCCCAGAACGCCGCTGCAGTGAAATTAGCCGACGCCTAGAAGAATATCGTCCAGATGGACTCCTAGAAATGCAAACTAGCATTGAGAACGGCTACGACATTGTCTGCGTCACCACCCAGCAAAATCCGGGTTGTCGGATTGTCTTTACCGTTCCTCAGGGCCAAGATGCAGTCCTAACACGCGATCGCGTCTTTGAAAACTTAACTGTTGCTGACACTGGACAGCAGACCGATTCAGTCACCACCTTCACCGAGCGCAGCGCAAATGGCATCCTCAATCAGATTGGGCGAGCCCTAGACCTAGATCTTCCCGCTCTCGGCAGACTGGGCCGATCTTCCAGCCGTTCGGGCAACATCAACCTGCGGCCTTTCCTAGATCAGGCCGATGGGGGAACTGGCGATCGCCTCCGGGGCGGTACCTCTACTCAGCCCGGTCAACGCCTTGACCCCAATCAGTTTCGCTAGACCTCGAAATAACGCCCCCGCAAAATTCCAGGAGAAGCATTCCCCATTCTCTCTAGAGAGTGGGGACAATTTTGATGAACAGACTCGCTAAACGTGGTAGTATCCCTCTTGCCTCTTCACCTTAGGGATAGGGATTTCGTACACCCTTTTCTTCCGTTTTCACTTCTGGAATATCCATGCCACTGCAACATTCCCTGCGTCGGACCAAAATTGTAGCCACGATCGGCCCAGCTACCAGCAGCCCAGAAGTTCTCCGCGCTCTTATTGAGGCTGGGGCAACGACTCTACGGCTCAATTTTTCCCACGGCACCCATGAAGACCACCAGCGCAATATTCGCCTGATCCGCCAAATTTCATTTGAGCTCAACCAGCCCGTGGGAATTTTGCAAGACCTGCAAGGACCCAAAATTCGGCTAGGGCGATTTGAGAATGGTTCCATCACGCTGAAGAAAGGCGACCCCTTCATCCTGACCAGCCAAATCCTACCTGGCACCCAGGAAATCAGCTCCGTCACCTACGAAACGCTTGCAGATGAAGTTCCAGAAGGAGCCACAATCCTGCTAGATGATGGCCGGGTCGAAATGGTGGTAGAAGCAGTCGATAAAGAAAATTCCCAGCTGCACTGCCGCGTAGTCGTCGCAGGAGTGCTCTCCAACAACAAGGGGGTCAACTTCCCAGGAGTTTACTTATCCATCAAGGCTCTCACAGACAAAGACCGTCAAGACCTCATGTTTGGGCTTGATCAGGGTGTAGATTGGGTGGCCCTAAGCTTTGTTCGCAATCCCCAAGACGTGCTCGAAATCAAAGAGCTCATCTCTAGCGCCGGCAAGCATGTTCCCGTCATCGCCAAAATCGAGAAGCACGAGGCGATCGAACAGATGGAAGCGGTTCTGTCTATCTGTGATGGCGTCATGGTTGCCAGAGGCGATCTAGGCGTTGAGCTTCCAGCTGAAGATGTCCCGATCTTGCAAAAACGCCTGATCGCAACTGCCAACCGTTTAGGCATCCCAGTGATTACAGCTACCCAAATGCTAGACAGCATGGTGAGTAATCCTCGTCCTACCCGAGCCGAAATTTCTGACGTAGCCAACGCCATCTTAGACGGCACAGATGCCGTTATGCTCTCCAACGAGACTGCCGTCGGCAAGTATCCAGTCGAAGCCGTCGAAACAATGGCACGGATCGCCAACCGGATTGAGCAAGAGCAGCCTGCCAACCGCAACTTTGACGAGCCACCAGGGCGTTCCATTCCCAATGCAATCAGTCAAGCGGTAGGCCGGATCGCAAGCCAGCTTCAAGCGGCGGCCATTATGACACTTACAAAAACAGGAGCTACCGCTCGCAACGTTTCTAAGTTTCGTCCCACCACCCCAATTCTGGCAATTACGCCCCACGTTGACGTCGCTCGGCAACTTCAGATGGTATGGGGGGTGAAACCACTACTCATTCTGGATTTACCCTCTACAGGGCAAACCTTTCAAGCCGCGCTAAATGTAGCTCAAGAGAAACTCCTCCTATCTGAAGGAGATCTGGTGGTCATGACGGCGGGAACTCTACAAGGGGTAGCCGGCTCAACTGATCTCATCAAGGTTGAGATGGTCACTGCCGTTCTGGGCAAAGGAATTGGCATTGGGCAAGGCTCCATTAGCGGCAAGGCTAGGGTGGCCCATAGCAGTCTAGAAATAGGCAATTTCAATCCAGGTGAAATTTTGGTTGCCTCCAGCACCACCGCCGACTTTGTGGAAGCCATTCGGAAAGCGTCTGGCATCGTAACTGAAGATGATAGCTTAACCAGTCATGCCGCCATCATCGGGCTGCGCCTGGGTGTCCCGGTCATTGTAGGCGTCAAAAACGCAACTGAAATCATTCGAGATGGCACAATCCTAACGCTAGACATGCAGCGGGGCCTCGTTTACTCAGGTTCGGTAGGCACTGCTCAGCCAGATCCGGCGCTACCTGTATAGACCTACTCGACAAATTTCCTCAGCAAAGTTTATTTCCCACAGGAATGTTAGGTCTTTTGTCCCTGTGGGAATACTGAGGACGGCGCTCAATAGTTTTGATAGAAAATAAAAGCGCTTTAATCTGCTTATTTATACTTTATAAAATAAACTTTGATTGTCTTTACTATTTTTAATTCAGTTAGTTTTCTGCTTAGCTGGTGTTATTTGCAATCAGCAAGATAGCCCTATCCCTACATGACAACTTAATAAATAAAATTAGAACTAAATATATTTTCTTGGCTTCCCGCACATTTGAACTAGGAGGCCGATTTCGTCAGGCTGATAAATCCTAAGTTAAATAGATACAAAGCTCAGAATGCTTGTGACCTCAGATGAGCATTTACACGAGGCAAGTTCAAGTTGTCGATCAAGATCCAAATAATACAGAAACGTCATTATTTTTACTGAGTCCACGGATTTACTCAGGTTAGGGAAATAGGTTGTAGATACATCAATCCAAGCATTGTAGATATTGGTTCTGAAATTCAGCAGGTTATGTAACTTACGGAGACCTAAATGGGTAATCTAATTTCAGCTACGGTTAAAGATCGCTCAACGCTTCTCCAGTCCCTCACGCTTAGTAAGTAATTTTGCTGAGTGGCCTAGTTGAATACCCAGAGAAACTGCTTTGCGATCGCGAGGTTTTTCATTTACTTGCGTATTATCTCGAATGCCAAAAAAAATCAAGCTGAAGCATTCTCACTCTAGAAGTATTTTTGAGCTTTGTATATGCTTCTCGGACTAAAAAAGCTCCTAACTTTTCTGTAAGCTTTCCTGTTTTTTGAATTATTTAGCCCTGATAAAAGGTAAGAGACATGGCAATTGTAAGAGGCGACTCTGGGAACAACACACTCAGAGGAACTAGCAGCGATGATCAACTGTATGGACTTGGCGGCGACGACTTGCTGATCGGTCTAGAAGGCGACGACCTGCTAGATGGCGGTGCGGGTGCAGACACCATGCGCGGTGGAACTGGCAACGATACCTATGTGGTGGATAATGCGGGCGATCGCGTCGTTGAAAAAGCCAATGAAGGCATCGACACTGTTCGAGCTTCTATCAGCTACACCTTAGGAGCCAACCTCGAAAACCTTCTTTTACAGGGTACTGGTAATATCAACGGCACCGGAAATGCCTTAAATAACACCATTACAGGCAACGCAGGCAACAATGTCCTCAATGGGCTCGGTGGTAATGATGTCCTCAGAGGTGGTGGCGGTAATGACATCCTTAGGGGTGGCGACGGCAACGATATCTTAGATGGTGGTGACGGCAACGACCTGCTAGATGGCGGTACGGGTGCAGACATCATGCGCGGTGGAGCTGGCAACGATACCTATGTCGTGGATAGGACGGGCGATCGCATCACAGAACTCGTCAACCAAGGTATAGATACGGTTCGAGCTTCCATCAGCTACAAATTAGGAGCCAACCTCGAAAACCTTCTCTTACAGGGTACTGGTAATATCAACGGCACCGGAAACACCCTCAACAACACCATCACGGGAAACGCAGGCAACAATACCCTCAATGGTGGGGCCGGCAACGATGTTCTGAGAGGTGGTGGCGGTAGTGACATCCTTAGGGGCGGCGACGGTAACGATATCTTGGATGGTGGAGCTGGCAACGACATCCTGGATGGTGGGACAGGCTCAGACACGATGCGCGGTGGTGCCGGCAACGATACCTATGTCGTTGATAATGTGGGCGATATCGTCACAGAACGCGCCAACGAAGGCATTGATACCGTTCGAGCTTCTATCAGCTACACCTTAGGTAATCATGTTGAAAACCTCCTTCTGCAAGGCAGCGGAGCGATCAACGGTACCGGAAACACCCTCAACAACACCATCACTGGCAACGCAGGCAACAATACTCTCAGCGGCGGTGATGGCAACGATGTCCTTAGAGGCGGTGGCGGTAACGATGTTTTAGAAGGCGGAGCAGGCGATGACATCTTAGACGGTGGAGCAGGTAACGACCTGCTAGACGGTGGAGCAGGTGCAGACACGATGCGTGGCGGGGCCGGCAACGATACCTACGTCGTTGACAATGTCGGCGATGTAGTTGTTGAAAACGCCAATCAAGGTATTGATACTGTCAATTCTACGATTAGTTATGTCTTGACCGATAACGTTGAAAATCTCAACTTGCTCGGTACCAGCAACATCAACGGAACAGGAAATGGATTAGCAAACACCATCATCGGCAACCGAGGGCGCAACGTCCTTGACGGTGGTGCTGGAGATGACTATCTCGATGGCGGAGCAGGTGCTGATACCCTGATTGGCGGAGCAGGCAACGACACCTATGTGGTTGACAATGCCGGAGACAACATTATTGAGGCTCCGGGCGGCGGTATTGACACCGTACTCTCCAACATTACCTTTAGTCTTGGCGACAACATTGAGAACCTGACTTTAACAGGCACAGAGAACATTGATGGCTTTGGCAACGACCTCGACAACACCCTCATTGGCAATAGTGGCGACAATTTCTTAGACGGTGGACACGGAAATGACTATCTAGACGGTGGGGCAGGTGCCGACACCATGTCTGGTGGTCAGGGTGATGACACCTATGTTGTTGATAATAACGGTGACACCATTGCAGAAAACTTTGATGGTGGCACGGATACCGTTATCTCTAACTTGAAGTTCTACACACTCGGTAGCAACCTCGAGAACCTGATCCTGGCTGGAAATGACAACCTTCGAGGTACTGGGAACGACCTCGACAACACGATCACTGGCAACAGTGGCAATAATACCCTGGAGGGCGGAGCAGGGGATGATACGCTGATTGGGGGAGAGGGCAACGATACGCTAGATGGCGGAGCCGGAACTGATACCCTGATTGGCGGTACGGGAGATGATATCTACATCATTCGGGATTCCAATGACACTATCATCGAAAATGCCAATGAAGGGCTAGATACTGTTGTCGCAGAAATTAGCTTTAATCTCACCACCAATGGTGCTAACGTCGAGAACCTAACGCTGATTGGAAATGACAACATTAACGGTATAGGTAACGCCCTAGCCAACACCATCATTGGTAACAACGGCAATAATATTTTGAGAGGTGGGGGTGGCGCTGACACCCTAGAAGGCGGCGCTGGCAATGATTTTCTCGATGGTGGTAGTGGTGCTGATACGATGCGCGGCGGCACTGGAGACGATACCTACGTTGTAGACAATCTCCGAGATGTTGTTATTGAGAATAGCGGAGAAGGCATTGATCTTGTTGAGGCTAGCATCTCATACACTTTGGGAGCCAATGTTGAGAATTTGACCCTCGTCGGTTTGGCCAACATTAACGGCACAGGCAACGGATTAGCCAACACCATCATTGGTAATAGCGGCAACAACACCCTCAACGGGGGGGCGGGCGACGACACTTTGAATGGTGGGGAAGGAGCCGACACCCTGATCGGTGGGACTGGTAACGACACTTATATCATTGACGATCTCAACGATACTGTCATTGAAGGTGTGGGAGCTGGAACCGATCTAGTCATTTCCACTGTGGATGTCACTCTTGCTGCCAATGTTGAAAACCTTCGACTTGCAGGTGCTGGTAATATCAACGGCACAGGCAATGAGTTGGCCAATACCATGACGGGCAACGATGCCAACAACATTCTGTCAGGTGGAGCCGGAGATGACATCTTGATGGGTGGTCTCGGCAATGACACCCTTCAAGGAGGAGCCGGGAACGACTACCTAGATGGGGGCGAGGGTGCTGACACCATGAACGGTGGTGGTGGTAACGACACCTACATCGTAGATAATGTTGGGGATACCGTAATAGAGGGTGCAAACCAAGGAACCGACATCGTTTTCTCTAGCGTTGATTTCACGCTAGGGGCTAATGTCGAGAACCTGACATTAACCGGCTCCAGCAACCTCAACGGAACAGGAAACAACCTTGAAAACACCATTGTTGGTAATAGCGGCAACAACATCCTAGATGGCGGCATCGGAGCTGACACACTACGAGGCGGCGCAGGTGACGACACCTATATTGTGGACAATACCGCAGATGTCATCATCGAAAATGCCGCAGAAGGCATTGATCTGGTTAATGCCAGTATTTCTTACACGTTGGGAGCCAACGTTGAAAATCTGACCTTAACTGGAAACGATAACATCAACGGCACTGGAAACGATCTCAGCAACACCATTACGGGCAATGATGGCAATAACGTCCTAAATGGCGGAGCTGGTGCCGACATGCTCTGGGGTGGTGCAGGTGACGATACCCTAGACGGCGGTATTGGAGCTGACACAATGATCGGCGGTACTGGCAATGACACCTACGTTGTAGACAACTTAGGTGATGTGGTTACAGAAGCCAGTAATGAGGGAATCGACCTGGTGAGAGCCAGTATCACCTACACATTGGGAGCCAATGTCGAAAATCTTACCTTGACAGGTTTTGGCAATATCAACGGCACCGGAAATGAACTCGCCAACACCATCACCGGGAATAGCGGCAACAATACTTTGAGTGGGGCTGCAGGTGACGATGTTCTAAACGGCGGGGGTGGCAACGATACGCTAGACGGTGGTATGGGTGCTGATACGATGTCAGGCGGCACAGGGGATGATACCTACATCGTCGACAACATTGGCGATGTCGTGATTGAAAACTCTGGCGAAGGCATTGATTTAGTCAGAGCTAGCATCTCCTATACGTTGGGCACAAATGTTGAAAACCTTACTCTGACAGGCGTAGACAATATTGATGGGACTGGAAATGATTTAGCGAACATCATTACCGGCAATAGTGGCAACAACGTCTTGAACGGGGGCGGCGGCAATGACACATTGATTGGCGGCGCGGGCAACGATACGCTCAATGGTGGCGTTGGCGCTGACATAATGACGGGTGGCACCGGAGACGACACCTACTTCGTGGATAACACCGGAGATGTCGTAGTTGAAGGCTCCAATGAAGGAACAGACCTTGTCAATGCCAGTATTTCCTATACGCTTGGTGCCAACGTTGAGAATCTAACGCTCACTGGCACTGAAAACATCAACGGCACAGGCAACGATCTCGCCAACACCATCACTGGCAATCAGGGCAACAATACCCTGAATGGTGGTGCAGGCAATGATGTCTTGGTCGGCGGTGCTGGGAACGATATCCTGGATGGCGGCATCGGTGCTGACAATATGACGGGTGGCACCGGAGACGATACCTACATCGTAGACAACACCAACGATGTGGTAGCAGAAGCTGCCGATGAAGGAATCGATTTGGTTAATGCCAGTATTTCCTACACACTCGGTGCTAACGTCGAAAATTTAACCCTGACTGGAGTCGGTAACATTGATGGCACAGGGAATGAGCTAGCTAACACCATCATTGGCAACGAGGGTAACAACACCTTAAATGGTGGTGCAGGCAATGATGTTCTGGTTGGCGGTGCCGGAAACGACACGCTAGACGGTGGTGTCGGAGCTGACACCATGACTGGAGGAGTTGGCAACGACACCTATGAGGTAGACGATGCCGGTGATGTGGTCATTGAAGGTGAGGGGGAAGGAACTGATTTAGTCAGAGCCAGTGTCACCTATACTCTCAGCGATCATGTTGAGAACCTGACTCTCACGGGCACCGACAATATCAATGGGTTTGGCAACGACCTCAACAATACCCTGCGTGGCAACAGCGGCAACAATACGCTGAATGGCCGTGCAGGTGCTGATGTGATGATCGGGGGAGCGGGCGACGACACCTACATGGTGGACAATGTGGGCGATCGCGTCACAGAACTCGCCAACGAAGGCATCGACACCATCCGTGCTAGCATCACCTTTGACCTAGAAGCCAACGGCCAAAACGTTGAAAATCTTACCTTAACAGGTAGCAACAACATCAACGGTTCGGGCAATGAGCTGAACAACACCATCATTGGCAACAGCGGCAATAACATCCTGGATGGTCGGGGTGGAGCCGATGTCATGCGCGGTGGGGCAGGCGACGATACCTACATTGTCGATAATGTGGGTGACGTTGTCGTTGAGGAACTAGAAGAAGGGCTGGACACAGTTCTTTCCAGCATTTCCTTTGACCTCAGCACCAAAGGAGCCAATGTTGAAAACCTAACCTTGACAGGTACAGCCAACATTAACGGTATCGGCAATGACCTAGACAACACCATCCTTGGCAACAGTGGCAACAACATCCTTGACGGTCGGGGTGGTAATGATGTTCTGATTGGCGGCACGGGCAACGATACCTATTTTGTTGATAGCTCTGCTGATAGAGTCATTGAAAACAGCAACGAAGGAATTGACACCATCAATGCCAGCGTCAACTTTGACCTCAGCACCAATGGCCAGAACGTCGAGAATTTGATTCTGACCGGAGCTGGCAACATCAATGGTGCCGGTAATGAGCTGGCTAATACAATCACTGGCAACAGCGGCAACAACATCCTGGATGGCCGAGCTGGCGCTGATGTGATGGTTGGGGGCCTCGGTGACGACACCTATATTGTTGATAACATTGGCGATGTTGTTACAGAGGATGTCAACGCAGGAATTGACACGATTCAGTCCAGCATTACCTTTGACCTCAGCACGAACGGCCTCAACGTTGAGAATCTCACTCTAACTGGATCTGCCAACCTCAATGCAACAGGCAATGCTACTGCCAATACTCTTCGAGGCAATAGCGGTAACAATACCCTGGATGGTCGGGGTGGTGCCGACACAATGATTGGTGGCGCTGGCGATGACACCTACATTGTAGATGAGGTGGGCGACACCGTCATTGAAGAAGCAGATGGCGGGATTGACACCGTTCGCTCCAGCGTTTCTTTCAATTTGGTCACCAACGGCGCTAATGTTGAAAACCTGATCTTGACGGGCAATGGCAACATTGATGGCATTGGCAATGAACTGGCAAATACGATCACTGGCAACGGGGGCAATAACCGTCTTGAGGGTGGCGCAGGCAATGACATTCTGACTGGCAACGCAGGCAACGACATCTTAGATGGCGGCACAGGCAATGATGTCATGACTGGCGGCACGGGAGATGACACCTACTTCGTAGACAGTGACGATGATGTGGTCATTGAACAGAATGGAGAAGGGACAGACACCATCAACGCCAGCATTAGCTTTAACCTCAGCACCAATGGCCAGAACGTTGAAAATCTGACCTTGCTGGGCGATCGCAATATCAACGGAACAGGCAATGAGCTAGACAACACGATCATTGGCAACAGCGGCAACAACGTCCTCAATGGTCTAGCTGGCGCTGATACAATGATGGGTGGCGCAGGCGATGACACCTACATTGTCGATAACGATAATGACATCGTCATTGAAGCGGCCAATGCAGGAATTGACACTATTCGCTCCAGCGTTTCTTTCAACCTCACCACCAAAGGCCAAAACGTCGAGAACCTCACCCTCCTGGGAACAGGAAACTTAGAGGGAACCGGTAATGAGCTAGACAACACGATCATTGGCAACAGCGGCAGCAACATCCTTGATGGCCGAGGTGGTGCTGACACTATGATCGGTGGTATGGGTAATGACACCTACGTCGTGGATAACGATAACGATGTTGTCATTGAAGAAGAGAATGCAGGGCTCGATACAGTTCGCTCTAGCGTATCCTTTGACCTCACGACTCGCGGCGCAAATGTTGAGAACCTGACTCTACTGGGAACAGCCAATCTCAACGCAACGGGCAACAGTTTCGACAATACCCTGCGCGGCAACAGCGGCAACAACACCCTCGATGGCCGAGGCGGTGCTGACACGATGATTGGCGGTGCGGGTGACGACACCTACATCGTAGATAACGTGTCTGATACGGTGATAGAGCAGGCGGATGAAGGGACTGACACCATCATCTCTAGTGTTAGTTTTAACCTCACCGAAAATGCTGCCAATGTTGAAAATCTCACACTCAGCGGCTCTGCAAATATCAATGGTATTGGCAACAACGTCGGCAACACGATCAGTGGTAACAGTGGCAACAACATTTTAGAAGGCCGGGGTGGCAATGATGTCCTGGTTGGCGGAGCGGGCAATGACTACCTCGATGGTGGTACAGGCGCTGACGCGATGACCGGAGGGACAGGCAACGATACCTATGTTGTAGACAATGCCGGCGACACCGTCATCGAAAATGCCGATGAAGGCATTGATACCATTCTGTCCAGCATCACCTTTGACCTCAGCACCAATGGCGCAAACGTTGAAAACCTAACGTTGACCGGAACTGCCAATATTGACGGGACTGGCAACGGTTTTGACAATACCCTCATTGGCAACGATGGCAACAACCTGCTGGATGGCCGAGGCGGTGCAGATACCCTTGTCGGTGGTAAGGGTGACGACACCTATATCGTTGATAATGCCGGAGATACAGTGATTGAAGCGGTGGGTGAGGGCATTGACACCGTCCGTTCCACCATCAGCTTTGACCTCGCAGCGAGAGGAGCTAATGTTGAGAATCTGACGTTGCTTGGCACTAATAACATTGATGGCTTGGGCAACGAACTGGCCAACACAATTATCGGCAACGATGGCAACAACGTGCTGGATGGTCGGGGTGGAGCCGACACCCTAATGGGCGGCAAGGGCAATGACACCTACTTTGTAGACAATGTCAATGACAGAGTCATTGAAGCCGTCAATGAAGGAATCGATACGATCTTCTCTGGTGTCTCATTTGACCTCAGCACCAATGGTGCAAACGTTGAAAACTTAATCTTGACCGGAACCGGAAATCTCAACGGCACGGGCAATGACCTGGCCAATACAATTATTGGCAACAGCGGCACCAATACCCTACGAGGTGGAAATGGGGATGATGTCCTGGATGGTGGAGCTGGCAATGATGTCTTGATTGGTGGCTTTGGTAATGACACCTACTTTGTTGATACTTCTGTCGATCAGATTATTGAAGGCGGTGGTGAAGGTATTGATTTGGTTTTTGCCAGTGCGTCCTACACGCTCAGCGACAACGTTGAGAACCTGACTCTGACAGGTGAAGGCAACATTGACGGCACAGGCAACGCCCTAAACAACACGATCACGGGCAACAGTGGCAACAACATCCTGGATGGTGGAGCTGGGGACGATCGCCTGATTGGTGGTCGAGGTGACGATACCTATTTGGTAGACAGCGAAAACGATGTTGTGACCGAGCTGGAGAATGAAGGGATTGACACCATTCGTTCTACCATCAGCTTTGATCTCGCTGCGAAGGGAGCCAACGTTGAAAACCTTACCCTGTTGGGCACAGAGAATCTGAATGGTTCAGGAAATGGCTTAAACAATACCCTGCGCGGCAACAGCGGCAATAACATTCTGGACGGTCGAGAAGGGGCCGACACCATGATTGGCGGTGCGGGTGATGACACCTACATGGTGGACAACCTGGGCGATCGCATCATTGAAAACCTCAATGGTGGCATCGACCTCGTGATTGCTAGTGACTCCTTCAACCTAGCCAACAACGGTGTAAACGTTGAGAATCTCACCCTGACTGGATCGGGCAACTTTACTGGAACAGGCAACGACCTCAACAACACCATTACTGGCAACAGTGGGAACAACACCCTTAGCGGTGGCGCAGGCAACGACACCCTGATTGGTGGCGCAGGCGACGACACCATGCTGGGCGGTCTGGGTGACGACACTTATCATGTCAGTGACGCAGGCGACGTGGTTGTAGAAAATGCCGATGAAGGGATTGACCTGATTCGCTCTAGCATTAGCTTCAACCTCGCCACAAGGGGTGCCAATGTTGAGAACCTGAGACTGATTGGAACGGCTAACCTGGAAGGAATCGGTAACGCGCTGAACAACACCATTACTGGCAACAGCGGTAACAATATCCTGGATGGTGGCGCGGGTGCAGATGTGCTGATCGGTGGATTGGGCGATGACACCTACTTCGTCGATAACGTCAGCGATATTGTGACTGAAGCTGCCGCAGAAGGTACGGATTTAGTTAACGCCAGCATTTCCTTTGACCTCAGCACCTCAGGCGCACACGTCGAAAACCTGACCCTACTCGGAACCGCGGATCTGAATGGCAAAGGTAATGAACTTGCCAACACCATTCGCGGCAACAGCGGCAACAACCGACTAGATGGCAGCAGCGGCGCAGACACCATGATCGGTGGCGCTGGCGATGACACCTATGTGGTGGACGATGCTGGTGACATCATCATTGAAAATCTGAATGAAGGCATTGATACGATTGAGTCAAGCCTAACATTTGATTTAAATGAGAGGGGACTCAACGTTGAAAACCTCACCCTCACCGGGGCTGCCAGCATCGACGGTTTCGGAAACGATCTCAACAATACCCTGATTGGCAACAGCGGCAGCAACGTCCTGGATGGCAGAGGGGGGAGCGATGTCATGATCGGTGGTGCAGGCGATGACACCTACTATGTTGATAGCGCAGATGATCAGGTCGTCGAAGCTGCTAACGATGGGATTGATTCAGTGTTCTCCACTGTCACCTTTACACTAGGGGAAAATGTCGAAAACCTCACCCTCACCGGAACAGCCAATACAAATGGCATTGGTAATGCTGGCAACAACACCATCACAGGTAACAGCGGCAACAACACTCTGAATGGCGGAGCCGGAGCGGACACCTTAATTGGTGGACAGGGCAATGATACTTACATGATCGACAACGTGAATGACACAATCATTGAAGCTGCTGGAGAAGGCACTGATACGGTTATTTCGAGCATTACCTTCAGTTTGGCTAGTGGCCTAAACGTCAATCTAGAGAACCTGACCCTGGCTGGCTCAGCAAATCTTGACGGCACTGGAAACGCAGGCAACAACATCCTGCGCGGCAACAGTGGCAACAACCTTCTCAGAGGGGGAGGTGGTAATGACACGATCGACGGGGGAAACGGTGATGACGATCTAAGGGGTGAAGCTGGCGATGACACCCTTATAGGTGGTGATGGCAATGATATCTTGGTCGGTGGAGCAGGCAATGACACCCTCACAGGTGGTTTGGGCAACGATCACTTTGTCTTTGATATAGGTACAACCTTCAATGCCGCAACGATTGGGCTAGACAACATTACCGATTTTGAGGCAGGCTCGGACAAGATTGTTCTAGACAAAACAACCTTTACTAGGCTCAGCAGTGCTGTCGGAATTGGCTTTAGCGTTGTGACAGACTTCGCCATCGTCAACACCGAGGCTGATGTTGCAACCAACGGTGCCCTGATTGTGTACAACCAAGGTAGTGGTCAACTGTTCTACAACGAGAATAGGGCAGAGGGCGGCTTAGGTGCGGGGAGCCAGTTTGCAACGCTGAGTGGGAACCCCAGCATTCTGGCTACTGACTTCATGATTCAGGCGTAAGCAGATGGTGTACTAGGTTAACGAAAACAGCCTTTTCGTCAACCGCCAATATTCAACTCAAAGGGGAGGGGCTATTTGCAACCCCTCCCCTTTTTAATTTGAATTTAATTTGAAAAATAGAACGATCTGCAAAGACCAGAGACTTTAAAGACCAGGGAACCTAGTCTCTAAACTCTAGATTTTCTAAGATGAGGGCCGCTTGAGACTCGAAGCGATCGCGCTCAGTCAAAGGATAAGAAGTCACAGCATAGAAAGCTTTGCCATCCTGCTCACCAATAAAAATGGCTCCCGATTGAGGACCTTGGGCGGTTTGCTGTTCATAGACAATCTTTTCTTTTACCCAGGGATAGGCAACAACTGCCGTGCGATCGGTCATCCGCCAGTTCTCTTTAGCCAACAACCCGTGAGTGCCCAAGAGTTGTGTCTGGATTGCTTCTACGGTCAGATCTGACTTAGGAACCCAAAAGTAAACATAGGCATTGTCGGGGCGATCGCCCTGTGATTTAAAAGAAAACCGAGCGGCTATACCCGTTTGCCCTGGCTCTACCTGCTCAGTAAAGCCCTCGACTGGGATATAGGTTGAAAAGGGTAGGGCTTCATGATCAAACAACCGCAGCTCAACTTCCCTCATCTGGTTTTCCAAGCTCACCAACATCACTTTGGTCTCAGCCAGATAGGGGTCTGCAACCATGCTAGGCTCCTGAGCCATCGCGGCAGAAGATGAAGTTTGAGGCGATCGCCCCAATACCGTCACAGAACAGCCTGTAGCAGATGTTAGAACAACCCCAACCAGTAGGCAAAAGATCAAGTCGAGCTTCATGAATCTCCTATCGAAAGTAAACCAAGCATTCTCTAGCACTCGGTTAAGCAGTATGAACCGTATGAGCAATGTAGCATTTTCCACCAGACTCTCCAAATCTTGCCCTGAGATCTAGAGATGGCTCAATCAGCCCAGAAAACAGCTTCAGCAAGATTTTGACAGGATAATCTCACCCCAAGTTCTTCTCCCTAACCGCAGAATGGTATAGGCGGAGCACTGCAATGATCTTTGGTAGTTTCTGTACAGTAATGCCAAGTTTGCCAACCTGGTTCGTCAAACTATTTGCAAACCAGGTTGTTGATCAAACCACCACAAAGTTAACTAGCTTGCCTGGCACCACAATCACCTTTTTGATCTCCTTGCCAGAGATATAACGTTGGGCAAGTTCGGACTCACGCGCATACTGCTCTAGCGCCTGCTTGTCTGCCTGGGCCGGGACCTGAATAGTACCTCGCGTTTTGCCCATAATCTGAATGACTAGCGGAATCTCATCTACCACCAGGGCAGAAGGATCGACGATAGGCCAGCGTTGATGATGCACAGAATCTTGATGGTTTAGAGCTTGCCACAGCTCTTCAGTCAGGTGAGGCGAAAAAGGAGCCAAGAGCAGCACTAACGTTTCGATCCCCTCCACATAAATTGGAGAATCTTTGCAAGGAGCATCCGATAGCGCATTACTCAGCTTCATCAGCTCAGAGACTGCTGTATTCAGCTGGTACTCTCCCTCTAAGTCCTCACTGACCTGCTGAATCGCATTGTGAATTGCAAATCGCAAATCTTTTTCAGGCTTACTAAGTGATTCCAAGGCGGCAGCTTGACGAGGGGCTGAACTCTGTTGCCGACCTGCAAACTCAGTGACGAGTCGCCAAACCCGATTAAGGAAACGAAACTGCCCTTCCACATCGGCATCGTCCCATTCCAGATCTTTTTCAGGAGGAGCCTTAAACAGAATAAACATTCGCGCCGTATCAGCACCATACTTCTTCAACACCTGTCCCGGATCGATACCGTTGTACTTAGACTTCGACATCTTTTCGTACACAACGTCTAACGGATCGCCTGTTTCAGGATCTTTGGGATCGGCTGGATCAACCTGAGCCGCAGCAACATATTTGCCCGTTAAGGGATTTTTATAGGCCAAAGCCTGCACCATCCCTTGCGTCAGGAGGCGCTTAAAGGGTTCACCAAAGTTGAGTAAGCCGCGATCGCGCAACACTTTTGTAAAAAAGCGCGAATATAGTAGGTGCAAAATGGCGTGCTCAATGCCGCCCACATACTGATCGACTGGCATCCAATCATTGGTCTTAGCTGGATCAAATACCTGCCCATCATTGCGAGCATCGGGGTAGCGCAGAAAGTACCACGAGGAGTCAATGAAGGTATCCATTGTGTCGGTTTCCCGCTTGGCAGGCGTACCACAGGTCGGGCACGGGACGTTAATCCAGGATTCAAGTTTGGCCAAAGGCGACGAGCCACGACCCGAAAACTCCACATCGTTGGGAAGCAAAACCGGCAAATCTTCGTCGGGGACTGGCACTGTCCCGCAGCTGGGGCAATGAATCACCGGAATCGGCGCACCCCAGTAACGCTGACGAGAAATCAACCAGTCGCGCAGGCGATACTGAATTCGAGCTTTACCCCAACCTTCCTGTTCAGCTTTGGCAATAATGGCCTGTTTAGCCTCTGATGAAGGTAGAGCGTCAAATTCACCCGAATTGATCAGCACACCAGGTTCGGTATAGGCCGCTGACAGTGGCTCGGAGACATCTTCTCCCTCAGGAACAATGACGGTGCGAATCGGCAGCTTGTTTTGGTTGGCAAATACGAAATCACGACCATCATGAGCCGGAACGCCCATTACAGCGCCCGTTCCATATTCGTAGAGCACATAGTCAGCGATCCAAATCGGCACTTCTTCCCCTGTAAAGGGATTAACGACTTTGCCGCCCGTCGGAATACCCTGCTTAGGCTTGTCTTCTGCGGTTCGCTCTAGTTCGGTTTGATTTTTGACGCTTTGAACAAAAGCCTCAACAGCAGTTTTTTGTTCAGGAGAAGTCACCTTGGCTGTAAGAGGATGCTCAGGAGCCAGGACCACGTAGGTGACACCATACACCGTATCAGGACGGGTCGTGAAAACGGCAACTTTTTCGTCATCCAGGCCAACGATTGGAAATTCTAAATATGCGCCGACCGATTTGCCGATCCAATTAGCCTGCATCAGCTTGACGCGCTCAGGCCAGCCTTCTAGTTGATCTAAATCATTAAGCAGTTGCTCAGCATAGTCCGTAATTTTGAGGAACCACTGACGCAGTAGACGTCGCTCAACGATCGCCCCCGATCGCCAAGACTTTCCTTCACTATCGACCTGCTCGTTCGCCAACACGGTCTGATCAATGGGGTCCCAGTTTACTGCCGCTTCTTTTTGGTAAGCCAGTCCTGCCTGCAAAAACTGCAGGAAGATCCACTGAGTCCAGCGGTAATAATCAGGCGAGCAGGTGGTAACTTCGCGCTGCCAGTCATAGGACAACCCTAGGCGCTTCAGCTCAGCCCGCATCTGGTCAACGTTTTGGTAAGTCCACTTAGCGGGATGGATACCCCGATCGATCGCTGCATTTTCAGCAGGCAGGCCAAAGGCATCCCAACCCATCGGATGTAGCACTCGAGAGCCCTGCATTCGATGCACACGAGCAATTACATCTGTAATGGTATAGTTCCGGACATGCCCCATGTGCAGATTGCCGGACGGGTAGGGAAACATGGACAGCGCGTAGAACTTCGGCTTTTCCGTATCTTCCGAAGTCTGGTCTAGCGCTTGCTCAGTCCAAATTTCTTGCCACTTTTCCTCAATTGCTGCTGGGTTATAACGGGACTCCACGAACGGAACTCCTCTTCATGTTGTTCAGAACTGTGCCTAACCATTGTGAACTACCCGACGCTGACCTTCGGTACAGCACGGGCTTCCCAATTCAATGGCAACAGCCGCCAGAACTCTGTAGTTCTCTTGGTCTTACATTGCCTCCAAGGGCAGGAGTCCTGGTTCCCAAGACCCATACTTTTTCTTGCAACACATACCTATTAGCTTGGTTTTCGCTTACGGCATTGGTGGTCAAGATGTCCCGATTTTATCATGAGCATCTGCTCGTTTCCTCATCCACCCCGTCGCTGTTCCACGCGGCGCTTGGAATTCGACTCTGGGGTAGAATCGTCAACTCAGGTGCATTCATCCCAACGCTCGGCTATCGCCAGAGTGCGGAGCTTCTGCTGCTTTAGCTAAACGCTGACTTGCTTTGTCGATTCACAGGCGGCCTGCATTTTGTAGAATCGTTGGTCACGATAGAATTTGGCTCAGGTCAATCTGGTCTTAGGCCGCATGGAGAAAACGGATTTAGAAACGGAAAATCAGGAGTTTCATGTCTTTGTCTATGGCACGCTGAAGCCTGGAGAGGCAAACTATGCGCGCTATTGCAGCCAGCGAGTCATCAAGACTTGTCGAGCGATCGCCTTCGGCCAACTCTATGCCCTGCCGTTTGGTTATCCAGGCATGACAGCGGGCGATCGCCCCATTTACGGGTTTCTGCTATCTTTTAGCGATCTGCAGGTACTACGAGATCTAGATACATTAGAAAACTATGATCCGCAGCGGCCTGCAACTGAAAACGAATACCAACGCGAAAAGGTTGAAGTGTTTGACCTCAACCTTCAACCTCTGGGATGGGCATGGATTTATAGGATGTTGCCAGAGCAACCAGGACAACTGGGAGGCATCTGGCTCTCCGAGGGAGTTTGGACCGGGAAACTCCCTAGCGTCTAGACTCCATGCCTAGCTAGCGAATTTCGCTACTGGGTACATACAACATATCAACCATGTCAGAAGGTCCTGATACAGGTGCCTTCGGAATGTCAATGACGGGACGGTCGAGGGCAATCATCAGGGCATCTGTGGAGACACTGGACGCATCCGGTGACTGTACCATTTGCGGCAGATAGCGCTGTGTTCCAGAAATATCCCCAAATAGGGCGCTGACAAAGACGGCGGCGATCGCCACACTCCCCCAAGTCATCACCATTCTGGGTCCCCGGTCGATGCGACGAATGACTCGCTTCACCGTTTGCTCTACGGGCTGTTCGGAGGCTGGAACGGGTAGATTTCGCACACCCTGTCGTAGCCTAAGCAGACGGGCATGAAGATGCTGAGCGGATGGATCACTTTTCAGCCACTGTTCAACCTGTCGGCGTTCGGAGGCCGTGACCTCTCCATCCAGGTAAGCGCTGAGAAGTTCGAAGCGATCGCGTTTTAGGTTATCTGAGGTGCCCATAGGCTGATCATTCTCTCCTCGTTCAGGTGCCACCCTATTCCTTTGATGTGGCTGCCTGGGATCGTCATATGCATCAAGGTTAGAGGTCATCTTTGGAAGAAATAAAGTCAGAGACTAAACTACCAGGTCAGACAGAACGATGGATAAAGCTGGGCGTATACGTTAATCATAGATAAACCGCCCAGGAAAGTCAGCTAAACTTTAGCTGAGATCCATCGATATACTCATCAACCTTTTTACAGAAGCCGAGTGAGCCGGAGCAAAGTAGGCTAGGTCTTTAGGGGCGAATCGAAAGACACTTATTGACACCTATCAATAATGCGGGCTCATTCCAGCTACCTTATGTGACGATCAAACAGCCAAAAGAGTTCGTTCAATTCTCCAAATAATTTTGAAGCTGGCTTTGCAGACGTTGTCGGGCTCTGGCAATTCGAGACTTGACTGTTCCCAGCGATACACCCGTAATCTCAGCAATTTCTTCGTAAGCCATGCCTTCAATTTCGCGAAGCACAATCGTGGTCCGGAAAACTTCCGGTAGGTCAGCGATCGCATCACGCAGCTGATCGTAAAATTCTCGGGTGATCAACTCTTCGGCAGGGCCAGGATCGACGCAAGCGATTTCCCAATCCATCTCGCCATCTTCCATGCTGCGGGGAGCATCGAGTGACACAGGACTCATCACCCGCTTCCGCTTGCGCAGTTCATCATAGAACAGGTTAGTCGCAATGCGGCTCAACCACCCCCGAAACTTGGCTGGCTCTTGTAAGCGCCGAATGTTTCGGTAGACCCGAATCCAAACTTCTTGAGCCAGATCAGCCCGATCTGACCAGTCTGGAGCCAGGTGGTATAGCACCTTGTCAACATGAGCTTGGTAGCGGCGCAGCAGTTCTGCGAAAGCAACTTTGTCGGGACGAAGGCCAGCCTGACATTGCAGGATCAGATCGTAGTTGGAGAGCTTATCAGCTTGTACGGGGACCTGAGAGTTGGCCGCCTCAACCGCTGACCAGGATGCTGGAAAAGAATGACTCATGGACGCAATTATGCTATGAGATGTTCCTTGGTTGAAGGACACTAGCAATTCTAAAAAGTTCCCAAAGAATCAAAAGCTTTAGCCGATTGGCCTTTTTGCTGCGACTTAGTTGCGATTTAGTGGCTACTAAGTGTAGAAGAGGCCGACTGTCACTGATGAGCGGAGGGGCGTTTTGGAATTCGCTAGTGAACGGTAACTCAAGACTTCAGCTTGCTAAAGCCTCAGTTGAAAATAATGTAGCCTTTTTTTCTGACTCCCTTGGGAGCTATAGGACGGTTTTAAATCTGCCCACGACTGGCACACCCCTGCCCCGCAGGTCAGACTTAAGACCCTATACCCAAGACTTACTAAGAAATCCCAGGCCAGGTTTCGATCGGCTCGATAGACTTCACCACATGCATTCCAGCTTCGGAAAAGCGCTGAAAAGCCGCATCGGCCTGCTCAGTAAAATCGACCACTCCAGGGACAACCACAGGCGAAGTGCAGTCTTCTAGCAGGTAGACCCGCTCGGCCAGTTGGGGCTGTTGAGCTTGAATATCGGTTAGCAGATCGTCGATGGTCCAGGCAACGCAGTGGCTCTTAGCCTGTCCTGCAATGATCAAAATGTCGAAGTCCAGCAGCTTTTGCAGAAAAGGTGTATTGTTTTGGGCAATGGGGCGATCGCCCTGGTCTTCCAACACTTCAGGCTTGAGGACCGAGTAGTTTTCGGTCAGAGGGTTTCCTCCTTTGATCTCAAAGTGTGTCTGGCTATCGCGGGCCAAGTTGTGAAAGAAGCAAGCTTCCTCTACTGCAGAAACTAGGGCATGGCCAATGCCTCCCAGCATGGAGTGATAGGGCCAGATCGTGAGGGGATACTTGCTGTCCAGATTTAGCTGCTTGGCGTAGTGCAGGGCATAATCTTGCAGATCTTCATAGCTTTGGGAGCTTTGGGAACTTTGCTTGAGGAGATGGGGGGCGATCGCCGGATTCACCTTCCACACCCCCTGCTCCACATCTTCAAATGAAATCATCGTCATGGGGGCAGGATGCTCACCCGACTCATTGACCCAAAACACAGCATGAAAAATCTGCGCTGCCGTATGAGTATCCAGCGTGGGTGCGATCGCGGTGAGGTTGCCAAGATTGCGGTAGATAAACTCGCACAGTCGCACGTTGTCTTCAACCGCGCCCATTCCCGATCGCCCACCGACAAATAGCTCAAAATCAGGAATACAGAAAGTATTCTGCACATCGATCGCTAGCAGACAAATTCGCATCTGATCCTGGGCTGCAGGTTGAAGATGCTGCTGTTTGGCCCATGCTTTGGCCTCATCTGCTCGCGCCTGATAAGGAACTTTCCACACTTCACCGACTCGGCGAGCATCAAAATGGACCGGAATAGGCAGATGAGAGAAGGTGCTCATTGCAGAATAATTAAACAGCTTTAATAGGAGCCTCTAACTGAGCCGTTAAAGTCTGAGCGTATTCAATATCGTAGGGGAAAGGCTGAACCAAAGGCCGATAATCTCGCTCATGAGCTGGTCCATGCCGAAGCACCGCATTGACCATGACGCAGGGCTGATCGCTCAGGTTGATTGCTCCGTGGGGCACGCCACGGGGAATGGTCACAACGGTAGGATGGCGATCGCACAAAGCAATGTAGCTGTACTGACGATTTTGGAGCACCACTAAGATAAAGCTTCCCTTGACGACCAGCAGCTGATCGGTCTGAAAATGATGCACAAACAAGTCATCTCTTGCCCCGGCTGGAATCTGCACCAGTATCGTCTCATGGCTAGATTGGGGAGTATAAAACTCAGCCATTCCGCCTTTGATCGCGGTAAGAGGACGAACTTCAACTTGTCGAGCTAGTCCCATTGTGACGCCCTCGCTATGCAATTTTATAAATGTTTCTAGATTTCTCGTCTTCTAGACTTTTTGTCTAACCTAATTATAAAAATTGTTTTCAGAGAAAGCAAACTTGGACAAAACGTGATATAGATTCATCCTCCTCTCCAATCAGGGAAACCGCTTGAATGAATGCCCGGTCTGAGGTCCAACTCCAGGAGGCTCAACTCTAGGGGGTTCAACTCTAGGAAGTCCAACCCGAGGTTGAAGGGTTGCCGGAACCACCTCAACCTACAACGCTGCTGCTTTGTAGCCACCTTCAGCCACCGCCTGGCAGTAGCCACATTCCAGCAGTCGCATTACGGTAGCTAAATGGCGGTAGCTAAATGGCGATCGCAAGATAGCAGGAGCTAAATGGCAGCAGCGGTGATGCGATTGGGTTGACCTGGATGACCATTCATCACAACGCCACGCTGATTGGCATGCAAGTGCCGCACAATTTTATAGATGGTTTCAACTTGGTCGGGGGCTCCCACTTGCTCTGCCAAAGTAGACAAAGGTAAAGGTTTGCCAGCCTCCTGCAACACCTGAATCACCTGACGCTGTAAGTCTAGAACCGCTGCTGCAGCTTTTTTGCCCGCCTCGACCCCGGGTTGATGATAGGCATTGATGTTGACTAAGGAGGCATAGAAGCCAACAGCCCGCTCATACAGGGCAATCAGAGCACCCACCGATCGAGGACTGACATCGGGAATGGTGACGGTGATCGAGTCTCGCCGATTTTCGTAGAGCGCTTGTCGAGTGCCCTGCAGCAGGCCCGATAGATAGTCGCCAGAGGTGACTTGGGGCTCAACTGCAATGGAGTTGTTTTCGCGATCGCGCAACACCTCAACGAAGGTCATGAAGAAGTTGGGCACGCCTTCCCGCAACTGCTGCACATAAGCATGCTGATCGGTACTGCCCTTGTTGCCGTAGACTGCAATCCCTTGATAGACGGTTTTACCATCTAAATCTTTTTCCTTACCCAGGGACTCCATCACCAACTGCTGTAGGTAGCGGCTAAACAGTAACAGGCTGTCCTTGTAAGGCAACACAACCATGTCTTTTTCGCCCTGGCCGTTACCTGCGTAATACCAAGCTAACGCCAGCAGAGCCGCCGGATTTTGCTTGAGCTGAGGCAAGCGGGTCACTGCATCCATCTCTTTTGCGCCAGCCAACATAGCGTCGATATCAATTCCTTGCAGAGCCGCCGGAAGTAAGCCAACTGCCGACATTTCCGACGTGCGGCCTCCCACCCAGTCATGCATCGGAAAACGAGCTATCCAGCCTTCTGACTTGGCCGTTTGGTCGAGCTTGCTGCCCTCACCGGTAATCGCTGCTGCATATTGCGAAAAGTTGAGTCCTCGCTGCTGATAAGCATGTTGGATTTCCAGCATGCCGTTGCGCGTTTCGGGGGTGCCACCTGATTTGGAAACAGTAATAGCCAGAGTGGTGTTGAGGCGATCGCCCAATTCCTCCAAAACGTGATCGATTCCAGCGGGATCGGTGTTGTCGATGAAGTGAATCCGTAAGGGCGGATCAACGGCAGCCAAAGCTTCTGCAACGAACTGTGGCCCCAAAGCCGAACCACCAATGCCAATCGACAGGATATCAGTGAACTTTTTGGCATTGGGAGGGTGAATTGCGCCGCTATGAATTTTTTGGCTAAAGATATGAATTTGCTCGAGCGATTCAAGGATGTCTCGTTTAAGTTCTGGTGTCGGCGCTAAGTCTGGATCGCGCAGCCAGTAATGGCCGACCATTCGATCTTCGTCGGGGTTGGCGATCGCCCCACCCTCAAGTGCCACCATCTCCTGAAAAGCTTTGTCAAACTTAGGCTGCAGCTTTTCCACAAAACCATCATCAAACCGAATCCGACTGACATCAAGGTAGAACCCCAGTCCCTCATGGTAATAGAGCCAGTCTTGATAGCGTTGCCAGAGTTCAGCGGCATCCATAGAAATCTCAACCTATTGCGTATGTCACTCACAGTTTACCGATTGAAGCTGGCTGGAAAATCAGTTTTTAGTCTTAAAAGCCAGGAATTAGGCGACATTCCCGCTCTGGCACTGTCTCTTGAGGGCTTGCGACCCCTCCGTTGGTTACTCGTGATACGGGCGCTCCTCCCCGATGCGGTACAATTCAAACTCAATTGAATTGATCTTCACCCCTCAAAAATCCAGTCTTTATGCAAGGCTCCATAGCCAGCGATGCTTGCTCCAGCCGCATTCTCAACAGCGGACTGTTTGATCACTTTAAATAAAAAATAAAATGCATTGGTATGGAAGGCTACATTGTTTCGCTGATTATTTTTACAGGCATCTTCGCAATTTTTGGATTGGGCTTAAACCTGCAATGGGGGTTCACAGGCCTCATTAACTTTGGCCACGTAGCCTTCATGGCCATTGGGGCTTACACAACCGTGCTCCTCAGCGCAGCGGGAGTCCCCATGCTGTTGTCCATGCTGGCAGGGGGTGGGCTAGCCGCAGTCTTGGGGTTGCTGATCGGGTTATCTACCTTGCGACTACGGGAAGACTACCTGGCGATCGTCACCATCGGGGTTTCTGAAATTGTGCGCCTGATCGCACTCAATGAAGAATGGCTGACCAGAGGCTCGTTTGGGGTCCAGCGCTTTCCACTGCCGCTAGCTGAGTTTCGCCCCACACTGCTGACCCGCATCGGGATGATTGCCATTTTGACTGTGGTGGTTGGCCTAGGATTTTGGCAGCTCTGGCGGTGGATGAGACTACAGCTCAAAAAAACCTCCCGTCATGCCCTGTTGACAAGTGTCTTGGTTTGGCTGGGTTATCTCAGCTCTCTGATGGTGCTACTGTATGGCGTCGGTCAAGGAGCGCGGCAGCTCAGAACCGCCGATCTGCTTCCTCCTTGGGCCATTGGGATCACAATGATGGTCGTTCTGTTTGGCGTTGGCTGGTTGTATGTCTGGTTGGCACGATGGGCCGCAACACACCTACCGGAATGGAGTACAGGACTGGCACTGGTGTCAGTTTCAAGTTGTACAATTCTGGGCCTGTGGCTCTATGGCATCGCATCGTCAGCGGTCTATCACTATTCTCGTAACCCAACCAAGACAGGCTTGATGTGGCTGCTGCTGCTTACTCTCGCTCTGTTATTTTGGGCTCTGGAAATGTTGGTGCGATCGCCCTGGGGACGAGTCCTCAAAGCCATTCGAGAAGATGAGGAAGTGGCCAAAGCCTTAGGCAAAAATGTGTTTTGGTACAAGCTACAAGCCTTAATGCTGGGAGGGCTGATTGCGGGCATCGCAGGAGCCTTCTATGCCTGGCAACTCACCACAGTTTATCCAGACAACTTTCAGCCCCTCGTCACCTTCAATGCTTGGACCATCGTCGTGTTGGGCGGAGCCGGGAGCAACGTCGGCACCCTACTAGGAGCCACAGTTTTCTGGGCCTATCAGACCCTGACCCGCTTTGTCTTGGCCGACATCATGCCGCTTGATGACGCCCGCTTGGGAGCCTTCCGCATCATGATGATTGGCCTCCTGCTGATGGTACTGATGGTTTGGCGGCCTCAAGGTATTTTAGGGAAAAAGGAGGAACTTACCCTTGGTCGATGATGACGCCTCTGTTTTACACCCGTCCGCCACTAGTCTGGCCTCTGGGTCTCAACCCCTCCTGAGCGCCAATGGACTCTCCAAAAGTTTTGGCGGCATCAAAGCTGTTGAGAATGCATCACTTGAGGTTGCTCCCGGCAGCATTACCGGACTGATTGGCCCCAATGGCGCTGGAAAGACAACGTTGTTTAATCTGCTGTCCAACTTTCTCAATCCTGACCAAGGCAAAGTAGTTTTTGATGGCGCGCCCATTCAGCATTTGCAGTCTCACCAGATTGCTCAACAGGGCTTAGTGCGAACTTTCCAGGTGGCCCGAGTGCTGTCTAAGCTCTCAGTTTTAGAAAATATGCTACTGGCAGCTCAGCATCAAACTGGAGAAAAAGTCTGGAATGTTTGGTTAAAGCCTGGTCGGGTCCGGGCAGAAGAGCGGCAACAACGGGAACGGGCGATCGCCATCTTAGAGTCCGTGGGTCTGTCGCATATGACCCATGAGTATGCCGGGGCTCTATCGGGAGGGCAACGCAAACTGCTAGAAATTGCCAGGGCGCTGATGGTTCGGCCCAAACTCATTTTGCTAGATGAACCTGCTGCAGGTGTCAATCCGACCCTCATCAATCAAATCTGTGAACACATTGTCAGGTGGAATCAAGAGGGAATCTCGTTTCTGATCATTGAGCATAATATGGATGTGATTATGTCGCTGTGCGATCGCGTTTGGGTTTTGGCCGAAGGACGCAACTTGGCCTCCGGCACTCCCGCAGAGGTGCAGCGCAATATCCAGGTTTTAGAGGCATACCTGGGCCGTTGAAACGGGGATCATCTCAACCCTGGGAAAACGATTTGAGTTGTTGCAGTCAGAGTAGACTTGGGCATTCTGAATAAAGAAGGTGTTAAATCCGGTAATTGGCAGATCGCAGAATTAAGCTATGGCAACTAGAGGCAAACACAGGAGTTAGCATATCCCCAACCCGTTAAACAATCTCTAAACTCTCCCTGAAGTAGGAGCTAACTCGCTAGAATAACCCTATGTAGCTATAGAGCTAGACGCATAAGGTCATCTATCCTAGGTACAGTTTGCCTACTTTTTGCCTCTATCCTGGGTTGAAAATCAACCAATAGGGTGTTGTTTTACCTCCAGTCGTCCTGATTCTCTCCTGAACCTACTGCAGGCATCTACGCAGGTTAGACTCCTCAACCAAAGGTTGGAGCTTCAGGTTGATTAGGGCAATAGATTCTGTAACAGCCACGGATAAGAGGAGAAGTCGTTCTGATTGAGGAGTTCCATACGGCAATTCGAGGTAGCCCGTGATTCTGGTCGTTTGCTTTAAGATGCTGCTCTTGGTACAGCAGATGGCTGCTCTACTGCTCAGTTTTTTACAGGATTTGGGGTAGTGGACAGCTATGATGACAGACCCCAATATCGGCTGTATTCTCTCCAATCGCTATCAGATTCTGGAACCCATTGGGCAGGGATCAATGGGACGTGTTTATGCTGCCAAAGATATGCTGCTGGGCGGTGTGCCGGTCGCAGTTAAGTTTCTGGCTCAGACGCTCCTCAATCAGAGAATGCGCGATCGCTTTGAGCGAGAAGCCACAACCTGCGCCCTACTAGGCCAAAAGAACATGCACATCGTTCGCGTCACAGACTATGGCGTGAGTCAAGACGAGGTGCCGTTCTATGTGATGGAGTATTTGAAGGGAGAGAACCTGAGCGAAATCATCAGTCGCCAGCCTATTGCGTTGCCACGCTTTTTAGGACTCTGTCGTCAAATTTCTCTCGGGTTGCAGTGCGCCCATCAGGGCATCCTGATCGACGGAGAAATCTGTCCCATCATTCATCGGGATATCAAGCCCAGTAATATCTTAGTCAGCGAGGATGAAAGCTTTGGAGAATTAACCAAGATTCTCGACTTTGGTATTGCCAAAATGCTGCAGGCCGACAGCAATCAGACCAACTGCTTTATGGGCACACTCGCCTACTCTTCACCGGAGCAGATGGAAGGACGAGAGCTAGACGGGCGCTCAGACATCTACAGCTTGGGGGTCATGATGTTTCAGATGCTGACTGGGAAAATGCCCCTGCACTCTGAAACTCATACCTTTGGTGGCTGGTATAAAACCCACCTCTTCCAACAGCCTCGAACGTTTGAGACGGCCAACACCAACGTCAAACTTCCGAAGGCTCTGGAAAACTTGGTGATGAGCTGTCTGTCGAAGGCGGCTGAGGATCGTCCCCAAAATATTGCTGAAGTGCTCAAAGCATTAGAGCCTCTGGAGCAACGATTTAGCACAGGTAGACGGTTGGGCCAGCGGATTGGGGAGGCGATCGCCAAGAAACCCATCACGCCTCATCCCACAAAACCCAGTTCGCTTTCTCCTGAAGAACTCTGTCGGCTCGTATCTTGGCCCAGCAACATGCCGACAGCCGAAATTGTGTTTCCAAAACCCTTTCACACCAGTCAAGAAGTCCTATCCACCCTGTGGATTATGTTGCCTCAGCGAGAAATCGAGAAGCGCCTAATCTGCACCCGCTACAACCAATTCCTATTTCTAGAAGCACCTCACCCTATGGTGTTATGGATCACTGTTCTTTACAACGCAGAACATGGTCCTCGTTGGCTACCGTGCTATCTCGATCTGAAATCGCAGGCAGGACAACAGATGATCCGACTGCTCGGCCAATCGGGTCAATATCGGTTGCTATTCTTCACCCAGGAAAACCCCCAACGCTGTCTACATGTCATGAGTTCTACCATCGCTTCGGCCCAATGTACCCGTCTGCAGGAATGGGCCGTGATCGGACAGTGCTCGACATCTTATAGTCAGCCAAGTCTCAGCAAAAATCGGCTCAAAGCAGAATTGGATAAGCTCAAGCCGAGGATTTGGGCCAAGCTGGAAGCGCGCTATAACAACGACGACACCGACCTCTCCGGCTGAGGGAGAATGCTCACCAGCGATTCATCTACAGCCGTGAAGATACTTTATTTGCGCTTGGGTGGGAAATAAACTACGGGGTGCCAGCTGCGACGTAGAAGTTCTCCAGTGAAGCTGGGGACAGACCATTCCAGGAGTTTGCCCAAGCTATCAGAAGAAACGGCGATCGCACTAATATCATAGTCCCGAGCTGCCGTTAGGACTTCTACAATGGCATTTCCCTGCCGCACAGAAGATTCAACCTCAAGATCAAGCGTTTGCAAGTTTGCCTTCACCTGCGCGATCTTTTCCCCTGCTTGCTGGATCTCATAGTCTTTGGGAATCGCCCGACGCCCCGAATCTTCAACGACCCAATACAGCAGACACTGCTCTAGTGAATGCTTAGGCCGCTTTTCAGCATGAACCTTAACACGCTCGATCAGGTAGTCAGCCGCAGCACTACCGTCATACGGCAGCAGCAAGTAGCGGAACAGATGTTGGCAGCGCAAGTCTAGCTCTTCGACGGTATAAGTTGAAATGAGCTGAGGACGAAGAATCATGATCGGAGTCATGACTTTCTGACAAAGCTCCATTGTGGTGCTGCCAAACAATTTTTCGGTTAAAAGGCTGCGGCTGGGCATTCCTAGCAAAATCAGGTCGATCTGGTAAGTCTTGGTCACACCGATAATGTGGTCAATCGGGCGTCCCCACTGGACCTCAACCTTGACGTCTACTCCTTCAGGAATCTGTTTGAGCGCTGGCGCAAAGCGATCGCGCACCTGCTGAGTTTCCTCTTCATCAGGACGAGGAATCTCTCGTTCTCCAGACAGGGGAATCGTATGTAAAAAAACAATCTGCTCAATCCCACCAGCAGCCAAGCTGGAAACAAAATTTACCAAACGATGCAGACCATCCGAGAAGTCTGTACAGATCAGAATACGTTTAAACATCGGTTGACACCTAGCAGGATCATCAGAAGTCCATCTTGCACAATGCTTTCTGCACTGCAGACATCCCTACTATATCGTCAGAAGCGGATGGATACTCCCAAGCCTGCCAAGTAGGCATCTCAGTAGCGTGGCTGAGCTTGTTCTTAGATTGTAAAAACTTTGTGTGTTAGGGCTTGCAGAACAACGATATCGGCTGCAACTTAAGAGCTTGGTCTCTGAGACGATCTGAAACGAAAAGATAAGTCTTAAGCCTTTCCATACCCGCTGGCCCAAGCGAACGATACCGATGAAGTGGCTTTAGCAGCCTGCAATACTTTAACAAGATCCATTAGCAGTCATTCCGAGAGAGTTGGGGGAGAGTTGACGCCCCAGGGACCCCAGCTTCTTTCCAATCCGGAACAAAGCAAGAGACAGAGATCGTCGCCCCAAAAGAGCTTAAAAGCTCCCCAGTAGTCACAGAATTGTCTGTTTCATTAAATCTTTGATCAGGTTGTCTCGCACCATCAGAAGCTGAGAAACTTGCAAGAGCAGATCGATTGCCTGTTCTCGGGACATATCTTGAGACTGTTGCTCGATACGCCGAATCTCAAACTGCTGCTCTAATGTCAAATCAAATGAGGTCGGTTGCATGATGAGTTCTCCTTATCCTAAAGACTGTACGGGAGTTTGCTTGATCAGGTTCTTGATGACATTGTCTTTGAGCATCAAGAGCCGAGACGCTTGTACCAATAGATCGAGAGCTTGCTCGCGGCTCATATTCTGCACTTCATTTTCCATGCGCCGCATTGCAAACTGCTGTTCTAAAGTGAGTTCAAATGCATTCGGGTCCATGAGTTGATCCTCCAAGAAGATAGGTAGGTGAAGTCGAAACCGATATATCCAGAGATGCTTTGGTCCTCAAGAGCTTAATAACGAGGGAGGCACTTATTGGGGTCTACAGGTAATTCGACAGGTTTCCCGGTTGAACTCCAAATTTGCGGTGGATGTCTGAGGAGAAATAGCTTTGGGAGGCTAACTCAGACTTAGGTTGGTATGGCCTAAGGGAATGCATTGGGGTCTTGCTTATCCCACCATCGAATGAGGAGTCTTTACATATTACAAAAGATAACAATCATTTGACAAAGATGACATGCCTCCAATGGTGTACTTTTTGGCTAAAGAGGGTAGGTGTCTGAACAAACGGGCCTTTTCTCTCACCACATAGAAGTATTTTTAGCAAGTTACAAATTGTAAAAAAGCTCAGAACGAACAATACAACGCATTTACTGAGTAAAAATGCTCAATAAGCCTACTTTAATGTTGAAATAGCCTAGAAAAAGATGATTTTTCTCAGCTGCCTGCTTTGATCGGGACTGGCTGAGGAGGGGGACATGCTAGAGGGCGGAGGGGCGATCGCCCATAGATCATCGCAACCTGGGTTTTCAGGCTAAGTTTTCAGGCTAAGTTTTCAGGCTGAGTTATCAGGTGCCACGATTACCACCGTGATATTGTCTCGTCCCCCTTGGTCTTTAGCCGCATTGACCAAGGCCAGAGCGGCTTTATCACAAGCTCGAATCGATTTGAGGTGAGAAGCAATCAGGTGATCTGAAAGTTCTTCGGTCAGTCCATCACTGCACAGCAACAGGCGATCGCTGAGCTGCAACTCAATCGGCTGCACATCAATCTGCCGCACATCCTCTCGTCCCAGACATTTTGACAAGATATGTCGCCAGGGATGCGTTCTCGCCTGGTCGGGCGTCAGGTCGCCTACCTTTGTAGCGCGTGCGACCCAGGTGTGATCCTCGGTAATCTGCTCCAGTTTTGAGCCACGCAGTCGATACAAACGCGAATCACCAATGTGAGCACACCACGACTTATCGTTCCTAAACATCAACACAACAGCTGTTGTGCCCATATCAGAGCGCTCAGGATGGGAAGCTTGATCTTGCAAGATGGCCTGGTTGGCCTTAAGAAATGCAGTTTCCAGGATGTCCCGCGAAGGCGACTCAGCATCATCCCAGTGCTCCTCCAGGTAAGCCTGAATAACCTGGCTAGCAAGACGACTCGCCTCCTGCCCACCAGCATGGCCGCCCATCCCATCCGCAACGATGAAGAATCGCCCAGTCGGGTCAATATAATAAGCATCCTGGTTCACTGAGCGCAGAAGACCCGGATCAGTGAGACCCGTGAAAAGGCGTTTCATAGCACGGCTATTTTCGTCGGAGACTAGATGAGATTACAGCATACGCTCAAACCGATCGAGGCGAATCAGTAAGCGGATAAAAGCCACTGCGACTACTGCCGCCACCACTGCCGCTACAATAGCTGGCCAGACTAACTCATGAACTAGCAAAATCGTCGCTGACAGCGTAAAAGTGCCAATCAGTAACGTGTAATTAGTCCCCATATTAACGTTACTGATGCGGCGAAGCACCCGATCCGTTTCAGTAGAACGAACTCGAACCCGAATATCTCCCCGCTCTAGCTTTTCTAGCGTGTCTTCAATCCGACGAGGTAGCCCTAGCGCCGTGCTGCTGACCTGAGCCGCTTGCCGTCCTAGCTCAGAAAATAAGCCATTAGTGTCTGTAGAATTTCCGTTTGTCATAATTTGCGTTGCAAAAGGCTTAGCAACTTCCATGAAATTAAAGTCTGGATCGAGACCCTTACCGACGCCTTCAAGCGTTGAAAATGCCCGCATGACAAAAGTAAAGGTTGCAGGAAACCGAAAAGGTTGATCGTAAGCAATTTCGTATAGATCGTCGCTAATGGCGCTGACCGACTGGTTCTCAAAAGGCTGATCCATGAAGTGATCGAGCATATACTGCACGGATCGCCGCACAGGCCCCATATCATCAACGCGAGCTAGAGCGCCCAACTCAACCAACGAATTTACAACCCGCTCAGCATCTTTTTGGGCAATGCCGAAGAAGGTATCCAGTAGTTTTTCCCGCGTTACGAGTTGGACTCGGCCCATCATACCAAAGTCGTAGAAAATGAGGGCTCCTTCGGGGCTGACCGCAATGTTGCCGGGATGGGGGTCGGCATGGAAGAACCCGTCATTGAGCAGCTGTTGTAGATAAGCTTTTGCCCCCAGCCGTGCCAAGAGCTTACGGTCGAGTCCGGCAGCTTCTAGGGCCTCGTAGTGGCTGATTTTGATGCCAGGGAGATACTCGAGTGTCAGCACGCGGGGTGAAGAGTACCGCCAGTAAACCCGAGGAACTCTTACCCAGTCTTCTTTGCGGAAGTTGCGGCGGAAGGTATCCGCGTTTCGCCCTTCGTTGAGATATTCAATTTCTTCCCATAGGATACGGCAACACTCGTCGTAGATCCCGAGCCAGTCACGCCCTCGGCCCCAATCGGGGTGGCGCTGAAAGTAACGAGCAATGCCCTTGAGAATCTCTAAATCGATCTTAAACAGCTTTTTGAGGCCAGGTCGCTGCACCTTCACAACAACTTCCTCACCGGAATGTAGCTGGGCGCGGTGTACCTGCCCTAGGCTGGCTGCGGCAAGGGGAATGGGATCAAAACTGCGATACAGCTCAGGGATTGTTCTTCCCAGGTCTTGCCCAATGATCAGCTCAACTTGCTCATACCCAAAGGCTGGAACCTTATCCTGCAGCTTGGCTAGTTCCTCAACGTATTCTGCTGGGAAAAGATCGGCACGGGTAGAGAAAAGTTGACCGACCTTAATAAAGGTTGGCCCCAGCTGAAGCAAGGTTTCTCGAATCCAAACGGCTAGTGCCCGGCGGCGGAGGGCTTTCTTCTCGGCCGTAGGCTCGCCACGATAGCTCCAAGGCTTGTTGTAAAGCCACTGGGCTGCCAGCAGTTTTAGCACGAAGGCCCAAATATCGACAAAGCGACGCTGCTGTGAGTAGTTATCTCGGTTCCATCGATAGTCGGTGTAGGCTCTGGGGCGATCGCCCCCTAACTTATGGCGTCGATCGATGGGATTGGGACTGTCGGGATCAAGGGAGGATGACGGAACGACCATTAGCGCTTTGGCAGCGGGCTGAGCTGAATTGGGATCATCAGGATGAACAGACACGGAGGTTTAAGGCAAAAGAGCTTAAATAAATTCAACTAGCAGGAAAATTGGGTAATCTAGGTGCGATCTAGTTTGTGCGATCTAGTCTGGCGTTACCTAGTCTGGCGTTACCTAGACAGAACGGCTACTGCGGTAGCGCTGTAGTTCTGCTCGCAGTTGAGCAGTTTCTGCACGAAGCTCATCAATCGTTTCCTGCAAGTCTGTGGGCTGTGTACCGCGTGGCACGATGGCTGTAGTGGTGCGACCTTGCATGGTGGCTTCTTCTTCTCGTCTAGCCCGCTCCAAGACTTCGTCGGTAAACTGACGCAAGCGCTCTCGCTGCTCAGCATCAAATCGACCGAGTTCGCTAAGGGTATTTGTAAGGGTGTGTTCGACCTGCTCTCCCAAAGCTTCTGATAAAGCTCTACCAACAAAAAAGGCATGAACTAACGGATTACCCATGAGCAAAGTTCGCGTGTGTGTTCCGCAAAAATTATAACTTGCCCACCCTAATCCTGCCCGTTTGAGGCTGGAGTGCCAGGAGATTTACGTCTGAGGAAGAGGTTAGGATTGGGTACATTCTCAAGCATTCCCCTCCGAGTTCTGTCTCGAACTATATTTCTCCTGCTATGCGAACTTATCGAGGATTGATCGATTGGCTAGAAACTCGCTGGGTGGCACCAGCCTACAGTGGTTGGCTGCTGGGAGGGCTAGGACTGTTCTTTTTCGCAGCGGCAACCAACACAATGGCGGGCTGGCTGTATGTGATCAGCGGGGTGATTTTTGCGCTGCTGGCGATCGCTGCCGTGTTGCCCAAGCGATCTCTCAGAGAAGTTCAGGTGAGCCGCAAACCAATCTCTCCAGTCAGTGTAGGAGAGATGTTGACGATGAACTTGCGCTTCGAGAATCTGACGCATCAGCCTAAGACACTCATCGAAGTGCGAGACTTGCTGCCGCAGAGATTGGCTTCTCCTGCCGAGACTTCAATCGAGGTGATTCCGGCTCGGGGGCTCTACGACTGGGTCTACACACAGCCAACGCAACGTCGGGGCCTCTATCGATGGCACACTGTCTCTCTGCGCACTGCCACTCCCTTGGGGCTGTTTTGGTGTCGGCAGCAGCAATCGGTGAAGGCTACGGCAACTGTTTACCCGACGGTGTTGCCTCTGGCGAAGTGCCCTTTGGTTGACAACATTGGCCAAGCTGTTAACCCTCAAGTGCAACATCACCGTCGAGAGCTGGGTGCGACAGAAGGCGTGACCCAATCGCTGCGGCCTTATCGCTGGGGAGACCCCATTCGGCTGGTGCATTGGCGGACGAGTGCTCGCTATGGAGAGTTGCGGGTGCGCGAATTGGAAGTCTATACGGGGGGGCGGGAAGTCGTGATTGGTCTGGATAGTGCGATCGCCTGGGACCCTGAAGACTTTGAGCAAGCCGTGATCGCCGCTGCATCGCTTTACTTTTATGCTGTTCGGCAGGATTTGGAGGTTAGTTTGTGGACGGCGGGGACAGGCTTGTTGCGGGGAGAGCAGGCGGTGCTCCTAACGCTGGCGGGCACTCAGGCGGGCGAAGAATCAAGGGGCGATCGCCGTCCCCAACTCCCTTTGATTTGGCTGAGTCAGTCGGCTGAAAGTTTTCAAGGGTTGCCGGAAGGAAGTCAACGGATTTTTTGGCCCCCCAGCCCCCAAGCCACCGCAACCCAGAGTGGAGCCCCTCCAAGTGGGCTGTCTAATTCCCTATCTAACTCCATTGATGGCTTGACTATTCAGCCGGATCAACCCCTTCAAATACAACTGCAGGCCGCGCAGGGGCGTTAGCATGAAGCCAGGAAGGAAACCTTAGGGAAACCATAGCCATTACCTATGCTTCAGACCACGCCGCCAGCTTTTTGGCAGGGAGTCGAACAGTTTAATCAACGTGAGTTTTATGACTGCCATGACACGCTAGAAGCGCTATGGATGGAAGCGAACGACCCCGAAAGAACCTTTTACCAAGGCGTTTTGCAGCTGGCGGTCGCACTTTACCATCTGAGCAACCACAACTGGCAAGGCACTGTGATTTTATTGGGGGAAGGGATAAACCGTATCCGGCGATATCAGCCGACCTATGCCGGAGTGGATGTGACACAGTTGCTGTTCCAAAGTGCCGATTTGCTCAAAGTTTTACAGGAAGCTGGTCCCGAGCGGGTGGTTGAGCTGGCCCAGGAGCTACAGGAAAGGGGCGCGATCGCCCTAACTCCCCTCCCCACCATTCAGAAAGCCAGTCCGTTGGAGGATTAATTGGAGGGTTAATTGGAGGATTAAACTGGGCGATCGCCAGTTATATCGCGTATATCGCGTGTTATTTTCAACAAGTCCCGAAACATCTCGATAGCCAAGAGCGTCACTGCAGAATGTGCAGAATGATTCGAGCGACTTAAGGTTGTCAGCCCAAATTTTGCAGTAGGCTTAGAAGCAAATCCCGTCTGGAGGAAAACGGGATGCCAATCGAGTAAACTAACCAGATGAGTTCGTTTCAGGGTTTTTCACTCCACTCACCTTCATTCCCAGCTTTGCAGCGTCTATGGTCTCCCCATCCTTCCACTCAACTTGGCACACCTTTGGACTCAAGCTGGTCTCCACTGCAGCAGTCCTTGGGGCGATCGCCATTCCAGTTTCCGTTTATCCAGCGATCGCGCAAAATGCTCGCGATGGACGAGCCTTAACCCTCCGCTCGGATGTTCAGGAAGCCAACGCGATTACTGGCGTGATCACCGCACGCGGTAACGTGCAAATGAATTATCCAGCCCGTCGCATCCAAGCCACATCGGCTCAAGCTCAGTACTACAGCCAAGAGCGCCGAATTGTACTCCTCGGCAACGTCTACATCTTGCAGGAAGGCAACAGCATTCGCGGCGAACGAGTCACCTACCTCGTCGATGAGGGCCGTTTTTTGGCCCTACCAAGTGAAGGCCAGCAAGTTGAGTCGATTTATATCATTCCCGATCCCAGTGCGCCTGCCGTTGCGCCTGCTGCAACGACAGGAGAGTGATCCACGGCCAGAATTCAAGACGCCAGTAGCCCTCCTTAGGTAGCGGATTAGGCCGCGGATAAAGTATTCCTCTGTTTTGGCGCAGTAGCCCTGCTAGAATCAACTTCGATTCTTTCTTGCGCTAGTAGAGCTGAGAGAAACCCCTTGAAGATCGTTTTGGAGAATGTTCACAAAGCTTACAACAAGCGCGCGGTCGTAAACCGCGTCAGTCTTTCTGTGGCGCAGGGCGAAATCGTGGGTCTGCTCGGCCCCAACGGTGCGGGAAAGACCACCACCTTTTATATGGCTACTGGGCTGGAAAGACCCGATCAGGGCAAAGTCTGGCTAAATGAGCGAGATATTACAAACCTGCCGATGCACAAGCGGGCTCGGCTAGGAATTGGTTACCTTGCCCAAGAAGCCAGCATTTTTAGGCATCTCAGCGTTAGCGACAATATCTTGCTGGTGATGCAACAAACACAAGTGCCTCGCTCAGACCGGCAGGAGCGCTTACATAAATTACTGCAAGAGTTTCGTCTCGACAAAGTGGCCTCGACCCTGGGGATTCAGGTCTCTGGTGGAGAAAGACGCCGCACTGAACTGGCTAGAGCACTGGCCGCAGGACGCGATGGGCCTAAGTTTTTATTGCTAGATGAACCGTTTGCGGGCGTAGACCCGATCGCCATTAGTGAAATTCAAGCCATCATTGCCAAACTGCGCGATCGCCACATTGGCATTCTCATTACCGACCATAACGTCCGAGAAACCCTGGCAATCACTGATCGAGCCTACATCATGCGGGATGGGGAGATCTTGGCAGGTGGAAGCTCAAGTGAACTGTACGGCAACCCGCTCGTTCGCCAGTATTACCTGGGCAATAGTTTCCAGCCTTGAAGTTTTAACAGGCCTAAACTAAGCTGTATGCCACTCATTGTGCTGACCTTATGACCTCAGGCGTCTCCAAATCTTCCTCCCGCTCCTTCCGACCTTGGGCCTGGTTGCCCCAACTGTCGGTCATGGATCGCTATATTGCCAAAGAATTGGCGCTTCCTTTTTTGTTTGGTGTTGGCGCGTTTTCTTCCATCGGCGTTTCGATCGGGGCTCTGTTTGAGCTGATTCGGCGCGTGAGTGAATCGGGGCTCTCTTTGGCGATCGCCGCAGAAATCCTGGCGCTAAAGCTCCCCGAATTTGTCGTCTACTCCTTTCCGATGTCGGTCCTGCTAGCCACCTTGATGACCTATGGCCGTCTCTCCGGCGATAGCGAACTCATTGCCTTGAAGGGATGTGGCGTCAGTGTCTATCGCATGGTGCTGCCAGCCATTGTCTTAAGTTTCCTGATTACAGGAGCCACCTTTGCCTTTAACGAACTAATTGTTCCTGCCGCCAACTACCGAGCCGCCGTCACCTTAGAACGGGCTCTGGGTAATGAAAGACCCGCATTTCAAGATCGCAACATCCTCTATCAGGAATATCAAAGCGTTCGACAACAAGGGGAGCAGCGGGATGTTTTGTCGCGCCTCTTCTATGCTCGCGAGTTTGATGGAGAACGGATGCAGGGCCTGACCATCCTAGACTTCACGCAAGAAGGTCTTGAGCAAATCATCAGCGCTCAGTCTGCCATCTGGAACTTTTCACAAAACACCTGGGACTTCTATAACGGGACCATTTATGTCGTCTCTGCTGACGGTTCGTTCAGTAACATCCTGACATTTGAAGAACAGCAGCTTCAACTCCCCCGTGCGCCGTTAGACTTGGCTGCACGCGGACGAGATTACGGTGAAATGAACATCGCTCAATCTCTGGAGCAGCTAGAAGTGATCAAAAACAGTGGAAACCAAGGCAGAATTCGCAGACTCAAGGTGAGGATTCAGCAAAAATATGCGCTTCCCTTTATCTGTGTGGCCTACGGACTGGTGGGTTCAGCACTAGGGACTCGTCCGCAACGATCCAACCGCGCTACCAGCTTTGCCGTCAGCATTGTGATCATCTTCAGCTACTACTTACTGATGTTTATCAGTCAAGCTTTGGCCCAAAGCGGAGCCATCTCTCCCTTCCTGGGCGGCTGGCTACCCAACATCTTTGGCATCACAGCTGGAGGATTTTTGCTTGTGCGGGCAGCCCGGTAGCGTCCCGGTCGTATTAAGTCTTGGCAAAGCCTGGGTGAATCCAGTCTGTAACAGTTAGGATGGAAACATAGTCTTCCTGAAAATGGGCATCTTACCTTCTATTTTTCCTAAAGCTCTCTAAAGCAAACTAATTTTTCCCTGAAGCAACCCAGTTCTCGGCTTGGGCTAGACTTACTCAAACTAATTTTCCAGGAATCCTGATTGGTTTCCATATTCCGTCTAAGACGTTAAGGGTTAATCCAACAAGAGCCATGCCACCTTCTAAGAAGTTGCCAACCTCCCTTCGTTATTTCAAAGCAAGACTTAGAATTTTAAAGCGACCCATGGTTTGGGGTTCTGTTGCGCTTTTAGCCGCATCAATCGCTCTGTTTGCGGAATATTGGCGCGATCCCAGTCGCTTCCTGCTGACTAGTTCCTCCTCTACAACCAACCCCAGTTCAGCTGCTCAAAACCCAATCGATCCATCCACCTTGCCCCCGCAGGAAGATAGAGCGATCGGCATGGATATTGATAATCTGCCATTACTCTTGGGCGAAATTGGTGACTTTAACGCACCGTCAGAAGCCCTAGAGAACACGAATGTAACATCCGAGGTACCTAGCGGCGTCGCAGGCCCCAATGCGGATGCTCAATCCCGGAATCGACTGAGTCCGCCTGACATTGAGACAATTCTTTATCCAGACAGTCGGACCCAGGGATCTAATTCTCCCAGGCCGTTTCAAGCTTTTGCGCTGGATGGACCCAACTTCAGCTGGATGAACAATAATTCTTCAAGGCCATCTAACGGAGACAGCAACCCTAGTTCCATGAACTTTGGGTTTGGCCTACCTGCGGGTCTAGATGGGTCCAGTACCTCCTCGCAAGACAATAGTGCCTCCTCTCGAAATGCACTTCAGGATGCCATGACGCTCTATGGAGCCTCTTCGTCAGAACGCACCAGCAGTTCGGCAAGCAATGGCCAGTCTTCCGAGACTTCAACGCCCTCGTCGTCTCCGGAAAGCAACCCTAGCCAAATCTCTCAGTTTTCTGCACCTCTGCCGGGACAAGCGCTACCCAATCAGGGCCAACCAGGGCGGCAACTAGGGCAGCAACCAGGCCAGTTGGGATCACAGCAGTTTTTCATGCAAACTTCGCCGCTACCCGGTACGACTGGCTATACGCCACCCGCAAGCCTGCAGGTTCCGTCTACTCCGGGCACACCCACAAATTTTGGCAGCCCTCAGGGTTTCCCCTCTCAAGGCTTTCCACAGGCTCCTCAGATGTTGCCCCCTACGGTTCCGCAGGCAATTCCGATGCAGCCAAACTTTGGTCAGTCTGCGTTCCCAAACTCCAATCAAAACTTTGGGTTGCCTAATCAGTCGTCTCAGATGCCGGGAGTGCCTACCCAACAGTTTCAGCCCCAGCAGGCTCAGCCGCAAGCCCCCCCACAACGTCTTCCAGGTAGCCGCATTGGGGGTGGCGAGATTAATACCTTTGCCAATCCTTGACACTAGTTTCTAACCTATCAAAAAGGGGAGGTGTGAAAGTGCCTTTCCAAGGTCAACTTTTTGCTTTCCCCTTTTTTACTTGCTGTCGCGCTCTTAATCTGGCGAGTTATCGAGCTATCGAGTGATATCAGACGCTTAGAAGTGCCGGATGATGGCGTCTGCGAACTCCGAACACTTAAGGGGCGGATCAACTGGCGGCTCCATCATTCGAGCTAAGTCATAGGTGACTTCCCGGTGGGCGATCGCCGCTCCCAGTCCTTTCTTAATCAACTCAGCCGCCTCCTGCCAGCCCAAATATTCCAACATCATCACACCCGACAAGATGACCGAACCTGGATTAATTCGGTCTAGTCCAGCATGTTTGGGAGCCGTGCCGTGGGTAGCTTCAAAGATAGCGCAGGCATCTCCAATATTCGCTCCGGGTCCCATCCCCAATCCGCCCACAATAGCTGCTGCTGCGTCAGAGAGATAATCGCCGTTTAGGTTCATGGTGGCGAGAATGGAGTATTCGTCGGGGCGAGTTTGAATCTGCTGAAAGATGCTATCGGCGATCCGATCGTTGACCATCACCTTGGCTTTCCACTGACCGTTGCCGTGGGTAGACCAAATGCTGGCTAAAACTGACTCAACTTCCTGACAAATTTCTGCCTTTTTGGCCGGAGTGAGTGCATCATAGCCCGGTTCAACCTGGTGCGCGTTGTCTTCAGTGGTGATCTCTGGGTTGCGCTCTTTGTTACTGATAATCCAGGATTCGCGCTCGGTGACACACTCCTGACGGAATTCGGCTTTTACTAACTCATAGCCCCAGTCCCGAAATGCACCTTCGGTGTACTTCATGATGTTGCCTTTGTGGACCAGCGTCACCATTTGCTTGGCTGGAGGCAACCGCAGAGCGTGCTTGATGGCGCGACGGACCAATCGTTGAGAACCTGTTTTACTGATTGGCTTGATCCCGATGCCGGAGTCCAATGGAATTTGCTTATTGCCGTGCTCTGGCGTGGCGGGGATTAGCTCTGTGTTGAGGATTTTGATCAGACGATCGCCCACTTCACTTCCCTGCTTCCACTCGATGCCTAGGTAGATATCTTCAGTATTTTCCCGATAGACAATCACATCCAGCTTTTCAGGGCTCTTGTGCGGCGAAGGGGTGCCCGGATAGTACTTGCAAGGACGCACACAGGCATACAGATCATTGATTTGACGCAACGCTACATTTAGCGACCGAATGCCGCCACCCACTGGCGTTGTTAGTGGCCCCTTAATCGCAACACCGTATTCTTTAATCGCACTCAGCGTATCTTCCGGCAAATACTGGTAGGTCCCATACAGCTCACAGGCTTCATCTCCGGCATAGACCTTAAACCAAACAATATGCCGTTGATCACCATAAGCAGCCCGAACTGCGGCATCAAATACCTTCTGGGCTGCAGGCCAAATATCTACCCCAGTTCCATCTCCCCGAATAAACGGAATAATCGGATCATTGGGAACAATCGGCTCACCTGCCTTAAACGTAATTTTCGATCCGGTGTTGGGAGGAGTAATTTTCTGGTACATACGTGCAAAATTCCTGGTTGTTTAAGCAGTGCTGATGCTCCTTCGGAAGATTATCAGATCTGTGAGACATCCATAGTGTTGAGCTTGAGTATTTTTGAACGTTTGTTGTGTCCCATGTTGGATTGCATGTTGTATCGCACCTGCGCCTCAAGCAGAATGGAATTGGAAATCTCGGTTCAGAGGATGGGCCAGAAGAGGTAAGCTGGAAGACGAGAGAAACAATCTGAGGCTGGGAAAACTTAAGGAGATAAGCTTAAGCAAAACTATTTAAGATACAGGATAGAGCTAGCTTCTATTGCATAGTTTTGGTGATCGCTGCGTGGGAGCCTGGATGAAGAAAATTTTGCTAGTTGATGACGATGTCACGCTCAGAACGGCTTTGATTCGCTATCTAGAGAATCGAGGCTACTCTATCCAAGATGCCAGCTCCGGGATAGAGGGTCTTAAGCTGTTTGAGCAAGATCCGCCTGATTTGGTCGTTTCTGATGTTTTGATGCCTGAAATGGACGGCCTCGAATTTTGTCGGCGGCTGAGGGCGACTCGTTCGGGTCAACTAGTACCATTTATCTTTTTGTCAAGCCGTCGCGATATCGACGATCGCATTCAGGGGCACAAAATGGGGGCAGACGACTATCTAGTCAAACCTTTTGAGCCTCGGGAATTGGTCGCCAAGATTGAAGCACAGTTGGAGCGATCGCGCCGGATTCATTCCGAAATTGTTCAGCTGATGCAGCAATCGGCGGCGGCTCGTGCTCAGACTCCCACCTCGTCTCATCCTGAGCCTTTACCGTTGACTCCGGCAGAAGAGAAGGTGTTTTGGGAAGTGATTCAAGGGTTTACAAATAAGCAAATTGGCGATCGCCTCTTTGTTAGCCCTCGCACCGTCCAAACCCACCTGAGCAATATTCTCAGCAAACTCCAGCTAGAAAACCGCTCCCAGCTGATTCGCTTTGCGTTTGAGCAGGGATACCGTCAGCCAATCGATGCGTCCAAGGATGCCGCCGTCGAATAAAAGGCTGCGAGCAAGATTAACACCCTGTCTTGGCATGATCCCCGGCCTCTACACCCTTTCTGAACTACAGCAGGCGATCGCCCACACTCCCGATCAATGGCGACCGCTCGTTTTGACAAATGGCTGCTTTGATCTACTCCATGCTGGACATGTTCGCTATCTCAGGCAGGCTCAATCCCTAGGGCGATCGCTAGTGGTAGGCCTGAATAGCGATCGCTCCGTTCAGGCACTCAAGTCTCAGCCAAACAGTGTGCCTCGACCCATTATTCCAGAGCTACAGCGAGCGGAAGTCATCGCTGCACTCAAACCTGTCGATGGCGTTGTGATCTTCTCAGAAATAACCGCTAGCGCTCTGATTCAGGCTCTACAACCCGAAATCTACGTCAAAGGTGGAGACTATCAACTTCACACCCTGCCTGAAGCCTCCATCGTGCAGGCCTACGGAGGAGAAATCCAACTCATCAACATCGAAGTGCCCAGTTCAAGCAGCAAGATCATTGATCGCATCCGGCAGACAGTCCAACAGCCCAACAATTAGCCCAACAATTTATCGGCTGCGGCTAGGTAACCGCTCCATCTGCCGTTAAAGTGAAAATTAGGCTCTTCCTGTCGGCTGAGTGGATCCGAGCCGACACCCCTCCAATGCATAGATGATCCCCACCTGTTTATGAGTTGTTCTACGCCTGATCCCACCCTGACTGCCAAATCTACCGTCTCAGATTCTATGACTGATTTGCGTTCTCGCCTCCAGACCGAATCCGAAAAAAAACAGCTGCAACTTATTCAAGAACTCGCCGACTCTGGCGAGGCAGGCGTCGATATCTTAATGGATTTTTTGCTGGAGCGGCAGTCAAGCCCAAGCAGTTGTGTAGATGGCAAAGCCTATCAGGTATTGCTTGCTGCTGACACTGAGAAAACCCAGCAGTTCTTGCAAAGCCACTTTCCTCAAGGTGTTCTCTCTCCCAATTCAGAGCAAGGCATTGACTACGCCTCCCTGCAAGACTTGCTAGCCCGACAACGCTTCCAAGCCGCCGACCAACTCACGCTCCAAAAAATGTGTGAGCTATCAGGATCTACAGCCATACAGCGGAAGTGGCTTTACTTCACTGAAGTTGAACGGTTTCCAGACACCGATTTACAGACAATTGACCACCTCTGGCAAGTGTATTCCGAAGGAAAGTTTGGGTTTGCAGTGCAGCGCGAAATTTGGTTGGGCGTCGGTAAAAACTGGGAGAAATTTTGGCCCAAAATTGGTTGGAAGTCTGGTAATAACTGGACTCGCTATCCTCAAGAATTTACCTGGGATCTGACGGCTCCTCGGGGGCATCTCCCCCTCACCAACCAGCTACGCGGCGTCCGCGTCATGGCCTCCCTACTCACCCATCCTGCCTGGAACAGCTAAGCTTTTCCAACCCACGCTTTTATCCAACTCAGGCTTTTCTAACCTAGGCTTTTCCAACTTGGGCTTTTCCTCACTGCGCCTCTCTCAGCAGTTGAGCCTCAAGGTGCAACTTCATCATCCCGTCAATAACATCATCACTTTTTAGTACTATCGTATAAAAAATACGATAGTATTTAAGTAAATTCACTGTAAAGTTTTATCCTCAAGTCTCCATCTTGAGCAGGTCAATAATTCACTCAAGCTGAAGTTTACCAATCTTCTACTGTTCTGCGTTCATCCTCCATAGACTTAGGGAATGCTGTGTATAGTGAATAACCGTTCTCAACGTTAGATGATTCACATAACACATGCGAGGGAAGGGGTTGCGCGATGAAAGGCCCTGGAAATGGAGTATTCGGTGGAGTATTCAGTCAGCTAAGCGAGATGACAGAGCTAGAACAGGAACAACAACGTTTGACGGCTCTGGCAGAATCGGGGCTATTGGAAGCTGGAAGCATCCCAATTTTTGATGAGGCAACTCAAACTGCCGCTCACTTTTTGGATGTCCCTATTTGTATTTTGGGACTGATTGATCAGGATCGGCAGTGGTTTAAATCGGCGGTTGGGCTCTCTCGAATTGGGCTGATGAATGATCTAGCCTCTTCTCGTCAGCTTCCTCGCCATGAAGGGTTTTGTCAGGCAGTACTTGGTGGTCAAACGCTAGCCATTAGTGACACGAGTAGTGATCCCAACTTTGCTCACAGCCTGTTGGTTCGGCGCTACGGCATCCAGGCTTACCTGGGTGTGCCGTTACTGACTTCTGATGGTTTTTGCCTGGGTACGCTGGCCGTGATGGATCTAGCCCCTCGCACCTTTACACCCAAAGAAATCGCATTTCTAGAACTCACAGCGCGCTGGAGTATGAGCGAGTACGAACGCAATCGAGATCTAAAGCATCCGCAAATCCCCTCCATCAAAAAAGAAGCCAGTCTGTCTTCTCATCTGAGTAGCATTGCTTCACAGGTAGAACCGGCTTTGCCTCCATCCGTCAAGGTTGATTTGATTGGGCAGATGACTCAGGAGTTACGGACACCCCTCACTTCCATTTTGGGGATGGCTAGTGTCTTGAGCCGAGAAATCTACGGTCCTCTGACTGAAAAGCAGAAAGAGTACATGGATATTGTTCACAACAGCGGCCAGTACCTGCTGTCTCTGGTGAATGAAATCATGGAATTGGGATCGCTGAATGATAGCAATCGCTACCTCAACCTGAGCCCAGTTGACATTGAAATGCTTTGTCAGCAAGCATTGACCACGCTAGAACAAGCCGCTCAGCGTCGAGAACAAAAAATTCGCCTCACGGTTGAGCCAGGACGGCGGATTTGGCTGCTAGACAAGGACAAGGTCCGGCATATGCTCTATCACCTAGTCTTTACGGTCATTCAAGCCGCTAGCGCCGATAGCCTTGTGCGAATCCATGTTTCCCGCAAGCAAGAACGGCTGAATCTAACCATCTGGCCGTCTCACCCGTGGCTAGGGGAAGGGTTATCCCATACAGACCTTCATCCCAACCATTCGCTCGCGTTGGGTGTGGCGATGGAAAATAGTCGGGAGAGTGGCGATCGCCCCTTCACGGCTACCCCTTCTGACCCAGCAGAATATGCACTCGATCTAAGTCAAGCTGTCCTGGCTCAGCCCACCGGAGCAGACATTCTGCGTACGGCTTCCCGACAAAACCTTAGCCTAATGCTGAGTCAGCAACTCGCCGAACTTCATGGCGGACAACTCATGCTGCAAGGTTCTTTAGAAGGGGGATATCGCTACGTCCTCAGCCTGCCCCAAATGGCTGAAACAGGCGACACAGAAAACATCAGATAGCATCTAGTCTGCCTGAGTCACAGCTTCTTCGCCCCACCCTTATAGCTGTGACGTGCAGGTGACAAACGCGTAGGTGACAACTAGCTAGAGCAAACCTCGCTGATTGCGGGGTTACAGGCCATAGCGGCAGAAGGCGGAGTCACGGCCAAATCTGGCGTAAGGGAGAGATTGCGGTTGCGAACAAACAATGCCGAATGGCGCACCGGAATTTCAACCACAAATTCTGTGCCTTTTCCAGGTTCAGAACGAAACTTGAGTTGGCCTCGATGCTGGTTCACAATCGTCTGATAGCTTGCGGTCAGTCCTAGCCCTGCCCCCTGACCAATATCTTTGGTGGTGAAAAAGGGATCAAAGATTTTGGGCTGAACTGAATACGGAATGCCACAACCATTGTCGGCGATCGCAATCCGCACCCAGGGATCTCCAGTCAGTGGATTTGAAAAGGCAGCCGTTTTAATCTCGATTTGCAGCGGCTGACGATCTGCATCCCCCAGTGCTTCAATAGCATTCATCAGCAAGTTCAGAAATACCTGATTGAGCTGCTGAGGATAACATTCAATCAACGGTAGCTGCTCAGCATAGCGTCGAGCGATAACGATTTCAGTCTTGATATGGCTCCGCAATACAGCCAGAGTGCTGTCAATCCCTTTGTGAATATCTGCGGTTTTGCAGTGCGATTCATCTAAGCGCGAGAAGCTGCGTAGGGATTGAATAATTTCGCGAATTCGCTCTGCCCCAGATTTCATCGAGTTCAAAATCTGCGGTAAGTCCTTACGCAAAAAGTCTAGTTCTACTTCTTCAATCAGCTTCTCTAAGGCAGGATTGGGCTCTGAATATTGAGCTTGGTAAGCGTGGAGGAGGCGGTTCAAGTCCTCGATATATCGCTCAACATAGGGAATGTTGCCATAAATAAAGCTGATGGGGTTGTTGATTTCATGGGCAACGCCACCCACAAGATGCCCTAGGCTCGACATCTTCTCGCTTTGAATCAGTTGAGCCTGGGTCTGCCTCAAATCCTGCAACGTGGCAGCCAGGTATTCGGCCTGTGCGGCACTTTCAGCTGCCTGCTGTCGCATTTGGGCATAGAGATGGCCTTGCTGAATGGAAATGGCTAACTGATCGGCAACGGCCTGCGCCAGCTTCTGATCACCCCGCGACCAGTAGCGAATTTGAGAACACTGGTTGAGATATAGAATCGCCTGCAATGTCCCGTTTGCTTGCACTGGGACAACAAGGGAAGACTGGATCTGCGCCAGCTGATATTCTGCGTTGTCTGGTCCGATGCGCGCGTCTTGGATAATGTCTGGAATGACGACTTGCTGCCGGGTTTGGATGACCCATTGGGTAATGGGACCGTTGGTGTCGAAGTCTTGGATGGAGGGGGGGAAAGGTTCCCGGCAGACTTCAAATAGATGCTTGCGTCGAAAAACAGCCCGCTTCTGCTCAACTTGAGATTCACCCACTGCCAGGTCTGAATCATCCCAGTTTTCGACGAGATGAACCAGACAGCGATCGACGTCGAGTGCCTCTAGCAACTGCTCGGTCGCTTGGGTCAAAATCGTTTCAAGATCAAGGCTCTGCCGCGTTTGAGAAGTAATTTGATTGACTAGGCGTTCTCGTCTAGCTTGCTTCTGGGTTTTCTCGTAGAGCTGAGCCTGACGGATAGCGATCTCCAAATGCTGGGCGATCGCCTGCACAAACTCAACCTCATCTGGAGACCATCGTCGCGGCTGCTCGGACAGACAGGCAATATAGCCCAGGGAGCTTTCCTGACCGCTGACAGGAATCAGTAAATTGGCTCGGGTGCCCAAAATTTGTAAGTTGTGGGTAGGCTCCTGTGGCTGAGGAGATAGCCACCGCGAGAGACTGAGTCGCACAGATGAGCCAGATACGCCCCCGTTGCAACCTCGATTCACAAACGATTCTCCCCGCTGGATCAGAGCAGATGCAGCGCCAAACTGACTGAGTGGATGGTGCCCTAAATTAGAAGGACGCCCCTCTGTTAGGTGCTCGCAAACCACCTGAATTCGCTCTAGGTCTTCAAAGTACCAAAAGAAGAAACAGCGATCGAGCTTTAGCAGCGCAGCAACCTCATCGACGGCCGTTTGTAGAACAACCCGTAGCTCCAGGGAGTTACGGATTCGATCTCCAATTCGGCGGAGAAGGGCACTACGCTGAGAGGAATAATGCTTGGGTGATAACAACTGATGAATGCGTTGAAGAAATGGGAACACTGGAATGGGTAGGGTCGTTGTTTTGATTAACTCACTTCACGGGCCTATCGCAGGCAAAATCCGGGGTAGTTGCACCAGTTCTTCAGTCCTGATCAGCAATATTACTGCTAAAGACCTAAACTGAGGATCGTGCTTTCACCCAACAAATTCAGTAACCTATCTAACTATTTTCCTTTAGAGATTCTTTTTGACATCCTCTCTATGCAAATCAAAGATGATGCATGGAGATTCCCTGGGTCGCCCCAAAGAGTTCCTGCTTCCAAGCTTGCCAGCTAGACTGAGTGACCTCAGCCCCCGCCGCATCAGCTCCACAGGCAGTTTTTATTCC
>JBGTGR010000057.1:0-104949 GCA_041746655.1 Elainellales cyanobacterium | reverse complement strand
TTTCTATATTCCTTAATCAAGGAGCAGTCAGGTCAGATGACGACTACGCGTTGATAGCAGGTGCGCTCAGTGCAACCGGGGCTGCTTCGCCTGCCGCCAAGTCCAAGGGGAAGTTGTGAGCATTGCGCTCGTGCATTACTTCCATACCCAGGTTGGCTCGGTTCAATACGTCTGCCCAGCTACCAATCACTCGGCCCTGTGAGTCGATGATCGACTGGTTGAAGTTGAATCCGTTCAGGTTGAACGCCATCGTGCTGATGCCCAATGCCGTGAACCAGATGCCCACTACTGGCCATGCACCCAACAAAAAGTGGAGTGAACGGCTGTTGTTAAACGAGGCATATTGGAAGATCAAACGTCCGAAGTAGCCGTGCGCTGCAACGATGTTGTAGGTCTCTTCCTCTTGGCCAAACTTGTAGCCATAGTTCTGAGATTCAGTCTCAGTCGTCTCACGTACCAAGGAGGAGGTCACCAATGAACCGTGCATCGCACTGAACAAGGCTCCGCCAAATACGCCCGCCACTCCCAGTTGGTGGAAGGGGTGCATCAGAATGTTGTGCTCAGCTTGGAACACGAACATGAAGTTGAAGGTGCCGGAGATGCCCAGAGGCATACCGTCAGAGAAGGAACCTTGACCAATCGGGTAGATCAGGAAGACTGCAGTTGCCGCTGCAACAGGGGCAGAGTAGGCAACACAGATCCAAGGACGCATGCCCAAGCGGTAGCTCAGTTCCCACTCACGTCCCATGTAGCAGAAGATGCCAATCAGGAAGTGGAATACCACTAGCTGGTAGGGGCCGCCGTTGTAGAGCCACTCATCCAAGGAAGCCGCTTCCCAGATGGGGTAGAAGTGCAGGCCAATCGCGTTGGAAGACGGAACAACTGCACCGGAGATGATGTTGTTGCCATACATCAAGGAACCGGCAACAGGCTCGCGGATGCCGTCGATGTCAACGGGTGGTGCTGCGATGAAGGCAATGATGAAGCAGGTGGTTGCAGTTAGCAACGTGGGAATCATCAGAACGCCGAACCAGCCTACATAGAGGCGGTTGTCGGTGCTGGTCACCCAGTTACAAAACCGTTCCCACAGGTTGGCGCTTTCGCGCTGCTGTAGTGTCGTGGTCATAATTGATGAGTACCTAAAATTTTGAAAGATGGATGAAACAAAAGTATGTCTAGCGAGTGAAAACCCGCTTGCGATTTATGATATTTACCTTTAATTTTTTTCTCAACCTTTGTAATCCTTCTTAAGAAAGTTCGTTAACTTTGGTAAACAAGACCTTTCCGTATTCTAGATAATTTGGATTTGGTATAAATCTAGTTCTTTTGAATGACGAAGCGATCGCCCCAAACCCTTTCCAGGTAAGAGCTTTATTGGCCTAAATCACCACACACTAAATCAAGGCTAAGGCACTTAGCTGCTGCTGATTGGGTCTTGGCTTTACCTAGATTTACATTCCGAAACCAGCTCAGGCTGATGGATGAATTCAGGTTTTATCAACCAAAACACCTTTTAAATAGATAGGGAAAAGCTTGGTTTTGAAAGCCCTGGAATCTAGTCAATCAAGCAAAAAGAATTACCGAATTATTAATTGAAGGAAATAGAGGCGATCGCCCCTGCAATCCCATCTCCAAAGGAATAGTTGCCTTGCGTCGCCTCTCTGCCTTTTCTATCCCGAAATCCAGTTAGAAATCAAAGTAGATATAAGGTGGGCTTTGGTTGGGAGCCAGTAGCCATGCAGCGAACAAACAAAGGGGAACCAAAAAGATTTTGATTGGCCAGTTCAGCTGTAGTTTGAGTCCTCGCTGAAAGGCATAAATCAAGCCCATCCCAGCCACTAATACCCAAAGCAACACGGTAATCTCTAGGCGGCTCATCTGTAGGGTTTCCACATAGACCCTTTGCCCAAACTGAATATCGGCAGGATGGCCCCACAGTCTCTGGATGACTAAGCTTGAGTCTTGGAGGTTGGGCAGGCGAAAGAAAATCCAGGAAATGAACACCATGCTTTGGGTCAGCAACCAGGCACAGACGATGCCGGGGACCGTCCGCCACCACCGCTGAAGCCATTCCTGGCGCTTGGATTGAACATCTGTGAGCCGATGGAGCACCAAGGCCAACCCATGCAATCCTCCCCAGACAATAAATCCCCAAGCTGCGCCGTGCCAGATCCCCGCAATTAGCATCACAATTAGCAGGTTAAGGCAGGTGCGGATCAGACCTTGGCGCGACCCCCCTAACGGAAAATACAGATAGTTGCGGAGCCAGTCGCCCAGCGTCATGTGCCAACGCCGCCAAAAATCCGCAATGCTGGTGCACATATAAGGAAAGTCAAAATTGCGAGGAATTTCAAATCCCATCAGCAGTGCGCTGCCGCGTGCCACATCGACATAGCCGCTGAAGTCGAAGTAAAGCTGTAGGCCATAGGCAAATGTCGCCAGCCAGAGATCTCCACTACCCGCCCGCTCTAAGTTGCCAAAACTGAGGTTGACCAGCGTGGCAAGATGATCGGCCAACAAAAGCTTTTTCACTGCACCACAAGCAATCAGCCATAGCCCCTCTGTGATCTGAATCGGTTGAGGAAATTTGAGGTTTTGCAGTTGAGCCGCAAACAAATGGAAGCGGGTAATCGGCCCAGAAATCAGCTTTGGGAAAAACAGCTTGTAGGCTGCAAACTTAAGAAATTCTCGCGTGGCGGGAGCGCCTCTATAAACATCCACCAGGTAAGCAATGCATTCAAAGCTAAAGAAGCTAATCCCTAAGGGCGCAAGCAGGCGGAGGGCAATCCAATCTGCATTTTGTTGAGCTACAGGTAAGTTAAACAGCTCACCGACTGTAGAAAACAGAAACGGAATGTACTTGAATCCCAGTAGCAACAGCACATTCAGCACAATGCCCAACCAAAGTAGTCTGAGGCGGCGTTGATTCCAGTCTTGTTGAGCAAACTGCCAATCTTCATTGTTTTCGGCTCGCCAGTCGATGGGTACACTGAGTGCCAAGCCGATCCGAAACGTGACGAGCGTAATCACAAGTAACAGCGGCACATACTGGAACTGCAGCGAACTGTAGAAGACCAAGCTGGAAATGAGCAACACCCAGAGCCGCAGCGATCGCCCCTCCACAGCCCAGTAGATCCCCAGAACACTAAGCAGAAAAATGCCGTAAAGAATGGACAAAAAAGCCATAGTTTCAACCTGAGTCTGAAAAAGGCGATCGCAACCGTTTGAGAAACTTCTGACCAGATTAGCCTGAGTCCGGTTCCATCGCAGCAGTGAGACAAAATTTTGTTGAGACTGCCAAATCGAAGGCCTCTCATTTTTTGCTCCCCTAGCCAAACCGATGGATGGAACGGAAGGGAGATGAGACACAACGGATAGAGCAATCAGGGAGTATAATCAGCGCAGCGGTAAAGCACAATCATTGTCAGAGGGTAGCTGTCAGAAGGTAGATTAGCCTCAACTTAGTCCGGCGGGGGAGTTTTTGCTAGCTGACGGATCTTGTTTCTGGGTGCCGCCCACCTGAGCCATCGCTGAATCAGGTGCTGAATCAGGTATTGTCTGATTGACCTCAAGTTCGACTTTTTATGAATCCATGCAAGATCGGTATAGCCCCCGTGAATCTCGTGAAAGCGGTCTAATTCGCTCAGCGCCCTTTTTTGAAGGGTTGCCACAACTAGCCGTGGAAAAAGCAACCGCTCATGTCGCGATTCGGAGCCATCCCCCCAATCAAGTCATCTTGTTGGAGAATGATTGGGGCACTTCGGTCTATTTTATTTTGGAAGGTTGGGTCAAAATCCGCACCTACAACCTAGACGGTAAAGAGGTCACCCTCAATATTTTGGGCAAAGGTGAAGTCTTTGGTGAAATGGCCCCCCTCGATGAAGTGCCTCGCTCTACAGATGTGATCACCCTGGCTCCCACGGTGATTGGCAACATGCCATCCCATGATTTTGTGCAGTTGATCCATACCGAACCTCAGGCCGGGATTCGTCTCGCTCAGCTGATGGCGCGCCGCCTGCGACAAGTCAATCGTCGGCTGCGGCTGCGGGAATCGGATAGCACGTCTCGCGTCGCTGATATTTTGTTGTTTTTGGCAGATGGCCAGGGCAAGCAGAGCGAGAACGGGATCGAGATCCCGAACCTACCTCACCGAGAATTAAGCAGCTTGAGCGGGCTAGCGCGTGAAACGGTGACTCGGGTCCTCAGTAAGCTAGAGAAAAAAGGGCTGATTGCACGCGATCGCGACGTTCTTTGCATTCCTGATCTCTATGCGCTAGAGCGATTGCTGGTTTAAGTGGGCGATCGCCCAAGATATTGGCCCAAAAACCTCGCCCAAGACATTCGCCCAAAACGTTTTGAAAAGAGTCCGCCAGGAAATATAAAACTGTATTGCAAAACCCCCGTTTTGCTTTGCAGCTACGCTACTTTGATGGCAGAGCATCTGACTGCCATATCGGTATGGTTTGTACCGATTATGGTCTAAAGTTCAGCATGCTCAATCCCTTAGCCGCCCTAAATTGGGGTCGGGAGTCTACAAATGAGCTTCCAAAGAATTTTGGCTGGTTTAGACTATTCTTCTCTGAGTCAAGCCGTGTTTGAACATGCGCTAGAGTTGGCCCAGGTTCATCAGGCCAAACTGCTGCTCTTTCACTGCTTAACCGCCGACATGGTAACGACTCCGCCCCCTTTCTCCGGCGAATTAGGGCTTTCTCCCCATCTAGTCAATCAAGCTTACCAATCTCATTACATTTCTCTAGAGCAGCAAATTCGGCTAACCCGTCACTGGCTCAATCAGTACTATGAAACAGCCAGACGGCAAGGCATTGAGGTCGAGTTTGACCACTGCATTGCCGATCCAGGGCAGGGACTTTGTCAGGCCGCCAAAGCCTGGAATGCCGATCTAATTGTTTTGGGGCGTCGGGGCCGCAAAGGATTGACCGAAATTCTGCTCGGGAGCGTCAGCAACTACGTCTTGCACCACGCCGATTGTGCAGTGCTGGCCATTCAGGCTCCAAAAAATAATGCCCTATCCGCTGAAAATTCAAAAATCTTGACGCAGAGTTCACCCAATCAGGGAGAACGGGGCTAGTCCATGCCGATTGCAAGATATAGCGATAGAGTAGATCTGCTCTATTGTTTCTGATTTGGCATGAGTGGTTCCTTCCCAGACGGTCCGGCTGACTCAAATTGGAGAGAACAAGCAGATTCTAATCCTTCCAGCTCTGAGTCGGCTCGTCCATCTCCATCTCCCGAAGAGAAGACGCCTCGCTCAGGGCAGTCTCCATCCTCAGAGCCGTCAGAAGAAGCAATTCCCAACTCGCCGGATCTGGTTATTCCTCACCTTGAAGCCCCTGCGCCACCGATCGCGATGGTGGAGACAGCTTTTCTGGCCAGTACGGCTAGCCTGCTGTGGCTGGTGAGTTACTACCTGGGGGTCGGGCCGTGGATGCGAATTTTTTTCCCAGCTCCCATTGCGTTGGTCTATCTACGCTGGGGCAATCGAGCCGCATGGATGGCTGCGGTTGTGTCTTGGATGTTGCTCAACGTGTTGATGGGCCCTTACCTCAGCCTGCTTTTCTTGATGCCCTATGGTTTGCTGGGTGTCCAGTTGGGAGCCTTATGGAAGCGTCAGGCTCGCTGGATTGTGTCCATGAGCATTGGCACCATTGTTGTGACAATAAGTTTCTTCTTTCGGCTTTGGCTGCTATCGAGCTTCATTGGTGAAGATCTATGGATTTACCTAACCAACCGGATCACTGACTTGGTGGAATGGTTTGCCAATCTGCTCGTCAACTGGGGCATTCTGGGGATCGGCATGTTGGGACAACCTAATTTGCAACTGATTCAAATCGTCACGATTGTGGTAATTGTTCTCAGCGATTTTATCTATCTGTTCTCTGTCCACCTCATTTCCTGGATGCTCTTAGAGCGCTTGGGCAACCCCATTCCCGATCCGCCCGAGTGGGTTCAGGTTCTCATGGAGGAAGATTGAATCCTGAGCGTCCATCCATGATTCGGATTTACACACAGCAGCAGCAGAGTCAGCGTTGGCTCAGGCAATATCGAGGCAAACGACCTATGTTTGTCTGTGTGCTGGGTTTTACGGAAACGGGACTGATCCCAGGGATTTCTGCTGCGGGTGCGACGCCTGCCGATCGCCAGTACACCGCGATCGCCGACGCCGAGTTTCTCTATGCAGGGCCGCAATCCTGCCCACGTTACCCACTCCCACCGCTAGATGTGGGCGCATCTCCGGTGCTAATTAGTCGAGCGATCATTGCCGCTCAGCACATGCCACTGTTGCTGCTGAATGCCGGGTTGCCGCGATCGCCCGCTGTCCCCTCTATTGATCTAGGGGGCAAGGCGGCGCGATGTTTAAGTCAGGGCAATGCGCTTGATCTAAATGTCGTGCAACATCTGCTAGAGCAAGGCCTTCACTGGGGCGACAAATTAGCGACTCAGTTAGCCGCTCAGGCTGAGTCGTCTTACCTGATTTTGGGAGAATGTGTGGTGGGCGGGACCACAACAGCCCAAGCTATTTTGACGGGCTTAGGCTGGCAGGCGGCGGGCAAGGTCAACAGCAGTCACCCCACCTGCAACCATCAGCAGAAAGCCTCTATTGTGGCAATGGGACTACAGCACTGGGCCGCGACCCATGTTCTTCCCGTAGAAAAGGCAGACCCGCTTCGCCTAGTCGCAGCGGTGGGCGATCCGATGCAGGTTGTGGTCGCTGGAATGGCGATCGCCGCCAGCCAAAAATGTGGTGTTCTCTTGGCAGGAGGCACGCAAATGTTGGCGGTCTATGCATTGGGGCAGGCGATCGCCACAGCATACAATCTGCCCTGGCCGTCAGAGCAAATTGTAGTGGGGACAACCCGTTGGGTCGCAGAAGATCCGACCGGAGACACGGTAGGGTTGGCCAAAATGCTGGATGCGGCGCTTTTGGCGACCCAACTTAGTTTTGTAGACTCAAAATTTGCTCAGTTGCGATCCTATGAGCAGGGCTATGTCAAAGAGGGAGTTGGTGCAGGGGGATGTGCGATCGCTGCTCACCTCTACCAGGGTTGGGGGCAGTTCCAGCTCCTACAGATCATTGAAGCGTTAGCAGCAGAGCTGAAGACGACTCAAGACCCCAATCTTCGTCCTGGTTGAAGCGATTAGTTAAGGGAGCAGCCAAGCACTAGGAGTGGATACGCTGGGCCAAAAGCTGTTCTTCTAAAGCCGCAATCCGGTTGTATGCAGCAGTCAACTGGGCTGTAAGGCGCTGAATCTGCACTTCAGGAGCCAAGGTCCTTTCGCCACTTTGGCTATCAGAGTGAGGATAGCTAGAGTCGATCAAAACGTCTTTGTGCGCCATTGAGGCATCAAAACTACTGCGACTCTGATAAGAGCGGTGGCCCACGCTCATATCAAACTGAGAAGGCTGGCCGTTGGCGGCATTCGACCTGACTTCTGACAAAACTTGTGCAGTCTTACCATCAACCTGCTCCAGAATTTGGTGCAGTGCGTCAATTCTCTGATTTAGGATGGTAACTTGCTCTTGGAGTAAATCCATGTGACGCCTTGACTCTAGTGGTTATGTTTTCATTGCACTTTTATATAGTACGAAACTATTTAACATATGGGGCTTGATTCCTGAATCATTTAACTTTTATTCAGTATTAAGGTTTGCTTTATTATTCATAGCTACAGAGTAAAAATCTGCTGCACTTGTTACAAAAAGAAACAATAAAAAACATGGATTTGAGACGTGTAAGCCTTGCTAGGCAATGTATCCAGCTTTTGCCTTGTGAGGCCAACTCTGCTTTGGAGCCAAATTGTAAACTTTAGAAAAATCGCTAGGCCCCTTAAAAAACAAGCTATTTTAGTTTTTGAAAAAAAGATTCTCAGAAATCACCCTGTAATCTGAGAAAGAGGCATTCCAAGCCTCGGTTATGGGCCAAAAAGCCTAATTTCTCGATGCTTTTTTAGATAAGACTGAGTATTTACTTACATTGATTTTCAGCCCTTTCCAAAGAAATTTGAAGCTAAATTTGAGGTCGTAGATCGTCGATTTTTATTCTCTACTGCTGATTTAATTATTCCTGAGAAAAAATACTTACTAGGCAATTATTTTGCTTGTCTAGGACTTTGGTCAGGCTATCTAGCAGACGAGTTGCGAGGAAGACGAGATGATAGAAGATATATGAGAAGAGAAAGGGGCTAGAGGTTTGGAAATGGTGAGCAAAAAGATCAGTCGGCGATCGCTACTCATGGGAGCAGGAACGCTAGCCCTGGGCCAGTTAGTAGGTGGCTGTGGCGGACAGGCCGGATCAGCATTGCGGGTTCGTCTGTTGGCTAGAACCTTCCCAGCCCAGCTATTGCGCGAGTTTCAGCGTCAACTAGAGCGTCGGACACCCCTAGATTTTGCTCCGGTTGGGCAATTGGCTGAGCTATTTGAACTGTTGCAAACCTGGCATCAAGCCGCAGCGGACCCCGAGCCATCCCAGTGGAGGCTGCCTTTTTCGGTTCCCTTTGTGGCTTCGCCCCCTAGCCCTGTTGCCGATCTGGTGACGCTGGGTGACGCTTGGCTAGTCGCTGCGATTCAGCAAAACCTGATTCAACCGATGAATCTAGAAAATCTGGCGGGTTGGGAACAGCTTCCAGAAAGTTGGCAAGCCTTTGTCAGACGCGATCGCCAAGGCGCAATCGACCCCGAGGGTGACCTGTGGGCCGCCCCCTATCGATGGGGAACAGTGGTGATTGCCTATCGTACCGAGCAGTTTCGGGAGTTAGGCTGGACGCCGACCGATTGGGAAGACTTGTGGCGACCCGAACTTCAAGGCCACGTCTCTTTACCCGATAGCCCTCGGACTGTGATGGGTTTGGCTGCGAAGCGGTTGGGCTACTCTGTCAATGAAGAGAATTTGGCAGAGCGGCCTGACTTGGCGGCAGCGCTGACCGACCTACACCGCCAAGTGAGGTTTTATAGCTCCGACAACTACCTACAGCCGCTATTGCTGGGAGATACCTGGGTGGCGGTGGGCTGGTCAACCGATATCTTGCCCGTGTTACAGCGCGATCGCAGGATTGCTGCCATCGTTCCGGCATCGGGCACTATCCTGACCGCCGATACCTGGGTACGGCCTGCTGACGCCGATCCTGCCACCGCTGCCACCCTGCCGCCGCTTGCAGCCCAATGGATTGAGTTCTGCTGGCAACAGCAAATTGCCACCCAGCTTTCTGTGATCGGAACAGGCGCGTCACCCATTCTCATAGACCGCAATCGAGCTGAGCTGCCCAATGCCTTGCAAGAGAATGCCCTGCTGCTGCCAGATGCTGAAATTTTGAACCAGAGCGAATTTCTCCTACCGTTACCCGCTGCTGCTGTTAGTCAATACGACCAGTGGTGGACAACGCTCCGCCAAACGGGTTCGATCGCCCTCTGAGGCCAGCCGCCCCCGCAAAGTCAAGATGGATATCGCAGGACGCTTGAGCCTGCTCGCGGCTCGTTTGCCCAACGATGACTTGATCAGACGCCGAAGCGACCAAAACCGATGCCTCGGTCAAACCATCCTGGGTTAGCTCATTCGGGCCACTGGGAAAGTTGCAAAGGTAGGCGGCCAAAAGCTCTTGGCGTGGATTAAACACCCGGAGGCTATAGCCAAAGCTGCGGGCTACAGAGCCCATCTGGTGTAGAAACTGGTAACGCTCTAGATAGTTATAGATGCTCCAGATTTGCTGGTTAACGACTAAATCGATTCGACGAACAGTGTCGCCGTTCCCGGTATAGGCCACCCAGGTTTCTAGCAATTTGCCGCCAAACTGTTCATCTGCCCACCATAAGCTAGGCGTCGTTAAATCGCTTTGATCGATCGTCTCAGATGTGACAATATCGCCATTGGCGGGAATCGTCCCGGCTCGCAACATTTGCACATCGAGCGGCAGCTCTTTGACGGAAAGCAAAACCTCGCGATCGAGGGCGATCGCCGACTGAGCCATTCCCATTCCCATTCCCAAACTCGTTCCCACCAGCAAAAGGAAAAACTGCCGAATTAATCGATGCTGCCAGCTCATAAGGTCTCTTCCTAGAAATCGTTAGATCAGGGGGACAGGGTTTGCCAGTTGAGGTTCTGTCAGTGAGGTTCTGTCAGTAAAGCTATGACAGTGAGGTTGTGACAGTAGGGTATGACCGTGAGTTATGCCAGTCAGTTATGCCAGTTAGACTGTGCCCCTTTAACGTGTGACAGAAAACCAAGTGTCACTGTTTCGCTCACTTCACCTTAATTGTGGCAAGACATTTCCAAATTGCCTCCTTTTAATACCAAAAGTGAAACATTCTCCCCAAAGCAATCCATTTATGACAGGGGCTCCTGCTGCATAAATGTCCTGCTGCTGCACAATGGAAACAGGTTCTCCACACATAATTAGGTTCTCCACACATAAAGGCTATGTCCACTTTTTCTATCGGTGATGCCAGCAATCTTCTATCCGACTTGCTTCATCGCTATCGATCGCGGGTTGATTATCTGGCGATTCGGTTAGAAGAATCGGAGGGTACAGATATTTTGTTGCGAGGCGAGCGGGTCGAAACCCTCAGCGAAGGCATCTCAGTCGGTGGACAGGTGCGGGCTTGCTACAAAGGTGGATGGGGATTTGCTAGCTTTAATCAACTTTCGACGCTGGCAGAACGAATCGAGGAGGCGATCGCCGCCGCCCGTCTGGTCGGGGATGAGGAAACCTTACTGGCTCCCATTGACCCGATTCAGGATATCCGCCAAATCTTGTTGACTGGAACTGATCCGCGTCATATTCCCCTGGCCCAGAAAAAAGACCTGTGCAATCACTATGCCGAAATTTTGCGGAGTGCCGATCAGCGCATTGCCACAACCTCCGTTCGGTATGGAGACAGCGCCCAACGGATGATCTTGGCGACATCAGAAGGAACGCTGATTGAGCAGTCCTGGGTCGATATGGAAATGCGCTTTGCTGCCACGGCCCGTAGCGGCGAAACCGTTCAGACCGGACGAGAAACGATTGGTTCTCGCAATGCCTACGAAGATTTGACCCAACTCAATTGGCAGGTCCAAGGAGCCGCTCAGCGGGCGGTCGATGCGTTAGCCCTCCCACCTGTTCGAGGCAACACCTATACGGTTGTGATCGATCCAATCTTGACTGGGCTGTTTGTGCATGAAGCCTTTGGTCATCTCTCTGAAGCAGATATGGCCTACGAAAATCCAGATTTGCTTGAAGTCATGACCTTAGGCCGTCGCTTTGGCCCCAACGACTTACAAATTTTTGATGGAGCGGCTCCAACCGGGCATCGGGGCAGCTACCACTACGATGATGAAGGTGTTCCAGCGAGTACCACTCAGCTGATTGAAGACGGAGTTTTGGTTGGGCGGCTGCACTCTCGCGAAACGGCTGGAAAGCTTGGCGAAGCCCCCACGGGGAATGCTCGCTGTCTCAGCTACCACTATCCTCCCTTGGTTCGCATGACCAACACTTGGATTGAGCGAGGCAAAACCCCCGTTGCCGATCTGGTGAACGGTATTCAAGAAGGCGTCTATGCCCGAAATTGGTTGGGCGGCATGACGAATGGAGAAATGTTTACCTTCACCGCTGGAGAAGCTTGGATGATCCGCAACGGCGAGATTGCTGAGCCCGTGCGAGATGTCACCCTGTCTGGCAATGTTTTCACCACGCTGGCCGACATTGAAGCGATCGGCGATGATTTTTTCTGGGATGAGTCGGGCGGCTGCGGCAAAGGTGGCCAAAACGGCTTACCCGTCGGTTGCGGTGGCCCCAGTCTACGAATTCGCGATGTCGTGGTTGGAGGCGCAGCTGAAGATTAGCCCTCTTGATATTCGGCCTATTTGTAGAGCGATCGCATCGCGTTCAGAAATCATCTTTTTAAACTGTGGCTATGGCAACGTCTGATTCTACAATTAAGCTCGATCAGTTCTTGAAGTTGGCTAGCATTGCTCCAACGGGCGGTGTTGCCAAGATGATGATTCAAGAAGGGCAGGTGATGGTGAATGGAGAGGTGGAGACGCGACGGGGGCGGAAGTTGGTTCCGGGCGATCGCGTCGTTGTTGAGGGCGAAACTTACCAGATTGAGGCCGATGACGATTGACTCCAACGATTAATCGTCACTTTTAATCGTCACTTTCCATCGCCTCTACTAAGACCTCTTGCAGCACGGGTGAAATCTCGTCACTGAGGCGGCCTGACCGAATAAATTCGGCATAGGTATCGGCTTCAATGGCAAGCATCTGGTCTTTCAATTCCTCAATAGAGAGTGCTTTTAGATCTGGATTTTCGTTTTGCAGCTTGATAATTTCTTGCTGAAGACCTTCCAATTGTCCCTTCACTAAGGCGGTTTGATAGCGATAGAAATCTGGCTCAATTTCTTGGCGATCGGCAATGCTAGATAGATAGTCGAGGACTCGGTTGAGCGCAACTCGACGGGCGATCGCCTCCTGATATTGTTGACGCAGCGGATCAGAATTTAGCAAGCCCAACGCTTCCAGCAACGGCTTGGTTGTCAATCCCTGCACCAGCAAGGTAAACAGCATCACCCCAAACACCGTGGCAATAATTTCCTCTCGCTCTTGCAAGAAGGCAGGAACGCTCAGTGCTAGCGCGACTGATACAGATCCCCGTAGCCCACCCCACCACAGCACAGTGCGATCGGCCCAAGAGATTTCAGATTTGGCGAGCCAGTTACTCAGGCTACCTAGGCCATAAATGCCGATCGCTCGCGTCACCAAAAGCGCAACAATGGCGATCGCAATCGGCTTGATGTTTTCACTCAAGCTGGCAAACCGAATCTGGTCGCCAATCAGCAGAAACATGATCGAGTTGACGAAAAAGGCAAGAAATTCCCAAAACTCCGACACAATGATGCGCGTGCGGGGATTCATACCAATTCGGGAGCCGAAGTTGCCTAAAATCAGGCCCACCGTCACCACGGAGATCACCCCCGAACCGCCCAGTTCTTCTGCCACCAAGTAGGTGCCGTAGGCAGAGACTAGCGTCAGCGACTGCTCCACCGAGGGAATGTCAAACCGTTGGGTCAGGTAAGAAATCCCAAACCCAATCACACTGCCGACCCCAACCCCAATCCCGACAAACGTAAAGAAGCGGGCGATCGTGATGGCAGCGCTGAGATCTTCGCCCTCTAGGGCCAACCCCGACAGCAGACTAAAGGCAACTACGGCTACACCGTCATTAAAAAGGCTTTCTCCCTCCATTAAGACCGTGAGCCGCTTGCCAACACCCAACTCCCGAAACAAAGAGATCACCGAAACGGGATCGGTTGCCGACAAGCTAGCGCCCACCAGCAGGGCGGTAGTGAGTGAAATGCCAGCCACTTCTCGCAACCCAAACGCAATCCCGCCCACCGAAATCATCACACCGACAATCGCATAGAGACAAATGGGGACTAGATCTCGTTTGAGGTTGTGCCACTCCAGATTCCAGGCGGCTTCAAACAGCAGCGGTGGCAAGAAGATTAGCAAAATTAGCTCTGGCGAAAGATTTACCAGACGCACATCGATCACAGCTAGCCCTAGCCCCACAATCACCAGGAGCAGGGTGTAAGGAATCTGGCGAAACCAGATAAAGACTCGTGAAAGCGTGGCAACTGCCAGAGAAACGGAAAGAACCAGGAGAAACTGCTCTAGATTTTCGCTAATCGGAGCATCTACGGCTGCCGTTGCCAGGGTAATCAGTGGGTGCATTTTGGCTTCTGAATACTGCTTGGGTCTTTATCTTTGACATTGAACACTAGCACCGACATTTTAGGAACTAGTCGGGCTGTTTGCCTCGAAATTTGGGAAACGTTGGGAAAAGTCTTTATTTTGTCCCAAACAGGCGATCGCCTGCATCTCCCAATCCTGGAATGATATAACCGTGGCTGTCTAGCTTTTCATCAATCGCGGCTGTGTAGACCGGGACATCGGGATGCTGTTCTTGAAAATGTTCTAAGCCTTCTGGGGCTGCTAGCAAACAGACAAACTTAATCGACTGCGGATTGGTTTCTTTGAGGCGATGGACGGCCGTCACTGCCGAGTTGCCTGTCGCTAGCATGGGATCTACCACGATCATGTCTCGGTCTTCAATGTCGTGGGGCACCTTGAAATAATATTCGATCACCGCCAGAGTTCCAGGGTCGCGATAAAGGCCAATGTGCCCCACTCGAGCCGAGGGCATCAGTTCCAACATGCCGTCTAAAATACCCTGTCCTGCTCTCATGATAGAGACAAGCACCATCTTTTTCTCAGGAGCTAAGACGGGAGCCTGCATAGAAGCCATAGGCGTTTGAATCGTCTCAAGCTTAAGCGGCAAATCACGGGTGACTTCATAGGCTAGTAGCATACTGACTTCCTTCAGCAAACTCCGAAATTCAGCCGTGCTAGTTTCTGTGCGGCGCATCAAGGTCAGCTTGTGCTGAATCAGGGGATGGTCGATCACAATCACTTTGCCACTCTGATTAACCGTCATAGCTGCACTCCTCACAGAATTCCGACTCGCCACCTAGCTTAGCTTTTCAGCATAGCCTGCTTAGAAGGAACCAAGAATCCCACGTCTAAAGAACGGGGGAGTTGAGTCATTGGAGTGTCAACAACTTCTCTCATCAAAAAACCCCACATCAGCAAAAAACTGTGTGGGGAGGTTGGGGATTGGTTAGGAAGTCGAGGTTAGAGCGGCCAAATTTGTTCAAATAGCTGAAGCTTAGGCTCCACCCATACTGCCGAGGGGGCTATTATCGCTACCACCTTCGGGCTTGTGTTGCCATTTTCCGTCGTTGCCCTGCTCATAGTTGTTTTTGATTGTGTCCCAACCCACTTGCATGGCCCGTTCTTCACTGAGACCATCCGATTGAGCACTGTTAACTGCCGTCATGAAAACTTGTTGAGCGCCCTGAGGCATTTTTTCTTTTATATCTTGGGGCAGATCTTCGATTTTTTGAAAAGCCATTGATTACTCCTTTGTTTTTCTTTCTAAATGTTTAAAGGGGAGTTAATAATTGAAACTGAGTTTTTACCACCACTTGCGATCGCCATCTTCGTCTACCCGAGCTTGACGAATCACGTCGGAAATCTCTTCCGCATCCTTTACATGGTGGAGTGCTTTTTGCTCCCCATCGGGTTCGTCCACAATAAAGTAGGTCGGAACCGTGATGTGATCCCCAGTGATGTCAGGCGCATCGACTGCAACCTGCTGAGACTTCTCCTCAATCGTTTGAGGCTTGTCTGAGACCTTGTCGCCGGGGTTCAAGACCTGATTTCCTTCTGCGACTTGGCGCTTGATTTCGCGCTTTTGTTCCATGCTGACATCTTGAGGCTGCATGGGCTGATGAATTTCTTTGTGCTCGCTCATAATGAAAAAACCTAGACTTTATTTGCTGTATGATTCACTCTAGGAAAACAAGCAAAATTTAGCCTCCTTCATCCGGCAGAATTAACACTAGATAGCCAGTCTTCATCTACGTCAAGCTATAGATATAACTCAAAGTTAGCGCCTATAAAGTTTGGCTCAAGTTCTTGTTAGCCTAAATTGCTTTTTCGATAGAATAAAAATCTCTAAACCAGCCAAATGTCCTTCTTTTGGCCCCCTGGTTGGCAGGCTAAAGTCTACAGTTGGGACGATAGTTGGGGCAATATGGTGGGGTGGTATGTGGGGCGATCGCCCTCTCCCTGCGCTTTAATCCGACTCGACCCTGTTTTCTCTGTTTGCGACCCGATTACAGCCAATGGGTTTGCCAGCATTCTCCATAAACTCGTTGGCACTGATAGGATCAAGGAAGAGCAACCCTATCCTATCTGAGCCAGTCATGTCTTTGGACAATCTGCGCGATCTTTACCAACAGGTGATCTTAGAGCGCTATAAGCAGCCACGAAATCGGGGTAAGACCACTCCGATCCATCGTTATCAGAAAGGCCACAACCCTTCTTGTGGTGACACTATCGAGGTGACGCTACAGCTGAATGAAGCGGGCGATCGCATTGAGGATGTCAAATTTGAGGGAGAAGGCTGTGCGATCTCAATGGCTTCGGTCGATTTGATGGCCGATGCCCTGAGGGGTAAAACAGCAGCAGAAGCGCTGGAACTGGTGCAGACCTTTCAGTTGATGATGCGCGGAGAGGCTGAGTTTCCCAAAGATCTCCGCAAACTCAACGTTATGCAAGGTGTTGCTCAGTTTCCCGTGCGGATCAAGTGCGCCAATCTAGGTTGGCATACTGTCAAAGCTGCTTTAGAGCTAGCCCAAGATGTTCAACCTGCTGGCTTTGTCAGCAATGAGTGACCAAAACTAATGGGATACAAGCCCCGCCCTTCTAGGGCGGCTTTTTGATACAATAATGGTGGTTGAAATACCCACCTCATCTTGCAGCGATATACCAGCCATAGGCTGTGAAACCGGGTCTGGGACAGCGAGAGGGAAAGATCCCAAGGGCAACGGACAATCCGACCTGAAGGCACTAAAAAAACTGAATATTTTGTTCATCAACTTTAATCGCGGACGGGCAGTTCGAGATTTAAAACGGACGTGGAGGAAGACATAAATCCAAGCCTAGCTTGGTTGCAACCTGTGAAGCGTCAACCCCATTCAGCGACCATTCTCCTATTCGTAGGTTTTGGCGTGGTGAGGAATCCCTGCACCTTCAGGTCGGGGAGGATGTCAATTGTCTTAATATTTGCCCTAGTTTTGTCCTTGTACGGGGGCTTAGTACTCTTCTAGGACCTTGCCTTCTAGGACCTTGCCTTCTAGGGCCTTGACCTATTGCCCCTCAAGTTCTCCACTCAAGCTCTTAGAAGCTCTAAAACGTTTGTCTGTTTGCATGCCGTAGCCCTGGCTAGCGGTCATCTGTTGGGAAATTTCATATTTTTGCTTGACCTATGCTAACCCCTGCTGAATTTCTACAAGCTGCCCAATGGGCGGGTATTCTAACGCTCGTCTTTGGGGCGATCGCCGGCCTCAGCTTCCTCCTAAACTGGGGAATTCGGTTTCGTCTCGTTGGCGCAACTGGGCTCATGCTCGTCCTCACCGTCGGGTTGTTTGGCTTGGGTCTCGTACCGTTTACTCGGACTGTTGTGCCCGGAGCGATTCGATTTACGACGGTTTTTGATACGGGCGCAACCCAGGCTGTCATTGCAGTGCCCTCTGACATTACAGAAAGTCAGCTCACCGCTACATTACAGCAGGCTGCTAGCGATCTCTTCTCGCCAGGACGCCTAGGCAACCGGAGCCAAGAACAGCTCACCATTCGGGCCCGTGCGGTTCTCCATCCTGAACCCGGTGTGACCCAGCCGCTTTATTTAGGACAGGTAGAGCGATCGCTGGCGGAGCGAGAAGATGACCAGATGAAGATCACCCTGTTCCCAGACAACATCGCCCAGCTTCCGCCTCGCCCTGCCCCTGCCCCAGATGGTGAAAGCTAAATTCACTCTTAGATTCAGATCTGAGTCTCAGCTCAGAACTGATTGAATCGGAGACTTTCAAACTTCCAGATTATTCAGGTAAAGTTATCCTTACTCGATTAGCGTCTTGACTGCGCCCTATGACCCATCCACTCCCGCCTGTATCGGCTGATTTGGCTAATCCCCCGTTGGTTTGCATGACGATGGCACCTGCCCGCGTGTTGCGGGGTACGCAGGCGCTGGCCCAGGCTGGAACTGCGATCGCCCGTTTGGGCCGTCGGCCTCTGGTGGTGGGAGGCGATCGCACCCTGGCAGCAGTTGAGCCTTTTCTCAATCCAGTTTTGGCCTCGCAATCCTTAGAAGCGACTCAAGCCGCCTATGGCGCAGATTGTAGCGAAGCTGGATTGACCCAACTGCGGCAAGCCGTTGCCGATCATCAGGCCGATCTGATTATTGGTGTAGGGGGCGGAAAGGCGCTGGATGCAGCCAAACTGCTGGCCTATCAAACTCAGTTGCCGATCGTGACAGTGCCCACCTCTGCTGCCACCTGTGCCGCATGGACCGCACTCTCCAATATTTATTCCGACCAAGGGGCATTTCTCTACGATGTCAGCCTGTTTCAGTGCCCCGATCTACTCATTCTCGACTACGGCTTGGTTGCGACGGCAGACTCTCGCACCTTGGTGGCGGGAATTGGAGATGCGATCGCCAAATGGTATGAAGCCTCCGTCAGCAGCGGGCACTCCGATCAAACTCTTTTGATTGCGGCTGTGCAGCAGGCGCGAGTGCTGAGAGATATTTTGTTTCAGAAGTCGGAAGCTGCCCTTCAACATCCCGGTAGTGACGCATGGCAATCCGTCGTGGATGCTTCCGTCTTGCTGGCGGGTGTGGTGGGTGGACTCGGGGGAGCCCAGTGTCGCACCGTTGCGGCTCATGCCGTTCACAATGGACTGACCCACTTACTCGAAAGCCACGACACACTCCACGGAGAGAAGGTGTCCTACGGCATCTTGGTGCAACTGCGGCTTGAGGAAATGGTGCAGGGCAATCTTTTGGCCGCAACGGCACGACAGCAGCTCCTCAAGTTTTATACCCAAATTGGGTTGCCGCAAAGCTTGGTTGATTTGGGGTTAGCCAATGTGACGCTGGCCAATCTGCAACGGGCTGCCGAGATTGCCTGTGCCGAAAATTCTGATATCCATCGGTTGCCGTTTGAAGTCACTCCGGCGCAACTGCTAGCCGCAATGGTTTCAACGACTGTTCCGACTCCAAACGGTCGTTCCGACTCTGACTTGGTTTCTTCTTCCTTCCTTCCCCATTCGGATCACGAGGTGCAGGCATGAATCTAGATTGGATCAGCCCCGCTAAACGCTTAAGTGCTCTTCCCCCATACGTTTTTGCCCGCTTGGACGAGCTCAAGGCTCGCGCCCGTGAACAAGGTCTTGACCTCATTGATTTAGGCATGGGAAACCCGGATGGGCCGACACCGCAGCCTGTGGTAGAGTCTGCGATCGCCGCTCTCCAAAACCCTGCCAATCATGGCTATCCTCCCTTTGAAGGGACAGCTAGCTTCCGTCGGGCGATCACGGCCTGGTATCAGCGACGCTATGGCGTAGAGCTAGACCCCGAAGGCGAAGCCTTGCCACTGCTGGGTTCCAAAGAAGGATTGACCCACCTGGCGATCGCCTACATCGACCCTGGTGATCTGATTTTAGTGCCAACTCCAGCCTATCCCGCCCATTTTCGTGGGCCGCTGATTGCGGGAGGAGAGATTTATAACCTGTTCCTCAAGCCCGAAAACGACTGGCTGATCGACCTATCTACCATTCCTGAGCCAGTGGCCCAGCGGGCCAAGATGCTTTATTTCAACTATCCCAGCAACCCAACCGCCGCAACCGCACCTCGCGAGTTTTTTGAGGAAATCGTTGCGTTCGCTCGCAAGTATGAAATTCTTTTGGTTCATGATCTCTGCTACGCAGAGTTGGCTTTCGACGGCTACCAGCCCACCAGTCTCCTACAGATTCCGGGCGCAAAAGACATCAGCGTCGAATTTCACACGCTCTCTAAGACCTACAACATGGCCGGATGGCGCGTTGGCTTTGTGGTCGGCAATCGCCACATCATCCAGGGCTTACGCACACTTAAGACTAATCTTGACTACGGTATTTTTGCCGCGCTGCAGTCGGCGGCTGAAACGGCGCTGCAGCTACCCGATGTCTATCTGCATGAAGTCCAAGCTCGCTACCGTTCCCGTCGTGATTTCTTGATCGAGGGATTGGCGGAGCTGGGATGGGATATTCCTAAAACAAAAGCCACCATGTATCTCTGGGTGCCTTGTCCTCCTGGGATGGGCTCGACTGACTTTGCCCTTTCAGTTTTGGAGCAGACGGGAGTCGTGGTTACACCCGGAAACGCTTTTGGTCCCGGTGGAGAAGGCTACATTCGCATCAGTTTGATTGCGGAATGCGATCGCCTTCAAGAAGCTCTCGATCGCCTCAAAAAAGCTGGAATTCGTTACCAACCTGAAGCCCTGGTTTCTCCCACAGAATAGCCGTAATACTGCTCAAAACAGATACAACAAGTTTCCTCAGGGCATATTCTCTAAATCTATCAGGAAACCCTATCTAGATAAGAACAGCCCTGAGGAAGTTTGACTCTTGATTACCACCTAGGCGGAGCGTCTCTATTGGGGAGAAACGGCTTCGCCAGTATCATTAGTTGGACTGTCAAAGTCAGGCTGTGTTTGGAGTTGCGGTTGTTGGGGTTGAACCTGCGGCTGGGGAGCGACAGGAACTTGCCCTTCAGCGGGTGGAGCCGTTTGGGTCTGGTCTGGCACTGGAACAAACACAGGCTGGGGGACAACAATGGTTTCAGTTGGGGTTTCTGGCTGCTCAACCACGGGCTGCTGGCCTTGGGGTTGGGCTCCAGTAGCAGGCTGAACTTGTTGTGGCTCAGTTGTCGGAGGGATGGGGGCAACCACAGACTGAGGGGTTGGTGCAGTGTCACGGGTAATGTAAAAAAGGAACCCGAGTAACAACCCAAGAATGGAGGTGACGACAATCCCGAGTAATAACCCCCGTGCTGCGCTGTCATTTTCTCGAGCGCGAATGTACTCTTCCTGAACATGCCGCCCAGATAGTCGCCCCTGCTTGTAGCCCTGACGGTAGGGAGTCCCTTCAGGCGGAATAGGTACACCATTGGCGACATCCGGCCTCTGATTGACTAGGCCTGCTTCGTCTCTGACTGGTTGATTGGGGTCAAGATGGGGGTTGGCATAGCGATCGCCATCAATGACTGAATCTCGACTGCCAGTACGGTCATAGTTTCTGATACGAGGATCGTTGGAGTTTGTCATATTTCTGATTAGTAGAACTCAATAAACCAGCTTTGAATTTGAAAAACAGTCAATTTTGAATTCTCATGTGAATTCTCAAAATCTAGGGGAGGTAAACGCACTTTAAGAAAATTCTGATGCTAGAAATGTAAAGTGTTTTTCAATCTAGCCTTATACCTTACTAAATTAGTCACTTTGCTCAACAAAACAGTCTATCTGTGGAAAGGACTTGACCATCCCTCTGCAGATTGACACCAAAATTGACCCAAAAGAAAACGTGGCCAGGAAGATTGCCTGACCACGTTTCTTAAAATGGAGCTGACGGGAGTCGAACCCGTGTCCGCCTTGGTTATTTGTACACCGCTCACTCACAGGCTTAGCTTTTCTAGTCCTCAAAGCGGGAACCATCTCTTATCCCGGATGGTGGGATTCTCTGGTAAAGTCTTAGCCAGCAAGCAACCAGAGGAACTTTGCTGGAGCATCCGTTGGGGTTTTGTCTACAGTCTTTAACGGAGTCAAACTATAGACGCTCGAACCTACGAGAGGTTTTTTTTAGGCAACAGCTGCTGCCTTACGAGCAAAGGGTACGATGTTGTTCGCATGTACGTTGTTTTGAGTCTTGATTTGCGAGAGGTGACTCACTCTCGGCCTGCACGAAGTAGTTTTCGCCAACACGTCGAAACCGTTACAGCCCCTCGTGTTTTGTTCTATACCCCATTATAGTCGCCTAAGTTGAGGGTAGGGTAGGGTTAACGCTACTTTTTCTTTAGGTTAACCGTACCTTTAGGGGGCCGGGTTGGGATATTGGGTGTGAACGGCTTCGATTTCCTGGAGGATTGAGGCCTCTAGCGTTAGGGTTGAGCTGGCCAAATTTTCTTGAAGCTGTTCTAGGGAGGTTGCGCCGACAAGGGTGCTGGTGACAAATGGGCGCGATCGCACAAATGCCAGTGCCATTGCTGCGAGACTCAGGCGATGCTTTTGGGCAATTTGGGCATAGGCTGCGATCGCGGGTTGAACGTTGGGTTTGCGATATCGAGAGCCAAAGCCAGGGAATAGTGTCATTCGCGCCTGAGCGGGCTGAGTTTGGAGATATTTTCCGGTGAGGTAGCCAAAGGCTAGGGGGCTGTAGGCGAGTAGGCCCACCTGTTCGCGATCGCACGCTTCGACCAACCCAGATTCAAAGGTCCGGTTGAGCAGACTGTAGGCATTTTGCACAGAGACGATGGTCGGCAATCCTAGCTGCTTTGCCGTCTGGCTAAAAGTTGTTACGCCCCAGGGTGTTTCATTGCTCAGACCCAAATAGCGAATCTTACCTGCCTGAATCAGCTCTCCCAATGCGCTGAGCTGCTCGGCAATGGGCACTGTCTCTCGGTTGCGCTGCGGATCGTAGGTCGTTTCGCCAAACAGGGGGACATAGCGATCGGGCCAGTGAATCTGGTAGAGATCGATGTAGTCGGTCTGGAGATGGTGCAGACTTTGGTTAACGGCTTGCTCAACGTTGGCTCGATTAACGGCCAAGTTTCCTTCCCGAATCCAGTCCATGCGGCGGGAGGGACCTGTGATTTTGGTGGCAATGATTAGGCGATCGCGCTGTTGCTTGGCCAACCACTCCCCGATATAGGTTTCGGTTGAGCCTTGGGTTTCAGCTCGCGCTGGAACGGGATACATCTCTGCCGTGTCGATGAAATTGATGCCCTGGGCGATCGCATAGTCGAGCTGCTGGTGGGCATCCTCCAGCGAATTCTGCTGGCCGAAAGTCATCGTGCCCAGACAAATTTCGGAAACCTGTAGATCGCTCGATCCCAATGTGAGATATTTCATCGACGGTTGACCTAAGGATGACCTAAGGCGGAGACGAATCAAAGCGGAGGCAGCGAATTGCTTCTAGCATCCCTTTGGCTTTGTTGAGGGTTTCTTCATATTCCCGCTCTGGCTCTGAGTCGGCGACCAGTCCTGCTCCTGCCTGGACACTGACCGCATGGGACCCATCTGGCTGGTTGCGAACGACCATGGTGCGAATGGCGATCGCCGTATTTAGCTGTCCTTCAAAGTCGTAGTAACCATATGCGCCGGAGTAGGGGCCGCGACGGCAGGGTTCTAACTCATGGATGATTTCCATCGCCCGAATTTTGGGTGCGCCGCTGACGGTGCCAGCCGGAAAGGTAGCTTTGAGCAAATCCCAGGCCGTTTTGCTAGGAGCTAGCTCGCCCACCACGTTGCTAACAATGTGCATGACGTGGGAATAACGCTCGATCACCATCAGCTCATCAACGGTGACACTGCCGTTGGTGCAAACCCGACCCAAGTCGTTGCGGCCTAGATCGACCAGCATGACGTGTTCTGCCACTTCCTTGGGGTCTTGCAGCAAGTCTTCGGCCAGATCGGCATCTTCAAGACTGGTTTTGCCACGGGGGCGAGTGCCTGCAATCGGTCGGAGGGTCGCAACGCTGGGGGCTAAAGGCCCATTGGGGCGAGTCGTCTTCACCATCACTTCAGGACTGGAGCCAATGATCTGCCAGTCCTGAAAATGGAAGTAGGCCATGTAGGGAGAAGGATTAATCAGCCGCAGAGAGCGATAAAGCGAAAAGGGATCGCCCTGATAGACAGTGGAAAGGCGCTGAGAAACCACTACCTGAAAGATATCGCCTGCTTGAATATAGTCCTTGGCCTGCTTGACGTTGGCGCAAAACTTTTCCTTGGACGTGTTGCTGGTGTAAACCAATTCGGGCCGATCTTCAGCAGGGGGCGTCCATTCCAAAATCTTGTCTTGCCCAGACAGTGGCAACTGGAGTTTGCTCACCAGTTGACGGACGCGATCGCACGCTTGCTGATAAGCCTGACGCAAATCAACATTGGGGTCGCGCAGGTCGGCGTAGGCGATCGCCCAAATCTTGCGGCGAACCTGATCAAAAATCAAAAGATTATCAATCTGCATCCACAGCCCATCTGGCAAATCTTCCCCCCCTAATGGATAGACAGGGACGCGAGGCTCGATCCAGTTAATTAGCTCATAGCCCCAAAACCCAAACAGCCCTCCAATTCCAGGCGGCAGCTGAGGGATTTGAACAGGTTTATAGGGGGCAATGCACTGGGCTAGGGTTTCAAAGGGATCACCTGCAAAGACTTGGCGATCGCCATTTCGATACGTTTGAATACTTTGTTGGCCTCTGGTTTCTAAGATCCAAACCGGATCGCAGCCCAGCAGGCTATAGCGTGCCAGATGTTCGCCACCCTCCACCGACTCCAGGAGAAAGCTGTAGGGCTGCCCCGCACAAACTTTGTACCAGGCGGAAACAGGCGTATCCAGATCGGCCACCCACTCTTGATAGACCGGAACGAAATTACCCTGCTGAGCTAACTCTGAAAATTGAGCAAAATCTGGAAAAATCACGCGCTTTACCGTTTCACGATGAACCTGAACGACAGGATAGGCTGACGAAGATTGAGTCTTATTCTAAAACAACAAAAATATCGGGATAGGTTGCCCTACCCCGAATTTGCAGCAGTGATTGTGAATTAGAAAAAGGCTCTGGCTAGAACCCGATTTCTATCTCACAACGGATCGCCTTAGGATTCGTAGGTTTTCCGACCGCTGAACTTCACTGTAGCGGGCTCCGGGTTGCTGCCGATGTTGCGATCGATCTTGCCCACATAAGGACGACCGTCGTTCACCTTCTCAGGGAAGACACCATCCTTGGGATGCAAGTACTGGATTTCCCCACTGGGGTAAACCCGGTAGATCTTGAAGTCCTCAATCCTGGGCTTGAATTTTGCCCGAAATTGAGTCGCTAGCGCGAGGCACTGCTCTTTACGAGCAAAGTACCACAGGTTTTCGCCTTGCCGCATGGTAGCAGAGCCACCCGTTGGCATTTCGAATACCTGTTCCTTGGGGCTGGTCCAAGTAATTGCGTATTTTTCTTCTACTTCAGCTTTTGTTAGGAGACCGCCGGTGTTGCCACCGAACAAAGGAGTTTGTCCAGTAAGAGTTTCCGCCATGAATTTTTCTCTGAACATTTTTATGGCATCCTATCATCGCGGTTCGCCCAGATCTCGACTTTGTCAGGAACTGTTACAGTTCTTCAGAACTGCTGGAGGCAAGTCAGAGTGAGGGCTAAGAGGTCTAAGCCGCAGTGCGAAATCCCGAGCTTGATGTCGAAAAGTTGCGCTCAAACGCCCAAAACTGATCTCAATTGACGATTTCCGCAGAGCAAGCCAACTCTAGCTTTTTGCAGGTTAGTCCATCGAAGGCATGAGCTGGAGGGAGCCCAACCCTAATTCATCGGGAGGCAGCGATCGCACTTCAAACAGCGCCATCATATCCTTCAAGTTTGGATTGCCTTTAGAGGCCCCTTTCCAGCCTTTGGCAATGATGAGGCCACAATAGCCGCCAGTTTTTTTGCAACGCTGATCCCATTTCCGACGAGCTTGGAGATGCACGGGGTCATCATTCTCAAACTCCCCAAAGAGATGCAGTTCTCCATTATGGGTTTGCAACAATCCCAGGTCGTACTGTAGGCCTGCAAATGGGTCTTCCCCCGGATTGAAGCAGATACTTGCTAAGCCATTAGCCGCTTGCAATTGCTCAATCATGGTGAGTGCCTTGGGGCGAGACGTCTGAATCAAAATCACCGGAAAGCTATCTGCCTTAGTCGGAAAATCGGTTTCAGCAGGCTGATGGTGTTGCACCGTCAACCGCAGCGCGTCTAAGATGTCCCAGGACATACTCCCCAAACTAAAAAAGGTGTCATCTGGGACTAGATCGTCCCGCAGAATCGGTGAATCTGACTCAGCTAGCGCATATTCCAGCTCTTCTAGCCCAGCCGCCGTCGTCATATCAAAAAGTTCAGCCGCCAAATCAGGCATGGTAGCCACTTTGACAGAAACCTTAGCCTGCGGATTTTGGGGGTCTGGCAGGCGGTAGCGGTTGAGGAGTTCAGTAAATGCGCCTGTCTCCAACTCGCTCTGATGTTGCTGAAAGAAGCGATGGAGCGCTGTGAGGGCCAACGTCACAATGGTGGCTTCATCCTCGTAGAGGACGGGACGCATCCCTTCGAGGGGATGCAGGCTACCAAACGCAGGTTGGATGCCGATCGCCTCGAACCCGTCTGAGGGGGGAGCGCTGGAGCCATTGCGGTGTTTTTTGCGTTTGAGGGGGCGGTCGATTTCCTCCAGTTGCTCAAACGTGACAAAAAAGCAGTCTTGCTCTAGGAAGGCTTCCTGCAACTCTTCGGAGGCTTCATCAGCCATCAACACCTTTTGGCGAAAGAGCTTGAGGGAGTCTAGAGAGCGATACATCAAAATCCCATACTCCATCCCCATCATGCCTAAGATCGAGATATAGAGTGTTTCCTCGTCTTCCGTGCTGAGCTGAATGGAGATGATTTTTTCCTCATCAAGAATTTGCCACGGGGCATCTTCCCAAACTTCGTAGGCGCTGCTGAGCAGGCGATCGCTTTGGTCGGGCGGGAGTTGTGGAGACTGCGATCGCAGGGTATCTTGCAGTCCTCGAAAAATTTCGTCGATGAGCGGCAGGTCTTGAACGTAGTCGATGGCAATATCTAGGTCTTGCAGCACCCCACGCAGAAAGAACTGAATTTCGCGATCGCGCACCACAATTTTTTGCGGCCTTGCTGGCACGACCGAGCTATGGGGCGACTCCATTGCCCGCAGTAAGGTTCGTACAACGGCCTCTGGACCTGCCGACAAAGGCACAACATCCAGAGCTCGAATGACCGATTCTGACCCATCAACCCAGAGGATGCATTCTCCCTGATCGTTGTCGAGCTCAGAGGCATTGGCAAAACCGGGTGAAACAGCACGGCGATCGCCTTCCCACACACTCGGAATTTGACGCAATTTTTTCAGCCGACGACAGGTAGAGCGGTTAAAAGCGGTCATACGCTAGACCTAATGACAAGATACACAATAAGCTCAACTGTTCAACTCTTCAGGAGTTTGAAGTCCATCCTGGCTACAGTTCTGACTACAGTCTTGACTACAGTCCTAGCTACAGCGTCAAAGCACTGCAACGTCAAAGAACTACAGCGCCAAAGCACTACAGCAAACCCCAGTGAAAACTTTGGAGAAGGCTGCAAACTCAGCGGCTCGCTTTACAACACATAGGTTAAGCGATGGTTGAACCAGCATCTCGCTTCTTAATCTTAAACACTGCCACTCTGACCCTGTGCGAAAAGCAGGAGAATACAACTTCAGCATCGTAATCTGAAACAGATCTTCAAAGAAACTTCAAAGAAACAAAGATGATCCGGCGCTCGCGACGCTTTCCTGACACCTTCAGGCTAGTCTATCGCTTTCCAAGGGTTTTTCTATGCTGAAAGCTCAGTTCAGGCGAAATAGCCTCAGATGGGCTAATGCTGAGCGGTGGGTTGTTTGAAGCTATAAAGAGCAAATACCGGGCGATCGCGAAGTTAAGGATATGATGAGACTAGACAGCACAAGGAGTCTTGCACACCAATGACACAAGCTACTCAGTCTCAACAGCGTGGCATTCAGATGACTGAAGCTGCCCTCAAGCACGTTCTCTTCCTGCGGGAAAAGCAAGGCAACAAAGATCTTTGCCTGCGGGTGGGGGTGCGTCAAGGCGGCTGTTCTGGCATGTCTTACATCATGGATTTTGAAGATCCTGACAACACCCCAGAAACCGACGAAGTCTTTGAATATGAAGGCTTCAAAGTGGTTTGCGATCCCAAAAGTATGCTTTACCTATATGGTTTAGTGCTGGACTACAGCGACGCCATGATTGGGGGTGGATTCCAGTTCACCAATCCCAACGCCAATCAAACCTGTGGCTGTGGCAAGTCTTTTGCATAGCGCCTTTAGCTTGCGGCAGATTTAACCAATTCCCAATTTGAGTGACTCATTACTCATTTAACGATCCAGAACGATCCAGGTCAGCCTACGGCCTGGATTTGTTATATTTTTTGGGGTTAATTTTTTCCGGATGACACCGTTACTGTAGCCATGACTCAAACTGTTGAAACGCTTTTCGATCAGGGAATTGAACGATATCAGGCTGGTGAGCCTCCCGCTGATCTGATTCCGGTATTTAAGGAAGTCTGCGATCGCGCACCCAAAAACAGCCCAGCCTGGACCTGTCTCTCATGGCTTTATCTGCTCGAAAATAAGCCCAACTCGGCTTACAAAGCTGCTCAAAAGGCAGTAAAACTCAACCCTCAAGACCCTCAAGCTCGAATCAATCTGGCGATCGCCATCCTGGAAACCGACCAAAAAGGCGTCCGGCAGCATGTGGAAGTTGCGGGGCAAATTGTCATGAGTGTCGCAGAATTACGGGAAGAAGTAGAGCGCAATTTTGAAGAAGGATTAAGCAGGAAGCCAGAATGGGCTAGCCTAATTCGTGTCCGTAACTGGATTTTTGAAGGCTAACCCTCTCTGGCGTTGATCCCCAGTATCTAAGGAGCAATGAGCGCTCCACCTTACTTATTTAGGGTCTGCAATCATTGCTCAAAATAATTTAATAAAAAATCCGAAAATCTAGTGATAAGATTTGGTGAAGCAGATGATTAGCTGCTCTTATATCTTTTTCTCACCCTTGTTTTAAGAAGCTTAAGGAGTTGTGAACGATGGATTCTCACAGTGTTGAAGTCAAACCAGAGACCCGCAATCACAGGGGATTTTTTGTCCAAGAGGCTTCGTACCGATTTATGGGCATTGATCAGTCTGGCTGGGCTTTGATTTGTATCGATGATGCGACTTGCCACTATGTAGATCCAGACAACTTGGAATCACTAGAAGAACAAGTGGATAGATAGATCCAACTTTAAGGCTTTCATCTTTCCTCTATAGATTCTGCTTCTACCCATGTGGCTGTGCTCTCATACAGCCATTTTTTTAGCCTCTTTTTACTGAGAGGAATATCAACAAAAGTTAAGAAGCGGCTCTGTCGAAAGGAGGATTTATATGGGTTCAGTGTCTCTAAACTAGAGATGTCTCTTAAGATAAAGCATCTGCTTCCGGCAGGTGGAGATAATACCAGAATCGAGTTACCGATTTGCAATCATTACTAAGATAACTTAACGGTATTTTTAGATTTCTGGTGATAAGATTCAGGCAACTGAGAAGACAATTTAGCCGCTTTATAAGGCTTTTCTACAACAGCATTTTTGAACAACTTACGGAGATAAAACTATGCGTGACAAAGGCGTTAATGTAAAGCCATCAACTCGTAACCACAAAGGTTTCTTTGTTCAACCCGCCGCCTACAAGCTGATGGGCATTGATCAATCGGGTTGGGCTCTGATTTGTGTTGATGAAGCAACTTGCCACTATGTAGATCCAGATAACTTGCAAATGATGAACGAAATGATGAGTGCGATGGCAGAAGATCAATAGTCAGTAGGTTGATATGATACCCTTCTTTTCTGCTTCTACTCATGTGGCTGTGCTTCCAGTACAGCCATCTTTTTTTTGGGAGCAAATCTTGCCATAATTATCTAAAGATGAGCATTCTAGAGATCAGCACGTTTTGCAACTTCCCAAATGTATGCAACCAAATCTATGAAAGATAAATTCCTAGAGTGGCTCAATTTGGCCTTGATGGCTAATCTATTTCTGGTCTTGTTTAGCTTTTTCTGGCTGACGATCGCCGTTGTAGGTCGGGCCCTAGACATCCCGTTAGGATTAGACCTCTGGTACAAGCTCTGGGAACCTGTTTTTACACCCGCCATTGGCATTCTGATGGCGGGCGCACTCTTAAGCGGTTTGTTTGGCTGGATCAACAAGTGGCTACAACGCAGGCAGCCAAACTAAGTTTCAGGCGTGCTTGAGGACTTCTTGTAGAGCTTGACGAACCGTTTGATATTGAAACTGAAAGCCTGCCGCTTGGGTCCGCTTGGGTAAAACTTCCTGTCCTTCCAGCACAACTTTGGCGGCATCTCCCAGCAATATTTCTAAAGCAAAATCAGGGACGGGCAGCCAGGATGGACGGTGCAACACCTCTCCCATTGCGTGACAAAATTCTGACATTCGGACGGGGTTGGGGGCGGTTGCATTGTAAACCCCTGCCATTTCGGGCTGGGTTAGTGCCATCAGAATTAGGTTGACCATGTCTTCGCGATGAATCCAGGAAAACCACTGCTGGCCGCTACCAATCGGTCCCCCGGCAAATAGCTTGAAGGGGGGCAACATTTTGGCGATCGCACCACCCATACCCAATACAATTCCAGTCCGCAAAATGACTAAGCGCGTTCCGGTGTCTTTCACCTTCTGGGCTTCTGTTTCCCAGGCTTGACAAACCTGCGCTAGAAAATCGTTGCTAGGAGGGCTCGCTTCATCAAATGTGGCGGTTTCACTGGTGCCGTAATAGCCAATTGCTGAAGAACTAACCAGTACGCCAGGTTTGGGATTGGCTTGGGCGATCGCCACCACCAGATTGCGAGTCCCGATTTGGCGGCTTTCGAGAATGAGCCGCTTGCGCTCTGGTGTCCAGCGACTTTCTGCGATCGGCTCCCCAGCCAGATTTACCACTCCGTCACAACCAGCAATGGTACCCTGCCAATCTCCTGCCGCTAGTGGCGTATAGGCCACCACCTCTACATTTGCAAAAGCGGTAGCTGGAAAAGCTTGTCTACCGCGTTCTGCATTTCGCGTCAGCACCACAATCTGATGCCCTTCCGCTTGCAATCGTTCGACCAAACGACTGCCCACAAACCCTGTTGCCCCTGTGATTGCGACTCTCATTAAAACCTCTAGATCATTTAGTCTTGCTTTGAATGAAGCGATCGCCTCGATTCAAACCTGGTTCACCCTTGCCTAGTTCACCCTTGCCCTGGTTCACCATAAACCATGCCGTTGGCCTCAGCGTAGCGATTCATAAATCGCATAAACCGTTGCCAGTGGTCTTCTCGGTTAATCTCAAATTTGCATTCGACCCGCTTTAGGTCGTCTCCTTCTGGGCCACCAAAAATGAACTGCATGGAGTCCGGTTCGATTTGAATTTCTCCCTCGGCATCTTTTAAGCACATGGAGTTAGAAAATCTTTTGGTGTAGCTGTTGAAGCGCTCTATAGCGTTGAGTTTGTCAAAGGTAAATAGGACGATGCGCGTTCCGGAAGAACGGTTGAGCCGCAAGCTCACGTCGCTAATTCCCTCCGACAATCCTTCAAAAAATTGGATTAAAGGGGTTTGCTGAGTCATTTGAGTTAAAGAAGCTTAAAAAAGAGCTTAATTTTCAGTATTAATTTTTAGTATACAGAAGCAGGATCAAGCAATCCTGCTCAGCTTGAATTGCGATCGCCCCTATCCAATCACGCCCATTCAAGCGCCCCTATCCAATCACGCCCATTCAAGCGCCCCCATTCAACAGATAAAATTTGCAGATGAAACTTGCTCAGACAGGAACGCTCCAAATACTCTAAAGTGATCAACAGTTCTCTTCACACAACCAGACTTTTCAGTGAGTGCAATTTTTGGCTTCCTTGCATCGCTACCGCTGTGGCAAAAAATCGTTGCTGTTGTAGTTTGGCTGGGCCTCGTTGGCCTAACTGCAGAATGGCTTAGCCGTCTTAAAACTGTTAGCTCCGAGGTTATCCGCAAGGTTGTTCATATTGGGGTAGGAAATATTATTGTGCTGGCCTGGTGGCTGCAAATTCCAGGCTGGATAGGCGTCACTGCTTCCGCTTTGTTTAGTGCGATCGCCCTGCTGTCATACCGCATCCCAATTTTGCCGAGCATCAATAGCGTCGGTCGCAAAAGCCTGGGAACTTTCTTTTATGCGATCAGCTTTGGCGTTTTGATTGGCTGGTTTTGGACAATCCAGCAGCCGCACTACGCCGTTTTGGGCATCTTGGTGATGACCTGGGGAGATGGACTAGCCGCTCTAGTTGGCCAACGCTTTGGCACCCATCACTACAAGCTTTGGGACATGCAGAAGAGTTGGGAAGGATCGCTAACGATGGCGATCGCCAGCTACATCGTCAGCAGCCTGATTTTTTGGGGAATCTACGGCAATATCTGGCAGACCTGGCTAGTAGCGCTGGTGGTGGCGATCGCGGCCACCGGGTTAGAGGCTTTTTCAAAATACGGAATTGATAACCTCACCGTCCCGTTAGGAAGTGCAGCGCTTGCCTTTGGCCTGAGTCATCTGCTGTTGGGCATTTAGGCCCTAGCTAAAACTTCGGAATGGTAGGTGGGAAGATTCTGTTCGGTTGCCCAATGAGCTAAGTCTGCAAAGGAGCGATCGCGATAATGCCCATACCGTTCGCGTTTGTTGCGAATTCGCTGCGGCAATTCGGGCAAAATACCAAAATTGGGCGGCATCGGCTGGAAATGCTTGGGCGAAGCAGAGCTGATGAAATCAAACAGTGCCCCCATCATCGTCGTCGTCGGCAGCGTCAATGGTGTCTGTCCAAGTACCACCCTCGCAGCATTAGTCCCTGCTAGCCAACCGCCTGCTGTAGCCGCAGTGTAGCCTTCAGTGCCTACCAGTTGTCCAGCCGCGAGTAATGTAGGCCGCTGTTTGAACTGCAACGTCGTTTGGAGCAGCTCAGGCGCATTGATAAAAGTATTGCGGTGCATGACGCCCATCCGCACAAACTCAGCATTTTCCAAGCCAGGAATCATCTGGAAAACCCGCTTTTGCTCGCCCCAACGCAGGTTGGTTTGGAAGCCCACCATGTTCCAAAGCTGTCCTGCCTTGTCTTCCTGACGCAGTTGCACAACGGCATAGGGACGCTTCCCTCGATTGGCTGGATCTTGAAAATCACCCAGACGCGCATCAAATAACCCGACGGGTTTGAGAGGGCCGTAGCGCATCGTATCTTCGCCCCGCTTAGCCATTTCCTCAATCGGCAAGCAGCCTTCAAAAAACTTAGCGCTTTCTCGCTCAAAGTCCTTGAGTTCCGCTTGCTCTGCCTGACAGAGTGCTTCCCAGAAACGCAGATACTCCTCCCGGTTCATCGGGCAGTTGAGATAAGCGGCTTCTCCCCGATCATAACGAGAGGCCAAGAAAGCCACATCCCGGTTGATGGATTCGCCCACCACAATGGGGCTAGCCGCATCAAAAAAGCTCATGTATTCCAGGCCCGTAAAGCGCTGCAAATCATTCGTCAAATCAGGGCTGGTCAGCGGTCCAGTCGTCAGCACCACAACGCCATCCGTCGGAATTTGCACGACTTCTTCCCGCCGTAGCTCAATCAGCGGATGTTGGGCGAGTGTCTCAGTTAAGTTTTGGCTAAAGATGGCCCGATCGACCGCCAAGGCTCCCCCTGCCGGAACAGCATGTTCGTCGGCTTTGCCAATGACGATAGAGCCCAATCGACGTAGTTCTTCATGGAGCAGACCGGAGGCGCGATCGGTTGCCTGCGCTCCAAAGGAGTTGCTGCAGACCAACTCGGCCACATGCTCGCTATGGTGAGCTGGACTTAGCCGCTGAGGGCGCATTTCATGCAAAATCACCGGAACGCCCGCCTGGGCTATTTGCCAGGTTGCTTCTGTTCCTGCCAATCCCCCACCAATTACGTGGATGGGTTGCTTCACCTCTGTCATCTTTACCTACAGGTTTGCCTACAGATTTGCCTACAGTTGTTGCGAACAGTAACCGTGTTATTGCGAACAGTAACAGGGTTGCGATCGCTCCTTCCAGCCTAGCGGATGCCAGGACATGTCAGAACAAACTCTGAACTCTGTAGTTGGGACCAAGGTTGAAACCAACAGCCTAGGCAAACAGCCCAGACAAACCTAATCCAAAAATTGGTAAATTGAGCCAAATTACCCAGGCTGTCTGTTACAAACACAACAAACTGTAACATTTCTTTGGAAACATAAACGAAGCTTATCTACAAGCAAAGAACTTTCGAAGTTGTACTTATAGAATTCCTGATATATTTTTTGTGTGAACCCATCGGTTTGGGCAAAACTTATAGGGATCGTTTAACGTTGCCAGCATAATTTGCCCTAAAGTTAAGACCGATTGCTAGAGCATCATTGCCACTTGGGGTTATACATGCCTTGCTTGGAAAGCCTAAGTAAGACAGGGTTCTATTGGTTCGGATTTGAGTGATTCATAGGAAGGGAAACATGTCTTATTCTCAAACGAGAACTCAGTCAAAAGCTGGGTATCAGGCCGGGGTTAAGGATTATAAGCTGACTTATTACACCCCAGACTACACGCCCAAAGATACGGATATCTTGGCGGCATTCCGGGTAACACCACAACCCGGCGTTCCTCCCGAAGAAGCAGGCGCAGCGGTTGCAGCTGAGTCTTCTACAGGTACCTGGACTACCGTATGGACCGACTTGCTGACTGACCTCGATCGCTACAAAGGTCGCTGCTACGATATCGAACCCGTCAGAGGGGAAGACAACCAGTACATCTGCTACATTGCCTATCCTCTAGATTTGTTTGAAGAAGGCTCTGTCACCAACCTGTTTACCTCCATCGTGGGTAACGTGTTTGGTTTCAAAGCACTGCGAGCTTTGCGTCTGGAAGACCTGCGCATTCCTCCTGCTTACCTGAAGACATTCCAGGGACCTCCCCACGGAATTCAGGTTGAGCGCGACAAACTCAACAAGTATGGTCGTCCTTTGCTGGGCTGCACCATTAAGCCAAAGCTAGGTCTGTCGGCTAAGAACTACGGTCGGGCCGTTTATGAGTGCCTGCGCGGTGGTCTAGACTTCACCAAAGACGACGAAAACATCAACTCCCAGCCTTTCCAGCGCTGGCGCTATCGCTTCCTCTTCGTTGCTGATGCTATTCACAAAGCTCAAGCTGAGACTGGCGAAATCAAAGGTCACTACCTCAACTGTACCGCTGGTACCGTTGAAGAGATGTTCAAGCGGGCTGAGTTTGCCAAAGAACTCGAAATGCCCATCATCATGCATGACTATCTGACCGCTGGTTTCACTGCAAACACCAGCTTGGCCCATTGGTGCCGTGACAACGGTATTCTGCTGCACATTCACCGCGCGATGCACGCTGTGATCGACCGTCAGAAGAACCACGGAATTCACTTCCGCGTTTTGGCGAAAGCCCTGCGGATGTCAGGTGGTGACCACATCCACACCGGAACCGTTGTGGGTAAGCTCGAAGGTGAAAAAGGTATCACCATGGGCTTCGTGGACTTGCTGCGTGAAAACTATGTCGAGAAAGATCCTTCTCGCGGTATCTACTTCACCCAAGACTGGGCTTCCATGCCGGGTGTAATGGCTGTCGCTTCCGGTGGTATCCACGTATGGCACATGCCTGCGCTGGTAGAAATCTTCGGTGATGACTCCGTTCTGCAGTTTGGTGGTGGTACGCTGGGTCACCCCTGGGGTAACGCTCCTGGTGCAACTGCAAACCGCGTCGCTCTGGAAGCTTGTATCCAGGCTCGTAACGAAGGTCGTGACCTGTCTCGCGAAGGCAACGACATCATTCGTGAAGCCGCTAAGTGGAGCCCTGAGCTGGCGATCGCTTGCGAAACCTGGAAGGAAATCAAGTTTGAATTCGAGGCAATGGATACCGTCTGATCAGAAAGATGACGGATGGGAGGTGAAGGATGCATTACAATGCCTTCATCTCTCTTCCTTCCACTTATCTGATTCATGACTGGGGTCACGGATGGATCTCAAGCAAGTTGCGAAGAATACGGCCAAAACGCTGATTAGCTATTTGACTTATCAAGCAGTACGAATCGTAGTAAACCAGCTCAGTGAAACAAACCCACCTTTAGCAACTTGGCTGAATGGGTTTTCCTCGACCGGAAAAATCCAGGATGGAGAAGTCTACTTACAAGAGCTTCTTCAGGAGCAGCAAGATCTTGCGCTTCGGATCATGACCGTTCGAGAGCATCTCGCTGAAGAAATTGCGGATTACTTACCTGAAATGGTTCGCACTGGGGTCAAACAAGCTAACATCGAGCACCGCCGTCAGCATCTGGAGCGAATTACGCAGTTTGATCTATCCGAGCCGCCAGTCAACGCGGATTCGAGTTTAGATTCCGAATCTGATCCAGAGTCTAGTTCAGACAGTCTTCCTGGTTGATAGTCTTCCTGGTTAATCTCAGGTGAGACTTTCCATTCATTTGTCACTGCACACGTACCCTAAGGCGAAACCATGCAAACTTTACCCAAAGAGCGTCGTTACGAAACTCTGTCTTATCTGCCTCCTTTAACCGATCAGCAGATTGCCAAGCAGATTCAGTACGTTCTGGACCAGGGTTTCTTCCCAGCCGTTGAGTTTAACGAAACCTCTGAGCCCACTGTCTATTACTGGACAATGTGGAAGCTACCTCTGTTTAATGCAAACTCCGTTCAAGAAGTTCTCAACGAAGTGAACGAGTGCCGTAGCGCTTATCGCGATTGCTACATTCGCGTTGTGGGCTTCGACAACATCAAGCAGTGTCAGGTGTTGAGCTTCATCGTGCACAAGCCCGGTAGCGGCAACTCCTTCCGATACTAAGCTCAAACCAGAGCCACAAGCCTGAATTCCGTTTGGGGACTGGATCGATTCAGGAATAATGTGACTCTCATGTATCAACGGATCCGAACTTAACCCCGTTACAACTTGGGAGGTAGAACAATCTACCTCCTTTTTTATCTCAACTTTTTGATCGCAAGGCTGGAGGACTGGCAGCAGTTCTTGCTGCGGGAAAACTATGGGCTACTACATTTCTCCTCGATTTCTGGACAAACTGGCTGTCCATATCACCAAAAATTTTCTCGACTTGCCGGGTGTGCGTGTTCCGCTGATTCTGGGAATTCACGGTCGCAAGGGCGAAGGCAAAACATTCCAGTGCGAACTGGTCTTCGAGCATATGGGCATTGAGGTAGTGCATATGTCAGCCGGAGAGCTCGAAAGTCCTGATGCAGGAGATCCAGGGCGTTTGGTTCGGTTACGCTACCGTGAAGCGGCTGAACTGGTGCGGGTGCGGGGCAAGATGGTGGTGTTGATGATTAATGATCTCGATGCTGGGGCCGGACGGTTTGACCAGGGGACTCAGTACACCGTCAACACGCAGCTGGTCAACGGCACGCTGATGAACATTGCTGATAACCCCACCAACGTTCAACTGCCGGGCAGCTACGATGATAAACCCATTCGCCGTGTGCCAATTTTGGTGACGGGAAATGATTTCTCGACGCTCTATGCACCGTTGATTCGGGATGGGCGGATGGAGAAGTTTTATTGGGAGCCTGAGCGTAGCGATCGCATTGGCATTGTCGGCGGCATTTTTGAGCCGGATGGTCTGCCTCGATCGTCCGTTGATCGATTGGTCGATGCGTTTCCAGGTCAGTCGATTGACTTCTTTAGTGCGTTGCGGGCTCGCCTGTATGACGAACAGGTGCGACGCTTCATTCATGAGGTCGGATTTGAGCGGGTTTCGATACGAGTGGTCAATAGCGATCATGCTCCGCCAGAGTTTCATCTGCCCGACTTTAGCCTGGAGCATATTATTGAAGTCGGCAATCTGATGGTGGGCGAACAGCAGCGAATCCAGCAGATGCGGCTAGCTCGCGAATATAACGAAGTTTTGGGCGATCGCCCCTCTCCCTCACCCTCTTCCCCTCCTGCGTCACCCTCTGCCTCTCAGCCCCAACAGAAGCCGAGTCAAGACCCCAGTCAACAAAACCCCAGTCAACAAGACCCCAGTCAACAAGACCCCAGTCAATATGTCCGTTCCTACATTCAGCCCGAACCCAAAGCCGCTCAAGCTCCTAGCGGCAATGGCCACTCCAACGGTTCACGGCTCAATTCCGAAGTGCAGCAAACAGTGAAAGACTTGATCAATCAGGGCTATCGGATTGGTGTTGAGCATGTGAATGAACGCCGCTTCCGAACTAATTCATGGCAGAGCTGTGCGTCTATTCAGGAGCAACGAGCAGAAGAGGCGATCGCCCAGTTGGAGGCTTGCCTTGCTCAGCATCAGGGCGACTATGTGCGGCTAATTGGCATCGAGCCGCTTGCCAAACGCCGAGTTGTTGAAACAATTATTCAACGCCCCTCGGCAAGTCATCACTAAGGTTCTAGTCTATTCATTTTCGAGAACCTATTCGAGAGCGTTTCCGAGAACTAAGCTCCCTGGCTTCTTTAGAGAAGTTGGGGAGTTTTGCTATGAGAAGATTTGAAATATTTTAATAATTTTTGATTTGAATATAGATAATAACTTAATTGATTGGTAAAAATCTATCTTTTAAACTAGCAATTCATTGGTTTATTTCTATGGTTTATTTCTATTGTCTAGAATTTAATAAATCTAGGAGTAAGTGCTCGTTTTTTGTAACAGCTTGTAGAGAATCGACTTCTTAATATTCACTACAGAAATAATCCTTGATTGCTTAGGCTATCCTGTTGGTTGAATCAGTCATCAGAAGTAGATATTTTTTCAAGTCTTGCTTCAAACCTGGAACGAGTAGAAGAGTCTGGCGATCGCCCCATCTTCAGCTGTTAACTGCGTGAAACCAGTAGCTCGGCGATAGGAGTGTCCTAGCGCTATTCATCCCCCTCAGCCACTACAACTGCTACAGAGTGTTTAGGAAGACGGAGTTGGCATACTTGCCGAATCTGCGTAACGCCAAGCCCTTAGCCTTTTAGCCTTTACCCTTAGGGACTCCTCATGATGGAACTTGATCTAACCCTCTCCAACCTACACGTCACAGCCTTAGACCAAGTCCCCATTCACACCCTGACTCAGCTGCAACCTTATGGCGTCCTGTTTGTATTGCAGGAACCGGATTTGCAAATTCTGCAAGCCAGCAGTAATACGTCGAGTGTTTTTGGGATATCTCCTCAAGATATTCTTCAGAAAAAACTTGAAGATATCTTTGATCCGTTTCAGATTGAGCGATTGCAAGAAGGGTTGCTTGGCGAAAATCTGGACTTTATCAATCCCGCCAAGCTTTGGGCAAAGACTAGGGGAGATGACTACGTTGTATTTGATGGCGTATTTCATCGCAGCCCAGATGGATTCCTAGTATTGGAATTGGAGCCTACCGTTTCCCAGGAAAGTATTCCTTTTCTCAGTTTTTATCACCTCGCTAGAGTTTCTATTAATCAGCTGCAATCAAACACCTCACTTCGCAACTTCTGCCAAATCATTGTTGAAGAAGTTAGAAAAGTAACGGGATTTGATCGGGTAATGCTGTACAAATTTGATGACGATGGGCATGGCTCCGTCATGGCAGAGCATAAGGTTGATGAACTGGAGCCTTTCCTGGGACTGCATTTCCCCGAGTCAGACATTCCCAAACCTGCCCGCAAGCTGTTCAGCTCCAACTGGATTCGGATGATTCCCAACACTCATGCCGAACCTGTTGCCCTCGTGCCGACCGAGCACCCCACCAGTCATCGCCCTGTTGATCTGACCTTTTCGATTCTCCGTAGCGCCTACCCTTGCCACATCGAATATCTCCACAACATGGGAGTTGGCGCATCGTTGACCATCTCACTGATGAAAGATCAGCGACTTTGGGGCTTAATTGCCTGCCATCACCGGACGCCTAAATATGTGTCTTATGAGCTGCGCAAAGCCTGCGAATTTTTGGGACGGGTCATCTTCTCTGAGCTTTCGGTGCGGGAAGAAACGGCAGACTATGACTACCGCATGAAGCTCAACTATGTCCAGTCGGCTTTAGTCGAGTCGATGTCCCAAGAAGAAAATTTCATTGATGGGCTAGTAAAGCATGAACCCAATTTGCTGGACTTAGCCAATGCTCAGGGGGCAGCTATTTGCTTTGGCGGTAGTTGGACGACAATCGGCAATACGCCTTCTCAAGAAGATCTCAACTACCTGCTGCAATGGTTGCAAAGCAATGTTGATGAAGAGGTGTTTCAAACCGACTCGCTACCTCGTATCTATGCGGATGCAGAACGATTTAAAAATGTTGCAAGTGGGCTGCTAGTCATTCCAATTTCTAAGCGCAACTACGTTCTCTGGTTCCGTCCAGAGGTCATCCAAACCGTAGACTGGGCAGGAGATCCGAGCCGTGCCTTTGATGCCGTCCCATCGGAAGGCCACACTCGCCTCTGCCCGCGCAAGTCGTTTGAATTGTGGAAAGAAGTGGTCCGGCTCAAGTCTTTGCCTTGGAAGCAAGTTGAAGTCAATGCAGCACTTGAGTTGCGGAAAGCCATGATCAACATTGTGTTGCGTCAGGCTGATGAGTTGGCCCAACTGGCTCAAGATCTGGAGCGATCTAATGCTGAGCTGAAGAAGTTTGCCTATGTGGCTTCCCATGATTTGCAAGAGCCGCTCAACCAAGTGGCCAACTACGTTCAGCTACTAGAAATGCGGTATCCTGATCAGCTTGATACCGATGCGAAGGAGTTTATTGGTTTTGCAGTTGAGGGGGTGAGCCTGATGCAAACGCTAATTGACGATGTGTTGGCCTATTCGCGGGTAGATGTGCAGGGAATTGAGTTTGAACCGACTGAGGTGGAAGCAGCTTTGGAGCGGGCGATCGCCAATCTCAGAGGTCGAACCGCCGAAAGTGGTGCGCTCCTAACTCACGATCCGTTGCCGACCGTGATGGCAGATGGGACGCAGCTGATGCAGTTGTTTCAGAACTTGATTGGTAACGCAATTAAGTTTCGCAGTGAGCAACCACCCGCTATTCATGTGGGAGTTCAACGCCTAGAAGATGCGTGGTTATTTTCTGTACGAGATAATGGTATTGGACTTGAGCCCCAGTTTGCAGAGCGAATCTTTGTCATCTTTCAACGGCTGCATACCCGCGATGAATATCCTGGCACAGGTATGGGATTGGCAATTTGCAAGAAAATTGTCGAATGTCACCGAGGCCGAATCTGGGTTGATGCAGAGCTGGGACAGGGGGCAACGTTCTACTTTACGATTCCAGTAGGAGGGCGCGATCGTGAGCGTAGAAATGGACGCAAAGTCCAAGGTCATCTTTTTGGTCGAGGATAATCGAGGTGATGTTCGCCTGATTCAAGAAGCGCTAAAGCAGAGCAAGATGACCTATGAGGTGGTCACGGTGAGAGACGGCGTAGATGCGATGGCGTTTCTGCGCCGGGAGGGGGAATATAGGGATGCACCTCGCCCTGACCTAATTTTGCTGGACTTGAATTTACCGAGGAAAGATGGTCGAGAGGTCTTGGCGGAAATTAAGGCTGACCCCAACTTGAAGCGGATTCCGGTTGTAGTTTTGACGACCTCTAAAAATGAGGATGATATCTTTCAAAGCTATAACTTGCATGTCAACTGCTACATTACCAAATCTCGCAATCTGAGTCAGCTGTTTGCTATCGTGCGCGGCATTGAAGAGTTTTGGCTAGAAACGGTCACTTTGCCGTCGGAGTGATCGTTGTATCCAAGCCTGTGTAGCTCCTAGAGAGCAGGAAGAGAGGTTCGCGCGCTATGCCGTCAGGTCCAATTCGCATTTTATTAATTGAAGACAATTTAGCAGAAGCTCGGTTTTTAGAGGAGGTATTGAAAGGCGCAAGGTTTAATCAATTTAAGCTGGTGCAGGTACAACGTTTGAAGGCCGCGTTGCGACGGCTAGAAACGGAAGAATTTGATGTGATCTTGCTAGACCTCACCTTGCCTGACAGCCAGGGGTTGGCTTCTCTCCCGCCATTGATTGATCAAGCCCCTCGATTGCCAATTGTCGTACTAACAAATACCAATGATGATCAATTGGCGATCGCCGCCGTTCGAAGTGGCGCACAAGATTATCTGGTCAAGCGGCAAGTCAATATGGAGTTGCTGGTGCGTTCGTTGCACTATGCCATTGAACGCAAGCAGGCATCAGAGGCTTTACGGGAAGCCAATGAAGCCTTAGAGATGCGGGTTCAAGAGCGGACGGCTGAACTTGCACAGGCTAATGATCTACTCCGGCAAGAAATCCGGGAGCATGAACAAGCGCTGCGGGAGCGCCAAAAAATCCAGGAGGAACTGCAACGCTCTAATGCGGAACTTCGGCAGTTTGCCTATGTCGCGTCCCATGATTTGCAAGAACCATTGCGGACGGTGACGAGTTTTGTGCAATTGCTGGCGCGACGCTATCAGAATGAACTGGACGCGAATGCAAATGATTACATCAACTACATTGTGGATGGCACTAAGCGAATGCAGGAACTGATCCTAGCTTTGCTGGGCTATTCGCGGGTAGGGCGATCGCCCCGTGAACTAGAACCAGTAGACTGCAATGTGTTGTTGCAGATCACACTCCAGCACTTGGAGGGGGCGATCGCCAGCAGTCAGGCGATCGTCACCTATGGAAATCTCCCTACTGTCATGGCTGATCCGGTGCAGCTAGGGCAGCTGTTTCAGAACCTGCTGGAAAATGCCATCAAGTACCGGAGTTCAGTGCAACCCCGTGTTCACGTCTCGGCCACATTGCGAGATCTCAACCGAGAAAATTTTGCCGCAGAGCAAGCTGATTTCTCGCTGCTGTCGCACTTATCGCAAGAATGGCTATTTTCAGTGCAAGACAACGGCATTGGCATTGAGCCAGAGTACTTTGAGCGCATCTTTCTAATTTTTCAGCGCCTGCACGCCCGCAGCGACTATCCCGGCACAGGGATTGGCCTTGCCCTTTGCCAAAAAATTGTGGAGCAGCACAGGGGCAAAATTTGGGTAGAGTCACGGTTTGGCAGCGGCTCTACCTTCTACTTTACGCTCCCCCAGTTCGATCGTTGCCCCATTCGCCAACCGAAAGCTCTCGCGCCAGTTCAGCTTGTCTAGGAAGCCTCGGTTAGTAGTGCTGATGTGCGGGCCTGAAATCCAGCTTGCTTGAGAGCGCTGACCGCAGTCAGTTGATTTTGCACTCGGAACTGTGCCCCCAGGCGAACGAGCTGCCGTCGATGGTTGGCTGTAATCACGGCGATAACTGGAATTTTGCCGCGCTCATCATCGCCTCGCTGCTCTAGCAAAACGGTTCTGAGGTGGTGCTGTTGGGCAATGTCGCTGGCAATTTGGGGTGTCATTTCGACCATGACCATCTGCACAGCTTCGATCGGTTCGGCGTCGTCAATGATGAACTGATGGCGATCGTCCCGGCGATCGACTTTGCCCCAAATCATCAGGCGGGCATCGGTGTGAATATAGTCTCCAATCCGCTCAAAGGATTTTGGAAAGACAACGCCTTCGGCCTGTCCGGTCAGGTCTTCGATTTGGACAATGGCCATGCGATCGCCCTTTTTCGTCACCACGGGCTTAACCATCGACAGCATCACAATGGCGCTGAGGGTGACATTATCGGGTTGATCTGATAAGTCACTCAAGTTGACAGGTGCCAAAACTCGCGCGGCTTGCTGCACCGACTTGAGCGGATGATCGGAAATGTAAAATCCTAGCAGATCTTTCTCTAGCTTCAGCTTTTCTTGGGGAGGAAAGTCTGGAACGGCGGGTGCTTTGGGCGCGGACTCAAAGCCACCTCCCGAACTGGAGCTTGCACTATCCACGATGTCAAAGAGGTTGCCCTGCCCGATCGCCCGATCCTTTGCCCGCGATTGGGCCCAGTCGAGGACGAGATCTAAGTCGTGCATGAGCTGGTTACGGTTGGGATCAAAGGCATCCATTGCACCGCAGTGAATCAGGGCTTCTAAGGCACGACGGTTGACCGCACGAGGATCGACGCGATCGCACAACTCCGCCAAAGACTGAAAGTTGCCGCCCTCGGTGCGAGCACCCAAGATATGTTCAATTGCTCCCAGTCCCACATTTCGCACCGCCGACAAGCCAAACAAAATACTGTCTTTCAACGGTGTAAAGTCCACCCCAGAACGATTGATATCAGGCGGCTCCACCGTAATGCCCATATTGATGCAAGTAGCAATATATTTCTGCACCTTATCCTGATCGCCACTATTGGCCGTCAGGAGTGCCGCCATATATTCAACTGGATAATTAGCCTTCAGATAGGCCGTCTGATAGGTAACATAACCATAAGCTGTTGAGTGAGATTTGTTGAAGCAATATTCTGCGAAGAGTACCATTTGCTCAAAGAGAGCTGCGGCTATCTTGGGTTTTACGCCATTCTTGGCGGAGCCATCGATGAAAAGTTCTTGGTGCTTTTCCATCTCGGACTTCTTTTTCTTGCCCATTGCACGTCGCAATAGGTCGGCTTGACCGAGGGAGTAGCCTGCCATATCCTGGGCAATTTTCATGATCTGCTCTTGGTAGACCATGATGCCGTAGGTTTCGTTCAGGATGGGTTCTAGAATTTGGTGTTCATATTCAATGCGATCGCGCCCATGTTTCCGATTAATAAACTTGGGAATCAGGCCAGCATCAAGTGGCCCCGGACGATAAAGCGCCAATACAGAAGAAATATCTTCCAAACCAGAGGGTTTCAGGTCGCGCACAATTTGGCGCATACCAGAAGATTCGAGCTGAAACACACCTTCTAGTTCACCTCTAGCCAAGAGCTGATAGGTTTTAGGATCTTCCAGCGACAGGTTATCCAAGTCGATTTGAATTTGCTGAGTTTGGGCAACCAGGTCCACTGTTTTCTGGATCATGGTTAGGTTTTTGAGGCCCAGGAAGTCCATTTTCAGCAGACCCAGCGACTCAATATCTTCCATGTAATATTGAGTAAACACGGCACCATCTGCGTTACGTTGCAGCGGCACAATTTCATCAAGAGGCTGCGCCGAAATCACCACACCTGCGGCATGAATACCAACACTCTTGTTCATTCCTTCAATGCGAATCGCCATATCGAGCCAGCGCCGCACCATGGGGTCATTTTCATACTTTTCCTTAAACTCCGGAGCGGGAGTCTCATCAGAAATCATCACTTTGAGCTTGGTGGGCTTGCCTCGCACGACTGGGATCATCTTCGCCATCCGGTCGGCGTCCCCATAGGGAATGTCGAGCACCCGCGCCACATCCTTGAGCACGGCCTTGGAGGTCATGCGGTTGTAGGTAATGATCTGAGCGACGCGCTCTGTCCCATACTTGTGGGTGACGTACTGAATGACTTCGTCTCGCCGTTCGATGCAGAAGTCGGTATCAATATCTGGCATGGACTTCCGCTCTGGGTTGAGGAATCGCTCAAACAGAAGTCCGTGATGCACGGGATCGATATTTGTGATGCCCAGGGCATAGGCGACCAGCGACCCAGCTGCTGAGCCACGTCCAGGGCCAACGGGAATTTTGCTGTCGCGGGCAAACTTGATGTAGTCCCACACGACCAAAAAGTAGGTCGAGAACCCCATCTGTTGCATCATCTCTAGCTCGTAGATGAGGCGATCGCAATAGACCTCACTAATCTCCGCCCGCGAAGAACAGCTTTGCCGCTTGAGCAACCCTTCCCAGGTGACTTCTTCGAGATAAGTATCGGCAGTGTGTCCGGGTGGCACCGGATAGTCGGGAATGCGTGGCTCTCCCAAAATGTCGTAGGGTTCGATCTTATCTGCGACCTCCAGGGTGTTGGCGATTGCCTGCTCCACCACCTCACGGGGCAAATGATCACGGAACAACATCCGCATTTCGTCTGCCGACTTAAGGTATTCAGTTCCGGTATAGCGCAGCCGCTTTTCTTCGCTAATCAGCTTGCCCGTTTGGATGCAGAGCAGCGCGTCGTGAGCTTCTACATCGAAACAAGAAATATAGTGAGAGTCGTTGGTCGCAATCAGCTTGATGTTGAATTCTTGGGCAATCTTGATAATTTCAGGATTGACGATCCGCTCCTCAGGCAAGCCGTGATCCTGAATCTCCAGGTAATAGTCTTCGCCAAACAGGTCTTGGTACCACTTCGCTACCCGCCGCGCGATGTCGGGCTTGCCCTGAAGAATAGCCTGCGGCACCTCACCACCCAGGCAGGCACTCGTGACAATCAGCCCCTCATGATATTTCTCGATCAGGTCTTTGCTGATGCAAGGACGCGAAAAAATACCTTTGCCCTGAACCCCTTGCAGGTGAGAGAGCGTCGTGAGTTTGACTAAGTTTTTGTAGCCCTGCGTGTTTTTAGCCAGGATGACCTGATGATAGCGAGGTCGGCGCTCTTGCTTGGTGATGTCGCCGTTGATCACATACATCTCGTTGCCGATGATGGGCTTGATGCCTTTGTTGCGACAAACTTTGATCAGCTCGATCGCGCCATACATGACACCGTGGTCGGTGAGGGCGATCGCAGGCATCCCCAACTCCACCGCTCGATCGATCAGCTGCGGCAGCTGACTAGCTCCATCGAGCAAGCTATAGTCACTGTGAATATGCAGGCCAACAAAGGACATAAGCGATCGCATCACGGTTGAGGTTGAGTTCAGATTAGCGGATTTCCTTCTCTATATCTAGACCTGATTTACGATTAGTAGCTTTCACTCACTCTATATCTAGCGCCCAAAATCTAGTGCCCAAAGAATTTAGCGCCTCAAGAACTTAGCGCCCAAAGCGGGGGGCTGACAGAATCACAATCGCAACCATCAAAGCTGCACCCATATAGTACTAATGTATCCAAAAGCCAAGAAGATGGCTAGGGAAATAGCCTGATTCATCCCTTCAGGTGACTCGACTGGAGGACGTGCGATCGCCTCGCCCCCCTCTAAGGTTGAAGAGTATTGATGACTGGAGAGCGGCAATGTTGCCATTTTTTCTAACCGGGTTAACGCTGGGGCTGATTTGGCCTGAAACTCAGCCCGCTTATCCCCCAGACCGAAGTAATGACGAGGAGCCCGAGCGACCTCAGGAAATATTTGATGCACTCCAAACGCTTCCTCGCCACCAACCCTCCTACCCAGAGAAATTGAATCGTAGGATGCAGCAAGCCTACTTTTTGGAGCGACGAAATTTTCTCTAAATTTTCTTCTAAATTCCTCTCTAAAGTCCCACTATAGGGCAGTTTCCCGGGGAGACCCTAGGCGAATACAAACCGCTATTACTAGATCTAGCTTCAAAAAAATATCCCCAACTCTCTGAAGAAGTTAGGGATATAAAAAGGTATCTAGTCGGCAGGTTCTATGCGGTAGAGGGCTCCGTCAGATTCATCGGTAAGGACATAAAGATTTCCATCAGGCCCTTCGCGTACATCTCGGATGCGGCCAACTGTCTGGAGCAGCAGTTCCTCCTCGTGCAGCACTTCTGTTTCGTCGAAAACGACCCGTCGAATGCGCTCACTGCGGAGACCTCCTACCAAGAGATTGCCTTGCCAGCTTGAAAACTGATTGGCCGTCACAAGCGCAATCCCGGAGGGGGCATGAGTGGGCAAGAACTCATAAAACGGTTCGGTGACACCTTCCATGCGGCGAGTCACGGCATCTGGAAATGGGCCTTCGCTACCATAATCAAGGCCACGGGTGACAAGGGGCCAGCCATAATTGTTGCCAGCCTCTACGCGGTAAAGAACATCTCCCCCACGCGGCCCATGATCGGCAGCCCACACCTCACCTGTTGCCGGGTTTTTCACCATGGCTTGAATATTGCGGTTGCCGTAAGTATAGATTTCATCCAAGATCTCGTCATTTCCTACAAACGGATTGTCATTGGGAACAGATCCATCGTCGTTCAACCGCAACACGGCTCCGGCATGGTCGCTCAAATCTTGAGCACGGGGGGGATCAACACCGCGATCGCCAATGCTCATCAACAGTGTGCCATCATTGTTCCAAACTAGTCGTGAGCCATAATGCCGTCCGGGTTCAGAATAGCGATTTTGGACAAAGATATCTTCCAGATCTATCAGGGTATTACCTTCTAGGCGGCCACGCGCTAGGGCCGTTGCGGTTTCACCATCGCCGTTAGGCTTGGAGTAGGTTAGGTAGATCCAACCATTGTCTGCATAGGCGGGATGAACAGAGACCTCCAAGAGACCTCCCTGCCCCTGAGTGTTTACCTCAGGAACACCAGAAACCTCAATGACTTGACCTTCTTCAATGAGGTTGAGTCGGCCTGGACGTTCTGTCACGAGCACTCTTCCATCCGGCAAAAACGCAACTGACCAAGGATTTTCTAGCCCATTGGCAATCTCAACTAAGCGAATTTCTTCATACTCGGTGTCCTCAGTGGCGACTTCTCGAAAGTTTTCACCCAACGAAGCTACACGCGCGCCATTGCTTAGATTGGCTTCATTGATACTTGCTTGGGTGCTGCAGGCGATACCCAGCAAGAGGGGCAGGGATAAAATCGAAAGTCGCGCTAGTTGCATATCTCTCAAGTTAAGGTGTTAGGGCTGATAGGGAAATCAGACGAGTGTGTTAACACACCTGAGAAGATTCTTAAGAATCATAGAGTCTTGCTGCATCTATCGCAGGATAGGATTACTGAAGCTATTTATTTCTTTTTTTTAGAGCACCATCTTTTTCGGAGCACAATCAATGGCAATCCAATTAGAACAGGTTGTGCCGTTTGGGCGATCGCTAGATGAGTACATCAAGATGTTTGCATTGAGCGCTCAAGACCTACAGAAATCTATCTTGGGGGTTGGCGATGGTCCAGCCAGTTTTAATGCAGAAGGAACCCGTTTGGGGTATCAAATTACATCCGTTGATCCGCTGTATTGCTTTACGGCTGACCAGATTAGAACCAGGTTTGATCAAGTTGCTGACAATATCATTGATCAAATCAGAAATTCTCCTGAGGATTGGGTTTGGACCCATCACACCTCACCCGACGACTTGAGAAAGAATCGAGAAAAAGTTATTGAAGTTTTTAGTCAAGACTATGAGCAAGGCAAGGCAGAAAACCGCTATCAAGTAGGCGCACTTCCGCAATTGAGCTATTCCGATCGTGAATATGAACTAGGTCTTTGTTCTCACTTCCTGTTTCTGTACTCCGATCACTTCGACCAAAACTTCCATTTTGACGCTGTTTGCGAACTGCTGCGAGTCTGTCAGGAAGTCCGAATCTTCCCGCTGCTAACGCTGACCCTAGAACCTTCACCCCATCTAGAGCCAGTGCGGAACAAGCTAGAACAAAAAGGCTATCAATGCAATATTCAAACCGTTCCCTATCAATTACAACGCGGCGGAAATCAAATGCTCAAGATTGCCAAAGCCTCACCCCACAGATAAGGAAGAGGTATAAGCAGAAACGATGCATGTGATTACACGGAAGCGACTCAATGAGTTTGCTCAACTTCACCCCCACACAAAAAGCGCTCTGGCTCAGTGGTACAACGTCATCAAACAAAATGATTTTTTCTCATTTGCTGAACTTCGTAAGCTCTTCCCCGCAGCCGATCAAGTTGGGAAGCTAACTGTCTTCAATATTGGAGGTAATAAAGTTCGTCTCATTGCTGCCATTCACTACAATCGAAAGAAAGTCTATATCGGAGCTGTACTCACACATGCAGAATATGATGAAGGGAAGTGGAAGAAATGATTCAAAATCTTAATCTTGATCAAACTATTGCCGCTTGGCAACCTGTTGCTAACACTGTATTTGTTCCTCATACTGAAGAGGAATATGAACACCTGGTTGAGTTGCTGGATAGCCTGATCGATCAAGTTGGTGAAGATGAAGAACATCCACTTGCTTCGATGATGGATGTTATCAGCGTCTTAATCGAAAACTATGAAGACAATCACGTCCCTCAATTAGATGAAGTTTTGTGAGTTAATGCAGTTACTATAGCGATCCTATTTGAATTGTGAGAGAGGGTTCCTATGGAACCTTCTCTACAAAGCCTTCCACTCTCACAAATGATTTAGGACTGCTATATAGGAGTGTGCATTTGTGATGAAACACACCCCTGTCGCCATTTCCGACAAAAAAACAATCGTAGAGCCAGGCAACTCTTCGGCGAACCTACCAAGCTATTTGGCTTCGAGTCTCTTTTCGGAAGGTGTTGCTATCCTCACCGGAACAGGTCTAAACTCCCAGTTGCACGCCCGGCAAGACTCCCTCTTACCAGTTCTAACTGTTAGGAGTGTAGGAGTGCTTACGCCGATACGCACACCACCCGAAAACCAATATCGCAGTCAGAGTCACTGGGGACGTACCTGGCCCGATACGCCGAACGGCAGTTGGATGGAGAGTCATACCAAGACCCTCCGCGAATAACTCGTAAATTGCTTTCGCCACCTTGGATCCAAGTACTTCCATTAATGGGAGCATTCTGATAATTTTCATGCCAGTGATCTAAGCACCATTCCCAGACATTGCCATGCATATCAAACAGCCCAAACGCATTGGCAACACCGAACTGTCCGACTAGAGTTGTTCCTTTGCGAAAAATTCCCTTCGGACTACTTCCATAACTTCCGGCATAACTAATTCCCTCAGATTCCCAATCCATACCTCGATAGTTTGCGAGGTCAGTGGTAATGATTTCACCAAAATGGAAAGGAGCTTGAGTTCCGGCACGGCAAGCATATTCCCACTCGGCTTCACTGGGTAAACGATAGGTCTTGCTTGTTTTTGTGAGAGGCGATTGCAAAATTCAATTGCATCATGCCAAGTCACACCTACCACAGGTTTATCCGGGGCAACCAATCGATTGTCACGATACTGCTTAGTTGGATTATTGTCCATCACCATTTCATACTGTGATTGGGTGATAGGAAACTTGCTCATAAAAAACAGTGGTACCGTCACCGAATGTTGAGGTCTTTCATTGCCATATCCTTGTTCAGTTTCAGGTGCGCCCATTACAAAAGATCCTCCTAGGATCTGCACCATCTCCAACGTTATTCCATTACCTAGTTGCTCAGCAAAGCATTGTGCGGTATGGCTCTGATACTTAATATCACAGCTCACCTGCCGAACTAATCCCAACCAGCGTCTTTTATTACGAGCTCCAGCAATTGTGGCAATCTCAAAACGAAAAGTCTTTGAAGGTTTGTTTTTTTGAGGTTGAGCAACCTGAAATATGATTGGTGCTTCGGACTCAACCTCTGATAGATTTTCATTCTTCGTTAGCGATTGATTGGCTCTAGTGCCCGCTTCTACCAACTGCCCAAGTTGCAGAGCAGCATCGGGCTTAACTCGGCTCACTACAATTTCGTACCCCTCATTATCCACCACAATAATGTTAGGAGCCATTTTGGGCTTCACTTCCCGTACTTTGCGCTCGATATAGTCATGCAGTTCCCGAATCTTGACTGCCCCATCGCGATCGACATCGGCGGCTCCTGTCTCGATGCCTTCTACTAAATACTGAGTATAAAGCGATAGTTCGCTACCCTCTTGTTCAAAAGATGCCTGAGTAGACGAAGACGAAGCTAGCACCACTCGTCCTTTTTTGCCCCATTCTTGCCCTAGCTCAACCTTTATATCTCCCTTGCGTCGCCAGCCTTCAGCAAATGCACCACTATAGCAGCAGTCAAGAATAAGCACTTGGCGTTTGGCATAGTTTGCGTTATCAGATAGCTTCTGAATGAAGTGAGCAGCCACCGAAGTAGCAAGATAATCTGTTTTTGAAGTTTCTCGAGTACAGAGATAAAGGTGATGGTCATCATCGGGCATTCCATGCCCCGAAAAAAACAGCAAAATCAGATCATTCTTCGTTGAAGCTGAAAACAGATCGAAGATGCCGAGATTCATTTCACGCAGATCGGGGTTCAGTAAAGTCGTAACCTGATCAAAACCACCTAGTTCAGGATTTTCTAGCACCCGCTGAAGCGCAGCCACATCTTTAAGTGGAGCACGGAGCGGCTCAAAACCCTTACCGTATTCGCTCACTCCTATGAGCAGTGCGAGTTTTCTAGGCTCCGCCATGCTTTATCTCGTCGTTTTTCATTGCTGCCAACAATCTATTAGCGACTTGCTCTAAATCTGCTAGTTCTTTACGGCTTCGAGCCTCTAGCTCAGTCTCTTGATCGCCGACTTTAACCTTCACCTTCATCGGCTGATCTGAAAAGCGATCGCCCATCCAACTCAACACCCCCTTCAGATTGGGAAGCGTCACCTCAGCAGTCAAAAAGCCTATCAGTGTTCCAAATCCTTTCATGCCCTCTTCAGGAGAAAGCACTTCTGCGCGATCGGCCCGTTCGACTTCGTCCAAATCGCGCAGTTCAGCCAATACCCGCTTCGAAAATTGCTTCCGTTCCTCATCCTCCAGGCCAGGATCGCTCGGGCCAAAGGTGATTTGAACCAGGGGTTGTTCCGTCATAGCTTATCTCAGCGGCTCAGAAAGATTGTGTCTCTATCTACTTTACGTAACTTTTGAGACCTGTTCAAACCATTACTACGCTTGCAGATCTTCCAGAGATGCAGAGATATTAACCCACTTTTGTCGCAATTCCTTTGTAGGTATAACCGACGATCGCAGGCAAGCTTTCAAGATTAAATCGTTCTAGCTGCACTTGGTCAAACTGCGCTTCAACTAGTTTTTGAATTTCTCGATCGAGGTGACATCCATCAGCAATCACTTTTTGGAGCGGGGTCAACCGATGTTGCCACGTCTGGAGCTTGGGGTCGTCGCTGAGGCCATGCTCAATAAAAAAGAATCGTCCTCCTGGTTTTAGCACACGGTAGATTTCTCCTAGCGCCTGCTCTACTTTGGCAATGCTACACAGCGTCCAGGTGCTAACGACACAGTCAAAAGAGCCGTCAGACATCGGCAACTTTTCTCCATTCAAAACCCGACTATCTACCTGAATTTGGGTTTCTTGAATGCGTTTTTGAGCCTGCTTGTTCATTCCTGGATTTGGATCAACTGTTGTGATTTGCTGCACCGTATCCGGATAGTGAGGCAGATTTAGGCCTGTGCCAAAGCCAATCTCCAGCACGTTTCCTTCTACCTCCGCAAGCAACGCCTGACGCTGTTCGGCCATGCGCGGGTCAGACATCGACCAGTCGAGCAATCGCGGCAAGATAACGTTTGAGTAGAATCCCATAGGTGTAAATGGTGATGAAGCTTAGTTTCTATTATGCGATCACCCTTCCCTATTTGAGCCTTTGACCCCATTTGAGCCCTTAGAGAGAGCTTTCCAATCCTATCGTCGTATGTCTGAAGAACGAAGTCTACAGCAGAAAGCCCCTAGTGAGCCTCTAGATAGAGTTAATTTTACGGTCGTAGTTTATAGGTTTGTTTATAGGTTGACAGGGATCACGACCTTATAGACCAGTACGGCTGCAAGAGACAGCCCTGACGCTTCAGGCAAGACATACCTGGTCTAATCGAAGTGAACCGCCTGTATCAAAGTTGTAGATAGGTGTGGATATACAAGGAGAATTATGAAACTTTTTACTCGTCAGTCTTTTCGCCAAAGTGCGATCGCCCTAGTTTTAACAGCAGCGGCTTTGTCAGCTTGTGATACTCAAACAACAACGACAACGACGACTGATCCGGCGGTCACAGATCGAACCGCCACAGGAGGAGAGGTGGCTCCCGGTCAAGTAAATGTTGAAGCAGGTGATCTCACTGAAAACGTTGAAGCATATGTAGGACGCACCGTTAGCGTCAGAGGTAATGCAGGAGATACAGTGGGTAACGATTCCTTCTTGCTTCAAGACGATCGTCTCTTTGGCGGTGACGAAATTTTAGTCTTCAATGCGACTGGCACTCCCTTCATACTCCCTACGGGTGAATTCACTGAAGACGTTCAGGTGACAGGTGAAGTGCGCCAATTTGTGATTGCTGATGTTGAACGAGCATATGGTCTCAGTTTAGAGCGCAACCTTTATACAGACTATGAAAATCGCCCAGCAATTATTGCTGAGTCAATTGCACTGGCCCCTGATCCAGCTGAAATTTCAGACAATCCTTCTGTCTTCTACAATCAAACGATCGCAGTTGAAGGCAGAGTGAATGAAACCACCGCCAACAATACTCTAACAATTAACAACAGTACGTTGTTTGGCGGAGAAGATTTGCTAGTCCTTGTCCCCCAGCCGATTGGCCAGTTTGTAGGCGATGAAGATGTTGTCGTCACTGGACAGCTCCGTCCGTTTGTTGTAGCTGATTTTGAGCGCGACTACGGCTTCAACTGGGATCAAGGGTTTGTAGAGCAATTGGAAGCAGAATATCGAAACAGACCCGTCTTGGTTGCAGAAGGAATTTATCCTACTGGCAACTAACTGGCAACTAACTGGATGGACATAAATAAATGATGCTGTAGGGTGCTGTTAGGCGTAGCCGTAACGCACCATTTCCCAGACTTTGATGCGTTACGCTGGCGCTAACACATCCTACAAATCTCATCTACTAAAAGCTTCTCATCAACGGTATTTTCTCAGCACTTTTCCAGCACTTTTCCAGCATCGTTTCACCTTGATCCTTGCCACTGCCCCTTAAAATCAAACCAGATGCACTGGCGAGGAGGTCAAGGGTGAAAGTTGGCTTAATTGGAACAGGGTTAATGGGTCTGCCGATGGCGCAGCGCTTATTGGAGGCGGATGTGTCGCTGGTGGCCTACAATCGAACCCCCGAAAAGCTGGAGCCATTGCGGTCAAAAGAGGTTGGGAAAGGGGCTGAAATTGTGGGATCTGTAGCTGAACTGTGCGATCGCTCCCAGCTGATCATTCTCATGCTCAGCAATGCCCAGGCTATTCGCAAAGTGTTGCTATCAGAAGAGGTGCGATCGCACTTAGCCAGTCGCACCATCCTACAAATGAGCACGATTGGCCCCAGCGAGAGTAGAGCCTTACAGAGCGAGATTCAAGCTCTAGGGGGCGACTATCTAGAAGCTCCAGTTTTAGGCAGCATCCCGGAAGTGAAGGCTGGGAAGCTGTTGATCATGGTAGGTGCTTCTCCTGAGCAGTTTCAGCAGTGGTCTCCCTTTCTAAAGCATTTCGGCCCCGAGCCCCGTTTGATTGGCCCCGTTGGCACAGCTGCGGCCCTCAAACTAGCCCTTAATCAGCTGATTAGCTCACTCACCACTGCCTTTGCCATGAGTTTAGGCTTTGTGCAGCGTCAGGGCGTTGAAGTCGAGGCGTTTATGGATATTTTGCGCCAGAGTGCCCTCCATGCTCCCACCTTCGATAAGAAGCTGACGCGCATGGTAGAAGGCAACTACGCCGACCCCAACTTCCCCGTCAAACATATGCTGAAAGATACCAACCTGTTTGCAAACGAGGCAGATGCGATCGCCCTTCAAGCCACTCCCCTAGAAGGCGTGCGTCAGATTCTAGAACTGGCTCAAGAGATGGGGCTGGCAAACGAAGACTACTCCGCGATATTTGCAGCAGTCACCTCTAAATCCCATCCGGTTGATTAGTGTCAAAGACTAGTGCCAAAGTCTCGTGCCAAAGACTAGTGTCAAAGACTAGTGGGATAGATTGATTGGGATAGATTGATTGGGATTCATGCGATCGCCCAACTGCGTTTTAATCAACCCGGTCGCGTCCACTGGCACAGGTGAATACCAAAACCTCGTTCTAGTTTCCTAAAGTGATAGCTTGGCCTGCTGCTCTACCTTCTCCTACTCATGGCTTCAATCGCTCGCAAAAATCTGTTCGAGGATATCCCCAGATTTCTGGTGGCCCAGGCTGGAATCATGTTTGCCGTGAGTTTGGTCACCATCCAGACAGGCATTCTCAACGGGTTTAGCCGCTCTACCGTCCTGCTGATTGAGAACTCCCGTGCCGATATTTGGGTTGGAGCCAAGGAAATGGTTCACTTTGAGCTAACCCAACCCCTGACACTAGGGCAGATTCAGCAAACCAAACAGATAGAAGGAGTCGATCGGGCCGAGCCTCTGATGCTGCAAAGCGGTCGCTGGCTCAGCCCCACAGGTGATATTGCGCCCGTCCGGCTGATTGGCTTTGACCCACGCGGGCAACTCTTTCGGATTTGGGATGTTGCCCAGGGACAGCCGTCTGATTTGCTGCAGCCCAACGCCGTATTTTTAGATGCTGGCAATCAAGATTCGCTCAAAGTCAGACGGGTTGGAGAGACCGCCCAGATTAGTGGGGCTCCGGCTCATGTTGTCGGCTTTACCCAGGGCACCCAGTCAATGGTCAGCAGCGCCTTCGTCTTCACCTCCCTAGAAAATACCAAAGCCTACGTGACAGCAGGCCTCACCTCCACCGTCCGCTGCAACGTCCCAGCTTCGGGCGAAGAACTAGAATGCACCACGGTGTATGAGCAATCTGAGACCGCATCCCCAACAGAACCGCCCATTCTAGAATCGACCGATCCCGTGTCCTATATCCTAGTTCGGGCAACGCCTGGTCACAGCCTGGAAGCTCTCAAGCAACGAATCGAATCTCAACTTCCGGGTACGAAAGCCTGGACTCAATCGGAAATGGCCGACCACACCCGCACCTACTGGCAACTGCGGACTGGGATTGGCTTTGTGTTGGGCCTAGGCGCAACTGTTGGCGTGATTGTGGGTATGGTTGTCGTGGGTCAGATTCTCTATGCTTCTGTCTCCGACCACCTCAAAGAGTTTGGCACCCTCAAGGCAATGGGCGCGTCTGACTGGCTGCTTTATAGAGTGATTGTGGAGCAGGCGTTATGGATGGCTGTCCTGGGATATGTGCCTAGTATGCTACTTTGCCTTGGGTTGGGCACTTGGACCTCAGCAACCCAGGGCATCATGATTTTGATCACACCATCGATGGCAGTGGGCATCTTTGGGATCACCATTGTCATGTGTGTAGGGTCTGCGCTGTTTGCGATTCACAAAGTTACCCACGTCGATCCAGCGATCGTATTTAAGGCTTAAGGGATTTAAGGCCTAAGGCCGAAAAGTGCTCAAGTTTGTGTGTAGATCGTTACGGGACAAGTCAAGCCGTCTGGGTACACTGAATGTATAGAAAAGCCTTACTGTTTTAATTGTTAAGATCAGGTTCTATCGGGCCAGATCTTCTTGCTGTCGCTCTCGCTAGCTACCCTTCCTCAATATCGTTCGGGAATATTGTCCGGGAATATTGTTCGAGAATATTGTCCGAGAATATTGTCCGAGGCTTGTATCTCACACCTGTCTCACACCTGCTGAAACGAATGACTGCTTCCCAAATCAACTTTGCCGATCTAGCTAAGATTCAACGTCAGGACGTTCCTGAGCGTTTAGGTCAGGCTGCCAAGCTACCTACCGCCATTTGGGCAGATCATCTCGATATGGTCTTTCACAATGGTTGTCAGGACTATCCTGCCCTCAAAGACATCCATTTAGAAGTTGCGGCTGGCGATATCCAGCTATTGATGGGGCCATCTGGATCAGGCAAGACGACGTTGCTGTCGATTTTGGGCGGTATTCTGACCCCCACCTCCGGTAGCGTGCGGTTACTAGGGCAGGAGATTACAGGCATGTCTCGTGCTCAGCTTTCGCGCTTTCGGCTGCAAAATATTGGCTTTATTTTTCAAGGATTCAACCTGTTTCCGGCGCTGACTGTCGTTGAGAATGTGGCTGTGGCGCTGAAGCTAAAAGGGATGTCAGAACGCCCAGCCCATCAAGAAGCCATCCATCTACTCGACCAGGTGGGGTTGGCAGAAAAGGTTAAGAACCTACCAAAAGATTTGTCGGGTGGAGAAAAGCAGCGGGTGGCGATCGCCCGAGCCCTAGCCGGAAACCCCAAGCTGATTATGGCCGACGAACCTACCGCCGCCCTCGACTCCCACAGCGGCTACAACGTGATTGCGCTGCTCCGAAAGCTGGCTAAAGAAGGCGACTGCACCGTCCTGATGGTGACGCACGACCCGCGCATTGTTGACGTTGCCGATCAGGTCGCCTATCTAGAAGACGGCATGCTGCAACCGGGTAGTGATTAGCGACTCACTTTGAGCGCATCGCGTAGCGTATCTTGAACCGAGCGAGGTTTCCAGCCGAGTTCTCGCTGTGCTTTAGTGGCATCGACTCGAACACAGCGATCGTAGAGGTAGTGAACTCGCTCTCGGCTAAGGGGAGGCTGCCACTTGAATACTCGCCCAATTGGGTCTAGCAAGTTGCCTGCTAAGCGCACAACTGCTTGAGGCGCATCTTTGGGTGCAGGCACTCCCGTTTCCTGACTCAGAAACTCAAACATCTCGCGGGTAGAGAGTTCGCCAGCCGAAATGATGTAGTGCGCCCCAGAGGGGGCTTTGTCGGCAGCGAGCAGCATCGCCTCAACCAGATCATCCACATGGACGATGCCCGTGATGCGATCGCCCCCCGCCCAGAGCTTCAGCTTGCCATCGAGAAATGCTCTCATCACGGGACCAAAGTGAGGATCATCCGCGCCAAAGATTCCAGAGGGCATCACACTGACTGCATAGAAACCCTCAGCCGCAAACTGATTGACCAGAGCTTGAGCGTCATACTTGGTGCGATCGTACGCTGAAGAAAATCCTGATTGCGTTCTTTGAAACGTCTCATCAACCACCCGGCCCTGCGTATCGCCATACACGCCAATTGTGCTGCAATACACCAGCTTTGGCACCTCAGAGGCTCTAGCTGCCTCTAAAACTGTGCGGGTGCCATCCACATTGACTCGTGCCATCTGCGCCGCATCGACAATGCCCAGCTCTACATAGGCTGCTGTGTGAAAGACCACATCAACGCCTTGCATGGCCTTCTGTAGGGTGGTGCGATCGCCAATATCACCATAGGCCAGCTGTAGCTGACAGCCTGACAGCCGAGACAGATCGCTCGACTGACGCACCACCCCCACCACAGCATCTCCCCGTCGCTCCAAAGCCTTGACCAAGTGAGATCCAGTAAAGCCGTTGGCTCCAGTCACTAATGCTCTCATAACGCCTTTTCATAAATTCGGTAGGTCTTGTAGATCTGGGCTCCGGTGGCTTCAATCACCTTCCGAGACGGCAAATTATCCTCATAGACCCAAGACAACTCTGCCCGACGATAGCGTTTTGCCATTTGGGCCCCATGCTTCATGCCCAGATAAATTAGCGCCAAGGGCACCAGTCGCCGCCGATGCTCTGGCAGAGAACAGATTGCAATCACCCGGCCCCGATCAATCTGACGACGATACCAGAGAAACTTGAGGATTCCCAACCCGTTGAGCTTACCATTCACATGCTTGAGCGCAATATTATAGTCTGGCAGCGCCATAAAAAAGCCCACCATCTTCCCCTCATATTCCGCAACCCAAAAGATCTCCGGATCGACCAAGCTTTGTAGCGATTTGGCCTCCTCCATAAACTCTTCCTGCGTCCGAGGGGTAGAACTCCAATTATTCGTAAACGCCTCTGTAAATAAACGATAGAGACTGAGGCAGTCTTGCTGAAAGGCTTCTCCCTTCAACCGCAGCTGCCGAAACTCGACCCCCGACTTTTGAGCAATGCGATAGCTCCTTTCAAACTCAGGGGCCAGTGGACGATCGAGCGGAAAATCATAGGCATAGGCATCCTTTGCCTTCTCCCATCCATCCTTCTCCAAAAACTTAGGGTAATAAGCCCGGTTGTAAGGCATCATCACAAACGGCGCAGAATCGAAGCCATCTACCAGCATTAAACAGCCATTGTGCGTAGATAGGTCAATGGGTCCTCGCACTCGCGTCATTCCTTGCTCCCGCAGCCATTGACAAGCCGCTTGGAAGAGAGCTTGGGCGATCGTAAAGTCATCCACACATTCAAAAAAGCCAAACAACCCAATTTGCTGCTGTTCCCGCTCCACCAACCGCTGATTGACTGCTGCCACAATCCGCCCCACCGCCTCAGATCCATTACGGCCCGAGCGCACTGCCACAAACTGCTGCAGCCGACCATACTGCAAAAACGGATTATCAGGCAAAAAATTCTTCGCCACACTACTCCGCAATGGCGGCACCCAATGCGGATCATCTGCATACACCCGATCTGGAACCGCCAAAAACAATTCCTGATCCGCAGCCGTAGTCACAACCTGAACTTGAAACGCAGTAGACAGATCCAGCACATCAGTCATGATTCAAGCCTCTAGCAGAAGCAACAAACCATTATGGAACGAATGATGGAACAACAGGCCGCCAGAGCTTTCACTTTTGGGAAAGTTACAGATCACCCCTCGCCGAGCCCTGGGAAACTCCAAAGGCTCGGACAATCAATCCCTAAGCTATCGCTGTTTCGGCTCAATCCACTTCTCTAGGGCCATTGGCTGATAATCTGCCAACAAATCGATCAGGACTTCCGGCTCCTGAGCCTCTAACACCAAGGCTCGATGCGCCGGACGCAAAAATCGCTCATTCATCGCCTGATCAAACATTGTAATCAAAGGGTCATAATATCCCCCCACATTCAGCAATCCGCAAGGCTTGGTGTGAATACTCAGCTGCGACCAAGTCAGCACCTCACAAAACTCTTCAAGCGTCCCAAACCCACCCGGAAGCGCGATAAACGCATCCGATAAATCCGCCATCATTGCCTTGCGCTCATGCATTGAACTCACAATATGCAACTGAGACAAGCCTTGGTGGCCCACTTCCTTTTGCAATAGCACCTCCGGCATCACACCGATGACCTTTCCCCCTGCATCCATGACTGCGTCCGCCACCACCCCCATCAGGCCAATGTTGCCGCCCCCATACACCAGCTCAATTCCCCGCCGAGCCAACACCAATCCCATCGCTTCCGCCGCCAACCGATAGGTCAGCTTTGAGCCCATACTCGAACCACAAAAGACACAAATTCGTTTCAATCTCGTCCTCCGCTGCACTACTGAGCCTAACCAGTCTTGCTCAAATCTAGGAAAACTGACTTGATTTTGCCATCTCATCGCTGCACCTTACCATTGCGTCGCTCTCTTGCTGAGCATTCCCCTACCACCAGCCAAGACTGTCAGTTAAATCTGAGGACAAATCAAAAAAGCGGCACAAACCTGCCCGTTTCTCTTTCTTGAAAAGAGATACAACTGGAACGCGAGCTTCCACAAGACTGCCGATCAGGTGGTGAGTTGGCCAATCAGGGGATAGTGTTTTGCAGCGATCGCCCCCCAATCTCACACCCTTAAAACGGCAGGATTAACTTCTTTATCTTTAAAAGTTTCAATCTAAGGCATATTGCCAAAGGCCACTAATGAGATCTCAGCGTCTTGTGTCGCTTCACTTTCAGAACATTCGCTCTCTTGCTTTAAAGGCTGGCATCGTTTCGGTTTTGCTGTTGGGATTGGCTAGTGTCAATGCGTCGGCCCAATCTTCCACCCAAGCTTCCACAACCGACATCCCCCAGCCTGCCATACCGGATTCCACATCGGATTTCATACCGGATTTCACACTGGATTTCACATCGGATTCTACACCTACTTCTACAATAGGGGGGCGATCGCAACCCCAACTCCTCCATACCCTATCGGGACAGGCCGAACGGCTCCAAATCAGCCCTGATGGCCGACTGGCGGCGGCTGTCCTTACCGACCCTAGCACTGGCACAATGGGCACACTGCTCAGAATTTGGAACCTCGATAGCGGTCGAGAGCTTCATACGCTGCGAAAATCAGATGACTTTTCAGACGACTTTATCGACAACATCACCTTTAGCCCAGATGGTAGTATTCTGGCTAGCGGCCAATATTCTGCTGCCGAACGAATGCTCCAGATCACACTCTGGGATGTAGAAACAGGGCGTGAAATTCGCACCCTACGGCGAGCCATGACGGCTTCTGTTATGCTGCTTCCCGGTGGCGGCACAATGACCTCCAATTCGATCGCCCTTGTCTTTAGCTCCGATGGCCAAACGCTCTACAGTGCAGGTGTTTCCCCCGTGATTCAAGTCTGGGATCTGAGCCGAGGCACCTTACAACGTAGTCTCTCAGCGCGCCCAACTGCAATCAGGGCCATGGCACTCAGTCCAGATGGTCAAACCCTGGCGGCCAGCTATTTCGACGGCACGCTGAGTCTTCTGGAGGCAAGCACAGGGAATCTGCTGCAAACATTGCCAGGGTTGGGAGATACCTTGTCCCTATCGTTTAGTCCTGATGGGCAAGCCCTGATGAGCTGGACCGATATTTCGACCGACGATCTGAGCGCTGGACGAACCGTACAGGTCTGGAACTGGCGATCGGGCAGTTTGATGCACACGCTGCCCTACTTCTCGGCGGCTTCCTGGGCAGAGTTTAGCCCTACCAAGGCGTTGGTTGCCATCGGATCTGAGGCTGAAGGCATTCGGCTGTTTGATAGCCAAACGGGAGACGCTGTTCAAATGATTCCAGACTCTGACCAAACCTGGCTGTTCGCCTATGATGGCCGCACAGTCCTGGGTGGAGGAGCCTCTGGAATTCGGGTCTGGCAAATGATGCCGTAGAAAAATCCTCAGAAAAATCCTTGCGGTTTACTGCGTTACAGCACGAGGGCAGGCCGTCCTGTGTAGCAAAGGTTCATGTCGCCAAAGTTGGTGCTGAGGGCAACGTTGAGATTTTCCATTGAGTCTACTAGCCAGAGCACACCACCGCGCGTATGGGCCTCATAATGGTTGAACAAAATTGAAAATAGCTTCTCTAGGTAAGGTCTTACCTTGCGGCAGAGCAACACGATTTTGAGCAATAGCCCAATCGTGTAAGTGACGCCAATATTTTGAGTCAGATCGACAAACACATAGTGATGGAGCTGATGTGGACTCTCGACCACCAAAAAATTTAGCAGTTTGGTGCAGGTTCTGAGCAGCAAGAAGTCGAAGTCGTGGAGCTGTTGCGCGTCGCTCTCCGGCATGATGTTTTGCAGTTGAGTGTAGAGACGCTCATTGAACTGATGGGTAAACCGCGAACTTCCTGAGCGCACCTCAATGGCAGCCGCCAAATAGTCGTAGACGTTTTCTTTAAACTCCAGGTAGGAGCGGGACTGCTTGCTATAGGTAAGAAACTTTTGAGCCGTGTCGCGATAGGTGTTGCTGCTTTCAACCTTGCCCGTAAACTCGATTAGAGCTAGTTCGAGCTGGCGATCGCTCAACAAAGTTGGATTCTTGATTGCCTCAGACCGAGATCGCTGAAACTGAGCCGTCACATACCGAGACAAATCAAACTCAAGCTGCCGTTGATTTTGCTTGCGAATGACTTGAATTTTTTGCCGTTGATCACGGGTGCTGCCTTCCACCACCAGGCAATGCTCATAGAGATAGGGATAACGCCGCAGCAGTGTCCCGATCGGCTGGGTTTCAGGATCAAGGGTCAATTCGGTCTGGTGGATCATCACCTGAGCGAGACGGTCTAAGGCTCGATACTGATCCGTGTGCTTAAACCGTTGTACTAACCCCCTGATGCGCTGCGCGGTCTGAGACTGGGCAAGTCCAGATGGCGTCAGCTCAAAGAGAGCGACTAGTTTTGGAATCGCGAGGTGAAGCCGGGGCTGCAGCGACCAAGTGTTGATCAAAATGTGGCAGCAGCGATACAAGATAAACTTAAACTCCTGCTCAGCCTGCCTTGAAGCCACAATCTTGGTAATGGCCCACCAAACCTGAGGGTCAGTATAGCCAACGCCTTCTATGAATAAAGCCTGAAAACGTCGCAGAATCTTGCTAGGAGGCTCCGATTTGACGCAGTCGAGCAGATGGTTGTAGAGCTGCTGCTCTTCCGGCGCGGTCTGGCGATCGTAGAAATTTGACCAGGAATCCATCTTTTTGAGCACCCTCTCATCCAAGAAATCAGAGTTGGGCAATGCCGTTGCCAGTAAAAACGTTACATCAGGTTTTGACTACGCTCAACCTGCGAGCTAACCTTTGTCGTGGCCCGATCGTGGATTGAGTGGAGCCGAAACCCACCCCTGAGAAGATCTGTCAGTCCATCGGCTACCCAAGTTAGTATCCGGAATAGAGCTGACTTGTCAATTTATTGATTTTTATTTGTTGATTTGTATGTGTTTGTTTATATCTGAGCGTAGATTTACAAATTTTAGGATGTGCCCATGATACACCGTTCTGTCAAGCGTAAAGTATCGTATATGGCTGACTTGCTCTCATTAACAAAAAATCTATCTAAAGTAATAAGCTCTCGCTCAGAGGGCTCAATCAAATGCACCTAAAGCTTTTAGGGCCTCTTTCTGAGCGGGGAGAACGCCTTTTATACCCCGGATGTTCATCCCTTCGTAGGGGCGATCGGCTCGTAGGGTTCTGATGCAGTCTGGGGTGTCTAGATCCCAAATCTTGATGGATTCATCCTGTCCACCGCTGGCGATCGCCCTGCCCTTGAGACTCAGTTGGACATCCCAGACTGGGTTAGTATGGCCCGTCCAGGTTTTGAGGCAAGCTTCAGTTTCTACGTTCCATAGCGCCACAGTAAAGTCGTGCAGATGACTCATGCTAGCGAGGGGTTCCCCTTGGGGTGAAAACGCTACGGCATGGATTTGACCAGATGCTTGCTGCCAGGTTTTCTGACAGTGACCTGACTCTAGCGCCCAAACTTTGACGGTGTCGGTGCTGCCACTGAGCAAGGTCTGCCCATCGGGACTAAAGGCGATCGCCCCCACTCGATCGCTATGGCCTGTGAGTATCCGCTCACAACTGGCGGTCGAGAGATCCCAGATCCAAATGGTCGAGTCGTTGCTGCTGCTAGCCAACCGTTCAGCGTTGGGGCTGAAGGCGATCGCCAACACCCGATCCCCCTGCCCCTGCAATGTCTCTAGGCAAACTCCGGTCTGCAAGTCCCATAGTTTTATAGTGCGGTCGTCACTGGCGGTGGCTAGCAGAAACCCATCGAGACTAAAGGCGATCGCCCGAATCCGGTCACTATGTTCTGACAGCGTATTGAGACAGTCGCCACTGCTCAGATCCCACAGCTTTACCCCGCCGTCATAGCAGCCGCTCGCCAAATAGCGACCATTGGGGCTAAAGGCTAAGGTGCCGACCCAGTGATGATGCCCCAACAGCGTTTCAACACAGCGTCCAGTCGCAACCTCCCACAGTCGCACGGTCTGGTCATCACTGCCGCTCGCCAAATAGTCACCATCTGCACTCAAGGCAAAGGCATGGACGAGATGGCGGTGGCCTCGCCAGGTTCGCAAGCATTGCCCCGCCTGCACATCCCACAACTGCACCAGGCGCGCCATACTGCCGCTAGCGAGCAGCTGCCCATCGGGGCTAAAGGTGAGCGATCGAATCTGGCGATCGGCACTGGGGAGAGTCTTGAGGCAAAGACCTGTACTCACCTGCCACAGCCGAATGGCCGCTTCACTGCTGCTAGCACTGGCCAAAAGCTGCCCGTCTGGGCTGAAGGCTAAGGCCCATACAGAGTCGGTTGGCCCTTGCAGGGTTCGAAAGCAGTCGCCTGTATGCACATCCCACAGCTTGACAGCATGTTCATCGCTGCTGCTGGCCCAAATTCGTTGGTCGGGCCGGAAGACAAGCGCCCAGATCCAGTTGGGGCTCCCCTGGAGGGTTTGCAGGCATTTCCCCGCCTCAACGTCCCAGAGTTTTACACTTTGGTCGTCACTGCCGCTGAGCAAAAAACGGCTATCGGGGCTAAAACGCAGGCAGCGCAACGCGTCTTCATGCTCTAACCATCTGTCGATGCATTGGCCAGAATCTACATCCCACAGCCGAATGCTTTGGTCATCACTGCCACTCGCCAGCAATCGCCCCTGAGGGCTAAAGCTGATGCACTGAACGCGATCGCCATGCCCATAGAGCGTGTTGAGGCAATCTCCGGTTGCAACATCCCAGAGCCGAACCGTCTGATCGTCGCTGCCGGTGGCCAAAATGCGGCTGTCTGGACTAAAGGCGATCGCCCGAATCCGTTCAGTTTGCCCCTGGCAGGCCAATAGCTGCTGTCCATCCGCCACCCGCCACAGCAAAATCTGGCCCTCAACATCTGCCGTCGCCAGCACTTGGCCGTTGGGGCTGAAGGCGACCACCACTGAACTTCCCAGCGTTTTGGCAAAGACAGACCCGGCTAGATTGGCCTCCGCAAAGTTGACATTTTGCAGGTTGGTGTCCTGCAGGTAGGCTTGCCAGACACTCAGGCCCGAAAAATCGTAGGAAGCCAGATTGAGCTTGAGCAGGTGGCAAAGGTTGATCAGGTTGCCTGCGCCGTAGCCTGGAGCGCCTCCAAACTGGGTGCGAATGCGAGCCAAAATTTGGAGAAGCTTCCCTTCTACCTCTTGTTTGGAGGGATGGCGAGCGGCCAGTCGTTCGGCAATGGGCTGCAAAATCAGGCGGATTTGACTAGCTCGAATGTAGTCTTTGGCCTCAGCTTTGATGAGGGCGTGACTCACAAATAGCCCTAGCTCTGCGGTGGCAAGCTCTGCGCTGATTTGCTCGATCAGCCGTTCGATCATATATTCCACCACTACGGGCTGTTGGGTAAACAGACTGGCTTGCTTTTTGATCAGCGATCGCCGCCGCAGAGACTCTAGCGCATCAGTCAAACGAGGTTTGAAGTCAGCAGAGAGCAAATCGGCTTGAAGCTCGGCCATTGAGATCGGCTCGCGGGCGATCGCCAGCCAATACATCACCTGCTGTTCTAGCTCCGATAGCCGCTCAAACTGCTCATTCAACAGCTCCCGAATGCTGCCAAAAATCACCGTTCCCTGGCCCAAAAAATCGGTGATGAGCCCATCAAACAAGTCTTGAATGGTAGACGAGACAATGCTGAGCGCCAGAGGATTGCCCGCATAGCAACGAATCAGCTCTCTCCACTCTGCATCAGTGCCCGAAAACCACCCCCTTGACTCAAAAACTCGCCGCCCTGCAGTCGTTTGGAGGCCCACCAAGGTGAGCGATCGCACGGGATGCCGATTGCCTTCCAGCGCCACCAGGCCACCCGGTTTTTCACGACTGGTCAGCACTAGACAGCTCCGCAGGAGGGGCGTTGCACCCAGACGGTGAAACAATTCGCCATAGGCTTCGTAGCCCGGTCGATAGTGTCCGGCTTGGTTGTGGGGCTGCAGGATCGACTCAACGTTATCCAAAATTAGCAGGCAGCGGTGTTGCTGCAACAACGTCATCAGATGCGTAATCTGGCGGCTTGGGTCTTGCAAATGGGCGTTGGGCGAATCCTGACCATCGGAGAGAAATCGGATCAAGTCGGTGAGAACTTCGGGGGGGCGAGGGGCATTTTGGAGGGATCGCCAAAACAAATATTTGAACTGGCCCTGAATCTGCTCCGCCAACTTTACCGCCAGAGCCGTTTTGCCGATGCCACCCATACCCAGGAGAGCCACCAACCGACAGCGATCGCCCACAACCCACTGCTCTAGCTGTGCTAGCTCTGCTGTGCGCCCATAGAACACCGGGACATCGACCCAGTCTAGGCAGTCTTGCCGAATCTGCTCTGGCGGCCTCTGAATTGCGTCTGGCCCACTTGTCTCACCCCCGTTGGGTTGCTCTTTGGCAGGAGATTCGCCGCTGGGCGAGCTGCTAGGCAGAGATCCCCGAGTGGAATTTGATGTTGAATCTGGGATTGAATCTGGGGTTAAATCCGGGATCGAAGCTGAGGTTAAATCTAGGGTTGAACTCAACGGCGTGTCTAGCTCTATACCCGAACGCCTTTCTAAGGCCGCTCGAAAATTCTTTTTACCAACCTTTTCGCCCAACGCATCGGAGAGCACCCGCCAGAGCTTGGGGCCAACATCCTGCTTGAGATAAGAGGCTGCATAGCCATGCCCCTCGGCGATCGCATCGTAGGGTAAGTTTTGCCAAGCACCTCGCAGAACCAGCTTCTGAATATCACTGAGATACTTTCCGGTATAGTCTAGAACGGCGGCATCGGCGACTCTAAACGCTTCTTCAAAATCCATCGGCTTCCGGGACATGGAAAGCTATCCTGAATTTGCTCTTCAGTCTATCCTGAATTTTTCTGATCTTCCCTGAGCCTAACTTTTATTAAATCCGCAAGTTTTCTATACGCCGACGGATAGATCTATCTAGATCTATAAAGCTACCTATTGCTAAAGGTGGTCTTGTTCCCGTCAAGGAAAAGTTACGCTAATAGCCCTGCATAGGTTGGCGATCGCCACTGCAACTACGTCATCCCACAATCCAGGCAGGATCGGTGTGGGGAATGTGTGAGCTAATAACCCATCGGTTTGAAATAGGAGTCCCCCCTATGTCTCCCCAAAAATCTCTGTTGAATCCCTCGGTCTCTTCGTCCCCACCTAAAAAAGCCCGGACCGCCAATTCTTCCCGGGATCAGATGTTCCTAGAACAGCCTGCTAGCGCTCGCGGTCCGCGTACTGTCAAGGAGAAGGCCCCTGCCTCTCTCGCCTCAAAGCCTCAGACGCTTGTACAGGTCTCCCCGCCTGCATCACCCGCCCCTTGGTTCCAACCTAATCGAGTCTTGGGCGTGGCACTGGCTTTAGGAACTGGCGTCTTAACGATGGCCGCAATCATTTATGGCCTGACCCAGTGGCGCGATTGGACTGCCCAAGAACGAGGGCACCAAACGATGTTGGAGCAGGCTTACGAGTCTAGAAGCCGTCAAGACTATCAAGCTTGTTTGACCGCCGCCACCCAGATCTCAATCTATTCCCGCCTCTATTCAGAGGCCAGGACGCTCCAAGCTGACTGTGCCAACGCTCAGGCCGGAATCGATATCCAGCGGTCCTATCGTTTGGCTGCGGATGGTGATCTCCAGGCCGCGATCGCCCTTGCCACTAATATTGATGCCTCTGCTGATGTTTATCCAGATGCACAACAGGCGATCCCCGCTTGGTCACAACAGTTGCTCACGGCGGCCCAACGCGACTACTGGCAGCCGACCGGATCGCTAGAAACCGCTTTGGCCACGCTCGCAGCGATTCCAGAAACGACTGATGTCTATATACAGGCCCAACAGCAGGCTGAAGAATGGCAAGCAGACTGGAGCCGCAACCAAGATCGCTGGCAAGCCGCCCAAGCCGCCCTGAGCCAAGGAGAACCCGCGATCGCCCGTCAGGAAGCCCTCCAGATCTCGGCCCATCCTTACTGGCAACAACAGCAAGAACAGCTTTTGAATCAGGCTCAACAGCAAGAACAGGAACAGCAGTATGAATCCTATTGGCAAGCCGCCCAACAGGGTCTAGCCCAGAATCAGCCTGAAGCGGCGCTTGCCGCCGCTCAAAATCTTCCAGACGTGCCGCCTTGGAGCGATCGCAAGCAAGCCATCATCCAGCAGGCCGAGACCCAAGCTCGCCGAAATGCCTTCTGTCGCGGCTTCTCAATGGGACTGCTGAGCCAATGCCCGGGCCGCTAAATCGGTCGTAGAATTTTGATATGAAAAATAACACCAGCTTTATTGTCAAAATTCTTCTGCTTTCAGGAGGGCTGTCGATCGCCATTAAGTACGGCGGCCCTTATCTAGCCATTCCCGCCACGACAGGAGTGGTTTTGAGCTTGATTTTCTTACCGTCCTTGTTGCTGGCGTTGTTGCTGGGCTGGCGAGCTTGGCGCAGCACTTCTTCTAACTCTGAGAGTTGAGCAAAATTGGAGCGATCGCTTGCTTCTAAAGACAGAGATTTTCCTGCCGAACGATCTATGAATCCATTGATAGATAAAGAGTTACAGCCTTAGAGATAGGTTAGAGAATATAAGAAGTAAGAAGCTTGAAAACAGGCCTTACGACGGTCAGGTCATCCATTAATCCGCTGTTTTCACTTAATCTGCTGTTTTCACTCCTCGCCCGAAGCACCTGGGAGTCAATATCGTGAGCTTGGGTAAACTGCTTGGCTTAGTCGCGCTGACGCTATCTCTCTATATTCTCTGGCAAGCCCGTCACCTCTTGTTGCTGGTGTTTGCCGCCTTGGTGTTGGCGATCGCCCTCAACCGTCCTGTACAGCGGCTACAGCGTTCGGGCCTGAAACGGGTTTGTGCGGTGTTCCTTTCGATGAGCCTATTTTTGCTGGCGACAGTGGGCTTTTTTTGGCTGATTTTGCCTCCCTTTATAGACCAATTTCAGGATCTCCTGCGGCTCTTCCCAATTGGCTTAATCCGCATCAACAACTGGCTACTGTGGATTGGCTCACGGTTGCCGGAGTGGATGACTCAACCCCTCCCCGACCTCAATAACCTGATCCAGCAGCTTCCAGGCCTGTTTAACCAGTTCATGGCGCAGTTTGTGGCCTTTTTCTCAACGTCACTGACTTTTCTGGTCAGACTGGTGCTGGTGCTGGTGCTAACGATGATGTTCTTGGCAGAACCTCGTTCCTATCGCCGAGCCTTTCTGCAATTATTTCCAGCCTTTTATCGGCGGCGGGCAGATGCAATCCTAAACGACTGCGAAGCCGACCTGGGGGGCTGGATTGTCAATATTGTCTTTACGATGACGGCGATCGCCCTACTCAGCTGGCTAGGGTTGGCCCTTTTGCAGGTGCCGTTGTCTTTAGCGCATGGCGTCCTGGCGGGGGGGCTAGCCTTTATTCCCCATATCGGTTTGGCGTTGAGCCTGTTGCCGCCCGTGGCGATCGCCCTGATTGACTCCCCTTGGAAGGCTTTGGCGGTTCCGGTGTTGTACCTGGCTATTCACCAGTTTGAGCGGCACATGCTCAGACCGTGGCTGCTCTCACCCAGGGTCGTGTTACTGCCTGCCATTACGCTTTTAGTACAAGTTTTGTTTTTTAGCCTCTTCGGGGTGCTGGGCTTGGTGGTGGCCGTTCCGGTGGCGGTGGTGGGGCGAGTTTGGCTACGGGAAGTGGTGATCCGAGATGTGTTGGACTCCTGGCGGTCTCACCCTGCGCCGCTGCAACTCCCGCAACGCAATAATGGCCAATCTTCTCGCCCTGTGGCAACGTCAACACCGGGCGATCGCCAGCATCCCTCTACTCCCACGTCCCACGCTCCTACGTCCCCCACTTCGGCTCCACCCACTCAGGAATAACTCAGAACTAAGCCAACTAGACGCAATACCCGTTTGATGGCTCAATAGTTCACAGGGCTATCCAATTTTTTCGGCCAATATTGCACTTTAAAAAAATGGTTTCTTCTCCCACTCCCTCCATTCGCGAACAGCAACATCCACTCATTCAAAAACTCGCCATCAGCATTGAGCGCATCTGGCAGGAGCGCTTGGATCTTTCTCCCTATCAGCTCCCTGAAGATTTGGGCTATGTGGAAGGTCGGCTAGAAGGGGAGAAGCTGACGATTGAAAATCGCTGCTATCAGTCGCCAGAATTCCGGAAGATGCACCTAGAACTGGCGAAAGTGGGGAATAATCTCGATATTTTGCACTGTGTCATGTTCCCTCGCCCCGAATATAATTTGCCCATGTTTGGGACAGACCTGGTCGGAGGCCGAGGTCAGATTAGTGCCGCAATTGTTGATCTGTCTCCAACTCAAAGCGATCGCACCCTGCCCATAGGCTATCAGGATGCTCTGCGAGCCTTACCCGATGCCGCCTTTTCTCAAGTGCGCGACCTGCCCGACTGGGGCGATATTTTCTCTGAATTTTGCTTGTTTATTCGTCCGGGCTCTCCAGCGGAAGAAACAGCATTTTTGCAGCGCGTCGAAGGTTTTTTGGAGGTGCATTGCCAGCAGGCGATCGCCACCCCTGCCACTCCCGACCAGCGTTCCACAATCTTTGCTGGACAGCACTACTACTGCACCAAACAGCAGCAGAACGATAAAACTCGCCGCGTGCTTGAAAAAGCCTTTGGCCCGGAATGGGCGGAGCGCTATATGACCACAGTGCTGTTTGACCTGCCATCGGCATAAAAAACATCTTGGGCGACTAGACAATCTGGAGGCGCATGTGTCAATTAGACTGCGTAGGGATGCGGTTGGCGCAAAGATTGCGTAAAATCATCCCGAAACTCACGTTAGAGGGCACATGAGCCGGATTTCGCCTCAAAAGTCTCCGATTTCATCCCGCAGTCATTCCTATCCCAATTTTTTGCAGCAGCGTTTTCCTTGGCTGCATGCGCTGTGGAAGTTTTCCCGCCCCCATACCATCATCGGTACGAGCCTGAGTGCTCTAGCGTTATACAGCATTGCCTTGGCGCTGGAGGCAGATTGGAGTGCCCTGCCGCCGACGCTTCCGGCCTTGTTGGTGGCCTGGATAGCCTGCCTGTGTGGCAATGTCTACATCGTGGGTCTCAATCAGCTGGAAGATGTCCAGATTGATCGGGTCAACAAGCCCCATTTGCCGCTGGCGTCAGGTGAGTTTTCTCGCAAAGAAGCCATGCTGATTGTCGCCACGACAGGCATTTTGGCCCTGCTGCTGGCGCTCTCCCAGGGCATTTTCCTGATTGCGACCGTCTGGATCAGCCTGCTGATTGGCACGGCCTATTCGCTGCCGCCGATTCGCCTCAAGCGCTTTCCGTTCTGGGCCTCTCTCTGCATTTTTACGGTGCGGGGAGCGATTGTGAATTTGGGTTTGTTTTTACACTTCCAGCAGCAATTGGGCGGAGCGCCTCAAATCCCAGCTGCGGTGTGGGTTTTGACGGCGTTTATTTTGGTGTTTACCTTTGCGATCGCCATTTTCAAAGACATTCCTGACCTAGAGGGCGATCGCCGCTACAACATCACCACCTTCACGATTCGGCTGGGTCAAAAAGCGGTGTTTGAGCTGGCTCGCTGGGTGCTGACGGTTTGCTACGTCGGCATGATTGTGGCCAGTGTGCTGATCCCGTCGATCAATGCTCCTTTCTTGATCACAACCCATCTGGCGGTGCTGGTAGCGCTGTGGCTCCGCAGCTTTCAGGTTGATTTGCAGGATCAGGGGGCGATCGCCCAGTTTTACCAATTCATCTGGAAACTCTTCTTCTTGGAATATTTGTTGTTTCCGGTGGCTTGCCTGTTGACCTAGGCTGAGGCTGATGAGAATAATCTGGTTGAGAAAATGGTAGAGCAGCAGGGCAAAGTTTATTTGGTTGGCTCTGGCCCCGGCAGCATCGATTATCTGACGGTGCGAGGGCTACGACTGCTAGAGCAGGCCGAGGTTGTGATCTACGATGCCCTAGTCGATCAGGAACTGTTGCAGTGTGTCCCACCCGACTGTGCGGCGATCGACGTGGGCAAACGGGGCGGACAGGCTAGCACCTCCCAACCTGAGATCAATCAGTTGTTGGTCAAGCATTGTCAGCAGGGAAAACAGGTTGTGCGCCTCAAAAGTGGAGATCCCTTTATTTTTGGGCGCTCTGCTGCTGAGATTGAAGCTTTATCCCAAGGGGGCTGTGCCTTTGAAGTCGTCCCTGGGATTTCTTCAGCGCTGGCCGCTCCACTCCTGAGCGGGATTCCCCTCACCGATCCGGTGCTGAGTCGCTGTTTTAGCGTCATCAGTGCCCATGAGCCGGAAGCACTCAATTGGCAAGCCCTAGCTCAGCTCGAAACGCTGGTCATTTTGATGGGCACCCGACATTTGGCGGAGATTGTAGCACAGTTGGAGCGGCAGGGGCGATCGCTCCAAACTCCCATTGCCATCGTGCAGTGGGCCGCGCATCCTCAACAAAAAATCTGGACCGGAACCCTGGCCTCGATCGTACAGCAGACCGCTCGCCAGTCTTTGTCTCCCGCCGTGATTATTATTGGTGAGGTGGTTGGTCTCCGCCCCTATCTTCAATTCCCCCTTCCACCGCACAATAGGGTTGACTAGAGTTTCCCTAACCTGCAACTGTGACCGATATCCGTTCCCTTACCAAAAAAACAATTCTCGTTACCCGCTCGGCTGGACAGTCAAGCCAATTTAGCCAACTGCTCCAGCAGGAAGGCGCAACTGTGATCGAAATGCCTGCTCTTGAGATCGGGCCACCCTCCAGTTGGAAAGATTTGGATCGGGCGATCGCCCATCTCCAAGACTTCGACTGGCTGATCCTCACTTCGACCAATGGCGTAGATTATTTCTTTGAGCGTTTGGCCACCTATTCCCAAGATCTTTCAGCCCTAGCAAACGTCAAGATTGCTGTCGTCGGCAAAAAAACCGCCGCTCGTCTCCGTGAGCAAGGACGAGAACCAGATTTTATTCCGCCCGACTTTGTAGCAGACGCACTCGTTCAACATTTTCCAGAACGCGATCGCCTGTCCGCTCTCCACATCCTCTTTCCGCGTGTGGAAACAGGAGGCCGGGAAGTCTTGGTCAAAGAACTGACGGCCCAAGGTGCGACCGTTGTGGAAGTTGCAGCCTATCAGTCGGGTTGTGTGGGGGCGATCGCTCCTGAAGTCCTGAACGCGCTGAAGCAAGGCCAGATTGACGTCGTTACATTTGCTAGCTCTAAGACCGTGCAATGCTTTGGGCAGCTTCTAGAGGCAGGTTTGGGCACAGCCGCAGAGCAACGAACCCAACTTCTGGAATCTGTCTGTATTGCTTCGATTGGCCCCCAAACCTCATCGGCCTGCCAAACCTATCTGGGTCGAGTTGACCTGGAGGCTCAGGAATACACCCTGGAGGGATTAACCCAGGCGATCGTACAGTGGGCTGGAGCAAACCAATCTGTATGAATTACAGCAGCTCTTTTCGTTTGTGCGAGGTTTTACCACAGCGCATCATTGGCCTCACGGGTGGCGTTGGCATGGGGAAAACAACGGTTTCCAACTATCTAGCCAATACCTATCAAATTCCAGTTCTAGATGCAGATCTCTATGCCCGAGAAGCCGTACAGCCTGGTTCTCAAGTGCGACAAGACATCATCGATCGGTACGGGTCGGGGATACTGCTACCCGATGGAGATCTGGATCGGCGGCGGCTGGGAGAAATTGTCTTTCACAGCCCCCCCGAACGGCTGTGGCTGGAGCAACACATCCATCCCTATGTGCGCGATCGCATCCAGGTAGATCTGCACAGTCTAGCGGCTCAAGACTGTCAAACAGTGGCGTTAGCAATCCCGCTGTTGTTTGAGGCCCGGATGACAGATCTCGTGACCGAAATATGGGTGGTGTACTGCACGTATGAACAGCAGGTCGAGCGATTACTACAACGCGATCGCCTTGATTTACTCCAGATTCAGGCCCGAATCGATAGCCAGATGCCGATCCAGAAAAAGATGGAGCGGGCAGATATTGTGTTGAATAATTCTGCCGAGCCAGAGCTCCTATTGCGGCAGGTTGATCAGGCGATACAGGTCTGGCCCAGTTCACAGGACTCCGATATCTTCTCTCAAGAGTGAAACTTTATGCTTCTATAGAATCTCTTTACTAAAAAGTTAAGGGGGCTTCATCTAACTTCGGTGCAAATTTGGGATTCTTATAAGTAGGTCAGTAGGAGAAATTGAATAATTTCTCGAAAGCCCATAGAACGAGCCCAACCTGACGCCATAGGGATTGCCGCATGAAGATTTTAGTTGTTAGTCATACTTATATTGTTGACCTGAACTGTGAAAAGCTGAAAGCCCTAGCAGCATTAGAACCCGATGTTGAAGTCAAGGTTGTGGTACCTCGCCGTTGGAAACCGGGCGGTGTTCAAAATCGGATCGTTGAGCCCCAAGCTTGGCAGGACGGTTCATTTGAAGTCGTCCCAATTTCCAACTGGAGTCAGCATCACCAGGGCCTACTGACCTTTGGCACAGATATTATTCCGCTCTTGCGCGAGTTTCGCCCCGATATTATTCAGGTTGAGCAAGGCGCAAAGTCATTTGCCTATGCTGAGTTGATCACGCTCAACTGGTTGTTGGGACTCAAAGCCAAAAACCTGTTTTTCACCTGGTGGAACTTGCCCTACGACCTCAAGTTTCCGGTGTCCTGGCTAGAAGGCTACAACTTGAAGAATACCGACGCGATTGTGTCAGGAAACCAAGATGGGGCCGATATCTTACAAGAGCATGGCTATCAGGGACCTATCCAGATCATGCCTCAGCTCGGGATCGATGAAACGCTATTTAAGCCACAACCGCAACCCGAACTGGCCAAGCAGTTGGGCATTCAACCCGATGAGTTTGTGGTTGGATTTGCCGGACGGTTTGTCCCCGAGAAAGGACTGCTAACCCTAGCTAACGCGCTAGCCGGACTGAAGGAGCATCGCTGGAAGTGGCTACTCCTAGGACGCGGCCCACTCCAGCAAACCTTACTGGAAACCGCAGAAGCTCTGGGAATTGGCGATCGCCTGATTTCGGTCGAGAGCGTCCCTCACGATCGGGTGCCCGACTATATCAACCTGATGAACACCTTGGTTCTGCCTTCGGAAACAACCTATCAGTCCCGAACCCTGACGGCAGTAGGTTGGAAAGAACAGTTTGGGCATGTTTTGATTGAGGCAATGGCGTGTCAAGTACCAGTCATTGGATCCGACTCAGGTGAGATTCCCCGTGTGATTGGGAACACAGGACTGATCTTCCCTGAAGGAAATGCTTCAGAATTGGGCGATCGCCTCCTGCAACTGATGCAACAACCCGACTTGGCCGCCGACTTAGCCCAACGCGGATATACCCGTGCCATGACCTGCTACACCAATCAAGCGCTAGCCAAGCAACAGCTCAACTTCTATAAGCAAGTTCTTAATACCAGCACCGCACCCATCAGCACAGAAACCCTCAGCGTCTTGCCTTGAAGTAATAGCGGGGGCTGATCCTTACTCTAAACAGCCCTCGCTCTAGCTTCTTCTTTGATCTGGGATCGATGAATTGGGATTTGAATGACAAACTCAGTGCCCTCCCCGAGGGTAGAGATGCACTTTAGGTCGCCACTGTGTTTCTCTGTGATAATTTCATAGCTAATCGACATGCCGAGACCTGTTCCTCGACCCACCGATTTTGTTGTAAAGAATGGGTTGAAAATATTTTGTTGAGTCACTTCTGTCATTCCAGAGCCGTTGTCTGCGATCGCAATTTCCACCCATTTGGCATCTGCCACAGTAGTGCGAATCGTGATACAAGGCGATTGGCTCTGCGAGTCTAGATGGTGTTGCCTTGTATAGGTTTCATCGAGCACATCAATTGCATTAGCCAGAATGTTCATGAAGACTTGGTTGAGCTGACCAGGATAGCATTCTACTAAGGGGAGAGCTGCATAGTCTTGGATCACAGCGATCGCCGCGCGATCAGATTTAGCTTTGAGTCGATGTTGCAAAATGAGCAAGGTGCTATCGAGTCCAGCGTGAATGTCCACTGCTTTTACTTCTGCTTCATCCAGGCGAGAAAACGTCCGTAGAGATCTAACAATTTCTCGAATCCGCTCTGTTCCCACTTTCATAGAAGCCAGCACCTTCAGCAGATCTTCGCTGATAAAGTCTAGATCAAGCTCCTCAAGTTTGTTTTGAATCGTAATTGAAGGATGGGGATATTCAGCTTGGTAGAGTTGAACAAGCTCCAAGAAGCCCCGCGTATATTCGTCAACATGGATCACATTGCCATGAATAAAGTTGACGGGGTTATTGATTTCGTGTGCCACACCTGCCACCAACTGCCCCAAGCTAGACATCTTTTCAGCTTGAATCATTTGGTTTTGTGTTCGTTGCAGCTCTTGCAACGTGTTTTTAAGTTCGGCGGTACGGTCTTCAACCCGTTGCTCTAATTGTTCGTTGGTTTCTTCCAATTCTGCAAATGAGTCTCGCAATTGATGCGCCATTTGATTGAATGAATTGGCTAGCCCACCCAATTCCTTGATGTTGGAGGATGCTACATTTTGATCTAATTTGCCGGAGGCGATCGCCCCTGATGCCCGGTTTAGGCGCAGAATGGGCTGGATAATCCAATCTGAGGTATAAATTCCGAGCACGGTTGCTACGATCAATGCGGCTAGACATAGCAAAATCGTCGTGCGAGTATTGGCATCAATCTGAGCCATAAAGTCAGATTCGGGCACCGCTACGATCACCAGCCAGTCCAGCCCATACGCATCTTGCCAAGGGGTCACCTGCACAAACTGCCGTTGGCGATCGATGACAAAACTAAAGGACTGAGCCCTGGTGATTTGGTCAAGATTGCCAAAGCGTTCAATTAAGTGGGCTGCCGTTGCTTGCACGAGTGGGTCTGTGCTGGCGATCGCCCTCAGCCGTTCCGCCTCATCGTTTTCCTGCGTATAAGGCTGCTCTGTAGAAGAACTCGCTACAAGTAAACCATTGCGTTCTAGCACAAACGCTCTACCAGAGGCACTGACTTTGATCTGCCGCAGAAAATCGCTAATTTGCGACAATCGCAGATTTGTGACCAGAACGCCTGTCAGCGCATTGGCAGAGTCGTAGAGCGGATAACTCGCCGAGATCGAGATAATCTCTGGAAAATTGTCCCACTGATAAATTTGGCTCCAAATCGGCCGTCGGGCTTGAACTGCATCTGTATAAGCTGCTTCTGCCTGCGGATCATAGTCATTGTAGGAGGCTATCAAACTCGTACGGTTGCCTTGGACATCGGTGGCATACGTATTTGCATTCCACTCAGTATTGGGAGAAAGCTCATCAATGGTGACTCGATTGGGATCTTCGAAGATCCCAGCGCCAGCATATTCTCCAGTCGATAGAACGTAATAGATATAGCCCACATCAAACACCTGCATTTGCTTCCAGTAGTACTGACCTGTCGCCTCGAAGTTTTGCAAGTCGAGCAAGCCGAGCTCTACCGCATCAGCATTAACCTGGTTGATGTGGTGAGGAAGGGCAAGATAGGTATCAAGGTGCTGGTCAATCCGACTGCTCACTTCGCGCTCTAGCTGGGTGGCAAGATCGTTGATCGCCCTTTGCCCATTCCGTAAGGAAAACCATCCGGTTAAGCCCACTGCCACAATGATCTGCAGCAAAAAGGGGACAACTAAAATCAGCCGTAGCGGAACAGTTTTGATCGGGTTGACCAGCTTTTTGGGAGCAGCGAGTGACATAAGGATTGGGCTAGCGAGCTGTACGGATTTAGAATACCCAAACACATGGACGCGCTTATTAAGGCAGGCATGAAAAAAATAGAGCAGGCATGGCCCACTCTATTTGATCAAAGATTGAGTTTAAATGTATTGCTATGCTGGGTTGAACTGAGCAACGAGTGCGCTCTTATCAAAGGTTTGAATCTTAGCGGCTTCACCGAGATCGGAAGCAACTCGCTCTAGGAGTTCTCCGGCGCGATCGCGATGTTGGTGCTCTCGTCCCCGCAAGCGAATTTGAAATTTAACCGAATCCCCTTTGCTTAGCCATTGAACAGCTCTGCTAATGCGGATGCCATAGTCAGACTCACCCACGTTAGGCCGGAGCTTCACTTCTTTGACCGTCGGGTTCGATTTGGAGCCCTGCTGCTGACGCTTTTTCTGCTTATAGCGATGCTTGCCGAAGTCTAAAATCTTCGCAACTGGAGCATCCTCAGTCTGAGAGACAACTACAAGATCAAGTCCTGCGTTTTCAGCAAGCTGCAGAGCCTCACGGGTGTCCATCAAGCCGTGATTGGTGCTTTCTTGATCAATCAACAAAACTTGAGGGCACTTGATTTGACGGTTGATGAGTGGCTTCTTAGCGATAATACTTTCCTCTTAATTCACCAGATATCTGTTGTACGTTATTTATTGAATCTCAACAGATATCCTTAGGGTAACGCAGCGCTGCTTCTCCTACACCCTACTATGGAATGAAAAGGAATAAAAATTAAGGAAGCTTGATATTTTCTCGTTGGGCGAGCGGAGTAGAGACGTACTTTCCGTAGTAAAGGCTGAACCGCCAGAAAGACTTGAGGATGTCGAGAATGGTGTTCTGGCCTTGGGCAGATTCTTGAACACGAGAATTATTTAAAGGCAGGCGGGTCATGTTGAACTCCTTGTTTTTGCTCTTGAATTTTTGCTCTTGAATCTACTGTATGAATTTGGCCAACCACATACAAAGCATTCCTTTCATAGCATCTATGAATAGAATTTCTGGAAGCCAAATATCCGTGTGGCCAAAGGTTCAGAGTTTACAGTCAATCAAACCTTGTTAGGATAAAAGCTGCATTCCAGGCTCTAGCGTTGAAAAGTATTGCAGTGACTTACAGGCTATTGTTGTTTTTGATTGGTGCAATTGGACTGTTCTTGAGTGCCTGGATTGTGATTCCAGCGCCCATTCTCTTCCTGTTGCCGCTTGCCGTCGGTGCGCCAGAGGTGAGCCTGTGGTTGCTGCTGATTCAATCTCTGGTGGGGGTGCTATCACTACAGAATGTCCGCAAGTCTAGACTCTCGCAGATTACTCTGGGTTGTTGCACCCTGGGGTTATTGATTAGCCTGCTGCCGCTGAGTCAATTTTCAGCCGCCGCACAAGCTGCTGAAACAGCAATGGTTCAAGGTTTAGGTGAAAATTATTTGGCGGCAGTTCCTGCAGACGTTCAGGCCCAGATGCGATCGCATCCCTTGACCCTAGCAACGACCTTCAGAGGAATTGCTACTGCTCCAGTTCGCCAAACCATAGGCGTACCTTTTGCGGCACCGGATGGCGTACCGTTGAGCCTAAATATCTATCGCCCACCTCAAGCTGGGAGCTATCCAGCGTTGGTGATGATATATGGTGGAGCATGGCAGAGGGGCAGCCCTTCAGACAATGCGGTGTTTGCTCGCTATATGGCTGCTCAGGGCTATGTGGTTTGGGCGATCGCCTATCGCTATGCCCCTCAATATCAGTTCCCGGCCCAGCTAGAAGATGTGCAGGCAGGTTTGGCCTTTGTGCAGCAGCATGCCCGTGAGTATGAAACTGACCCCAACCGGATTGCACTCATGGGGCGATCGGCTGGGGCTCATCTGGCGATGTTAGCCGCTTATCAACCTGATGCTCCACCGATTCGTGCCGTGGTGAACTATTACGGTCCGGTTGATTTGCTAGAGGGCTACTTTGACCTACCTAATCCTGATCCGCTAGACGTGCGTGCCGTGCTACGGGATTTTTTGGGCGGCCCACCCGATCGGTTGCAGGAGCGCTATCGATTGGCTTCTCCGATTCACTATGTCACCCGCCCTTTGCCACCCACATTGCTGGTCTATGGCGATCGCGACCACATTGTTTTGTCTAAATTTGGCCGACAACTGGCTGAGCAGCTAGAGGCGACGGGGAGCCGTGCCATATTTCTGGGCATTCCCTGGGCAGAACATGCCTTTGATGCTGTGTTTAATGGCTTGAGCAATCAGCTGGTGCTGTATCATGTGGAGCGTTTCTTAGCTTGGGCGCTGCAATAGGAAAACCAAATTTCTTAGCGGGGCACAGGCACCTGATTGAGCAGACTACCGATTACCGCATCAATTTGCAACCCATCCAGTTGGGCTTCGGGTCTGAGCATGAGGCGATGGCGTAGCAAGGGAGCCGCAACAGCCTTCACATCATCTGGGGTGACATAGTCGCGGGAGGCCAGCCAGGCATGAGCTTTGCTGGCCTGAAGCCAACCCACCGCCGAGCGGGGAGACGCTCCTAGGGACAGATCGGGATGTTGACGAGTGCGCTGCACCAACGCCAACAAGTAATCTAGCAAGGGCTCTTTCACCTGCACCGACTGCACCAACTGCCGCGCCTGTAAAATGTGGGAAACCGTGGCCAGGGGCTTGAGTTTGGTCAGATCCAGTCGGCGGGTCTGAAATCCGGCTTGGCTGTTGAGCAGCATTTGCTTTTCTGCTGCCGGATCAGGATAGCCAACAAACAACTTAAAGAGGAACCGATCGAGCTGGGCCTCAGGTAGCGGATAGGTGCCCTCAAACTCTAGAGAGTTTTGCGTCGCAATCACCCAAAACAAATCGGGTAAGAGGAGACTGTCGCCATCGAGCGTCACCTGCTGCTCTTCCATGGCTTCTAGCAGGGCAGACTGGGTTTTGGGTGGAGTTCGATTGATCTCATCGGCCAACAATATCTGAGTAAAAATTGGGCCTTTTTTGAGTGTGAAGTCCCGGGTATTGAGATCAAAAATGTTGGTGCCCAAGATGTCTGCGGGTAAGATGTCGGGTGTCAGTTGAATCCGGCGAAAGTCAGCCCGCACTAGCTGAGCCAGCACCTTGACCAGCAAAGTTTTACCCGTCCCTGGCACCCCTTCCAAGATGATGTGTCCACCTGACAACATGGCGACCAAGATTTGATCGACCAGGGCAGACTGACCTACAACAACGCGATTGAGGGCTTGACCCAAACGAGCAAAGATCGGCTGAATATCTGTCATAGAGGCTGGCAGTTGCGACGGATGATTTGGATAGTTCTTAACCAAGTGAGCAAGGCGGATTCACTCAGACGTTGATGCTGCCAGTAAGGCAGAAGCACCTGTTCAAGCTCTGCGGCTGGTCGTCCTGTCTGTCGAACCCAAGTGGCCAACAACAGGTCAGGATCGACTGGAGTGCTCCCCAATCCTAAAGCCTTTTGGACTTGGATCTGTTCTTCTCGCCCCACAATTTCCACAATAAATTCACGACTCCGTGCTTTCTGTAAGACTGCGGCCAAAGCCTGAATGTAGGCTTTGCTGTTGTCTACGTGGGGGGCTACAACTGGGACAGCAGACCCAAAACGACGATTTTTTGCCCACACCAGCACTAGCAGAACAAGGCCCAGTTGGATCAGCACTGGGAATACGGGTGTTCTGGCTAGATAGGACACCCAGCTTTCCTCACCTTCTGCTGCAGTCCCATTGCCTCCTCGACTCTCATTAGCTTCGCGGTAGCCATGCATATATTCATCTACATACAGCGTCTGATCAGCTTCGGTCAGCAACTCAGCCAAAAATTCAAAATTACCAGGCTGATTTTGGTACGCATTGGCGGCTAGATGCGGCGTCACAGCATAGATGACTTCTCCCTCTCCCAACGTTTGCCGCCAAACGATCGCCCCAAATGAGTCTCCTAAGTCGATCTGAGGGGTTGCATTCGGAGTGGTTTCATTCTGAGTTGCATTAAGTTCACGCGATCGCTGCCGTCGGGTAGTCTCAATCTGCACTTCTCCAACCGGACTAGCTTGCATCGTGCTAAATCTAGCGTCTGTTACTGGAGCCCTTACTCCCAGTAAAATCAGACGGTTGCCTTGCTCAAGCCATTCCTGCTCTATGGGGCTGAGGCTTCTTCCAGTGGGCTGGCTGTTCACACGCAAAAGCGTGATCCCCGACTCAGGATCTTCCGACTCAGGATCTTCTAACAAGCTACTGAAGGGGCGCTGCCAGCGCTGCACGGGGGTTCCACGCTCGGACATAAAGGCATACCAGGCTCCATAGCCATCGGGAGCCCGACCAAAGGTGGAACCGCTGTTTTGGGGGGCGTTGGGAGCCGCCAATACGGTCAGCAAGATCAGGACACCTAGGGCGATCGCCCCCAGCACCCAAAGTTTTTTTAGCTTCCATTGCGACTGTGCTGTCATCGTCATGGGGCTGAGATCTCCTGATAGGCTTGCCGACAGCAATCGCAGGTTTCTGCCGAAATTGTGGCTCCGCCAAAGCAAATTTGCTCATGGGTGCGAATCAACAGCTGATACAGATGGGGTTGGGGGAGCGGCTGCACCAGCTGAAAATATTCGCCATCGGTACGGCTCGACTGATCGGGAATTAAGTTTCTCTCACTCAAATGCTGGAGTGTGGCCATATAAAACGCCTGACAGGCTTCGCGATAATCTCCCCGCCGCTGAAGTTCTTGAGCTCGTTGCCACCAGTCGGCAGCAGTTCGGTGAGGGGTGCGATCGCGCTGAAGTGAAGAACCAGAGACGCGAGGCGATCGCAGCCTCAGCCAATAAGGCCGTATGATTTGATACAGCTGCACAATTAGCCATGTCAGCAACAGTCCCACAATCAGCCAAAATAGAACCCGAAGCAGCCCAGTTGGGACCGTAGCCTCAGGGATTTGAGGTAGTGGCAAACGAGCAAACTGCAGCTCAAACCATTCGCCAATCCGCTGCTGAGCTTGCTGGATCTGCCAGCCTATACTAGTCGTGTCAAAAGAATCTTCCGCCATTGCCAGAACTTGATAACCGAACCTTGGTCACTAAAACTTGAGAAAGAGGGTCAAAATCGGGGCGATCGCCCCAGAGCTAGCCAAACTGATTTAGTCTAGTCTTTTTTTAACAGGGTTATTCGGCCTGGCACGCTATCATCCAGATTCTGGCTTGCGCCTGCATCGATTGCGGTTGAACTTCACGCTTCTTTAGCTTCTGTTTTCAGGTCTATGTGGAAAATTGAAAGTAGGGACCTCTACCCTACGGTTAGTCATGAGCCTCTGTATCAATCCTCACTGTTTTCAACCTGATCACCCTGAGAACGACAGCAACCGATTTTGTCAAAGCTGTGGCTCTGAGTTGATCCTGCAAGGAAAGTACCGAGTTATGCGTCTGATCAGCGACCAGAGCGGATTTGGGAAGGTTTATGAAGCGTATGAACGCAGTGTGCCTAAGCTGCTCAAAGTCCTCAAGGAAAATCATGTCTCCAACGAAAAAGCCCTAGAGCTGTTTCAGCAGGAGGCGATTGTCTTGAGTCAGCTTCGCCATCCGGGCGTGCCTGCCGTGGAGGCAGACGGCTACTTTCAGTATTTCCCGCGCGACAGCTCTGAGCCGCTGCACTGCGTCATGATGGAAAAAATTGATGGCCTCAACTTAAAGCAGTGGATGAAGCAGCAGGGCAACCATCCCATCAGCGAAAAGCAAGCCCTGAACTGGCTGAGCCAAATCACCGAAATTTTGCACCTGGTCCATCAAAAAAACTACTTCCATCGTGACATCAAACCCGAAAACATCATGCTGCGATCGACTGGGCAGCTTGTCCTGGTTGATTTTGGCGCAGCCCGTGAGATGACTTTCACCTACCTCGCCCAGTTGGGAGGGACAGGTGGCATCACCCGCATCAGCTCAGCGGGCTATACCCCCCCCGAACAAGAACATGGTCAGGCCGTGCCGCAATCTGACTTCTATGCGCTGGGGTTTACCTTTGTCTATCTCCTGACTGGAAAGCAGCCTACCGATTACGGCATGTACGATTCGCTGCACAATGAGTTTTGCTGGCGAGAACATGCCCCCCATATCTCGGAGCCTCTCGCCAATTTCATCGATCGCCTGATTGCATCTAGAGCCGCCGATCGCCCCAAAAATACTCACGAAATTTTGGCGGCGATCGCCCAACTCCAACAACAGGTTTCCTATAACACGACAGCTTCTAGCCAACCCTCTATCGTGCCAGTAACGTCACCTCCTGACATCATCACGGCGGCACCCAGCGCTCCGACTGTCCACCAATCTGCTCCAACTTTTAAGAAGCGCTGGCTGTTGGGCGGAGTGGCGCTCTTGGTCTTGGGCTTAGGCGGATACGGCTCCTGGCAGGCCTACCACCTGTTGAACCCGCCGATCGCCTTAGTGGAAAATATTTCGGGAGCCAGAACGCTAGCAGGTCACACTGGATTTGTGAATACGTTAGCGATTAGCTCCGATGGTCGCTATCTGATCAGCGGCAGTGCCGACGACACCATCAAGATCTGGGAGATGGCCACAGGCGAAGAAATTCGCACGCTAGAAGGACATTCTAGCCCCATCAACACCCTGGTTTTGAGCGGAGATGGCCGCACCTTGGCAAGTGGTGCCTCAGACAGCTCAATTAAGCTCTGGGAGATGGCCACAGGCGAAGAAATTCGCACGCTAGAAGGACATTCCAGCTCGATCAATGCGCTGGTGATGAGTCCCGATGGACGGCAGCTAATTAGCGGAGCCGCCGATAACTCGGTCAGAATTTGGGATGTTGCCACTGGGCAAACCCTCCAGACTCTGGCAGGACATACTAGCTCAATCAATGCGCTGGAAATTAGTCCCGATGGCCAGATGGTGATGAGTGCTAGTGCCGACAAAACTATCCGGGTCTGGAATAGAAGCACCGGGCGACTGGTTCACACCTTGAGTGGGCATACGAGTTTTGTCAATGCGCTGGTGGTGAGCCCAGATGGTCAGCAACTCTTTAGCGGGGCTGCCGACAGCACGATTAAGAGTTGGAATCTGGCCACAGGGCAGGAGCTACAGACGCTAACGGGCCATACTAGCTTTGTCAATGCGATCGCCATCAGTCTAGATGGCCGCACATTGATCAGCGGCAGTGCAGACCAAACCCTCAGATTTTGGGATGTCCAAACTGGAAACTTGACTAAAACCGTTACGGGCTACAACAACCACATCAACCACTTTGTGATCAGCCCAGACTGGCAGGCGATCGCCAGCGGCAGCGGACGCTCTACCATCACCCTCTGGCGAATGCAGCCCTAGCAAAAGTAAAAGCAAAAATTAAACAGCAACCTCTAAAATATTAAGAAAATTAAAGTTGAAGGGGAGGAAACGGCTATTTTTGGCCCTGCATCGCGCCTTACGGCCTGGAATATTCGCGATCGCCAATTTCTCTGGGGCGATTGCACCTATTTGATGGGCGTTCTCAACGTCACCCCCGATAGCTTTAGCGACGGCGGGCAATTCAACACCCTCACCGCAGCCGTGGATCAGGCGCGACGGCTAACCCAGTCTGGCGCAGACATTTTAGACGTAGGCGGACAGTCTACCCGTCCTCAAGCCGAGCAAATCTCCCTAGACGAAGAGTTAAACCGCGTCATTCCAGTCATTCAAGCCATTCGGGCGACAGCCGATCTCGCGTTGCAGTCAGTGCCTATCTCTGTCGATACAACCCGCGCTGTGGTGGCCAAAGCGGCGATCGCAGCCGGAGCCGACATTGTCAACGACATTTCCGGCGGGACATTTGAGCCAGAAATGCTGCCAACCGTGGCTGAATTGGGTGTTCCGATCATTCTGATGCACCTGCGCGGCACCCCTCAAACCATGCAGAAGCTCACCGACTATGAAGATCTGCTGGGAGAAATTCGGGATTTTTTACAACGGCAGATCACAGCAGCATTGGCAGCAGGTATTCTTCCCTCCCAAATCGGGCTTGATCCCGGCATTGGCTTCGCCAAAACCTTTGACCAAAATCTAGAAATCCTCCGACGTTTGCCAGAACTGCGATCGCTAGGATATCCGCTCTTGGTTGGCACCTCCCGCAAAAGCTTCATTGGCCATATCCTCCATCAGCCCGATCCGCAGCAACGCATCTGGGGAACAGCGGCAACTTGTTGTGCAGCGATCGCCAACAGTGCCGATATTCTCAGGGTTCACGACGTTCAAGAAATGCGGGATGTCTGTCGCGTCGCAGATGCAATCTGGCGATCGCCGCACTAGCTCCAAAAGATACAAAACGTAATCCTCAAATCGGTTGAGATTAACTCCACTACATCTGTCTTGGGAAAGAACCCGATCGGTGGCATGATATTGAATTAGAACAGCTCAATCCTGACCCGTCAGTGAATAGCTATCACGGGTTTTGTAGACCTGCCGATCGTAAAAGTCGCTAGGATTTTCCTGTTTTCTCAGACAAAAATCCTGTGCTGTTGTGCTCAGCAGAACAAACGCTACAAGACTCTTTTTAGATCCATCCAATTCGGGAAGATGCCAATGCAATCATTTCTCAGATCATTGCCCACCCGCATCATCCCAATTGCGATCCGGAATCTTATTCTGATCAGACCTTGACGCTTCGACTTTCCGAGATACGTGGCTTCATGCTGTCTCGATCGTTACTCCCGTCACCGCTGATCAACTCGCCGTCTCATTCCAACCCAATGTAGACTTGCGGCGCAGAAATTGAGAGATTGAGCCTCGCTGTGTTGAGCTTCTAATTTATTGAGCTACGTTTTTAAGGAGAACCATGCTTAAGAGGTATATTTGGCTCGTTGCGATCACTGTATTCATGGCCTTTCAGCTGTTCGTCGGCGGAGCATTCGCAGCTGAAATTGATGCAGAGACTCGCACCGTTGCTCTGAACGAAAAAGGTGAAACGCTGACCCTAACACCCCAACAGGTTGCTGAGGGCAAACGTTTATTCAACTACGCCTGCGGCACCTGCCATAGAGGTGGTGGGACTGCAACCAACCCTAACGTGAACCTCGATCCCCCGGCACTGGCAGGCGCACTGCCCCCTCGGGATAGTATTGAGGCTCTCGTAGACTACATGAAGAACCCGACCACCTATGATGGTCTAGAAGATATCGCAGAACTCCACCCCAGCACTCAGAGTGCAGACATCTTCCCCAAGATGCGGAACCTCACCGAAGAGGATCTGGTGGCGATCGCCGGTCACATTCTTCTACAGCCCAAGATCGTAGGCGACATGTGGGGCGGTGGTAAAGCCTTCAACTAGGAGACCTCCATCCTTGAGTTGGCACTACACCGTGACAGCATAGACAAAATTTTTTAGGCTCAGGGCGGGTGTCATCATACCTGCCCTGTCTTTTTTTAGGGTTCTTTTTGGCGTGGCTGAATCGAGGTATGAATGCTCCGTCCCCCTCACCCTAGCCCTCTCCCAAAAGGTGAGGGAACTAGAGATCCAGCCCCCTTCTCATCCAGGTTCATCCCATAAGTTCATTCCAACCCAATCGGTTGCATTATTGTTTTCATAGCATTTTCATGGCACTCAACATCCTTCCTGCTCTGGTTCGCCCCTGGCTGTACATCCGTCTTCTGATCATTACCCTTGTCATCAGCATCAGCTTTTGGCCAAGTGCCCCCGCTCAAGCCGCCGTCGATCCCTATGTGGCTCGATATCTTGATGCCAAAGAACCCATCGCTCTCCCGCGCAATGTCGATGGCGAGACCCAGCTTTTCTCAGGAGAAGACCTCTCGGTTGGCAAGCGTTTGTTTGAAGACAGTTGCAAAAACTGCCATGTAGGGGGCGTCACTCTCCCCGATCCCACGGTGCCGCTGTCGCTGGAAGCTCTCAAGGGAGCTATGCCGCCGCGAGACAATATTGAAAATCTAGTGGCCTTCCTGCGCCAGCCGATGACCTACGACGGCAGCGAAGAAACCTTTTGGTGTCGCCAAGTTGAGGAAAGCTGGATGTCGGATACCCAGGTCGAAGATCTATCTGCATTCATCCTTCGAGCCGCCGAGAAAGGACCCGCCTGGGGCAGCAGCAACTTCTACTAGGTTTGCTACCAAAGATCATCGCCGTGCTCCGTCTATACCGCCTCACGGTTAGGGGGGGTAGCCAAAGGACGTGCGTAGCAGTGATGCGCGACCAAGGGGGAGCAATCAGGTACAATTGGATCACCGGAAACGGTCTTTAAATTGCCTGTGGGCATGGTTCGGCACACCCGAAAAGCCTGGGCGGGGTTAAATCGCCTAAAAATAACAGCAAGTCGGTGTACAAAGAGAACTCGATTCTCGCGCTCTGTCTGCGGTGAGGCGCACCGTGGACGTTAAACAAACAGCCTGTGGAGGCGTTCTGACCGGGGATATGCAGGCTTGCTTGGATATCTAGGCGTGAGCCAGCGAAGCAGGAATCTCACTCTGTACTGTAGCTTGCTTTCTGCGTAGCAGTAGGTCAGAGGGAGAGCGTCAAAGTGATGAAATCAACTTGAACTTCCAAGTGTAACCATGAAATTCAGTGCTTTAGTCTCACGGAGTTTAAGTCTCGTCCTTTGCATGATGGTCTTGGTCGTCAGCACCTTCCTGGTGGCAGTTTCTCCTGCCGCCGCTGAAACCTACACCGTCAAAATGGGCGCGGACAATGGCATGTTGGCTTTTGAGCCCGCGACGTTGGCTGTCCAACCGGGCGACACCGTCAAGTGGGTCAACAACAAGCTTCCTCCCCACAACGTCATGTTTGACGAAAAGAACATCCCTACTGCCAGCAAAGCCTTGGCTTCCAAGCTTTCCCACGAGCAACTGATGTTCTCTCCGGGTGAATCTTTTGAGGTCACCTTTACCGACGACATGCCTGCTGGAGATTACAGCTACTTCTGTGCACCTCACCGGGGTGCAGGAATGGCTGGCAAAATCACCTTACAGGGTTAATTGTCCTCTCACAGCATTTGCTGTTTTGCTGTAAAGACAGTCAAGAGCTAACAACTCATTCCAGTTGGTCAAATTAAGCCTGTATCTGTTCCTAATCGCTCAGGCCGACTGGGGGCAGGATGTCTGAGGCAGTTCGGTGTGTTTATCACAGTCGAGGCTTCTCATATCTTGCCCCTTTTAGCTTTTTTGGCTTTGAGTTATGAGTTTTTAAGCTGTGGCTGTAAACCTTCCATAAGTGGGAAGCCAAAATCATGGAAATTGGTTTAGGCTTCACGATGTCAACTCATTAAGGTAAAGCGAGAGTGGTTCCCCTTCGTGATGACAACCCGACTCGAATCACGCCATATGTAACTTATGGGCTTATTCTGCTCAATATCTTAGTTTTCTTATACCAATTGACAATGACGCCGCCAGAACTGCAGGCGTTTTTTCGCACTTGGGCCGTTGTTCCCAGTCAATTGACTGCCAGTTTTCAGGGAGAAGCACCGATTACGGAGTGGTTCACACTGATCTCCTCGCAGTTTTTGCATGGTGGCCTACTCCATATTGGCGGCAATATGTTGTACCTCTGGATCTTCGGCAACAATATTGAGGAACAGCTTGGCCGCAGCAAGTACATTATTTTTTACCTGCTCTGTGGCGTTCTGGCTTCACTAGCGCAGTGGTTTTTTAGTCAGCAGTCTGATATTCCGTCATTGGGAGCGAGTGGGGCGATCGCCGGAGTCATGGGAGCTTACATCATCAAGTTTCCACGGGCTCGCATCCTGACGCTCATTCCGATTGGCTTCTTTATCACCACCTTCCGCATTCCGGCCCTCTTTTTCCTTGGGTTTTGGTTTGTCCAGCAGGCCTTTTATGGCGTTGCCGACTTGGGTGCTCCCACAAACATTGGTATGGAGACCGGTGGTGTTGCTTACTGGGCCCATGCTGGAGGCTTTGCGGTTGGAGCGATTTTAGGCCCGATCTTTGGCCTGTTTAGTGACTCTGGGCCAAAACAGCGGCTACGTTAAGAGCACCGTTGAGAGCGAAGGGAGACTGCCCCTAAGTTGCTCATCTGTTGGCGAACAGCACAAACCTAACTTGCCGTCTGACGCCCTTTGGAAGTAAGATTGTAGACTGTGTCGAATTTAAGATAGGTTCATGCCTAAACTAAAGACTCGTAGGGCTGCTGCCAAGCGCTTTAGACGGAGTGGTGGCGGCAAGATTATGCGCAGGAAAGCCTTCAAAAACCACTTACTGCAGCACAAGACAACTGCTCGCAAGCGGCACCTCTCGAAAATTGCGGTGGTGCATGAGCGCGATGCAGAGAACGTTGAACTGATGCTTCCCTATCTCTAACGATAAGGAAATCCAAATCTGGTTAGACAGCCGACAGGCCTTGTCAATTGGCAACCTGCTGGTCTTGGCTAACCATCCATGTCCATGACCCGGTCACTAAGGAAGTTGAAACATGACACGCGTTAAACGCGGCAATGTTGCTCGGAAGCGCCGCAAAAAGATTCTCAAGCTTGCGAAAGGATTTCGGGGATCTCACTCGAAGCTCTTCCGCACGGCTAACCAGCAGGTAATGAAAGCCCTGCGGAATGCTTATCGCGATCGCCGCAAACGGAAGCGCGATTTTCGTCGCCTGTGGATTACTCGAATTAATGCTGCTGCTCGTCAGCACGGGATGAGCTATAGCAAGCTGATTGGTCAACTGCATAAAGCAGATGTCCAGATCAACCGGAAAATGCTGGCTCAACTCGCAGTTCTCGACCCCAATAGCTTCACAAAGGTTCTTGAGGTCGCCAAACAAGGCAAAAGTTAGTTGGCCTAGTTCGGAGTCGCGTTTAGCGTGTCTTTCCATCTGATGCTGAATCGATGCCTCAGTTTGGGTTTGGTCATTGGATTGACTTCTACGGTAGGGGTGCATTACGTTGTGCCCCTACCTTCCTATGCGGCTGAGCTACAGGAAATTCAAGCCCGTGGCCACTTGATTGTGGGTGTGAAAGACAATCTTCGACCCTTGGGTTTTAGAAATGCTGAGGGAGAGCTGGTCGGATTGGAGATCGATCTGGCCCGTCGCCTCGCAGAAGATTTGCTCGGCAGTTCTGAGGCTGTCGTTCTGCAACCTGTTTCCAACCCAGAGCGAATTTCGGCAGTGGCTATGGGAGAAGTCGATCTGGCGATCGCCCGGATCACCGCAACCCCTTCACGGGCGCGGATAGTCAACTTTAGCCGACCTTACTACTCAGATGGCACAGGTTTGGTGACTCGTGCTCCAGGCGTGCAGCAACTGATGGATTTATCGAGGCGATCGATTGCCGTTTTGCGAGGCTCCAGCACAATCTCTACGGTGCGATCGCTCCTACCCAATGCCAATCTAGTCGGGGTAGAGTCTTATCAAGATGCCTATACCAAACTAGAAAATGGCCAAGCAGATGCCTTTGCAGCAGATGCTAGCGTCTTGAGTGGCTGGGTGCAGGCTGATCCAAGTTATCGACTGTTACCGACTCTGATGTCTGCCGAAGTGTTAGCGGTGGCCGTTCCTAAGGGGCTTCAACATGATGAGTTGCGCCGCCGAGTCGATGAGGCGATCGCTCGCTGGCAGGCCGATGGCTGGCTGCAAGAGCGAATTGACTATTGGGGTTTGCCACAGTAGTTTGCCACAGTAAATCAGCAACCTTCTGCTTTGGACCCTCTGCTTTCCAGCAAGGTTCTGTTGTAGGCTGAGAACAAGCCCTTTATATCCCTGTTTAAATTTTGAGTTTTATGGACGATAGCACTCTTCCGGTTCTTTATCTGCTGATCCTGGTAGTTTTGCTGTCGGGCTCAGCTGTCCTGTTGTTTCGCCAAGTGTTAAAGACGCGCCGAGTCGAAACAACGCTTTCCCGACTGCAAAAGAAGCTGACCCAAGAGAAAGGAACCGCTCAGGACTACTACGCGCTGGGTAGTATTTTCCTAGACAAAAAGCTGTATACCCAAGCGATCGCCCAATTCCAAAAGGCTATAAAGTCTAAAGATTTACAAGGCGCAGAAAATATTGCCTTGGTTTACAACGCCTTGGGCTATGCCTATGCAGCGCAGGAGCAGTACGACTTGGCCATTCGCCAATACAAGGAAGCCCTGCAGCAGCAGCCAGACTACGTGACAGGCCTCAACAACTTGGCCTTTGCCTACGAGAAAAAGCAGTTGATTGCCCAAGCTCTCGAAGCCTACGAGCAAGCCCTGCAGCACGATCCCAACAATTCAACCGCCAAGCGTCGAGCTGAGTCTTTGCGAAAGCGACTCGTGCCTTCCAACTAGGCGAAGAGCAGACCCAAACACCCTGCTTTAAGGGACTGGCTGTTGGCTGGCCCAGATCGTCTGGATGCCCTTAAAAATCAGGTCTGGGTCAAGGATAATAGCACGAGCTAGGTCAGGAAACTGTTTCTGAAGGCCGTTGTAGATCAGCTGGCTGTCGCCTCCAGTGAGGGCGATCGCTCCCTGAGGAAACTGCTGCTGCCAGTCTTCCACAAAGTCTCGTAGCCCAGACAAAATCGAGTAGATCACGCCGCTACAAATTGCGTCCTCTGTGTTTTTGCTCCATCGGGGTGGCAGAGAGAATGCGCTTTGCGAATCGATTAACGGTAGAGCGGCAGTTTGATAGGCGAGCGATCGCAGCTGAGTCCGAATTCCTGGCAAAATTGCCCCGCCTAGCAACTGATGTTGTGCATCTGCTGCCGTTAGGGTGAGGGCGGTGCCAGCATCGATTACTAACCCTGCCGATTGGTACGTTTGTGTCAGGCCTGATAGAGCGATCGCCCGATCGATCCCCAAGGTTGGATAGGTGGCTTGCAGCGGCACCTGTTCCAGCGTAATCAGGTGAGTCTGGGGATAGGCTTGCCAAACTGAAATTTGCTGTGGCACCACTGAGGCTAGCCATAGGGGTGGAAAATCCGAAGCAGGCCAATCTAGGCAGGGCCAATCTACACAAGGCCAATGTGCCGACAACAGCCCCCAGTCAAATTTGGTATGGGTCCATTGGGCGATCGCCTCCTCTGACAAATGTGGCGTATCCCAGGTTTGTTTGAGTTTGCCTCCCACAAACCAGGCCCAGTGCAGCCGAGAATTGCCGACCATCAACGCCAGCCAAGGGTGATCTGATTCAGAAACTAGCCTTTCCTCAGCCATTGCCCCCTCTAGTTCCTACCTAGACCGTAGGCGGGCGCTTGTTGCTGTCACTGGGCCGCGACGGATAGATGAACGCTGCAATGAGGAGGCAAATGATGCCGATATTGATGAATACATCCGCCAGGTTGAACACCGGAAACTGAATCAGCCGGAAATCTAGGAAGTCTACAACTTCCCCAGCTGCAAACCGATCAACCCCGTTGCCGAGTGCTCCTCCCAAAATAAAACCATAGCCTGCTTGCTCCCATCGATTCATCGCAGGGCCAAACCAGGCAAATGCCATCAGCCCTACACTGACAATCAGCGATAACCAGCGTAGCCATCCTCCCGCATCGGCAAACAGGCTAAACGCCGCACCGGGATTGGTGACATGGGTAAAGTGAAACACACCCTGCCACAACGGTACGGTTTCACCGAGCTCAAGGCTTTGCACAACCCAATATTTCGTGAGCTGATCCAGAACAAGGCCTACGAAAGCTGCAATCCAAAAAAAGCGATTTTTGATACTCATAGTCTAAGGATTGCAGGTCTAAGGATTGCGGGTCCAAGGATTTTGGACTGGGGCAGAGGGAGCAAGATTTAAAACAAGAGATTTTAGGAGTTTCAGTCTCATTGAGATTCAGTAGAACATGACACGGCGCAGGGCATAGGAGATTACAGCAACAGCGCAAACAATAGCAAGCTGGCCGGGGATCGGCAAGATTGAGTAGGTCAAAATTGCTTGAAATAGGGGCATGGAGCTAGCGCTAACCCAGTTAAAGGCATAGGCCACCAATAAGTAGCTTAGACCTGTTACGTGCACAGTCAGCAAGCCACAGATGCAACTAAAGGTCAGAGACTCCAGCCGAGGCAAGATGCGAAAGGCAAAATAGCCACAGACCCAGGCTCCAGGGATAAACCCCAGCAAATAACCAAAGGTCGGCTGATAGATATATTCAAACCCGCCACCGTTGGCAAAGATGTCAAACCAGGTTAACCCCAGCAGCAAATAGGCGATTTGCGCGATCGCCCCTGCATTTTTTCCGCCGAGGCATCCGACCAGTAAGACGGCACCAATCTGATAGGTCACTCCCAGAGAGTGAGCCTGAAAGCCATTCGGACCCCAAGCCCAGGGCGGACTGGCAATAAATGCCTCTAGGAATGTGCCACCAATGGTCAAAATCAACCCAATCAGGGCCCACATCAGTTCGGTGGGAGCAGCCACTTTCATCTAAAAACTCAAAGTTGCAGGGAGAGGGAGGATCTTGTCATTGGCAGTCATTGATAAAACTTATGATTGGTGAGCTTTGTGATTGGCATATCTTATAATTGCCGGACTGCAATGCTCCTCGAGAGATTCCTCGAAATTGTCCCATGTTATCAGGCCAACCGCTGCAGAAAGCAACCTAGACCGAGACCAACTCTTCTGAGCCTCGACGCGGAATCTCATAGGTCATAAAGTCATGTGCCATGATCGTATCTGGAAAAATGGCCCGTGCCTCTGCCAATAGGTCACTCAGCTGAATCGTATTTCCAGGTGCATAGCGAGGGCTAAAGTGGGTCATGATGAGCTGCTTCACTTGAGCCGATAGCGCCACCTGGGCCGCCATCGTAGAGGTTGAGTGCAGTCGTTGGTAAGCCAGCTCTGCATCCTGATGGGCAAATGTTGCTTCATGGATTAGCACGTCTGCATCCTGCGCCAAATCCACAGCGTTCTCGCAGAAAATCGTATCGGTGCAGTAGGCAAACTTCCGACCAATTTGTGTGGGGCCACAGAGGTCTGTGCCGCGAATCACCCTACCATCGGGTAGTGTAATGGTCTGTCCCTGTTTGAGCTTGCCGTAGAGCGGTCCTGACGGAATCCCCAAAGCAGTTGCCTTTTTGACATTAAAGTGGCCCGGACGATCTTTTTCTGCAACCCGATAGCCAAAGGCAGGCAGACGATGGGTGAGGGGAATGCAGCTCACCGTAAATTCTTCATCTTCAAACACCACTCCCGGCTGCACAGTGTGAACCTTCACCGGGTAAGAAAAATGTGTCTGCGAATAACGCCCACAGGCCCGCAAATATTCTTCTAGCTTGGGCGGCCCATAGATGTCGATGCGGCTGGGATTGCCAGCCAGTCCACAGCTTGCCAAGAGGCCCATTAACCCGTAGATGTGATCGCCATGCATATGGGTCACAAAAATGCGGGTTATCTGGCTAATCTTGACCTCACTTCGCAAAATCTGGTGCTGCGTCCCCTCGCCACAGTCAAACAGCCAAACTTCGGCTCGCTGCGGCAGCCTGATCGCAACACTGGAAACGTTGCGCGATCGCGTGGGTACCCCTGAACTTGTTCCTAAAAAAGTAATCTGCAAAGTTCTATTTAATCCAATTTCAGCATCTCCTGTTCAAAACCATCCTGACACAGGTCTTTGGCACATGTCTTTATGTTCTTAGAGCTACAACTTATCTGGGGTGTTGGCTGGCTGGCGAATAGGCTTTTAGGGAGGCCAGTTTCCCGCTTGGCTAGACCAGAGCGCCTCTAACAGAAACTTTGATTTGGGATTTGTAGTCCTAGAGCGAAGTGGCAAAGTTAGCTTTATAAGTTCCTTACATTCCCGCACTCATCTCGGACATGAATTGGTTTATATTGAGCAAGATTAATCCGTTGATTCCGATTCTTTCCGGTGCAGTCAAACTTTGCAACCTGGAATTTCACCCTACATTTTGTGTGAGGAGTTTGCAGACATGACCTCTGGACACCGCGTTGCCCCCTGGTGGTTATCCTTTAAGCAACTAATCCCTTCGGGCAAAAACTCTTGGTGGCTTTCGCTTCTGATTGGTTTAGCAACTTTGATGGAGCTTTCTGTTGGAGCCGCTGCAGCTCAGGCCGCACTTGAACTGCGGGTCGCCATTAAACAAGATGTCGATCAGGTGCGAGTCGGTAGCTCGACCAATGCTGTCTTACGAGATGGATCGGGACAGGTTTTGGCTGAGATCCCAGCAATGGGTGCTCTAGATGCCCGAAAAGAAGCTGGAAGTATCACGATTAACCAATGGCGGTCGGGTCAGGTTTGGGTTGAACCGTCAGCCGATGGCTATGTATACATTGGCGATCGCTGGTATCGAGGCAGAGCTTTGCTTGTGCCCACGAGTAGCGGTCTCACTGCCGTCAACTATGTTGATCTAGAGCAGTATCTCTACAGCGTTTTGGGTGGTGAAATGCCTTCGAGTTGGCCGATTGAGTCGCTCAAAGCTCAAGCCGTAGCGGCTCGTTCCTATGCGCTCTATCAGCGTCAAAGCAGCGCCAACACGGTTTTTGATGTCGGCAACACCACAACCTGGCAGGTTTACCGGGGGCTGCAAGACGAAACCTCAAGCACACAGGCCGCTGTCAATGCCACAGCCGGGCAGGTTTTGACCCACGGCGGACGCATCATTGAAGCCGTTTTTCATTCTTCCTCCGGCGGCAGTACGGAGAACTCAGAGAATGTTTGGGTGCAGGCCGTTCCCTATCTGCGGAGCGTTCAGGATTTTGACCAAACTGCTCCAGTTTATCAGTGGGTCGAAACTTTCTCTGCTGATCAGATCAGGCAGCGCATCACTGGCATTGGCAACATTCTCAGACTCGAACCAGAGCGCACTACACCCAGCGGTCGCATCATTACTATGCGAGTGGTTGGCGATGCAGGTAGTCGGGTGATGAGCGGCAATGAAATTCGCAGGGCACTCAACCTCAGAAGCAGCCTGTTCGCTGCAGCACCTCAAATGGGTAACGTGGCCAGTGCTGGCAATGTCGCTTCAGTCCCCCGTGGGTTTCAAGTTACGGGTCGAGGTTTTGGGCATGGCCTGGGCATGAGCCAGTGGGGCGCTCACGGCATGGCGCAGCAAGGTATGAACTACCAGCAGATTGTCACCCATTACTACACGGGAGCAACGCTGTCTCGAATTCAGGTTCAGTAATTCACAATCTTGAATTCACAATCTTGCAACTAAAAAGCGATCGGAAGCAGAATTTGCTTTACCGATCGCTTTTCTTTATGAGTCTATTTATTGCAGCTAAAACAAACTAAGAACCAGACTCCAAGCGTTTGCGCCATTCGGCATCAATGCGATCGGGGTCGGCAGCTTCTTGGTCTAGCAAATCCATCTCGGTGGAGTAAGCCAAATCGTCTGCTGAGACGACAGTTTCGGCGGCAAACTGACGTGCGTAGGCGATTTTTTGCTCCACTTCTGGTCCAGCCTCATTTAGCTCAACGGCTCGCTCCTGACGCTGTTGATTGCGGGCTTCAACTTTCTTGTTGCGCCGCTGAATCCACAAATGGCGAATTAAAGGCACACTCAAAAACGCCGCACCGTAAGCCAACAGCAAGGGATAGATCAGGTCTACAAACGCGATAAAGGGTCCTAGCTGCGCAATGAGAGCCTGATCCTGCAGCAGGTTTCCCAAAACTAGGGCTCCTACAAAGTTGACAACCCCCAGACCGATCGCCATCGTCTTCTGCTCAGAAGTCGTAGCACTAAACTGCCAGAGTTGCTCTTTTAGATAGGCGGATACAGTTTTGGGATTTTGTTGAGTCGCTGTCACTTGCAGCGCCGGAAAGTGATAAACAATCTGGCCCTCGGGGCTGACCTCAGGACGCCCGTTGAAGCGCAACAGCACTGGCAACATGTAGTCTTCTGATTCTTTGTCGCGATCGCTAATGTTATCCAGATAGGGCGCGACCTGCTCGGCGGCGATCGCCCCCCCGTTATTGCGAATCACAGTGGCGATCGAGCGCCAGCGTCGAACTTCCAAATCTGCATTGGGGTTGCCATCTCCAAACAAAAATGAAAACACCGCTTCCAGAAAGTTCATTTCTGACTGTTGTTGGCCCGCCCGACCCCGAGGCGATCGCTGCTGCTGCCGACGATAGCCCGCCCGCCCGTAGTTAGGACTGAAGATCCAAAACGGGTTGGGGCCAATCCAGATTCGGGGCATGAAGACCATGCCGCCCCCATAGCCACCCCGACGGTCATCATTGCCACTTCGGTTGGAACTCATGGCAGCCAAGATCACAACAATCGCCACCACAATGAGCACAATCGATAGGATCAACAAGATCCCAAACGAGATCCGAATTAGGTAGAACAAAGTCCCCCAGGCTTTCTTCCACCACTCCTGGAGGCGCACTTTTAAGAACTTGTTACGTAAAACGCCTCGGAAATTGCGAGGAAATAAATAGGCAATCTCGCCTGACTCGGCAACCTGTAAATGACCTCCCGCATCAGAGGCCAACGCCAGGATTTCTCGTTCAGCCAGTTTGACATCTAAGCCTGCCTGAGAAGCAACATCACCGATTGTGACGCGGTAGTTCAACTTCTCAATAGCCTGCATGACGGTGGGGTTTAAAGCCATGCTGTCCAACATCTATAAAGGGTCTAACTCCAGTATAGGAGGCCCACCGCTGCTCGTTGGATTCAAGAGCAGGCAAGCTTCCTGACTAGAGAATCTGCCCTTGACCTAAACTTTAGCTACAAAGATGACTCTTCTCCCGGTTGGAGATTGGGGCAAATTGTATGAGCAATTTTATCTAAAGGTAGCGGTTCTTGCCAGTCCGATAAAATGCCCTGCAGCTCAGCTTTGAGCGTTTCTAACGCCTCGATTTGTTCGCTGATTGCTGTCACCTTGGCTTCCAAATGCTGCCTAACTTCACCACAAGGCAGCTGACCCTGATCATGAACCGCCAAAATTTGCTGAATTTCACTCAAACTCAAACCTAGAGATTGAGCCCGCTTAATGAATGCGAGGCGATTGAGCACAGCTGCATCAAACAACCGATAGCCTGTGCCCGAACGGGTTACAGTCGGTGACAGCAGACCAATCTCTTCGTAATACCGAATTGTTTTGACGGGTAAGTGACTGGTCTCAGCAACTTCGCCAATTTTGAGAGAGTTAGAGGGAATGGAAGAGAGGGAAACGCCCATCGGAGTTTGAGGGTCAATCTACTGAGGAGGGTGACGCCGAGAAGTGCTCAACATCGGCAATGCCTGCCGGGAAGACTGAGAAGGCAGCGAATGAATAGGAGTTCGGACAGGTGCTTCGATGGGGCTTTGTTGTGTTCGCCAGATTCTTAGCCCCACGGCAACGCCAACTAGGCCTAGTCCAAAAAATAATAGAGACCAGTGACTATCTACGCCACCAATCACCGCGTCTACCGCGCCCATCGTCAGGATAAACCCTGAGAGCGGCTCCTTCCGATAAACGGACTTTAATACCCGGGGCCACAAAGCATTCATCGCTACTTGCTCTTCTGTGAATAGGTCGCTCATCGTTAGGCAAGGCATCAGCAGAACTGATTAGTTCTACCCCTCTGATTCCCTACCTCTAATTTAACGTGCGTTTTGACGGAATTATAAGGGACTGAGAGGCAACATAAAGTTTACCCAGGACTGATTTTTTTGCAGTTTCTGGGTTATCACCACTTTCTGTAGGATACTCTTGCTTACCCATTAGCGACATTTTTGACAGGCTTTGCCGATTTGAGCATTCAATCAGGGCTTAGATTAGCCTCCCTTTCTCGTAATCCCAAGATTCGGCCTGATGATCAGACTAATGATCGAACTGATTAATAAAGTCCTAGCCAGGACAGCAGACCTTGACCTGTGATGTACTCAATCAGCAAGGTCGCGACAAATCCAATCATTGCGGCCCGACCATTGAGGCGCTCGGCATAGTCGTTAAAGCCAAACTTCGGTTCTTCAAGCTTTGGGGCTACAGTCGGTTGAGACGGGGTCATGGTTTTAGTTACAAATCTTTACTCTTCACAATCCATTGTAAGGAGTGATGACCAATCGTCAATGGGGGCGTCGGCCCAATTTTGGGGATCAGTCTAAAAATCAGTTTAAATCTGTCCGGCTTTTTGTCCTGAACCACAGGGGTTCAGCGTTATCGTGAAAAAGCAAACGGTCGTCAAGTGGGCGATCGCAGTCTAGGGCCGCAGATTTAAGCTAAAGACACGGGTTCTTGCTGAGGTAAAGCATGGAAATTGGAGTGCCCAAGGAAACAAAGGACCAAGAGTTCCGCGTCGGGCTCAGTCCTAGCAGCGTACGGAGTCTGACTGACAATGGCCATACCGTCTCTGTGGAGACTGGGGCTGGCATCGGGGCTGGATTTACTGATGAAGACTATGTTCAATCTGGGGCGCAGGTTGTTTCTGAGGCGGCGCAAGTTTGGAATCAAGCCTTGGTCGTCAAAGTCAAAGAGCCGCTGGCTTCAGAATATCAATATCTACAGAAAGAACAGATCCTATTCACCTATCTGCATCTGGCTGCCGATCGCGGGCTGACGGAGCATCTGATTGACTGTGGCGTGAGTGCGATCGCCTACGAAACAGTTGAACACAACCACATGCTGCCTCTCCTGACGCCCATGAGTGTGATTGCTGGACGGCTATCTGTTCAGTTTGGGGCTCGCTTTTTGGAGCGACAACAGGGAGGAAGAGGCGTCTTACTGGGTGGCGTTCCTGGGGTCAAGCCTGGAAAGGTAGTGATTTTGGGCGGAGGCGTTGTTGGCACCGAAGCGGCCAAAATTGCCGTGGGAATGGGTGCTCAGGTTCAGATTGTCGATATTAGTGTAGATCGGCTGTCTTATCTAGAAACCCTCTTTGGCTCACGGGTTGAGCTGCTGTATAGTAGCAGATCTCACATTGAGGCCATCGTTCCTGATGCCGACCTGGTGATTGGGGCAGTCTTGGTGCTGGGCCGTCGTGCGCCTATCTTGGTTAAGCGCAGTCTAGTTGAGCAAATGCGGTCTCGCTCAGTAATTGTCGATGTTGCCGTCGATCAGGGAGGCTGCATCGAGACATTGCGGCCCACCTCCCACACAGCCCCTACCTACGTCGAAGCGGGGGTCGTGCATTATGGAGTGCCTAACATGCCCGGTGCGGTTCCTTGGACGGCAACACAAGCCTTGAACAACAGCACGTTTCCTTACGTACTCAAGCTGGCCAACCACGGACTGAAAGCCCTTGACCTCGATCCTGCGCTGGCGAAAGGCTTAAACGTCCACAATTATCGGCTTGTCCATCCAGCCGTGCAGGAGGTTTTCCCCGATCTCAGTCGGTGAGTCCTGGAGCAGTGTGTTATCACCGATACTGCCCCTGCTCTATCTCGATTTGAGTAACTCGATGGGTGACTCGATTAAGGTCGCTGAGCGTAGTTGGGACAAAGATACTGAACAGCTAAGGTATTCGAAATTTGTCTGCGGGCCAGATCGGTTGGCGTCGCAACAAAAGACGTTTGCTCCTGTTCGCGCGCAACATCAGCGAGCGAGCGTCCAACAAAGCCGAGGGAGGCACAGGTGTTTTTGGCCGTAAACAGTGCCAGATCGCTATGTCTGTCCAAATACAGGTTGAGGCGGTTTTGAATATCCTGAGGTTGCTGGCTGACCATCGTCCGAAAAGCAGATAGAAAAGCAGATTCCTGAGGCGTTAAAGCTTGAGCACCTTGTGCAAAGGGCAAAGACAGACAGGTCAGTGTGGAGAGCACAATTAGATGTAGAGGTTTCACGGCAATAACGTTGTATAAGGTCCTATTTCAACGATGCCCACGTCAGCCGTCAAAATCGCTAAAGCACTCGTGAACCCTATTTAAGTTGAGGTAAAGGTTTTTACATTTTCTATGACACTATCTCAGTGTTATCCGCAGTGAGTCCATCTCGATTGGGGCGCACGGTTAGGTCAAGATCAGGTCAAATCAGGTCGCACAGTCGGTTTGACGAGCCCTGAGGCAGACGGATCAACTGCCGTGAGAAAGTGAACAATTTTTTCCCAGACCTGATCTAATAGATCGGGCGCGTCGGCATCAAACCATTTGATATGGGGGTCTGCGTAAAACCAGGTGCGCTGCCGCTTCGCAAATTGGCGCGTATGTAAGACTGTTAGCGTTTTGGCTTCTTCTAGAGAAACTTCGCCGCTGAGGTGCTGTTTCATTTCCTGGTATCCCAGCGTATTCAGCAGGGGCAGATCAGGGCCATATTTTTGACACAGGGTTTGCACCTCTTCTACAAAGCCAGCCGTGACCATGTCTTCAGTACGGTATTGAATGCGCTGCGCTAACTTGGTGCTGTCTGTGCAATCCAACCCAATTTGCAGCACGGGATAAGGGGGCGGATTTTCTCCTTGCTGGGCAGAAATCGGTTGCCCTGTTACATAAAACACCTCTAAGGCGCGCAGTGTCCGGACCTGATCGTTGGGGTGAATTTTTGCCGCCGCCGCTGGATCAACCTGCTGCAAATAGGCATAGCACTGAGCTTGTCCCAGAGCTTGCAACTGCGATCGCAATTCTGCCTGCGGCCCGACTCTAGGAATTTTGAGACCTCGGACGATGGCGCGAATGTAAAGACCCGTACCACCCACTAGGAGGGGAGGGGGATGTAACGGTGCGTGAATTTTTTGGATCAGTGCCTGGGCTTGGTGTTGGTAGTCAGCTAAGGTGAGGGTCTCGGTGGGCGAACAGATATCAATGAGGTGATGGCGGGTGTGACGCTGTTCGGCTAGGGTCGGCTTGGCGGTGCCAATATCAAACTCGCGGTAGACCTGGCGAGAGTCGGCGCTCAAAATTGCGGTGTTGAGGCGATTGGCAAGGGCGATCGCCAGCCCTGATTTACCGGTTGCTGTCGGTCCCGCAATCACGACCAGTGTCGGTGCGCTAAAATCAAGTACTTTAGTACTACTTTGAGGGAGTTGAGTGGGAGGGCGATCGCTCCCCTGTTTTAGTCCTTGATCCATCCCCATCATAAAATTGACTTCCAACCGCCTCAAAATCGCTCTTAAGCCTTTTGTGTTATAATTTTGATAGATTTTGGCCTTATGAAGCATCACAGGGCTTCCAATCGATTACAGGAGCGCTTCATTCATGACGACAAACTATGGTGCTGATCAGATTCAGGTCCTGGAAGGTCTCGAACCGGTTCGGAAGCGACCTGGGATGTATATCGGCAGCACCGGCCCGCGCGGACTTCATCACCTAGTTTACGAGGTTGTGGACAACTCCGTTGATGAGGCGCTGGCAGGGTATTGCAATCATATCCAGGTTAACCTGAATGCGGACGGTTCGGTGACTGTAACGGATGATGGGCGGGGTATTCCCACCGATGTTCATCCTCGCACCGGAAAATCTGCTTTGGAAACGGTGATGACCGTCCTGCACGCAGGTGGTAAGTTTGGGGGCGGTGGCTATAAGGTCTCGGGAGGACTGCACGGAGTCGGCATTTCTGTTGTAAATGCGCTCTCCGAGTGGGTCGAGGTGACCGTCTGGCGCGAAGGCAAAACTCACGTTCAGCGATTTGAGCGGGGAGCGCCGATTGGGGAGCTGGCAGTTAGTCCCGGTGCGGGCACTCGTACAGGCACCTCTGTTTCGTTTAAGCCAGATACCCAAATTTTTACCACGGGCATTGAGTTTGACTATGCAACCCTGACAGCCCGCCTCAAAGAGCTGGCTTATCTCAATGCTGGGGTCGAAGTGACCTTTACCGACTACCGCTTAGAACTTCTCAAGAGTGATCAACCTCGGGTTGAGATGTTTCACTATGCGGGAGGCATTCGCGAGTATGTCGCCTACATGAATGTGGACAAGCAGGCCATCCATGAGGAAGTGATTTTTGTGCAAGGGGAGCGCAATAACGTCCAGGTGGAAGTGGCGCTGCAGTGGTGTGTGGATGCCTATACCGATAACTTGTTGGGCTTCGCCAACAATATTCGCACCATCGATGGGGGAACCCATTTGGAAGGTTTGAAAGCAGTCTTGACTCGCACAATGAATGCGATCGCCCGCAAACGCAACAAGCTCAAGGAAGGCGAATCCAACCTGGCCGGAGAAAACGTTCGGGAAGGGTTGACGGGTGTCATTTCGGTGAAGGTGCCCGATCCTGAATTTGAAGGGCAGACTAAAACCAAGCTTGGCAATACCGAAGTTCGCGGGATCGTTGACTCCTTGGTGGGAGAAACCCTGACTGAGTATCTAGAGTTTCGTCCCGGCGTGGCCGATGCGATTCTAGAAAAGGCGATCCAGGCTTTTAATGCAGCAGAAGCCGCTCGACGGGCGCGTGAACTCGTCCGCCGGAAATCGGTGCTGGAATCTTCAACACTACCGGGCAAGCTAGCTGACTGTAGTAGTCGAGATCCATCAGAATCAGAAATCTTTATCGTAGAAGGGGACTCTGCGGGCGGCAGTGCTAAGCAGGGACGCAATCGCCGTTTCCAGGCGATCCTGCCGTTGCGAGGCAAGATCCTCAATATTGAGAAGACTGATGATGCCAAGATCTACAAGAACACTGAGATTCAGGCGCTAATTACAGCGCTGGGGTTGGGCATCAAAGGCGAAGAGTTTGACGAGGCTCAACTCCGCTATCACCGCATCGTGATTATGACGGATGCGGACGTCGATGGAGCGCATATCCGAACGCTGCTGTTGACTTTCTTCTATCGCTATCAACGGCCGATGGTCGATCAAGGCTTTGTTTATATCGCTTGCCCGCCACTCTATAAAGTGGAACGGGGTCGCCAGCACTATTACTGTTATAGCGATCGCGAATTAAACACCTTGATTGAGCGTGAGTTTCCTGCTAACGCCAACTACAACATTCAGCGGTTTAAGGGTTTGGGTGAAATGATGCCTACCCAGTTGTGGGACACCACGATGAATCCAGAAACGCGCACCCTAAAGCGAGTAGAAATCGAAGACGCGGTAGAAGCCGATCGCATCTTTACGGTGCTGATGGGCGATCGCGTTGCGCCCCGCCGTGAGTTTATCGAAACCTATGGCCCCCGGTTAAACTTGCAAGATCTAGATATCTAAGCAGATCATCCGAATTCAATGATGCTGTAGAT
>JBGTGR010000056.1:0-169618 GCA_041746655.1 Elainellales cyanobacterium | reverse complement strand
GCAAATCTTCGCCGTCGCTCGTAACTTCGCACTCAACCTCTATCGCTCCAATGAGTTCTCCAATATGGCTCAGGCCCAACGTCTTTGCCAATTTGGTCTAGATACCCTCAAGGCCATTTTTAGAATGAAATAGCCCTGGGTAGGAGTGGCTGCGTGGGATGATCTTAAAACACTAAAAATAGATGAATTTCTATATATTTTAGAACTCCGTTATACTTCGCTGCTAGCATTGACCCGCTCTGTGTTCATGGTCCGCATTAAACAGTTAATCTTTGGTCGAGTTTACGGAGACGAAAAATACCAGGGAAAACGTATTTCAAATCGCATTGATCGACTCGTAAACCGAAGTACAGATTTACCTGGGATCACACCTATCACTCCAGCGCTGAAGCAAGTCGCTACAGAAGCCTCAAAAATGGGAACAACCCTATGGTTTGATAATCCGCATCAGTTAAAGACTTTAACTGCCGCAGGACAAGCAACCATTTGTTTTAATCTAATGCAACATATTGTTCGACGGTATGGTGAGACTCCAGAAAGCTATCCTCCTGCGATTAAGGAATTATGGGAGGAGATGAGGCAAGACTGGACTCAACTCAATGCTGATCCTTATGCTTTACTCGAAGAGCTACTGCCAGACTAAACGTTTCCGCAGTATGAGAATGTTTGAAAAGTATCCAATCTGCTGCATTGGCCCCCTAGATCCGGAAATTTGGCGGGTTGGGGGATAGTGCGATCGCTTCTCTGTAGGATGCATTGCTGCCAGCAAACACACTATCACCGATTTGCTAAAACGTCCTGACCGTTAAGACTTGCGGTGGTGTGATATCGGCTGGATAGATAAAATCGACATCCACCATTCTGACAGTATTAGGCGCTAACGAGAGCGTGACTAGCGGCTCACCCTGCTGGCCTCGGCGCTGCACTAGATGCACATAGCGAGTTTGAGGTATGTTTTGCTCATCAAGATATCGTACTCTGACTGTGCCGCGAAAGAAAACTCGTTCGTCTCGGGGTGTGACAAACAGCAACCGATCGGTGCTGCCTTCATCTTTGAGCGGGCTTTGAAAAGTAATTGCAACTGTTTGCGATCGCCCTGTTGGATTGCTCAACGGCAGCGTCAGATTATATTCTACCCCATAGTTACTGTGAGCAAAATACGCCGAATCCGGATAGCGACGCAGCATTGGGGCACTTTGAATTTGATTGGTGCCAAGGGTAATTAAATGCAAGGTTCCTAAGACATAGGAGACAGCATTGCCAGATGTAGGAATAGTCAGGGAGGGAGTCTGTGGCGAATCTGTGATGTTGGCGATCCAGCGCGCCCCTTGAGAAATACCTGCTACGCGACCAAACACAGTTGGCTCTTGGGGTGGATCTAGCGGCGTGGGCACAGGTCCTCGTGGCGTTGCTAAATTGCCGTCGGCCAGCAGCACCTGCCAGTCGGCCAGAGAGGGAGCCGTATAGCTGCCATTCGCAGCCCGATTTGCTTTCCTGACCAGATTCGCCACATACACTTCTCCACTACTCTCTAGGCGCATCATTGTCGAACGACCATTGGAAGCTGGAGCGCGGCTAACCGGAACGGGGAGGTTCAATATCATTCGACTTTCTCCGGGTGACAGCACCACCTGAGCCGGAAACTGCGGCTGTCTCACCCCGCGCAACACTTCATTCATCACTCGGCTCCCTGGCCCCGAATAGACCGTGGCATTGGGATCATCCACCCTGTCGGGTAGGGAAACGAAAGGAGCATCTGGGGTAGAGAGATAGGTTACGGCTTGCTGAAGTTGCAGCGTCACAGGCTGCTGACCCGGATTGTGTACCAGAATGCCCTGGTAAAAGGGATGGGTTTCTGCCTCAGTCTCTGCCCTAGCAATATGGTGTGTGAAGATGTCGAACCGCCCCTGAAACCCATAGTCGAGATGGGCCGCAGGAAATCGCTTGCCCGCTGGCGGGAAGCTAGACAGCAAAATGCCTTCCGTTCGAAATAGCTCTGGGCTATTGCTATTAAAGACGGGAACTGGATCAAGTGCGCCAGGTAAGAGATACACAGTTTGGGGAACAGCCACAATGCCAGCAATATATTGCGGCGGAACTGCGTAGATGTTTACCCCTCGACACAGGAGTGCAGCAATTTCGCCACGGGTAGCAGCTTGAGTAGGTCTGAGGGTATTGACTGCGGGATAGTTGACAACAATATTGTTGATGGAAGCGGCGGCGATCGCATTCCTGGCATAATCTGGAATCTGAGCTGCATCCAGATAATAGCCTCGCAAAATCGCCTCTGGGTTAGCTGGAATGCTGTAGTTTATGGCTCCTGCCAACACACCAATTGCCTGCGCCCGAGGAATGGCCTGACTCGGCTGAAAAATGCCGCCAGGATACCCAGAAAAGAAACCGCGTTGATAAGCCGCTTGAATAGCTCGATGTGCCCAATGGGTAGTTGGCACATCTGAAAACGCCATACCACCACGTTTGATAGGGGCATTGGGAAAGGCATTCATCATCAAAACGGCAAACTCTGCTCGCGTTAGTGTGCCATTGGGCCGAAAGGTTCCATCTGGGTAGCCCGTCACCAAATTGCGGGGTCGCATTTGACTAATGCAAGCATTGGCCCAGTGATTTTGAATATCACTAAATGCCACAGCACCCGTTGAAAACAGCCCCATTGACGCCCAGACAATTGACGTCCAGACACCTGCAACACTCGTCAAGACGCAGAGACTCTTCATTCTCGCTACTCTCATTCAGAAAAACAACCCCTCAGGTCGAAACGTTGTCTTCTAATCTACCGAGGCCGCACTGAGTTTTACGGATGTTTTTATTTCTTGCTTCGCACGAATAGTTAAGACTTACAGCAGCAATCGGGGAAGTAGTGGCGATAGGGTCAGAAACCAGAAATCAATTGAACCAAATAGCTCTGCCTACCATCTCAGGTATGAGGAAAACTAGGTAGGAAGTCTCTAGAATTTCGGACAGCGTCTTGCTGCAATTCTAGATGGTTTGGGTTCTGACGGTATAGACAGGGAATGCTCTCCTGAAAGTATATCCTGTTTGCTGACGTCTCTCCCTGCCCTAGATACATCACAAAGGAGGGCTAAAAAATGATTGAAACCCAAGAGCGTAAAGAGATTCGATCGGGTACGCCAAAGCCGCCTAGCGGGTGGAAGCAGCTAAAGTGGTATGGGCCCGGCCTCATGTGGATGATCTCCTCTGTTGGCTCCGGCTCTGTGCTTTTCACCCCCAGGGTAGGTTCTCGCTACGGGTATGAATACCTGTGGGCATTGCTGATCGTTATCTTTTTTATGTGGGTGATGATTCGGGAAGTAGGTCGCTACACCGTCGTCACAGGCAAAACGATCTTGGATGGATATCGGGATTTACCTGGTCCCAAAAATTGGGCGATTTGGCTAATTTTTGTCCCACAGATCATTGCTGCTGTCGTCACGATTTCCGGAATTGCTGCGTTGGTCGGTAGTGCTCTCATGCTGGCTCTACCTGGAGATCAAGCTATATATGCGGTAGCTATCATCGTGCTTTCGGCCATCCTGGTGGTATCGGGTCGATATAACAAAGTGGAGCAGGCCACTTCAGTGATGGCGGGCGTCCTGATCGTTGCGATTGTGGCTGCTGCTATTCAGGTGTTCCCGAATGGGGGAGAATTGACAGGGGGTTTAGTTCCCGGCATTGGAGACGACTTTGATATCGAATTTCTGCTGCCTTGGCTAGGCTTTATTCTCGCAGGGGCCGCTGGAATTATGTGGTTTTCCTATTGGGCGGCGGCCCGCGAATATGGAGGCCCCGTTGAAGATAGCTCCGTAGACAAATCACCCGACCACAATGCTTCGAACAATGCCTCAAATAATGCCTCAAACTACCAGGAGGATGAGGATTTTCAGCAGCGGCGCAAGTCTCGCCTCAAGAAATGGATACAGGTTATGAGCACTACAGCCGCCATTGGGGTGGTCGGGGGTGGGTTGGTGATCGTTGCCTTTATGGTGTTGGGTGCAGAGTTGCTTCAGCCCGAAGGCATCATTCCCGAAGGGATCGCAGTTGCGGAGGATCTGACCCAGCTCCTGTCTGAAGTTTGGGGTGATTTTGGTTACTGGTTGCTGATTGTGAGTATTGTGATTGCCTTAAGCGGCACGATCGTAGCCAATCAGGACGGCTGGCCTAGGACATTTGCCGATGCAACGCTGATATTGGCGGGCGATCGCCTCAATGACCAACAAGACGCAGATGATAACGGCAGCAATGATAGCAGTCGGCGTCAATACAATAGGGCATCCAATGGGCGATCGCAATGGAAGCAATGGTTGTCCAATCGCGAAAACCTAAAGAATGTCTATGTGATCATCACCGTCACAATTCTGCCTATCATTGTCTTCTTTCTGGTGCGCGACCCGGTCGATATTCTTGAAGTCGGGGGAATTGTCGCTGCGGTGCATACCCCTGTTATCGTTGGTTTGACGCTTTATTTGAATAAAACAAAGCTCCCAAAAGATCTACAGCCTGGATGGTTAGCATTTCCAGTGATGATTCTATCTGGGCTTTTCTTCACAGTGGTCGCTATTCTCTATTTCATGATTGAGCTGTTTGGGTTTGAGTTTTGAGCCTGATTGACTGAAAAAAGTTTCAGCCCTCACCCTAAATCCTTTTCCCAGAGAGGGAGATGGCCTTTGAAATCAATTATGAACTGCACTGTTAACAGGACTTATGAAGAACGCTGAGGACATCCCAAAGCCCTATCGCATGATCTTAGAACAGGAGATCAAGCCAGCCAGTGAAGAGTAGTAAACCAGAGAGAACTTTAACCTCTAGGAGGATAGCAGAAGTGGAAACAGGACAGTCCATTCTCGATCCCGTCTTGCAATTCACAGCATTGGTGACGATCGCCCTTGTAGTACAGTTAACGATTAAGAGATTTCAGATTCCTGGTTTAATTGGTTTGTTGTTAATCGGGATGCTACTCGGTCCTGGAGGATTGGGAACTTTACCCCGTGAACCCATCGTCGAATTCTTGGGCGACATTGGACTGATTTACGTGATGTTCGTTGCTGGGCTTGAGATTGACCTAGATATTGTTCGTACCCATACTCAGGAAACAATTGTGTTTGGGTTGCTGGCTTTTGGTTGTTCCTTAGCTCCAACTGTAGGCGTGGGGCTGTTGTTGGGATATCCTTTGCAAGCTGCAATTCTTCTAGGATCACTGCTTTCATCTCATACCCTGCTATCCTATCCAATTGTTCAACGACTTGGATTAGTGCATCGACACGCTGTAGTAGCCGCCATTGGCGGAACATTATTAACCGATACGCTGGCATTATTGCTGCTAGCAGCTATCGTGCAGAACAATGACGATGCAATTTTGAACTTTACGAATTCGTGGGGATGGCTGGTTCCTCTAGTGCTGCTGGGCTTGCTGGCTGCTGTAACCTTTTGGGGTTTGCCGCGACTTAGTCGAGCCTTCTTCAATCGCCCCTGGATCAGTAATGCAGAAAAGGCGCTATTCGTGATAGCTACGTTATTGTTGTTAGCCTCAGCCACAGAAATTATTGGTACGGAAGATATTCTTGGAGCTTTTCTGGCCGGGATTTGTCTAAATCAGGTGTTGGCCGAGCAGGATTATTTACGAGAGCATATCGAATTTGTGGGGCGATTGCTATTCATCCCATTCTTCTTTCTTGCGACTGGAATGCTACTAGAGATAGAGGTTTTTATCGGAGAACTATCAATCTGGCTATTGGCAATGACTCTACTCATTCTGGTATTGGTTGGAAAGACATTAGCATCCTGGTTAGCAGGAATGCTCTACGGTTACGAATGGCAAGATCGCGTGTTAATGATTGGGTTGACAGTTCCCCAAGCCGCTGCTACCTTAGCTGTCACCATAACAGCTCGCGAAGCACAATTTTTTGGAGAGGAAGTTGTGGATGCGGTCATTATTGTGATTTTCGTGACCTGTTTGTTGGGTCCTCTACTAGTTCGCTATATGGGGAAGAAAGTATCACCATAGTCCCAAAACTACTTTGATGTGGGAGTGTTGCAAGATAAGCAGCTTGATCGGGCGCAGCAGATCTTGGTGGCGATCGCCGACAAACCCCATGCTCGTACAGGCTTACATCTTGCTCACTACCTTCAGCAGGGAACAGGGGCTACAATGGTCATTTTGCATATTAGTCGTTTTGCATATTGTAGAGCAAGAAAACGCAGACATAAACACGCAAAGAAATAATATCCAAGAATTAGTCAACCACGAATTCTCACCCCTAGTTGCTGAGAATTCTGTTCAGGTCGTGCGATCGCCATCAGTCCAGCAAGCCCTACTTACTCACTGAACTTACCCCTGTGGATAGATAGACATTACCTCCTATCTAGCCAAAAGTGACAGTAGAAAGTCCTTTATCCTGAATGTTGGTAGTTGCAATGGCTCTTGAGGTAAGACGGTTGAGTGCGAAACAACCTGCGATCAGCAAATTGGGTCGCCAACTACGCCAAGACATAAGCCTCTCTCAAGAAAAGTTTGCCGTTCTGATCGGAAGGATGTTCCCTAGCATCAATCGTTGGGAGAATGGACGTGCTACACCTTCTCCTCTCGCACTTCAGCAAATCGACAGCTTGCTGCAACAGTTGGGCGATCGCGGCTTTGCTCAAGCCCTCTTCAGCCAAGTAAGATATCCTCATCCCAACTCATTTTTTATTTACTCGTTGACTAAAATTTATGGCTGAAGCCGTCCCTCCATCAATTACCCATAGTGTTGCTTTACCCACCCATGAAGTAGAAAGATTGGCAGCGCTCAAGCGATACCAAATCTTGGATACACCACCCGATGCAGCATTCGATCGCATCACTTCGCTAGCTGCTCGGCTATTTAATGTACCCATGGCCTTAGTTTCACTGGTGGACGAGTCAAGAGCCTGGTTTAAGTCTAGCTATGGCTTCAACCAACCAGAAGTACCACGGGAGAACACCCTTTGTAGCTTTGCGCTGTTATGCAACGATGTTTTGGTCGTTCCTGATGCTCGCCAAGACGTCCGCTTCGCTAAGAACCCCTTCGTGCAAAGTGAGCCAGGTTTGTGCTTTTACGCAGGCGCGCCCTTACTCACTCAGGATGGCTATATTCTGGGTACGCTCTGCCTACTTGACACAAAACCGCGTGATGCCCTGACCAATGAGCAGGAAGCAACTCTGGCAGACCTAGCCGCAATCGTGGTTGATGAATTAGAACTGCGGCTAGCCGTTGCCATGCAAATTGCGGTTGAACAAGAACGGCAAGAAACTGCTCGACACCTACAATTGCATGCAGATGTGGTTCGCAATGCTCAGGTTGGCCTTGTCGTTTGGCAGATGGAAGACCTCCAAGATCCTGCTTCCTTCCGTCTGTTGCTGGCTAACCCTGCTGCTTCAGAATCAACGGGGATTGACTTTGAGCTGTTGGTTGGCAAAACAATGGCAGAGGCTTTCCCGAAGCTGTTGAAAAAATCATTGATTCAACAATATCTGGAGGTTGTCCGCACAGGGCGATCGCTCGATTTGGGTGAGGTTGCCTACGACGGAGATGATATTTCCGCAGGGATTTATAGCCTCAAGGCATTTCCATTACCCAACTACTGCCTTGGATTGGCCTTTGAAAATGTCACGGCTCACAAACAAACTGAAGCCCAGTTGCAGGAAAGCCAGTACTACAATCAGCAAATTGCTGAAGCCATACCTGGCGTCTTATTTGTACATGATGTAATTCAACAGCAAAATGTCTACACCAATCGCCAAATCACCGATCTGTTAGGATATACCTCTGAGCAGGTTCAGGTGATGGGAGCGAATGCTCTTGCGACTCTAGTTCATCCTGATGACTTAGAGCGCGTGCTCACCTATACTGAGGCCTTTCACTCCACGCCAGATGGGACAGCCTTGGGTATTGAGTATCGAGCCCATCATGCCAATGGTGAGTGGCGTTGGATGTATTCGCGGAGCGTTGTGTTTAACCGCACGGCTGAAGGTTTGCCGCGCCAAATCTTGGGTGTATCGCTCGACATTACCGATCGCAAGCAGTCGGAAGAGGCATTGCGGCAGCGAGAAGCAGAACTCCGGTCAATCACCGATGCCGTTCCGGTTTTAATTGCCTATGTTGATGCGAATGAATGTTACCGCTTCAATAACCAAGGATATGAGGAGTGGTTTGGACACCCTGTCACAGAGATTTATGGTAAGCCTCTATGGGACGTGTTAGGCGAAGCCGCTTACGCCGTGATTCGTCCTTATGTAAAACAAGTTCTGGCAGGACAGTCCGTTACGTTTGAAACCCAAGTACCTTCCAAATATGGTGAAATTTTTGATGTAAGTGTGACCTATATTCCTCGATTCGGCGATCAGGGAAGTGTTGAGGGGTTTGTAGCGCTGGTTAGCAATATCACAGAACAGAAGCGGACTCAGCAAGAACTTCAACAAGCCTTACAAACCTTGCAAACTCTTGTTGCGGCATCACCACTTCCCATTGTTGTGATCGAACCGGATACGACGGTACAACTCTGGAACCCGGCGGCTGAGCAGGTTTTTGGCTGGAGTCAAGCGGAAGTTTTGGGTCAACCCCTACCCATCACCCCGGAGGAAAAGCAAGAAGAATGCCGTCAAAGTCGAGAAGCGATCGCCCAAGGAAAAACCTTTTCTGACATCGTAACCTACCGACGTAAACGTAATGGCGAAAATCTATCTGTTAGCCTATCGGGAGCTCCTTTATACAACGATCGCGGCGATGTCAATGCTCTCTTGCTCATTCTGCAAGACATTACTGAACGTCAGAAAATAGAGCAAGACTTGCGAGAGAGCGAGGAATGGGCCAGACTAGCGATTCAAATTGCACAGCTAGGAGGATGGCGACTGCACTTGGCTACACATCTAGTTGAGATGGACGAGCGGATGCGTCAAATCTGGGGTGAGTCAAATGATGTCGTCATGGTTTCCTTACCTCTCGTGTTAGAACAAATACACCCAGACGATCGAGACAAGGTTGCAGCGGCTGTAAGGGCTGCACTTGATCCGCAATCACCCGGAAGTTACGAAATCGAGTATCGCATCGTTTGGAAGGATGGGACTGAACACTGGGTGTCTGCCAAGGGGCAAGCCCAGTTTTCAGGGAAGGGGAAATCTAGGCGAGCTATTGATTTTTTCGGCACTCTGTTGGATGTTACTGAACGCAAGCAAGCCGAAGAAGCCTTGCAAGAACACAGTGAACGGCTCAACCTGCTCTATGAGACAACCCGTGAGCTGCTTTCTGCCAAACAACCTTTAGCTCTGATGAATCACCTCTTTGGCAAGCTCGCAGCGCAGATGGATTTGCATTGCTACTATCATTTTCAGACCAGTCAACAAGATAGACAACCGGAAAAATCTGGACAACCCGGACAACCTGGACAACCCGGACAACCTGGACAACAGCAACTGCAGTTGATGAATTATAGCGGCATCTCTGAAGCTCAGGCGCAGGCATTTGAGTCGAGCGATTTGGGGCAGACGCTGTGTGGATTGATTGCTCAAGAGCGTCGTCAAATTGTTCTTGACCAAGCAGAAATTTCTGCTCATCCCAATGCCAAAATTCTCCGTTCAATGGGGATAACCGCCTATTCAGGACAGCCCTTAATGGTACAAGGACGGCTCCTCGGAACGCTTTCGTTTGCTAGCTGCACTCGAACCCATTTCACCGCTGCAGAAACTTACCTGCTGCAAGCTATTTCAGAACAGGTGGCGATCGCCCTTGATCGGGCTGAACTGGTCACATCGCTGCAGCAGCAGACAGAAGACCTTGCCCATGCAAACCATGTCAAAGATGAATTTTTGGCAGTCCTGTCCCATGAGTTGCGATCGCCCCTCAACCCTATTCTGGGCTGGACAAAACTTCTCCAAACGGGTAGGTTTGATGCTCAAAAAACCCAACAGGCATTAGAGATTATTGAACGCAATGCCAAACAACAAATCCAATTGATTGATGACTTGCTAGATATCTCAAAGATTCTTCGAGGCAAGCTTACTTTAAGTGAAGCGATCGTTGATTTGGCCTTTACAATTGAAACCGCCTTAGAAACAATGCGATTGGCAGCTGAGGCTAAAAGCATTCAGATCAAAACCAGCCTTAACTCCTTCCTCCCTCCCGTATTGGGCGATACAGGCCGTTTGCAACAGATTGTTTTAAATCTGCTTTCCAATGCCATTAAATTTACGCCCAATGGTGGGCAGGTAGACGTTCGTTTGGAACGGGTAGGAACAGAGGCCCGGATTCAAATCAAGGATACAGGTAAAGGCATTGCACCCGACTTTTTGCCTTACGTATTTGAGTCATTTCGCCAAGAGGATGGTCGCACTACCCGCAAATTTGGCGGACTTGGATTGGGGCTAGCCATTGTGCGTCAATTGACCGAACTGCATGGAGGAACTGTTCATGCAGAAAGCCCAGGGGAAGGCGGCGGAGCAACGTTCACTATCTGCTTGCCATTGATAAAAACACAGTCTTTGTGGCATGAGGATGGAAATCCAGCCCATCAAGCCACTAGCGAAGAGAGTACTCTGCAAGGGATTCGAATTCTGATTGTAGATGATGATGCGGACATGCGAGACTTGGTTGTGACGATCTTGAGATCAGCGGGGGCGATCGCCCAAGTAGCCGCATCGGCAGCCGAAGCGCTGGCTGCGTTTGATCAATTTCAGCCTATGCTCTTAGTCAGTGATATTGGGATGCCCGAAACAGATGGGTATGAATTGATTCGACAGGTAAGAAGCCGCTCATCCCATCAAGGTGGACAAATTCCGGCGATCGCCCTCACAGCCTACGCCATGGAACAGGATCAACAGCAGGCCCTTGCCGCTGGTTTTCAATACCATCTTGCTAAACCGATTGAACCAACAGATTTAGTCAATGAGATTGTAGCCCTACTTAGTGGTAGCCCTACTCTGTGCCCTACTCAATACCCTACTGAGTGAAGAATGAGCAAGTTTTTGTCTCGGCAATTTTCTCCTTTAAGATCATGATAATCTCATCTTTAGTTCTTTTTTAGCTCTTCAACTGCGATCGCCCATGGGTAGCCAATCTACAGCCAAAACCATCTTTCTTCTCGCCTCTATGGTGGGCTGGCTAATTGTAGGTGCCGCCTTAATGTATCTTTTTCCGCTCATGGCAGACAGGTTAATGTCTTCCGAGCTGACGCATGTATGGATGGAGACCCTGAGCCGGAGTGGATATCAGCCTAGGCTAGCCTGGGTGGGAGGGGGGATCACCCTAGCGCTAACTATATTGGCCAACGTCATCTGGTATCAGCGGTTTGAGGGCAAGATTTAGCGATTGCTACAATTGCCCGATTGCTGCGGTTACAGAAATCGCAACCTCTCCAAAACCCTCTGGAAAGCATGCCATGCTGAAATCAATCATTGGTCGAGGAGGTCGAGAGCTGTGCAACATACCGTTCGTTATCTCAGTATTGCATTGGTCGGTTGGTTAGCATTGGCGGGGTTGATGGGTTGTGTCTCTACAGATCGCGGCTCTGCGATCGCCCAACCCGGCAATTCTGAAAACCAGCCCGAAAACCAGCCTGAAAATCCAGATCCAGCCATGAATCCTCTTGCAACAGTCGATCCACAGCTTGTTGATGCCGATAACCAGTTTGGCCTGAAGCTGTTTTTGCAATTGGTTCAGCAAGACGACGATCAAAATTTGATGATGTCACCCACTAGTGTGGCGATCGCCTTATCCATGCTCTACAACGGGGCGAATGGGGAAACGCAACAGCAAATCGCAGCAGCACTAGAGCTGCAAGGGTTTAGTCTAGAAGACTTGAATCAGGCGAATGCAGATTTAAAGGCTCTATTAGAGAATGCTGACCCAGAGGTGAAACTGGCGATCGCCAACTCTCTTTGGGGCAATCAGGATATTGAGTTTAAGTCAGACTTTATTGACCGCGTTCAAGAGTTTTACAGCGCCGAAGTCGAAACGCTGAACTTCAGCAATCCTGCAGTGTTCAATGTCATCAACGACTGGGTTGATCGCAACACCGAGGGCAAAATTCCCTCAATTCTTGATGAAGTAACCCCTGATGATGTCATGTTCTTGATCAACGCAGTCTACTTCAAAGGGGAGTGGCAACAAGCATTCGAGGAGTCGAATACGAGCGATCGCCCCTTCACATTGCTAGATGGCAGCACCAAGAACCATCCTTTAATGAGCCAATCAGGCGACTACCGATATCAAGAAAACAACACGTTTCAAGTCGTCAGTTTGCCCTACGGCAGCGGGCGTTTGAGCATGTATGTCTTTTTGCCACAGCCGGATGTGTCGCTGACCCAGTTTTATGCAGAAGTGCTTTCGGCACCCAACTGGACGACCACCATAAACGGCTTTGGACAGCGTGAAGGCACCGTACAGCTACCGCGCTTTAAGTATGAATACACAACGCGCCTCAACAGTGCCCTCCAAGCGTTGGGAATGCGAGCCGCTTTTGACCCCGACAATGCCGATTTAAAAGGTCTGACGGATGTGGATAGCTATGTCAACGAGGTCCGCCACAAGACATTTATTGAAGTCAATGAAGAAGGCACAGAAGCGGCTGCCGTTACATCGATCGGAATGAGGGTAACATCAGCCCCCCTTCCTACAGAGCGGTTTACGATGACGGTTGATCGTCCTTTCTTCTACGCCATTCGGGATAATCAAAGTGGTGCAATTCTGTTTATGGGGACAGTAGTGAACCCAGAATAATCCGTCCTAGCGTCCCCGAAAGAGATTAAACCTGGTAAGCTGCAAGTTAGAGCTATCAGGTCTCTTTGTTACACCGTTTACAAATCCAATGCGTCAAACCTACAACCTGCACGTTGTTGAAACTTGTCCCCTCTTAAATCCAGACTTTATTCACCGCGAGCTGCCGATTACTGAGGAAGTGGCAGCTCTGGTAGCCGATACTCGCGATCGCATCCGCAACATTCTCCAAGCAGAGGACCATCGCCTGCTGGTGATCGTCGGTCCCTGCTCTATTCATGATGTGAGCGCGGCGTATGAATATGGTCAAAAGCTGCTCAAACTCCGCACCGAGCTAGCTGATCATCTGGAAATTGTGATGCGCGTGTATTTTGAGAAGCCTCGGACCAACATTGGCTGGAAAGGGCTGATCAACGATCCCCACCTCAACGGCAGCTACGACATTAATACAGGGCTACGGTTGGCCCGCAAATTGCTACTCGACCTGGCTCAACTGGGCCTACCCGCCGCCACAGAACTCCTCGACCCCATCATCCCTCAGTATTTGGCAGATGTAGTTTCCTGGACAGCCATTGGTGCGCGTACCACCGAGAGCCAAACCCATCGAGAAATGGCCTCTGGCCTGTCCATGCCCGTGGGTTTCAAAAACGGCACCGATGGCAGCCTAAACGCTGCGGTGAATGCAATGCTGGCGGCTAGCTCTCCTCACCACTTCCTGGGGATCAACTTTCACGGCTTGGCGAGCATTGTGGCTACGACAGGAAATCCTGACACTCACCTGGTGCTGCGGGGCGGAAAGAATGGCCCCAACTACGACGCGGTTTCTCTAGGGAAGGCGGCGAAGGAATTGGCCCGCCACAAGCTCAACCAGCGTGTCATGATCGATTGCAGCCACGGCAATTCTGAAAAAGACTACACTCGGCAAGCAGTGGTCCTACAGAATGTTGCCAATCAGATCAAAGCAGGCCCCTCCCCCATCATGGGAGTCATGGTTGAAAGCCATCTGATCGCTGGCAACCAGCCGATCCCTAAAGATCTATCTCAACTAACACATGGTCAGAGCATTACCGATGCCTGTGTAGATTTTGATATGACGGCTGAGATGTTACGGGCTCTGGCAGAAGCAGTGAAGTTTCAGAAACAAGGGGTTCCAGTCACTTAAGCTGTTCCTATCTCGTCTCACGAGCCTAGTAAATATTCGTTGACAATGCTCCAAGCGTCTGAGTAAGAGACTTTCTTTTTGGCAGTAACGTAGTCAGCCAAATACATGGCATCTCTGGCGATGCCAGAAAATCGCCCTGAGCCCCAAGTGTAGAGCCAAGGGAGACCCAGAAAATAGAGTCCTCGAACGGGGGTGACGCCGCGATCGTGGCCGGGATAACCTTTGCCATCGAAAACGGGAACCTCAACCCAGCCAAAATCGGATTGATAGCCCGTACACCACACGACCGCATCGATGCTTTCTTGCTTGAGATCTAGGGATAAGACTGCTTCTTGGGGCTCCCAAACGGGTTGATAGGGAGGGGCTACAGGGGCTTGAATTTGTTGTTTGGCAATGAAAGCATCAATAGTTTTTTTGATACTTTCAGCGACCGCATCTGCCTGATCCAGGTTTTGCTTCAGATTGTCATCAAACTCAAGGGTGTTGCCGCAAAAGCTCTTTAGTCTGCCGTAGAGCTGCATGCCTTCCAGGGCAAACTGTCGCAGGTCGATCTCGCGTCCACCGTCGCGACCTGTCACGTAATGATTAGCTTTAGTGCGGACTTTCTCTTTTTGAGGATGCTCATCAATTGATAGGTCGTAGTAGCCCATTTGATCGAGCCAATCAACCACGTCTTTGCCGCGATATCTACGGGGCGATCGCGGCGCACTTCCCACACAGAGATGCACTTTCTTTCCTGCCAGATGCAGGTCTTCTGCAATCTGACAACCCGATTGCCCAGTTCCGACAACCAGCACATGATCTGGTAGAGCGTGAGGAGTTTTATATTCTGAGGAGTGAAGTTGCACGATGGCTTCAGGCAATCGCTCCGCAATTTTAGGGGTCTTGGGAAGATGGTAGCTACCCGCTGCGACTACCACATGGTCAGCCGTATAGTCACCCATTGAAGTTTCAACTTCAAAAATATCTTGACTCTTGCTCTTGCGAACGGCCAATACTTCAATACCTTCTTTAACGGGTGGATCAAACGAGGCTGCGTAATCTTCTATATATTGAACAATTTCATCTTTCTTCATAAACCCATCTGGATCAGGCCCAGGATAGGGAAATCCGGGCAGCTTACACTGCCAATTGGGAGTTACCAGGCAAAAGGTATCCCAGCGTTTTGAACGCCATGAATACCCGATTCTATTTTTTTCAAAGATAATGTGATCTAGTCCTCGTTCCTTCAAGCAATAGCTCATGGACAGTCCAGACTGACCACCGCCGACGATGACGACGGGATAGTGATTGTGCATTAGCGCTCTTGTTGCTTGCTCGGATGTGTAGCAAGATTAAGTGTTAGACAGGTTGGTGTTTTGTATTTCCCACTACGAAAGGTTGAAGTCTAACCGTAAGTGCAGGGGGAGCGATCGCAATTTTGCTAGTCTGCTCTCAAACCTGTTTAAATTGACAGGTCTCCATTCTGTATCCACGACTGAAAAATGCAGATCAGCAACTCACGGCAGCAACTGCAAAATCTCGATGCACGTATTGATTCGCGGGTTGAGGCGATTCGAGCAGAGCGGAGTTGGTGGCCCTGTCGGCGAGGGTGTGACCAGTGTTGTCGGCAGCTTGCCCGTCCGCTAGAGCTGAGCGCTGAGGAGTGGGCGCGGGTGGATGAGGCGATCGCCACCTTGCCAAAACCAGCCCGCGCTGAGGTCGAACAGAACGTTGCCGCACTTTTAGCCCAAATTGCCGCAGGCACCGTAGCGGCCCCAGTTGTTTGTCCGTTTCTGGATCTGCAAGAGGGAGCCTGTCGCATCTATGACTCTCGCCCGATCGCCTGTCGCACCTATGGCTTTTTTGTCGCCCGCGATCACGACCAGTATTGCCAAATGGTTGAGGCGGAGGTGGCCTCCCAGGGCGATCGCACCATTGTTTGGGGAAATGCGATCGCCATCCAACATGCTATAGAGCAGATCAGCGGCAATCCCATCCCGTTTGAGGTGCATTATCAGGCTGAGGCCAACGCAGCAAGCTGATCAAGGCTGATTAATTTAGTCCAAGCAAGGCTCGGAGCAACAGCACAATCAACACTGCTCCTAAAATCAGGATGGCAAAAAACGTTATGGCAAGGCCCACAAGCAGCAGGATAAAAAACCACTTGTCTGCCGCACGGCTTTTATCGGGGGAGTTGAGGTGAGCTTCTAGCAGCACTAAATTGCGGGTGTTGGCCTTCCAGGCTGCATCAAAAATGCTGCCAAACAGCGGCACAATGCCAATAACCGTTTCACAGAGAATGTTGAACACCATGCGTAGCAGCGTTAGTTTGGGCAAACCAAACCGGGCTGCTTCAATCAGAATGTAGGTGGAAAGAACAGCCCCCATCACGTCGCCCGCCACAGGAATGAGTCCCAACACCGGGTCTAGACCAAACCGGAATTTGGTTCCAGGAATGGGAATGGCGCGATCGAGCACATAGCTGAGAACGCGAATCCGCTGCAAAATTGGAGCTTTAATATCAACGATGTCGGTGCTCTTGGACGGCATGGGGTGGATTAGAATGCGGTAGGGCCAATCTCAGCACGATTTTGACACAATTGCCCCAAAAAAACTGCTATCCAAAGAGTGAGTCTGTATATGGTGCGGCGATCGCCCTCAATCAAAACCTGCCTCAAGCCCATCCAGGATGCAGCCTCCTGGGTATGAAGGTTGTTTTGCAGACCTGGGATCTATCGATTTCGCCGCTGACCCTCGCCGCCGATCAGGTGCAAGTTTGGCATACGTGGTTGCACGGTTCATCATCAGAGTTGCAAACCTTGGCGCAGGTGCTCTCACCCGACGAGCAAGAGCGCGCCGCCCGCTTTCGCTTTCCTCAACATCGAGATGCATTTATTGCGGCCAGAGGTCAGCTCCGGAGTATTTTGAGCTGCTACTTAAACGTCAAAGCGCAGGACTTGCGCTTTGGCTACGGGCCTCACGGCAAACCCGCCCTTGTCGAGCCACATAGCGACTTACAGTTTAACCTGTCGCACTCCAACGGCTTGGCACTTTTCGCTATCAGCCAAGGCCACCGAGTTGGTGTGGATGTCGAATATATAGATAGCGATCGCCCCTGGCGCAACATTGCCCAACGGTTTTTTGCTCCTGGCGAAAATCAGGTGTTATCCCGACTCTCAGAAACAGAAGGACAGCAGGCTTTCTTTCATTGCTGGACCCGCAAAGAAGCCTTCATTAAGGCCACAGGTCAGGGATTGTCATTGCCCCTAGATCAGTTTGAGGTGGCGATCGCCCCCAACCAACCCGCCGCCCTCCTCAAAACCTGCTGGGACGAACAAGAAGCAAACCGTTGGCTGCTCCAGGATTTACAAATTGCACCCCACTATGCAGCAGCAGTTGCAGTAGAGGAATCCAAAGATTACTGCGTAACAAACTCTATCTGATTGACTTGTTCGTATCCAGGAATCTGATGATCTCCAAGGCGAATTTCCCCAATTGCTCTCTGCTCCCCATTGAGATTCACTCTCCTAATTCTCAAAGTTATTTCTCCACCATTGGGCAATCTAGCTCTTACGCCTTGGGGGCTTTCAAGATCTGGTGCTGTCCTTGGGGTATCATCTCTAAGCCTTAAAGATTCGCCTGCGATCAAGAAAAATTCTCGAATAGCGGTTGTGGTAGCCTCTTGCGAACACATAGAATCAGGCACCCCTGCTGGAATGGAGATAACAACTCTCCTAAGGGGAGGCGCATTTGTAGGGTCAGAAGCATCTAGAACGGCCCTAAGCTCATCCATTCCTGTTTTAGTACCGATAGGAACCCTGGTTGATGGCGCTAACTCATTCGAAATACTCGTAGGATCTTGCATTTGAGCACGGCTTGAATGCTGAGAGATGAAAACAACAGCAAGGCTTATCCCTGTTAAAAATATTATATTCCTACATATTTCCCAGTTCTTATTCATACATATTATCGAGACCTGTTAATGACAAATTTCTCTAACCAAGAACTAAAAGCACTTCAACAATTAACTGGCATATCAGACGAAACACAGCTCTTTCTGGGACAACTTCCAGAAGACTTACCTGTCAATCTGCCATTTCCCAACGGAGCGCAGATGGTTGGAAGCCTTTGCATAAATTTCAGGCAATTTAATATTTTATTTGATACAAGTCTTTCTTTGGATCAAGTTAAAACCTTTTATAAGCAACGGCTAATAGAGCCAGAATGGCAAGAACTTATCTTTACTTCTCCAACCTACAAGGGATTCCAGGCTGCACCAGTTGTAGTTCAAACTCAAGTTGAGCGAAACCTACGATTTCGAGCTGTTTCAAAAGCCATTGAGCTGAATATTCAGTGCAGTCCTTGCCCTGACTCCACTAATCAGACAAGCGTTACGCTAATGCTGGCCCCACTTCCGTATCCTGAACCTCTGGGGGTTTTAGATCTGCCTCCATTCCCACCCTTAGCTGATCCACCCGATGCTACCCGCTTACGGAGTCATGGCAGCACTTTTGATGAGTGCGCTTCTCACGTCTATTTGACCAGTTCACTTGAGCTTTCAGAACTTTTTATACATTATGCTAATCAGTTTGAGGATGCAAACTGGATAGAAAGCGATCGCGGCCAAGCAGGCCCTACAAACATGTGGGGAAGTTGGACAATCCAAACTCCCCAAGGCCAAGTCTGGATCAGCCATCTCAACGTTATCAAGCTTGGTGGAATTCAGCACCAATATATCGCACTTGCACGAGTATCACGGCAACAACCTCGCCCTTTAGACGGAGGCTAAGTTCTCCTGGGGAGTTGCTCCGATCGCTGTCAAAATTCCCTTAAACAATTCAATACCGTCTGTGTTGCCCAACATGGGGTCAGCGGCGCGTTCAGGGTGGGGCATCATGCCTAAGACATTGCCTTGGCGGTTGCAGATTCCGGCGATGTTGTGGAGAGAACCGTTGGCGTTGGTGTTGGTTGTCAGCTCGCTGTCAGAGCCCCAATAGCGGAATAGCACCTGGCCGTTATCTTCTAGCTCGGCTAGGGTATCGGCATCTGCATAGTAACAGCCTTCCCCGTGCGCGATCGGCAGCGTAATCACCTGACCAGCCTGATAGTTTTGAGTCCAGGGTAGATCGGTGCGCTCGACTTTAAGGGGAACGCGATCGCAAACAAAATGCAAATCCCGATTGCGAACTAGCGCCCCCGGCAGCAGACCCGCCTCGGTCAAAACCTGGAACCCATTGCAGATACCCAACACAAGCTTGCCCTGGTTGGCATGTTCAACAGTGGCTCGCATGGCCGGAGAAAAGCGGGCGATCGCCCCACAGCGCAAATAATCCCCATAGCTAAAGCCCCCCGGCACAATCACGACATCCAGATCGGAAATATCGCTGTCCTCATGCCAGACCATCCGAGTCGGCTGCTGAAGCAAATCGCGCGTCACCATTGCCACATCGCGATCGCAGTTTGATCCCGGAAACACAATCACCCCAAATTTCATGCCGATGCTCCTGCCCCAACGGTGGCGGACACTTCAGTTAGCTCAAAGCGGTAGTTTTCAATCACTGGATTCGCCAAAAGCTGATCACAAACCCGATCGAGCTGCTCACGCGCTGCCGCTTCATCCGCCGCCGTCAGCGTCAGCTCAATATACTTTCCAATTCGCACCTGCCCAACATTGTCATAGCCCATATGTTGTAGACCCGACTGAACCGCAGTTCCAGCCGGATCTAAGACAGAGGGACGCAGAGTGACATAAATCTGAACCTGATAGGTATGAGTCATGGCAGTGGCTTACAAACAGTGCAGGGATACCCTTCCTCATTCTATCGGGGGATGGTTGCAGCAGAGACTTAGTTGCGATCGGCAATTGGCTTCGTCAGTTGCTTACATTTAGCAGAAGCCGCTTCATAGGCCGCCACATACTCTTTTCCGCCCAACATCACATCCCCATAGTACTCATAGGGCATTGCCCCATAAACGGGCAGTGGCGGGTCGTCAGGATAGTCTTCTTTAGCCTCCTCGACGGCCGCTTTGAGCTGTTTGACGGTGAGCTGCTGCGCCGGAAAATACCAGACTTCTTTAGGAGGATCTTTAAAGCGGGCCAAGGTCGGATCAATAATGCGATCGCCCACTTCTATCCAACCATGCTCAAGGGGCTGCTGAGGACGACTGGCGATCGCCATAAAACCTTGAACATAAACAGCTCCTTCCGTCACCAGTGCGGCCTTGTGGGCATTGTCGAACGGAGTTCGCGCCTTACTTTTAATGCGGTCTGCGATCTCACTTGAAAGCGCTTCATCGAGCTGTTTTTCTACGTTATCCATTCCAAATTTGTGCTGGAGCAGCAATCACCATTGCAAAGTATAGGCGATCGCCGCTGGGAGTTGCTGAGTCTCCAGAGTTAGATCTTCATCTAGGCTATCGAAAGCCGCTTGAAAGGTTAATACATCTCTTCTAATAAATACCCTCTAAAACGAAGTCGTTCTTACTTTGATGTGCAGGCTAACTTGTATTAAGCTAAGTAAAGATATGTTGAATTATGAGTTGGAGTTAATACTAACCTAAACTTTTCTGAAAAGCTGTAACGCTTTCCTGGAATATGTTCTTAGGGGATAGTCTTTGTGGGCTGCGACAAAGCGAGCAAATTTTGAGAAGATAGTCAGCACTCATTTACATTGTATTTGAGTGAAGAAATCTAAATTTAAACGAAAAAATGCGACAATTTTGACGGGGGCTTCTTCATAATGGTTCTCAAAGAAACCTTTTTTCAGGAACCCTTCTTTCAGGTCTTGTTTTTACAAACGCCCTTACTCAAATCACGTTAACGATAAAACTGAGGATTTCTTGAGTTGAGAACCCTTGTCTGGAGTAAAGCGATCGCCACCGCTTGGATGGAGATCGCGATCGCATGGATTCAAAATATTATGAGTCAGATCAAAACCCTCGAGAGACTTGAGTCTCCCTCTAAAAAAGCACAATCTAAGTCTTGTCCTGCTTCTTTAGACAACACTTGGTTATATCTAGGCTGGTTTTTTCTCGTCGTTCTTCTGCTCTTGATTACGACCATGACGGTGCTATCAATCGTCTCTACCTCCGTCATTCATACTCATCCAGTCGCTCTACTCTCGTGGGAAGATCCAATTCAACAGTTAGAGAGCTGGCTCAACGATAGCTTCTACTTGCTCTGAAATGGATTGCTCTGAAATGGATTGCTTTGAAACAGAATTGAATTTTGCCCCATCGCTAAGGGGAATTGAGATCGTAAATTCTGTTCCCTGCCCCAAAGTAGACTGCACCTCCAAGCGGCCCTGATGTTTTTCCATGATGGCGTAGCAAATTGACATTCCCAAGCCTGTGCCTTTCCCCACGGGCTTGGTCGTAAAGAAGGGATCAAATAGCCGCTGTAGAACCTCGGGTGACATGCCAATACCATTGTCTGCAATCCGAATGGTGACAGTATTTTTCGCCAAGGTGGTACGAATGCGAACTTGAGGCAGGGCAGGAGTATCTTCCCCTTTCGTAGAACGCGAGTCTTCCAATGCATCAATGGCATTGTTCAGAACATTCATAAAGACCTGGTTGAGCTGGCTGGCATAGCAGTCAATCTCTGGTAATTTGCCATACTCTTTGACCACTTGGATTTCAGGACGGTCTACCTTGGCCTTGAGGCGGTGCTGCAAGATCAGCAGCGTGCTGTCAATGCCCTCATGAATATCTACAGGTTTCATTTCTGCTTCATCAAGCCGCGAAAAATTCCGTAGGGAAAGGACGATCTGACAAATCCGATCGGCCCCAACCTTCATTGATTTCAGTAGCTTTTGGAGGTCTTCTTGAAGAAAATCTAAACCCACTTCATCAATCATTTTCTGAATGATGGGTACAGGCGGTGAGTAATAGGTTTGGTAGAGATCTAGTAGGTCAAACAGTTCCTGGAAATATGTCTCAGCATGAATAATATTGCCATGAATAAAGTTAACTGGATTGTTGATCTCATGGGCCACACCCGCAACCATTTGACCCAACGATGACATTTTTTCGGTTTGAATGAGCTGCGTCTGGGTACGCTGTAAAACATCGAGCGTATTAGAGAGGCGCTGATTCTTTTCGTGTAGCTCCTGAGTCCGCTGTTCTACCGTTTGTTCTAGCGTGTTGTAGAGCGTTGCATTTTGGAGAGAAATGGCAGCCTGAGACATCAGGAGCTGCAAGATTTCGAGGCGATCGCTCGTAAAAGCTCCCACCGTTAGATGGTTTTCTAAATACAGAACTCCTACCAACTTGCCTTGATTGCGAATCGGTGTACACAAGACACTCTTGGGCTGCTGTTGGATGATGTAAGCATCGGTAGAGAAAGGTGGCTCCGTGCGAGCATCTTCCAGCACTAGAGTTTCACCCGTCCGCGCCACATAATTGAGAATCGACTGCGGCATCACCTGACGCAAATCTACAGCAACAGACGGTGACGGAATGGTTTCTGTCTCATTGTCTGCCTGAGCTGCCACCACCCATTCCTGCTTCTGGAACAGCAACAGTGTACTCTTTTGAGCTCCCGCATTTTCAATCACGATCCGCATCAGCTTGGCGAGCAGTTTTTCTAGATGAATTTCGCCTGCTAACGCCTGTGAGGCTTTGATGACGGTGATTAGATCAAGGACACTTGAACGAGTTAGGCTGCTGTTCAACGCAGAACTGGAGGTTGTAGAAGCGAGTGAAACCCGCTTTAAAGGCGATCGCTCGGGCTGAGCAATCGACGTGAGCAGCGTTGGATATTCTTGCTCCAACTGGTTGACCTTCGCCTTTGCGCCCCAGCGAGTGTAGGCGTAGTAGGCATCTGTGAGATAAACCTGAGCAATCTTGGCTTTGCCCCAGCCTAAGTAAAACCGACCGGCCAGCTCGCAGGCTAGGGCTTCTTCTTGTACATAGTGATATTTGGCCGCTTCAGCAATGGCCAGATCGTAATGCGCGATCGCCTCTGTAAATTGCTTGGCTAACCGACAGCGTTCTGCCTCAATCAGATGCCACTTATGCAAAAAATTGGAGGGGGCAGAATTCGCCCATTGCTTGATTTGGTCTTGATGACGCTGCGCTTTTTCTAACAAGCCAGGTTGGGCTTCTGCCTCCGCACCGGGATAAACTGCCAGCCTGAGCAAGGCATCGTAGAAGTAAAAGGCAGGCACAAAGTATAAGCCCGAGACGCTATCAAGATATTGCTCTGCCAGGTCGGCACACCGCACCGCCTGCAGCAAATCTCCAAACAGATAGCTCAAAATCAGTTTCTGGAGATAAACCTGGTAAATAGCATACCGATCGTCAGCCTGTTGATGGATGGGGAGCGATCGCCCTTCATCATACGCTGTGCCAACCAACCGAATCGGATCTTCGGGAGCCTCAACCAGATTCAGAACCGCTTGCCGATAGATATCGCTATAGGTCACGGTGTGAATTTGCTTGATCTGAGTGAGGGCCTCACCGTAGCGAGCCAATTGCTCTGCCAGCTTGCTGAGTTCCCACCCACAAAAATAAGCATACTCATTTCGGTGCAGAATGCCGTACGCCGCGTATTCCAGATCGCCAGTCTCCAAACCACTGTGATAGCCATCTAGCAAGGGATCAAGTGATGCCGACAGCGGTTGCTGCCAGTGGTGAGTCATGCTGTAGACAATCGTGAAGGTTTTGGCTTTGAGGGTTTTGGCATCCAATTGATTTAACAGGGCGATCGCCAATTGCCCCAACTGATGCCCCGTATCAGTATCTCCTGTAGCGCAGAGCAAGAGTCCGTAGTTGGCATAGGCAAAGGTAGACCAGGGAGAATTGCCATACCGGAGCGACAAATTGACTTGCTCACAGATTACCAGAGGCAACAGAGACGGATAGCTGACAAAGGTAATCGAGATTAGAGTTGCCAAAATCCGCATCGCGGCTAGCTTGTCAGGGAGGTTTAGGGTGGGCAACTCAATCAGGTCATCGATCGCGTGATGCGCCATTTCTGCTTGCGTCGATTGCAGATACCGTTCCAAATCAGAGGCATCCGGAGTTTTGGGGAAATCAATCCCCAGCAGGCCCAGCACCAAAAGACCGAGGGAACGCGCCTCCAACAGCTGGTTTTGTGAAACATAAGCCTGAATCTTGACTTCGTAGGTCTGAATCTGATCCAGCAACGTTCTGGCTCGCTGCAACACCTGTTCGGCCAGCCGATCCATCAGCTCTAGCTGTCCATTCAGATAGGCCACCTCAACCGCCTCAGAATAGAGATCCAACGTCAGCTCATACGTCTGATCCCAAGCATCTGCCGATAGGAAGCCTTGCCCTTTGCCAAAATACTCTGATGCCAATGCATAGGCCGTCGTGGCAACCGCTTTCCGACCTGCCAACAAATTCAGCTGTGCGAGGTTTTGTCGCTCCGTTAGATCCTGAATCAGGGCTGCGCCCAAATTAAGCTGATTGACAACTTCAAAAAGCTGCTCATCATGATTCTCCGCCTTACTTGGTTTTAGCAACAACCGCCCGATGCGTAAGTGGGTTGCTTGCTTTTGATCTGCTGGAATCAGGAGATAAGCCGCTTGTTGAACGCGATCGTGGAGAAATCGGAAAACCGTAGATTCTGCGCCATTTCCATCTAGGCTCGGCAGTTCAGACGCGATCGCCCCCTCATCCGGATGAAACATTTTGTATTCATCCCCAATGGGAATCACGAATCCTTCTTGCAAAGCTGCCCACAGATCAACGGCAGTTTCGTGGGGCGATCGCTCATAGACCACCGCCAACGTCGCCAACTCAAACTGATTGCCAATGCAGGCCGCCAACTTAAGCAAGTTTTTGGCCGCATCTGGCAACTTTTCCAGTTGCACCTGCATAAACCCAACCACGTCATCATCCATTGACAGGATATTGATCTGCTCTAGATTCCACTGCCAGCAACCGTTTTGACGCTCAAATATAATCAGCTGATCTTCATACAAAGACTTGAGGAATTGAGTCACGAAAAAGGGATTTCCTTTCGTCTTACGATTCACCCGTTCACTCAGCGGCTCGGCGGCACTCAAAGTACAGCTCAGCGTATCGGCCACCAGACGATTGACATCCGACACATTTAGGTTGGCCAGGGTAATAGTGCTGACAGTCGTTCCAGCCGTTCCGATCTCCTCGACGGCCAACATCAGCGGATGCGTCAAACTCACTTCATTGTCTCGGTACGCCCCAATCATCAACAAATGGTGATTTTCGGCATCACTCATCAACAGCTGCATCAGCTTGAGGGATGCAGTATCAGCCCACTGCAAATCATCCAGAAAGATGACAAGGGGATGTTCGGGTGTGGTAAATACTTGGATGAACTTTTGAAATAATGCATTAAAGCGGTTCTGGATGGCAAGGCCGCTTAGTTCTGGAACGGCAGGTTGCTCACCGATCACTTGTTCTAGTTCGGGGATGACCTCTACGATTACCTGAGCATTGTCGCCCAACGCTTTTAATAGCTTAAGCTTCCATCTTTCCAGTTGGGCATCGCTCTCCGTCAGCAATTGCTCCACCAAGTTGCAGAAAGCCTGGACAAATGCCGAGAAGGGAATGTTGCGCTGAAATTGATCAAACTTTCCTTTAATAAAGTAGCCCCGCTGCTGCAGGATCGGCTTATGGACCTCATTAACCACAGCCGTTTTGCCGATGCCAGAAAAGCCAGCAATTAAAATCAGTTCACTCTGACCTAGCTCGCCATTGCCAGCAACTCGATCAAAAGCCGCCAGCAGCTCAGCCACTTCTGACTCTCGGCCATACAGTTTTTCAGGAATCGTGAAATGGTTGGAAATATCCCGCTGACCCAACTCAAAAGGCAGGATCTGCCCCCCAATTTGTCCCTCAATCTGTTTCCCAGACTGGAGCTGTTGTAGACAAAGCTCTAGGTCATACTTGAGACCCAGTGCGCTTTGATAGCGATCTTCAGCATTTTTCGCCATCAGTTTACTAACAATCGCTGAAACCATGGGCGGCACAGCATCATTGAGCTGATGGACGGCGGGAGGCTGCTTTGCGATGTGACAGTGGACCAACTCCAGCGGATCATCGGAGTCAAACGGGAGTTTCCCGGTCAAAAGCTCAAAGCAGGTGATCCCTAGAGAATAAAAATCGGTGCGGTAGTCAATGCCGCGATTCATCCGTCCGGTTTGCTCTGGGGACAGATAGGCCAAGGTGCCTTCCAGTGCGGTAGGACTGGTCAGCGTCTGAGTTTCACGCGGCAGTCGGGAGGCAACGCTAAAGTCAATCAGCTTAACCTGTTTGGTAATGGGATGAATCAGGACGTTAGCAGGCTTAATGTCCTTATGCAGGATGTGGTGTTGATAAAGCTTATCTAGAATATCGGCGAGGGCGATCGCAATTTGCAGCACCTCTTCTAGTGCAGGTGTTCCTTGGGCATATTCCTTCAGCGAAATGCCCCCAAAATCCTCCATCACCAGCGCAAAACTATTCTGGTACGGCTCCAAGCTGTAGGGAGAGACGACACCGGGTAGCTCAAGCTGACGAATCAGATTGTACTGATTTTTGAACTGCAGCAGCTCCGTAAAGCTGGGGTAGGGATTTTTGAGTAGCTTGATGACAACCGGTTTCTGGTCACAGGTTTGATAGCCACGATAAACAACCGTTCTAGCACCGTCGTAGATCGTTTCGTAGACCTGATATCCCTGAAGTTGGATTTGCTTGGTCGGCATCTCTATGTACTCTTGTCTTTTGCTACTAGATCATCCTGCAGGCTTAGTCTGCCCAATTCCAAAATATTTTTCACAAAAATTCTAGTCAAGGTTCTATCTAAACCCAAAAAATATCCTGCTCTAAATTGTCAGTAATCCATAGGATTTCGGGAAAAGATTTTTATAAAAAGCCGTAGTTCTACAGTTCACACCAAACTTACTGAGAAGTCTTAGTCAAGATTTAAGCATATTCACTTAATTGATTTGATCAAGCCTGCTCATCACGGGTTGCTTTTTTGAGTATGCTCGGGCTTTACACCTCTAAAATATTTTAAGCCGCTATATTCATCCTAAATTTTAATACTATCGTTAAATCTAAATTGAGTTGAAATTTATTTTCTTCCACACTGCTTGAAAGGCTCAACATAAGCTTTAGTGGTTATTTTTTTCAGTATTAAGAAAATTAATCTCACAAAAACATCGTACTCGTCATAACGTTTATGTAGATCCTTTTGATCGTCTAGCTCATACCATTAGGAAAAAATTTTTGTTCTCCAGCAAGCAAAATTAGAAACAAAGAAGGTAAGAGCACATAAAATCAACTTTGTGTCATACCGAGATTTACTGAGAAAGCTGGGACAACTTCTTCTCCTCAGCTTATTTTTCTGGGAAATTAGCTACAGAATCAACTCTAGTGGAATTACGCTGGGTCATCACGGATCAGTAAAGATATGGTTTCGGAGTCCTCGGTTTTTGCTGCCGTGACCTGCGTCCCTTAGGTTCCTCTCACTCGTGTTCCCCGTTTTCAACTGCTTGCTTTTTTCTGGGAGGCCAGCAGTCAGAGAGGAGATGTAATCAGGCTTTCATTCAAATTCACTGTGCTTTGAATCTATCCTAACGAAGAGTTGAGGATTGCACTGTTTGTGTTGCCTTCAAACACAAAGAAGAGGGGAACTACTGGTTTTTGCTCATCAAGATTGTGTAGGTAGAGGGCGATCGCAAGGCAGCCTTAAGCACAGTAGTACTAGTCATATCAGGACTAGTCGAGTTAGAGCCTTCTTCATCTTCTTCATTCTCCAAGATGTGAAGTAATCTTCACACCTCTAACAAGCCTTACTAAAACAAGGAAACAAACATGCAGTCTCTATCTACTGGTTCGACTACTAGCCGGGTACACTCGTCCTATCTTGTCGAACGTCTGCTCTCCAAGCAAGATGAGAACCTGTTTAACCACGTTAAGTTTCGCCTGATTGCAAAAGCACTAGAGGAGGCCAATCTTTCCGAGCCTCGTATTCTAGACTTGGGATGTGCAGATAAAGTTGCGCTACGTTACCTGTCTGACCTAAACCTTGACTTTCAATACTGCGGCGTAGACTACGAAAATCCTTTTTCACCCGACATTCTGGCAGACATTCGCAAGTCTGATCAAATTGTCAAACAGCTTCCCTGGCAACCCAACGTCATCTTTCTGCTCGATGTTTTAGAACACCTTGATGGGCTAGAGGTTGATGTTGTACAAGTGCTACAGTCTTGTTGTGCAATTTTGCCACCTGGCGGATTGGTGGTTGTAACCCTGCCGCAAATGTATCGCTTGGACCGATTTAAATTCAAGCATTTACATTATCCAGAACACAAAATTCGTCTACGCCAACAGGAATGGTATAGCCTACTCAGCAGTGAGTTGAAAGTTTGCAAACGTCAAGGCGTTGGCTTTATCTCCGTCATTCCTTATCTAGTGATGTTTAGTCGTCGCTATGAACAGACTCCCTTTTTGATGCGGCTATTTAAGCAATTGCGCGAAAAGACCTTAGAGAAACCCTTCTTGAGAACGCTAGACTGGCACCTAAGCCGTATTTTTGGGAGGTTTGCCCCATTGCGCCAGTGGAGCAACGATGTCTTGTTTGTCTGCCAAGTACCTAAATCGGGCGAGCAATAGGAGATGAGTCATCACTGATCTTTGGGCGGTGGACGTTCTGCTCACCGCCCAAAGTGTTTATCAGCAGCCAGTTTGAGCAATCGTAGCCGCAATACTCTAGATTAGTGCCCTTAGCAATTAGTGCCCTTATTGCCCATGAATAACTTTCATCCAGATTTTCTTGGCGAAGTGGCTCGACGAATGGAGATGAAGCCGTGCCCTCGCTATCGCCAGTTTGTGGTGCAGCATCTCTATGACGACACGCTGCGATTATTGCTGACCTCACACCAGTTTTTTCCAGTGGATGTGGTGATTGGTATTGGTTACTCCGGCAAAAAACACGTTGTAGAAGCACTGCAAAGCCAAGGAATTCGCGTTTTGACGCCCGGTTTTCATGAACTAGAGGAGACGATTCAGACTGAGTTAAAGCAATGCTTGGAAAGGTGCCGAGAGGCAGGGCATCAGCTGCTCCTGCATGAGGTGGGGGGCTATGCTATTACTTGTCTGCATCAACATTACCGAGAGGATTGCCATCTGGTTCGAGGAGGGATCGAAATTACGAAGCAGGGCGTTTGGGCAGCAAGACGAATTGACGACTTGCTCATTCCTCAACTGAACTGTGCAGAAACTCGCCTCAAGGAAATTGAGGGAGACTATGTTGGCGATGCAGTTGTGTCGTCGCTAGACGTGATCTTGCGGGAAATGGGGTATGCGTTGGCGGGTCGGTTGGCTCTGGTCAATGGCTACGGCTGGGTAGGACGGGGCGTCTGTCGCAGTCTACGGGCCAAAAATTTGGTCGTCGCCGCGCATGATGTTGATGTGATCAAGAAAGTTGCCCTTAAGCTGGATGGCTTCTTGTTGCGGGATGAGTTGAGTCAACTTGATCAGGTTTCAATGGTGATTGGGGCATCCGGTGTTTGCTCGATTACATCTGAGGTGATTGATCGACTGGGCGATCGTACCCTGCTGGTCAGTGCTAGCTCAAAAAATATTGAGATTGACTTAGATTATTTGCATCATCAGGCACAATGGATTGAGTTTGTTCATCCCCATGTGCAGGCTTACCACTTGGGCGATCGCATTTTATATCTCGTCAATCAAGGCTATCCAGTCAATTTTGTCGGGAGTAGTGTCCCCGATGAAATCGTTGAATTTTTGTTCGCGGAGGCGCTGATTTTGCTAGATCAACTGGTTTCGCAAGATTTTCCACCTGGCACCTTTCCACTCGCTCCTGAGTTAGAAGAAGTGCCCGCACAGGTCTGGCTCGATTTGCGTTAACCGGCTACACCAAAATTTTTTCTTGTAGCTGGAGTGCATAAATTATTCTTCTCGTTCCTATGAATGGGTAAGGCAGAGAAAACAAAATCTGCTCACCCAATCATTAACCAGGAAGATTATTATGTTGCGTTTAACCAAGATTGCTCTAGCCACAATGATGACCGTCTCAATGGTGTCTGGTTTGACGGTGTCTGGTTTGATGACCAATGAAGCCTCTGCCAACACACTACAACGCACTTCTGCGCCTAGACGGACTACAGTGCAGCCCGGCGTTATGAGGAGCCCTGTCGTTAGCCCCAGCCAAAATTTTAGTCCTCAGCTTTCTACCACAGGCAATTGGAAAGGCGCTATGCACTCCCAGGGTGACGATGTTCTAGCAAACTTTGAGCTTTCAATTTCAGGTGGTCAGGGGAACTGGCAGCTGATCGGCGCAGAGTACAACGCAGCGACAGACACTTGGCAGCCAGCCGTTCTTAATCAAGGCACCCTAACAACCTCTGTCTCTGGCACTCAAGTGACGATGCAATTGGTCGGATCAGGGATGAATATGACCCTGAATGGCGCATTTCAAAATGGCGGAACGACCATCTCAGGCCACCAAGTGGGCTCACCCAATTACGTGTTTTATTTCTCGAAAAGCTAAACAACCCCTGCAATATGCTTAGACGGATTGGACTGGCCCATCCCCTTGAGCCAGTTCAGGATTGAGCAGGGGTTGATCAATTTAGGGGTTGATCATTTAGTTGGGGGGACTGTTGGGAGACGCTCTGACCCATTCCACCAGACCGTCTGCGATCGCCCCTGCTAGTCGTCTTTGTTCTTCTGGGTCCATAATCCACTCAAACTCATAGGGATTAATCATGAAACCCAGCTCTAGCAAGACGGAGGGAGCGACGGTGGGGCGGGTTAGGGCCAAGTTATTCCAGAACACACCGTAGGAAGGTCGATCGAGAGTTTCAACGAGGTAGTTGTGCAGGAAGACAGATAGATTGTGAGCTTGGGGATGGTACCAGAAGGTGCCGATACCTGCGGTGTTGACCGCGTCTCCATCGTCGGGGAGCGCGTTGTAATGAATGCTGAGGGCGATCGCAGGTTCGACTTCATTGATGATGTTGACCCGATCTTGAGGATAGAGATCATCATCGCCTTCCCGCGTCATGTAAACCGTCGCGCCTCGCTGCAGCAGTTCTTGCTGAATCAGTTGCGATACTATCAGGACAACATCTTTCTCAGGATATCCAGTCGGGCCGCGTGCGCCCAAATCTTCTGAGCTGCCGTGACCCGGATCGAGTAGGATGCTAACGCCTTGGAGCGGGCGATCGCCCCTGAGTTCGGGCGGATGACGCAGAGCCAACACCAAACTGGTGCCTTCATAGTTGAGTGTGTAGCCCCACTGCTGGTTAGACTTGAGGTGAAAAGTATACTGCACCTGCCCTGGAGCCACTTGTTGCCAGTCCAACCATTCGATCACAGGATCATCATTGAGCAAAAACGTGTCGGTCTGAGCGGTCGTGTTGTGGAGGGTCAGTGTGAAAGTGTTGCGGCCCTGCTGCACAGAAACCGGAACTGGAGTCTGGAGGGGAAACACAACCTCGGTGCGATCGCCCTGTTGTCGTGCTCGAAAACTACGGATTGTCGATCGCGGCGGCACCGATCCAGTCGTCATCTCGATTTCTGAAGCCCGAATCCAGGCACCATAGTCGAGCCGCAGCCAGTCTCCTTCTCGTCCGGTGATCGCTGCGCGGGTGCCTTGGGGAAGTGGGGTCAGTCGAGAATAGTTGGTGCTCGGGCCTGTGCGAGCTGTACCCGAATCAGCCGTGACCGTAGCAATCTCAACCGTGGCAGGATTAAGAATCTCAACGCGGCCCTCCCCCATTTCTCGTATGGTTTCGCCATTGAGAGTCAGTTGAAACTGCGGTTGACCCAAGTTGCCAATATTGGCGGCAGTCATGCAACCCTGATAGTTTTCGGAAATTTCAACTGGGATGGGCTGGTTTTGGGAGGTCAGAATTGCGTAGTTGGGGGGCAGCTCGACTGTACCAGACTGGGGCTGGAGGGGAATGGTTTGGTTGCCCAGACTGACCGACACAGTGGCTTGAGGGGGGGCGATCGCCCCAAAACAAATCAGCTCACCCGGCAAACGGGCCAAATCTACCGCAGGTGTCAGCGAACCTTCCGCAAAGTTTGTCCCCACCGGAACCGGAGGCTGATCAGTCACCCGTGTTACCCGCACCACTAACTCCTGATCCTGATGGGTCAGAGTAAAGATATTTTCGCCCAGTTCCAACGGCACGCTAGGGGCAAAGTGGCCAGCAGGGCTCCGCTGCTCGATCACCTCACCATTCACCCGCACGTCCCCCTCTGGGGCAGCCGTGCCAATCAAAAAAATCTGAGCTGCCGTAGTTTGATGATTTTCAGGGGGGTAGGCAATAAACAAAGGCTGCTCGGCCCAGGCAACAGAGGCTAACGCGAATGTGCTCACATACCCGACTCCTGCCCCAACCAGTCCATACCAAAAAGTACGCATCGTTTCCCTAGCCATGATGTGAATGCATTATGCATGATGTGAATGCACTGTTGTAGCTGCATTGTCGTGAACAATCGCCTATAACTTGCACTGAGCTATCCACCGAGATGCCCACCGAGATGTCTGCACTCGTGCAAGTGCAACTGGAGTTGTCTGGCGGATCTGTCTAGAAGGGCGATCGCCTTGCCTATGCTAGTGACGAAGCCCTACGGTCGTCAATCTAGTATCAAACCGTTTAGAGCAAACCGTTTAGATCAGACCGTTTAGATCAAACCGCGAATCAGCCAGAGGATTTATGGCGGCCTGTGGCACAATGAATGGGTTAATCTTGCGATCGGGTTTGGGCGCTCCAAAGTCTTTTTCTATGACTAAGTTCGTATTCGTTACAGGTGGGGTCGTTTCGAGCATTGGGAAGGGGATTGTAGCAGCAAGCTTAGGGCGGTTGCTCAAATCACGGGACTACTCCGTTTCGATTCTAAAACTGGATCCCTACATCAACGTTGACCCTGGCACAATGAGTCCCTTCCAGCACGGGGAGGTCTTTGTGACGGAAGACGGAGCCGAAACCGACCTCGATCTGGGCCATTACGAACGCTTTACCGACACATCGATGTCCCGCCTCAATAGCGTGACCACCGGGTCGATCTACCAGGCGGTTCTCAACAAAGAGCGTCGAGGCGATTACATGGGGGGAACGGTTCAGGTCATCCCCCACATCACCAACGAGATTAAAGAGCGCATCCTGCGGGTTGCCAAAAACACCAACCCTGACGTGGTGCTGACTGAGATTGGCGGCACAGTGGGCGATATTGAATCATTGCCGTTTTTGGAAGCCATTCGTCAGTTTCGCAAAGCGGTCGGTCGGCAGAACGTGCTCTATCTACACGTCACCCTCATGCCCTGGATTCCGTCGGCAGGCGAGATGAAAACCAAGCCGACCCAGCACTCGGTGAAGGAACTGCGGTCGATCGGGATTCAGCCAGATATCTTGGTTTGTCGGTGCGATCGCCCCCTCCAGCCCGGACTTAAAGAAAAGCTCTCAGAGTTTTGTGATGTCCCGGTCGAATGTGTGATCACCGCTCAAGACGCCAAAAGCATCTATGAAGTGCCGCTGATCTTGGAGCAGGAAGGCCTAGCACATCAAGCCCTCAACTTGCTTCAACTGCAGCAGCGTCAGCCCAATCTGAGTCAGTGGCAAACTTTGGTCGAGCGGCTCTATCGCCCTGGCCAGCCCGTAGAAGTCGCACTCGTCGGGAAATATGTCCGGCTCAGCGACGCCTATCTGTCAGTTGTGGAGGCCTTGCGACATGCGGCGATCGCCTGCGGTGCCGATTTGCAAATTCGCTGGGTCAACTCCGAAGACATCGAGCCCCACAATGTAGAAACATTGCTCGCTGGCGTCAACGGCATCATTGTGCCCGGTGGATTTGGCACACGCGGCGTTGACGGCAAGATCACTGCTATCGAGCATGCCCGCAAGCATCGGATACCGTATTTAGGGCTGTGCTTAGGGATGCAGTGCTCCGTGATTGAATGGGCACGCCACGTAGCAGGGCTAAATGACGCCAACAGCGCTGAGTTTGACGCCAACTCCAAAAATCCGGTGATCAACCTGTTGCCCGAACAGCAAGATGTGGTTGATCTGGGTGGCACCATGCGTCTGGGGCTCTACCCCTGCCGAATTTCACCCAACACCCTGGCCTATCGCCTGTATCACGAAGAAGTCGTTTATGAACGGCACCGCCACCGCTACGAGTTCAACAATGCTTACCGCAATCTCTTCCTGGAAACAGGGTATGTGGTCAGCGGCTCGTCACCCGATGGGCGGCTAGTCGAAATCGTTGAACTGCCAGGTCATCCTTTCTTTATCGCCACTCAGTTTCATCCTGAGTTTCAGTCACGCCCCAGCAAGCCGCACCCGCTGTTCATGGGGTTTGTCCAAGCCACGACCCATCCGACCGAAGCGGCCCACGTACCCCTAGAGCCCTCTCTCAGTGCCGAAGCAAGCTAAAAAACATAACAAACAAAACCTATGCCATCGCGTCGCTGGTTGCTCAGAGGGCTGTTGGGAGGGATGGGAGCGGTGACAGCCTGCCGCTCTACCAACCTTCAGGTGACGCGATTGACAATGGGCATTGTCCGCTATGATGCGGCGGGGCGATCGCTAGAGCAATATGAGCGATTTAGAGATTATCTAGCTGATCAAATTCAGGCACTGGTGGAGCTAGAGCCAGTGTTGAATGAGCTGAACGCGGTAGAAAAAGTCCAACGTCTGTCTTGGGCAATCGTGTTTGCACCACCCGGACTGGCGGCGATCGCCATCAGTGAGTTTCAATATCTGCCTATTTTCCCGATGCAGGGGAGCGGCAACGCCCGGTCAGTACTGATTGTGCGAGAAGATAGCCCCATCGAAACCCTGGGAGACTTGGCCTACCAGGCGATCGCCCTCGGAGAGACAGGATCCGCAGCAGGCTACTATCTACCGCTGTACGACCTCTATGGGCTGACGCTCTCAGAGATTCGGTTTGCGCCGACGCCCAAAACCATTTTGGAATGGGTCAGTCAGGAAACAGTAGCAGCCGGAGCCCTTTCAGAAGAAGAGTTTCAGCAATATCGACGAGAGTTTAACTCGGTGCGGTTTCGCGTTCTGCATTCTAGTCGCCCGATTCCACCCGGTGCAGTATTGCTCAGCCCCACAGTCGATCGCAACCAACAACAGCGCATTCAAACGGCAATGACAAGTGCTCCAGCCAGTATCCTCGGTGATGCCGGATACCTGCCAAATGCAGATGTTCCCAACTATGATCAGGTGATTCAGGTTGTAGAAACCGTCAAACCCATTGAAGCTCAGGCTCGTCAAACGCCTGCGGTCTTGACGCCTGCTCATTGACGCTCATCCCGCCAAGCCAAGCTATAGCTGGAGATTCCCTATTCACAGCGTCGTAGCAGAGTTTGATTGAGAAATTTTTGATAGGCATCGCGATGCCCCTAATTTTAGGCTAGAGAATTAAAATAAAAAAGCTACCTTGCTCTACCAACGCAATGTAATCTCTAAAACAGCTGAAACAAATTCATCTGGATAAGATCTGTGGGGCAGGGTGCCTCATTAAGGTTAGGGAATTGCGATTCTGGTTTGCCGCTCTATGGAAAATCAAGCCCCGCGATCGCCACTTCGAGGCCAGCGTGCCCTAGCTGCCATTGTCGTCACCGATGGTGTAGGTTTTAGCGCCCGCATGGTAGAAGATGAGGAGCAAACGCTCAACCTGATCTGCCGCGATCTAGATCTGATGAGTCGCCTCTGTCATCAGATGCAGGGCCAGGTCCTTAAAAACACGGGCGATGGCTTGCTGATGTACTTTGTCAGTGCGGTTCAGGCCGTGACCTGTGCGATTGAGATTCAAAAAGCCCTCATGCAGGCGAGTAAGAACCTATCGCCAACAGAAACCCTGGCTCACCGAATTGGGATTCACCTGGGAGATGTATTTTTCAGTGAAACCGATGTGATGGGAACGGGGGTCAATATTGCGGCGCGGCTACAGTCACTCGCGGTTCCCCAAGGGATCTGTCTATCTAAAACAGTCTACGACGTGGTCAAGGGGCCGCTAGCATTGAATGCTACCTATCTGGGGCCGCTCAAGCTCAAAAATATTCAGGAAGCCGTTCCGGCCTATCAAATTGTTGCAGGTGCCAAAGCTCAGAACCTGCCGTCAGACAACATGGAAGCGCCCGCGATCGCAGTCGAGGAGCTAATCAATCAGCGCTACCGGGTCCAGCGAGTTTTGGGCCGGGGTGGATTTGGCAGAACCTATCTAGCTCAAGATATTCAGCGGTTTGACGATCTCTGTGTCCTCAAAGAGTTTTTGCCGCTCAACAAAACAGAATATGTCCTGCAAAAAGCCCGTCAGCTATTTGAACGAGAAGCTCGCACCCTTTACCAGGTCAATCACCCCCAAATTCCCCGATTTTTAGCCTGGTTCACCGATCGAGAGCGATTATTTATCGTGCAAGAGTTTATCGATGGTCGCAGCTATGCCAACTTGCTCAAAGATCGGCGAAAACGAGGGCTAGCATTTTCTGAGTCAGAAGTGGTGCAGTGGTTACGCGATCTGTTGCCAGTGCTGGACTACCTACACCAGCGCAATATCATTCATCGCGATATCTCTCCCGACAACATGATGAGGGCTCGTAGCCACTCAAAACCGATCTTGATTGACTTTGGCTTAGTCAAACAAACCATTAGCCAAATGTGGAGCATGGATAAAGATGGCTCTCCTGCCCCTGGTTCAGCCTCCTTTGTCGGAAAAATTGGCTATGCGCCGCCGGAGCAGATGCGGATGGGGCAGTGCTATCCCTGTAGCGATCTCTATGCGTTGGGCGTCACGGCCATTGTATTGCTAACCGGGAAAGAACCTGGAGTATTGGCTCACCAAGATTCGCTGGAGTGGCAATGGCGTTCTAGTACGAAGGTGGGAGATGGGTTGGCTCAGATTATCGATGGCATGTTGGCTGAAAAACCAGGCGATCGCTATCCCTCTGCTCCAGAAGTGTTGGCTGACCTCAATCGACTGGTAGGGCCTGCGCCTCCCCCGCCGCCGCCCCTGCGTGATCGCTCTCTTCAACCTGTCGCAGAACCTGCCGCAGGGAGTCTACCTCCTTCGCCACCCGCCGCCCTGACTCAACCCCCGCTAGAAGTTTTAGACCCCGAATTTTTAGAGCGGTGTCAGTATGAGCTCAGCCGTCGGATTGGGCCGATGGCGAGCTGTATTGTAGCTGACGCACTGGCCGAGTCTCCTCACATTAGCGCTGAGCAGCTTACCGAAACGTTGGCGGCTGAAATCCCCAATCAACAACAGGCTGCAGAATTTAGAGACTACCTCAGCACGATGCTGATTCCCCGATACGTTTCTCGGCACTCGCAGCTAGAAGCCCCCACTCCTCCACCGCAGGAGCGTCGAGAACCGCCGGAGCATCGAGAACCAATAGCTGCCACCCCAAAACCTCAAGCGGCCCATACGGCCAACAGTAGCACTGCACTGACGGCTGAATTTTTGGAGCGATGTCGGTTGGAGCTAGCCCGTTGCATTGGGCCAATGGCAAGCTACATTGTGGAAGATTTGCTCGACCAAAATCCTCACCTGACGCGCCAGCAACTGATTGCCGCGATCGCCGCCGAAATCCCCAGCCCCGAGCAAGCCACAAAGTTCCAGCAGAGCCTGCGTTAATTTTCTGTCTGCGTTAATTTTCTGGAGGACGGCGTCCAACCCGATAGCGCTGGAGCCGATGCATGGCGATCGCCAAACTCATTTTCATCCGCCGAAATGCTTCTGCCAAACTACCGACTTCATCATTAGAAGTCTGCTCAAACTCAGCGTTCATATCTCCCGTGCTGATTGCTTCTGCGGCCTGAGCGATGTGCATGAGGGGACGAACCACATAGCGACGCAGCCATAGATTAACGAGATAAATGGCTACTGCAAAAATGGCTGTCACCACCCCCATAATCAACACAAAGGCCTGACGCGATCGCTGAAATACCTGCTGTGCTGGAACCGAAATCACCTGTGCGCCGACAATCTCATTCAGCTCCCAGCCAAATCCATTCGTTGGGCCATATCGATCAATCATGGTGACTGGCGCAACATCGGGCGTACTGTGGCATTCCAAACAGCTCTGACTCGATACGGGTAAAGGCCGTGCAATGTAAAATAAATTACCACTTGACGTAGAGCGAATTCCCCTCACCTCTTGCAGATCCTGATCTTGACGAAACCGCTCAACAATAGCACTCTCAAATCTATCGGCTTTATCTCGCAAATTGGTCGGGTTTAGAGTGGCTTCTTTATAAAAAAATTCGCTGTAGAGCTGATTTGAGCGCAGCCGTTCAAAGACCTCACGGGCAGAATAAGCAGGTACGCTTTCGGGCAAAAATTCTACGGCGAGGCGATCGGTCAATTCGGGCTTCACCTGCGTGTTGGTGTAATCGCGCACAGAGTTCATCGTTTCGATCAAGACCAGCGCTTTCGAGGCAATTTGGCTTTGGGCATCGTAGTTTAAGAGCGCGGCCAAAACGCTGCCGCTGACAATGACTCCCCCCAAAAAAACGATGAGCAGAAGAATTGTAAACTTTCTACCGAGTTTCAGGTTTTTCAAACCTGACTCCAATGCTTTAAACACGATAAATTGCTCCCGATTGCATGATTACTGGGGGGTAGGCAGTCAGTAAAGCGAAGGGTTAAACTTCTATATTGGCTACGTTGTAACACGTACACAATCCGGAAATTTACGGGATGCACCTTCTTTATGACAAGTTGATCTATTCGTGATATTTTTTTAACTTGCCTTCAATTTGTGTTTAATTTGCTTTTCGAGCCAAGCCTTCAACTGAAGAGGGGGAGCCAAACGACTACGGCAGTTCCTGGCCCCTGCCCTTCTGCGACCCGATCGCCTGCTTTGACTAACGGACTCTCCTGAGCCGGACTAAATACCTCAATTTCACCTTGCATTTGCTGAATGAGATCGTGGGCGATCGCCATCCCCAGACCGCTGCCAGGAATCTCTGTTTCAGCCTGCCTACCTCGATAGTGTCGTTCAAACACACGCTCCAAATCTTGCGGCGGAATTCCTGGCCCCGTATCAGCAATCAGAACTGCCTGCTGCGTCGCTTGTTGTGGACCGGCCTGAACCAAAATGTACCCATCCGCAGGCGTATACTTCAGTGCATTGTCGATGAGGTTGTTGAGGACCTCCTGAAGCGCTCGCAAATCGACCCGCACGGGGGGTAAACCGGCTGGAATCTGGGTAATGAGGGTAAGCTGACGATCTTGGGCGATCGCCTCCGCAGACACCAGCAGCGGCCCTAAAATTTCGTTGAGCGTGTGAGGCTCCAACTGCAGCGGCATCCCCGTCAAAGGATTGCCCGGTAGCAGTAGCGCTGAGCGAGGGGAACTGTCTCCTGTAGCCTGGTCTAAATTGGATTCAACTCGATGGGCGATCGCATCCAAGCTAGGGGGCAGCAAGTCCGCCTCACCCAAATCAATGGCAACATCAAACTGCTTGAGCAAATCCTGCAGGCGATCGCTCTCGCGCACAATTCCTTCCGCGACGGTACGGTTTCCATCCTCCGCCACCAACCGTTTGAGCAGCAACTTACCAAAGGTGCGGAGCGCCGTCAGCGGATTGCGAAACTGGTGCAGGAGGTCATCCAAAATATCATGCTGTTCCGCCCGCAACAACTGCTGTTGCTGAAAGTCCTGCTCGATCCACTGCGATCGCTGATCCAAAATGCAAGCTAATGTTATGGTTTCCGCAATTTCTCCAATCTGATCCTGCTCCTGATCACTCCAGGGACGATCAGGCCGAGCCGTTACCAGGAAACCCATTACCATCTCATCGTGAACTAGCGGCAACACGATTTGTTGTGGGGGAGAAGATGGCTTGGGAATGAGGGGCGATCGCGGAGAAGCCACCTCAGGCCTGTTAGAATAAGAGGGCAAAGCCGCAATATTGGCTTGAATTTCAGCTTCCGACGCCTCCGGCAATAAAAACTGCAAATCTGTATTTGGTGGACGAAGTCCAGTTGATCGACCTCTTGATAAGAGCGCTAAAATTTGCTCCTTTGACCAGGTTGCAACCACTTCAGGATAGGCAACAACAGGCACCAGCTTGGTTTCCTCTCCCTCTGTGAAATCTTCTGTCAAGTAGACCACGCTGAGAGAGGCCCCCAGTCCTTGAGTTAAGACAGTAACCTGCGATCGACAGAGGGCAGTAAATTCTGGACTAGCGGACATCAACATGCAATCTGTAAGAATTGACCAGCGGAGGCGATCGCACGACGGAGACAGAGGCCAGCAGCGCAGAGCAACATAGTCTGACCGCTCAGTCTTGCTGCACAGCAAAAATGGCCTTTAGCTTAGCAACATTTTACGTCTCCCACATCCCAAATTATAGTTCTGTCGGCTGCAGTAGAGTTGAGTTCGGACTCTAGAGCTGAGTTTTGGGGGCTTTTTTAAAGATTGGGTGAACAAAGATCAGGCGTAATCGTAGCTTTTGTATCAAAAGTTTAAAGGAAGTTGAAATTCTGAACTCAAGCCGATATACTTTCGACGGTTTTCGTATTTTGTAACTACGACTACACACATCGGCTAAGAGAGGAGGTAAGGAGGTTGGCAAGGAGACGTAAGCGTAAAAGTCGTCGTCGTCAAGAGGGGCGCAGAATTCTAGAATTGGTGCCTCAGTTCAGCATCGAGAGTGGCGAAGACAAGCCTGTCACAGCAGCCCGAAAGTTCATTCAAGCCGAGGGTATTGCGCCGCCAGCGCTACTACTGGTGAAGCGGAATGAGCATACCACGGATAGGTACTTCTGGGCTGAGAAAGGGCTCTTTGGGGCTCAGTATGTTGAAGAAAACCATTTTCTGTTTCCCAGCCTACGGGTTCCAGAAGATGAGCCAGAGGTTCTACCAATGGCTGTCCAGAGTCGCTAAAGTCTGTCGGTTCAAAAACACACTGAAGGCTGAGCCTATTGATCTACCTGCGTTTGATCTACCTGCACTTGATCTACCTGCGTTCAAAAGCCGCCATTGGCCTAGATCCGTTAGGGTGGGAAAAACAGTGGTTGTTTGACTCACATCACAATCTGTCTCTTGCCAAATGGTGCAAGCTTAGAGGTCACAGAAGTCTCTGTTCACCCTTTAGCCTGCTGCAGGAATCAGTCAGGACCAGATGCTCTCATGTTTGAGAAGTTACTTTTGCTTAGCCATCAGTTTTGAGTTTAATTCTTACTTGACTCAGGAGCGATCGCCCCATCAGCGCATTTTGCTTCTACGCCAAGGTCTACCTAGATTCACTAGAGCTAGATTTACTAGAATGCTCAAAACTGATTGCTGCTAGCTTAAGAATTTGAAAAACCGCTGCTAGTAACGATTAGAAAAACAGGCAATCAAAAGCCTTTCAGTAAATAAAAAAAGCGGGGTCAGTTTTGGCCCCGCTTCTATCTTGCTTGTCTCTAGCACTCAATTTTTAGGGTTCCGGTAGAACGCCTTCTATCAAGTACGCCAATTACACACTAATTGCGCTACCTCTAAATCATCCTGGTTTAGCCCAGGCTAACTTTGACTACTTTGTGTTTTTCTGCTTCTGTTTTGGGCAGGCTTAGACGCAAAATGCCCTCTTTATATTCAGCTGTGACTTGGCTATTTTGAACGCGGACCGGAAGCTGAATGATGCGACGGAACTTTCCATAGCGAAACTCAGAGCGAACCGTACCCTTCTCTTCAGCCTGAACCGCGTTCTTTCGCTCACCGCTGATTGAGACAGCTTCTGCCGTAACCTGAATATCCAAGTCCTGCGCTTCTACCCCGGGCAACTCAACGCGGAGCTGAATGGCATCCGGCGTTTCATAAATCTCTGCAGCAGGCTTAAAAGAAATTTGATCGACATTGCCATTCATGTTGGGAGCAAGCGTATCAATCAAACGATTCATTTCTCGCTGTAGGCTGTCCATTTCTTCAAAGGGTGCCCAGTGTACCAATGCCATTGTTGCTATCTCCAGTTTTCTCAATTTCTCCAGAAAATCAGAAGAGCAATCTCTTGATTTCCGTTGATACCAATGTAGCGAAGGTCCAAGGAAGGCTAGGTGGGGTTGTCACGCCTCAAATTCGCCGCAATATCCACACTCAAATCCTGACGGAGTGAGGTTTCTACGCTATAGAGGTGTATCTAACCGAACTGCAAAGTCCGTTCTGCTTAGGGCTGCTGTTGGGCAGTACCCAAATCAGTCTATCCGGTGATTTCCTGTAACGTTTTGCGGATTATCGGCTCATCAAACATTAATGTCGTTACCATAGCTCTAATATGCACTCGCCAGAGCTAGACCTTGACCTATGCGAACTTTTCAGAGTCCGTCCCAGTCGAACGAGGCTGAAACGCAGACCCGCATTCTTCGTGCCGCTCAGCGGCTGTTTGCTCGCAAAGGCTACGATGGCACGACAACTCGCGATCTGGCGCAGGCCGCTGGAGTTGCCGAGGGCACCTTATTTCGGCACTTTGAGAACAAGAAAGCCATCTTGATTGAAGTGGCGACTCAAGGTTGGGTTGAGATTTTGACCGATTTGCTGACAGAGCTGAGTGAGATGGGCAGCTACAAGGCGATCGCCCAAGTGATGCGGCGGCGGATGCTGCACCTGCACGACAATGCCGATATGCTGCGCGTCTGCTTTATGGAGGCTCAGTTTCATCCCGATTTGCGCGATCGCATCCAGTCAGAAGTGATTGCCAAAATGACCGATGTCGCCGAGGCATTCTTTCAAACAGCGATGGATCGCGGTATTTACCGTCAAATCAATCCTCGCGTCGTGGCGCAAGTGTTTTTGGGCATGTTTACCGTTGCAGGTTTTAGCCGAGACACAGTGATGAAAGAAGGCTCGTCTCCTAAGGCGATGCAGGAAATGGCAGAAGGCATTGCTGATATTTTCCTCAACGGCGTCCTAGCAGAACCGCAGCCGTAATGAATATCAAGAATTAGATCAGGTGCAGCACAATCTAAAATATAGATTCAGCACAGACTCAGTTCTTCACCTGCTCAAATGGTTTCTGCTTTAGTGGATGTATTGCGACAGCGACGACAGCAACTAGCCGCACAAATTGATGTCCCGGTGGTTTTGTGGTCGGGGTGCAGCAGTTCTCGCAACTTTCCGGCAAATGTGTTTCCATTTCGGGCCAGCAGTCACTTCCTGTACTTTGCAGGTCTGCCTCTAGAAAATGCGGCCATTCGTCTAGAAGCTGGGAAGCTAACGCTGTTTATGGAAGACCCGACGCCTGCCGACATTCTTTGGCATGGCCCAACACCGACGCGAGCAGAAATCGCGATGCAAATCGGGGCTGATGAGGCGTTTCCATTAGCAATGTTGAACGATCACAGTGCTGATGTGGCAACGCTGGCGGTGCAGGATGGCGCGACGCAGCAGCAACAGTCTCACCTGCTCCAGCGAGTGGTTGTTCCGGTGCGATCATCTAAAGGTGATGATTTGAGATTGGCAGAGGCGATCGCCCAAGTTCGACTCACACACGACGCCGCCGCACTGGCCGAGATGCGTAAAGCGGCAGCCGTAACCGTACAGGCTCATCAGGCTGGAATGGCGGCAACTTTGGGCGCTCAAACCGAAGCAGAAATTCGGGCCGCGATGGAACGGGTGCTCTTGGCCCACAACATGACAACGGCCTACAACAGTATCGTCACAGTGCATGGGGAAGTGTTGCACAACAACCACTATCACCATGCTTTGCATCCTCAAGACTTGCTGTTGGCCGATGTAGGGGCAGAGGCAGCAACCGGATGGGCAGCAGATGTGACTCGGACTTGGCCTGTGTCGGGCAAGTTTTCTGCGACGCAGCGTGAGATATATGAAATTGTGCGGCAGGCTCACGATGTTTGTATTGAGCTGGTCTCTCCCGGTGTCGAATATCGGGATATTCATTTGCGGGCCGCAACGGTCATTGCTGACGGGTTGATCAATTTAGGCATCTTGAAAGGTCGGGTCGAAGACCTGATCGAGATGGATGCCCCTGCCTTATTTTTTCCTCACGGTGTAGGACATTTGTTGGGACTAGATGTCCATGACATGGAAGATTTGGGAGATATCGCTGGATATGAGCCGGGACGTAGCCGCAGCGATCGCTTTGGGCTATGCTATTTGCGGCTCGATCGTCCTCTCCGTCCGGGTATGGTCGTCACCATTGAGCCTGGTTTCTATCAAGTTCCCGCTATTTTGCAAGATCCAGAGCGGCGCAAGCAATACCAGAATGTGGTGAACTGGGAGCGACTGGCAGAGTTTGCCGATGTACGGGGCATCCGCATTGAAGATGATGTGCTGGTGACAGAGACAGGTCACGACGTATTGACAGCGGCGTTGCCCACTGCACCAGACGATATTGAGCATCTGGTGCAGAGTTCTTGATACGTGCTAATTGTGGATTTATATCAATCAGATCAATCAGGCAATGATTTGATTGGGACGGGCGGTTGTGGTCAAAATAGTTTCTACCTCTGCTGCTGTCAAGTTAGGGTTGGCACTGAGCATCAGAGCGGCAACACCTGCCACATGGGGAGCCGCCATCGAAGTTCCGCTAAAGAAGTCGTAGCCGTTGTTGGGTGTTGAAGAATAGACATTGACACCGGGGGCCGCGACAAAGTTTAGCAGGCGTCCAGCTTGATTGGAAAAGTCAGCCACGTTCTTCTTGCGATCGATGGCTCCTACGGCAATGCCCCGTTTCTCCGTATAGCGAGCTGGATAGCTCGGTGCATTTGCATACTCATTGCCTGATGCTATCACGACCACGACGCCCTTTTGAGCGGCATACCGCACGGCAGACGCCGTCCTAGGATCGGCCCCACCGCCCAAGCTCAGATTAATGACATGGGCTCCATTATCGGCGGCATAGCGGATTCCGTTGGCGATCGCATCCCAGCTTCCATAGCCATATTCATCTAGCACCTTGACAGGCATGATTGTGGCATTGTAGGCCACTCCTGTCACGCCAAAGCCATTGTTTTGCCCCGCAATTGTGCCCGCAACGTGGGTGCCATGTCCTTGATCATCCCAAGGATTGTTATTGTTACCAATGAAGTTCCAGCCTTGGACATCATCGATGTAGCCATTGCCATCATCATCAATGCCGTTCCCTGGAATTTCAGCTGTATTGGTCCACATATTGTTTTTTAGATCGAGATGGCGGTAGTCTACGCCCGTATCAATCACGGCCACCACGACGTTTTGCCCAGTATATCCCTGCCGCCAAACTTCAGGCGCATTGACGAGATCAAGCCCCCAGTCTAGGCCGCCTAGATTCGAAACGGGTGCAAATTTTTTCACGCCCATCCCTCGCGCTACTGCTGCCGCCGCATCTACTAGCCCATAGCCAAACTGGGTACTATAGCCTTTGGGTAGCGCTGTTGCATCGAGGGTGAGGGTGTAGTCAATGTTGCCGCTGATGCGGCTGACGTGCAGATAGTAGGTGCCAGCTTCTAGCAGTTTGCGGGTGGCGATCGCCCCACTTCCCCAGGAATACTTTGAAGCAAGGGTTTCACCGCGATCCAAAACGCCATTCTGGTTGGCATCGTGAATCAGAGCAAACTGAAAACCAGGCTGTTGGCCCTTCAGCATCACTCTTAAGCTACTCGCAGCATCTAGCGTAAATCGGTAGTAGTCATTGGGGTCAAAGTCGCCGACAAAGTCGCTGTAGGTCGTTGTGCCGCTTAAGCTCGAGAGATTGCGAGCCTTCGCCAGCGTATTGCCAGCAAAATCCCTGGGGAGGGTGGGTGCTGTTGCAAACAGGTTGAGACTATAGTGGGTACTGGTCTCACCACTGACGCGCAGGTAGTAGACACCCGCCCGCAGGGGTTGATTGAGTGCTGCCGATCCGCCGTTATAGCCATAAGCACTAGCGAGAACTTCCCGTCGCTCCACTTGGCCATTGCCATTGCGGTCTTGAATCAGTTCCAGGTTCGTAAAAGCGCTGAGTCGATCGAGGGCAACACCCAAATAGGCAGGAGCCTTGAGCTGAATTCGGTAGTAGTCTTGGGTGTCCTGGGGACCGATAAAGTCGCGATAGGTTTGGGTGGTGGCGCGGGTCGGTATGTTTCGGGCTTTGCGGAGGCTGTTGCCTGCCAAGTCGGCTGCTAGTGTGAGTTTATAGTCAGTTGCAGCGCCGACTGAGCGCACCTGAACCACATAGGTGCCCGACTGGAGACGGGGGCGGGCGATCGACTCAGGAGTCGTACTTGGCTGCCGAGAGAACTCAAGCAACGAGAACGTCCCGTTTTCGGCTCGATGAAACAGCTTCAGGTTAGCATTCTGAGTTAGATTGCTCAGATCAAGCCGGATCTGGCCTGGAGCCCCGAGTTGAAACTCATAATAGTGGGATTTGTCTCGCTTGAGGGTATTTCTTAGGGTACGTTGTCCCCGTAGCTCTCCCAGAAAGCCAGGTTCGCGGAGGCGATCGCCCGGTAAAAGGGCCTGTCTTGCAACTCCCTCCGCAGACTTCTTCAGACTCAATGAAGAGAGATTTGGAGTGAGCGGGGCCTGCTGGGGGGCGATCGCAGGGGAGGAAAGAACCTCCTGGGCGTTGAGGCGTTGGTAAGCAGCCAAAGAACTAAGCATGGAGCACTTGGATAGAGGCCCTGATAGGCTCAGGGGAATGCAGAGATTTTTGCAGAAGCAGAGTTCCGCAGCCCTCATAGAACTACGGAACTCAGGTGAGTATACCCAAGTAGCCTAATTTCTAGTACACCGAAATAGGACCTAAAGTGACGTTTGCACTGCCCTGATCAGTGTTGTCTCCAAAGAAGAGAAAGTTTGAGGTGGTGTAGGGATTAAAGCTGTCTGGCAAGGGCGGATCACTTTGGGCTGGATTGAAATTGTACTGACGGAGCGAACCGCTCAAAATAGGAGAATTATTGGCAAAGAGCCGATAGCGATCGCCAATCACAGCTAATTCGTAGTTGACCGTATCGCTCAGACTAAAGCGCGTTGGCGCTGCAGTTTCTGCTTCAGTAAAACTGTCAGATTGAGCAAAAATTCGATCAGACTTAAAGCCTAGCTCGATCCCGTTTTGCCCATCGCTGCTCACGACCAAAACGCTAAATCCAGCTCGGTTGGGGTTGCTCGACTCTGCATTGAGGGCGGCCTGAAAGGAAAGGTAGAAACCTGCGGTGCGATCGAGTGTAGGGAAGCTGTTGCTGACAGGCTGGAGCGAATTTGATACTGGATTAAACGTATGATTGCTGTAGCCTGCGTACCCCTCCTTTTCTCTGCCACTAGCTTGAATAATTGTGCTGGTATCGAGTGTAACGCTGTTTGTTCCGAGCGTTTGGCTGGCAAATTGGGCCTCGTCGGACGTGAAGGCAGGCGGCAGAATAGGAGAGGGTGGCAACGGAAATTGACCAAAGGCCAGATTTTGCCCAGATGCGGCAAAGAGTTGAGGAATGTAGCTGCCGTCGTAGATTGAGGTGCCTTCAGGTTGGGCCGCAGAAACACTGAGTGCGTACCGAGTATTGTTTGTGCCTCTGCGAGCGACCTGAATGTAGTAAGTTCCAGCCTCAAGAGTGCGAGTCAGTTCCCCAATATTTGTGCCGTTGTTGACGGCTCGGCTCACAACGGCTCCGTCGCCATCGCGCAGAATAAGGTTTGCGCCTGCCTGAAAGCCCTCCAGATTGAGGCTGACATCCCGACGGCGGTTGAGGGTAAATTTGTAAAAGTCTGTGCTGTCAGAAAGTCCTACGTAGTCTCTAAACAGGCGGGTGGTGTCATTGACTGAAAAAGCTCGTGCCGCCGAGAGGTTATTGCCTGCGCGATCGGGGTTGGCAGACATTTTGAGCGCGTAGCGTGTGCTGAGCGTTTGGCTGCGAGGGTGGACCCGAACGTAGTAGAGCCCCTCATTGAGGGTGACGTTAATGTTTTCGTCGCGAATCCCGTTGAGTTGCGACTGCCGAATCACTCGCCCGTTGCGGTTGAGCAGTTGTACGTCGGCATTGGCCTGCAGATTGGTCAGCTGTAGATCAATGCTGCTGCGGGTGTTGAGTCTAAACTGATAGTTTCTTTCGAGGTTGTTGCCGTTAACTGAGCTACGAGACACGACTCGAAACCGAGTGTTGAGGTCGAGAGTAGTAGCCTGTTTTAGGGAGGTATTGCTGCGATCGCCCGTCATATTGTCCCAAAAATTTTAATATATTTATAAAGTCGCTGACTGGAGGGGGCGATCGCAAGAGTTCCCGCCAGAGCTTTACACAACTTTCATCTTGAATTCAGTAGATTCCCTGAATTAACCTATGGATTTTGCACCATGCGGGTCGTCCGGAATGTAACATTTACGCCCTCGTTGGACTGCTCCAGCACTAGCAGCGGCGTAGGCTTAGCTTTTTGATCCCAATGTAGGTAAGCGATGCGGCCCTGAATCGTAGGTTGCCAGGTGTCGTGATCGGCGGTTGGGCTCATGAAGGTTTGCATACAGTCGATGATCTGCTCAATGGTGACAGAAGTCGGCTGCGTGGGCAGCTTCATCAGTTTGATTTGAATCCGAAACAGAACGCGCTTTGTCCCCTTCGGGAGATCGCCCGGTTCGTACTCCACATCAAAAATCTCATCGATCTGACGACCCGCACTAGCGACTCCGACCAACCCTTGATTAGCCTGACTAGGCCGCAGCGCCACCGTAATTTTGTCCTTTACCTTGACTTTGATCTGGTTGATGATGGCGAAGTGGAATTGGGTCTCTTCCATCCGCATCCTGAGATAGTCGAGGTTAAATTCGCGGGAGTGGATCAGGTCAGGATTCTTCTCCATTTTGGAGATGGTTTGCAAGGCGAGCTTAAGCTTTTTCTGAAGCTCGCGGTTTTTAAATTCCTCAAACCGCTTTTGCTTCGCCAGCTTTGCCAGACTCAACTTCGTGAAGATTCCCAACCCGATCAACAGCAGCAACAAGGCTCCAGAGGCCATCATCCAAGTTTGCTCTGGACGAGGGGAGGGGGGTTGAGCTGGAGCTTGAGCCAACCTGGGTTCAACAAGAATGATTGGGGTTGACATAGTAGGTTTGAGTCGGAATGAGGTTAACTTCTATACTCTTTTCTACTTTCAGAATGCCCTGCGCCCGCTCAATCCTCCCAATTAGTAACGCATTGTTACGAAACCATTGAATATTGCTTGCTTTCGGTTAACTTTTTGCCTAATTTAACCAGCGGGCTCGAAAGCCACGGGCATCCAAGTGGCACAAGTAGGGAAACTGCTGATATCGGCCCAACCCTCCTGGCCACCAAGGGTCTAGGGTCCAGTAGAGTTGATTGCCAGTTAAACCTTCGACGTAGAAATCGATGGCGTCGCCGACAATATGACGGCTCATGGAGGCTCCCCCGACCCGACGGTTGACATCGGGTGGACGATACCAGCTCGTGACGCGGAAGGGGCGTCCAATCCGATCGCGAGCCTGCTGAGCTAGGGCCGCAATTCGTACAATGGCGTTGACTGTGGCCTGGTTGGGCGGAATACGGGTACCGCCTTGGGTGGCTTCGGCCCACGTAAAACTGCCGTTGGGAATGATCGACGTGTATAGATAAGCCCGAATGTTGTTGGGGGTCCACTGAACCGGACGGGCAGGCGGTGGAGGAGGGGCCGGACGAGGCGGAGCTTCTAGGCTGTCGCGTCGGGCCTGCTCCATCCGACGAATATCTTCGAGCAGCGATTGAATGGCTCTTTCGCGGGTTTCTAAGCCTCGCCAAAGCTGAACTAGCCGAATTAGAGACTCTCGCTGCTGTTGGGTCTCCTGATAAGAGCCGGGGACGCGACGAGCAAAGGCTAGCAGTTCTCGGTCGATTTGCTGAGCAACCTGTTGAGCGATCGCCGGATCGCTGCTGGGAGAGGCCACAAACTGGGGACTGACCCCCAAGGCCACTAAGGCGTTGTTGCGCGAGTCGATGCCCCGCCAGAGCCGAAATGATTCTGTGAGGGCATTTCGCTGAGTTCCCTGCCCTTGATAAAATTGCGGCACGCGCTGAACAAAGGCCACTAGCGCCGGATCGATGATTTGAATGTTGGCTTCTGCAGACGTGTTTTGCTGCAGGGAGGCGATCGCCTGTTCGCGGGAGTCAAGCTGACGCCAAAGCTGAGTCAGTCGCAGGAGTGCTTCTCGCTGGTGGGGAAAGCCACCATAGAAGGGTGAGGCCTGCTGAATAAACTGGGTCAGGGCTCGGTCTAGCTCGTTTAGGTTGGGCGCTGTGGCTGAAGTCGGGAGATTGAGAGAAGCGATCGCTTGCTCCCGCGTATCAAGTTTGCGCCAGAGCCGCAGCGCTTCGAGCAACGCTTCTCGCTGATAGGACAACCCTTGAAAGTAGGTTGGAATCCGGTCTACGAGCCTCAACAGCGCACCATCTAGATAGGCTAGGTTTTGAGGAAGCTGGTCAGCCTGATAGTCGATCGTTAGATCGGCTAGGTAGGCGGTTCGCAACTGCTGATTGTTGGTTGGCTCTAGCAAGGCCGCAGCCGGATCACTGGCGGGTGGGTTATATCCTGTGGCCACCGTTTGAATAAACCGATCAGAATAACGGCCCTGTTCAGCATTCCAGAGATCGGCACTTCTCAAGCCTTGGGCGGTCAGGCGATCGGTAATGCTACGAACAGTGTTGGCGGCATATTGCACCTGCTGTGGAAAGGTTTCTACCTGAGTAGTGGCAACCCGATTGACGGGAGCAATGCCTAATCCTGTTTCTCCGTCGGAAAGATTGGGGCTACCGTGAGCAGCATACAGTGCCGCCAGAATTGGTTTGTGTATCCCTGCGCGCGCTGCTTCAATGAGGTAGAAGTAGTTGCGCTGATCTGGGGTTAAATCGGCCATAGCTACCCGTCTGAAGTCTGTCTTTGTTTAAACATTACATTGTGACTGCCGTGCGCCTATCTAAGGGTCTAAATCCTGAGTTTTTTAGAAATATTCGTCTAATTGCGACGGATATGGACGGAACATTGACTCGTGAGGGGCAGTTCACCCCGTTGCTACTGCAGGCGTTGTCGGATTTGGCTGCGGCAAATATTCCAGTGCTGATCGTAACAGGGCGATCGGCAGGCTGGGTGAATGGCCTAGCTAGCTATTTGCCTGTGGTAGGGGCGATCGCCGAAAATGGCGGCCTCTTCTATCGGAGCAGTCCAGAAATACCGGAAGCCTTAGTGCCCATTCCTGATTTGCCGACCCATCGGCGAAAGCTGGCGGACATGTTTCAAATTTTAAGGCTGGAGTTTCCGCAGCTGCAAGAATCTGCCGATAACCTGTTTCGCCTGACGGACTGGACATTTGACGTGCAGGGGCTGACACCAAGCAATCTACAACGGTTGCAAACCCTTTGCCAGCAACAGGGCTGGAGTTTTACGTATAGTACGGTGCAATGTCATATTAAACCCCTCGAACAAGACAAGGCCGCAGGATTAATGCGAGTTTTGCAGCAATTCTTTCCAGACTGTTCCCCCCAATCGGTGCTGACCGTAGGAGACAGTCCCAACGACGAGAGCCTGTTTAACCCCGATATCTTTCCCAACTCAGTTGGCGTGGCAAATATTTTGCACTACATGAATACGCTCACCTATCGTCCAGCCCAGATTACGCTAGCAGCGGAGGTCGAGGGGTTTTGTGAGTTGGCGAGCGTCTTGCTAAGAGCTAGAACTTGAGGGCTAGAACTTGAGACGGCGCTGATAGTTGGCCACAGATTCGGCTAGTCCAATCGCGATGAAGTTAGTTAAGAGAGCCGAACGACCATAGCTCAACCAAGGCAGCGGAATTCCGGTGATCGGAGCTAGCCCAATCGTCATCCCGATGTTGACGAAAACCTGAAACACTAACATCGACAGGATGCCAATCGCAATCAACGATCCAAAGTTGTCCTTGGCGTTTTGGGCAATGAGCACCAGCCGCAGGCAAACTAGCCAAAAACCGATCAACACCACACAGGCTCCAACAAAGCCCAGTTCTTCTCCGATGGCTGCAAAGATAAAGTCGGTGTGTTGCTCTGGAATGAAGTTGAGCTGCGTTTGGGTGCCCTGGTTGAGCCCTTGCCCCCAAAGTTTGCCCGCCCCAATGGCGATACGGGACTGAATCAGGTGATATCCACCGCCCAGTGGGTCTTGATGTGGGTCTAAAAACAGTACCAGGCGCGCTTTTTGATAATCATGCAGTAGACCCCACAGCATTTGTCCGAGCCCGCCTGATATCAGGTTGATCAAAGCTGCACCCAAAGCCCCTACCCAGCGCCAAGGCAAGGTTCGCCAGCCAATCAAAGCGATCAGCGCCACCCATACGAACCAACCTGGTAGGAACAAATTGGAGAGCAAGGCCGCCACAATGGGAGAAACCAGCAGCAAGAGCCAACCTGGATTGGCATTGCTCCAGTAGAGCATCCCCAGGGTGATCGCGCCAAACACCAGCGAGGTTCCAAGGTTGGGCTGGAGAAATACCAGCAGCCACGGTAGGAACACGATCGCCAACGCTTTGAAGAACTCGCTCAATGTGGATGCGGTGCGATGACTGAGAACGGCTGCCAGGGTAACGATCAGTCCTACTTTGGCAAATTCAGAAGGCTGGACGTTGAATCCACCAATTGTGATCCAGCGCTCTGCGCCGAGAGCCGTTGTTCCAACAAATCGGACGGCGATTAGGGAAAGGTTGGTGATGCCGTAGATCCACCAACGCCATTGCAATAACTGCTCGTAGCGACAGCGGGCGATCGCCAAGGCTAAGACGATCCCAATTCCTGCGGTGATCCAGTGCTGAACCCAATCATTGGTTCCGTGATACAGCTCGGAGCTGCGGATCATCAATCCCCCAATCAGGGTGAGAAAAATCGGAAGGACCAGCAGCAGCCAGTCTACCTCCTGCCACGACTGGAGATAAGATTTCCAATTGATTCGACTAAACGCATTATTCAGCATGTTGACAGAAGCAAGGTTGACGTTAAGCCTGGTGGGTAGGCAACTAGAGCTAGGTTGACGTACCCGTGTGACATCCCATGATACTCAAACCGACACTCAAAAAAATGACGCCCAAACTCCACCAGTGTGTCCCAACTGCGATCGCTTCTGCAAGATCAAAAGGATTTGCCCAGATCTGGCAAAAATAAAAGTAAGGATCGGATTAGCGGCTGTTGTTTGCTGAATTTATTCACTCGCTGTTATTTACTCACCGTTGCTGACTGTTGCTGACTGTCATTTTTAGATCACATTTGCTGTTAATACTAAAAAATGTTGGCTGGGTCCGGGCAGGTTCAGCATATAACCTGTCATATCAAGTCAAAAAATTAAAAATTAAATTAGAGAACCATGACAGCAGAACTCAAACGGTTAGAAGCAGCCAGAGATCGCAAAGCACACTGGCGGCGGTGGGGCCCTTACCTGAGTGAGCGTCAGTGGGGAACCGTTCGAGAAGACTACAGTGAAACTGGCTCAGCTTGGGACTATCTGTCGCATGATCAGGCGCGATCGCGAGCCTATCGCTGGGGCGAAGATGGCATTGCCGGGATCTCTGACAATCATCAGCGGCTGTGTTTTGCCCTGACGCTCTGGAATGAAGCAGATCCCATCTTGAAGGAAAGAATTTTTGGGTTATCAGGCCCAGATGGCAATCATGGCGAAGATGTAAAGGACTACTATTTTTACCTTGACAACACCCCTTCCCATGCCTATATGAAATATCTTTATAAGTATCCGCAGCGGGCTTTCCCCTATGCTGAACTGACTGAAGAAAATCAGCGGAGAGGCTACCACGATCCAGAATTTGAACTATTAGATACGGGTGTCTTTTCTGACGATCGATATTTTGATGTTTTTGTAGAATATGCCAAATCTTCTGTAGAAGATATTCTGATTGAAATTAAGGTGGTAAATCGGGGGCCAGAGGCTCGAACTGTTCATCTCTTACCGACGCTCTGGTTTCGCAATACTTGGTCTTGGGGATATGAGGATGAAAAGCCGAGTCTGAAGGCGATCGCCCCTAATAATACAGAGAACCAAAGCTCAGATACCCAAATCATTGAAGCGGTACACCCTTCATTAGGCAATCGCTGGCTCTATTGCCAGTCGCCTCAAGCGCTGCTCTTTACAGAAAATGAAACCAACAATCAACAGCTTTTTGGGGTTGAAAATACTTCTCCCTATGTCAAAGATGCCTTTCATCGCTATCTAATTGCCGGAGACCAGCAGGCTGTCAATCCTGAGCAGGTAGGCACCAAGGCCGCAGGGCACTATGAAGTGATGGTTGAGCCGGGGCAAACCCAGACCATTCGGCTGCGACTGAGCGATCGCCCCGATCTGCCTTCTCCCTTTGGCGCAGAATTTGACGAGACGTTCCAGCAGCGCCAGCAGGAAGCAGACGAGTTTTACCAGCGGTTTATCCCTCCCACAATTTCAGAAGATGCCCGCAACGTTCAGCGGCAAGCCTTTGCAGGAATGCTCTGGACCAAACAGTTTTATCACTATGTCATGGAAGACTGGCTCAACGGCGATCCAGCCCAGCCTCAGCCCAACCGCCAAAATCCCCGCAACTCAGAATGGATTCACGTCTTCAACGACGATATTTTATCGATGCCCGACAAGTGGGAGTTTCCCTGGTTTGCAGCCTGGGATCTGGCCTTCCATACGCTGACGCTGGCCATGCTTGACCCCGATTTTGCCAAGCTGCAACTCGATCGCCTGACGCGAGAATGGTACATGCACCCCAATGGCCAGATTCCGGCCTACGAATGGCACTTTAGCGACGTGAATCCGCCCGTTCATGCCTGGGGGGTGTTGCGCGTTTACCAAATCGAAAAGCAGTTTTATGGCCGAGCCGATACTGAGTTTTTAGAGCGGGTGTTTCAAAAGCTGCTGCTCAACTTTACCTGGTGGGTCAATCGCAAAGACATTGAAGGCAATAACGTTTTTCAGGGTGGATTTCTAGGACTGGACAACATTGGCATTTTTGACCGCAGTTCCGAATTGCCAACGGGTGGCCATATCGACCAGTCCGATGGGACCAGCTGGATGGGGGTTTACTGTCTGAATATGCTGGCGATCGCCCTAGAACTGGCTAAAACCAACCCCACCTACGAAGATATTGCCAGCAAGTTTTTTGAGCATTTCCTCTACATCGCCGATGCCATGAACCACATTGGCAACACCGATGTACATTTGTGGGATGAAGCCGATCAGTTTTACTATGATGTGCTCCACCTCCCCCACGACGAACGCCTACACCTGAAGGTGCGATCGATGGTGGGTCTGATTCCGCTATTTGCCGTTGAGACCTTTGAGCCGGAAATTCTGGACTCTTTTCCTGGATTTAAAAAGCGATTTGAATGGTTTAACCAAAATCGTTTTAACTTGACCCGCAACATTAGTTGTATGCAGGCTGAAGGGATAGGAGAACGACGATTGCTATCGATTGTCACACCCGAACGACTGCAAAAAATCTTGCAGAAAATGCTCGATGAAGCTGAGTTCCTCAGCCCTTATGGTGTGCGGTCTTTATCCAAATATCATGCCGACCATCCTTATATGTTTGAGGTAGACGGTCATCCGCATCGGGTAGACTATGAAGCAGCTGAGTCAACCAGTGGAATGTTTGGCGGCAATTCCAACTGGCGCGGCCCGATTTGGTTCCCGATGAACTTCCTGATTTTAGAATCTCTCCATAAGTTTCATAGCTATTTGGGAGACGATTTTAAGGTAGAATTCCCGACGGGTTCGGGGCACTTTCTGACCCTTCAGGAAGTTGCCATTGAGCTGTCCAAGCGTCTAGTTCAAATCTTTACGCAAGACGAGTCTGGACATCGGCCCGTTTTTGGGGGCATTGAGACGTTTCAAACGAACCCGCATTGGCAAAGCTGTATTTTGTTCCATGAATACTTTAATGGAGACGATGGAGCTGGGTTAGGAGCCAACCATCAAACCGGATGGACGGGCCTAGTGGCAAACTTGATTCAGCAGTGTGGAGCCTGGGATGAACAGGTGCAGGCGACCGGACCGCAAACGGATGTTACGGTTGAAGCACCGTTGGCCTCCAAAACATGATGTGAGTTAGGAATCTTGCTGGGGTTTTGGTTTAGAAGCAAGGAGGGAGGGGGTTTTGTCTCAAGATCAGTTTTCATCATCGCCGAGAGCTGCTTCTCGCGAAGAGCTACAGGAGTTGGTGCGCTCCCAATTGCAGGCTTTACTAGAGCAAGAAAATTTAGAGGGGGCGAAGGCGCTGCTGCTGCCTGTTCAGCCCGTCGATATTGCTGAGGCGATCGCAGAACTCCCCGAGACCATGCAGGCGATCGCCTTTCGCCTGTTATCCAAAAATGAAGCAATTGAGGTCTACGAACATCTTGATCCCCAGGTGCAGCAGGCGCTGATTGCCAAATTCAAGCGCTCTGAGTTTCTCGACGTGGTCGATAAGATGTCGCCCGACGATCGCGCCCGTCTGTTTGACGAACTGCCTGCCAAGGTTGTCCGCCAACTGATCGAACAACTGAGTCCGGCTGAACGTGAAGCCACCGCACTGCTGATGGGCTACCCGCCCGATACGGCAGGCCGGATGATGACCACCGAGTATGTGGCGCTCAAAGAAAGCATGACTGCTGCGGATGCCTTGGAGCGAATTCGGCAGGTTGCCCACACCACCGAAACTATTTACTACATCTACGTCACCGATGCCAGTCGTCGCCTCACCGGGATTTTATCCTTACGAGATCTGGTTACAGCGCAGCCCGAACATCTGATCGGCGACATTATGATTCGCGAGACGGTCTACGTCCACACCGACACCGACCAAGAAGAAGTGGCTCGTACGATTCAGCGTTACGACTTTGTGGCGGTGCCTGTGGTCGATCGCGATCAGCGTCTAGTCGGGATCGTCACGGTGGATGACGTGATGGATGTGGTAGAAGCAGAAACCACTGAAGACATCTATACCCTGGGTGGTTTGGAAGCGGGTAAAGAAAACTACTTTCAGACCAACCTGCTCACCGTTGCTCGGCGGCGAGTCGTGTGGCTGCTGGTCTTACTGCTAACCAATACGGCCACCAGTGCAGTCATTCAAGACCAGGAAGAAGTGCTAGAGCAGGTTGTCGTTTTAGCAGCATTCATTCCGCTGTTGATTGATGCAGGTGGAAATGTTGGGGCGCAATCCTCAACCGTCGTGATTCGGGGACTCCACACCCAGGAAATTCGGATGGGGGCTCCCTTTCGAGTCATCTTTCGAGAAGGTGCTGCTGGCGTCTTGCTGGGATTGATGTTGGGATTGGCTGTAACTGGATGGGCCTACCTTCTGCAAGGCAGTCTGAGTGTGGCGATTGTTGTGGGCCTCAGCCTCTTTGTAATTTCGGTGTTGGGCACTGTCGCAGGCTCGTCGCTCCCGTTTCTGTTTCAGGCAATGGGCCGCGATCCCGCGCTGATGTCCGCTCCATTTATTACCACGGCTGTGGATGTGCTCGGTGTATTTATTTACCTATCTCTGGCACGCGTGATTTTGCAGATTTGACGGACTCTGCTGGCGATCGCAGCCAGGAAGAACCGCAGTAGAAAAGAAAACACCTCTCTCACTTTTGATATCCAAATTCAGTAAAAACTCTTTAGATTCTCCGTCAAAAGGGGGAATTTAGAGAGTTTTGCTCTATTTGGGGTGACTTGTCACTTTTGAATCACATTTTTTTTTAACACTGAAGATAGATATTAAGACCAGGATTAAATTTTATTCTGGAAGAGAAAGAAACTCTTGATCTGGATTTGATCTGGATCTGGCTGAAGGCGATCGCAAGACGTATCTTGCTGAACCTTAACAGCAATCGAAATTTATCACTGTTCAATTCATTTCATTCATTCGTTTGGAGTTGCTATGAACCTTACTCTTTTCAGGCTTGTATTCTCCAGCCTCGGCGTAGCTGCGCTGACCGTCGTAGGAGGTGGGTTTGCGGCTCAAGCTGAATCTTTGGATCAGCCTGCTGCAGCCGGACCTGAGGCCATTCAGGAGCTTGCTGCATCCGAAGACTACGAACTCATTGGCATCCTGCAAGTTGAAGATCAGGATGCTGTCATTCACACCTCTGCCGACGTCTTAGGCGAGCCTGTCAATGGTCCCCTTGCCCAAGCTCAAACTCCTGCACCTGCGGATGACACCACGATCGCCCAAGTCATCTCTCCTGGAACCGCTACCCGTTCTGGCCCCAGCTACATTGGGGTAGGCGGTAACATCGGCTTTGGTGGCAACACCGTGATCAGCGATGGTTCCTATGCCATCTTCAGTAAGATCGGGATCACCAACAACCTTTCCGTCCGTCCTGCGGCTTTGATTAGCGGTGACGTTGTAATTTTGGTGCCGCTCACGATTGACTTCACCACCCAGGCCGTTCCAGGTGCGCCTCTGACGGTTGCTCCCTATGTTGGCGGTGGAGTAGCTATTTCTACTGGAGACGATAGCGATGTAGGTCTGCTGCTCTCAGCAGGTTTGGATGTGCCAGTCTCCCCTCAATTCACTGCAACAGCAGGCGTCAACGTAGGCTTCATCGATGGAACCGATGTAGGACTTTTAGTGGGTATCGGCTACAACTTCTAATCCCCCATCGGGAGGTGTGAGCGAGACAGCAGATTTGGGTGTTGCTGAAAAAGATGATCGGGTAGGAGCATTCCTTAGGGGTACTCTAGGCTTGCCTTGGGTGAGCAAGAGATAAAAACCTACCCCTACGCAATCCCTACGCAATAGTTTCATTAGATTCAGCAATACCCGGACTTTATACTCGCGACACACTCGCGACAGGCTCGCAACATTGATCTAAGGAGCGCCATGCAATGCGAGGAGAGCCAATAGGCCGATGGGTGCTAATGGGCATAAGCGTAAGTGGCCTTCTGCTGACTGGATGCAATCCACAGCGGATGTTTGGTGATACTCCTGCCAAGTCAGACTCTCCGCAGCTATCCCTAGAGGAGCAGCTGCAAGCCCATCAGCCAGAAGTTCCCTATGTGCCAACGCCCAATGAGGTGGTGTTGAAGATGCTAGAGCTGGCTGAGGTCAATAGTGAAGATGTGCTCTACGATCTAGGCAGTGGGGATGGAAGAATTGTAATCGCGGCGGCGGCCCAATATGGAGCCCGAGGCGTCGGAATTGAAATCAACCCAGACCTAGTTGAACAAAGTCAACAAAATGCCCGTGCCGCCGGGGTTGACGACCGGGTAGATTTCTTTCAACAAGATTTGTTTGAGACCAATTTACAAGCCGCCACAGTGGTGACGCTCTATCTGTTGCCAGAAGTCAACTTGCGTCTACGCCCAAAGCTTTTTCAAGAACTTGAACCAGGAACTCGAATTGTTTCCCACGATTTTGATATGGGTGACTGGGAGCCTGACCAAGTTGTGCAGGTGGAGGGGCCTACCCGCCAGCATACGCTGTATTACTGGGTAATGCCGGAAGACGTTCCAGAGCAACTGTTACTAGAGTAATACTAGATTAACCGTCGCTAGAGTCGCTGTTGCCAGAGTAACCGTTAAAAGTCAGCCTAAACAACATAAGCCCAAAGAACTGATTCAATCATGGTTGCAACTCATTCGAAAAGTAAACTAACTCGGCAAGCCTGGGAACTGCTTGAGAAGTCTTTGGTTTACTATCAGGGCCGCCCAGTTGGAACAGTCGCGGCTTGTGATGAAACGGTGGATGCCGTGAACTACGACCAATGCTTTGTGCGGGACTTTGTGCCTTCTGCATTGATCTTCTTGATGCAGGGCAAGCCGGATATCGTCCGCAACTTTTTGCAGGTCACGCTTGAAACCCAAAGCCATGAAAAACAGATGGACTGCTTCAGGCCCGGCCCAGGTTTGATGCCAGCCAGCTTCAAAATTGAGTATCAAGATGGCTGCGATCGCCTGGTAGCAGACTTTGGCGAACATGCGATCGGTCGAGTTCCACCCATTGATTCTTGTTTGTGGTGGCTACTACTATTGCGGGCCTATGTCAAAACGACGGGTGACAAGGCTCTAGCGCATCAAGACAACTTTCAAGAAGGAATTCGTCTCATCCTGGAAATGTGTTTGGTGCATCGATTTGCCATGTATCCAACCATGCTGGTGCCCGATGGTGCCTTTATGATCGATCGTCGTATGGGTGTGTATGGGCATCCGCTCGAAATTCAGGTGCTATTTTATGGCGCAATGCGAGCTGCTCAAGAATTACTATTGCCCAACGGTGACAATGCAGAAGATTTGCGTCGTGTTGATCAGCGGCTGGGTGTTTTAGGATTTCATATTCGAGAATATTATTGGCTCGATCTGAACCGCCTCAATGAAATCTATCGGTTTGAAGGTGAGCAGTTTGGCAAGCAAATTGCCAATCAGTTCAATATTTATCCAGAGTCGATCCCAGGCTGGCTGATGGAGTGGATGCCGGAGGGAGGGGGCTATTTGGCGGGCAACTTGGGACCGGGACGGATCGACTTCCGCTTTTTTGCGATGGGCAATCTTCTCGCAATTCTGATGTCGGTGGCCAGCGAAGAGGAATCTCAACGGATTATGAATTTGTTTGAGCAGCGCTGGTCAGATTTGATTGGGCATATGCCAGTGAAGATCTGCTATCCCGCGCTTGAGGGTCTGGAGTGGCAGATTGTGACGGGCTCAGACCCCAAAAACATTGCCTGGTCGTACCACAACGGTGGCCATTGGCCTACGCTGCTCTGGGTATTTGTAGCGGCAGCACAAAAGACTGGACGGGTGGACTTGGCCGAACGAGCCTTGGCGATCGCCCGCCACCACTTAGCTGCAGATCAGTGGCCTGAATACTATGACGGCAAGCACGGACGGCTGGTGGGTAAAGAATCTCGGCTCAATCAAATTTGGACGGCAGCTGGACTCTTGGTAGCAGAGGAAATCTTGAACAATCCTAGCCATCTAGATTTGCTCTCGTTTGCCAACACCGTAGAAATGACCACCTGTGAATTCAACTAGGAATTCAAGCTAAGAATTCAACCAAGTATAGAGCAGGATATAAACATATGTTAAGATTTTCGCTAAGTCAAATTACTCATCTAGCCAACGTTACTTGCCATGCTTGAATTTGTAGATGCGTCCCTGCTGTCAAACCTTTCAATCGACTCTGCGCTATACGTGATGCTGAGCGCTCATTGCCTGATTGGTGGAACTGCGGCAATCGTTGCTCAACTCAAAGGACGAGACTTGAGCAAGTGGCTGATGTTGGGCCTAGTGGGTGGTACTGCAACGTTGATTAGCGCTTTACTTCTCAAAGAGATCGAAGCCTAAAGAAATTGAAGCCTAAACAACTTTGGTATAGAAAACCAAGTGGGAAAATCCTCCCAATTAGGCTCCCAATAGGAACTAAGCCCTAACTCTTGCTAAACAGAGTCAGAGCTTAGGGAGGATTTACGTCCGGTCTTGATTATCAGAGTCGTCGGTCATGCCAGCGCCAGTAGCCTTCGCTTTCGGTTCTAGGCACTAACCACTCTATGGTAGTAGGTGGTTATTTCTATGCTAGCGATAGAAACTGTATTCTGCACTACGAGGCGATCGCGTTCAGCAATTGGGTGGATCTTTTCTTGAAATCAACCTTAAGCCTGATGATTGAACTGAGAGATTGAACTTGAGTGCAAACCTTTGAAAATCTGGGTTGACCATCAAGCGATCGCTTCTAAATTCTGTCTTTTTCTGTCTTTAGAGAGATTAGGGTTGTCTCTCTTGGGATCGTTTAAGTCATTCGGGTCTACTTGTTAAGTTTCAGAGGTTGAACAAGTATTGAGACCTTTATGACATACACCACTTCCAACCCTTCCAGCCAATTTGTGAAAGCTTTTCGGAATCTTGAGGTTGATCAGCAGTTGGCCCTATTCTGGTTTATCTACACCGAGATGGGCGGTGCGATTACGCCTGCGGCTCCGGGTGCCAGCACTGTTTCTCCCACTATTGCAGAAGGTCTGTTCAATCAGGTCAAGGAGATGTCTCACGAGGAGCAACTCCAGGTACAGCGCGATCTGATTGCAGGAAAAAATAGCCTGTTGAGCCGCGAATATGGCGCACTAGGTGATACGACAAAGCTGCTGTTTTGGTATCGGTTAGCTCAGGGTATGGAAAGCGCAGTGATTGTGCCGATGCCGCAGGGATACGAGATGAACCAAAAAGGCAAAGAGCTTCTCGAGCAGATCAAAGCGATGGACTTTGAACAGCAAATTACGCTGCTGCGAGACATTGTCTCTCCGATGGGTGTTGACCCCAATGTGGCTGAGCATGACGAAGCAACTGGCCTATAAGGGGCGATCGCCTGCGAACGCAAATTTTCAGGTGGTTCGTGAACGTAACGTAATCATATTCCACCTCTAGTGCGAGACGGGCAGGAGTCAACCCTGTCCGTTTTCTTTGTAATCTATTGCAATCTAATTGAAATCGGTCTGGAGAATCTAGGCGATTAGTGAAGCGATCGCTAAGATTTTGTAGTATTCATCACATTTTCGGGCATTGTAAGAATAAGCGGAGCAGGCCTGTCCCCCTTCAGTTAGCACAGAATCGCTCGAATCAAAAGGAGCTACCAATGTCTGAGTCCCTGTTGTCGGACGCCAACCAGCGGCTCGAAAAAGCGCTGCGTTATGTGCAAGTTTGTGAAGATGCCATTGAGCGCCTCAAGTTTCCTAAGGCTAGCCTAACGGTTTCAATTCCGGTACGGATGGATGATGGAACGCTGCGAGTATTTCAGGGCTATCGGGTTCGCTACGACGATAGTCGAGGCCCCACCAAGGGGGGTGTCCGCTTTCATCCGAATGTGTCGCTAGATGAGGTACAATCGCTGGCCTTTTGGATGACGTTTAAATGTGCAGCGCTAAACTTGCCCTTTGGGGGTGCCAAGGGTGGTATCACGCTGAACCCCAAGACGCTCTCCAAGTTTGAGCTAGAGCGGCTCAGCCGGGGATATGTCGATGCGATCGCCGACTTTATTGGTCCAGATGTCGATATTCCGGCCCCCGATGTCTATACCAATGCCATGATTATGGGCTGGATGATGGACCAATACAGCATCATTCGCCGCCAGATCACCCCTGCCGTCGTCACAGGCAAACCCATCACAATGGGAGGCAGTCTGGGTCGAGAAACTGCCACCGCAATGGGGGCCTTTTTCGTAATTCGCACCCTCATGACCAAGCTAGGCCGCCGACCTGCCGATACCACTGTAGCTGTGCAGGGCTTCGGCAATGCAGGAGCCGTGATTGCTGAACTGCTGTTTAAGGCGGGGTACAAAGTGGTTGCGGTGAGTGATTCGCAAGGAGGCGTCTATGCTCAGTCTGGGCTAGATATTCCCAGCATTCGGCAGTTTAAGGAGTCGAGTCGCGGCATTGCAGCGGTCTACTGTCAGGGGACGGTGTGTAACATCGTTGAATCACAAGTCATCACCAACGAAGAACTCCTGCAGCTAGATGTTGATATCTTGATTCCAGCGGCGTTGGAAAACCAAATTACAGTTGAGAATGCCAATCAGATTCAGGCTCGATACATTTTTGAAGTTGCTAATGGGCCTATTGATTCCGCTGCCGATGAAATTTTAGATGCTAAGGGGATTCAGGTTTTTCCTGACATCTTGGTTAATGCGGGTGGTGTTACGGTCAGCTACTTTGAGTGGGTGCAAAACCGCAATGGATTTTACTGGACGCTAGAAGAAGTCAATCAGCGGCTAGAGCACAATATGGTGACAGAAGCTGAGCATATTTGGGCGATCGCCAAAGACCTCGGCACCTCCCTCCGCACCGCCGCCTACGTCCATGCCCTCAACCGCTTAGGAGAAGCCCTTTCTGCCAAAGGAACCCGCGATTATTATGTTAACTAGCCCTTAAAGAATTAGCCCTTGGAGAATTGACCCTTAGAGAACTAGCCCTTAGAGATTAAGTCAGAGCCGTCTCCTTTAAAGTTCTTCAAAATGAGACAGAACAATGAGACAGAATGAGGCAGCTAGGGGGCAGGACGCTTCGCTTGAATGGCGTAGATTACCGTGGCGGTTTCTTTGCCCTGGAGCCGAATTGCGCCAACGCCTTTAGTGAGATAGTGATCGCGTACATAGGCGAGCGTCCGACCCGTCACCAGCAAGCGGTTGGGGTTGTCGTCAATGAGCGTCTTGTTCATCGACTCAAGGCGAATTGCAATATTGACGGTGTCACCGACGATGGAATAGTTTGACCTGCGAGAGCTACCCATACTACCCGCCGTTACGACTCCCGTATGCACGCCAATGCCAAACTCAATCAGGGGTTTTCCTTCCATAGCAAACGCTTGATTAAGTGGTTGCAACCGTTCTTGCATGGCCAAGCTGGCGGCGATCGCATTGATGGCATCCTGCCGAATCTCTGCTGTTGTCGTATGGGCAAAAGGCAAGCCAAACACAGCTACAATCGCATCCCCAATATATTTGTCAACCACACCACCATGATCCATGATGCAGTCGGTCATCACTTCCAGGTAGCGGTTTAGCCAGTTCATCAGATCTCCCGGCGCGAGCTTTTCCGAGAGGGCAGTAAAGCCGCGCACATCCAAAAACAGCACAGTGACAGTAATTTCTTGAGCCTGGAGCTCTCCTCCCTGAAAAATTTCGCCCTTACGCTGCCACAGTAGCTCGGCGGTTTCGGGAGAGACATGCATAGCAAGCAGGTTCATCAACTGCTGCTTTTCTTGCTGTTCGCGCCACTGCACTCCGCCCGCCGTCATGAGCATCAGGCCAATGGGAGCCGCAATCGGAATCCAGGCATTGCCGCTAAAGCAAATCAGAGCGATCGCAAACCATAGCAATGGCAAGCACACCACCATTACCAGACGCCCCACAGGGCCTTGCCGGAAAAGCAACGCGCTCACAGTGGGGCCTAATAGTAGGAGCAACAGCAAATTGGCCCAGGCTGGCGATCGCCGCAAAAACCGATCGTTTAGCAAGTTGTCAATCACTGCGGCATGGAGATAAATCCCAGAAATCGGCGGATTGATATTGAGGGGCGATCGCAGTGGATCCAGAGCAGTCCCCGTCTCTCCCACTAAGACAATCTTGTCGAGGAAAAGGTCTGGATTGACTTTCCCCTCAACGACGTCAGCAAAGGAATAAACCTGCATCTGACCTGCACCGGAGTCTGTCAATCGGGGATCTATACGACTGGGCCAATTAATCCAAGCAGGCTGGGCCGAGTGCCGTGAGGACGGATCGGGCAGCAAAACTGGGCGCTCCGAATCGCCCGCCTCAGCGCGGATGGTTTGCCTCAGGCTTTCGTTGTAAACCTGCAGCATTGTAATCCCAAGAGAGGGAAACTGATTGAGATAGAGCGAAAACTGGCGGCTAATTCCATCGGGGTCTGCTGTGCTGAGGACATGCCCTTGGGCCGCAACAGCATCTAGCTCAGGTACGATCCAAATGGGGTTGCCTTGATAGTCGGCGGCGGTGGCCAATACGACGTTCCAACTATGGGCGATCGCCTGGGCTAGCGTTGCATCCTGGGAGGTCGGCTCAGCAAACAAAATGTCGAACCCAATCACGGCTGGAGGAGCCGCTGCCAGCGTTTGGAGGAGATCCGTATAGCGATCGCGCGACCAGGGAAACTGTCCATACTGCTGCAGGCTCACCTCATCAATGGCAATCACCGCAATCCTGGGGTCCCAACCCAAATGCGGCAAGATTTTTGTCTCACGGATCTCAAACAGAGCCACGTATGCCAGACGTTCTAGAGGCTGCCATGCTCTGATCTGAGTTGCGGCGATCGCTACCAGTGCTGCGATTAGCCCCGGCCACACTGGCGCACTCACTTGCCCCCAACGCTTTGCCTTGGAGCCGTAGACCTGCCAGCGTCGTAGCCCATATTTGACTAGCCTGTACAATCCGTTCTGCCTCCATCGATTTCTCGCTTCGCAGCCAAAAACTCAAGATCTCATCACATTGTCCTTAAGATGCCCCAACCCGCAGTTGGCCCAACAGGTTGAAGCGCTGGCTGCGATGGACTGCAAAAATGTTCAAGGCTTGCCTATCCTGGAAAAGGGAATCATAAGGATGTCAATATGGTCAGCAGCGACTATCGCCAGCAACAAGCTCAACCTGTCAAACCTCTCACAATCGCCGTGGTCGGAGATGTACACGACCAGTGGGAAGCCGAAGATGAAGCGGCCCTCAAGCATCTAGACGTTGACCTAGTGCTATTTGTGGGTGACTTTGGCAATGAAGCAGTGGATGTAGTGCGGGCGATCGCCGCGATCAAAATTCCCAAAGCCGCAATTTTTGGCAACCACGATGCTTGGTATACCGCCACCGAGTGGGGACGTAAAAAGTGTCCCTACAATCGTGCTGAAGAAGATTGGGTGCAGCAACAGATCGACCTGTTGGGGCCTGCCCATGTTGGCTATGACAAGTTAGACTTTCCAGAGCTAAATCTGACGGTAGTGGGAGGACGGCCCTTTAGCTGGGGTGGCTCAACCTGGAAAAACGAAGACTTTTACCGCGACCGATATGGCGTTGAAAGCTTCGAAGACTCTACCGCCCGGATTGTCGCCGCTGCCCAAGCCGCTGCCCATGACACTCTAATCTTTGTAGGACACTGTGGCCCCACAGGTCTGGGCGATCAGGCTGAAGCGCTGTGTGGACGCGACTGGAAACCCTTGGGGGGTGACTACGGCGATCCAGATTTGGCAGCGGCGATCGCCCAAATTCAACCGCAAGGCAAAGCGATTCCCCTGGTGACGTTTGGCCACATGCACCACCATCTTCGCCACACCAAGCAGCGCCTCCGCGACAAAGCCGCCATCAGCCCAGAAGGAACGCTCTATCTCAACGCCGCCAGTGTGCCTCGGATTGTGCAGGTTGAGGGCGATCGCCTTCGCAACTTCTCCCTCGTCTCCCTACAGGCAGGAACCGTGACTGAAGCCGCTCTGGTCTGGCTCAACCAAGATTTTGACATCCATGCCAAAGAAATTCTCTACAAACAACCCAATCTCGTGGCACAATTAGCGTCTAATTGAACCAGACTCGCGATAAAATAGAGTGCCTGGAGAGGTGGCAGAGTGGTCGAATGCGATCGACTTGAAATCGATTGTGGCAGTGATGTCACCGGGGGTTCGAATCCCCCCCTCTCCGTCAAAACCCACTAATATCAAAGCTGATAGCGTTCAATACAAGTTGAGCGCTATTTTTTATGGCGCTTATTTTTTGTGACGCTATTGGGCCAGTTCCGCTCCCAACGAGCCTACAGTCGGCTTTCTACAAAAATTCTTCCAGCTCTCATGGCGGCGTTGCTGGTTTCATAGTTTCTGCCGTTGCTCATGACACTGAGGTTAGGGTCTACAACCCAGCAAGAATAGCTATCTCCATCGTTGCGGCTGACGCCCACAATCCAGCCTGGGTAGGCAGAGATCTGCACAATCGACTCTTGGCCCATAGCGCTTTTGCGCCTCCTCAACCTTTCTCTGATTATGGAATATTTTCTATCCTTGATTCCCTCACGCAAGACGGAAAGAGCGATCGCCTCACCCCTCAACTTCTAACCGATCGGGTCTACCTGCGGGTAGAGGAGTTCCCATAATTTCTGGCATTACCTTGAGGTTGCTTCTCTGATACAGATGGAGCGATCGGACCCGTATTGCAAGCCCGTATTGCCAGCCTGCATTGCAAATACTGCCATCCTGCCGAATCCTTTTTAACCTCAAAAATCGTGGAGATCAGCATGACCCGATACCCAGATATTCCTCCCATCATTGAAAGTCATGAGCACGAGTATCGTGATAGCGGCATCCCTAGTAAGGTAGCCCTCGCAGGGCATCCCTTTCACCCTCTGATCGTGACTTTCCCAATTGCCTTTCTGGTAGGCGTATTGGCAACCGATGTGGCCTATTGGTTGACTCGCAATCCTTTTTGGGCGCAAGTATCTGTGGTGTTGCTAGGGGCAGGCCTCGTCATGGGTGTACTCGCCGCAGCGACCGGATTGGTTGATTTTTTCTACATCAAACGGGTGCGGGAACGCAGCGCTGGATGGATTCATTTAGTTGGCAACATTGTCGCCTTGGCACTTAGCCTTGTGAGTTTGCTAATCCGATGGAATAATCCAGTTAACTCCGTCTTGCCTACCGGCATCATTCTCTCTGTTGTAGTGGCAGTTCTGCTAGGGGTGACCGGATGGTATGGTGCAGAGCTTGTTTACCGACACAAAATTGCCGTTATTGGGACTGGAGACCGTCAAACTTCATAGGCCTTGACTATAAGGCATTTTTGCGATCCATCCAGCGCTGAAGACTGAAGACTATGCTATCTTTCCTGCCTACTGTCGGTTGCTTGGCGATCGCCCTCTTCTTTTACTTCGCAGGCTTTATGCTGGTGGGCTATTTTAGTCAAGCCGCGCTGCGGGAGTTTAAATTTAGTTCCGTTCGCCTGTTAGAGCAGCAGCTCAGCCTAGAAATCCGCGATCACATCTCCACTTTTTTGGTGAGCAGTCTGGAGGCAGGTCAGACTCCCACTTTGTTTGATCTAGCCGAAGTTTGCCCTGATGTTTTCAGCAGCGGAGAAGCCTGGAAAATTTGGATTCAAGAAAGTGCTCAAATGCTTCAGACCATTTATGGCAGTTCTGCTCCCCATTCTGAGCCCCCTTATTGCCATAGGCTGCGACGTGTTGATTAGCCCCTATCCACCATCAAGTGCTGGCAGTCGTTGAAGCGGCGGATCTGCCACAAGTCTGTGTTGAAACGGTTTTGATTCTTGGTATCCCAGCGATCGCGATCGATCCAGAATTCAAACAAAGCCGTATTGCGGGCATGGAGTCGCCAAGAGCGATCGCACCCCAACAGTTCTGCAATCAGATGCTGCATAATCCAGCTGTGAGTCACAACCCAAATCTGCGCCTCTCCGATATGGCGAGAGAGCAACAGTTGAATAAAGCGGTGAGCGCGATCGCGAGCTTCCTGTAATGACTCCGCACCTGGAATTTGAATCCAGTCAGGCGAAGCTTCCAGTGCATCACACATCTCCGGGTATTGAGACCTGGCTTCAGCCCAAGTCAATCCCTGAAAAATGCCGTTTTGAAACTCCTTCAGCTCATCAGCGTACTCAACAGTGACCTTCCGATGGGGTCCTTGACTCACCAAAACATCCATTGGAGCCGCCACCTCTCCATCCACCAGATCGCTAACAGCAGCAGGCAAAGGCTCTGCCAAAACATGAGCCAGCAAAATTTCGGTCGTCTGAACCGCTCGCTGGAGCGGACTGCTGTAGACATGCGATGGAACCCAAGATTCAGCCATCAGACGACTGGCCAGTTTCTCAGCCTGCCGGATTCCCTCATCCGAAAGCTCGAATTCTCCATGCCCCTGCATCCGCTTTTGCTGATTGCCAATCGACTGAGCGTGACGAATAAAGAGAAGTTTCATCCACTTCATAGGCTTTGATGGGGCGGATGCAGAGAGCGATTGGAGTCAGCTCCCTGCTGATACAGCATCTATGTTCACGAATCTGCCGAGAAACAGACTTGTGTTGCCGAGAATTTGATTACTGAGATTGCGAGGACTTGAAAGGCGTTTTCTTTTTCTTCTTCGCTTTTTCCTTCTCGTAGTCCAGTTCCTTCAGTTTCTTCAAAATTCGGCTGAAGTACTCTTGCAGATAAACTTCCAGCGTCGTGATCTCATTAGGATTAATACCAAAGACTTGATAAGTCTCCTCCATTGAAGCCGTTAATGGCTTACCGCTAGCCACCACTTCTGTGAAGGCCAACCGATCAGACAAATTCCACCCCCACTGAAAAAATCGAGCAATGCGGCGAACAGTCCGCAACACACCTAGCGGCATCCGAGTGACTTTCGCCTCCTGCCCCGAAAGCCGTTCGCAAAGCCGAATGATTTCATAGGCTCCCCAAGCTCGATTACCGACGATGGGGAAAGATCGCTTTCCTGTCTCCGGCACCTTCAACGCTTGCACAGCAAATTTGGCAATATCTTGAGTGTCCAGGTAAGCAATTGGAGAACTATCTCCCGTTACCCAAACGGCCTGTCGCTCCAGAATGGGAATGGCGTACTGACCAATCAACCCCTGCAAAAAGCCACAAGGGCGCAAAATCGTGTAATTTAAGCCAGATTCAGCTAGATAAACTTCTGTGCAGCGTTTGATTTCCATCAGCGGCACGTTTGGATATTTCTCGGCATCCAAAATAGAAAAGAAGATAAATCGATCGATGCCTGCCGCTTTCACGGCCTGGATAAGAGCAACCTGCCCTTCCCAATCGACCTGACGAATACTATAGGAATCAGTAGGTCGCGCTGTGGCAGCATCAATCACTGCCGTGATGCCCTCTAGAGCCGGAGGCAAAGTTTCGGGCTTACAGATGTCACCCTGTACAAGCTCCGCGCCCCATTCTTTTAAGAAAGCTGCTTTTCTAAAACTCCTGACCAGACACCGCACCTCGTATCCCTCATCAAGGGCGCGACGAACGATCTGTCTTCCCAGGGTACCGGTAGCACCTATAACTAATAAATTCATGAGGGATCAATATTAAATCGTTAACTTTTTATAAGATACGCTCTAATAATGTACATTAGCAATTCCAGGATTCCAACACCTAGACTAATAGTTAGAGTTAGAGCTGATTAGAAGCAGTTCTAAACATTTTGGTGCTAAAATTGCTACCCTGAAGCTAAGGCAACCAGGGCCGTAATGCTCTGCTGTCTGCTTTATTTGTTTCTGAAGCTTAAAAAATGGCTGGTTCCGACTCCTCAGCAGCTCGCTCAACCTCGTCTGAGAAACGGCAGAGCGATCGCGACTTAAACTGTGCAGTTCAACATCCGGTTGACTTGTCCAGCGTGCGCCAACTCCACCGCGAAATTCTCAGTGTTGAGAAAGCGCAGCGCATGGCGGAGTTTTTTAGTCTGTTGGGAGATGCAAATCGCCTGCGGATTTTATCAGCACTTGCCAAACAGGAGCTTTGTGTTTGCGATCTGGCGGCGATCGTCAAAATGTCGGAGTCAGCGGTTTCTCACCAACTGCGAGCCCTCCGAGCCCTTCGCTTAGTCAGCTACCGCAAACAGGGTCGCAATGTGTTTTATTACTTAAAAGATAGCCACGTTCTCAATCTCTACCGCGAAGTGGCAGAACATCTAGATGAGCCTGAAGATTAATAAGACTTACTGCAAATATTGGTTAACCCGACATTGGCTAATCCGACATTGGTTAGCCCAAAACCGTAGAGACGCGATTAACCGCGCCTCTAGCCAATACCAAGGAAATAATTAGAATTGATGGGTGAGATTAAGCCACCGCTATCTTCTACTCCTCTCCACCCTGAACTTTGAGCAGCAGGAAGCCCGTAGCCAGTCCTACTAAGATTAGAGTAGAGGACAAAATTGCTGCATTAAAGATTTCGCCGCTCATTGAATAATGTTCTCCTTATTGCATTTAAATTGAACTGACAGTTCTCAGTTAGGTCAGGTTCAGGTCGGGCCTTTTGCCCCATACGACAACGAACTGCTTCGAAGGTCTGATCTGCACCCATAAACCCATCTAAAGTATTCTAAAGCAGTTTGGCAGCCAATCTGGCGAATCCCTTTTGAGATGAAGACTTCCTCCTCTATGTTGGCTCAACTTCCCCGTCCTCGAATTGCGATCGCCCTAGGTGATCCAGCTGGTATTGGTCCTGAGGTTGTCCTAAAAGGATTAGCCAACTCGGCGCTATTTGAGGCAGCTCAAATTACGGTAGTAGGCAGTCGAGCTGTGCTGAAGAACGCCTATCAGCAGCTCCAAAATTTGATCGCCCGCGAGGAAACTTTAGCAAATCCTGAGCAACTGTCGGTGCTAGACGTGCCGTTAGAAAATGCAGTTCAGGAGCAGATCCAGTTAGGAACAGGCAATGCGGCCAGTGGGGCGGCCAGTTTTCGGTTTTTGGAGGAGGCGATCGCCCACACCTTGGCCGGACAGTTTGATGGAATTGTCACGGCTCCAATCGCCAAATCTGCCTGGAAAGCCGCAGGCCATCACTATCCGGGGCAGACAGAATTGTTGGCCGAACGGGCAGGCGTAGAGCGGTTTGGCATGTTGTTTGTAGCGCGATCGCCCCATACCGACTGGATCTTACGAACGCTCCTGGCCACAACCCATATTCCCCTGCGGCAGGTGGCAGACGCCCTGACTCCAGAACTGATGACCCGCAAACTCGACCTGCTGATCGAATGCTTGCTCCAAGATTTTGGCATTGCCGCACCTCGAATTGCGATCGCCGGACTCAATCCCCACAGTGGAGAGCAAGGGCAGTTGGGCCGAGAAGAACAAGACTGGCTGATTCCCTGGATGCGTGAAATGGGCGATCGCCATCCCCACGTGCACCTAGATGGCCCCATTCCGCCCGATACGCTTTGGGTACGGCCAGGGCAAGCCTGGTATGGCAGCACCCCCTCTGTACATGGCCATGATGGATATTTAGCGCTCTATCATGACCAAGGCCTAATTCCAGTGAAGCTAATGGCGTTCGATCGCGCTGTCAACACGACGATTGGCTTACCCTTCGTCCGCACCTCTCCCGATCATGGAACAGCTTTTGATATTGCTGGACGAGGCGTAGCCGATGCAAACAGTTTTACAGCGGCGCTCCAGCTCGGGATTGAACTGACCCAGCAACGACTCATGACCGCTCGTTCTGAAGCCTGATCGTCCAAAAAATTTCGAACGTTAAGAAGCAAGCAAATTCGTTAAACGTTTTAACGGCTCGTTTTGATCTGGCTACTGCCACAAGTCAAAAGCTTAAGCTATCAACAATCTAAACAAAATCAAAACTTAACCGCAGGACTCCTCAGTAGCGCGTTAGCATGAACTCTGTGGTTACACACATAACTAAAGTTAGACACCTTTTCAGAATCATGCATCTCTGAAAATATCCTGTCTATCCGCGCTAGCAAGCGTTTTCAGCTTTTTTCTCTAGGGCAAGTGGTCAAGGTTTAGTGACTTTCGTAAAATTTATTAATATAATCAAAGCGTCAATAAACGAAAATAGCAAATATTCAGTATACCTGATTACAAAGTTGACTCAGAGTGAGTTAGCTCTTTGAGATTTTTGAGATTAGTGTGTTTCCTTTGAGATATCTGAGATAGCTGTCTTCTTTCACATTCCTTATCAGGCCTAAATTAACCGGGGGTGAATTATGCTTCAATCTATCCACTATTCAATCGACCTGATCCAAGATGAAGCTCGTCAGATGGTCGAGAAAGGCGTTGTGAGCCGTCAACAACCAATTTATGTCCTATGCCAATACATCCCGGCGCGTGAATGGGCCTATGTGGAAATTGAGCTTGAGAAAGGTGGCTTCCTCCTGCGTGATCGGATCGGTGACTTATTGGGCAGAGAAGAATGGGACAACGACTAAGATACAACATCCCCACCCTAGCTTTCGGCTTTGAGGGTGGGGGAGTTGAATCTTGACTCCGCTGCAACTCTAAGCATCTCGGTGCAAGGGATAAGAGTGCTTGAGCTAAAACTCCACCCCCTTGCCCCTCAATCTAGCCCCCACTACAGCATTAAACTTGGGGTGGGTTAAGGTTCTTGCTCCCGCAATTTTTCTAATTCGGCTCGAATAGCCGCAAGTTGCGCGGTCAGCTCTTGTAAATCAAGCTGAACATCAGGTGATGTAGCAGGGGGGGGAGCCGTTGCAGTGGCCGTGCCCGATGGGGGCGAATCAGTTGCGCCACTGGAAGAGTGCGAGGACTGATTTAAGACGGTATCCACAAAGTTTCGGGCTTCCTGCTCTGTTCTTTCGCCTTTGTCCTCCCATTCTTCCGCAAGTTGGTCTAACTCCACCTTGAGCTTGGAAAGGTTTTCCTGGCGATTCTGAGGATCTTGCAGAATTTCAATTAGTGAAGCAGTTGCTCCTAGAGTGACACGAAACCCTTTCTGAAGCAGTTGAACAACGTTGTCAGGACTCATCAGCTTAAACTCTAGTTTTGTCTTGCAAAGGGATCAGGCAACCACAGGGATCAAGTTTGATGCGTCAGAGGGAAACGGGGTATGACGCAACCTGAGCCGATAGTTGCTTAGATTCTATTTCTTTATAGAAGATAGCTGCAAATTTTGGTCATTTTTGCATCATTTGGTTTAGCTCCCATCGCTCACGTAGGGCTGAGCCTAACCTGCCTGCCCCAAAAACTGATTGAGATCCTCAATGATGCGGGTCAGTTCGGCCTCGGTCGTCAGCCGAATCCGATCATCACGTACGGTGATCAGCACTTTGGCAGCAAACGGGGTCGGCCAAATGTTGGGGTTACAAAATATTTCTAAGAAGACATCCCCACTATACCGATATTCCATTGGCTTCTGGGGCTGGGGCTTGCTACCACTGCTGGGTGCGCCTTGTGATGCAGTTAGTCTTAAGCTTTCCATGAGCGTTGAAATCGCAGCCTGAAGATCCCGCGCTGCTTCCGGGGTAAAGCTAAAGCTAACTGACCCCTCGATTAAATTAAGCCGAAGTTGAGAAGCAGACATGAATAAGTTCCCTCGCAGCCTTGCTTTCCAATGGTATCGAGGAATGGCGACCTAGGGAAATTCATTCTTGAGCAGGCTACGTCTCATTGGGGGTAGGCGATCGCTCCAAAGGCCATCCTAGACGAGTTTGCTGTTGATACAACCGCTTTAGGGTGTTCAGATCACGACTAGAAATAGTGGGTGGCTGGCGGACTTGGGAAAAATACAGCGTGTCCGTTGCGACTGAGCTATGCCCCCAAATCCCTAATGCATGTCCTAATTCATGCCGAGCTGCTGCCGCAATGTAGGTTGGTGTCTGATCAGGCCGCAGTAAAATTTCAAATCGATGCGCTAGTTGGGCCGATGCCAACTCGGGACGGCGCACATACAGCTCATAGCGAGCCTCGGCAGAACGAGCGCGCAGTGTAGAACCTTGACCTGCCAAAGCGGGTGTGATGGCTTGAATCACAATATCTGCAGTTGGTGTTGTCACTGGCTGCAGCGGAAAGTAAGCCGACCACTCCTGAATCGCCTGATTGACAGACTCTAGCCAGCGATCGCCCCTTCCTTCATCAGATGGGGTAGAAACCAAAGGCTCAACGTACACCGTCACCGGAAACTGAGACCAAATCAGATAACCTACCCGCGTAGGACGAACCTGATCGAAGTAGTCTTCCGGCTCGTCAAAAGCATCCCACTGCGCTAAAGCAGTTGGCAAAGGATGAGTTTGTAGCGATGGTAAGGTTTCTCCTGGCTGCAACCAGGAATCTTGAGCCAGGGAGACCGATGCCCTCAGCTGCGCTCCTACAAGAATTAGGAGTGTACAAAGTGATAAACCCAAAAGTTTTAACCAGCGGCGCTTGGGCAAGCTGCTTTTCTCCCGATGAGCTGACACAACTTTTAGTTTTAGCCTCTGATTTAGTTACGCAACTAGCCCTAATAGCCTTAAGAGAGCCAACCTGCACTCAACAAAAATGTCAGACCCATGAAGACGACTGTCAAAGTCCAGGTGACTCGGTTGAGCGTTGTTTCTGCACTTTTGGTGCTGGTAAACAGTTGCGCCTGTCCACCCAGTCCACCTAGTCCATCGCCCTTAGGGCTATGCAGCAAAACTAAAACAATTAAACCCAGAGCAGAGACTGCCCACACAATTTGAACAATGCTTGTCAATGTCATGATGACAGTTCCAAATAGCCTTAATAAAAGTACAGCCCAACCCGAGTATCACGACCGAGGGTCTTTTATATTCTACAAAGATACCCGCACCGGCGTACGATTGGCACGCACATCAAATTTGACAGGCTCGAAAATAGAACGTCCAGTCATCTCCTCAGGCTGGGGCAACTGCAAAATCTCTAGAATGGTGGGGGCAATATCTGCCAATCGACCATCTGAACGCAGTGAGACCTCTGTGCCGTGACCCGGAATTTTGCGCCCTTCTCCTTCCACCAAAATGAAAGGAACTGGGTTCGTGGTATGGGCCGTCCAGGGGTTGCCTTGCTCATCTAGCAGGCATTCTGCATTGCCGTGGTCAGCGATGATAATGGTGGTGCCGCCCGCCTTGATGATGTTTTCCAACAGGCGTCCGAGGCTACGATCTACGGTTTCTAATGCTTTGACCGTTGCTTCCATTTGGCCTGTGTGACCTACCATGTCGGGGTTGGCGTAGTTGATCACAATGAGGGAATAGATTTGTTTCTCGACAGCGGCGATCGCCACATCGGTGACCTGATCTGCCGACATCGCCGGAGCATGATCGTAGGTGGCCACCATCGGACTAGACACCAGCTCTCGATCTTCACCTTCAAAAGGTTCTTCAATGCCACCGTTAAAGAAGTAGGTGACGTGAGCATATTTTTCTGTCTCAGCGGTCCGAAACTGGCGGAGGCTATGCTGAGCAAGCACTTCTCCCAGAATATTGTTGAGATTTTGCGGCTCAAATGCTACCAGTACAGGCAGCGTTGAATCATATTGGGTGAACGTCACAAAAGAGAGAGGCGTAATTTGGGCTCGTTCAAAGCCGCTGAAGTTGGGATCTACAAAGGCCTGAGTCAGCTGACGGGCTCGGTCGGGACGGAAGTTGAAGAAAATCACACCGTCTCCAGGCTCTAATGCCCCCGGCGCAATCCGAATGGGTTGGATGAACTCATCTGTGGTGCCTTCCTGATAGGAATCTTGCAGCACTTCTACAGCCGATCGCCCATCAGCAGGCCCGTCTTGGGTCATCAGGTCATAGACGAGTTGAGTCCGATCCCAGCGATGATCGCGATCCATACTGAAATAGCGACCGCTGAGAGTGACGATTCGCCCTATCTCGGCCTGTTTGACTCGGTCTTGAATTTGCTGAATTGCAAACACGCCATCCTTAGGCTTTGTATCCCGCCCGTCCGTAATGGCATGGATGCAGACATCTGAGAGGCCTTGCGCTTTAGCAAGGTCAAGCAGTCCCCACAAATGGCTGAGATGGGAATGGACGCCACCTTCAGAGCAAAGTCCAATGAGGTGGAGTTTGCCTCCGCTCTGGCGAAGCTCCTGACACACGTTAACTAAGGCTGGATTTTCCAGTAGAGTTCTGTCTTCGACTGCATCTGAAATTCGGACGAGTTCCTGGGGGACGACTCTCCCAGCCCCAATGTTGAGGTGGCCAACTTCTGAGTTACCCATCTGTCCATCGGGTAGCCCTACATCTTTTCCAGAGGTGCGAATCAGTGTTCTTGGATAGGCAGCCCAAAGGCTATCCATAATTGGAGTTTTCGCAGCGGCGATCGCATTACCGTAGGTGTCCTCGCGATAACCCCAACCGTCTAAAATGACTAGCACCACTGGAGAAACAGGCGCTTGTGCCATATAGATAGCCCTTTTGTAGATAATGTCTAAGCAATAATACCATCAGAGGCTTAACTTCTGGATGATCAGCCATTTGGATTGGTCTGAGACCATAGCTCAAAGGTGCTATGCCTTGCGGGAACGGGCCTTTTCTTTCTGCTTGGCACGCTTTTCGGCGGCCTTAGCAGCTTTCTCAGCCTCGATGGCCTCTAACCTGCCCTTTTCTTTCTCTTCAGCGATCTTGTCCAAATAATAGTGGTAGTCGCCTCGATAGAGCCGAAGCTCTCCATCCCGAATCTCAACGATTTTGTTGGCAATTTGGGAGATGAAGTAGCGGTCGTGGGAGACCACAATCACCGTACCGTCATAATGTTGAATGGCTCCTTCCAACATTTCCTTGGCTGGAATGTCTAAATGGTTAGTGGGCTCATCCAAAATTAGCAAGTTGGCAGGGCGCAGGAGCATTTTGGCCAAGGCTAGTCGAGCTTTCTCTCCGCCGCTCAGTGCTGCCACTTTTTTGAAGACGGTATCTCGGGTGAACAGAAATCGGCCTAATAAAGTCCGAACTTCTTCATTCTTCCAATCTGGAACCTCATCATGGATGGTATCCATGACCGTCTTTTCCAAGTTTAGAGCTTCAGCCTGATTTTGTTCAAAATATCCTGGGATGACGTTATGATCCCCTAACTTAACACTCCCTTCCGTTGGGGACTCTAAGCCAATGATTAACCGCAGGAGCGTCGATTTGCCTGCCCCATTGGGTCCTAAAAAGGCAACGCGATCGCCCCTTTCCAGGAGCAGATTGGCTCCCAAAAACAAGATGGCGTCCCCATAGGTATGCACCAGATCTTTGATATGCACCACTTCTCGACCACTACGGGGAGAAGGGGGAAAGCGGAAGTTGAGTGTTTTAACGCCTGCAGTTGGTGCTTCAATGCGTTCGACCTTGTCGAGCTGCTTTTCCCGGATTTTGGCCTGGGTGCTGCGGGTGGCGCTGGCTCGAAATCGATCGACAAAAGCTTGTTGTTTGTCTAATTCTTTTTGCTGGTGTTCGTAGGCACTCAGTTGAGCCAGTTCAGCTTCTGCTTTCTGCTGCAAATAGGAGCTGTAATTTCCGAGGTAAGTGGTTGACACGCCACGCTCGGTTTCTACGATTTGAGTGCAAAGCCGATCAAGAAACTCGCGGTCATGGGAAACGATCACCATTGGGGTGGACAACCCTTTTAAATATATCTCCAACCACTCGATTGTGTCCAAATCTAGGTGGTTGGTTGGCTCGTCGAGCAGCAGCAGGTCGGGAGACTGCAGGAGAATTTTGCCTAAACTCATCCGCATTTGCCAACCCCCGCTAAAGCCGCTAACGAGGCGATCGCCATCTTCCATCGAAAACCCCATTTCGGGCAAGATCTTCTCGATGCGAGACTCTAGGCCATAGCCATCTAGCGCTTCAAATCTTCGCTGCAGACGATCTAGATCGTGGATTAGCTTGTCTAGCTCTTCCACACTGGCCGACTCCATCTCGCGCTGCACTCGGCTCAATGATTTCTGAGCCTGGTTGGCTTCGGTAAATACTGTCCAAAATTCTTCGCGCACCGTACGGGTCGGATCGACCTCAAACTCCTGCGTTAGGTAGGCAATGTGGAGATTGGCAGGACGAATAATCTGGCCGGAGGTCGGTTCTGTTTCGCCCGAAATAATTTTGAGCTGGGTAGACTTGCCCGCTCCATTCACTCCGACTAAACCGATGCGATCGCCCGGTTTTACTTCCCAGTTAATATCCTTCAGGATTTCGCCCGTGGGGTACACCTTGCTGATGTGCTCTAATCTCAGCATGAATCGTCTCCATTGAGTTGGCCAATACAACTTGTTGCGATGGATCGCTGTAGCCCCTCAAAAACCACCGGGCGATCGCAGAAGTCAGATAAACTTTAACAAATTTTAATAACAGATCATATTATTCATCAGAGTTTGGGGTCAGGAGCAACGATTGCACAAACTCATACAGCTCTGACTCCGAGCGCCCCTGAAGCTGCTGATCCTTAAGCTCGATCAGCCCCTGCGCCAATTCTGGAGCTCGTTTTTTGTAGACATTGTTGGCCGACAGCAAATCCATAAAGACTTCCTGCTCAACCTGCAGCCGACTAGATTCTTCGGCCAAAGGTGAGGCATAGGCCACGGCATCCACCTCATACTTCAGCAAAAAAATCAGAGCCCCACTGAGCTGGTGTAGCTGTTGCTGAAGCTGACGAACATTCAGATCCAGGCGATCAAAGCCAACCTGTCCGTCAATTCGCAGTTCTACAATGGGCTTTTGGTCGGGGTGCAAAACTTTTGACTGAATGGCTTGCTGAATCTGGGCGATCGCCCCCTGCTCGATTTCCTCCAGGCTTTCATGCCCCTTAGCAGTCAGTTTGAGCCGCACAATTGGACGCTGACGATAGTCTCGCTTGAGTTCAGCCTGGATTCCCTCCGAATTAATTTCGACCAGATACGCGCCCCTTGCATAGCGTGATTCTTCCACACTATTGGCTTCCAGCGATCCCGGATTAAAAATCCATCCCTCAACTTCGTAGTTTTTATGGATATGGCCCAGCGCCAGATAATCAATCCCGGCCTGCTTCAGCGGTAATACCTCAGCATAGCGGAGTGCCCCGGCATAGCGAGAAACTTGCCCTTCTAGTCCATGATGAAACATCAAAATCGCATGATCGGGACCCGGTGGCAAGGCTTGAACGGCAGCCGCAATTTGCTCAATCGCTTTTGGCGCAGAGGATCCATACCAATAAGATCCAAGCACTCTAATGCCACAATCTAAATCAATGTATCCCCCTTGTTTGCCATCCCAGGGCTGGTAGAGCAACTCTCCACCAGAGACATCTCCTGGTTCTAGGAGCATCACCAGATCCCAATCGGCCAAGTACCGCAGCCAGCTTGTTCGGGTCCCATAGGGACGGTTGTCATGATTGCCCTCAATGGCCAAAACTGGAATCCCAGCATCACGCAAATTCTGCAAACAAACCTGGGCTTGGTTCAGCGTAGCGGGCTGAATATTGCGGTGCTCAAACAAGTCACCCGCAATCAAAACAAAATCGACCTCAGCCTCAAGGGCATATTTCTCGATCACATCCTGAAACGCCCAAAAAAAATCCTGGGTTCGTTCCCGACTGTCGTAACGGTCGAAACCCAGGTGGACGTCAGCCAAATGTAAAAATCTAGGCATTAGCTTAGATCGAGACAGGAGAAGACGACGAAGATGCCAGTTCTTCCAACCGCTCTTGCTGATCCTGACCAATACAAGACTGAATTAGGAGCTCGATATCGCCTTCCAAAACAGGCGTGAGAGTAAAGTTTTGGCCGAGGCGATGATCGGTCACTCGGTTGTCTTTGTAGTTGTAAGTCCGAATTTTTTCAGAACGGGCTCCAGTGCCGACTTGCGATCGCCGCATAGAAGTGACGGCTTCCTGCTGTTCCCGCAGTTTTAGCTCGTACAGTTTGGCCCGCAGGATTTGCATCGCCCGTTCCCGGTTTTGCAGCTGCGATCGCTCTTCAGTACAGAAAATCCGAATTCCAGTCGGCTTGTGGAACAAATCAACCGCCGTTTCAACCTTGTTGACGTTCTGTCCACCGGCCCCACCCGAACGAGCCGTCGTCAGCTCGATATCCTTGGCATCAATCTCGACTTCTACATCATCAACCTCTGGCATCACAGCCACAGTTGCCGTAGATGTGTGAACCCGGCCTCCCGCCTCAGTCGCAGGCACTCGCTGCACACGATGGACGCCTGCCTCAAACTTCAGCTTACTGTAAACCTGATCGCCCTTAATTTCCAGAATGGCTTCCTTAAAGCCACCCATATCAGCCAAAGATTCGCTGAGCAGATGGACGCGCCAATTCTGGCTTTCCGCATATCGGGAATACATCCGCACCAGATCCCCAGCCCAAATGCTGGCCTCATCCCCCCCCGTGCCCGCTCGAATCTCCAACATGATGTTCTTATCATCGTTGGGATCGCGGGGCAGGAGCAAAATCTTGAGCCGAACTTCCAACTCTTCTAGCTTCGTCTCTAGCGTTTCAACCTCCAGAGCTGCCATTTCCTTCAGCTCAGGATCGCTATTTGACTCTTTCAAAACTTGTCGAGTCCCCACCAGTTCCTCTTGGGTTTCCTTCCAAGTTTCAAAAGTCATGACCGTATCTTCTAGAGAAGACCGGGCTTTCGCAATCCGCTGAAACTCATCCGGATCCGTAGCAACATCCGGATCCGCCATGCGACGAGTCAACTCATGGAAGGTCTGCTCAACAGATTTCAGCTTTTCTAATAGGTAAGATTCGGCCATAGGGCAACTCTGGGTTTCAGCAGGAAAGGACAAATTGCTCCTAAATAGAAGCAACGTTTAGCCACAGTACGAAAGACTGCCCTGCTACTTTCCTTCCGACTGGGCAGCATCGCCTGCAGCCTGACTGGTATCGACCATGCCATACTTTCTCAAGAAGCGTTCTACCCGACCCTCAGTGTCAATAATCTTCTGAGTTCCAGTGTAGAAGGGGTGATTTCCGGACCACACATCGACGTGAAGTTCTGGCTTAGTAGACCCCACAGTGGTCACAACTTCACCGTTGCAGTAGACCTTGGCTTCGGGATACCACTCTGGATGGATATCTGACTTAGGCATAAACAAACCTCTCTGCTAACGTCCAAATTTATTCTAGCTTTTGCATTTAGCAAATTCGATCCTAGGCTGCTGAGCGGACAACAGCCGGATCATCCACACGACTCTTTGCTTATCGCTTGAAGTCTTATCGCTTGGAGTACTGAGGTGCTTTACGAGCTTTATGCAGACCGTATTTCTTCCGCTCCGTAGCACGCGGATCTCGGGTCAGGTACCCTTCAATTTTTAGCGGCTTGCGGTTGTCGGGGTCGAGCTGACAAAGTGCCCGTGCTACGCCCAACCGAATCGAGTCTGCTTGTCCGGTCAAGCCACCACCCCGCACGTTGACGAGAATGTCGTACTCACCTTCGAGACCCAGAGTCTCCAAAGGGGCTTTTGCAGCCGCTAGGTAGCCTGGGTTGTACTGGAGATAGTTTTCACCATCTCTCCCATTGATTTTGAGCTGACCATTTCCAGGAACTAGGCGAACCCTAGCCACAGAGGTCTTGCGGCGACCCGTACCCCAGTACATAACTTGCCCAGCATTTTCAGTAGCTTGCATTAATTTTCTCCTCCAGGAATGGTCTGAATATGAAATGTTTCGGGCCGCTGAGCCTGATGAGGATGCTCAGGTCCTGCATAAACTTTCAGCTTAGTAAACAGCTGCCGCCCAAGAGAGTTTTTGGGCAACATTCCTTTGACCGCCTGCTCAATAATCCGCTCAGGTAGACGAGCTTGCAGTTTGGCAAAAGTTTCAGTTTTCATTCCACCGGGACGACCCGAATGCCGACGGTAGACTTTTTGCGATCGCTTTTTGCCGGTTACAGCTACTTTCTCAGCATTGATCACAATGACAAAGTCACCCGTGTCCATGTGAGGCGTGTAGGTGGGCTTGTTTTTGCCGCGCAGAATCATGGCGATCCCAGTCGCAAGACGACCCAGACGCTGATCAGCGGCGTCTATAACGTACCATTTCCGCTCCAGCGTATCTTGGGGAGGAAGATAGGTTTTCTCCATCACGGTTTCAACATCCTTAAATCAGGTTCAACAGATAAACTCGGTTCTAATTGAGACAATATTTTGGTTCGACCACAGTTGGCAGTAAAAACTGTGGTTGGGTATCAAACCAAAGTTCTGAAGGAAATGGAAAATCTGGATAACCGACTCGCAACAGACAGAGTCCTTGAGGAGGCGCAGCATACTTGACTTCCTCCCGTCGCTCTTCTTGCCATAGTTCAGTGAAGTGCTGGGGCGATCGCAACCCTCGCCCCACCTCCACCAGCATTCCCACTAGCAGTCGCACCATGCCATACAAAAATCCACTCGCCTGCAGCTCAATCTGAATAAAGGGCCCTCGACGGATACATTCCGCCGCATGGACATCGACCCAGGAGTGCTCTCGGCTAGAGCCAGCACGATGAAATGCAGCTAAATGATGTCGCCCCACAAGCGGTTCCAGAGCAGACTGCATCAGTGCTTCATCAAGCGGTGCCTGATAATAATGCCAGGTGAAGGGACGTACGAACAAGTTGGGACGGGCGTCTGTGTAAATCGTATAGCGATACCGTCGCCAAGAGGCAGAAAATCGAGCGTGCCAATCAGGGGCAACTGCCGCAGAAGCTCGGATCGCAACATCTTGGGGAAGGCGGTGGTTTAAGATATCGGCCCACCGATAGGCAGGAATCAAGCTCGGTGCCTCAAAGTGAGCGACCTGAGCTGCGGCATGAACGCCTGTATCCGTCCGACCTGCCCCATGCAACCGGACCGGAAAGCCTAGAACCGATTGCAGCGCATCTTCAATTTCTGCTTGAACAGTGCGATCCTTTAACTGTCGCTGCCAACCATGAAAATGAGTGCCCAGGTACTGAATGACCAGGGCAATCCTTTGCTGATTTTCTGCTGCAGAGGCTGGCTCTACCCCAGAAAAGTCAATTGATTTCGGCAAACGAACAGTCATGGAATTTAGCCCGTCGCTGATTAGGTCAACTCAATAATTGCCATGTCAGCATTGTCTCCACGGCGACTAACGGTTCGCACAACGCGGGTATACCCACCTTGGCGATCGCCATAGCGCTCCTGCGCCTGCTCAAACAAAGCATGAACAAGCTGCTTATCGTACATATAGCCCAAAGCTCGACGGCGAGCTGAGAGAGAACCATCCTTAGCCAGAGAAATCATCCTCTCTGCTTCTGAACGCACCGCTTTAGCGCGAACTTTGGTGGTTGTAATCCGACCGTGGCGAATCAGCTCCGTTGTCAAAGCTCTGAGGAGAGCTCGACGCTGGTCAGCTGGCTTACCGAGTTGATGAACACGACAACGGTGACGCATAACAGTCAAAAATGAATAGACAACGAACAACGAAATCAGAATCGGCTATATCAGGCTGACCTCGCGACGCTGTAGCCCAGTTAACCAGGCTTAGCAGCTTTTTCATGAGGCAGCGTGATTCCCAGCCGAACCTGGAGTGCTTCAATCACCTCTTCAGCGGACTTCGCGCCAAAGTTTTTGATTTCAAGCAGGTCTTCCTGCGTGTAGTCCAGCAGGTCAGAAACCGAATTGATTTGAGCTCGCTTTAGGCAGTTGTAAGCCCGCACTGAAAGCTGCAGCTCCTCAATCGGAATCTGATTGGTTGGATCCTCATCCGGAAAGTCATCGGCTCCCACCGGCTCAAAGGTAATGTCCTTGAGCGGATTGAACAGATCCACCAAAATATTGGCGGCCTGACTGAGAGCCTCTTGAGGGGTCACACTACCATTGGTCCAGACCTCCATAATCAGGCGATCCTTTTCCAAAGATCCGCCTTCCCTCGCATCTTCAACGGTGTAATTCACCTTGCGAACTGGCATAAAGATTGAATCAATTTGCAAAAAGTCTAGAGCCGCCGTTTCATCTCGACTCCGTTCAATTGCGCGGTAGCCAACTCCCTTCTCAATCCGGAACTCCATTTCTAGAGTCGCACCTGCTGCCACAGTCGCAACGTACTGATCAGGGTTGATGACTTCAACCTCAGAAGGTAGCTCAAAATGTCCGGCCGTAACTGTCTCAGGCCCTTGAATCAAGAGACGACCAATTTGAGGTTGAGGGGAGTAGCTTCTGAGCACCACTTCCTTCATGTTGAGGAGAATGTCCAGAACATCTTCCCGCACCCCTGGAATCGTCATAAATTCATGGGTAACTCCTGCAACTCGCACCGCAGTGACTGCTGCACCTTCCAAGTTTGACAGCAAAACTCGTCTTAGAGCATTGCCGACGGTAATACCTTGGCCCCGCTCTAGAGGTGCTAGAACAAACCGACTATATAAACTTTGGTCATTTCCGGTATCAGACTCTACGCACTCAACCTGGAACTGCGCCATAGACCAACCTCCCTTCTCCTTAGCCCCGGAAGACAAATCATTTGCCTTCCTTCTTGATTTCTATCTTGCCCCCAGGTTCTGCTGGCTTCCTTTGCTGTCTTGTGAAAGCCACAGGAGAGATCGCCTGCAGCCCTTACAAAAGCTTCGTATGCCTAGCCAGAAAAGCAGGGGCTCTTGTGAGTAGAGTCCTTTCCTACACCCGACGGCGCTTGGGTGGACGGCAGCCGTTGTGGGGAATAGGAGTAACGTCTCGAATTAACGTAATTTCCAAGCCAGAGCCCTGAAGAGCCCGAATTGCAGTTTCACGACCTGATCCAGGACCGCTCACCATCACTTCAATCTGGCGCATCCCTTGATCCATAGCGCGACGAGCAGCACTGTCGGCTGCAGTCTGAGCCGCGAAGGGAGTTCCCTTTTTCGCGCCTTTAAATCCACTGGAACCCGAAGACGCCCAAGAGATCGTTTCCCCATTGCTGTCCGTAATGGTCACAATGGTATTGTTGAAAGTTGACTGAATATGCGCCACACCACTAGGGACATTGCGCTTTTGCTTCTTACTTCCGGTCTTTTTGGTAGGTTGTCGAGCCATCTTTAAATCTCTTCAGCTGAGAACTTGAGCATTATTGACTTAGATCTTGAGCATCCCGCTTCCTCGTAAAGCTGTGAGCCAAAGAATCAATGACGCAGCAGCTTGAGCCGCATCGAGCAGCCACAACATAGACAGTAGGATTACACTAAACCCAGCCGCAGGAAAAGTAGTAACTGCCAGCCACTGCTCGCTGGGCGTCAAGTCTATTTCTTCGTAGGAGCCTTCTTCTTACCAGCAACTGTCCGACGGCCGCCTCGGCGAGTCCGGGCGTTAGTCCGGGTTCTCTGGCCTCTCACTGGTAGACCCATCCGGTGACGACGTCCCCGATACGTACCGATGTCCATCAGGCGCTTGATGTTCATCGACTCGAGACGTCTAAGGTCACCCTCAACTTCGTAGTTGGTTTCTACTGCTTCCCGCAGAGATGCGACATCAGAATCGCTGAGATCCTTAACTCGGATATCAGGATTTACTCCGGTAGTGGCTAGAACTTCCTTCGCTCGGGTCAGGCCAATCCCATAAATATAAGTGAGACCAATTTCAACACGCTTGTCACGTGGAAGGTCTACTCCGGCAATCCGTGCCACGCTTTACCTCTCCCTATTTTTGCTTTCCAGCTACAACACCCAATTAACAGCAGCACAGGAAATAGCCTGCGCCAGCAACTCAGACAGGTTAACCCTGGCGCTGCTTATGCTTCGGATTTGTGCAGATCACCATTACTCTGCCGCGACGACGAATGACGCGACACTTCTCGCAGATTCTTCGAACTGATGCTCGGACTTTCATGTCCTAATAATAATTGCAGTACTACAAAATCAACATCATATCAATTTATAAAAGCACTTGTCAAATTTAGATTTTATAGATTAGGTAAGGATAGGCTAAAGGGTTGGAGCTATCCCTCCTAGAAATTTGAAAATAGAACTAGACACTTTACTTTTTGCGAAGGCGATAGGTAATCCGACCTTTCGTTAAGTCATAAGGTGTCAATTCCACCTTCACCCGGTCACCGGGTAGGATTTTGATGTAATTGCGGCGAATTTTGCCAGAAATGTGGGCCAGAACGTTAAAGCCATTATCGAGATCAACTCGAAACATGGCATTTGGAAGTGAATCTATGACTGTCCCTTCCATCTCAATCAAATCTTGTTTAGACAATGTAATTTTCCTCAACGTTACAACTACAGGCTTAAAGCTCTAACCAATCAGGTCGTCCAACCAGGTCGTCTAGACGACTTAGGATTGTGTTTTCCAAAAAAATTCTTCGAATTTTATGCGATGAAAATCAAGGCATTAGTTTAAGCCTAGCAAATGAATAAGATTTTTGGCTCAAAGTATACAAGTGAAGTTTGGAAGGATAGTGGATTATCCTTCCAAACTTCACTTTAGCTGACTCTTTTTGATGAGAACTGCTTCATGACGAGCTGTCCTCAACAGCCTTTTGTAAGGCTGCTGTCACTGAGTCAACCGGCTGATTCCCATTCACAGAAACGAGACGATCGCGCTTCTGATAAAAATCAATCAAAGGCGTAGTCTGCTCTCGATAAACCTCAAGACGATGCCGAATGACTTCTTCGTTATCATCTTGCCTTCCCCGACTCAGCAAGCGCTCAATGATGACATCATCTGGCACCTCTAGATTGATAACGCTGTTGCAGTCTTGATTGATTTCCTGCAGGAGAGACTCCAGGAAAGCTGCCTGAGAGGCGTTTCTTGGAAAACCATCCAGAATCCACCCAGAGACCGCATCGGGTTGTTGAAGGCGATCGCGCACCAGGTCTAGAATCAACTGATCAGGAACAAGCTCCCCCTGCTCCATATAAGACTTAGCTTTCAAGCCTAGCTCAGTTTCCTGCGCAACAGCAGACCGCAAAATATCGCCCGTAGAAATATGGGCAATCTTGAAGGTATGAGCTAGGTTTTGCGCTTGAGTACCTTTACCAGCCCCAGGAGGCCCCAGGAAAATCAATCTTGTCATCTATTGCTTTACCATCCCTTCATACCGCTGGGAGATTACATACGTCTGAATCTGTTTGGCCGTGTCGATTGCCACGCCTACCAGAATCAGCAAAGAGGTCGCTCCCAAACCTTGAAATGTTCTAACGTTAGTTGCGCTCTCAACGACAGTGGGGACAATCGCCACCAAGCCTAAGAAAATCGCGCCTAGAAAAGTCAACCGATTTAGAACGCCCTCAATGTACTCGCTGGTAGCTCTACCCGGACGAATGCCTGGAATACTAGCTCCCATCTTTTTGAGATTTTGAGCCATATCTACTGGGTTGACGATCAGCGAAGCATAGAAGTAGCTAAAAAACAGAATCATGACCAGGTAGACAATGATGTAGACCCAGCTACCCGGCGTCAGATAGGTATTCACGAACTGAGCCAACGCCTCATTTTGAAGCACCTGAGCCAGCGATGCCGGCAGAATCAACACGGCAGACGCAAAGATGATAGGCATGACACCCCCCTGGTTGAGCCGCAACGGTAGGTAGTTGCTTTTCTCCAGATAAATGCGCCGACCCACCTGACGGCGAGCTGAAATAATCGGAATTCGGCGGCTACCTTCCTGCACAAAGATAATGCCGATGATCATAGCTAGAAAAACCAGCATTAAAATGATGGCACCACCGACAAAGCCGCGATCGCCAGCCTGAGCCTGCTCAATCGTCTGTCCGAGCGACTGTGGCAGCGTGGAGACGATGTTAATGAAGATCAGCAGTGAGGCTCCATTCCCGATGCCGCGTTCTGTAATCAGCTCTCCCACCCACATCACAAACATAGAGCCAGCTGTTAAAGCTAGGACGGTCTCTATGACGAAAATAGGACCAGGTGAGGTGGCATACCGACTGACTAGCAGGGCAATACCAATACTCTGAGCAACCGCCCAGCCCATAGCGACATAGCGGGTGATCTGAGAAATCTTTCGTCTACCTGCTTCCCCTTCATTTTTTTGCAGATCTTCCAAGCTGGGAATTGCAGCCGAAAGTAACTGCATAATGATGGAGGCGTTGATGTAAGGTAGGATGCCCAACGCAAAAATCCCTAGGGCAGAAATACCGCCCCCAGAGAAAATATCGAGAAATCCAATTAGACCACCCAGGCCATTGTCCTGGATGCCCTGCTGGAATGCGACTCGGTCAATCCCTGGCACTGGAATCCTGACGCCTAAGCGAACCAGGATCAGCATGCCAACTGTTACAAGCAGTCGGCCCCTGAGGCCAGCCGCCTGAGCCATTTGTATAAATGTTTCTTGTGCTGTTGGAGTTTTGTCTCGACTGACAACCATGAAGGGGTACCTCTATAGAGTTGCGATCGTGCAGCGCTGTCAAAGTGCACTACGCTCAGTCTGTATACCCTGCCTAAGAGTTTTCTCAAGCAGGCGATCGCTTGCTTGAGAGCAAAAGCTGATTAAAAAATATGCAGCTACCCTAGAATCTCGCAGCTTCCGCCCGCAGACTCGATTTTGCTGCGAGCTCCCTTGGTAAACGCTGCAGCTTTAACTGTGAGTGCCACAGATAAGTCTCCATCTCCTAACATTTTGAGTGGGCCATCATCTGTCGTCACAATCCCAGCATCCATCAATGAAGATAGGGTAACTTCAGTGTTAGCAGGCAGGGAGGCTAAGTCACCTACATTAATCGTAGTGTACTGTTTCTGATTAATGACAGTAAAGTGCTTTAGCTTGGGTAAACGCCGATACAGCGGCATTTGGCCCCCTTCAAATCCAGGCCGAGTCCCACTACCAGAGCGAGATTTTTGGCCCCGCATACCAAATCCACCACTAGCTCCCTGTCCAGCAGCGATACCGCGACCAACTCGGCGGCCACGCTTCTTGGAACCAGGTTTAGGTTGGGCGTCTTCTAGTCTCATAGTTCTGTCCGTTCAAAGTTTGTAAGCGTTAATCACTCAAGGGCTCACGACCCATCAAGCGCTGAGTCAGCTTAGCTCATCTTAGCCGTACAACTTCTTAGCCGTACAACTTCTCAATGGGTACGCCCCGCTCTTCGGCAACTTCTGAGAAAGTGCGAAGTGCAGCCAAAGCGTTAGTTGCGGCTCTAGCATTGTTGAGTGGGTTATCAGAACCTAGCTGCTTCGCCAAAATGTTTCTGACACCAGCCAATTCCAGCACTGTACGAACCGCGCCACCTGCAATTACACCGGTTCCAGGTCCGGCTGGACGCATCATAACCTTAGCACCGCCACCTACACCATTAACAGGGTGAGGAATAGAGTTTGCCTTGGTTAGAGGAACTTCTACAAGGTGCTTTTTCCCATCTGCAACACCTTTGCGGACAGCACCGATCACGTCGCTGGCCTTACCAACACCAACGCCAACCTGTCCTTTTTCATTACCAACAACTACGATGGCTCGGAAGCTCAGTTTCTTACCGCCCTTGACCACTTTGGTCACTCGGCGGATTTGAACAACTCTTTCCTGCCAATCTGTTTCTTTCTCTCGAGCTCGGCTACTCTTACGACGATTTGCCATGTTTCAGTCCCTAAGTTTGATGATCAGTCTAGAGTGTTTAACTTTGGGCATTCAGCAAGTCACTGACTGCAGTCGCTTAAAAGTTCAGCCCACCCTCTCGGGCTGCCTCTGCCAGCGCTTTTACACGACCGTGGTAAAGCTTGCCGCCTCGATCGAAGACGACCTGCTTGATTCCCTTCTCTAGCGATCGCTGCGCAATCAAACGACCGACCTCAACAGAGGCATCCCGGGTTGAGCCAGTTGCGATCTGGGCTCGCAGCTCAGACTCAAGCGTAGATGCAGCCGCCAGAGTGCAATGGTTGGAATCGTCGATTATCTGGGCATAAATATGCTGATTGGAGCGAAATACTGCCAACCGAGGCCGCTCGGATGTACCCACGACTTTGCGCCGAATGCGAGTGTGCCGACGATGTGTTGATTCTTTGCGAGTACGCTTCATTTCTATTTCTTCCCTGCCTTACCAGCTTTGCGTCTGACCATTTCCCCTGCGTAGCGAATTCCCTTCCCTTTGTAGGGCTCAGGTGGACGAACCGCTCGAACCTGAGCAGCGATATTACCCACAATTTCTTTGTCGATACCGCTGATCAAAACGTTCGTGTTGCCCTCTACAGCCACCTGGATTCCTTCTGGGGGAACAATTTGCACGGGGTTGCTATAGCCAACGTTCAGCGTGAGGTTACGGCCTTGCACCTGAGCCCGATAACCCACTCCTTGAATCTCCAAACGCTTTTGGAACCCTTGGGAAACTCCCTCAACCATGTTAGAGACAAGGGTGCGGCACAAACCATGAAGCTGACGAGCAACACGGGATTCATTCTGACGCTTGACGACTAGAGTGTCGCCGTCTTGAGCAACCTCTACTCCACTGGGGAGGGTACGTGAAAGCTGCCCTTTAGGTCCTTTCACAACAATATCCTGCCCCGTGATTGTGATTTCTACTTTGGGTGGAATGTTGATGGGGCGCTTACCAATGCGAGACATGTCTGATTACTCCTAAGCAAAATGATGATCGATGGTTGCTAGGCGTTAGCTTGAGCCGCTGATTCGGATTGAGTTACGAACAACTCAACAGGCCGACGCCCAACTTACCAAACGTAGCAAAGTACCTCACCACCGAGTCCTTGCTGCCTAGCTTCTCGGTCGGTCATGATGCCACTTGAGGTAGAAATGATGGCAATTCCAATCCCGCCTAGTACTCTAGGTAAATCTTTACGGTTGGAATAAACCCTCAGACCTGGTTTGCTGACTCGTTGCAGCGCGTTGATAATAGGCTGACGCCCTTTACCTTTGTACTTAAGGGAGACAATCAAGTTGCGCTTGACGCCTTCACCCTCTTCATGAAAGTCAGAAATAAAACCTTCTTCCTGCAATACCTTGGCGATACTGCGGGTCATTTTGGTTGACGGAACTTCTGTGGTTTGATGCCGCGCCAAATTAGCGTTCCGAATGCGCGTCAGCATGTCTGCAATCGTATCGTTAGCCGCCATAGCTTCCTCTTTATGAAACTGCTCAGTTGTCCCGGAAGGGCATACCGAATTCCTTTAACAAGGCGCGACCCTCTTCATCGGTATTTGCAGTGGTGATAATTGAAATATCCATACCGCGAATCTGGTCGATGCTGTCGTAGCTGATCTCTGGAAAGATGAGCTGTTCCCGCAGTCCAAGCGTATAGTTGCCTCGACCATCAAAACTTCTGGGGCTCACGCCACGGAAGTCCCGAATTCGAGGTAACGATAGGTTGACCAGGCGATCCAGGAAAGAATACATCCGCTCCGAACGAAGCGTCACCATGATGCCTACGGGCATCCCTTTGCGGATCTTGAAACCCGCGATCGCCTTCTTGGCTCTCGTCACAACGGGTCTCTGGCCTGTGATCGTAGCAACTTCGTTTAAAGAAGCTTCCAGTGACTTAGCATTCTGAGCAGCTTCGCCCAGACCCCGGTTGACTGTAATTTTGACCAGTTTCGGCACCTGATGAATGTTGCCGTACTGAAACTGGTCCATTAACTTAGGAACAATTTGTTCCTGATAAACACTTTTGAGATTTGCCATAGTACTTGTGTGTCCTTTTCCCTGGGCTTGGTCAGGGAGGTTACAGTGAAAGGGAGTTGTCCGCGAGGAATCAGGTTCACTCAATCATTGAGATTGAAAGATTCCTATTTCCTAATCGATTACTTCGCCGGTCTTCTTGAGCATCCGCACTTTCCGACCGTCTGAGTTGTAGGTGTAGCAAATGCGGCTAGCCACTTTCTCCTTGGTGGAGTAAAGCATCACATTCGAGCTGTGAATTGGAGCCTCTGAGGTAACAATTTGCCCAGACTCCCCTTCTTCCCGAGGTTTGACGTGCTTGGTGCGAATATTCACACCCTTGATGAGCACCTTGCTAGCCTTAGGAAAGGTTTGCAACACCTCACCCACTTTGCCCTTCTCTTTCCCGGCAATCACCTGGACGGTATCGCCTTTCTTGACGTGCATTTTGTAACGCACTGGCTGAGACTGTTTAGTTGCCATTAGAGAACCTCCGGAGCCAGAGAAACAATCTTGGTGAAGTTCTTATCGCGCAATTCACGAGCAACGGGACCAAACACCCGCGTTCCCCGAGGATTTCCTTCTGCGTTGATGATAACGGCAGCATTGTCATCAAACCGAATGCTCATACCGCTGTCCCGACGCAAACCCTTGCGAGTTCGAACTACAACCGCGCGGACAACGTCCGACTTTTTAATCGCCATATTCGGAATGGCGTCTTTCACAACGGCGATGATGACATCGCCCACATTGGCATAACGACGGTTGCCCCCGAGTACTCGAATGCACATCAGTTTACGAGCACCGCTGTTATCGGCCACATTTAGGTAAGACTCTTGCTGAATCATGACGGGTCTCCCTGCTGATTAAACGTTGGAAGCACTTTTCAGAATATCCACCACGACCCAGCGCTTTGTCCGGCTGAGCGGTCGGCTTTCCTGAATGCGGACGCGATCGCCCGTTTGGCACTTATTTTCTTCGTCATGGACTTTATATCGCTTGGTGCGAACCATGATCTTGCGGTACTTAGAGTGTGGAATTCGGTTTTCTACCGCTACCACAACCGTCTTATCCATCTTGTCGCTGACCACTAGGCCAACTCTTTCTTTGATTGCCATTGAGACCTATTCCTCCTCTGCAACTGGCTTTGAATCCGAAGGGGCTTTTTCCGTCGTGCTAGCTCCAGGGGTCGAAGCTGCTGCCAGCTGCCGCTGTCGTTCAATGGTCATGAGCTGAGCTAAACGATGGCGAACATGCTTAAACTGATGGGATTTCTCAAGTTGACGAGTCGCTTGTTGAAACCGCAGTTGAAACAATTGCTTCTTCGTTTCAGCAATTTGCTCGCTAATTTCCTGATCGTTGAGATCTTTGATTTCGTTGATTTTAGGCAGAGGCATGGCCTATGACTCCTCCGCTTCGCGCGTAATAAACTTTGTCTTGATGGGCAGTTTGTAAGCAGCCAGACGCATAGCCTCACGGGCTGTTTCTTCTGGAACGCCCGCAATTTCAAATAGAATTCGTCCGGGCTTAACCACAGCAACCCAAAACTCAGGGTTACCTTTTCCTGAACCCATTCGGGTTTCTGCAGGGCGCATCGTTACTGGCTTATCTGGGAAAACTCGAATCCAGATTTTTCCACCCCGTCGGATATAGCGTGTCATCGCACGACGGCTGGCTTCAATCTGACGAGCAGTAATCCAGGAAGGCTCAATTGCTTGGAGTGCAAAATCCCCAAAATCGAGGTTATTGCCTCTTGTCGCCAAGCCGCGCATGCGCCCACGATGCTGCTTACGGAATTTAGTTCTTCTAGGACTTAACATGACTCAACCTGTGATCAGTGAGTAACAAAATTGCAAGGGCAAGAATAAAGCAAGAGCGCTTTTACCCTTCGTTGGAACGATCTTCAAATTGCTGACGGCGGCGTTGCTGGCGACGACGTGGTTGCGCATTGGCGGCAGGAGTCACTTCTTCCTGTCCAGGAATAATTTCCCCTTTAAAGAGCCAGACCTTGATCCCGAGCACACCATAAATGGTTTGAGCAGTACAGTATGCGTAGTCAATATCGGCTCGCAAGGTATGGAGAGGAACTTTTCCTTCACGGGTAGCCTCAGTTCGAGCAATCTCTGCTCCATTAAGGCGACCACCCACTTGAATTTTGATTCCTTGAACTCCTGCGCGCTGAGCCCGCTGAATCGCCTGACGGATTACCCGACGGAACGAAACTCGTCGCTCTAGCTGCTGTGCCACATACTCAGCAATCAAAGCTGCATCTGCGTCAACTCGAGCAACTTCCACCACGTTGATGCGAATTTGTCGCTCATTATCCTTCAGGGCTTGCTGAAGGCCGACCCGCAAAGCCTCAATTCCTGTCCCACCCCGACCTACCACAACACCAGGACGAGCCGTATGTACTTCGAGATCGATCTGGTCGGCTTTCCGCTCAATGCGAACCTCGGAAATGCCCGCGTTGTTGAGATTCTTCGTGATATATTTTCGGATCTTGTAGTCTTCCTGCAAGAGGTCCGGGTATCGACTAAAATCTGCAAACCATCGAGAGCGATGTTCTTGCGTAATGCCGAGGCGGAAACCAATTGGATGAATCTTCTGTCCCACGATGCTTCCTCTGAGAATGAAGGCTAATAACTTAGTAAGGGTTTACGGAGAAGGCTTTTTGACCTACTCGTTGTCTGAGCCAGGAGCAACAGCAATCGTGATATGGCAAGTCGGCTTTCGAATCTGATAAGCCCGACCCTGTGCTCGAGGGCGGAAGCGCTTTAATGAAGGCCCCTGGTCGGCATAGGCTTGGCTCACCACCAAGTCAGCGGGGGTGTATCCTGCATTATGTTCAGCGTTTGCAACTGCCGAACGCAGCACCTTCAGGACAGGCTCGCAGGCACGATAGGGCATAAATTCTAGAACGATCAATGCTTCTCGATAGGATCGGCCCCGAATTTGATCCAAAACCCGACGCACCTTATGGGGCGACATTCGGATGTAGCGTGCGATCGCTTTAACTTCTTGAGTGGTACCAGTAATCATTAAATTTCTCCTGCTCTAGGTTTCAGGTATCAAGTTTCGGGCTCCAGTCGATACCCGATTCCTTATCGGCGAGCTTTCTTATCACTCTTCGCATGACCTCGGAAGGTCCGGGTGGGGGCAAACTCACCCAATTTATGCCCTACCATCTGCTCAGTCACATAGACTGGCACATGCTGACGACCATTGTGGACCGCAATCGTATGACCGATCATTTGCGGCAAAATGGTGGATGCCCTTGACCAGGTTTTAATGACTTGCTTTTCGCCCTTGGCGTTCAGAACCTCGATTTTTTTAAGGAGATGGTCCGCGACGAAAGGACCTTTTTTGAGAGAGCGAGACATGATTTAGTCAACCTATGGGTAACAGTCAATCGTTGAAACGGAGAGGGCTTGAGTCTTCCAAAATGCTGTGCCAAATTCAGCCTTGACTCGCTCTCCAAAAGTTGCGGTAAAACCGTTAGGCGTTACGACCGCCCCGACCTCGCTTCGAAGAGCGACGACGACGGCGCACAATCATGGAATTACTGAGCTTCTTCTTCTTCCGAGTTTTGTAGCCTAGAGTTGGCTTACCCCAAGGCGTCACAGGACCGCTGCGCCCGATAGGAGCACGTCCTTCACCACCACCGTGGGGGTGATCCACTGGGTTCATCACACTTCCACGCACTTCAGGTCTGCGACCCTGCCAACGTTTGCGGCCTGCTTTACCTAAACTGATGTTGCGCGCATCCGCATTGCCAACCTGTCCAATAGTGGCGTAGCAATCTCGGCGAATGAGACGAACCTCACTAGAGGGCAGCTTCAAAGTAACGTAGTTGCCTTCTTTGGCCACAACCTGGGCAGATGCCCCAGCCGCACGCACAATTTGGCCACCCCGACCTGGGATCAGCTCAACGTTGTGAACAGAGGTTCCTAGTGGAATCTTGCTGAGAGGCAGCGCGTTCCCAACCTCAAACGGAACATCGGGTCCAGAAATAACGGTTGCACCGACCTCTAAGTTGGCAGGATGCAGGATATAGCGCTTTTCTCCATCCTGGTAGTGCAGCAATGCGATCCGGGCATTGCGGTTGGGGTCGTACTCGATCGTTGCGACCTTCGCAGGAATATGGTGTTTATTGCGATAAAAATCAATGATTCGATAGAGTCGCTTGTGGCCACCACCACGGTGACGACACGTCACGACACCACGGTTGTTCCGGCCTTTGGGGCGATGAACAGAGTGGGTCAACGATTTTTCTGGCTCGGTGCGAGTAATCTCTGTAAACTCGGAGACTGTACGTTCGCGAGTACCAGGGGTATATGGTCGGTAATAACGGATGCCCATAACAAAACTCTTGGTTGCACTGCTTATTCAGAATCAGTAGTCGATGCTCAAGCTAAGACAAGTCAACTTGAACCTACACTTCAGGGAACAGCGTAATGGAGTTTCCTGGAGCCAGGGTGACGATCGCCCGCTTATATTGGGGACGATGGCCAAGGAATCGACCGATACGTCGCTTCTTAAGAGGAGGCTGATAAGTGTTGACTTTAACGACTTTGACGTCGAACAGTCCTTCAATCGCAGCTTTAATCTCTGGCTTGGTCGCTTGGGGAGCGACTTCAAATGTGTACTTGTTTTCTTCCAGAAGAATCGTCGCTTTCTCGGTCACAATCGGGCGACGAATCAAATCAGGCAAGGAACGGGTTTTTGTCTCAGTCACTGTAGGCCTCCTGAATCTTGGCAAGCGCGGATGAGGTCGTCACAATTTTGTCAGCCGCCAACAGGTCATAGATATTGAGGTTGGTTGCTGAGAGCAGCTTAAGGTTGCTGATGTTCCGAGCGGAGAGATAAACGTTTTCATCACGCTCTGAGGTAATCAGCAGCACTTTTTCATCTGTACTAACGCCCCAACGCGTCATCGCTGCAATTAGCTCTTTGGTTTTGGGACGAGACAACTGACTCGCAAAGTCTTCAACCACAATCAAACCGTCAGCCCGACCTTGAATCGCGGTTCTGAGCGCTAAGCGACGCTCTTTACGGTTCATTTTGGTCGAGTAATCTCTGGGCTTGGGGCCAAAAATGACACCGCCACCCCGCCACAGCGGAGACCGAATCGAACCCGCTCGAGCCCGTCCTGTTCCTTTTTGCCGCCAAGGCTTGCGGCCTCCCCCCCTCACTTCAGCGCGGGTCTTTGCAGAGGCAGTCCCTTGGCGAGCATTATTCATTTGTCGGACTAGCGCCCGATGCACAATATGTGCTGCGTTGGCTTCGTCTGCCGTTTTTAGATCTAGGGCAGCTTGACCTACTTCTTGGCCTTGCCAGTCTCGAACCACACAGTTAACCATAACTCCGTCTCTCTTCTTACTGGGTATCAGCGATTAGGCATCAGGTTGATAGAGATTCTTGACCTTCTGTGGTTTGCCATGAATCTCTGATCCCTCACATTTAACCCTTTGAACGTCCTACTAAATTGGCAGGCACGATATTCAGTAGGGCACCTGGTTTTCCAGGAACGGCTCCTTTGATCAGCAGCAAGTTCCGGTCTGCATCCACTTGGACAACGGTTAGTTTCCGAACCGTAACGCGAGTACCGCCTAGACGGCCTGCCATTTTTTTGCCGGGGTAGACACGGCCTGGGGTTGTTCCTGCACCGGTCGAACCAGGCTGCCGATGGTTCTTGGAACCATGGGACATCGGCCCTCGTCTGAAGTTGTGACGCTTTTGGTAGCCAGCGAAGCCGCGACCGATACTGGTACCGATGACATCGACGACTTGACCCACTTCAAAGGCATCTGCCTTAAGTTGCTGGCCCAACTCGTATTCGGAGGAGTTGTTTAAACGATATTCACAGAGGTGGCGTAGCACGGAAGTTCCAGATTTGCTCAAATGCCCTAGCTCGGGTTTGCTAAGAGCCTTGGCAGCGACTTCGCCGTAGCCTACCTGAATCGCGGAATATCCATCTGTATCCGCAGTTTTAACCTGCGTTATTGTACATGGACCTGCTTGAACGACGGTCACGGGAATTGCTCTCCCTTCGTCGTCAAAGACTTGAGTCATGCCAAGTTTAGTGCCGAGAATACCAACAGACACGGTAACGGGTCTCCCTTGTTTTACACACTACAAAGGAGCCGGGTCGCGATCGCTTCGCTAATCCGCTTGGCTCCAATGGTTTTTCAGAACAATCTGCAGCCCGTCTCTCAATCTAGTTGACGGAACTGACAGAAGCTTTGCAATGTCTCAGGCTAACTCAAAGAGCGCAAACAATTGCTTGTTTCGGCGCTACCTGCTTCGCCAGGACTTGAGCAGCAAGCTACTCAGTATCCCATAGGGCCTTATGTCGCTATGGCGTTCTCAACTGCAGTAACACGGTTGTCCCCGTCACCGGGAGTTGATCTAGAGGAAAGCCTTGCGTAGACAGGAGAACAAACCCTTCCGCAACAGCTCTCACAATGAAGGAAAAGCTTAGCAATTTTAGCTGCTAATTTCTCCTTGAGAACTCCTTGGCCCTGAATTTTGGCGACAATTAAATACTATAGACAATTTATGCTGAATTGTCTACTAATTTCTAAATTTAAGGGCTCCAGATCGATAAGCTTAAGTTGAATCGCTATGGATAAAGCTTAAATTATTGCCAATATCGCTAAATTTAACAATATCGCTAAATTTAAATTGATGGGCGATCGCCCTCTCACTATAATAATTAAGACTTGTGAAACCTGAATCGGCGGTAGCTCCGCTGTGTAGACATGCTCTGGGCCTAAGAGGACAGGAGACGATGGCACTCATTACCACTGGCAAAAAGTTTATCCGAGATCTGGAAACCGCAGGCGCACTGGGCCTCTATGTTCCGTTGGAAGGCGGACATGAGGGACGATATCAGCGCCGGGTCAGGGCATCCGGATATGGAATGTTGAACATTACGGCAAAAGGGCTAGGAGATTTATCGTCTTATTTGTTGGGGGTGCATGGTGTCCGCCCGCCCCACCTTGGAAAGAAAGATATTGGCACAGGGGCTGCTGTCGGCTATGTCTACTACATTCCCCCGGTGGCGAAGTATCATCTGGAACAGTTGCCACCTCGGTCAAAGGGGTTGGTGCTATGGATGTTGGAGGGCTCGGTGCTGTCGCGGCAGGAACTGGAGTTTTTGATCAATCTGCCGACTATTGAGCCTCGGATTAAGGTGGCGATTGAGATGGGGGGCGATCGCAGCTTTAGTTGGAAACCGTTGAAAAATGTGTTGGTCGCTGCTTGAGCTGTAGCTCACCGTTGGCTCACAGTTGCCTCAACCTATGGGGGATCAACCAATTTAGATTTTGTCCCTCTGTGAGCCTTTTCTAAATGTTGGGATGGTTAGGATTGGGTCTGTAAGCCACCGGTAGTCCCAATGAGCAGCAAAAAAAGCTTCAATCCTCCCCGCCGAGGTACACCAGGCCGACTTGAGGGCGGCGGCACCCGCGCTAGAGACAACGAAAAGCAAGTCCCTCCTGATCCGACTAATCCAGATGGCTCTTCTCATCGGGAAAGCTTCTAGCGCTAGTAGAAGAGCCAGTAGCGCTAATAGAACAAAGAAAATATAAGAGACATAACCCCACGTGAGGGCCTGGCTTTGCTAGGCCTTTTTTGTGGGCAGATAGCCTGATCCCAAGCGCTAGTTTTGGCAGATGGAAGTTGGCTAGGGATCGAGTTGGGATATTTGGCTGTTAGGAATACTACATTTGGGATCGCTCAGTAGGTATTGACTGTAGGAGCGTGAACAAAGGACTTGTAGTATACTAAATGTTAGATATGTGTCAGATATGAATGTCAGATAAGTCTCAGATTGAGTCCTCGCCAATTTCCATATAAACCCATTAGCATGTAAGGGGGACTGATTTGCACCATCCCTTACGATCTCTAAGGGAGAGTAGCTGGTTTAAGCTCATCTGCGGAGCCAGTTTTCAACATCTCCCTGCCATTCGAAACTTGACTCTAGCCTACGCTCTGGCTGGCGCTGACTGTATCGATGTCGCCGCAGACTTAGCTGTCATTACCGCTGCACGAGAAGCTTTGGATGCGGCTCAAGCATTGACACAGGCGGCTCGAGGGCAAGGGTTTCGAGCGAGTCATCTCCCTTGGCTGATGGTCAGCCTAAATGATGGTGAAGATCCTCATTTCCGCAAGGCGACGTTTGAGCCAGATATTTGTCCTAGTGACTGCTTGCGTCCCTGCGAGCGCATCTGTCCGGCTGATGCAATCGTGTTTACAGCCTCTCATTTGCAGCAGGGTGTAATCGATAGTCGTTGCTATGGTTGTGGTCGCTGTTTGCCTGTTTGCCCAATTCAACAGATCACGACTCGATCTTATGTATCAACGCCTGCCGCGATCGCCCCTCTAGTTTTGGCAGGCGTTGACGCCGTTGAGATTCATACGCAGGTGGGCAGGTTGGCCGATTTTGAGCGGCTTTGGCAGGCGATCGCCCCTTACCTCTCCCAACTCAAGCTTGTTGCCATCAGCTGCCCAGAGGGTGAAGGCCTGATTGATTATTTGTGGTCACTCTATGACCTGATCTCGCCACTGCCCTGCCCCCTGATCTGGCAAACAGATGGTCGGCCTATGAGCGGTGATATTGGCCAGGGTACGACCCGTGCCGCCGTTAGGCTTGGCCAAAAAGTGTTAGCTGCCGGACCACCAGGATATGTTCAGCTAGCAGGTGGTACAAATGCCCACACGGTTGCCAAGTTGCGATCGCTAGCTTTGCTGCCTTCCGACGTTCCTCTATATGAGCCTCTATATGAGGATGAGGATGTAACGCACGAGTTTGCACGCTCAGGGCGATCGTGCCACTTCATTTCGGGCGTTGCTTACGGCAGCTATGCTCGGGCATTGCTGGCCCCAGTTTTTGGTCAGTTAGAGGAGGTTAATTTCAATGAGACTATAACCATAACTTCTTACCCCGTTTCACTGGCCCTGCCTCAAACACCAGATCTCACGATCGCTACCGCAACTCTACCCACCCTCTATTCCCGGCCCGTTCATCTAGAACAGGTTCCCCATCTGATGTGGCAAGCGGTAGATCTGGCCCACTCCCTGATTTCTCAGCTAAAACCTTCCTCTGGCTTGGCGGCAAATCGTCCTTGAGTGGGGGGAGCATCGCTGCATCCAACATTAGAGTGATAGAAATCTCATGATCCAGCTCACTGCATCAGCAACGTTAATACCCTGGCTTAAAGATTAAATCCGTTCTTGGTTGGGCCTCACCCCTTAGCAGGCCAGCGTACTTTTGGCTTTACCGCTTATTCAGCAACCTCATTACTCATGACATTCAACGGTAATCATATTTCTGATCAGTTCGCTGATTCTGAGAAGCCCACTGATGCTGAAGTTAACGTCCCATCCCATCATGGTCTCACCACGCATCAGATTACGGATGATTTGAATCAGCTGTTGGAGATTCTACCGGGCCACCTCCGCCTACGTTTGGAGGCGCATCCTCAGCGGGACCAGTTGGTAGAAGTTGTTTTAGATTTGGGCCGTCTCCCTGAAGCTCGCTTTCCTGGCAAGGCTGAATACCTTTCCGAGACAACAATTTCCGCGATGGATCTAACCTACTGCATCGAGCGCGTAGGCACGTTTAGTGGAGACAATCGAGCGGGTATTGAACAAACCTTGCATCGCATCAGCGCCATTCGCAATCGAGCGGGTGACATTATTGGCCTCACCTGCCGGGTAGGGCGGGCTGTGTTTGGCACCATCAGCATGATTCGAGACCTGGTTGAAACAGGCAAATCGATTCTGATGTTGGGCCGTCCTGGTGTGGGAAAAACGACCGCACTGCGAGAAATTGCGCGGGTACTCGCGGACGAACTCAACAAGCGGGTCGTCATCATCGACACGTCAAATGAAATTGCTGGAGATGGGGATATTCCTCATCCGGCGATCGGACGGGCCCGACGGATGCAGGTGGCACGACCAGAACTGCAGCATCAGGTCATGATTGAGGCCGTCGAAAACCATATGCCGGAAGTCATTGTCATTGATGAAATTGGGACTGAGCTAGAAGCGCTGGCTGCCCGCACCATTGCGGAGCGAGGAGTGCAACTGGTAGGGACTGCCCACGGCAACCGGATTGACAACCTGATTAAAAACCCGACTCTATCGGATCTAGTTGGCGGCATTCAGTCGGTGACGCTGGGAGATGATGAGGCAAGACGGCGAGGTAGTCAAAAGAGCGTCTTGGAGCGTAAAGCGCCCCCCACCTTTGATATCGCTGTAGAAATGCTGGAGCGACAACGGTGGGTTGTCCATGAAGACGTGTCTGACACGGTTGATATCCTGCTGCGGGGTCGGCAACCCAACCCCCAGGTGAGGACAGTCAGCGAGAGTGGAGAGATTTCTATTACTCAGGAGGCTGCGACACCGACGGCGGGGGCTCGGGGCGGGCGATCGCTTCCTCTGACCAACAAGGTTACGGGCTGGCGTGCTTCGGGCCAGATGACACCGTTGCCAGACTACTCCTCTCGACGCTCAGATTTGGGCAGTCGTGCTAAGGCCGATCTGGCTGCCGCAGCCAATCCAGAGCGGCAACATTTTGATCAACTCCTTAATGAGTCTCTGGCTCAGGCTTTCAGTGATGATTTAGACGCCAATGTCTTTACTAATCCACCTCCCATTGCTGGCCCCAATGGAGAGGATGCGGTTCACTATATCTATCCATATGCAGTCAGCCGCAGCATGCTAGAGCAGGTGATTCAAACGATGAACCTACCTGTGGTGCTGACCAAGGATTTGGACAGTGCAGATGTGATTCTGGCTTTGCGATCGCACATCAAAAACCACTCCAAGCTACGGCACATCGCCAAAGCTCGACAGATTCCCATTCACACAGTCAAATCCAACAGCATGCCTCAGGTGATCCGCACCCTCCAGCGTATGCTGCAAATGGACGAACCCGATGTTGCAGAGCCGATCAACCTTAATCTCTTCTCTCGCAGTGGTGATGAAAATGAGATTGAAGCCCTCGAAGAAACTCGACTCGCTGTAGAGCAAATTGTCTTGCCAAAAGGTCAGCCTGTTGAACTGCTGCCTCGCTCCGCCAAAGTGCGTAAGATGCAGCACGAACTAGTTGAGCACTACCGCCTCAAATCAACGAGCTTTGGGGAGGAGCCCAACCGTCGATTGCGGATCTACCCTGCCTAGCAGTTGATCTACAAACTCAGCATCAAAGGAGGGGAAAAGCATACCTTTCCCCTCTTGATGTTTACGCAGGCGCTACCACTGACCTTCCTTAAAGCTCGGCGAGTACTAAACCTTGGCGAGTTCGGGCTCTGAGCGCTTGCTGTTGCGAATACCACTGATAGCGGATGCATAATCGTCTGCCTTAAAGACAGCCGATCCAGCCACGACAGCATTCGCACCAGCTTCGAGCACCTGCCAAGTATTGTTCGCCTTTAGTCCGCCATCGACCTCAATCCACGGATCAAGGCCACGCTCGTCACACATTTGGCGCAGCTTGCGAATCTTAGGAAGAACAGCAGGAATAAAGCTTTGTCCACCAAAGCCGGGGTTGACGCTCATGATCAACACTAGATCGCAGACTTCCAGTACATACTCGATCAAATCGAGAGAGGTGGAAGGATTGAGCACGACTCCAGCCTGCTTACCCAATTCCTTGATCTGGCAAAGGGTCCGATGCAAATGCGGAGAAGCGTTATGTTCTGCATGTACTGAGATGATGTCTGCGCCTGCTTTGGCGAAGTCTTCCACATATCTTTCTGGCTCCACAATCATCAGGTGGACATCCAGAGGCTTTTGGGTATGGGGCCGAACGGCTTCTACAATCAGTGGGCCGATGGTAATATTTGGCACAAATCGGCCATCCATCACATCGACGTGAATCCAGTCAGCACCAGCTTGATCGACCGCCCGAATCTCTTCGCCGAGCCGACCAAAATCAGCTGATAGGATAGAGGGGGCAATCACGGTCGATTTGCGGGATTGGGATTGGGTCATGGTTTAAGATCTCTCCTGCGTCCTGTCTCGTAATCAGTTTAACAAAAGGCACTCCCTGCCCCGAACAATTTTGATCGACTTGGGGATCAAAGTTGTGGAGCCGTCCTATAAACAGCCGATAAATTAGATAAATTTAGACAGATCTTTGCACCTTTCGGAGAAACATCTGTGGCGCAGAAGCGAATGGCCAAAAGACTGGCATGGTGGGTTGGCGGTGTAGCAACCGCTCTAGTCGGAATTCCAGTGCTGGGGTTATCCACCTCTGTTGGGGAAGATGGTATTGATGCCCATAGGCTGCAGGAAGCGCCTTACAACTTGATGGGCCGTAAAATCGCAATTGGTCAGGTGGAGATTGGCCGCCCAGCTAGATTTGGCCTCGACAAGGCGGCAATCCGCGATACAGCGGTGGCGGTGAGTCAGGTATTGTTTCGGGGAAATGCGGCCAATCCTAATGAGCATGTGGACACCCATGCTGCAAATGTGGCCAGCGTTATGATTAGTTCTGATAAGCGGTTGCGTGGGGTGGCTCCGTCTGCCCAACTGTATGCGTCGGCAGTGGGTTTTTTGCGGCGGAGTGGCCAACCAGAAGAATGTTTGTCGTCTCAGGCGATCGCCCTCCAGAATGGCGGTGACGTGCGCGCTACAAACTTTAGCTTTGGAGAATCATTGGCCCGAGATCCACGTCCCAATGCTGTGTTGGATGGCAATGCGCTGTTGACGCAGTGTATTGACTGGTCAGCCACAGTACACAATGTGCTCTATGTGATTGCGGGCAACCAGGGTCGAGGAGGCATTCCTATCCCAACTGACAATTTTAACGGGATGACGGTGGCCAACTCTACACAGGTCAATGGCAGATTTACCAAGATAGATTTTTCAAGCTTGGGTAGCGAACCTCAAAGCATCGTGGGTCGTGCCGCTGGGCTAGAGAGTAATGTGGGGCCGAGGCGGTCCGTCAGCCTAGTCGCACCGGGCAACGGCATTGAGATGCTGAATCCAGACGATACCCCAACGCAGTCTAGCGGGACTAGCTTTGCGGCTCCCCATGTGACGGCAACGGTGGCTCTCTTACAGGAATTTGGCGATCGCCAGCTGCGCAATCGCCAAGCCAACTGGACTCTTGACGCTCGTCGTCATGAAGTCATGAAAGCCACCATGATGAATGCGGCGGACAAGGTTGCCGATACAGGAGATGGGCTTCATCTGGGTATGAGCCGCACATTGCTCAAGCACAACAACGAAACTTGGCTAGACTCAGATGCCTATAAAGACCCTAAGATCCCCCTAGATGCCGACCTGGGTACGGGGCACCTCAATGCCTATCGCTCCTATCAGCAGTTCAGCGCTGGCCAGTGGGGCCCAGAAAATCCAGTTCCTGCGATCGGGTGGGACTATGGTCGGGTCGCGGCGGCTTCAACAGAAGCTCCTGCATATCAAGACTATGTCCTGGAAGATGCACTGCAGGCAGGCAGCTTTATTTCAATCACGCTAGCCTGGAATCGTCAGGTCAACCTGCAGGATAAAAACAACAACGATCTCTACGATCTAGAAGAGGAATTCCAGGATCAGGGATTAAACAATCTAGATCTGTATGTGATGCGTGTAGAGGATGACAACACGGCCCAGAGTGTCTGGTCGTCAGTGAGTGAAGTCGATAGCGTCGAGCATATTTTTCACAAGATTCCAGAGACTGGACGCTACAAGATCCGGGTGGTTTATCGTCAGCGCGTCAATCAGCCTCTCCAGCCTTATGCGTTGGCCTGGTGGGCTATGCCTGCCCGCTAAATTTGTCTCATCTCCATACTATGAAACCTGCTGACTCTTTCGAAAATCAGGATCTCAATCATCTCCAACTATTTGTTTACCTGATTCCGGTCCTTGGTTTTTTCCCGGCTTTGTGGACGCTCTACCGACGGCAGGCAGGACGCGAAAAAATGGCGGCTAGCCGCTTGGCTGTTTTACTGGCGACAGGATGGCTATTTGGCTACATGCTTCTGGGGACGGGGGCTGGGGCGATTGATTCTTTGGCGCTCCCGCTCTTGGTGCTCAGCAGTTTACTGACCTCTGGGTATTTTTTAATCAATATTTGGCTGATGGTGAGGCTTTGGCGGCGTAAGTCTATATGGTTGCCTGGAATTAGTCGTCTGGGCGATCGCCTCCCATAATTTGTTCCCATCAGCACAATTGCGCAGAATCCTGTTTCCATTTCGATCTATTTTCTAAAAACACTGCTAATATGCTGCTGAAGATCCTTACAAAGCAGCATAGAGCAGTGTTTGCTTCTTTTTCAGCGGCTCTCATAGTGCTGAGAAAGAAGGACAGTCTCCGCTAACCCGTAAATGTCGTAAATACTGTTGCGTAATTGTCTGTCATTGTTTTAACTTCGGTCAACTCCGCCTTAGTGTGTCTTGAGGAAGTTTGTGTCAACTCCAAGAATCTCTAGATCTCGCCCTTCCTATCCGCAAGGTCCACAAAGACCACCTGCCAAATCAAGAAAAGCACGTTGGTGGTTTGTCATGGCGGCGTTGGCCGGAGTCGCCACCATTTCGGCCACAGCGGGTGCATTGGTGGCTGTCTCTTTGACTGGGACGCCGCTACTCCAAAACCAGCTCAGCGCCGAAGATGCGGAAGTCTTTGAACAAGGCGGCATTGCTACAGGCAAAAACTTTCGCTTGCCGCAGCTGACGCGGCCCGTCAATATTTTATTGTTGGGGGTAAAAGTCCTTAGCTCAGACTTAGATGATCCGTCTGAGGAGATGCAAGACCTGGGATATCATACGCTGGTCAACTCCTTTGAGGGGCTTTCTGACACCATGCTGCTGCTGCGCTTTAGCCCCGAGACCAAGCAGATAGCAGTGCTTTCCATCCCACGAGACACCCGCACTTGGGTAGATGGCATCGGCGTCACGAAACTCAACGCTGCAAATGCCTCTGGTGGACCAGCCTTGACCGCTAGAGCGACCAGCGAACTGTTGGGTGGCGTTAGCATCGACCGCTACATTCGCATCAATGTGCAGGGCGTCGAAAAGCTGATCGATGCCTTGGGCGGAGTAACGGTGTATGTTCCCAAAGACATGCGCTACCAAGATGACAGCCAGCATCTGTACATCAACCTCAAAGAGGGAGAACAACACCTAAACGGTGAGCAGGCATTGCAGTTTCTTCGCTTCCGTTACGACGAGTTTGGCGACATTGGTAGAGTCCAGCGACAGCAGACGCTGATGCGATCGCTAATGGAACAAACGCTCAGCCCGATGACACTGGCTCGACTGCCACAAATTCTCTCGATCATCCAATCCCATGTGGATACCAACCTGAGCATTGAAGAGCTGGTGAGCTTAGTGGGCTTTGCAGCGCAGACCAACCGCTCCAAAGTTCAGATGCTCATGTTGCCCGGTGAGTTTAGCATGCCCGATGAATATGAGCTAAGCTACTGGGTTCCCCATCTCAATCGGGTTGACGAAATGATGGCTCAGCACTTTGACATGGGCTCAGCCTACACCTATGGGGTGGATCCAAGCTATGTGCGAGTTGCTATCCAAGACAGCACAGGGCGATCGGGAGCCGTGCGCCGATTGATTAATACGCTAGAAGATTCAGGATATAGCAATGTCTACGTAGACAATGACTGGAGCGAACCGCTTAGTGTCACCCGCATCCTAGCTCAGCAGGGAGACGTGGAAACTGCCGAAGCCGTGAAGCGTGCTTTGGGATTTGGCGAAGTCCGCACTGAAAGCACCGGTAGTTTGCAATCAGATGTGACGATTCAGGTAGGACAAGACTGGCTAAGAGCGAGGCAAAACGGTCTATAAAAAAGCAAAATAGCCCATAAAGCAAAACAGCCTATCAATTAGTCAGGCGGCTGAAATACCCATTCTTGCAAAATAGAGTTAACCTGCTCAGGAACTTCATCTTGAGGGCAGTGTCCTGCTCGCGCCAGTGGAATAAACTGCTTGATGGCAGGAAATTCAGCTAGCTTTTGGCCAAGGGCAATCGGCTCCCAAGGATCTTCTTCTCCCCACAACAAAATGGCAGGACAGGGCAGCACCTCTAGTAGGTCTTCTGGCAGGGGGCCTTGGGAATAGCGCGTGAAGGCCAAAAAGACATCTGCAGCTCCGACATCACTGGCAGGAGCCATCAGCATATCGACTAGCTCGTCGGTAACGGCATCCGGTTGGTGGTACGCCTTCAACAGGATTTTGCGGACGGTTTGAGGTCGAGCCAGCAGCTTAAAGAATCCGTGACCAATCCAACGCTTTGCCAGTACGGCTTGCAGCATTGGTGTCCCCATCCGCCGATACCAGGGCAGATTTTCGCGATGGCGATCGTGCAACAGACGTAAGGAGCAGTTGATCAGAGCAACCTTGGTAGCGATATCAGGATGATCTACGACTGCTTGCATAGCTGCGATACAGCCGATGGAGTTGCCCACCAAAACAACCGGAGTGCCGACCACCTCGCGGCAAAAGTCAGCGAGCTGCTGCCCCCAAGTTTCGAAGGTGTAGTTGATTTCGCTGGGAGCAGGTTTTGCCGATCGCCCAAATCCAATTAAGTCGATTGCGTAGACTCGACAAGTTTTGGCCAACCCTGGAATATTTTTTCGCCAGTGGCCCCAGGATGCACCAAAGCCATGCACCAGTACTACAGATGGACCCGCCTGCCCTGCTGTCTGGTAGCAGATGGGGAATCCTCGCCAAGTCCAGGTTTTGGCGACAGCAAGAGAATTGGAAGTTGTGGGCAGTTCCGGAGAGAGCGTCATAGAAATCTCGCCAGCAGATGAGGGTTTCGTTACAGAACTTTACTCTCTTCCATCTTAAACCTGATGCAGTTGATTTAGACGCCCAAAAAATCAGGGAGGCGATCGCCCCCTCCCAATTCAACCTAAGCTCTGCCATGCTGCTGCTTAGCAGTTATTATCCAAAGCGACCACTGACATAGTCTTGGGTAGAAGTTTGGCTAGGGTTATTAAAAATTTTGTGGGTTTCCGCAAACTCGACTAAGTGGCCACTGCGAGAACCATCTTCTTTGGCTTCAGCATTGAAGAAGGCAGTCAGGTCTGAAGCGCGAGAGGCCTGCTGCATGTTGTGAGTCACGATGATGATCGTATATTTCTGCTTCAGATCATGCATCAGATCTTCAATGCGGAGGGTTGAGATTGGGTCGAGGGCAGAACAGGGTTCATCCATCAACAAGACTTCTGGCTCGATCGCCAGTGCCCGCGCAATGCAAAGCCGCTGCTGTTGGCCACCTGAGAGCGAAAGGCCGCTTTCTTTTAGCTTATCTTTGACCTCATCCCAGAGCGCAGCTTGTCGAAGAGACTGCTCAACCAGCTCATCCATATCGCCTCGAATCCCATTGATGCGAGCCCCAAAGGCAATGTTGTCGTAGATGGTCTTTGGGAATGGGTTTGGCTTCTGAAATACCATGCCGATTCGTCGCCGCACTTCAACTGGGTCAACCCGCTTGTCGTACAGATCTGCACCGTGGTAAAGGATTTTGCCTTCGATGCGTGCTGTCGGAATCAAGTCGTTGAGACGATTAAAACTGCGGATTAGCGTACTTTTTCCACATCCCGAAGGACCAATGAAAGCGGTGATTTGGTTTTTCGGAATCGTGAGGTACACATTTTGAACGGCGGGAGTGGAACCGTAGTAAATAGAGAGATTTTCAACCTGAAAAACGGTCTCAGTATTTACTACAGTTGGGGAATCAGCTTGCATAGAAATTATTCTCAGTGAGCAGTGAATAGCCAGCAGGAGGCCGCGATCGCACACATAGCCAATGGCACCACTACTAATATACGAGAAGAGTTCGGGAGCTTGATAGCTCCGTCTCTTTAGAGCGGAGTGGAAAAGCGACTCGGCGGCTTTAGCCGCATTGTCATCATACGCTAGGAGTAGTAGCATATAAACATGCATTGATGAGGTCGAATCATGCTCGTACTTGAGTTCAAGGCTTACGGTAAGCCCAGTCAGTTCGCCGCCATTGACGAGGGTATTCGGGTGGTTCAGTTCATTCGCAACAAGTGTATCCGCTTGTGGATGGACAGCCCCAAGACTGGAAAATATGACCTCAGCAAATATAGTGCTGCGCTGGCCAAAGCGTTTCCGTTTGCCGACAAGCTCAATGCGATGTCTAGGCAGGCATCAGCAGACCGAGCATGGGCAGCCATATCTCGCTTCTACGACAACTGTAAAAAGAAAGTCCTTGGCAGAAAGGGCTATCCACACTTCCAGAAGGATAATCGCTCAATTGAGTACAAAACCCAGAGTTGGAAGCTGGCCAATAATCGCAAGTCGATTACTTTCACCGACAAGCTGGGAATCGGCAAGTTGAAGCTCAAGGGAACTCGCGACCTCAACTTCTACTCGAAGGAGCAGATCAAGCGGGTCAGGCTGATCAAGAGAGGTGACGGCTACTATGCCCAGTTCTGCGTTCAGGTCGAGCGACGTGAAGAGGTTCAGCCCACCCACAGAGCCATCGGCTTGGATGTAGGACTTGAAAGCTTCTACACCGATTCGCTGGGCGACAAAGCTGACAATCCCCGGTTTTATAGATTGGGGGAGAAAAAGCTGAAGCGGGCTCAGCGAAGAGTCAGCCGCAAAGAGAAAGGCTCTAGCAATAGAGGCAAAGCGAGAGTTCGACTGGGCAAAGTTCACCTCAAGATAAGTAGGCAGCGTAAAGACCATGCCGTGAAGTTGGCACGGTGCGTTATCACATCTAACGATGTTGTCGTCTACGAAGACTTGAGAGTGAAGAACATGGTCAAAAACCACTGCCTAGCCAAGTCAATCAGCGATGCTGGGTGGTATCAATTTAGAGTGTGGCTGGAGTATTTCGCGAAAGTGTTTGGCCGGATCACCATTGCTGTGAATCCTGCTTACACCTCCCAAGAATGCTCTAGTTGCGGCACGGTGGTCAAGAAGTCCCTATCCACAAGGACGCATGTTTGCCAATGTGGGTGCAGGCTAGATCGTGACCACAATGCCGCGCTCAACATCCTTAACTCAGGACTGGGTACGACGGGGCACGTCGGAACCTCTGCACTGGATGCAGGCAACGCTTCTGGAGAATCGACCTCTATCTTGGCTGGCGCAAGCCTGTCAGGGTAAGTTGGCTCGCTGAAAGAAGAATCTCCGTCGCTTTAGCGCGGAGAGTGTCAAAAATTAAGAGCCTAATTCGTTTAACTCTGACCGAGTTAGCGACCTGGCTCTTTTAGGATCTTTACAGCTAATTCCCAATCATTAACCAAACCGACCGCTAACGTAGTCTCGCGTGTATTCTTCTTGGGGGTTGTTGAAGATCTTTTCAGTGCGATCGAATTCAACGAGGTAGCCAGAACGATTGCCTTTTTCGTCGGCTTGAGCATTAAAGAAGGCAGTCATATCAGACACGCGAGATGCCTGCTGCATGTTGTGAGTCACGATGACAATGGTGTACTGAGTTTTGAGCTCATTCATCAGTTCTTCGACCCGCAAGGTAGAAATCGGGTCTAAGGCTGAGCAAGGCTCGTCCATCAAAATCACGTCAGGTTCGATGGCGATCGCCCGCGCAATGCAAAGCCGCTGCTGTTGCCCCCCCGAGAGTGAGAGGCCGCTTTGCTTCAGCTTGTCTTTCACTTCCTCCCAGAGGGCAGCTTTGCGAAGCGATTGCTCCACCAGTTCATCCATGTCACCTTTAAAACCATTAATCTTGGCCCCAAAGGCAATGTTGTCGTAGATGGTCTTTGGGAATGGGTTTGGCTTCTGGAACACCATCCCAATCTGACGACGCACAACTACGGGGTCTACCTTTTCTTCGTAGAGATCGCGACCATGATATCGGATTTTCCCTTCGACTCTGGCAGAGGGAATCAAATCATTCAAGCGATTTAAGCAGCGCACCAGCGTACTTTTACCGCAACCCGAAGGCCCAATGTAGGCTGTAATTTGCTTTTCGGGAATATCCATCGCGACATTCCGCAGGGCCAGAGTTGAGCCGTAGTAGACAGAGACATTTTCAAGTTGGAAAACACTCTGAGCAACATTGACTGGAGCTTGAGATTGCTGATGCATGAGAAGAGTAGACCTCAAAAATAGGAGTCACAGGGAGATTAACAAGGTGTTCTGGAGCAGCTAGAAGGTTCTGGCACGGGTGAAGAAGCGAGCCAGAATGCTGCAAAGCAAAACAATCCCCAACAAAACTAATGCAGCTGCCCAAGCCAACTCTTGCGAAGCTTTGTAGGGAATGATCGCGAAGAAGTAAATCAGCACCGGGAGGGTTGCGATCGGGCGAAATAGATCAGTAGACCAAAAGTTGTTGTTTAGTGCGGTAAACAGCAGGGGCGCAGCCTCACCCGCCGCTCTTGCTAATGCCAAAACCACACCTGTGGCGATCGCAGGCAGTGCCGCCGGAATCACAATTTGTGCAACCGTCTGAAACCGAGTTGCCCCAATCCCAATCGCAGCCTGCCGCATCTCCTGAGGCACCAGTAGTAGCCCTTCCTCTGTCGCTCGCACCACAATTGGCAACATCAGCACCGCTAGCGCCACGCCTCCTGCAAATGCAGAAAAGTTGCCTGTCGTGAGAACCACAATCGAGTAGGCAAACAAACCACTGATAATCGCAGGCACACCCGTCAGCACATTGGCAGAAAATCTGACCCAATAAGCCAGTTTTGTACCCCGACCAAATTCGGACAGGTAAACGGCAGCTAGCACACCAAACGGGACGCTAAACGCTGCAGCAATACCAAGGGTAATTAAACTACCGAGAATGGCATGACCAAATCCACCTTCCGTTAGACCGGGTGGTGGCGGCAACTCAGTAAAAATTTCTAAATCTAAACGGGGAACTCCTGTGCGAGCAACATCCCAAAGGACTGCAACCAGCGGAATCAGCACCAACAGCGTGAATATTCCCCCTAAAACCGTTAAGACAACGCTCAAGACATTTCTAGAGGGGGAGATCGCCGAATTGGTCAAATCAATCTGATTGGGCGTAGGAGTCGTTTGATCGTGCAGGGTAGACATAAAACTTTGACACCTCTCTGGGCAACACTCGGGCTTCTACTCGACGTTTTGGAATCTGCGAATAATCAGCTGGGCAATGACATTGACAATCAAAGTCATAATCATCAAAATCAGGCCGGAATAGAGCAACGCCGAAACCTGGGTACGTCCCGCCTCCCCAAACTGAGATGCAATCAAGGACGTGATCGTTGATCCGGGCTCCAAGATAGAAACATTGATGCGGTTAGCATTCCCAATCAGCATCGCCGCAACCATCGTCTCTCCCAGTGCCCGACCCAGTGCCAGCATGATGGAGCTAATAATCCCCGATAGCCCAGCAGGTACCAAAACCCGCAGAATTGTTTCCCAGCGAGTTGCACCAAGAGCCATCGACCCCTGACGCAGATTAGCAGGAAGCGCCAGTAGCGTACCGCGAGTAATCGAGATAATCACGGGTGAAATCATCACAGCGAGAACAATCCCTACAATGAGCAGGTTTGTCCCTCTGGGTGTCCCGCCGAAAATCGGAATCCAGCCTAGCGTGCTGTTGAGGAAGCGAAAGAAAGGATTCAAAAACGGAATCAGAACAAAAATGCCCCAAAGACCCAGAACGACGCTAGGAATCGCAACAATCAGCTCGATTGCAAACGAGATGGGAGTCCGGATGTAAGAGGGAATGAAATCCTCAGTGAGAAAAATGGCAACGCCGACCCCGACCGGAACCGCTAGCAAGAGGGCAATTGTCGCAGTTACTAAAGTGCCATAGACTTGCGGTAGAGCCCCGTAGACGCCCGTTACAGGATTCCAGGTCGTTGTCACCAAAAAACGTAAGCCAAAGGTTTGGATTGCAGGCAAAGCTGAACCCCCAACCTGAAGAATGACCCAGGCTAGAACTGCAATAATTCCAACTGCTAATAGCAGCGTTAGACCCCAAAAGCCTAAATCTAAGGCTCGTGCTGTTGTAGGCCGTTTTTCGATGCTCTGCCTGACGGGTTGATATGACTCCCCAGTCACTGAACTCATGGTTGCCCCTCTAGATTTCTCATCCTATTCAACTTTAGAGCTAATCCGAGAGCTCTAAAGGAGATTTTTTAAAACCCTCTCATGAGTCCTCGGATTGGCCCTAAGCGTTAAAGATTCCCTTAGCCAGCATCAACCTGATCAAACTCTTGCCGAATCCGCTCCACTAACTCATCGGGTAGAGGCACGTAGAACAGTTCTTCTGTGAGTTGAGTCCCTTCTGGGCCTAAGGACCACTCAAAGACATCACGCATAGCTTGCCATCTTTGAGGATCATCATACTCCCGATAGATCAAAACCCATACCAATCCAACGATTGGATACGCATTGGCTTCCTGAGGATCGGGTACAAGCAACGCAAAGTCTTCAGGAACCTCTTCTCCCAACAGTGCGTTTGCAGCATTTTGGGGAGTAGGCTCTGGGTAGTTTCCTGCTGCATTTTCAATCAAAGCAACGGGGATATCATTCAGCGCTGCATAAGCATAGGAGAGGTAACCAATAGCTCCTTCATTTTGTTCAATGGCTGCTGCAACCCCTTCGTTACCCTGACCACCAATTCCTACTGGCCAGTCTACCGAAGTTCCGACGCCAGCTTGCCAGCCTGGGCAGACGGTGTCGATATGGTTGACAAATACAAAGGTTGTACCGCTACCATCGGAGCGATGCACCCAGGTAATAGGTAAGTTGGGAAGATCTAAATTAGGGTTCTCTTGAGTGAGAGCTGGATCATTCCAACTGGTGATCTCACCTGTTACGATACCGCAGTAGCTTTCGCGAGAGAGGCGTAGTTCTTCGTCCTCAACACCGGGAATATTGTGAGAGAAAACGACATACCCACCTGTAATTGGAATTTGTAGAGGTGGATAGGGATAGGCTTGTTGGAATGACGCCAATCGATCTTCGTCTTCTGTCAGGGGGGCTTCACTGGCACCAAAGTCTACTGTGCCGTTGATGTACTGCTCTAGACCTGCACCGCTACCCACTGACTGATAGCTGACCTGCACATTGGAGTCAACATTCCGGTTGTACTCATCAAACCAGCGCTGAAAAAGAGGAGCGGGGAAGGTCGCACCTGCGCCACTGATGGCGACGACACCACCTGTTGCAGGTGCGTCTCCGGTGGGAGCATCAGCAGTGGGAGCATCGGTACCGGGTTGGCAGGCCGCAACACCTAGAGAAAGAGCTACCAAAGAGGAAGCTAGAAGTTTTTGACGCTTAGGGAACATGGGGGATAGCATCCTTATCCTTAAATTCAAGAAGACTCAAAGTGGTATCTCGGTTCGATCAAATTCGATGACCCAGATATTTGGCGTTTGCTGAACCTGAGAAATGTTTAACTGAGCTTGCTGAGTGAGAGACCCAAGCAATTTCCAACAAAACTCTCATGAGCGCGATCGCAATACTCAGTCCGCCTTGATTTTAGGAACTCTGGGTGAAGAAAAGGTTAACGTCTGTTTAAGAACTGCTTTAGGGCAGGTAAAACTTTAACAAGTTAAGGCCGCCTCAACATGCTTCAATTTTGTTTTTTTGACTTCAGAGAGACCGATTTGAAGCGATCGCCCCTCATAAGAGCCAAAGAAATATGGATTTTTAGATATTTTTTAGGAATTATTTCTTATACACGGCTAAAATTCGGTACCACAATATACCAAAAGGTAGATTAGCTGCTCAGAACTGCGGTCAGGGCTGCGTTAGAGTGAAGAAGGACTTCTAGAATATTGACTTTTCTGCGATCGCCATGCCCTATTCCGTGCCCTATTCTGTAATTTACGACGGCACCTGCAACCTTTGCGTCACCCTCGTTCAACTCCTCGAAAACCTTGATCAGGGGGAAAAATTTCAGTATGTGCCGATGCAGGATCAATCGACCCTTGATCAATATGGCATTACCTCCCAAGACTGCGAGCAGGGCATGATCTTAATTAATCGCGATCATCCTCACCTACGTTGGCAAGGCAGTAGCGCCGCCGAAGAAATTGGTCGCCTGTTGCCCATGGGAGAGATCTTTGTCAATGCCTATCGGGCGCTTCCGGGGATGAAATGGGCGGGCGATCGCATCTACGAACAAGTCCGCGACAATCGCTATACCCTATTTGGCAAGCGCTCCAGCACCTACAACACGGTGTATCCGGTTTGTGAGACAGGCACTTGTGGCGAGGATGGAACAAACTGATGGAATAACCTGTTAAGAGACGCCAATTGTCTCTACCGTAGCAGGCTGACTTCCTTAACAAGGCTGGACGCTACCATTAACTTGGTAGCAGGTTCAGCATATGGCAAGCATTACAAAAGTATTTAGGTGCTTCAGAAAAAATCTCCTGGTTCCCTTAGTTAGCGTTTTGGGGTTACTTTATCTTGTCCTTCTGGTACTCGGTGAGATTGATCCAGAGGACAGGCGACTTGGATATACCGAAGTTGCACTCCTGGCACTCATAATTTTGGTCAACTCTGATGTCACAGAAAGGCTCGCCAAGCTGCGGGTTGGTTCAGAAGGCGTGACCGTTAAGCTAGAGGAAATCGAAGAAAAGCAGGGAAAAATCAACCAGGTTCAAAACATACAAAAGCAAGAAATCAAAAATCTCGCTGGCTTGCTGGTTAGAGATCTGCTTGGCACCCAGGAAAGGGAACTTCTGAAAAAGCTAGCTTCTGACCAACCCCTCTCTTACGAACGCAAAGAAAGCTTTGAGAAAGATTTAATTCGCTTATGTGATCTAGAGCTAGTTGAGAGTTCATCTAATGCTAGCCTGCATGTCAAAGACATTCCACCCGCATCAGATGATTTGAAGCAGTTTGTCAGTGTTTCTGAGCTGGGCTATATCTGCTTGAGGTTTATGCAAAAAGCCTTTTCAGATCAGCTGTTAGATGCCCTCGAACTTGAAGAGCCCTAAACTAGAAGAGAAATGAAAACATCTCTTTATCACTCTGCTTCTATATAGTTTTCCTCTGGCAACTTGACCTTCTTGGCGAGACCCAAAAACTGTAGTGTTCGGATCGTCATCCAAGTGACATCAACTTCCCACCACTTCAAGCCATGTCGCGCAGAATATTGGAAAGCATGGTGGTTGTTGTGCCAACCTTCGCCGTAGGTGAGTAATGCCACCCACCAGCAGTTGGTAGCGCGATCGCCCTCTTTGTAGGCCCGATAGCCAAACTTGTGCGCCGCACTGTTGACCAGCCAGGTGGAATGGAAAACTAGCACCAGTCGGACAAAAATACCCCAAAATACAAACGGCCATCCTCCCAAAGCGTATAGGCAGATAGCCAGAATCACCTGAGGAACCAAAAAGTAACGATCTAAAAACTTGTAAACCGGATCGTTGGCAATATCTCTCGTCAGCCGTTGGATCTTATCCTTAGCAGGAATATCGTGCATCATCCAGCCAACATGGCTCCACCAAAACCCTTTACCAGAGTCATGTGGATCGGTTTCTTGATCAGAATAAAGATGATGATATCGGTGTAGCCCAACCCACGGAATCACCCCTCCTTCCATCGATAAAGAACCGCAGAAAATGAGAAAGTATTCCAGCCATTTGGGAGCCCGAAAACTTCGGTGAGACGCCAATCGGTGCCAACCTAATGTAATACCTAACCCTCCCGTAACCCAATGCAAAGCTAAAGCTAGCCCAATGGCTGCCCAGCTAAAGTTACTTGGGAGAAAAGCAAAAATTGCCAGAATATGAACAGCTGTTATAAAGGCGATCGCTATCCAGTTGCGCGAAAGATGAGTTGATGCAGCAATAGTCATACAGTAATCTTGTTTGAACAAATTGAATCAATCTATGGAGCCTATAGACTTTGCAAACAAGGCAAAGCAGCTTGGCAGTTTAATTAATGATTTTGAATAAAATCAAAAAGTTAAGGTCTCAATGCAGTTCACTCCATCGTCACAACTTCTATTTACCACTAATTGTCCCCCGTCCCGATGTCTGTTATGTCATCTTTAGAAAACCAGGCACTTTCGCAAAAAGAATTGTCTGGTCTGCCAGAATTTTGCAACACCCATTTGCAACACCCGGATGTGTAGCCTCCCTTCAAAGGATAGAGGCTTCCTTTTATCTCCTACTTCTCTCCAAAGGAGGGGCTGATCTTAAATCTGAGCAGATTTTGACCTGCGTCGTTCTTCTGGTCATTGTTCAGGTTTCGACTGCGCTCAACCTGCGAGCCAACTTTGACCGTGGGTTGAGCGCAGCCGAAGCCCATCCCTGAGAACATTTGTCAATCAATCAGGATGGCAACCTCAAACCAAAGGTTGATTCAAGTGTTTTGTCAAGCTGACAGGATCAAGATAGAGCGATCCTGGTAGAGCTGTAACGCTCTACGGCCTGTAAGTGCAGCCTGTGAGTGCGACTTGTGAGTACAGCCTGTAGGTAACGGGGGACCGCTGCGATAGAAAATTTTTTGGAGTGACGGCAGCAGAGTCTTTGTCAACGAGACCTGCTGACCAAGGAGTAGAGCGATGTTTGAACCCTGGATGGTGATTGGTGGCATAACGTTTCTGGTTGCTTTCGGAACCTTTTTGGCCCGTCCTAGAGATCTGCCTTGGGCAACGCGTTTAGATCGCCCAAGTTGGCTATTTTTTGAGCCTGCGATTCCGTTTATTTGGACGGTGTTGTTTATCTGCGGAGCTGGATCGGCTCTCGTCGTCTGGAACAGCGATCCAGGCAGTGCTCATACGTGGGGATTGATGGGGCTTTACCTGCTGATAGAGATTGTCACAGTAGCTTATATCCCTGTGACGCTAAGAACCCGTAGCCTTGCCGCCGGAACCTTTTTGGGCGGAATGGGGTTTCTCCTGAGCGTTGTTTTAGCTTTAATCATTTGGCCGATCTCGCAATGGGCGACTCTGTTGCTGGTGCCCTATGTGCTTTGGAGTCCGATCGGCACCTACGCAACTCGCCGCATGATCGATCTCAACCCCGAAGCGACCTAGATCTCTTATCCTCCCCCCGCCAAACGCTATCGCATTCTGGCGGGAGTACCTCGGAGGAATGAGATGTTTAATCTCATTGCTTAAGGCTTGCTAACAAAATGCGCCTTAGGCGGAGATGTCCTGCAAGATGAGGGATTGAGGCTGAAATGACCTGAGATCTATCTTTATCCATTCATGAAAGAACTTGATACCGAAAAAACCATCTATCTACTCAACGCCATTATGGAGGCGGAGCTTTCTGGGGTGGTCCGCTACACTCACTATGCGCTGATGGTGACAGGTCCTAATCGCATTCCAATTGTGGAGTTTTTGAAGGGGCAATCTACCGAATCTTTGCTCCACGCCCAGCAGGCAGGCGAAATTATTACGGGGCTGGAAGGGCATCCGACGGTGCGAATTTCTCCCATTGAGGAAACCGATAAGCATTCGGTCTACCATATTTTGCTGGAAAGTCTCAACCATGAGACTGCGGCGCTACAGCTCTACAAAGATTTGCTGGGGACTGTCACGGATGCCAGTATTTATCTAGAAGAGTATGCTCGCGGCATGATTGGGCAGGAAGAGTTGCACACCATGGAACTCCGAAAGATGTTGCGTGACTTTAGCCCAACGGTTGCTTAATCCAATGGTTCGCTAGCCCAACGCTTAGGTCGGGCGATCGCCCCTAGCAACGAGGCCCTTGCAACGAGGCCCTTGCAACTAGGATTATATCGACTGAGAAGAATTCTATGGAGGTAAGCGGACTCGAACCGCTGACGTCCTGCTTGCAAAGCAGGCGCTCTACCAACTGAGCTATACCCCCGTGGCTTCACTCTGCGATCGCTCGGTGAATTCCTATAGCAATATACCGCAAAATCAGTCTGCTATGGATTTCAAGCTGAGTGAATCTGGGTTGATTTAGAAGGGGCGATCGCCCTTGAGATAAAATCAAAATCTGTTGGGGTTCGTTTCGGCGATCGCCAAACTACCGCACAAGATGCCATCAGAAGATCCATGACCTACGTTGTTGCAGCCTTCTACAAATTTGCCAAGCTGCCAGATTTTAACCAAAAGCGATCGCCCCTGTTTGCCTACTGCCAAGATCGCAACGTCAAAGGGACTATCTTGTTAGCAGAAGAGGGCATCAACGGCACGATTGCTGGCAGTCGGGAAGCGATTGACGCAGTGTTGGCTCTTTTGCGATCGGATCCACCACTCTCAGACTTAGAACATCGCGAGTCTTGCACAACCGCTCCCCCCTTCGAGAAGCTCAAAGTCCGCGTTAAAAAAGAGATCATCACCATCGGCGTTCCAGGTATTGATCCAAACCAAAAGGTTGGCGTCCGCGTCTCACCGGAAGAATGGAATCAAATTATTTCTGACCCAGAGGTGACGCTGATCGACACGCGCAACGATTACGAAGTCAGCATCGGCACCTTTCAGGGCGCGAAAGATCCGCAAACCCAATCTTTCCGAGACTTCCCAGACTATATTCATCAAAATCTCGATCCTCAAACGCACAAAAAAGTGGCCCTGTTTTGCACAGGTGGAATTCGCTGCGAAAAAGCATCTTCTCTCCTGATTGAGCAAGGCTTTCAGGAGGTGTATCAGCTTCAGGGCGGCATTTTAAAGTATCTAGAGATAGTCCCCCCTGAGCAGAGCCTATGGCAAGGTGAGTGTTTTGTTTTTGATCAGCGGGTTGCCGTCAAGCACGGATTGGAAGAAGGCTCGTATAATAGCTGTCGAGCTTGCGGCCACCCGATTTCTGACCAGGACAAAGCATTGCCGACTTACCGGGAAGGCATCTTCTGCCCTCACTGCTTTGAGAGTCTGACGGAGGAGAGACTAGAGCGCCAAATGGAGCGGCAACGGCAGGTTGAGATGCTCCGCCGCAACCAGGCTAAGACTACTGCATCGTCTGAGGCTGCCAATCGGTAAAGCTTTCCATGTGTCCCCAGTAGGCCATGTATCCAGTTAAGGCCCAGATCAATGCGGCGATCACTAAGGTCGCGGCTCCAGTGGTGCGCCAGATCATGTTGGTCTTGAGATACAGCAGCGTGGGTGCAGCTAGAACACCGCCTAGTCCGGTGAGGATAAAGCCAATTCCAGAAATCAGCGGGCGGCGCGTCAGGTCGAGATTGATCATTTGAATGCCGATCATGATCGCAGCTAGTCCAGCAAAAATTCCGTAAATGGCAATGGTGATTAGCTCCCAGCCAAAGGCCAGGGCGAGCGCTGTCGTCAGAAATAAAATTCCGAACAAGACAGTCATTTCGCCAAAGGCTATGTTGAAACTGCCCGGAACAGGCCAAGTCCAGACCATTGGCAGTCCCATTGACAGGGCGATCGCCCCTGTCATCCCAAAACCTGGAATCCAACGTCTCGGGTTGGCCGAATCTAGCCCCCGATAGACAAACCCCGCCAGTAAAAACAATCCGGCGACCATGTTGATCAGCATCAAGGTGATGTAGTTGACAAACATCGCAATTTTCCTAGAACTATGGGTCTCACAGGCCAAGCCAGCTAGAGCTTGACTTAGTCACGTTACATCAACGCACGACGTCGTTGAATATTTCGTCGGCCAGCCAGCTAGCTGTGGCTTTAAAACGATGAGCCGGAACAGGTAATAGCGTCAGATAGGTACTGCGGCGAATCAGATCTGCCGATTTTCCAGAAAGCGATACATGTTCAAAGAGATTGGCACCTGCTGCCCCCATACCTAGCTTCAGCAATGAGCCACGCATCGACACATCGGCGGCTTGAAGGGGGGAGCCAGTCGCGATCGCCTTCAGGTTTTCTGCGATCGCCTGCCCCTGTTGATAGGCCACCTGCGCCGTCGGCGGGAGTTCGTTTTCCAGCAGGGTTGCACAGTCTCCTCCAGCCCAGACATTCGGGAAATCAGGCAGTTGCAGCGTGGGAGACACCAGCAGACGGCCATGTTTGCCACGCTGAGAGTCTGGAATCGGCAAGGCTTTGACCAAGGGGTGTAGCTCGGTTCCGGCGGTCCAAACCACCGTGGCCGCCGGGAGTACCTGAGTCTGATCGTACTGCTGATATTCGAGGCGATCGCCATAGACTGCACTCACAGAGGCTTCTGAGCGCACCTCTACCGGAACCGCCCGTTCTTGCAGTGCGGCTTTAGCCACCTCTCGCAATGGATCATTCAGATCACCTGAAAGAATTTGCTGAGACCGATTGAGCAATAGCACTTGGATTTCATCAGCGGCTCCGCCCCATCCGGCATACCATCGCGGCAGAAGATCTGCGAGTGTGGCCGCAAGCTCTACACCACTGGGACCACCGCCGGCGATCGCCACCGTGAGCAATTGCTTTCTCTGCGCTGTATCCTGACAACTCAAGGCCTGCTGCAAACAACCCCGCAAATGAAGGCGCAGTTTTAGGGCATGGGCGCGAGTTCGAAACGGCAGAGCATATTCCTTAGCTCCTTCAACGCCAGCATATCCAGGCGAGCTTCCTAATGCCAACACCAAATGATCGTAAGACTGTGCTGCTCCAGACTGGAATTGAACCCGGTTGGTTTTCAAGTCAATCGCTTGAGCGGTCTCCTGCCGGAAGGTGATATCGCTCCCTTGCAATAGCGCTTCATACCGGGGGCAAACCTGCTCCTCGCTCAATTCACTCGACAGCCACTCATACAGCAGCGGCTTAAACTCAAAGCGATCGCAACGATCGATCAGCGTCACCGAGCCTGGATACTGTTGGTCGCTCAAGTGCAAAGCTGTAAATAATCCTAAAAACCCTCCGCCTAAAATGACAACTGATTGATCTGTTGTCCGTTTCATCACTGAATCCTAATCTGTATTTTTTCTGCCCTACGTTCAAGCGCGCATATAAGCACTTGCCTCAGGCTTCAACTCCTTGGTCAAGGTTAAGTTATGTAAAGTTTAGCGCATCTCGATTACATTCAGGATTTACAAAGGGGGGCGATCGCTTCTCCCCACCAATACCTGCTTTATCCGTCCTTATTAAGACTTGCAAAACAGCCTCAGTTCGTATTGAACTTGACGCAATCCCAAATTGATCTGCCCTATATTGACCATACGTTAGAACGGCTAAAGCCCTCACCGCCAGCCTTTCAGTTCGCCTTTCACTTTTAGGTTGGTCACACTATTTTTGGTCACACTATTTTTATGTGGGTCATATTATGTTGGTCACAAAGCAGCCCGTTTTCAAGCGATTTTGGTATCCCGTCATTCCAATGCAGCAGCTTACAGCAGGGCCTCAATCCTTTGAGTTGCTCGGCCAAAAGCTAGTTCTTTGGATGGATAAAGAAGGTCAGCCCGCCGCCGTGCAAGATCGCTGCTGCCACCGCTCCGCCCAACTCTCCAAAGGGTCTGTTAGCGATGGCTGTATTCGCTGCCCCTATCATGGTTGGACCTTTGACGCGACCGGAAGCTGTGTCTATGTGCCGCAGGTGCCAGATGGTCCGATTCCAGGCAGCTACAGAGTTGAAGGATATCGCTGTGCCGAACGCTATGGCTATGCCTGGGTTTGCCTGGAAGAGCCCCTAGCCGATATTCCCGAACTCCCCGAAGCTAGCTCGCCTGAATTTCGCCTCATCCCCGAATTCTATGAACCTTGGCATGTCGCCGGACTGCGGGTAATGGAAAATGAGTTCGACACGGCTCATCCCACCTTCGTGCATACCACCACCTTTGGCAGCAGCGATCACCCCGTTCCCGACGAGATGGAGATCACCGAAACCAAGCACGGGATTCATCTACGAGCCTTGCTGGGTGTTGTCAATCCAGAGCTTCAGCAAAAAAATCTGAAGATGGACACTAGCCAAACCCTGCGAACGATGGATATGGATTGGTTTTTGCCGTTTACCGTCAAGCTACAAATTGCCTACCCCAACGGCTTAAAGCACATCATCGTTAATACGGCGACGCCCATCAACGACAGCACTTCACAAATTGTGCAATTCTGCCTACGGAATGACACTGAGGCAGACACCCATGCCGAAGATGTGATTGCCTTCGATCGCGCCGTCACCCTAGAAGACAAAGCCATTCTGGAAACCACCAACTACGACGTTCCCCTCAGCCCTAGCAAAGAGCAGCACATGCTCACCGACAAACCCGGCATTTTGATGCGCCGCAAAATTGCTGCCTTGCTCAAAGCGCACAACGATGTTGAACAAACGTTGGGTTAGGGCTTGGTTCGTCGCCTCAACAACTTAATCTCTTATCAAATAAATTTATCTTCACCGATGGCTGTAATGCCGTTATTTTTTCGTGAAGTCTGCCTGTAGACACTGTGAAAAGATAGAGGTTAGCGATACAAAAAGTAATAGAATGCTTGCTCCACAGGCCTGATTGTCACAGGGTTCTGACTTTTTGGACTGAATATCCACTGAAAGCAGGATGTGACTTTTCTAACTAAAATCTAGGATTGATGATAACCATGAACAAAGGTTCGGTCTACAACTGTTAGTTCGGTAAGACTACGAATAAATTCTTCAGGGTTACAGACATCTACTTCATGTAGCTACGCTACGCTTCTAACCATTTCAAGTCGGAGAACTGACTCATTTTCCGTCAGGTGCAGCGCTACGAACCACGACATGGATTTTTTAGAAACCATTACAACATGAAGACTATGTCATCCATTAAAGTTAGACGGAAAAAGCTGATGGGCGAAAGAGGCGGCCCTTGCCTGATCGTTCATTTTGAGGACGGCGTCAGAATCCAGCACCCAATCAAGAGTGACCAGGAAGCAGAAGTGCTTTACTCTTTTTATTCAAAACGCCATCCCAATCTAGCCTAGATGCTGATTTGGCAGACTTGTGGCGATCGCCCCTAAAATCCTGAGCTTCTCAAGATTCTAAAGGACAGAAAGCACCATCCTCAGCAGAAATGGTGCTTACGACTAGCCTGATTTAGGTTCTAGCGCATAGCTCGTAGAGCCCGTTTACAAAGGTCGATAGACCCGGTAGTTAATATTGGGGAAGATGTTGTCGATTTCTTCAACCTTCTCTAGCCAACCGGAGTCAATCTTGCCCTCTTTGATCTCGTCTCGGAGCTTGTTGAATCGCATGAGGTGCGATCGCGTCCGTCGTACTGCATAGGGCACCATTGTGCCGGTTCGCATAATGAAGGCCCAGTCAGAGGATTGAGCCAAGAGCACCTCTCGGGCGGCCTGATTGAGGGCTCGCCATTCCAACTCGTCGGCTGCTTCATGATTCGCTAAATCGATCATGCGCTCAGCGGCTTTGTGCAGGTGCGGATAGATCCAGGAGTTGGTTTCGTTCAGCCAATATTCATGGAATCCTTTGAAACCCCAGCTCGACTGTGACGGACGACAGACCTGCTGCGTCGGATGATTTTTTAGATAGTCAGCCAGGTGAGTCATGGCATAGGTATTTTGGTCAAACCAGGATTTGCGGAACAGGTAGTCCAGGAACCACGGCCCTTCATACCACCAGTGACCAAATAACTCTGCATCGTAAGGCGACACAATGATAGGTGGACGCTGCATAATGCCATGCAGATGCTCAACTTGTCGTCCCCGGTTGAACGTAAAGTTTCCAGCATGTTCAGCCGCTTTTTCGCGCGCCCAGTAGGGGTCATACCAAGCCTTATCGGCCAACCCTAAGCCTTTTCCGGTAATTTTGTGGTACTTGATGCCCGTGTTTTTGCGCTGCCCATTGGGCATGATGTAGGGCTTGATGTATTCGTACTCTGCATCCCAGCCTAAGTCGCGATAAAACTCGCGGTATTCTGCTGCACCAGGATAGCCAACTTCTGATGACCAAACCTGTTGAGAAGACTCATGATCTCGACCAAAGGCCGCCACGCCTGTTTCTGTAAAGATGGGGGCGTAGGTTCCAAACCGAGGCCGGGGGCGCGCGTAGAGAATTCCATGCCCGTCGGTCAAGAAGTAGCGTAGATTAGAATCCGCCAACATCCGCTCTACGCCCTCATAGTAGGCGCATTCAGGAAGCCAAATTCCTTTGGGCGGACGGCCAAAGCTTTCTTCGTAATGCTCACAAGCGACCTTAATCTGTGCCCAAACCGCTTGAGGATACATCTTCATCAGCGGGAAGTAGCCGTGGGTCGCACCACAGGTAATGATCTCTAGATTGTTACTATCTAGAAATTGCTTAAAGGCTTTGATCAGATCGCGGTCATATCGCTCCCATAAATCCCGAACCTTGTTAAACTCACTGGCATAATGCTCTGCCAAATATCGAACATGCCCATTGTGAACATTGCGCTCTATCTCAAGCTCAGCCAGCTCTTCTAGCTGAGAGAGGTGTTCGTCATATCGATCTTGCAGTAGCGGATCTCGTAGCATGGACACCAAAGGAGGTGTCATACTCATGGTCAACTTAAAATCGACTCCGTCCCGCTTCAGCCCCTCAAAAACCTGGAGGAGAGGAATATACGTTTCTGTAATTGCCTCAAACAGCCATTCTTCTTCTAAGACGTAATCGCTTTCTGGGTGTCTGACGAAAGGTAGATGGGCGTGTAAAACCAGGGCAAGATATCCAATACTCATAAGCCTAAAACTGAAGCCTAAAACTGATGACAAGCGATAAGGGCGAGCGGGAAGGCAAGTCGCAGAAACCGGATATGCCCCACCGTTGCCACGATTGTAAAGCAAAAGCAAAACAAAACGATGGGATGATTCTGAACGAGTTATGACACAGCCGAACCTTCTGGAACTGGCCAAGCAGGGTGATCCCCAAGCGATCGCCACTCTCATGAACCGCTCTCTCCAGCCCAAGGGCATTGTGGCCAAGGTGGTCCGTCAGGGCGATCGCTTACAGGTCATGCTGGAATCTGCTCAAATTCCCAATCAGGCGGCTCTCACAACGTTTGTTCGCAGCGGCATTCAAAACTTGGGCATCCAATCCCTCCAATCGCTGCAAATTTGGGGACGACAGACTGGATCTCAATTTCCGACTTGGCGGCAAGAATTTGAGTTGGATTCAGCGGTTCCTGCCGTGCCCAACCCGTCTCAGTCGGGTCCAGCCATCTCACCCCGTCCGACATCGCCCCCGCCCCCACCGCCTCGGCCTACGGCCCCTCTGCCTGCCGTTCCTGGAGCAGAGGCTAGTCGAATGGATCCCCAGTCTTTAAAGCCAGAATCAGGCCCAATCACCACACCTCAGGCTGAGCCGAAGGGGGGAGAACCTGCCACAGGGCCTATCGTTCCAGCAGAGATTTTGTCTTCTACTCCCTCCAAGCGTTCTCAAGCTGAGGAAACCTTTCCCATCATTCCAGAGGAGCAGCTAGAGGCAAATATTCTTTCTTCGGAATCGGTTGGTGCGGTTGAGCCGACTCGATCTAACTCTGAATCACTGTCTAAATCGCTGGATGACAGCTTTCCTCAAGACAACAACCTTCAAAACGAACACGATGGAAACATCGAAGTAGATATCGAATCGCTACTGCGGTCCCCCCTCGATCCGCCCCACCGCCAACCGGGTCTAGATCCAGAGGGTGCTGCTCCAAATTCGATCCCTCTCCCCCTCTCAGAATCTGCCGACTCCGGCCCCCCAGAAGATCATGACCTGTGGGATACCCTAGAGAATGGGGAGCCGTGGGACATCGAGGCAGGATCAGAGCCCAAAAATGAGTTTGATGAATCTTCCCCCTGGAATCAGCCAGAGGCCCCCATATTGATGCCGCCTGGAGGAGAGCCAAACTTTGAGGAACAGCCAATAGGGGATGGCTCGATTGGTGGCCCCGTCGGCAACCCTATCGACGACCCCATTGACGACCCCATTGACGATCCCATCGATAACTCTCTCGATTTTGAAGGCGAACCGCTCCGCCCAGCGCCAGCGCCAATCGTCGCAACACCTCCACGGCAGCCGGCTCGATTTGGGACATCCTCTATTCTTCTAGCCGTTGTGCTAATCCTCGTAGGAGGGTGGATTTTGGCTTTGATTGGATATTCGCTGTGGACCAGCTTGAATACCCCCACCCCCACTCCTACACCTGTACCAGAGACTGTCCCGCCGTCGCCAGAGCCAACCGAGACTGTTCCAGAAGCAGAAGCCTCACCTAACAATGTGTTAGAAGACGCGGCGAGTCGGGCAGATGCGGCGATCGCCCTTTCTCAGACCGCACAATCTGCGGATGATTGGAATCTGGTGGTTAGCCAGTGGCAGCAGGCGATCGCGCTACTCAATCAAATTCCTGCAGGCAGCCCAGGATATGCCTCTGCACAGGAGCTACTTCCCGAGTATCAAACTCAGCTCGCCACGGCCCAGCAGCAAGCGGCTACGCAAGCCACCGTAACGGAAGCTCCCCCAGTTAGCACGATTACCGTTTCCGATCAGATTTCCTGTTCGCCTGTGGCGAGAACAGCAGACTCACCCGCTATTGAGCTAACGAATCTGCAATTTGGTGCGGCAGACGCCGGAAGTGCGCTCGTAGGTTGCATTACCAATCACTCTGACCAGCCTATTTCTAATGTCTCAGTCACCTATGTGGGCACCTCTCCGACCGATCCGGATCAGTTTGAGGGAGGCTTTGACAGCTTGGAGTTTGAAGCCGTTCGGCCTGGTCAAACCATCCCATTTGTGGGGAATTTTTCCATCGGGTCGGAGGTCAATCAGGTTGCGATTGAGGCGCTCTACTGGACTCCGCCCGGAGCAAACGAGCCTCAACGCCTGGAAACCTCTCTCACGGTGACTCGATAGTTTTCTGGGTTCTACGATTGCAGATAAATCAGGGAGACAAATCCAGGGAAACAAAAAGCCAAACAAAAAGCTGGCCGATTCAGAGATTTGCTTCTGTATCGACCAGCTTTTTTCAGTTGGTAAGCCTGTCGCTAGCGCCAGAGAGGCTTACGACGAGACTTGTCGGGGAAGGGAATGTTGAGAGTGCTGTGAAAGTCTTCCTGAACCTTGCGGGTTAGACTGCGAGACATCTGCCGCACAATCTGGTTGAGGAGGCGATCGCCCGTAGACTGAATCAACGACTGGGGCAAAGCATAAATGAAACGCGGAAAGTAAATCGCCACGTTAAGATCCAGTTCCCACTCAACGCGAGTTAGGGTGGTCCCATTGACTTCTGTCTCAACCAGCTCCAACGCAGCCTGGAAATCTACGTCATATCCAGGGGGAACATAGTCAGGGATCGGGATCGTTTCAATGCGGTAGACACCATCTTGACCTTGAGGAAGAAGGTTGAGCCCCACTTTGGGTTCAACTTCGTAGCCAAAGGAACCAAATTTGCCAATGATCAGCGCATAGCCGTTTTCTCCCAAGGACTCAGCCTTCATGGGATGAGCGCTGCGGTGAAACCATTCCTGATGAGCATCCAAGTACTGGGCAACCGTGCGAGCATCGGCATGCATTTCCATGCAGCTCGAGTATTGGCCGTGGAAGTACGTTAGTCCCTGCTCATGGCAAATCGAATTCTCTACGGCAGGTTCATTGCCATCTATCAGCCCCGTCGTGATATTGAGAAACGAATTCGGAGCGTCGAGGGGCTGATGTTCAGCTGAGTTTGCCTGCATAAACACACTTTCCTGCGATCTTTGCTATCTAAGTAAATTCAGTCGTTTAGAACTGGAGTTTGTGCGGAAGATTGAGATCAAGCTATAGCTTCGGAACTGTAACCCTCGACTAGTGTCGAAATCAGATCGTTCCTGCTACCTAGGGTGGAAAAAGAAATTCATCGGTGCGTAGATCTAAAGGTAGAGGTCTAAATGTAGAACTCTACCGGTTGAATGATAACCCGTCAGCCTGTTCAGCATATCCTGTTGTCTAGAGGCTTAACCATGCTTGATTTACGGAGATATTGGATAAATATCTGGTAAATTCAAAGCCTGGTTAAACGACGTTGCTAGGACGGAGAGGTGAAACCCAATTTGGAGTTACGCCATTCATTACATGCTAGCTTTCCCGATCAATATTGAAAAATAGCACCCATTGAAACCTCCTTAGGGAAACGAGTTAAACCCATTAAAGAGACAGACTATGAAAGCATTTGTAGCAGGGGCTACTGGTGAAACTGGACGCCGGATTGTTCAAGAGTTGGTTCAGCGCAATATTCCGGTGCGGGCTCTCGTTCGAGATTTAGAAAAGGGTAAGCAAATCCTCCCGCAAGCGGCAGAGCTAGTGGTTGGAGATGTGCTAAAACCAGAAAGTTTGAGAGCGGCGATCGCAGACAGTACAGTTGTGATTTCTGCCACTGGAGCTGCTCCCAGCTTGGATCCAACCGGGCCTTACAAGGTGGACTACGAAGGTAACAAAAACTTGATCGATGTCTCCAAGGAAAAAGGCATTGAGCAATTTGTGATGGTATCTTCTCTCTGCACATCCCGCTTTTTTCACCCGCTCAATCTGTTTTGGCTGATTTTGCATTGGAAGAAGCAGGCAGAAGAATATCTCCAAGCCAGCGGAGTTGCCTATACCATTGTTCGACCGGGTGGGTTAAAGAATGATGACAATACGGATTCGATTGTCATGGCGGGTGCAGACCATCTCTCCGAAGGGAGTATCCCTCGAACCAAGGTCGCCCAAGTCTGTGTGGAAGCCTTGCTCCATTCAGATTCGCGGAACAAGATTGTTGAAGTTGTTGCAAAGCCCGACGCGCCTGCTCAGCCGTTGGCAGAAATGTTTGCAAGCGTCTCTTAAGGACAGAATTAAGCTCTGTAGAGACCAAATTGAGCTAAAACAGGATAGACCTAATTCCAGTACTTTGAGTGAGTCCTCCCTCTGAAATTCATTCTCTGAGAGCGCAGCTCAGTAAAACACCCCCCCGACGCAAGGCTCGGAGCTTCAGGCTTCGGGCCAGATTATTGGTAATCAGTCTGGTTTTGGTTGGCGCATTTTTCTGGCTGAGAGGTGGTGGGGAAGATGACCCCAGTATCCGCGCACCCCGGAACGAGATCGAGATAGAGGCAAGCACTTTTTCTGCCCCACTCGTCATGCAGGGGGGCGACCCCTATATTCGAGCCTTGATGCGAACCATCTCGGCAAGTGAAGCAAACACGGCTCGGCCTTACACGGTCCTCTATGGCGGGACACATGTTAGAGATCTGAGCCACCATCCTGATCGCTGTGTGCCGATTGTGGCGGGTCCCAACATCGGCAACTGCACCACGGCGGCGGGACGCTACCAGTTCCTCACAACCACCTGGATTGAAAAGGCTGATCGATATCACCCCGGACCATCCCGGTTTCTCTTTTGGAAAGCCTATAGCTTTGAGGCAAAATATCAAGACCAGGTTGTCTATCAGTGGCTCAGCGATCCGCAGGCATGGGGAATGGATCTGGCGGAGCGCCTGCGGATGGGAGAATTAACCACTGTTTTGCAGCATTTATCCGGCACCTGGACAAGTTTGGGCTATGGCATCGAACCCAACGTGATGACCGATAGACTTCCTTCCATCTACGAAGAGCTGCTCAGTGAGGAGCTTCAACTTGCAGAATCTTCTAAGACAATTCACTCAGTCGCAGAGTGAGGCGCGATCAAGGTGCGATTAGGTGAGTGCGATTAGATGAGATTTTGCGGTGTTCTGTCGGGAGCCTGGTAGGACAGGATGCCGCGATCGCCATCTAGCACCACTGGAACCCCCACCGGAAGGGCGGCATTGGGGCCGTCGTGACCAAAGGGCAAATCGGCTACGACTGGGATGTCTAGATCGGTGAGGCGATCGCGCAAAACCTCCTCCACCGAGAAGCTAGGTACATTGGCTGGAGCCTGACACTGGCTAAATCTTCCTACGGCAATTCCCCGCACCTGTTGAAAGAGGCCACTCATCCGCCACTGGGTCAGCATCCGGTCAATGCGGTAGGGGGCTTCCGTGACATCTTCGATCGCCAAAATTACGCCATCCAGCTCAGGTTGGGCTGATGTCTGTAGCAAGTGGGTGGCGACAGTGAGATTGGCGGGTAAGAGCAACCCTGTGGCCTGTCCACCGACCCAGCTTGTTCCTTGTAAAGGAGGAAGCGATCGCCCCTCCACCCAGTCAAATAACCGCTGAATAGACCAATCCGGTTCCGACGACAGTGTGGTGAGCAGGGGACCATGTACGCCAGAAATTTGCTGGCCACTCAGACTCCACAGCAGGCTGGTGATATCGGAAAAGCCAATCAGCCACTTGGGCGCAACCGGAGGCCACTGCCAGTCTTCCAGAAGACGCGCTCCACCATACCCTCCTCTGACGCAGAGAATGCCGCGACAGTCAGGATCTTTCCAGGCTTGCTCAAGCTGCGATCGCCGCTGTTGATCGGTCCCAGCCAGATAGCCCCATTGCCCATCAAATCCGGGGCTGAGTTTGACTTGGTAGCCGTGCGATCGCCAAATTTCCACCCCCTGGTCAAACTTTTCTCGTTCTCGTAGAGTTCCACTGGGAGCAACAGCCCACAGCAAATCACCAGGCTGAAGCGGCGGCGGTGGCGTACAGGGCAGAAAAGGCATTTTAGGTTTCAGTTGATCAGGTGAAAGATCTTACCGCCCAAAATCCAAAACTCAAACCCTCTGCTTGGGCTTCAGCAAAAAGTCTCGCAGTTGATCACCAATCGTCTCTAGCGAAAAGCTGTCCTCTATGCGCTGTCGGGCACGTTGGCCTAGTTCCTGCGCCAAGGACGGATTTTCGAGAATGCGGCTCAGGGCTGTGGCGATCGCCATCGGGTCTTCACGCGGCACCATTAGCCCCCCGGAAAGTTCTCCCTGCTCCAGAATATCAGGCACTCCAGGAGCATCAGCGGCAACGATCGGCAACCCACAGGCCATTGCTTCTAGAGGCGCAACTGGAAAGCCTTCGTGACGAGAGGGCAGAACATAGACATCTGCGGCAGAGAGATATTGCCAGAGCAGGCGGCGATCGCGCACATATTCATCAATCCAGGTAATGCCAGGAAGTTGTTTTTTGCTCAGGAGTTGACGAAATTTTTCAGCATCGCTGCCCGTTCCAACCAACAAGAGCTGAAGGTTGGGGTTGGGGCGATCGCGACAAATCTGCGCCCAAGCTTCCAGCAACACATCGAGCCCTTTACGGTGGATTTCAATGCGTCCGTGGTAGATCACCACCTGCGCGGCAATGGGGATGTCTAGGGCCAATCGAGCTTCTTGCCGATTCACAGCTCGCCAATTGGAAACATCCATCGGGTTAAAAATTTGACAGAGCTTTTCAGATGGAAGGGCATAGCGCTCCTTAACCCGATGCATTTCGGTTTGAGTCGCCACAATCAGCCCTGCACAAGCCCGCATCGCTAGCGGTCGAACCATGCGCTCCAAGTGACTAGGCTGCAATTCACCTCCTTGAAAGGTTGCAAACACAGGCACTCGAATCAATTGCCCCAACAAAACACAAGCATCAAAGCGAGCATACTCATATTCTTGGCACAGGATGGCCTGACAGCCTTCCCGCCGCAGCTCATCGCCAAGCATTCGAATAGGCGTGGCCACATAGGGAGTAATGTCTCGCAGACCTGCCAGAAAAGGCTTGCGGAGGCTCTGCGGCTTCTGGTTAACGACTTCCTCTAAAAATACTTCCTCTAGCGTTCGCCCGTAGGGTTCCTGCATCCGGCGTCGAGCTGAGCGGTGGAGCGCTGGTGCTGGCAGCAGGCAAATCTTAGCGCCAGTGGGAGTATGGGTGTAATAGGTTGGATGCTGTACCTGGTCTGAAATGCAGAACAGAACCGTCTGCACACCAACTAGGCGTAGGGCTGCAATGTATCCAAACATCCATCCCCCGGTCATCTCACTACAGAAAGACTTAAAAGACGTACCAATGCTATCTAAAAAGTCTTCAATTAAATCGCCCCAATGCAATAGGGCAATGGTGGGCTGTGAAGGATGATTCATACAAACCTGGGATGATTGGGGCTAAAGCCATACCGCTTATGCAGAGGCTTTAGAATTTCCGATTGCTTGTTTTGGAAGGATTGAACCGATTTTGCAGCTGTAGATACATTTTGGGATGGGTCGGTTTTACCATCAAAAGCACAAAGTTTTTGACTAACGTTTTATAGGATTGAGTAATACAAGTTGGATCGCCCACTAAGGCTTTAAACAACAGGGTGAGCGCAGTTCCGTGGTAGCCATTGTTGCCGCTTAAAGCTGCCAAATAGCAGCGGTAATAGCTTCTAGATCGACGGTACAAGTCATTGGGAACTTCTGGATTTCTTAGGTGAGCCTCTTGCATCAGTAACTGATAGGCTCTTTCCATGACTTTGACCTTAGAGCTCATGCTGCCTCTAACCTGTCGATACCCAACCAGACAGCCTGAAACAAACAGAAACTCGTACTTTTCGGCAAGACGCAAGTACAAATCCCAATCTTCACAGCCTTGAGCATTTTGCTCTTTATAGAAGCAGTTGTAGTAGCCAACTTCGTCCAAGCAAGCCCGCCGAATCAGAGGAGAACTGGCATTGATTAAAATGTTTCCATAGATCAATTCTTGTAAAACTATCCCCTCATGGCGAGGGTTAACAGACTTGCCAATGAAGCCATCTTCATTAATAAAGGCAGATCCGGTATAAACCACACCCACTGATGAATCTGCTGCTAAGATGCATTCCACTTGTTTTTTAAGCTTGTCAGGATGCCACACATCATCGGCATCCAAAGGCGCGACAAACTCACCCTGGGAAGCCTGAATTGCCAAGTTTCTAGCCGCTGCAACACCCTGATTTTTTTGTTTGAGCAGCTTAAATCGAGCATCTTTTTGAGCATAGGCTTCGATAATCTCTGCCGTGCGATCGCTAGATCCATCATCTACAACGATTGCTTCAAAGTTCTGATAGCTTTGAGACAGCAAAGAATCTAGCGTCTGACAGACAAATGCCTCCGCGTTGTAGGCCGGAATGATCACTGAAACCAGATGTGAGACTACGCGCATATTCTAATTTTCAGGTGCTTTTGTGGAATTGAACTAAGCTTTCAGGAACTTGTTATCTCTGATCAGATGCATTGTTCTAGCCTTTAAAGCCTTCCAATAAACAAAGATCCAGATGTACAAAGGGCTAACCAAACTAGCTGTAAACAGACGCATTTTGCAGTCAGAGATTAAATCAGACTTGAGGGTTGACTGATACTGCATCAGATGAAAAATGATTTTCTTCAAATCGTTTAACATGTATCCCCAGATTGCCAGCGGTCGTAACCAGGGTTTGATGCTGAGCATTCGAGTACGATGGCGACTCAAACCAATTCCCAACATCAAGTTCATCAAGTATTCCCTTGTCAAGCGCGAGGCAGGAATTTGATGATAGACCGTCATTTTGGGGTTATACCAGACTTGCCAACCCGCCTTCTGGATATGGAGAACTGCCTCTAAATCTTCACCTCTATGGATCAAATTCTTGTCAGTCTTTGTGTTCAGCACTAGAGTTTTAGGAACATGCTTTAGCCAAACTTTTCGGCGCACAACCAAACCTGCACCGGGCGGCAAGACGCGCTTTTCTGGGCTATAAAAAGTCTCTTGATCTCCCCGATCAATCAGAGCTAGAAAGGGAGCAATTTCGTTGAAATTTTCAGGTGGTTGCGTCTCAAAATCACCATAGATTCTGCTGCCATACACACCGACATCGGGATGCGTCTGGCCAAACGCATAGGCCGCCGAAACCCAGTCGAGCGCGGGTAAATTGTCGTCATCCAGGAAGCCCACTAGACGCCCCCTGGCTCGCTCTACAGCGCTTTGTCTCGCAAAAGCTAATCCTTGCCGTGGCTCAAAGTGATATCGCAGAGGGTAAAGCTTGGGCCAATTTTCCTGGTAATCACGAACTACTTGTTCTGTATTATCATCGCTATTGTTATCGACGACCAAAACTTCCCATCTAATGGAGCCTATTCCCCGCTGCTGCTTGAGTTTTTCCAACACTTTGGGTAGGCGATTTTCTCCGTTGAAGGTAGGAACCACTACCGTCAAATCAAAGGGCTCTTTAGCCTGATCTGAAATACTTGAATTGGGTGCAACCGTCATAAAATTTAGACCTAAGCTCAACAAGCTCGGAGAGGCACCTTGAACTGATATCTATTGGAGAAAAGAAAAGGTTTTACTCTGTGCGATCGCTAATTTTGATTCGATTTTACAGAGATATCTTTAACAGAGATAACGACTTGAGCAGTCTATTGTTTTGACTAGTTGCTCTTCTACAGATTGTGAGTTTTTCTCGCTCTTAAGCTCTTGAGCTGTAAAACTCTCTAGCTAGTAAATTACCCTGATTTTGCTGTCCTGCACCCTTTTAAAACTATAACAATGCCAGCTACAGAACGACATCAATCCAAGGGAGGACACACAATCAAATGTTGTTTTTTTTACTTGATTAGCACCCTAAGCTCATCCTCAAAAAAGGACGAGCGATCGCTTTACCAAGTTCCAAATCTCGCTGCCAATATAAATCTTGAATTGGGCAACAAAACTTGTCTCTACAATACTTCACCTGAGATAGAGGACAAATCTCCTAGCTCAATGTAGGGGGTGGGCTATGAATAATTTTTGATTTTGTGAGTCACTCAAGTTCTAAAGACAGTTTGAGAATATCGTTGATCCAGGCTTCGACGCGATCGCCCATTGCAGCCATTGAATACTGAGCTTCAGCCTGTTGACGGCAGGTCTGGCGATCGATTTGGTCAAGTTTGGCGATCGCCTCTACCAAACCTTCAACAGCGTCAGGTTCGACTAGCCATCCAGTCTGGCCATCCTGCACAATTTCGGCAGGGCCACCGCGACGGTAGGCAATCACCGGAACACCGCAAGCCAGCGCTTCAATCGCGACATTACCAAAGGCTTCAATCCAGTGGGGCGTCATCAGCAACCCTCGACACTGGCCTAGTTGTTGCTGAAGCTGCTCAGTCGAGAGAAATCCGGCATAAGTGACAGGCGCATCAGGATAGGCCGCCGTGATTTGTTGCCAGTAGCCTGGATCGGGCATGGCACCCCATACGGTGAGAGGACTGCCTGTGATTTGGGCAGCGGCGATCGCATCTTCAATCCCTTTCTCAGGCGCAATCCGACCCACCCAGGCCAGACTGTTTCCGGGTGTTGCACAAAATTGATAGAGCGATAGATCCAGGCCATTGCTTAGAATGCGGCATTGCTCAGCAAAGGGAAATGTCTCTGCCTGAGACTGGCTATGGACGCCAATCGTCGCGGGAAACTGCTCAGCCACTTGACCAATGATCTGATCCATCGCATTGGTGAGCGACCCCATGCTGACCAAGTGGGCGATCGGTCGCGGCAAGAAGGGCGTCAGGTAAAACGGCAGCCAATCGTAGGCAAAGTTGATCAGCACGTCAAAGTCGGCCTGCACCTGACGAGCATAATCCCACATGTTGGCGAGCACAGCTTGTTCGGGCAGGGTGATGATCGCCTGACGGCCTTTAGTTTGGGCAGTAGTCTGTAGCTTGCCCGGAATTTCAATCAGGGAAATTCCTTCCAAAACAGACCCTTGAGGAGCCACCACCTGAACGGTATGCCCCCGCAGGACGAGCGCTTGAGCAATATTTTTTAGCGTTAGCTCAACGCCGCCGCCCAACCCTGAACCGAGAGGGCCAACGGGCGTCGATAAAAGCAGCAGTTTCATTGGGGAGGGAGAATTCACAGGGGCGATCGCCATAGACCTACCAACTCGCCCAGGCAGTCTAACAGATTCTCAGAGCCCAAACCTAAGTCTTTGCCAGCCGCAACATTGCCGTCTCGAATAGCAGCTCGCACAAATACTCAATCGGCTTGAGCGTGATAAAGCTAATCCCCAGATCAAACAGGTTTGACTCGTAGATGGCGTAGTATTCAAACTCTTCGATGGCGATCGCCTGTAGACAAAGCGCGACCTTCACCCAGTCAGACTTCGAGGCAGCAGATCTCATTTTCTGCTGTGTAGCCTGCATTTTGACGAGATGGCGTTTGACCTGTTGAATGCTTTTCATGCCCACTGCTCCGAATAAACAGAACCCAGCACACCGTCAATACAAACCTAGAAGGGGCAAGCCTAGAAGGGACAAGCTTAAGAGGGACAAGCCTAGAAGCGCGGTCGCATTTGCAATCCCAGAACCAGTCTAGACGCTTTAGGCTGGATTGGGTTGTGGTTAAAAATATAAAACCCAAAGGCTTGATGATGAACTTTCAGCGTCGCTTTTTTCAGCTTGCCCTGATCAATATTCTGTCTAACCTGATGGTGCCGCTGGCTGGGCTAATAGATGTAGCTTTTTTAGGCCATTTGGCTGAGATTCGCCATCTCGCTGGCGTTGCCCTGGCGACCGTCTTGTTCAACTACATCTATTGGACGTTTGGCTTTTTGCGGATGGCCACCACCGGAACGACAGCTCAAGCCGTTGGCCGGGGAGATGCTGATGAAGTCTGGGTGATTGGATTGCGAAATGGGGCGATCGCTCTCACCCTGGGTCTGGCAATTTTAATGTTGCAATACCCGCTGCGGGAATTAGGTTTTGCGCTGCTGAGTGCCACACCAGAGGTCAAAGTTTCTGGTCAAACTTACTACAACGCTATGATTTGGGGCGCACCTGCGACGCTGATCAACTTTGTGCTTTTGGGTTGGTTTCTCGGACGCGCCCAAGGGAGCCGAGTTTTTGCGCTATCACTGGTTGGCAATGGGGCCAATATCCTGTTGAATTACGGATTTATCGTGCGCTGGGGCTGGGAGAGCGCTGGGGCCGGAGCCGCAACAGCCATCAGTCAATATCTGATGTTGTTCTTGGGACTAGGACTTATGAGCCGTGAGATCCAGCCGTTGCAGATTCGGGCGGTGGCTCCCAAGATTTTGAATGCTCAGGCGCTCAAAGCGGCCTTTGTCCTCAACGGCGATATCCTGGTGCGGACGTTTGCTTTGGTTTCAACATTTTCGCTGTTTACCAACTTCAGCTCAGCGATGGGGACAGTTGTGCTGGCGACCAATGCAGTTTTGCTGCAAGTAGTGACGCTGGCTGCCTATTTCATTGATGGTCTGGCCTTTGCCACAGAGAGCTTTGCTGGCATGTTTCGCGGGCAAGGTGTGACGACCCAGTTTAGGGTGCTGATTCAGGTGGCGGGGGGAGCAAGTTTTGTCCTGGGAATCGCTTTTGCCAGCCTATTTATCCTGCTGCCAGGGTCGTTGTTTGGCTTGCTGACGCATCATGGGGAGGTGCTGAACCAGATTCAGCAGTATGTGGTTTGGCTGCTGCCCGTGTTGGGGTTTGGCTCAATTGCCTATATGCTGGATGGCTACTTTCTGGGCCTGACAGAGGGCCGAATTTTACGGCAGGCTGCTCTGGTTGCTACGGTTGTGGGCTTTTTGCCAATGGCGATCGCCGCATGGCAACTCCAAAATGTGCAACTGCTGTGGCTAGCTCTAGCCTTATTTATGGCAGCGCGGGCCATCACGTTGGGGTTGCAGGTTCCTAGAACATTGAAACCCTAACGTGATTCAACCACGACCAAATTATGAATGAAGCATTTTTTCCAGGGCCGTTTGCAGATCTTGAGTAAGCTGAGAAACGGCCTGACGCCGATTGCCTTTGTAGGTATCCCAGCGATCGCTGACAGAAATGGGTGTGCCCACGGTGAAGGTAGCTCGTTGGGGGCCGAGAATGGGGCGAGGAAAGGGAACATCTCCTTTTAACCGAGCAACGGCATCCCACATCAGCAGCAGCGTATCGGCAAATCGCTCTACCGTTGGTTTTTCGATCACATAGCGCCCCGTGACGCTCACAAAGGTTTCAACTAGGCGCATGTGCCAGATGCGGAGGCTCGCATCTTCCGCCACCCGATCGGCCAACCCTTGCTCGACGGGAGACAGGGTCTCAAGCTGCAAATCTTCCCGATAGATCCGCTCCCATCCCGCTTGCTCCAAACGACGACAGCGATCGGTCACGGTGCCAGTGGGCGGCAGATCAAAAGACTGTTCGGCCACAGTTAGCGCAGCTTGAAGGAGCGCTTGCAGACGCTCGGATAGTTGTTGGTTGGCACGCAACACGGTTGAGGGTTCAGGATCGGCAGATAAGTTGGGGAGTGGGGCAAGCGGTTTGGATGGGGGTAGCTTTTGGGAATAAAACCGATTGTAAAAGTCTTCCATCAGCGTCAGCAACCGTTCGCTCAGACGCCAAAGCCGACGATAGAGCAGGGTTTCTTGCTCTCCGGTGAGTGGGATTCCTTGGGCGATCGCCTCTGCTAGCACCGTTGCCGCCTCAGAGTTTTCCCAGCCCTGGTTGGTTAGCCCTGTCTCCTGTTCTAGCTGATCTAGGAGTCGGGCCAGATTTTTCCAGGGTGGCGTCACGAAGTGATATCGCAGCCCCAACGGCACGATCAAAACCTGTTCGGTTCGGTCGGCTTTGAACAAATCTTCCGCACACCAAAACCCAAACTGAGCAATACCCGGTTCGATCGGGCTCATGATTTCGTTATGGCCGTTAGTTGCCCCTTCTGGCGCTGCCGCCATTGGAAATCGGCCATTGGCAAACAGCTCGCGCACCGATCGCAACCCCGCCCGATCGACTTTGCCTCGGCGGATTGGAGTGCCGCCCAGATGCGAATAAAACCAACCGACAAACTTGCCCGCCCACAGCGGAATGCCGCGATCGTAAATGAAGTGAGTATGAACCAGATCGTTTAAAGGCAGTCCTTTCTGACGAGCCGCGCGAGGGATTTGCTGCCATAGCAGGTCGGCCATGCAGTAGGGGTCATTGGTGGTGGGATGCCGAAAAGCCAGCATCAGCCGCACCTTCCCCGTTTGAAACTGGTGGACAAGCTCAGCCAGGGTACTAAGCCCTTCCACATCAATGCCTACTAGCTTGACCCGCCACCGCACCCACAGGGGCATCAACGGTCGCACCGACCTTAGCAAGAGGGCGTTGAACGCAGGCGGAAGAAATTTAAGGGGAGGTTGGGTCTGACGAATCGGGCTGGGCAAAGCAATGTCTCGTGATAAACCACTGAACAGGAAATACTTCAACCTTAGTTCAGCAACAGGGTTCCTTGACTTGATCGACGATATTTTTTATGAATTGCTTCCCCTGGAGACGCGATTTACCTCGTAGAGACGCGACTCATCACGTCTCTACAGGGTTGTAACATCTAACTTATTGAGGATGAGCCACCTGCTTAAGCGTGGTTTGATCGGGCATTGTCGATGTAGTATTCCACCGTAGCTTTGAGCCTGCCAGAATACATTTCCTTCTGGTAGTAGGCTTCTAGGCGTTCTGCAATATACTCCATCTCCTGATCGCTCAAGCTGCTAACATCTACGCCCATATTTTCAATATGGCTGCGGTGAAGCTGAATCTGAATGGGAAAATGGCCTTCACTCTTGTTCCGACTGGTCATAAATACTGCTCGCAAATCAGCTAGTCTTCTTTTAAAGAGTGTTCCCGTGAAAGTCTTAGTTTTAAACGCCGGATCAAGCAGCCAAAAAAGCTATTTGTATGAATTGAATCATGCCTTGCCCGACGCACCGCCCAAACCATTGTGGGAGGCCAAGATCGACTGGACTCGGCATCACGATCGGGTCGAGATTAAAATTAGAAATCAGGAAAACACTTTTGAGGAAGAACGTCAAACCGATTCTAGATCAAAAGTGCTCGCTGACACCCTGAAGATGCTCTGGCAGGGCAAAACTCAGGTAATCGATCGCCCTGAAGAGATTGATGTAGTAGGTCATCGCGTCGTTCATGGCGGAGAAGTCTATCGAGCCACAACGATCATCAACGCCGAGGTCAAACAGGCGATCGCAGACCTAACACAACTCGCTCCCGCCCATAATGCAGCCAATCTAGACGGCATCGAAATTGCTGAACAGGTGGTAGGTACTGCCGTTCCTCAAGTCGCTGTCTTTGATACGGCCTTTCATGCTCAGCTTCCCTTCGCGGCGGCGGCCTATCCAGTTCCCTATGAATGGTTTGAGCAGGGGCTACGACGCTACGGATTCCACGGCATCAATCACGAATATTGTGCTCAGCGGGCGGCTCAGCTTTTGGGCCAAGAGCTATCCTCACTCAAGCTAATCACCTGCCACTTAGGCAACGGCTGTTCCCTAGCCGCCATTCGAGAGGGGCACAGCATTGACACCACAATGGGCTTTACACCTCTAGAAGGATTGATGATGGGCAGTCGATCGGGCTCTGTCGATCCGGGCCTGCTGCTGCATTTAATGGAACGCGGTTATACAGCGGCAAAGCTCAACCACATCCTCAACAAAGAATCTGGTCTGAAAGGAATTTCGGGCATTTCAAATGATATGCGCCAAATCGTAGAGGCGATTGCCCAATCCCATCCCCAAGCCCAACAAGCCTTTGATCTCTATATCCACCGACTGCGATCGCACATCGGCGCAATGCTCGCCAACTTGGGGGGCGTTGATGCGCTCATCTTTACAGGCGGCGTCGGAGAACATCAACCAGAAATTCGGGTCGAAGCCTGCAAAGCATTGGAATGCCTGGGCCTACAAATAGATCCGGAGCAAAACGAACAGTCTCCTGTCGATCAGGATGTTGCAACCGCTGACTCTAAGGTGCGCGTTTTAGTGATTCCAGCACAGGAAGAATGGGCGATCGCGCAGAAGTGTTGGGAAGTGGTCGGCAAGCCGTGAGGGAGAGCAGGGGCGATCGCCACCGATAAAGCCTTTGCGTAAAGCCTTTGCGCCTATCCAGAGTGAGCACTTGACTCTCCACCAGACTGGAGAGTTTAGCATTGGGTGAAGAGTCAACCCAAGGTGTTTGTTATGGTGAATCGACTTTATTTGCGTAGAATCCCGGCTCGGCGCGTGGGTTGGGCAGCCTTGGTGGGAATAGTGGCGATCGCCCCCATTGCTCTATCAGCCTGCGGCAATGCCTCGCAGACAACAGATTCAACCGCTCAAACCTCTCCAGGTGTCATGCCCCACGAGCACATGCACGACCAGATGCATGGAAACATGGATCACGGCATGATGCACATGGACATGGGGCCTGCCGATGCAGAATTTGATCTGCGCTTTATTGATGGCATGATTCTCCACCATCAAGGCGCAGTCAATATGGCAGAGGAAGCGCTAGAAAAATCAGAACGAGCTGAAATTCGGCAACTCTCGCAAGAGATTATTGCAGCGCAGGAACAAGAAATTGCTCAGATGCAGGCATGGCGTCAAGCTTGGTATACCGATGCGCCTGATGAACCCATCATGTTTTCGGCAGATATGGGTCACACGATGCCAATGACGCCAGAGATGCAAGCCGCAATGCAAATGGATATGGATTTGGGGCCTGCCGACGCAGAATTTGATCTGCGCTTTATCAATGCCATGATTCCTCACCATGAAGGGGCATTGGTCATGGCTGAAGAGGCGTTAGAAAAATCTCAGCGCCCAGAAATACGCCAGCTTTCTGAAGAGATCATTACGTCCCAGCAAACCGAGATCGAACAAATGCAGCAATGGCGTGCCGACTGGTACGGTCAATAGAATCATGGATACTCTCACTCTCAAACTTCGTGGTATGAGTTGTGCCGCCTGCGCCTCCGCTGTTGAGCAGGCCGTCCGTTCAGTTCCGGGCGTGGTGGACTGCAACGTTAACTTTGGCATGGAACAGGCCACTGTGCGCTATACTCCGGGCCAAACCGAGTTAGACGCCATTCAGCAGGCGATTGTAGATGCGGGTTACGGGGCTTCTCCCTTAGAAGAAAATAATCCAGAAGCCGAAGATGCTGAACAAGCAGCACACCAGCAAGAACTGCGAACCCTCAAGCGTAAAGTGACGCTGGGTGCAGTGATTAGCACCTTTTTGGTGATTGGCGGACTGCCGATGATGACCGGGTTGGACATTCCCATTATTCCCGGCTGGATGCACCATCCCTGGCTGCAACTGGTGTTGACGACGCCGATTCAGTTTTGGAGTGGAGAGTCTTTCTATACGGGAGCCTGGAAGTCCTTTAAGCGCCACCTGGCTACGATGGATACGCTGGTGGCGCTGGGAACCAGTTCGGCCTACTTTTATTCGCTATTTCCCACGTTTTTCCCAGGATTCTTTTTAGAGCAAGGACTTGCCCCCGTCGTTTACTACGAAATTTCGGCGGTCGTAATCACGCTGATTTTGTTGGGGCGACTGCTCGAACAGCGGGCCAGAGGCCAAACTTCTGAAGCCATTCGCAAGCTGATGGGCCTACAACCCAAGACGGCCCGCTTGATTCGCAACGGCCAAGAAATTGATGTACCCATCGATCAGGTGCAGGTGGATGACGTGATTTTGGTCCGTCCTGGCGAAAAAATTCCGGTTGATGGTGAAGTGGTGGCCGGAACTTCTACGGTGGATGAAGCGATGGTGACGGGGGAAAGTTTGCCCGTTCAGAAACAGACTGGCGATGAGGTGATTGGCGCAACGTTTAACAAGACGGGTAGCTTTCAGTTTCGAGCCACCCGAATTGGCAAAGATACGGTGTTGGCACAAATCGTCCAACTGGTGCAGCAGGCCCAGGCTTCTAAAGCACCGATTCAGCGGTTGGCAGATCTGGTGACGGGGTGGTTTGTGCCCATTGTAATGGCGATCGCCATCCTCACGTTCATCACCTGGTTCAACATCATGGGCAACTTCACGATGGCCATGATCACCACTGTCAGCGTGTTGATTATTGCCTGCCCCTGCGCTCTTGGGCTAGCAACACCGACCTCCATCATGGTAGGCACTGGCAAAGGGGCAGAAAACGGCATCTTGATCAAGAGTGCTGAAAGCCTAGAGATGGCCCACCGTCTGCAAACCATTGTCTTGGATAAAACCGGAACCTTGACCCAAGGGAGCCCCACTGTCACCGACTTTGTCACCACGCTCGGAACCGCCCACGGCAACGAAATGAAGCTGCTACGGTTAATCGCTGCTGTCGAGCGCAATTCCGAGCATCCTTTGGCCGAGGCCATTGTCAAATATGCTCGCGCCCAAACCGAATCGGATCTGACAGCCTTGCCGGAGGTAGAAGGCTTTGAGGCGATCGCAGGCAGTGGTGTGCAGGGAATGTTCTCTGATCGGTTGGTGCAAGTCGGTACCCAACGCTGGTTAGAAGAATCTGGCATTGCCACACAGGTTTTTCAAGATCACAAAACTCGCTGGGAATCAGCAGGCAAAACTGTGGTTTGGGTGGCCATTGATCAAGAAGTTCAGGGGCTAATTGCGATCGCCGATGCTCTCAAACCCTCCTCCGCTGCTGCCGTGCGATCGCTGCAAAAGCTTGGCTTGGAAGTTGTGATGTTAACCGGAGACAACCAACGCACCGCAGAAGCGATCGCCCACGAAGTTGGCATCACCAAACTCTTTGCTGAAGTCCGTCCCGACCAAAAAGCCGCTGTCGTGAAATCTTTGCAAGAGGGCAAAATTCCAAGTGATTCTTCTGCAACCCCTCCACCCACAAAACGCCTGCCTCACCGCATTGTGGCAATGGTGGGAGATGGCATCAACGACGCGCCAGCTTTGGCCCAGGCTGATGTCGGCATCGCCATTGGTACCGGGACAGATGTGGCGATCGCCGCCAGCGATATCACCTTAATTTCGGGAGATTTAGCTAGCATTGTCACCGCCATTCAGCTCAGCCGCGCCACGATTCGCAATATTCGCCAAAATCTGTTTTTTGCCTTCATCTACAACACCGCCGGAATCCCAATTGCAGCGGGTGTTCTCTATCCGGTCTTCGGCTGGCTCTTAAATCCAATCATCGCGGGAGCAGCAATGGCCTTTAGCTCCGTATCAGTAGTCACCAATGCCCTACGGCTACGACGCTTTGAACCTCGCAAGTCTTAAGGAGTCTTATAAAAATGAAATCTAAACTTTCAACTGGCTTAGCAGGATTGTTAGCAGGATTGGCTGTGGCGATCGCCCTTTCTCTACCCGCATCTGCCGAAATAGACTCCGATCACGCCATGTCCCCCGATCACACCCTGTCTACTCCTCAGTTCCAGCACATTGAGCAACCTGTCGCCCTAAAAGTGGCCGTCACAGCCGCTGGGCTTGCTCTCATTGGCCTAGAGCTGTGGTGGTTTCGGTTTAGTAAGGCTCACTCGACCCGTTAGATACGTGAGAGGCTGGCTCAGTCAGAGCAACCACTTCTGCCACCAGTTGATAGGGATCAAGTGGTTTTTGCATAAACTGCTGGAAACCTGCCGATAGGGCATAGGCCTGACCGACTTCGCGTGTGTAAGACGTGACAGCGATCGCAGGCAATCTTTCCTCGTGCTCGACCTCTCGCTGTCTGACTTGCTTGACCAGCCAAGAACCATCATGATCCGGCAAGCGTATATTGCAAATGAGGATATCGGGTTGAGACTGCGTTAGCAAATTCCAAGCGGCTTCAGCCGAGTGAACCTCGATCACTTCTGCACCAAACCCTTGCAGAATAAAGCTCAGCAGCTCAGCGATATCCGGCTCATCTTCGACTAGCAAAACTTGAACTCCAATCAAGATTTGGGAGGAGCCAGCATTAGCGTCGTCCGCAAAGCTAGCCTTTTGCGGTGGATTTAGGTTGTTGTGGATCACGGTCACTTTAGAGCGGATCTGTGGAATTGAATTGCTCTACTCCTACTTCTAATAAAGTATCGGGAATGGCAGAGTATAGCTTTTACCCAACGAGTGAGAAGGGCTGTTCAAGGGTCTATCAAAGGAGAGATTGCAATTTGGTCAAGTTGGTCATACTGGCTCAGCGTCATGAATTCACGCAATCGATAACTGCTTGGCCCCAGGTTTGCGATCTCCGGGCAGCGAGCGGTGGTGGAGCGTACTGTGAGGCAAGACCCGTAAAACTTCTTCGATGGTAGTAATACCGGAAGTAACTTTGGCGATCGCCGCCATCCGAAACGAGTTAAAGCCCGACTGCTGCAAATAGCTATGCAACTGAGTCATCGTACCTTCATAGATCAACTGCCGAATCGTGTGATCTACATCTAGTAGTTCAATGATGGCTTCCCGGCCTAGATAGCCAGAGTTGAAGCACTTCGAGCATCCTTTGCCGCGACGCCAAGTTTGGGTATGAACCTGAGCGGGATCGATTTGCAGCACCCGCAACTCTTTTTCGGTAGGAGTATGGGGCTCAGCGCAGTAGGGACAGACTTTTCGCACCAGTCGCTGAGCTACAATCCCCAATAGCGCATCGCTGATCAAACCCGGATCAGGACCGATATCTTTTAGACGAGGAATAGCGCTAGGAGCGTCGTTGGTGTGCAACGTGGTTAAAACCAAATGACCTGTGAGGGCTGCTCGTATGGCCGTCTCAGCCGTCTCAGCATCTCGAATTTCTCCCAACATAATAATGTCTGGATCTTGTCGCAAGATCGCTCTTAGCCCAGCCGCAAAAGTCATTCCAGCCAGCTCATGCACCTGGGTTTGGGTAATGCGAGGCAGAATATATTCAACCGGATCTTCAACAGTGACCACATTGACTTGATCGGTGGCAATCTCTTGCAAGCTGGTATAGAGCGTGCTAGTTTTGCCCGAACCAGTTGGCCCCGTGAAGATAATCATGCCTTGCGGCTGTCGCAGCCAGTGTTGGTAGATTTTTAGAGCTTTGGGAGAAAATCCTAGCTCATCCATGCTGCTAAAGGGATTCTCGCGGGGTAGAAGCCGAATCACTGCTTTTTCGCCACCAACGCAGGGCAGGGTGCTGACCCGCATATCTAGGGCGATTTCCTCAGACTGATCGCTCATATAGCGATCGCCAATTCTTGCATCTTGCGGTCGGCGGCTCTCGGCAATGTCCATATCCGCAATCACTTTCAGTGCCACAATGCAGCGACGGCTAATCTCTGGCGGCAGTGTGGTAATCGTTCGCAAAATGCCATCAATCCGATAGCGAACCCGCAGTCCTTCTGTGGAAGGTTCCAAATGAATATCGCTGGCCCGATTTCGCAACGCACCCGAAATAATGGTTTTAATCCGGCTAATTTGGTCGGCGGCCTTCGACAAATACAGCTCAGCCACTTCGACCATATTTTCCGTTTCGACCTCACCTGTCAAAGGATTGGTCAAGGATTTGGCGTTGATCTGGCTCTGGTCTAGGCTTTGGGTATGATGCCAGGTGCGATAGCTTTTATCTGAAATGGGGATGATCTTGATTTTGGTGAAGGTGCGATCGCCCAATTGCTGAATTTGCTCAGCCGTCAAAACCGCTGGACTGCCCAAGTAGTAACAATTTCGCCACAGTAGTAGGGGTACAACCGGAGGCAGCAGACTTGGATCGGGAAACTCTCTAAGAAAGCGATCGCTCACATCCCGATCGAGCAAGTATAAATTAATCGAGCCTTCCTGATTGACCAATAGCTTCAGCGCTTGCTCGCAAGTAATTTCACCACTGCGGAGGCGGTACCATGCAGAGGTTACAACGGACGAAACTGGGGCAGTTTGCATAGAGAATTAGGCCGCGACAGAACACGAAAAATGAAAGGGCAGGTCTCGTGCCTGCCAACGCAGGGAATATATTGCTCGCAAATTAGCTCACACATGTAGGGGTGTCTCTTGTAGGTGCCCTCAATCGGGTGTTAGACACCCACAAGCATTCCCCCTACTGTTTAATTAACCGCGACGGCTCGCCCAAGGTCCCCAAATCGCCAGTGTGACTCCAGGATTTTGGATATTCACAAATAGGGTCTGACCATCGGGAGAGAAGCAGGCTCCGGCCCACTCGCTGGTGTTGAAGTTGTTTCTGGCAAACTGATACAGTTCGCCCTGCTGATTGACTCCGACAACGAACTCGTCACCGGGACCATCTTCACAGAGAATGAGGTCACCAAATGGGGCAACTGTAATATTGTCGGGATTGTCTAGTTCCGCCTGTGACTCAGACTCAACAACTAAAGTAATAGTGCTATTGCGAGGATTGTAGGCAAAGACTTGTCCTTTACCAATGTCGCCACCGCTGGTGCAGACAAAGTAAATCAGGCCATTGCCATACCAGGCACCTTCACCCCGTGCGAAGAGAGCAGCTCCCTTGTTACGGGCTTCCACGCGCACCGTATCACTGACTGGATCTGGATCGTCGATTCTGACCCAGGTTGCAGTCAAAGGAACATTCTTAAAGCCCCGATAATTTCTACGGGTATCTTGAGGAGCTCCTTGAATTACCAATGCTTCTAGCACACCACCTGATCGCAAGTTGCCAGACTGGTTGGGGCGGAAGCGATAGAAGCAGCTATCTCCCCGATCCTCAGTTTCATAGACATATCCGGTGTCTGGATCAACGGCGATCGCCTCGTGGTTGAAGCGACCCATCTCCTTTAAGGGAATGGGTTCAGCAACAGCAATCTCAGAAGTTGCAGGCACTTCAAAGTTGTATCCGTGCCGGAGCACACCGGGCGAACCCGTATTGAAGGTTTCTTCGCAAGTCACCCAACTGCCCCACGGGGTTGGGCCTCCCGCGCAGTTGCGAGTTGTCCCCCCAATGGAAGCAAACTCTCTGATCGGAAGCCGATTAGAACCAACTACCAGGGTTGTTGTGCCACCTCTAGCAGCAGAGTCATACTTTTGGGGAGTAATAACTTGTGTTCCAGAAGTTGGGCTCAACTCATGGTTGCGGATCAAAATCGTGGTTCGGTTAGGGCCAGGGAAAGCGGCCATGCCATCATGGGCACCCGGTACGGTGTTGCCATCCGACATCGGCTGACCCGTAATCGAAAAAGCAGTGTAGTTGAAGCCGTTTGGCAATTCTAGAATTGGGGCATTCCGAAAGTTTCCAGGCAGTGTATCGGCATTGGTCGGCAGCTTGGGCGACAGCGCACCGTAGCCCGCTCCTCTCACCGGCTGACCATTGGCGATTCTGGCATAGAAGGCTTCCAGGGGAGCCATAGCCGTTACACCTGCGGCAGTCGTACCTGCTAGTGCCAAAAATTTACGTCGGGAATAAGCCACGGGGGTTCTCCTCGTCTGATAAAAAACAATCGAGTCCAGGATCTCACTGAGAAACTTACCAGCAGAAAATTAATATCTGATTAAATAGAAGTAAAGCTTGCTACTTTTTTACTAATTTTGAGAGTTTTTTAGTTATTTATTAACGAGATAGTAATCCCTTTGACTCAAAGCTTCCTAAAAGCTTAAGATCAGAGGTGAGAAATCAGAAAAATTCAGATCCTCAACTTTTTATAGTAAAGCTAGGGATCTGAATTTATCAGGTGATAGTAAGTGCCTGATTTGGTACCTGATTTAGTGTGTGAATTGGTATGTAAATTTGTATTTGGTTTAATCTAATTCGTCGATCAAACGATAATACTCTTCCATCGAGATTCGGCCCTCTTGAAAGGCTTGCTCTACCCTTGTGAAAGAGTCTTGTTCGGGTACGAGGCGCTGGCTGACAACCGTGGGAGACTGAGCCACTCGAGACGAGAGAGGCATAGAGTCTGTATATCCTAAAAGCGCGCTAGACGTAGAAAAATACTGAAGAAAAGGACGAATGTTAGTCTGACTTTGCCAATCCTCGCGGGATATCCTGGCGGAAATCAGAGAAACAAGCTGTCCATTTCGCTCACCTAAAACGTTGATTTGCAGCGTTGTAAGGCTTGGATCAATCTGAAATTTTTCTGTTATGGTTGCTTCCACTAGAGATTCTGCTTGTCCTAGCAAATCTGCATAGATTGGAATCGTTGTTCCGTCGATGCTTAAGGTAATTTGCTGAGATTCTGCCTGGGCGATCGCCCCAAACCCGCTCATACTAATAGCCACTGTTAGTATGGCGATCGCAACTTTTTGACTCAGTTGGCTAGTTACTCCTCTGGTGCTCAAAACTACCAGCTTAGTTAAAGTATTTACCACGTTTTGATAGTGTCTCAACGCTACAGATGCTTTTCACCATACGGAGATTACAGGGCGCGCATTAAGACCAGATTAATTAAACAATAAATTTCGGAAAATGTATTCTAGAGCACTTCAAAATAAAAATTCTGCTTAATTTAGATCATGCAATAAATAGCAGCGGCACCTGTTGGAGCGTACCGCCGCTTAAGGAGAGTAGTAGATGCAACTGACAACCTTTAAGCTGTAGCTAATTCATAAGCTGTAGCTAATTCAGACTGGACCCATTCAGACTAGACCCATTCAAACTGTGACTAAACTGTGGCGTAGGAAGACGACTCGGGAGCTTCCGTTGGGGCCGATTGACTAGCTTTGATGGTGGCTAATTGGCTTTGGAGATGGGATTTCACCTCATGCCGGAAAGTGAAGAAGTGTTCACCGACGCCTAGGGCAATGAAATAGTCATAGAGCAGATTGGGTTTCCGAAGGGCGATCGCCCCCAATTGCCACCAAAACCGGAAGCGGGTTGAGCGGACAATGCCCTGCCGCCAGCAAATCGCTACAAACAGCCTCAATTCGTGGTGGGTAATGGGATGATGACGCTTGGGGCGATCGCCTCCCAATATTTGAAAATGTCGAAATGTTCGTTTCAGATACAGCATTGGGTCATAGAGAGTCCAGAAAGCTTCAATAAACTCTGTCACAATGTCTTCTAGCGGACGGGTGGGTACAAAGTTGATGAGTGACCTTTGCGAACAATCATTCAATTGATCTGACAAACGTCCTTCTTGCTTCAAGCGGTCCCACATCGCGGTATTGGGCAACGCTTGCAAGAGATTGAGGTGGGCTTGAGGAATACCTGTTTCTTCGATAAATTGCTGGACTCGCTGCCCTGCACCTGTCTTTTCACCATCAAAGCCCAAAATAAAGCCTGACATGATTTGCAGTCCGGCTCGCGTAATTTTGTGGCAAGATTCTACTAATGATGTGCGCGTATTTTGCTCTTTGTGGATGCCCTTGAGACTATCCACATCAGGAGTTTCAATGCCCATAAACACTATGGTGAAACCTGCCTGCACCATCAAATCTAGCATCTCATCGTCTTCAGCAAGATTCAACGAAGCCTCAGTCAGCAAAATAAACGGATAATGTCTTGCTTGCATCCACGGAATCAATGCCCGCAAGAACACTTTGGCATTACGCTTGTTGCCAATGAAATTATCATCGACGACAAACACCAGCCGCCGCCAACCCATTTGATACAGGACTTCAAATTCGGCCAGCATTTGTTCGGGGGTCTTGGTGCGAGGCTTCCGTCCATATAGATTGATGATGTCGCAAAACTCACATTGGAACGGACATCCTCGCGAAAATTGCAGCGTTACTGCCATGTAGGCATCAAGATTGAGCAAATCAAATCGTGGGATGGGAGTTTGAGTCACATCGGGCTTTTCGGGCGATCGAAAAATACCGCGCTCGTCTCCCCGCTCCAAAGCTTCTAGAAACTGCGGGATGGTGCATTCCCCTTCATCCAAAATCAGATAATGGGCACCGGCTTCTAGCGCAAACTCAGGCACGGAAGTCGAGAAGGGGCCACCCACGGCAACCTTTTTATTTAGAGCTACACCTTTTTGAATCAGCTCTCGCAGGTCTTGTTTTTGGATGATCATGGCAGAGATCATCACTAAATCACACCATTCCCAGTCGGCATCTGTTCCAGGCTCAATGTTGCGATCAATAAGCCGAAACTCCCAGTCTTGAGGTAATAGGGCTGCGACAGTGATCAATCCTAGGGGAGGATTTGTAGACCGCAAACCTGCTAGATTTAGGGTTTCCTGATATGACCAAAATGAGTTTGGCATAATCGGCCAGACCAATAAAACTTTCATAGGCACTCCAGGGGCGAGGAGACTTGATCTCCAATGAACAGAGATACGTAGCCAGAAGTTATGGTTAATAAAGATTGAACTGTGAAAATTTCGGACTCAAACTACTCTCTTGGAGAGAATATTTCTGACTGATCCAAAACTACAGCCTATTTCCTAAAGTGAAACTTCTGCTTCAACAAAACTTTGTATTGATTGATTTTGAATGGTTTGAGTTTGAACAGTTTGATTTGGATGTACTAGCGGATGGATGCTCTAGCAAACTTACAAAGAAATCATAGTTGTTCAAGCTTCTATCTTTAGACAGATACTTTAGATGGAGGGGTTTTGGCGATCGCTCTCAATTTTGTGTTTTTAGAGAAAAACTACAAGCCTCTTTGTATCTGAAGAGGCATGAAGAGGCTCAGATGGAAAAAAGCTTAGCTCTAAAGGTAGGTTAAGAAAAGTAAAGCGCAATCTTTCATTTGGGCGATGTTTCTTTCGGTCATATTTGTTGAAGTAAGAGAGGAGTTAGTCTTGGGAACATAAATATGCGTAAGATCAACATTGGCCTGACCGATCAGCAACGAGAGGGTGTCATTGATGCACTCAACTGTGATTTGTCCAATACCTATCTGCTGTTAGTCAAAACAAGAAAATATCATTGGGATGTTGTAGGCCCACAGTTCCGATCACTGCACGAACTGTGGCAAGAGCAATATGAAGCATTAGCTGAAAATGTGGATGCGATCGCAGAGCGAGTTCGGATGCTAGGCGGTTATCCCGTTGGGACTGTAGAAGGCTTCTTGAAGATGACCTCTATCAAAGAGCATCCCGGCGATCTGCCAACTTCAACTCAAATGGTGGCGCGTCTGGCTGACGACCACGAGCAAATCATTCGCTCTCTACGGGAGCACATCGACAAGTGTGAAGAGCTGCACGATCAAGGCACCATGGACTTCCTGACAGGACTGATGGAAGAACACGAAGAGATGGCCTGGATGTTGCGTTCCTTCATTGAGGGAGAATCGGTCGAGGCCGACGGTGAAATCAAGAACGCTCAAACCAAAGCACCCGCTGGAGTTCGTTAATCTCACGAGTTCACCAACACTGTTTCACTAACCTTCCGTTGGGAGAGATGCAATTTGCACGAATGCAATTTGTAGAAAAATCCTTGTAGAAAGATAACTGTAGAGGCGCGATTTGCGGAGACGCAATCAATTGCGCCTCTAGTATTTGTGAATAATATTTGTGAGCTTGATCATATTTATGATCTGGTTACTCCCATTCGTCTAGACTCGTTACCCAATACTGCATTACAGACGCAACCTGACTACGCCTCGCCTCAAAGGTGGCAGCAATCCAGATAAAGATCAGCCCTAACACAATGCCAATTGCCCACAGCAGCAACGAGTAGTCGTTGATAAAGATCCAGGTCTGCTGCAGCACTTCAATTACAAAGGTGGCCGTTCCAACAAACAGAAAAGCTCGAACTCGTAGCCAAAGCCCCAGGAGAATCAGGGCAAGCCCTAGCCCTAAAACTGCTAAACCTAGCCAGAGATTGCCATTGGCTTGGTAGAAAGCGGTCAAGCAGATTAGAGCTACCGCTAAGCAGCGCAACAAGTGACGGTTGTTGCGCTCGGAGGGCGATCGCAAGCTCGGATCAATCTGTGCCATATAGAGCAGCGAGCCTCCAACCACAACACTTAGCCAGATGGGTTCATCCCAGTTGCGTAGGATCAAGAAGCGTACGATCGCCCAGTCGGCCAGCAGAATGCTGAGATAGCTAAACCGCAGTTGGCGGGAAATTCCAGCAAACCAGGCATAGAAAGCTGCCACAATTAGCAAGCTTTGCAACGCAACACTCCAGGCTGTCAGAGCGACGATGGCTCCAGGCAAAATCGCTGCCGAGCGTCGCCAAGGCCGCATCGACCATCCCCAGTTTGACCAGGGTGCCAGGTACAGGATAACGGCAATACTTGAGGCGATCGCCGCCGCCCATCCCCATAGCCAGGATGGATCTGGCCCGATGCGGTACAGTGCATAGCCAATGGCAAAGATGGCCTCGACGATTCCGGCATAAACCCAGGCGTCTTGAGAGGCTTCTGTTTCTTGATCTGGAGCTTCTTGATCTGGAGCTGATCCTGGGGTTTTTCCGCTCAGAAGGGCATAGAGGGCGATCGCCCCAGTTAGCCCCAGCCACAGGATATCTCCCCTCGAACTGAGGGAAGACACAAACGCCAGCAGCGACAGCCCTACACTACCCAGCCAGTGCAGATGGGCAATCCACCGCAACTCTTTAGCGCCTAGTTGCAGGTAGGAAGACAGCCACCGCGACAGCAGACGCCCAGCGGCAGCAATGCCCACCGCGAGTCCGGCCAACAGCACCAGACCATCTCCAGGTTGTCCACCTTCGGCCTGAAGAAGCTGGTAGGTTAGCAGTTCGTAGAGCGCGAGTGAAAAGGTGGCGATCGCCAGGTAAGTCAGTGGTTTGAGGCGAGGCTGCCGTCGTCCGACCCCGATTCCTACCAAAGCCGCCGCCAGGGTATAAAGCCCAGTGTAGGGCGTGAAGTTGAGGTGGGCCAAACCCAGACCTAGCGTTGCATAGATCAACGGGATGATGTGCCAGCTAGAGCGATAGGGCCGTTCTCTCGCAAACCAATCGCCTGCCAACTGAGTCACGAGAGCCAGCGCCAAATTGGCAATTGTTAGGGCTTCGAGTGAGCCATTCCATAACCCTGTGGTGCTAACGAAAGCAATTTCAATGCCCCAAGCTACGCCGTAAAAGCCCAAGTTGGTGGGTTGTTGCCAGACGCGATAGACGATCGCCCCTATCGTCAATCCGGTGGCCAAAACATGGAACCACGATACGCCAAACAGGTATGTCTCTGTACTGTAAAGCGTCAAAATCAATAGGTTAAGGCTGCAAACGGCGATCGCCCACCCGTTGGTTGCAGTCACATAAAGCTCAGCCAGCGGACGTCCTTGGCGATGCAGCCAGTCTCGCAGCAGCCACAGGCTCCACAGGGCGATCGCCAGGAGATTAACCGTGAGTTGGGCAGACAGATCCACAACTTCCAAGGCGATCGCCCCAGCCAGCCCCAGCCCAAAACCGACTGTCAGCACTGCGGCGACCAAGTGGCGCACCGTGGCAGTATTGAGCAACATCAACCCAGTGGCAATACCCAAACCGATTAGCCGTGGAACCGTCAACCCCAAAGTAAAAGGCTGCAAGATCAGCAGCGCCGCTACGCTCAGCCAACCTGCCCAGCGAGGCTGCACACTGTCAGGGTGATAGGCTAGACCCGTCAGCGTTAGCGGCACGATAGCCCAAACCACCCCCCAGCGATTAGGCTCCCAAAGAGCCCCTCCTAGCAAGACATAGCTGCAGCCAGCCAGCCCCAGCCCCAGATGCCACGCGCTCCGTCGCCAGAGAAGATTGCCACCCCACAGGCTCACTCCCCACTCGGCCACCATGCCAATCAGCAGCACACCTGCCCAGGCCGTCTCACTGAGATTAGGCCACAGTACGTCAATCCAGGAGGCGATCGCCACCCAGCCCAAAATATGGGTGAGATAGACCAGTGGCTCTGAGTCAGAAAATCGCCGCAAGACGACCCAGGCTAGTGCTGCCGTCGAAAACAGCAGATTGAGCGATCGCACCAGTGGGTTGCCCATGCTCAACACCGCCAAGACTAGGCCCAAAATCAACGCTAGCCGTTCACTATGCGTCGCTAGATCAGTCTTTTGCTGACGTCGAAACTGGGTGGCGATCGCCAGCATCAGCACCACATAGGGAAAGATACCAATTCCCAGCAGGGCATCCGGCATAGAAGCGTTGCCGGCCCACTGAATTGAAGTGTCGAGCAGAGCCTGTCGTCCTGCTGCGGGAACCAAAAACCACAGCAGACAAAACATCTGTAGCCCGACCACCCAAACCGCGTTGAGGTCTTGCTTGGCCTGGGTGCGTCTGAAACGGTCGATCAGTAGCCAGAGGGCCAATCCACTCACGGCGATCGCCTGCCACGGGGGTTCTGAACTGACTGAGACGGCCCAACCACTCAGCAGCAGCAAAGCTCCTAAGCCAATCCAGAGCGACTGTCCGGGAGACTGCCGTGCTAGCCGACACAACAGCCAACCGCAGATCCCCAACGCCAAACCGAGCTGAGCAACCGGGATTTGGGCAATCACAATCGCTCGTCCGACCAGCAGGAAAGTTGCGAAGGCGATCGCCAATCGGGTCAGCGACAAAGGCAACGGAGGCCGCGCCGATTCAAGAGTGGGAAGCGTTGAGTGACCGTTTTGCTGAGTTTGGATAGGCTGTCGAGTTTGAACTTGCCGAGTTTGAACTTGTCGTGTTTGGATAAACAGCAGGGCTGCCGTGCCAATGGTGCCCAGGTAGGTGGCAATCCAGGCAAAACCGCCAATTCCCCAGCCCCAATGCAGCCAGCTCAGGCCAATGCTGTTGATTAGTGTTAGACGGGCGTTGCCTACTGGTTCTTCACGAAGGGGCCTGACCAACCAAAATTGTACGGCTGTGAGCAAGAGGGCGGCGATCGCAGCGACTCCTCGTCCCAACGTGCTCTGCCACAGGTTGAGGCCATCCATCATCCAAAAGTTGACAGGGGTGATCAGCAGGGTGGTCATCTGCAACATGCGGGCGGTGAGCTGCAAATTGGTCTGCCGCCCAGCCCAAAGACTGACCCCAAAAAAGGCCAGCGTATAGAGCAGCAAAATGCCGTATTGTCCGGTAGGCGCGACGTTTTGCCATTGGGTTGCCGCCAGTACGCCCGACGACACCACCACCATGAACACACCCAAAAACAGCAGCCATACGACGCTGATTTCGGCCATGAAAGACTGGAGCGATCGCGGCACGAGCTGAATAGGGGGGCGTCTTACGGGCGGTTGAGTCGGTGTAATCGGAACCGCGTTGGCAAAATCGCCTTCTAGCGTCTCATTTAGTGGCAGTCTACGGCTCGAAGCCTGGGCGATCGCCGAGTGTGGCAACTTGCAAGTTAGATTCTTCTGGCAAAGCGCTCTCACCTCCCGGTCGCTCAGCAGTTGCAACTGCAACCAAACGTCCAGACCTTCTAGCAGGGCAGGATTAGTGGAGTCAACTACCAGTTCAAGCACAATCGCACGATTCCGATCAGCCATTTTCAGCAATCCCTGCGAGTCGAAGACTTAAACCTGAGAAAAAGGCGCAGCATGACTTCATCAATGCCCACCCATTGAATTAGCGTGTAGGGTGTCGTTAGCGAAGCGTAACGCACCGATCGCAAGAGAATGCTAGTCTACTCCCTTGGTCTAGCAATTCTATTTTTTTGTTATCTATCTCAAGAAGTAGGCTTTAAGAAGTAGAGGCGAACCCGCTGGAGTTGTTGGACGTTGTACAGTTTGTAAAGATTGCTCCCTGATATTCAGAGAATTATGGCGCTCCAAGTTTACGGAATTCCGAGCTGTGGTACTTGCAAGAAAGCTTTTCAGTGGCTTGAAAATCATCAGATTGACTATGAGTTCATCAACACAAAGGAGCAACCACCCAGCCGGGAGCAGATTGGGAACTGGGTAGAGAAACTAGGAGCCCATCCGATGCGAAATACGTCAGGGCAGTCCTATCGGGCTTTGGGCGAGGAGAAGAAAGACTGGACTGATGCGCAATGGGTGGATGCGTTTAGTCGGGATGCGATGTTGCTGAAGCGGCCTCTTTTTGTTAAAGATGGCATTGCGGTTTTGGTGGGTTTTCGGGTTTCGGATGATGAGGTTCGCCAAAAGTTGGGGGTTTAGATTTTGTCGGTAAAAGATTTTAAGTCTGTTGTTGAGCTGCTGCGCTATCGAGGGCAGGAGCAGGCGGAACAAAAGGTTTTCACGTTTTTGCCGGATGGTGAGACTGAGGCAGGGTGTCTAACCTATGCGCAGCTAGATTTGCGGGCGCGATCGCTCGCGTCCCATCTACAGGCGATTGGCGCAGCGGGAAAACGGGCGGTTTTGTTCTATCCGTTTTCGGACACCCTCGAATTTATTACGGCGTTCTTTGGCTGTCTCTATGCGGGGGTAGCTGCGGTTCCGGCTCATCCGCCCCGCTCGACGCGATCGCTTTCTAGCCTAGAGCTGTTTGCGACAGATTCCGATGCAGAGTGGGTGTTGACCACTTCAGCTCTGGTGGCTGCGTTTGAGGGGCTTAAGGCAGAAAGTTCTACCTTGGCGAAGCTAGATTGGCTGCCAACCGATGCTATCTCTAGCGTGCTGGCAAATGACTGGCAAGAACCCCAAGCCGAACCGGGGACATTAGCGTTTTTGCAGTACACATCCGGCTCGACAGGAGTGCCGAAGGGGGTGCTTATCACCCATAGGAACATACTGCACAATTCGGCGATGATCTATCAGTTTTTTGGCCATTCAACCCAGATGAAAGGGGTGATTTGGCTGCCGTTAAATCACGATATGGGGCTGATTGGCGGGGTATTGCAGCCGATCTACTGCGGCACGTCGGTGGTGTTGATTCCGCCGACAGCGTTGATTCAGAAGCCTGCCCTCTGGCTCCAAGCGATTTCTCGCTATCGGGCCACAACGAGCGGTGGGCCAAATTTCGCCTACGATGTGGCCTGCCAGAAGATTACGCCGGAGCAGCGGGAAGGACTGGATCTGAGCAGTTGGGATGTGGCGTTTAATGGCGCGGAGCCAGTGCGGGCGGAGACGCTGGAGCGGTTTGCCCAGACGTTTGCACCCTATGGGTTCCGGCGAGAGGCGTTTTATCCCTGCTATGGGATGGCAGAAACGACGACTTTCTTTTCGGGGGTGGAGAAGTCTGAGTTTCCCAAGGTTTGTCATTTGGAGAATGCCGCACTGGAGCACAATCGGGTGGCGATCGCCCCGTCTCCCCATCCAGAATCCCGCTCATTTGTCAGTTGTGGCACGGTGGGAGACGACCAGCGGGTGCTGATCATCGATCCTGATACGCTCAAGCCCTGCGAGGCAGATCGGATTGGTGAAATCTGGCTCTCTAGCCCCAGTGCTGGCAATGGCTACTGGAATCGGCCTGAGGAGACGGAGAAAACGTTTAATGCCTATCTGGTGGACACGGGCGAGGGGCCTTTTCTGCGAACGGGAGATTTGGGGTTCTTGCTAGATGGCGAACTCTACATCACAGGTCGGCTCAAGGACATGCTGATTATTTGGGGCCGCAACCAATATCCTCAAAATATTGAGGCGACGGTGCAGCAAAGTCATCCAGCACTGCGGCTCGGGCATGGGGCCGCCTTTGCAGTGGAGGTGAATGGCGAGGAGCAACTGGTGATCGCGCAGGAAGTCGAGCGGACTCAGTTGCGGAAGTTGGATGTGGAGGCAGTGATTACAGCCATTCGACGGGCGATCGCCGTGCAATATATGGTTGAAGCCCACGCCATCCTGCTCCTCAAACCTGCCAGCATTCCTAAGACCTCTAGCGGCAAGATTCGGCGGCGCACCTGCCGAGATCAGTTTCTAGAAGGTAGCCTGGAGATCGTAGGGGAATGGCATCACAATGCGACCGATCAAATCGGGGTGTTAGAGCTGCTCATAGATGCAGACACTTAGGTTACGCTCCTTGGCAAAAAGACGGAATTCTGACTTTGTAAAGTGAATCTGTTGATAGGGGTTCATCTGTTCAACGTCTCATATTTGTGCCTAATTGTCTTTTATGTGTAGAAAAATCTGAGATAGTTGGGCACAGTTGTCCTTACAGATCGAAAACTTTGAGCCAAAATGTTTCACGGTCACGTTAACGATTATCTGGAAATTGTCAGTTGGGTGGCGATCGCCTTCCTCTCTGGCACCTTTTGCGAATATTGGATGCACCGCTCATTCCATCTCTCGCCCCAACACCCCATCAAGCAAAAATTTCCCAACCTGGGTAAAGTGCATGTCGAGCATCATGCTAAAGGAACTGGACAAGGTGTCCTGCTTGAGTTTTGGGCCTATGTCAGCGGATCAAATCTAGCCCTGTTTCTGCCGTTTTTGTATTCCTGGCAAGCTGGGCTGGGTTGGCTGACGGGAGGACTGGTGTACTGTGCTTTTGCCGCCTTTGCTCACCAGCTACAACACGATACCCCGCTAGATTGTGTCTGGATGCAGATGCCCGTCCACTACGTCCACCACAAGTACAACCAGTGGCACCACAACTTTGGAATCGGCGTAGACTGGTGGGATCGAATTTTTGGCACCTACCAATCCGTAGACTGGGTCGGTGAGTCGGAACTCCGTCAGGTGCAGTCAGGTCACTTTAACTTGAAGTGGTGGTGACAGAGTGCGCGCCCTACATCTTGCCCCATATCCTGCCCTACATCTTGCCCCATATCGTGCTCTAGGTTGAGATAAATCTTGTGGCGATCGCCTGCATGAAGCCTCAGCCGCAGGTTTTCTCCTGCCACATCAGCCGCTAAGCTGGTTAACATTCCGTTCTCGAAGGTTTATTAAATACTGGTGTCGTGTCAACCTCCCAGTGCAGCTTGCTGAAGGCGAGTAGAGTTGCCATCCCTTGAGGCGGATGGTAAGTCCTGTGGAGTCCCAACCATTAGTTCTATGGATTTGAATTCTTCTGAAACGCTCGTCAAATGTGCAACCCTGGTTGATTTGCTCCAGACTAGGGCCGCCGTGCAACCCCATCAAACGGCCTATATTTTTCTTCAAGACGGAGAGACGGAGTCAGATCGGTTGACCTACCAGGACTTAGATCAGCGAGCACGGGCGATCGCCGTTCAGCTTCAGATGTTGGTGGCTCCGGGCGATCGCGCCTTGCTCCTGTTTGCCCCCGGCCTAGACTACATTGCCGCCTTTTTTGGCTGTTTATACGCAGGCGTCGTGGCCGTTCCAGCCTATCCCCCTCGCCCCAACCGTTCCCTAGAGCGTCTGCAAACGATTGTGCATGATGCTCAAGCCGCCATCGCCCTGACAACTACCAGCGTTTTAGGCTCGATTGAGCGCCAGTTTGTCAAAACACCCGAACTGCAAAACCTGCGCTGGTTGACAATCGATCAAATCACCACTCTGGCCGACCACTGGCAAGAGCCACAACTCCAGGAAGACACGCTCGCCTTTCTGCAATATACCTCCGGTTCGACTGCAGCCCCCAAAGGGGTGATGATTACCCACCAAAACCTGCTGCACAATTTGGGGCTGATTCGGCAATACGTCGAATATTCACCCAGCAGTCGAGGCGTGATTTGGCTGCCTCCCTATCACGATATGGGCCTCATTGGCGGCATCTTACAGCCACTCTACGCCGGGTTTCCCGTCATTTTGATGTCGCCCCTGATCTTTTTGCAAAATCCGCTCCGGTGGCTACGAGCCGTTTCTCGCTACCGGGCTACCACCAGCGGCGGTCCCAACTTTGCCTACGATCTCTCTATCCGCAAGATCACCTCTGAGCAGCTAGCAGAGCTAGATCTGAGCGCCTGGGATGTCGCGTTCAATGGCGCAGAACCGATTAGTGCCAAGACGCTCGATCAGTTTGCTGCCAAGTTTGAGCCTTGCGGCTTCCGACGGAGCGCATTCTATCCCTGTTATGGCATGGCGGAAGCAACGCTGTTTATCTCAGGCGCGCGCAAGGCTACTGCACCGATTTGCAAGACGGTAGATGCGATCGCCCTGCAGCAAAACCAAGTGATTCTGACTCAGCCCGAGGATCCCCAGTCCCGTACCTTTGTGGGCTGTGGCCAAACGCCTAGAGATCAGCAGATCGCCATCGTGCATCCTGAGACATTCACGCGCTGTGCCGATGGCAAAGTCGGAGAAATCTGGGTATCTGGCCCCAGCATCTCTCAAGGCTACTGGCAACGACCAGAGGAAACCCAGGCCACCTTTGGTGGGAAGGTGGCAGAGTTTGGAGACATTTCGTTTCTGCGTACAGGAGACCTGGGCTTCCAGGCAGACGGGGAACTGTTCATCACAGGCCGTCTTAAAGATGTGATCATCATCAACGGTCGCAATCACTACCCTCAAGATTTAGAGTGGACCATCGAACAAAATACTGACGCCATCCGTCCAAGTTATTGTGCGGCCTTTTCAGTAGACCTCGAAGGTGAGGAAAAACTGGTAATTGCCGCAGAAATTGAACGCCAAGTCTTCGGTCGCGATCGCCTCAGCAGTGAGCGAAACGGCGCGGCTGCAGATCACTCTCCCGGACAGGAGGTGATCCGAACGATTCGACGCGCAGTGTCACAGCACCATGATTTACAGGTCTATGCTGTATTACTGTTAAAACCTGGTACGATGCCTAAGACTTCTAGTGGCAAAATTCAGCGCCATGCTTGCCGTCTGGGCTTTCTAGAGAATACTCTAGAAACAATTGTCCAATCCTAAGCGCTACAGTGCAGACTGATCAAGCCTTTGAGCCTTACATAAATTCTAAATTGTTTAGGCCAACACAGCGTCTTGTCTAGCCAGCTCTCAACTTCGAGAGGCACTGTCAGAGCCATAATCCACCTCAGAAGCAAGGTTTTACCCCTTGTCTAGCCGATTATTTCATTACTCTGGTAGGTTCTGAGGATTGAGGAGAAGACTAAAATCTCTTTGGAAGATTTTTTACATCCGGTGGAGGAGTGCAACATGGAGTTCCGGAACCAGCTTTGGGAGGGGGGAGAGATTCAACCGTTCCCTTTATCCAACAGCGAGCCGGATAAGTCTAACAGTTTTCCTGAATCCTTCGATACGACAGCAGCCATTCAAAGCTGGCTCGTTGCCAAATTGGCGGAACAGTTGGAGATTGATCCTCAGGGCATCGAAATTCATCAAGACTTTGTCGAATATGGTCTGAATTCGATTGAGGCGATCAACCTCTCCGGAGAACTCGAAAACTTATTAGGACGTCGGCTTTCTCCCACCTTGATTTGGGACTACCCCAATATCGAAATGCTGGCCGTTCACCTAGCTGGAGAAGTCGGATTGGAGCCTGCCTTAGAAAGCAAGATAGACCGCTCGGCCAACGGGAGCGTGGCAGAATCCGAATCTGATCAGATTTTGCCTGAATATTACCGATTTGATCTCTATCCTGAGTATCGCCAACTGCAGCAGCAGCTCGAAGCGTTAGAAGGACAGGGCCTTCACAACCCTTACTTTACGGTGCATGAGCAGGTGGTTCGTGATACCACCTGGATTGAAGGCCGCGAGCTGATCAACTACTCCACCTACAACTACCTGGGCATGTCGGGCGATCCGGTGGTGTCGGAAGCTGCCAAAGCGGCGATCGATCGCTACGGCACTTCAGTGTCTGCTAGCCGTTTGGCCTCTGGTGAAAAGCCGCTACATCAGGAGTTGGAGCGAGAACTGGCCGATTTTGTCGGGGCAGAGGAGGCGATCGTGTATGTGGGCGGACATGCCACCAACGTCACCACGATCAGCCACCTGTTTGGCAAAAATGACCTGATTTTGCACGATGCTCTCAGCCACAACAGCATTTTGCAGGGCTGTGTGCTGTCGGGTGCCAGTTTGATTGCCTTCCCACACAATGATTGGCAGGCGCTCGATCAAATTCTGCAAGAGCGGCGCTATCGCTATAAGCGGGTCCTCGTGGTGATTGAGGGCGTTTACAGCATGGATGGCGACATTCCCAATTTGCCCAAGTTCATTGAAGTCAAGCAACACCACAAGGCTTTCTTGATGGTGGATGAGGCGCACTCCGTGGGTGTTTTGGGCGCGCAGGGTCGCGGCATTGGCGAATATTTTGGCGTCAATCCGGCAGATGTCGATCTGTGGATGGGCACGCTCAGCAAGTCTTTTGCCAGTTGCGGCGGCTATATTGCAGGCTGTCGAGCCGTGGTGGAATATCTCAAGTACACAGCGCCAGGGTTTGTCTATAGCGTCGGGCTTTCTCCCTCTAATGCGGCGGCGACTTTGGCTTCCATTCACTTGCTCAAGGCTGAACCCGAGCGAGTAGCTCAACTGCGCGATCGCTCCCAACAATTCCTCGAACTAGCCAAAGCCTATGGCCTCAACACTGGCCCTAGCAAAGATTCGGCAGTCGTTCCGGTGATTGTAGGAGACTCGCTGAAATGTATGCAGTTGTCGCAGGCTCTATTTGTACGAGGCATTAATGTGCAGCCGATGTGCTACCCGGCAGTTCCCGACGGCACCGCTCGGCTCCGCTTCTTCATCAGCTATACTCACAGCCCCGAACAAATCCAGGCCACCGTTGAGGCTGTTGTCGAGGAAGCTTCTCGAATTTGCCCCGAATCAATTGGCACCTTACATAAACAAAATGGGCAGCACTGAAAACCCTCGGCTGGCGCTAGAGGGAGACTGGAGCATTGGGGAAGAGGCTTTTGCCGTCGTTGTGGATCTGATTTGTCAAAGGCAGCCAGATCTTAGAACATTGGTGGAGTTTGGTAGTGGCCCCAGCTCCATTCGTTGGGCACAGGCTTTTCCTGATGCCAGTATTGTGGCGATTGAGGGCGATCGCCCCTGCTTTGAAAACACCCAACGGCTCGCTGAGGAGTTTCTCCAACCCGATCGACTATACCTGCGATATCAGCCACTGATATTTCAAACCTATGGCCCTGGAGAAATCTTGTCCTATCGCAAAGATGAGACATTTTGGGTGCAGCACATCGACTGCGCGATTGTGGATGGTCCACCGTTTTACACCCTGCGTGGCCGGGAAGCTTGTCTCTATCAGGTTTATCCTCAGCTTGCGGTTGGGGGATTGGTAATCCTGGATGACTACGGTCGCAACAGCGAAAAAGCGATCGTGCAAAACTGGCTTTCGGTTTATCCCGATAGTTTTGCAGTCGAGATTCTAGACGTGGGCCATCAGCTGGCGGTGCTGCAAAAGCTCAAGTCGGTTGAGCCGCAGTGGGACAGTTTGGTGAAGGTGAAAGACAGTGCGATCGCCCAAGCCGGATATGCCCAAATCAAAACCGCTCTCTCTCAGGTACAAGATTCTGATCTGCAACAGCTATTGGCTGCATCAGGGCAATCTGGCCCCGAAATGGCGGGCATTTTTCACGTCATTCAAGCCATGCGGGAGGCGTACGGTATTTCTGCGCCAGCAAGCTCAAACGCCAACCCACGCACTCCTACCGAACTGCAGCAGCTTCAGTTGAGCTTCCAAGCCTGCCTAGAACTGCTAGAGATGAAGATCAATTGAATAAGAAATAACCAACAGCGTTGCCAAACTTGGCTATGAAGATTGCCATTATTACCTCCGGTTTTCTTCCTGTGGTGGATGGTGTCACCGTCAGCGGATTGCAGCGGCTCAAGCGCCTTAGCGAGTGGGGCCATCAGGTGCTCTTGTTTTGCCCCGACTACAGCTCACTAGAGCAGGTGTACCCAAACTGGCGAGACTACAGCGGCAACATCCTGCCGGGAGTACGTGTGGTCAATCTGCCCAGTACGCCCTTTATGGGATTAGACTTTGAGCGCAATGTCAGCGTGGGAGCCTACCGTGTGCTGCTGCAAGAACTGCGTCAATTTCAGCCAGATGTGATTCATGTAGATGAACCAGAGCGCCTATTTATTGGGTTCTTGCGGATTCCGGGAGTCAAGTTTGCTAAGCAGACTGGCATCCCCTGCGTTGGCTTTTTCCGTACCAACTTCTTGGAATACATTGATGATTTTTTTCCGCTGCCGTCCATTGCTCTAACCCCGGTCAAGCAATTTCTCAAGCAGCTGATCGTCAGGGTTTACAACGCGTACGACGCCACTCTGGTTGCCAGCCCGATTACCCATCAAAAGCTAATCCAGCTGGGAATCAAGAACACACACTATGCCAACTTGCTCAGCTGCGACACAGAGAAATTTCATCCTGATTTGCGTCAAGATCGTTTTTTTGAACAGGAATATCAATTGCCGCAGGTCGATCGCCAAATCAAGCTGGTTTTTCTAGGCAGGCTGACTCCTGATAAGGGCTGGGACTTTACCATCAAAGCCTTTCAGCAGATTGTGCAGGTTGTCGATCGCCATAAAATTGCCCTATTGATCGCTGGAGATGGCCCCATGCGAGACGAGATTGAGCATGAACTCAGTCAACTAGTACCCAGCACTCACATTTTGGGTCGGGTGCCGCCCGATCAAGTGCCCGCGCTCCTAGCCAATAGCGATCTCCACGTCACCACTTCTGAGAAAGAAACACGCGGATTGACCATTCTTGAAGCGTTCGCTGCAGGCATTCCGGTGCTGGCTCCGCGGGCTGGCGGAGTGGTTGAGAACATCCAAGACGGTCAGAATGGATGCTTGTTTACACCTCAAGACTCCAATGACTTTGTTCAAAAGCTCGAAGTCTTAATCAAAAACACCGAGCTGCGACAGCAAATGGGCCACCATGCCAGACAGAGCATTGCCCAACAAGGTTGGGATCAAGCTGTTCAAAATTTAGTTGATATTTGGCAGAGTTATCGAGAAGGAACCCACAATCCGACTTCATCTAATTGAAAATATTCTTATTTAAAATATTCTTGATGTGAGCAAGACCTCACCCCACCTTGCCATTCAAAGTGTCATACTGAAAAATTGACGTACTCCTTAACCTCAAGGCGCAAGAGGCACGTCAAGGAAGTATCCCACTGTTTGCAAGCTGGCGAAGATGAACCCACCCCCAGCCCCTCCCAAGAGGGGATTTAGAGGGATTCTCCAGCATTTCCCCTCCTTGGAGGGGTTGGGGTGGGTTATAGTTCCTGGTTAGAGCCTTGTGTATGCACAGTAACTCTAATTGGGAAAAGGATTTAAGGTAAAAGCTACAAACCTGGGATGTACGCGAAGTACGTCAAAAATATTGCACTCCTGAGTGGCTAGAAATCTACTAAAAGAAAGGCGTTAGGAGGTTGGGCGCAGTGCCAGGGGGTGGCGTTGACAGCTGCGTTTCTGCTCCACTTAGACAGGTACTCATCGCTGTGGGGCGGGTTAGCTCCAGCTCATTGCTGAGGCCCACCACACAGGCCGAAAATCGGGTGGGTAGTAGGCTACGGCGGCAGGAATCCAAAATTTCCAGGGGAGCCGCAACCCCAGCATCAGCATCAATGCCATAAATATCAACCACACAGGTGGAAAGTTCGTCTGGTCGCCGGACCCGCCGACACGTTGAGAGGGCGGCGATCGCATCAATCTCAGTTTGCTGATTGATATTGACCACGCAGCTCGACAGCTCTTGAGGCCGCAAGGCACGAGCACAGGCTGTAGCCGCTTGTGCAGGTTGGATTCCCGTCTCCAATAGCTGATTTGCACAGGTTTGATAGTCATTGACCTGGGCCACAGCGGGGGCAATGGGTAGAGCCAAGGCCGCCAGCCCGATGCCCACCAGTTGAACGGCTGCAATACGCAGAACGGCAGCACGACGGGTAGAAGGAGGAGTGGTTTGATCCGCAATTTGATGCATAGTGATGTCTTTCACAAAGAAGCAACCGAAATTTTTCTAGACTAAACTTTCCAGACCAGCTTTCCAGACCAGACTTTACTGAACTACTTATACAGTATGAGATGCAATCTGCTGTCTAAGGGGATGGAGCTGAGAAATCGCCTTAGAAAAGGCGAAAATTTGCATTCACAATCACAAATTAGTCAGAATTAATTCTCACCCGAATCAGGTCTCTACTAGATGTTAAGAGAATAAGACTGATTCAAAAAAAACCAAAGAGCCGCGTATTCAAATCTGTCTGATCTAGGTTGAGTTTTGCTAGGACAGCACATCTGAAATTAAAAAATATCATAAATCTTGATTAAGATGGGCCGCCATTCTGTAGGATCAGAAATAGCGAAGCATACCGTTAGGGAATAGGCTGATCTTAAAATGTTTAAGGTTTGGAATTCGATAGGGTGATGAGTCAGGATAGCGATCGCCATTAATTCCAGCCTCCCCTATATCGCACCTGCCCCGGCTGAGGTTTTGATGCATATCCAAGAGCAAATCAATCAGCAACGAGTCAAACATATCGTCAGCAGCTATGGTTTAGCCGATGGCGATCCGTTTCGATTTGGAGCACTTTTAGACGAGCTCCTGCAGATCTATCCTGCTCCCTTAATCGAGCTAGCCTTAATAGAAACGCTAGTCGATCGCTGGTCTCAAATTCCGATGGTGAAGGGGTTCGACTTTCTGCAACAAGCCCACACCTGCCTCAAAACCTGGGAAAGCCAACCCATTGTGAGCACGATTGCCCCTGAGCAGTTTCAACAAATTACGGGCCTCGACCCCTCTCCCATCTTTGGCCCCTCTGAGCTGCCTCCGGCCTGCCCAGTTGTGCAACCTTAAACGTTAGCTAGGGCGCTCCTGAAATTGAGGCCTTGCCACGACCGCCAATCCTGCAACCGGAATGTTGTGTTGCTGAAAAACCTGCCGAGCAGCCCGGACCGTCGCCCCAGTCGTGTAAATGTCATCTAGGAGCAGGACAGACCGTTTGGAGTGACGAAGATGCTTGAGATCCACTTGAAAGGCGTCAGTCAAGTTCTTTTCTCTGGCGGTTACAGATAGGCCAAATTGCGCTTCTGTGGCTCGCACTCGTTTTAGCACCTGCTTCTGAAGAGAAATCCCCGTTACCTCGCAAAAACTACTGGCCAACAGATCGGCTTGGTCGTAGCCCCGCTGCTTGCGCTTGCTGTCATGAACAGGAATCGGCACAACCACGAGTGACTTAGACGGTTGCAGGGGGGATTGGAGCCACGCCTTAGCCAGCTCATGTCCTAGGGGGCGAGCAATTTGGGGCTGCTGCTCATACTTGAGTGAGGCGATCGCCCGCTTTAAGGCTCCGCCATAGTTGCCCCACGCCAAAATCGGGAAATCATCGGCTTTCATCGGCGCTAGCTGTGGCAGTTGACAACGCCTAATCTGTCGGTGACAAGTTAGGCAAAGTTCTTGGTGAGTAGACCGTTGACACAGCGGGCAGGTCGAAGCCAAAAATAGAGTTAGTACAGGGCCATTTCATTCTCAGGGGAGCCTAAAGATGCTAGAGTTTCAGGCTAGTTCCAATGGTTCTAGCGTTTATGCGTCTGCCTCCCACCCCTACTCCGGCTGTTATCGACTCACGGTCTGAGTCTGCTGCAGAGCGCA
>JBGTGR010000055.1:0-5108 GCA_041746655.1 Elainellales cyanobacterium | reverse complement strand
GACTTTGCCCACGAAATTCTCGAACCCATCCTGAAAGAGACCTACGGCATCATGGTCTACCAGGAGCAGATCATGAAAATCGCCCAGGATATGGCGGGCTACTCCCTCGGTCAAGCCGACCTGCTGCGGCGGGCCATGGGTAAAAAGAAAGTCTCAGAAATGCTCAAGCACCAGGGCAACTTTGTCAGCGGCGCAGTAGAGCGCGGCCTAGCCAAAAAAACCGCCGAAGAACTCTGGGACCAGATGGTGAAGTTTGCCGAGTACTGCCTCAGCGCCGACACCGAACTGCTGACGCTGGAATACGGCCCCCTCACCATTGGCGAAATTGTGGCAAAACGCATCCCCTGCTCAGTCTTCAGCGTGGATGAGCAGGGCTATGTCTACACCCAACCCGTAGCCCAATGGCACCGTCGCGGCCAGCAAGAAGTGTTTGAATACTACCTCGACGACGGCACCACCATCCGCGCTACCGCCGACCACCAATTTATGACCGAGACCGGGGACATGATGGCGATCGACGAAATCTTTCAGCGTGGGCTAGAGTTGAAGCAGGTCGAGGCACCTTGGCCGCAAGTCCTACGGTGCGCTTAATCAGCAGTCTTGGGAAAGTGAGATAGCCGAAGACCTCAAGTTTGCCCGATTGCCTGCTCCATATCGAAGGTAGGCGGTACGCCTATCTTCCTACTTGGCTTTGGGCCGTAACTCAAACGCGAGATCAGCACGATAGAAGCAGACATCAAATTCCGCAAAGAAGTTCATGTGCCCCAGAATTAACGGGATTTCTCTAGCTTGCGTCCAGGCAAAAGCAAGCAAGATAGAGGGAAACTCGGCAACAGTGGATGATATTACCAAGCCTCGTGACTCTGCCTGAACTAGATTACCGCCCAACTGGATAGGGACTGTCTGCTCTTCCCAAATAGCGCCCAGTTGTAGGCCAAGCTCGTAGGGCAAGACATTGACGCTTGCGCCAGTGTCCAACAGAGCCAATGCTTCTACAGAATTACCTTGAAAGCTCAGCGTTATGGGCAGGTAAGGCATGGTGCTAGACAAGCCTGCACTGTTGGTGCGTTCAACGAAGGAAAACCGCTGGCTGTTAAGCATGGTTGTCTTGTTTGGCGGCTACGAGCAGATCTGCCAGGGTCTGGGCGGCTCCGTAGGCATCGTAGGGCGACCATACGGTTGCGTCGGTAGAGGCTAGCTGATTAAGCAACGCATTTTCTTGGCCTTGAGTTTCGGTGGGTTGCAGTTCGCAGCCTTCTTCTTTGGCGACGGCCAGCAAGAGAAAATGAATGAGACGCAGCTTATCTTGGTGGGTGAGTTGGCTGACGGCGGGGAGTAATTCAGTCAGTGGCATAGGTTTTGCGGGGCTCTATAGCCACTAGGGTAGCTCAAGCAGGCTATGAACCCCGGTCATAGACCGATGCTCTATAGCTTGAAGCAACATCGCGGCTACGTCTACACCCAGCCCGTGGCCCAGTGGCATCGTCGCGGCCAGCAAGAAGTATTTGAATACCACCTCGATGACGGCACCACCATTCGCGCTACCGCCGACCACCAATTTATGACCAAGACCGGGGACATGATGACGATCGACGAAATCTTTCAGCGTGGGCTAGACTTGAAGCAGGTCGAAGCCCCCTGGCCGAAAGTCCTTCGTTGCGCCTAACTAGCGAATAATGCATATTGCAAAATCCATGTATATGGGAGGCATTGTCGTATATGCAGACGATGACTTCCTTAGCTATTCTTCATATTTCGAGCTGGGCTTGTTATGTCTAGGCTGTAACAATGATATTTACCTTCGCGGAGGACAAGTCAATAAGAGGCATTTTGCACATCGAAAAGCAAATAGTGAAGAAGAAAAGCAATGTGAATACCGAGTAAACTCTATCCTTAAAAGTCTCGGTGGTAATTTCACCGGAATTGCCAGGAATCAAAGAAGAAATATTTTTCAGTTATATCTAGCTCAGTTTATTGCTAGCAGTCATAAAGACTTCTATAAAAAATCGCGAAGTGAGAATATTTCGGCTGATTTCGATTTATTTGTTGAGAGATGCACATCTTTTTATCACAAATTAGAGTCTGACTTTGTGGCCGAGTGTCGTCAGATAAAAAACATGAATATCCCCACAAGCGAAGTGGCTAATAACTTAATAGCTGGAGAGGTCTTCTCCTATTTGGGTTGCGAGTCCAGCAAGGGAATTCTGAAGAGGATTTGCCTCTATTCGGCTCTCAAACTAAAAGAAGAAAAGAGTGACGGAATTAAAAATGAAGATATTTCTATAGAAAGAGTTCTTGACGTGCTGAAGTCCGTCATTCTGAATACAACGTGGGATATGCTTCACAAGCCTATGACAAGATCTCAAATATCAAGAGAACTAGAATACAGGTTGAGAACCTCAACCTCTAGTAATTTGAGGAGAGTAAATTCATTTGAAATAAATGAAAATCAGCACTCTTCAGGTGAAGAGAAGTCAGAAAAAACTCGAGGCTCAAGAGGTGGAAATAGAAGTGAAAGTAAGAAAAAGAAAAAAGAGGAAGATCGAGCAGCACAAAAACAAATGAAGATTTTGAGAGAGAAATACTTGGATTCGATAAAAAAAGAAGTGTTAGAGAAGTTGAGGCAAGAACGGGGACTTGCAAAAGAGGATTTTGAGGAATTGAAAAGAGACTTCAATGAAGTAGAGATCAAAAAAAACCATGCCGAGATAATCGAGCGATATCAAGGTATTCTTGAAAAAGGCTATCCGATTGCATGTCCTGACTGCAGGAAGACGATACTGGCCAATTTCCCTCAACATGTCGTAAATCATTATAAGCCAATGATCGATGCGATGATGCGTAAGACGCGAGGTTTCGAGTCACATGTTAAAAAAATGGCCTTAAAAGAGCTGAAGCACAGAATTGAGATTGGATTAATTGTGATTGAATTAGAGGAGGCTGACAACTAGAATAAAGATTATTTCACTGACAAATAGACTGCCTCTTTTGATAGATCTATTGGAGCAAGCTCAAGAAGAGTTTCTGATTTTGCAAACCCCCGATGGCAAAGAATTTATCTTGGCTGCCCTTGACGACGTTGCTCCTGAGGTGGAGCTAACTCGACAAAATTCAGCTATGATAGCACTGCTAGATCGGCGAGGGCAAGAAAGAACAACAGTCAAGCTATCAGATCTGAAGGTTCAACTTGGCTTAGATTAAACGATTTAAGAAGCCTGTTGTCTAGCGAAAGGATTCACTCATGATTGAAGTCGTTGAAATTCCAGTAGAGCTGACCCAATTTCAGCTGCCGCAAGTGGTTGAAGATCGCCTGCAATTGCTTCTAGATCGCCAAGATCAAGGGCAGGGGCTTTCCTCCCTGGAGCAGCAAGAAGCTGAAAGATTAGTTGAATTAGCGGAGTTTTTGTCTCTGCTGCGTCTGCGGACAACGCGAGTGATAAAACAAGTGTAAGGAGATAGAGGTGATGCTTCAAGCTATTGAAGGAATTTATCGCAACGGCAAAGTAGAACTGCTCGAAGTTCCTGCGGCATCAGAAGGGATGCGGGTGATTGTGACCTTCTTAGAAAGCTCAGAAGACTTGGTGGTTTCTGCAAACAAACCAGATTTATCTGTGGATTTGGCAAGCCGAGGAATTAGCCCTGAGCAGGCCACAGATCTGCGATCGCGCCTACAAACCTTTGCCGAAGACTGGGATCAGCCTGAGATGGACGTCTACGATGAGCTATAGCCGTAGCGATATCGTCCTCGTCCTGTTCCCCAACTCAAATATGAGAACAGCAAAACGCAGACCCGCGTTGGTCGTTCAAGCCACCGAACTGAACACTGGCCTACCGCAACTAATTATGGCCATGATTAGCAGCAATATGAAGCGAGTTGGCCATCCAAGCCGAGTAGCAGTGCAACTCAACAGCGCTGAAGCCAGTCAGAGCGGATTGCTGACTAACTCTGTCATCATGACAGATAACCTGGCGACAGTCCTAGAATCAGAAATCGATCGCAAGCTAGGCATTTGGACAAAAATGTCGGCTGTTGATGCTGCCCTGTGCCACACACTGGGAATTCAAGAAAATTAAAGTATGACGCGAACTGTCTCGCCATCATCATTGACCCGACTCAAACGTTACCTGGCAGAGTATCTGCCTCAGATTGAGAAGGCGATCGCAGCCATTCAAACCCTAGAAACCCCCGACACTGACGAAGAATCCTTCAGTCAGGCCCTAGCTGACCTCCACGTGTGTGCCACTGTTCTAGAGTCTTACTCTGAAGGCATGGTTAATGCGATCGACCAGTTCACCGAAGAAATGCCGGAATAGGAATTGTGCCATCATCATTGACGACCTCAAACGTTACCTAGCCGAGTATCGACCTCAGCTTGAAAAAGGAATAATCCTTCAGGATCCGTCTTTCACCATCGCCCCTAACCCGTTCACTATTGCTTGGTGTGGGATCGCTGCCCGCTACCAAAACCGCCAATTCTCACCTGACTCACTACGGTTGCTGTCAAAATACAGCCTGCCCCGATCGCGCCATTAATATTCAAGCCTTCGCCCAGCAGCAGTATCGAGAAGATGGTGGCAAAAACGGGTTCTAGGGTATAGAGCAGGGCCGCCTCATGGGCCGAAACCCACCGCTGCCCCAGGGCTTGCCCCCACAGCGGGACAATGGTGACCACCAGCCCCAGATACACCAGCCCAGGGATGCGATCGCCAATGCCCATACCTTCGGACAACATCTCCGGTAAGGCCCACATGGCTCCCAGCCCCATTACCACCCAAACCTGCACGGCGGCCAGCGATAGGGAGTTATGCCGGGGGGCGATCGCCTCTAGCAGCAGAATATATACCGCGATACCAATCGCTGAGGCCAACGTCAGCCCATCGCCCAGGCTGAGGCCACCCCCATCCCACGACATAGCGGCCATGCCCATCACCGCCAGACCTGCTGCCACCAAAATCCGGCTCGATAGCTGTTTGCCCATGGCGACACCCAGCAACGGCACCACAATCACGTTGAGGCCAACAATAAAGGCCGAGCGACTGGCCGAAATCGTTTCCAACCCGGTCAACGCGCAGGCTGTTTCCAGAAACAAAATGGTGCCCAGCAAGGC
>JBGTGR010000054.1:0-23015 GCA_041746655.1 Elainellales cyanobacterium | reverse complement strand
AGCAAAAGTATGGGTCTTGGGAACCAGGACTCCTGCCCTTGGAGGCAATGTAAGACCAATAGAATTATGGAGTTCTGGCGGCTGTTGCCAATGAATTGGGAAGCCCGTGCTGTACCGCAGGTCAGCGTCGGGTAGTTCACTCGCGATTCAACTTCCACATTGTGACCAATCTAACTTTTCCTAAGTCTCAATTCGGATTTGCCGAACAATCCTGATAAAGTTAGGTTTGAGACACTTTTTGTGGCTTTTTTGTAACAAAACATCACGCAGGATTCTAGACGCTAGCAACCAGGTTGCTTAAAGTCTCGTTGACTTTCTTGGCGTCCCCAGAATCGTTAAAATACAAGCCATATCCGACTCACCACAGCTAAATCATCGCAATATTATGAGTGTAGTTAGTCAAGTCATTCTCAACGCCGACGACGAACTTCGTTATCCTAGCAGCGGCGAACTTCAAGGCATCGCAGACTTTCTGCAAACCGGAGAGCAGCGGATGCGGATTGCAACCACGCTCGCCGATAATGAGAAAAAGATCGTTCAAGAAGCCAGCAAGCAGCTTTGGCAAAAGCGCCCTGACTTTATTGCTCCGGGTGGAAATGCCTATGGCGATCGCCAGCGTTCTCTCTGTCTGCGCGACTACGGTTGGTATTTGCGCCTGATCACCTACGGTGTGATTTCCGGTAGCAAAGAACCCATCGAAAAGATTGGTTTAATCGGCGTGCGCGAAATGTACAACTCTTTGGGTGTTCCAGTCCCAGGCATGGTTGAATCCATTCGTTGCCTCAAGCGAGCCTCCCTGAGCCTATTGACCGAAGCTGACGCAGCCGAAGCCGCGCCCTACTTCGACTACATTATTCAGGCCATGTCTTAGGTCTGATGTCTTAGGTCTAATGTCTTAGGTCTAAATATCTCAGGCCCGACCTTAGGTCTAAATATCTCAGGTCTAAATATCTTCGGCCCCATCTTAGGCCCAAATCTAACTCAAGGGTTTTATCGTTAAAAAACCCCTGCATATTTCTTATTCCCCACAGTGGGCGGAAATTACTGGCTTCAGTCAGTTGGATCTTCGCCCACTGTGGGGAAACTTTTATCCCTCAGGAGAACCTGATATGCAACTCGGCAAAGTCGTCAAATCAAACTCTCACTGCGACTACGTTGTGCAGCTAGACGGCGCAAGAGATGTCAACGACCCGCCCCAATCGCACGACTACGGCTTTGGCAGCTTCGTCAAACTCGAAGACTTAGATGGCCGACATTGGGCTGTGGGCCTCATCTACAACTCCCTACTCGACAATCCTCTGTTCTCCAACAAAGGCCCCCGCCTATCGAGCGACCCCGACCCTTTGTTTACCCCCGACCTGATCAGCGAAACACGCACCCTCTTGGGCATCGTTTTGATTGGCACTCTGGAAACCGAAGGTCGGCAGCGCTACGGCAAACACGGCATCCCCCGCATCGTCGTCCCCATCAACACCCCCATCTGCGTCATGGACCGAGACGACATTTACGACTTTCACCTCAATCTCGCCGGACAGCCACAATTTTGCTATTACAGCCACCTGCTCCGGTGTGGCGGCAGCTTTGCCTCGCAGCTGACTCAGCAAGTTCTCTCCGACCTAATCCAATCACAACTCTTTTCTGGCGCAGAACAGCGAGCCTTAGAAATGTTGTGCAAAGAACTGGCCTGGAAAAATACAGTCGCAGCTATGCGTTGATCTCGACTGCGCTCACAATCAACCCCAAGATTACGAAAGCTCGCGCTCCAAATAAAAAACCGACAGTTTTCGCGATGGAATCTGTCGGCCAGTCGTGTGTTCCCTGTTGATGACTCGGCTAGAGTTGAGTCTTTTTAAGTATGGAGGGATGCCGTTTCAGCGAGCACGATCTAAATCACCTGAGGGTGTGATCTTTGTCACAGCAACTTAGACAATCAGTGCGCTGATTATTTGAATAAGAAAGAGTTCTCCTCAAGCGCTCGATTGTCCTAGGTGCCTAGGATCATGCCAGCCAACAAAACAAACCCTAGCCAAACATTTTGACGAAAAACTTGGCCATAGAGTTCTGGATGAGGCCGTTTGACACGCAGCTTGAAATATTGCCAGATCCAGATGGCGATCGCCATCACCCACGTCACCCAAAATCCAATCGCTAAATCCAGTTGCACCCCGACTACTGCTAGCAAAATTGCCGCTCCCGCAAAAGAAGCCGCCACCGCCGTTGCAGCCTGGTCACCAAAAAAGAGTGCACTCGAATTGATCCCAATTCGGCGGTCATCTTCTCGATCGGCCATCGCGTACACTGTGTCAAATCCTAGGGTCCACAGCACCGTAGCCCCCCAGAGCAGCCAGGTTGGCAATGACAAACTCGCAGTTACTGCGCTCCAGCTAATCAACACTGCAAACCCCCAGGCCAGGGACAGGACCAACTGCGGAACTGGAAAAACTCGCTTGGCCAGTGGATAGAGCACAATCACCGGAACCGCTGCCACACAAAGCCCAAAGCTCAACAGGTTTAGGTAAGACGCTAGAATCCAGGCGCAGGACAGGGAAACCAGCATGACCACAAAGCCTGTCTTCACAGACAAAGCCTTAGAGGCCAACGGGCGACTCCGGGTTCGCTGCACCTGCGGATCAATGTCTCGATCCCACAGGTCATTGACGACGCATCCAGCCGCACTTGTGGCTAAACTACCTAAGATGATCACACCAATCAACGAGAGAGGTGGAATACCGTGAGGGTCGAGACTATGGGCAGCCAAAAACACTGACCATAGCGCTGGAATCATCAAAATCAAACGCCCTGCTGGCTTATCCCAACGTAGGAGCCGAATGATGGCAAGCCATGTCGATTCAGGTTTAGGCTGGTGCTGTGTCAGCATGATGTAATCTCAAATTGCTTCGAAGGAATCGTTTTGATATTATCGCTGACTCTCCGTGGATCGGGGTGAGTGGATCGGGGTGAGTGGATCGGGGCGAGTGGATCGGGGCGAGTGAATTGGGGTGAGTGAATTGGGGGGATCGCCCCGACTTTGACAACAGTCTCTAGGAATACGGTTGAATATATCCCGTGGCGCGATAAAATCGGGGCAACTCCCTGAGTGGCTTGTATTCCGAACTTTCCATCTTGACCCTGATTTGGCGTAGGGCTGAAAGTCCTGATGGTGGTTATCTCTACTTGTAGAGAACACAAGTTGTAGAGAACTACAAGCTTAGCCAGTGTCTTGAATTTTGGATTCGGTTAGATGATCGACTCAATTTATGAGAGCGAAGACGCCTTGCTTCAGCTCCCTCTGCGTTCCTTGTCCCATGACCGCACAATGGCGGCCATTGATGTCGGCACAAACTCCATTCACATGGTTGTCGTCAAGGTGCAACCTGCCATCCCAGCCTTTACGATCATTGCCAAGGAGAAGGCAACCGTGCGGTTGGGCGATCGCGACAAAAAAACAGGCCGCCTGACGCCCACAGCCATCGAGCGGGCGATCGCAGCCCTAAAGCGCTGCCGGGAAGTAGCTCAAAGCCTGAATGCGGAAGAAACGATTGCTGTCGCCACAAGTGCTGTTCGCGAATCACCCAACGGTCAAAATTTTATTCATCAAGTCGAAGAAGAAGTTGGCCTGGTTATAAATCTCATCTCAGGCACAGAGGAGGCGCGCCGGATTTATCTGGGTGTCTTGTCGGGCATGGAGTTTAACCACCAGCCCCACGTCCTGATCGACATCGGTGGTGGCTCAACTGAGCTAATTTTGGGTGATGGACATGAGCCCCGCACCCTCAGCAGTACCAAGATTGGTGCAGTTCGCCTCACGGCCGAGATGGTTAGCTCTGACCCCATCAGCAGCAGTGACTTCAACTACTTGCAAGCCTATGTGCGGGGAATGCTAGAGCGCCCCATCGAAGAACTTCAGGCACAACTGCAACCGGGAGAAAAGCCCCGCATGGTGGGGACTTCGGGCACGATTGAGGCGATCGCCACCATCCATGCTCATGAAAAATTAGGCTTTGTACCCGATCCGCTCAATGGCTACCAGTTCAGCCTCAAAGACTTGCGGGATATCGTCAATCGGTTGAGAAAGCTCAGCTATACCGAACGGCTCGATCTACCGGATATGTCTGAGCGCCGCGCTGAAATCATTGTGGCTGGGGCCGTCATCTTACAGGAGACGATGACGCTATTGGGGCTGGACTCGATCACCATCTGCGAACGGGCTTTGCGAGAAGGAGTGGTAGTAGATTGGATGCTTACCCACGGTCTCATCGAAGATCGCCTGCGCTACCAAAGCTCGATTCGGCAGCGCAGCGTGCTCAAAATTGCCCACAAATATCATGTCAACCTAGAACACAGTGAGCGCGTCGCTAAATTTGCGCTAGGTCTGTTTGACCAAACGCAAGGAACCTTACACGACTGGGGTACCGCCGAGCGAGAGCTACTTTGGTCGAGTGCCATCCTGCACAACTGCGGACATTTCGTTAGCCACTCGTCGCACCACAAACATTCTTACTATCTGATCCGCAACGGTGATTTGCTGGGCTATACCGAAGTGGAAATCGAGGCGATCGCCAACTTAGCCCGCTACCACCGCAAGAGCGTTCCCAAGAAAAAGCACGAAAACTACCGCAACCTCTCCAGCAAGCAACACCGCCAAGCGGTCAGTCAACTCAGTACGCTGCTGCGATTGGCTGTTGCCCTCGATCGTCGGCAAATTGGGGCAATCCAAGATTTGCAGTGTGAGTACAATTCCGATACCAAAGAGTTACACCTGCGATTACAGCCCCTTCACGCCAAAGATAGTTGCAACCTAGAGCTTTGGAGCCTGAACTATAAAAAAGGACCGTTTGAAGCAGAATTTAACGTCAAACTCGTCCCTGTCCTCGAATCCCCATCCGTTGCTCTAGTTTAATCACGAAATTACTGAGTTTTTGCAATGCAGAACATTACATAGCTAAAAATTGCAAAGGCTAAAAAAAACGGAAGGTAAAATACTAGGTAGACTCGCCTCAAAGGAATGAGTAACGCCTTTTTCGGCCTCATGATAATAGCAAATCGGCTAAAAGATGCCCTGTAGCATAATCAGTAGCGTCTTATCTTTAGTATGAAATTATCACAGAGTTATGTGTTGGTACTCGATCAGCAGTCCGACGACGTCCAGCTTTTGGAGTCTCTGTTGGGAAAACTGAGATGTCCGGTCGTGGTAGCTCGCTCAACGGACCAAGCGGTAGCCAGCATGAGCCAATCTGCACCCTACCTGATTATCCTGACGGGAAACCACCAGAGCTGGTCTCAAACATTAGTCAATGACCTGCGGGGAATTGTAAAAGCATGTGGTGTCACCATTGTGGCGCTAACGGAGTGTCATGCACCCAGTTGGCTACACCAAGAAGAAAATCCAGGATTTGATGGCCTCCTAGTCAAGCCCTTGAGTGGAGATGTGTTGACATCTGTTATTCAGTCGGCTTGGGCGCGTCAAAACTATTGTTCTGCAAGTTAGGTTACAAGTTTAAGGATTGACTTATAGGTATGCAGTTCGCTCCGATCTATCCGTTGCTCTATCGAGTGCTGCAACCCGCATTTTCAAACTGCCTTTGGGGTGGATCAGCGGATGTACCGACGATCGCCCTCAGCTTCGATGATGGCCCCCATCCAGAACATACCTTGCCGCTTCTAGAGGTGTTGGATCATTATCAAGTCACAGCTAGTTTTTTTTGGTTAGGAGTTTGTGTCGAGCGATCGCCCCATATCGCTCAAGCCGTTTATCAGCAAGGTCATTGGATTGGCCTACACGGATATGATCACCGTGCCTTTCCAGGCCTGTCCACCGCTGCGCTCAAGCAAACCCTCGAAGCAACCCAGACGGCGATCGCCCAAGCTTGCCAACTCGACCCAGCTGATGTCAAGCGACAAATCCGCGATGTGCGCCCCCCCAACGGTTTGTTTACGCCTCAAACCCTAAGCCAACTTCAGGCGTGGAACTATCGTCCGGTGATGTGGAGCGTCGTGCCAGAAGATTGGGTGCATCCAGGGGTCGAAGTGGTGACTCGTCGGGTGCTGAGCCAAACCTGCAATGGTTCGTTGATCGTGCTACACGATGGGTACCATGGCGGGAGAGATGTAGCCGCGACCACTGCCGCCATCATTCCCCGGCTATTAGATCAAGGCTTTCACTTTGTCACAGTTGACCAGCTTTGGCAGCAGTAGCAAACGTTGTCATCTATCTCAAGATAGATTGAGTTGGGATAGATCTAGAGAAACTTGAAAAAGCTTGGCTATACTGCTGATATCAGTGTGTGGATATCAGTGTGTGTGGTTTGAGGCGGCCCGAGATACACAAAGTTTATAAGTAACCCTGATTTTTATAGGGCTGGAGATTATGGGATTTGAATTGCCTCCAGTTGTTGATGAAAAACAAATTTTTCCCTTCAAGTTTTGGTTTAACAACAGCGTCCAAGCAGGGATGTATTATCGCAGTGAACTTTTCTACCGGCTCCACAGTGCCGATGTGGCTCAGCGGGCCCGACTGTTTCAGTACGCTTGTCGCTTATCGCAGCAAGACAAAGTGGTGGTGACGCTTTCGGAAAACTCCTGTAGCGTGTGGGTAAGCTTACGAAGCCCCAGCGCGGCTCATGCTCATCTTCACGAGCCTCATTTTCCCGAGCAGTCTTTGCGGTCCGTTGACTCTCGGCGCGACTAATCAGTAAGGATCGACAGGTCGGGACCAATACGTAGGGACCGATCAACAAAAATCAAGCAATCAACTAATTAAGAGAAGGTGGCAGTATCTGTGATGGCTTCGATTGGATAACCGACAGCTTTCCAAGCAGCCAGACCACCCCGCAGTTCAGAAACGTTGAGAAATCCAGCGTCTCGTAGCTGAGTGACGGCGATCGCCGTTTCTTCATCCGTTTCACCATAGACATATAAATCGCGGTCAAGCTCCAGAGAACTGAGGGCTTGAGCAACCACGTCACCGGGAGCCATCCAGACGGCTCCCATGATGTGCTTTACATTAAACTCCTGGCGATCGCGAACATCAACAATTGTCAGAGCTGGCTCACCCCAATCCAACCGAGACTTGAGGTCATAAACGCGAGACCGAGCCTGTAGTGAAGGAGGCGTCGGCAAAATTCCAAACAGCTTATTATTCATGAAGAGCTACTACAAAACTGACGGGTTCTCTGCAATGTAACAGCAAATCTTAAGGTCTGCAAATTTTTATTGAGCAGAGATTTACTAATGTATCAATTCATGCATTTCCCGTGCGTCTCAAAGGACAACTTCCTGGATCTGCGCCAGATCAGGCAAGAGTTCGACCGCCTCAACGCCTCTGGCAGAGCCTCTCTCACAACGCCATAGAAAATGGCAGGGCTTGCAGTGGCCTGTCGTGGGAGCAACCTGCGGGAAAGGCTCGCCCTGGGAGTAGCCCTGTAGCCAATCTGTTAGTTGAGCCAGGAGTTGAGTCAAATCTTGGCGGGTTTGCTCATGCTGGGCCGTGCTGTAATCAAAGCGGAGAGATTGGGGTTGGGTCTGTTCGGCCTCGGTACGGACAAACCAGTAAGTCATTGAGATTTGCTCAGGCTGATAGGCGCTCGTCTCCGCCAACACATAAGAATAGAGACGAGTTTGCCAATTTCGGGCCAACCAATGGCGCTGTTGCGGGCGTGGATGGGTTTTCCAATCCAAGATTTGAGCCTGCTGCTCGTCAGAAAGCAACAAGTCATAAATGACGGTTAGCATGTAGCCTTCAAAGTTGAGCGTACAGCGGAATTCGCTCTGACGATTGACCTGCGGATCGGCCTGAAAAACTTCAGGAACAGCTGCGATGAAGGTTTGCAGAGACTGTTGCAGGTGCTGATCTTCCAGGGCAAATTCTTCGACCTGGGCATCAATGGGAAGCCCCAACTCTCGCTGCTGCATGAGCAGGTGAAACCGACTTCCCCAGGCCAGCGCCTCTTGCTGTTCGGGCGTCGTCGGAGCGCTGAGTCTATCGAGATAAAGATGTTGAAATTTGCGCGGACAGGTGGCGAGTAAGTTGAGCTGTCCCTGGGCCAGTCGCATGGGTATCATCTGAACTTTTGGAACATTTAGAACATTTAGGTAGGTAAAAAATCAGGCCTTTAATAAGACAAAAACGCTGCCTTCATTCCCTCGACCAATCCTGATGTCGTCGTCAAGGTAGGTAATCTCTAGCCAGCCCTGCTGATTTTCACTGTTGAGGCCAAAGTCGATCGCTGGGAAGAACTGCTGGCCTGATTCGATTTGCTGGACAAAGGCATGGGGCGAAGCATACCCGACTAGACGCTGCAGCCCAATGATCGCTCGCTCAAACTTGACCTGAACGCGCCGATCGGAAACAGGCTCAAAGTTGGCCGCAACGCTCACCAGTCCTTCTAGATAGGGTACGCCTTGGACTTCAGCAATGTTATAAATCTTAGCGTCCTGAACTCGTACATATTGATAGATCTGCCCCAGCGAGAAGAAGGGGAGTTGGTCAATTCGCAGCAGATCCTGACTTGTCGTGTATAGTAGTCGCCAGTTTCCGTCTAGCTTTTCCTTGGCGTCGAGGGGGCGAGGAGTCGGGTTTCGATCTTCAAGCTGGGCAATGAGGGCCAAAATGGCAATCTGATCGGTTTCAGTTGCCAGCAATCCTCGATTTTTGCCAGCGATCGCCTCTAGCAATGCCGCTTTGCCAATCATAGTTGCCTACCTTGCCATATTTTGGGCTTGTACCAGCTTATGATCTGTCGATGGGAAGGAATTAGAATGAGAAGACTCTTGACAGTTATCTTGACGTAAAATGAAATTCAAGCTATTAGAAGACCCATAAGTAGTTTGAAACCACGAGTGAGTCTCAGCAGCTTACTGCTTCTCAATCTGTCAGCAGACCGTTTCGTTTTCATCAACCCTATTAGGTAAACCTGGTTCTATATGTACAATCCCGCTCTGCGTGAACAGCGTCGCGATCAGCCTGCTACCGTCATTCCGCCCCAGAAGGATGCTTCGATCTTGGACTGGCTAGAAAGAACAGGTCGCTTGCTCGCTCGCGATTCACAGGATTTTGATTATCGCGATGATGAAGCCGAAATCACCGCTTTGATGGCTGCGGAAGATCCCGCCTACGAAGAAGAAGATGATGATGAGCTTGACCTAGAAGATTAATGTGCGGATCACCTCTGGGAAGGTTCGTACTAACAAAGCAGGGGGCTTCTACCAAAGGAGTGAGTTCTGGTTTGTAGAGTGTTTGTAGAGGGTTTGGAGACTGTTGCAAGTGCCTCGGCAAGATCTAAACCGATGGTGGTGTGGTGTGGAGTGAAATTAAATTATTGTGGATGCTAAATTGACGCCTGGCAGGTTACTTAATCTCTCAGGCAAAAAATTATTTCTAGGATTGACGCTTGCCCTCAGTACAGTGGCGATCGCCCTAGACTACCTCACGGTCCAAACTGGCGCGATTGGGACCAACCTGACTTTACCGCTGTGGCTCTGTGCTGCAGCGACAGCAGGTCTAGGCCACTGGGCCGTTCCAGCCTTGCGCCGCTTAAAAGCGGGTCAGGTGATTCGAGAAGATGGCCCTCAAGCCCATCTCAGCAAAGCCGGAACCCCAACAATGGGTGGGATTTTCTTCATTCCGGTTGGGGTGGCGATCGCCCTCATTTTGACCTCGTTTGCGCCCAACGTCGTTGCAGTGTCCGCCTTAACCTTGGCCTATGCAACGATTGGCTGGCTAGACGACTGGCAGATTCTCCGGCGGAAGTCCAACAAGGGGATCTCGCCCCGGTTGAAGTTGGCTCTCCAGATCGGAGGGGGAGCGCTGTTTTGTCTATGGGCCGCTTGGAGCCAAGCCGCTAGCCTGACGACGTTGGCCCTACCTTTTGGGGTTGCCTTACCGCTGGGGCTGCTATTTTGGCCGATTGCTTGGTTCGCCCTCGTGGCTGAGAGCAATGCAACCAACCTGACCGATGGCCTAGATGGTCTGGCAGGTGGAACTGGGGCGATCGCCCTGTTAGGACTAGGAGCCTTAATTGCGCCGACCTCCCCTGAGCTGATGGTGTTCTGTGCCTGCATGAGCGGCAGTTGCTTAGGATTTTTGGCCCACAACCGCAATCCAGCGCGGGTTTTCATGGGCGATACCGGATCGCTAGCCCTAGGAGGCGCATTAGCCGCCACGGCCATCCTGTCCAATAGCCTGTTTGGCTTGCTGATTCTGAGCGGCATTTTCTTGGCAGAAACCCTGTCGGTCATTGCTCAGGTTAGCTACTACAAAGCCACCAAAGACGCAAACGGCATGGGCAAACGCCTGTTTAGAATGGCTCCTCTTCACCACCATCTGGAGCTAACGGGTTGGAACGAAACTCAAGTCGTAGGCTGGTTTTATGCGCTAGGTGGAATTTTGGCACTGCTCACCTGGGTGCTGCACTAGTTCACCCATTAGTTCACCCATTTGTTTGCTAACTGCTGCCTAACCTCCCATAAGCCGTGTGGTCTTCCCCCTAGATCGCACGGCTTTTTAGTGAGCAAGGCGCACTAGCGGGAGTCTACAAAGCCAAATTCATCGACGATCAGTAGCAGACCCAACGCTACAGCCATGCCAGTTGCGGTAGCCGATATGAGGGTTTCATTGGCCTGCCGGATGGCGATCGCGACCAAGGCCCAAATCACCACCATTGTGTAGGGTGTATCAGAGCGCTGAGCGGCGATGGTGGCGGCGATCGCCGTACTAATTCCCAACACAACCACAGTCCAGACTTCCGTACTCACGCCCCAGCCATCCCAGTCCAGTCGGTGCAGCACAAAGGCAACATTGAGAACGGTGGCGATCGTAATCCAGGCGAGATAGACACTCATGGGAATGTGGACCAACCAGCGTTCAGTCCGAGACACTGGCACAATGCCAACATTCAAAACCTGGTAGATCAAAATCAGCGGGATCAAAATTCCCAACATCGCCACCAGGGATAAGACAAACAGTTGGTAGTGAAACAAAATGACCCAGGCAATTTGGGCAATGCAGGCCATGATCAGCAGGTAGTCAACCCGACGCAAGATAGGATCTTGGCGCTGATTCGGGAGAGCCTGATAGATCCCAAAGCCAATCAGGCCCAGGTAGATCAATCCCCAAATCGAAAATGCATAACCAGCAGGAATGATCTGAACGTCGCTAAAAAACTGATCTGTAATCTCTGGCATCGTCAGCCCACCCAAGCGGAAGGTGTTGGCCAGGATATTGACGCCAATAGTACTAAAAATGGCTAGCAACACCCCGATCTGCCTGAGTCGATCTGAGTCAAAGCCTTGTCTAGAAGGTGTCATGCGTTGATACCGAATCGATGCTACAGGGAACTCCCAGTGCTAAGAGGCATCACCACAAAGCAAAGCCTTGGGCAGATCGAGCACTGAGGACGAGACAAATGCAACAATAGGAAGACAAACTTAACAGTAAGATACTATGCCTGACAAAAATTATTCCTGGAAGGGTAGCCCCAATGCAGGCAGAGTCCTGACGATTTTGGCTGCTGTCAGCGCTCTAGCATTGTTACTAGCAGGATTTAGCTTTTAGATTTGGCCTTGATTGGGGTGGGCAATGCCCACCCTGGGGCTACGAGCAGCCTGATACGAGATAGCCTGACAAGAGATTGGCTTCAGAAACGACTAGATTTCTGCTAGCTTGGCTCGAATGGCTTCGATGCGCTTGCGGTTGACGCCCAAGTCTGACTGGCCGAGGCGAGAGGCCGATCTCACCTGGATTAGACCTGTGTCGGGCTCACAATAGAACTCTACGTCATCCACAAACCCCATCAGCGCACTAGTGAACTCTGCGTATAGGTAGCGATCGCCCGCTTCAACAATTTTGGTTCTTTCTATTCCCTGAATCACAGACTTGAGATTGGCGATCGCCTGCTCCGGTGAGGAGGAATAGGTGAGTGGCTCAATCTGATGTTCTGGATCAGTCGCAGGGCTTTGACTGTTGACACAGTTGGGGGATGTGGGGCAGGCGGCTAGTTGACCGTCTTTAACGCCTAAATTGGTAGGACGCTTTCCTGCAAATGAAAACATGCTTTCTCCCGAGGAAACTTCAGCAACGACTTGAATAACGGTGGGCTGTGCCACAGCAGGGGCTGCACTAAATCCGCAGAGGGTCGTTAGTAGCAGCGTAAACAGCAGTGTCAGAGTTAATCTGAACATGAATGATTTTTGCATTCAAAAGGACTGGCTTAACATTACTTAATAAGACGTCATGCCACAATAGCCACTCGAAGGGACAAATGCTGGCTACCGCGTAAATTCTTTAACGTCTGGCTCCTCGCTGCGGGAAAGATATTAGACAATTGATGCAATATCAATAATTGATGAATTGATGAATTGATGCAACATCAATAATTGATGCAACATCAGTCGAGTCCAGAGGAGTGAATGAGATGTTCGGACGTTATTCAACATTGGGAGCCTTCGCAGCGGGCCTTGCCGTGCTCATCAGCGCCGCCAACGCAGTTGCTCAACCCGCAGAAGTCTTTACTGCACATCTAGATACAATTCAACGTAACTTGCCGCCTAGCCACACCATGCGGCTACCCAACCGGATCTTGCTGGGAGAGGCGGCTGCCTTTGATACTAATGAGTTGATCGTTCGGGTGTTTCCGAGCACGACACCGCCCCGCTTGACGGTGAGTTTGTTTACTTGCGAGCGCGGCCCCTTTCCTTGTCTAGTAGGCAGCTTTATGGTCGAGAGCCAAATTTCCCCGCATGCTCAGCGTGAACTCAACCGCCACCGAGCGATGGCCGCACCGATCACACTAGCCCCCGATGTGACAGGTTACTTGCTGGAAGGTCCTAGTCAAAATCCTGTCTCTAGTTTCTCGTCGATCATGTGGCCCCAAGACAACATGATTTATACCGTCAGTTTTTTGGCCCATGAGCGTCAGAATATCCTTTACATGGCGGCTTCAATGGCAAGACAGGCTCCCCTTCGACAGGGACCCATCCAGCTCGATGTCAGGTTGGCTCCAACTGTTTTGGCTGGGATAGAACAGTTGTAGTCTGGCCCAAAAAGCTAGCGATCGCCCCTTGATTGATTTGTGAGTTGTTAAAAGGCGATCGCCCCACTAAAAAATGACGCGAGGTGTCCGAATGAGGTTGTTCAACGTTGCATCAAGCCTGAATCGAGGCTGAATCGAGGCTGAGCGCGCTTGCTGAATCCTGGTAAAGCTCGTTAAGCTACCGATCAGCATATTTTGAGAAGCATCCACATGACATCAGCAAAGAATGTATTGGGCGGAACGTTGGGTGCTTGCTGCACCTCCCCCGTCACAGGCTTTTATCGAGATGGAGTTTGCCGAACTGGGGGCGGTGACATGGGGGCACATGTAGTCTGCGCCGAAATGACAGCAGATTTTCTCACCTTTACGCAGGCCCAAGGAAACGACCTCAGTACGCCCAGGCCAATGTTTGATTTTCCGGGGCTAAGACCGGGCGATCGCTGGTGTCTCTGTGCATCCCGTTGGAAAGAAGCACTGGATGCAGGCATCGCTCCCCCCGTGGTGTTGTCAGCAACCCATGCCTTAGCACTAGAATATGTTTCGTTGGACGAGCTGAAACAGAACGCCCTCCCCGAATAGGGCCGCCACCCCAGCCACCCCAAACACCCCCAAACACTCTTTGTTGCAGAGCTGCTGCCAAACCTCTTACTCTGGTAAACCCATCACGGCACGATAGCGCAATTCCATCTCATCCATCGTTGCCGATCGCCGATTGGTCGTCCATTCGCCGTAGTCAAAGAGTTGTTGCTTCAGGGCTTCAACGTCAATTGTGGTAATCTGCCCTGCGGCAACCACCTGCCGACCATCGACCCAAACACTATCAACCGCCTGAGCCGGACGCCCCAGAACCAGTAGCCCAACCGGGTCTGTACGGGGCAGCAGAGACAGGGTTGTGAGGTCATACATCACCAAATCGGCTTTCTTGCCCACGGTGAGTGAACCCATTTGGTCGCCCAGGTTTAGCCCCTTTGCGCCCCCTTGAGCGGCGATCGCCACGGCTTCTCTAGGCGTAATCCAGTGACGGTAGTCGAGGTCAGTGGTGTTGTGCAAAATTGAGCCGATTTTGATCGCTTCCAGCAGATCCTGAGAGTCGTTGCTAGCCGCCCCATCGCAACCAAAGGCCACATTGATGCCAGCCTGCCGATACTTGAGGATAGGGGCAATTCCGCTGCCTAGCCGCAGATTGCTGAGCGGATTATGCACAACCGTTGAGCCGGTTTCTCCCAAAATCGCGACATCGGCATCGTCTAGCCAAACACAGTGGGCAAGAGAGGTGCGATCGCCCAGATAGCCAATTCGCTTCAAGTGCTCAACCGCACTACAACCATATTTTTCCGCAGCGAGGATTTGCTGCGCTTTGGTTTCCAGCAGATGGGCATGACGGCAAAGATTGTGGCGATCGCTCAGCTCAATACACCCCTCAAACAGCGCATCCGAACAGAGCTGAACCCCAGTTGGAGCCACCATCACACTGATCCGCTCCTCCGGATGGTGAAATTTCTCCACCGTATCGAGCATCAAATCCAACGTGGCTTCGGTACTGCGTAGGTAGGGTTCATGCTCAATATCCGAACAGCCCGACGGCACCCCCGCACCCAGCGACTCGTCCTGAATAAGCGGCCCTAGAAAAGTCCGAATTCCCACTTCGCGGTAAGCACGCACGGCAGCAGCAATGGTTTCCTCCTCCCGTCCCGGAATCATGACCAAGTGATCCACCACGCTTGTGCCTCCTGTGAGCAGCGTTTCCACCGCTGTCCCTAGCGCACTGAGATAAATTTGCTCTGGCTCAAGCGGCGCAAAGTCGTAGAGTTCTGCCAACCACAGCTCTAGGGGGCGAGGTGGAATGATGCCTCGCTGCCACATTTCCGACGAGTGGGTATGGGCATTGACAAAACCGGGCAGCAGCAGCTTATTGCAACCCTCTACCACCGCACCCAAGACGGGTAGATTGGGACCTATGGCAGCGATGCGATCGCCCTCGATCTGAACATCAACCGTTTCATAACCTTGTTCAGTCGGGATTAAAACATTCTGGATTGTGCAGCCCACAAACATTCACCTTAATTGCGTTAACTTAATTGCCTTCAGTTGAGAAACTTGATTTGGAGAAACCTGATCTGGAGCAATCTGAGCTGATGTAGTAATAACACCCTGCGATCTCGCAGTTTCAGGATAGATTGAACTGTTATGAGTCAACATCCTGCGATCGCATTAGGGAGAACCACCTGTGTTGGAATACATTACCTTGCCCGAACTACCAACTGTTGCACCCTACTGCCATGCCGTGCGAGCGGGAGACCTGCTGTTTGTGACGGGTCAGCTGGCTGAAGATCCAGCCACAGGCGAGGTAGTGCGCGGCCCCATCGAAGAGCAAACACGTCGCGTCATGGAAAATCTGAAACTCGTTCTAGAGCGGGCAGATACAAACTTTAACAAAGTGGTCATGGCAAGGGTTTTTGTGACAGACTTTCGGTTTTTTTCTACAGTCAACGAGGTCTATTCCTCTTATTTTGAACCAGGGCATCTCCCAGGCCGCACCGCTGTCGGCGTTACAGCCCTAGCTGGATTGGGCGATGTTGAAATTGATCTAATCGTTTACTGCGGAGAATAGCGATGGCTAAACAATTGTAGCGATCTCTTTTTTGTAGGAAGTGATATCGAATACTGAAGCTGTGCCGATTTTGCCGTACGACAGTATTACGAGAGATCGAGAGGCAGTTTGTGTGTTTCCTTGTTGGTTGACTCAAATCATCCCGTTTGACCCTAAACCTTTATGAATCGACCTCTACAAACTCTAGGTGTTCCGCCCAATGCCTGGGCTGTAGATGCGGCCATCGCGGATATTACCCGGCCCCCCTTACCTCCTCGTTTGGTTGAGCTGCCCACCGAGACGAAGCGGTTGCGCCTAGATTTAGCCAAAGCGGCAATCGTGGTGATCGATATGCAAAACGACTTTTGCCATCCAGATGGCTGGCTTGCCCACATTGGGGTCGATGTGATGCCAGCCCGCGAGCCGATTGGGCCACTCAAGACCCTGTTGCCAGCCGTCCGAGCTGCTCAGATTCCGGTGATTTGGGTAAATTGGGGCAATCGGCCCGATCTACTCAACATCAGCGCTGGTCTCCGCCATGTTTACAACCCAACCGGGGAAGGCATCGGCTTGGGCGATCCGCTACCCAAAAATGGAGCCGCTGTTTTGACCAAAGGCAGTTGGGCCGCCGCTGTCGTTGATGAACTTTCTCCCACACCCGAAGATATCCAAATCGACAAATATCGCATGAGCGGCTTCTGGGATACGCCCCTGGAGAGCATCCTCAAAAACCTAGGACGCACTACCCTATTCTTAGGGGGCGTCAATGCTGACCAATGCGTGATGGCGACCTTGCAAGATGCCAATTTTCTCGGCTACGACTGCATTTTGCTCAGAGACTGCACCGCAACGACTTCACCTGACTATTGCCTAAAAGCAACTTTTTACAACGTCAACCAGTGTTTTGGCTTTGTGGCGGAATCGTCCGCGTTGATTGAGGCGATGGAGAGTGAAGGGTGAGAACAACTCCTTAACCTCTCATTCCCATTTTCGAATGCCCCACTCCTCACCTTCTAGGAGCAACTCTCATGGATTCGAGCTGTGTGATCCCGATTCTTAAAACGCCTGCCGACTACCAGGCTTTTCGCATTAGTCCGCAGGATACCAATCGGTTGGCAATCATGTTTGATCCGGTGGTAGCCAATATGTCGCTGACCTACTGTGTGGAGATTTTTGATGTGGGTGGCAAAACCCCTCCCAATCGGCATCAGCTCGCGGTGGAGATGTTTTTTATCCTCAAGGGGGAGGGGCTAGCTTTTTGTGACGGCAAAGCGGTCCCTATTCAGGCTGGAGATAGCATTTTGGTGCCTCCAACTGGCGTCCATGCAATCCACAATACGGGGAGCGATCGCCTCTATGCCCTCTGTCTGATGGTGCCGAATGAAGACTTCGCCGAACTGATTCGCAGCGGCACCCCGGTCGAGTTAGATGAAGCAGATTTGGCTGTTTTAAGGCGATCGGATGCGCTGGTGCCTTGTTAAACGTGACACATGATTTTTGGTTGAGTCGGTGCGTTACGCTGCGCGTGACACACCCTACCTAGGGAATTGTTTTTGATGGTTTCGGTTCGTTCTAAACAAACGGCTTCTCTTCTCACGCAGGATGGGGTGCGGCTAGATGCCGATCTCTACTATCCAGATGCGGAGGGTGAGTTTCCGGTGCTGCTGATGCGGCAACCCTATGGGCGGGCGATCGCCTCTACAGTCGTTTATGCCCATCCCACCTGGTATGCAGCCCAGGGTTACATTGTGGTGATTCAGGATGTGCGCGGACGGGGATCATCAGAGGGAGAGTTTCGCCTGTTTGCCCATGAGGTTGAGGATGGGCTGGATACGGTCAAGTGGGCGGCAAAGCTCCCTAGCAGCACGGGGCAGGTGGGCATGTATGGGTTTTCCTATCAGGGCATGACGCAACTCTATGCGGCGGCTCATCGTCCGGCAGCGTTGAAAACTCTTTGTCCGGCCATGATTGGCTACGACCTGTATGCGGACTGGGGCTATGAAGGGGGGGCATTTTGCTTTCAGGCTAGCCTGGGGTGGGCGATTCAACTGGCGGCAGAAACGGCTCGTCGGCAGGGAGATGCTGAGGCCTATCGAGCCCTCTATGCAGCTTCCCGGAACTTGCCCATGACCGATCCGGTGGATGTGCGATCGCCTCTGCTTCAAAAGCTGGCACCCGATTCTTATTACCATGACTGGCTTGCCCATCCTGAACCCGATGACTATTGGCATCAACTGTCGCCGCAGCGCTACCTGCAGGATGTTGATTTGCCGATGCTTCACATTGGCGGATGGTTTGATACTTATATGCGCGGGACGCTGCGCTTTTACCAGGAAATGAGCGATCGCAGCCAGTTTCCTCAGCACCTGTGGGTGGGGCCTTGGTCACATTTGCCCTGGGGCCGAAAGGTAGGCAGCGTAGACTATGGCCCGGAAGCCGCCAGTCCGATCGATCGCCTACAAATTCGTTGGTTTGACCAGTTTCTCAAAGGGATCGATACAGGCCTCCTAGACGATCCGCCAGTATGCCTGTTTGAGATGGGCAGCAACCAGTGGCGCAGGTTTCCAGCTTGGCCTAATTCAGCAAAACCCTACTTTTTGGGTAGCACGGGGCTAGCTGCAATGGATCAGCGCGACGGCAAGCTAGAGGAATCACAGATTCAGGAATCACAGATCGATCAGTTTGTACATGATCCCTGGCGTCCGGTGCCTGCTGTGGGCGGACATGCCTCTTTCCCGATCGGGGCGGGCGATCGCTCTGGCATTGACTGCCGCACGGATGTCTTGACCTATACTTCTGCCCCCCTCGGCCAAGATTTACATTTGGCTGGCAGTCCAGTGGCAGAGGTGTACTGTAGTGCCGATGCGCCTAGTTTTGATCTCTGTGCTGTGCTGTCAGAGGTGCATCCCAACGGCAGCGCCTACAATTTTGCCCAAGGCTATCTGCGGGTCAATGCGGCATCACCAGACCAGCCGTTGAAAGTCACCCTTCAGCCCACCTGTATCCGAATTGCAGCCGGAAATGCGGTGCGTCTCAGTCTAAGTGGGGCTTGCTTCCCCACCTATGCCGTTAATCCAGGGACTGGAACGCCTCCCGGCAAGAGTTGTCTCATTGAAGCAAAAATTATCACGCTGTCGGTAAAAAGCGGGGGCGATCGCCCTTCTCAGTTGCTGTTACCAGACAATCTCTAGATCAAGCCTAAATCCTGGCAGGATGGCCTCTCCTGACAGCCGCTCAGGTGTTTCTAGGATTTCGACAGATTGTCCTGGACGGTAGATATAAACTTTGCGAGTTTTGCGATCGATGAGCCAGCCCAAACAAACGCCGCTCTGAAGGTACTCCTGCATTTTGGCCTGGAGATCTTTGAGGCGATCGGTGGGCGACATGAGTTCCAATACAAAGTCAGGCGCAATGGGGGGAAAGGTTTCTTTTTCACTAGGTGTGAGGCGATCCCAACGGCCTTGCTGAATCCAGGCAATGTCGGGAGAGCGATCGCCACCATTTGGCAATCTAAAGCAAGTGGAAGAGTCAAACAGTTTTCCCAGCCTACTTTGGCGGTTCCACAAAACAAACTCTCCCGCAATTTCAATGTTGCGGTTGCCTGTCTCTCCTCCAGTGGGGGGCATGAAGATCAGCTCTCCGGTTGCGGTTCGTTCAATTTTCAACTCCGGGTTGGCTTGACACAAGTCATAAAACTGTTCGTCAGTGAGTGACGTGGAGGCAGGCAAGTGAACCGTGAAAGCGCTCATCGTCGTGCTATCGCCTCTAGAGATAACTCATTTTATCCTGGGTGCTCAGATGGTCACAGGTTGAGATGAATCCAGGCAATGATATCTGGATCGTCTTTGGACTCAGGAAGTTCTGCTGCGAAGCCGTGATCTTGATACCACTGGAGGAGTTTGGGGTTATTTTCTAGATCTTGCTGCGCGACTTTGCCATAAATATGGCGAATCCCCAAGGTATGAGCATGGTGGATGAGAAATTTAATCAAGGCAGATCCTAGTCCTTTGCCTCGGTAGTTGATCGGCTCTGGCTTGTAGCCTGAAATTTTTCTAAATTGGGCCACCCAGTAATTGCTTGGAGTCAGAATGACTTCGTTGGCGATCGCAATATCACCCAACAACACAGTTTCGGTTGATTCGCGCACAAATTTTGCCTCGCCTACCAAAGTCTGGCGATCGTACAGCCTAAAGAGAAGTAATGGATCACTCTCTGAGATAGAGATATCGTAGCTGTGGCCTTCTCTATCGGAGATTTTTGGATACATCTGGGTTTTTTACTCAGGCAGGAGACAGCTAACGGCAGAGAATCAACAGGGATGTGTCTACGGCGTTCTATCCATCTAAGCCTCTGGGGTACTCCCGCCAAAACCCGGTAGCGTTTGGCAGGTAGGGGGATAGGAGCAACGTAGAGCTTCGCTCCGACGAAGACGTATATGGAGCCACTCGACCTGTGCAGCGTGAATTTTGGATGACTTGCCGTGCTTTCCCTTAACCTGCTACTTAAGTTTGCAAGAAGGTATAACGCATCAAGTTGTAGGTTAAATATCTTCAACCCCAAGTGCACCTTGGCTCACACGATACCAGTTGAGTGCACTAACTAGTTTACATCCCATCTGCATCACCCAAATACCAAAGTCCTGCTTTCCCCTAGCACGAGTTAAGGACCAGTTGTCTCTTCTTATCTACGACTGTAATACGTCTCACTCTTGGGAGAGACATCATGCTTAGCGAACTACCTTATCACGTGTTGTTCTAACAATTGAATCACGTTGCTGTAGTAGCGCTTTATATTTTCACGATCTTGTTGCTCAGATAGCGTTTTACAAGTGCCTCGCTGAATCATCTCAGCCTGAGAGCGTAGAACAGCTTGATACTTTGGATTGCATGTATGATTGGCGACGAGGGCGATCGCATCGAGCAAGCGAGTAGTAACCGCAGCATCAGACTGAGCATATCGTCGGATTTGATTAAAAGCTGAACCCACCAGTTCTTCAAAAGTGAGCCTTTCAACAATCACCCGCAGATTGCTGTCATGATCATAGCGATAAGGAGAAGGAAAATCGCGTTGAGCGAGCTGAGCAAGACCCGCACCCAATCGGTCAATGCAGCGAATTGCTGTAAAGGGGTCGTTAACCGCAGGAGAAACAGCGCGGAGAGCAATCTCAACAAGCTGATCGATCGGAAATTCTACATCTTGCTGTTCGGTGCGCTCTCTTCCGATAATAAAGGCATTATTTACCTGCTCAGCAAGTTTACGGTCAGCTTTATCTCTGGGGTAAAGCATAACCAGCTTACTGCCTTCAACAACAAATTTTCCAGGGCGAGATTTGACCCACAAAAGGAGATTGTGTCTACAGGCAACTTTCATCAATTCTTGGTCATCAATAGCCTGTAAGTAACCTGTTTTACTAGCTTCAATTAAGCAAGCTTCTGCATCAAAGTTTGCAGGAATCTCAATAATTTGCTGCCGCTTTGAGGCGGTAGTTCCAATTTCTTCTGGAAACAGTCGAGTAATGGCACCATCTAAATCAGTGCTCACTCCGGCGATAACTTGTGATGCTTGGATAATGGTTGAGGCATGGTGGATGAAATAGATGAGTGTGCCGACACTGGCGATCGCCAGCATAACCCCTACGGTGACTGAGAAATGAGGCACAAACAGCGCATAGTCTTCACCGCGAACTGTTCGCAGGATCAGCAAGCAGTAAACAAAGGTACCTAGGAAAGTACCAAGAACAACTTGATTTCCGGTATCCTGCATGAAGTTACGCAATAGCCGAGGGCCAAAATTAGACGCGGCAAGCTGAAGCGCAACAATTGTGATTGAGAACGCCGTCGCGGTCACAGTAATCATCGAACCTGCCACGGCTGAAAGGAGTGCCCGCGCTCCATCCGGGCCGCCACTATAAATCCAGCCCAGATTTTCCATACCGTCCGTTGCATTGCGGTCAACAATCAACATCGCAAAAGCAAGGGCGATCGCCGCTATCACTATAATGCTTGGCAAAAACCAATAGCTCGAATGGAGCCTATCCCAAAGCTTACTCAGCTTGGTATTTCTCATTAGCGATGTCTAATGATGAGACTTAGAACCTTTACCGTCAGACACTGTCAGAGAAGGTAGGCAGCTACGCTCCTTCCCTTCTTCTCCCATGTCTTTTTCAATAACTTCCTCTTCCCCAATGCTCGTCTGTTCATATTCAGGAGCATAGCCAACGGCAGAACTCACAGCTCGACTTTATTCATCAGGCCGCAAAGTAAGGCAAGTAAGACCAACAGTTGAAGAGAACGTGAGGGAAACCTAACGTATCGGTTTATTAAGAACCCGAAGATGGCGCTGAAATGGTCGCTCCTGCTCTATGCTTGGTCGTAGAGTTGGCGACCAGCATTCAGCTCAGGCGAAATTTCTTCGCGGCTATCGATAAACGTGTATTGTTCATTGAAAGTTCCTTCGGGGCGTTCACCAATAATGAAGTGGCGCACTGACATATCGGGTGCATTTAGCACAACTCGATCGGAAACTCTCACATCTGCTTCGGGGGCACCGGCATTCACTTCATCTAGCCGTGACACAACCCAGAGTTCGTTATTGACAACAGAGACCTCTTGTATTGTCAGGTCATACCCACCCGAAGGCACTTCAACCTCTGGGGTAATGGTACGCTCAACCCGTTCCGCCCCAGGCACATCAACGTCAATGTAGGGAACCTGGACAGTTTCCTCTTCCTGGATCACTATCACCTTGGGGACTGTGACTGTTCGTTCTGTGACTCCGACGTTAACATCGGGCCCTTCAACATCATATTCAGGTAGATTACCGGGTTCTACATCAACATTTACATCGGGCAAGCTTCCGGTCTCTTCTTGCTCGATACGGCAGGCTCCCAATGGCATCACCATCAGTAGAATAAAAAGCGGAATAATCTGTTTAGAGCGAGGTGTAGGAAATTTCATTGGCCTATTTAGAACTACAGTAAAACTTTCAAATTAAAATTATTCAAAAGAAATTTTTGTGGCTGTTTAAAGATCCTAACGGCTAAATACCGCGAAGGAGACTTCAGAATAGCTACGGGGTGAGTACAAATGAAGCTCCGAGACTCATTTCGAGTCCTTTGGGTCCGGTCATAAACTCACCGTATCTACATTGTCATCAACTGCCTTCGAATTGACATCTCCCATTCGCTGGGGATGACGATCAAGACGCTCTCTCAAAGGGTAGACATGTTTAAGCTACAGGTTGGGAGCGAGTTGATTGTGAAGTACCCGACGCTCATTGCTACGCAATAGAGCGCGGGCTTCCCAATTCATCGGGAGTTGCCGCTACGGTAGTAGACTTGCGCCCATACCGCTTTGGTCTTACACTCCCTCCAAGGGCAGTAGCGCTGCTTCCCAACG
>JBGTGR010000053.1:0-85731 GCA_041746655.1 Elainellales cyanobacterium | reverse complement strand
CAAAGTGTAATCAAAGCGCTCCAGGGCGATGTCTGACTCGATGAGTTTGGCTTTGGCATCAATAACTCTCCGATTAATATCCGTGTCTGCCAGATCGGTGGAGAGATACTTTTGCTTGCCGTCATAGAGATGCCGGGGCAGGCGTATCCGGAGTCGGCCTCGAAAGGATTCAATACCAACAGATCCCTTAGGCGCTCTACCTGAATTTTTGCTGTACATGGCGCAATGCTCAAAAGGGGTACATGGAAGCGAACTATGTACTCACCCTGATAGTCAAACCGCAGCTAAATGCACCTAAAAATGACCAAATGTTACAAGGCTAGTTCTCTCGGCGGGAATACTGTGCAACTGAAGACCCCTTAATTTATGGACCTTTAGGGCTTCTAAATCAAGGGGTTTAGGTTTTCTTGGTGTATGGGCGATACTGGATTCGAACCAGTGACCCCTTCCGTGTGAAGGAAGTGCGCTACCACTGTGCTAATCGCCCGCAGTTCTTAAATTTACCACGGTAAAGCCCAATCTACAACAAAACTCTAAGCCTTAAAGAACCTGATAATCTGTTGGGAGGTTGGGTCTATAGATAGAGGGAGTGTCTGAGATCAGACGTGCCTTCGTTTGGAGTGAGGCGTATTATTTATAGAGAGAGCTGTGGGCTGGTCTGGCATCAAAAATGTGCTGAAGAGGATTTGAGAGTTTAGCCGCAATTTGGTACGGTTGACTCAGTCCTTTATACATCTTTACACTTTGGTTGAATCTTGGGCCGATCTTGTGGACGACCCAAGACGTGCTGCAATAAGGCTATGATTGCTTCCCTAGACCGATGCTGACTTAGTAAAGGTTTGGTTTGATCAGCAGCAGATGCGGGAGGGCGATCGCCCCATCCCCCAATCTGTCCAGCAGTCTATCTAAGCAAAGCCATGACTCAACAGCACCTTATTTTCTAGTTACACTCGTTGATTTAATCAGTTATAGGCAGGTAATTTCATGTCGATGACCGTCGCCCCAGAGCAAATCGACCGAATCATTTGGAATCAGCATCATGATCCTTTTGAAGTTTTAGGTTCGCACCGACTTCAAGACAACGGAAAAGCTGCTTGGGTAGTCCGCGCCTACCTACCAAATGCAGATGCAGTATGGGTCGTCCGTCCAGAGGAGCGCAAAGAATACCCGATGCAGTCGGTGCACCACCCTCATTTTTTTGAGTGCACGATTGAAGTTGAAGAATTGGCCAACTATCAGCTTCGGGTCAAAGAAGGGGAGCATGAGCGTGTGATCTATGACCCCTATGCCTTTCGATCGCCTAAATTAACTGATTTTGATATTCACTTATTTTCCGAAGGCAATCACCACCGCATATACGAAAAATTAGGTGCCCACTTTGCCGAATTTAATGGCATTGCAGGGGTTTACTTTGCGGTTTGGGCTCCCAATGCACGCAACGTTTCAGTGATTGGAGACTTCAATAACTGGGATGGTCGTCAGCATCAGATGCGAAGGGGCGTGACTGGCATTTGGGAACTGTTTGTGCCTGATCTCAAGGTCGGTGATTCCTATAAATATGAGGTCAAAAATCAGGACGGACATATCTATGAAAAGTCTGACCCTTATGGCTTTCAGCAAGAAGTCCGACCCAAAACTGCTTCCATTGTCACCAATCTAGAGGACTATACCTGGGACGACCAGGAATGGATGGAGCAGCGGCGTCACATCGACCCCCTCACCCACCCAATTTCAGTCTACGAGGTGCATCTCGGCTCCTGGCTACACGGCTCTACCACCGAACCAGCCAAGACTGTGAATGGCGAAATTATTCCGCCCGTTTGTGTGGCAGACCTCAAGCCTGGGGCTCGTTTTCTCACCTATCGAGAGCTAGCCGATCGCCTCATTCCCTATGTGAAGGAACTGGGCTTTACCCACATTGAGATGCTGCCGATCGCCGAGCATCCCTTCGATGGCTCTTGGGGCTATCAGGTCACAGGCTACTATGCCTGCACCTCGCGCTACGGCACCCCCCAAGACTTCATGTATTTCGTTGATCAATGCCACAAACACGGCATTGGTGTCCTTGTAGACTGGGTTCCGGGCCACTTCCCCAGAGATGGGCACGGCTTAGCCACCTTTGATGGCACCCACCTTTATGAACATGCTGACTCCCGCAAAGGCGAGCATAAAGAATGGGGGACGCTGGTTTTCAACTACGCTCGCCACGAAGTTCGTAATTTCCTGGTATCAAACGCGCTGTTTTGGTTTGATAAATACCACATCGACGGCATTCGAGTGGATGCGGTGGCCTCCATGCTTTACCTCGACTACAACCGCAAGGAAGGCGAGTGGGTCCTCAACGAGTATGGCGGTCGAGAAAACATCGAAGCAGCCGACTTCCTGCGCCAGATGAACCATACGATCTTTAGCTATTTCCCTGGGGCGCTGTCGATTGCAGAAGAATCTACGTCTTGGCCGATGGTGTCTTGGCCGACCTATGTGGGTGGGCTAGGATTCAACCTGAAGTGGAATATGGGCTGGATGCACGACATGCTGGACTACTTCAGCATGGATGCTTGGTTCCGTCAGTTTCACCAAAACAACCTTACCTTCAGCATCATGTATGCGTTCAGCGAAAACTTTATGCTGGCGCTCTCCCACGATGAGGTGGTGCATGGCAAGAGCAACATGATTGGCAAGATGCACGGCGATGATTGGCAAAAATTTGCTAGTCTGCGCTGCCTCTACGCCTACATGTTTACGCATCCCGGTAAGAAGACGCTGTTCATGAGCATGGAGTTTGGGCAGTGGAGCGAGTGGAACGTTTGGGGTGATTTGGAATGGCATTTGCTGGAGCACGAGGCGCATCGGCAGCTCAAAGACTATATGGGCAAGCTCAACCAACTCTATCGGAATGAACCTGCGCTCTACACCCACGACTTCAGCTATGACGGATTTGACTGGATCGATTGCAACGACAATCGCCATAGTGTGATTTCCTTTATCCGCAAGGCCAAAGACTCGGATGAGTTTATTGTGACGGTTTGCAACTTTACCCCGCAGCCCCATGCCCATTATCGGATTGGGGTGCCTGAGCCAGGTTTCTACACCGAATTGTTTAACAGTGATGCTCGCGAATATGGCGGCAGCAACATGGGCAACTTGGGCGGAAAATGGTCGGAGGAATGGTCTTTCCACAATCGGCCTTACTCCCTTGATTTGTGCCTCCCTCCTCTCGGCGTGCTGGTGCTAAAGCTCGATCGAAAGAAGACTGAAGAGGCTCAACAGCAAAAATAGGCGATCGCCCTGTAGACCAACCAAACCAAACCAACTCTTCTCCCTCACCCTAACTATCTTTCTCTAAGAGACTAGGGTGGGGGAGAACTTATCTAATGCTCAAATCGGCATCTAAAGGTATAACAAACAAAGGTGTAACAAATAATAAATAAAATGACTGAAAATTCTGTAGTTTTCAGGAAGTCAATTAGTCTCTTAACACACCAAAAAGTCGGCTTCAAGCCTTCAACTCCTTGAATTGGATGGGAAATATTTTCGGGTATTTCAAAATCCGTCAAAAACCCTCATGATACGCTGATGGACGTAAGCTAAAACCCCGTCAATCCTATGTATATCAGGCGTTTAAGAAGGTTAGGGTATGCCACCTTGGCAGGTATTACGATCGGTGTTTGGGGCGCTTCAGGTACGGTAGCCCAGCGAGTTGCTGATCCAGCATCCGCCGATTCTGTGCCACTCGCCGCTGCGATGGAGCCTATGCTGCTAGCTCAGGTAGGGCAGTGTCGCGAAACGGGCAGGCTAGAGCGAATTTATGCGACGGCAGATGTCGCGGCTGCGCGAGTAAGTGATGTTCCGGCTGGCACTCGGGTCACGTTGGCAGGGCCTGTCAATCAACCTTCGGCGGGATGGATTGAAGTCAGTGCTCCTAGCAATGGGTTTGTTCTGGCAGCTTTTCTGCGTGCTTGTACCACGCCCACGCCTACTCCAACGCCCACTCCCACTCCAACACCTACTCCCACTCCAACACCTACTCCCACACCCACACCCACGCCTACTCCCACGCCTACTCCCACTCCAACACCTCAGGCTCGGACTGGATGCGGCATTGCTACAGATGAATTGGCGATTCGTACAGGCCCTAGTACAACCGCAGGTCTGCTGGGCAGAAATCTTTTAGTTGGACAGGGATTTGAAATCTTGGGCAACCCCCAAACCCAAACTCAACCCGCTGCACAGCAGGGACGAATCTGGGTACAGATCAATCGCTACGGGATTAGAGGCTGGATCGCTGAAACAGGTCCAGGAGGAATTGGTACTAATCTGCGTCGGGTGCAGTGTACCTCAATTGGCCTTTAGCAATCTTTGGAGAGATGTAGTGATTTTGATCACCCTGTCATGTTAGCCGAAAGGATGAGGCATCCCTCTGTCTTTTGCTTCTAGGATCAAGAAAACCATCACGACACCACACCACCCGGCAAAAATGTCGGGTTTTTTATTGTTCTCAGCGAGATTTAAGGGGTGAGTTGATGCTGGAGAACCGAGAGAGAATGTACGCTAGATAGTCAGGAGATCATTTTCTGCTGTTCTGCTTTTTTTGCCACTTAAGCCTTGACTATATCTGCTCCTATGAAGAGTCTTTTCCTGACGCGCCTCCACAGCCCGGACCACCCCGTTATTGTCTTCGATGGTGCAATGGGGACTTCGCTCCAAACTCAGAATCTGACTGCGGAAGACTTTGGCGGACCAGAATACGAAGGCTGTAATGAATATCTGGTTTGCACTAAGCCAGAGGCCGTCGAAAAAGTTCACCGTGACTTTTTGATGGCCGGAGCTGATGTCATTGAGACGGATACGTTTGGGGCGACCTCCATTGTGTTGGCGGAGTACGATTTGGGCGATCGCGCCTATGAACTCAACAAGATCGCCGCAGAACTCGCCAAGCGCGCCACCGCAGAATTTTCAACACCAGACAAGCCTCGCTTTGCAGCGGGTTCGATCGGCCCCACGACTAAGCTGCCGACGCTGGGCCACATCGACTTTGATACGCTCAAGGATTCGTTTGTCGAACAAGCCGAAGGTCTTTATGACGGTGGTGTTGACCTGTTTTTGGTAGAGACCTGTCAGGATGTGCTGCAAATTAAGGCTGCGCTGAATGCGATTGAGGAAGTGTTTGTAAGGAAGGGCGATCGCCGTCCCGTGATGGTTTCAGTGACGATGGAAACCACCGGAACGATGTTGGTTGGGTCGGATGCAGCGGCGATGTTGACCATTTTGGAGCCCTACCCGATTGATATTTTGGGTCTCAACTGCGCGACAGGCCCCGATCGCATGGCCGAACATATCCGTTACCTGGCTCAGCATTCGCCCTTCGTGATTTCTTGTATTCCCAACGCTGGGATTCCTGAAAATGTGGGGGGGCACGCTCACTACAAGCTGACGCCGATGGAGCTACGAATGGCGTTGATGCACTTCGTGGAAGATTTGGGTGTGCAGGTGATTGGCGGCTGTTGTGGTACTCGGCCTGATCACATTCAACAGTTGGCAGAACTGGCCCCCACGCTAAAGCCGAAAGAGCGCCCGGTTAGAAATCAGTTTGAGCACTCAGAGTCGAGTCCTCAGCTTGCACCTCGACCCACTCTCCAATATGTGCCTTCTGCCGCTTCGATCTATTCTGCTCAGCCCTACGATCAAGACAATTCCTTTTTGATTGTGGGAGAGCGCTTGAATGCCAGTGGCTCCAAGAAGTGCCGGGAGATGCTCAATGCCGAAGACTGGGATGGGCTAGTTTCGCTGGCAAAAGCTCAGGTGCGGGAAGGGGCGCACGTTCTGGATGTGAACGTCGATTATGTGGGTCGGGATGGTGTTCACGATATGCGGGAGCTAGTCTCGCGACTGGTGACAAACGTGACAATTCCGCTGATGCTCGACTCGACCGAGTGGCAAAAAATGGAGGCGGGCCTGAAGGTGGCGGGCGGAAAATGCCTGCTCAACTCGACCAACTATGAAGATGGCGAGGAGCGCTTTTTTAAGGTGTTGGAGCTGGCGAAGCAGTATGGTGCAGGCATTGTCATCGGTACGATTGACGAAGAGGGGATGGCCCGAACGGCGGAGAGAAAGTTTGCGATCGCCCAGCGTGCCTATCGAGATGCCCTAGAGTATGGCATTCCCGCCTATGAGCTGTTTTACGATCCGCTCGCGCTACCCATCTCAACCGGGATTGAAGAAGACCGAGCCAATGGCAAAGCGACCATTGAGTCGATTCGGATGATTCGGGAAAATCTGCCAGGAGTTCACATTATTCTGGGGGTTTCTAACGTCTCCTTTGGTCTCAACCCAGCGGCACGGGTGACGCTCAACTCGATGTTCTTAAACCTAGCGGTGGAGGCTGGACTGGATGCGGCGATCGTGAGTGCGTCTAAAATTTTGCCGCTAGCCAAGATCGACCCTAACCATCAGGAGGTTTGTCGGCAGCTGATTTTGGATGAGCGGCGGTTTGAGGGCGAGGTTTGTATCTACGATCCGCTCACAGAGTTGACGACGTTGTTTGAAGGGGCAACGACCAAGCGCGATCGCTCCCAGGATCAAAACCTGCCCATCGAAGATCGCCTCAGGCAGCACATCATTGACGGTGAGCGGATTGGCCTCAATGAGGTTCTAGAAAAAGCTCTGGCCGCCTATCCCCCTCTAGAAATTATCAACACGTTCTTGCTCGACGGTATGAAAGTAGTCGGTGAGCTGTTTGGCTCCGGTCAGATGCAGTTGCCGTTTGTGTTGCAGTCTGCCGAAACCATGAAGTCGGCAGTGGCTTACCTAGAGCCTTACATGGAAAAGGACGAGGCCGGAGACAATGCCAAAGGCACGGTGTTGATCGCAACGGTGAAAGGCGATGTGCATGACATTGGCAAAAATTTAGTCGATATTATTCTGACCAACAACGGCTATCGAGTGATCAACCTGGGAATTAAACAGCCTGTGGATAATATTATTGACGCCTTCCAGGAACATCAAGCCGACTGCATTGCGATGAGCGGCTTGCTGGTGAAGTCTACTGCCTTCATGAAAGAAAATCTGGCGGTGTTCAATGAGCGGGGTATTAACGTCCCTGTGATTTTGGGTGGTGCCGCCTTAACGCCAAAATTTGTCTACGAAGATTGTCAGAATGTTTACCAGGGACGCGTCATCTACGGCAAAGATGCTTTTTCTGACCTGCACTTCATGGACAAGCTGATGCCTGCGAAAGGGCAAGGCAGTTGGGATAATGCGAAGGGCTTTTTGGATGAAGCTTCTGAGCAGAAAGACGCAGTAAAAGACGTGAACCAGGGGGCAGAACAGGGGGCAGGACAGGGGGCAGGACAGGGGGCAGAACATAAGACGCTAGACTCTCCAACGTCTAGCCCCGAACTAGCTAGCCCCGAACTGGCAGAAGCAACGCGGCCCGAAGATACTCGCCGTTCTGAAGCCGTTGCTCTGGATGTTGATCGCCCCACGCCGCCTTTCTGGGGAACTAAGGTGTTGCAGCCCGCCGACCTTCCCTGGGAAGAGGTGTTTGGCTATCTCGACTTGCAGGCACTGATTGCTGGACAGTGGCAGTTTCGGAAGCCGCAGGGCCAGCCTCGCGAAGAGTACGATGCGTTTTTGGCAGAGAAGGTTTACCCGATTTTGGAGACTTGGAAGCAGCGAGTCGTAGAAGAAAATCTGCTGCATCCGCAGGTCGTGTATGGCTACTTTCCTTGTCAGGCAGAAGGCAATGCTCTCCACCTCTATGATCCAGCGGCAGGAGGGCAGAGGGGGGGAGAGGCGATCGCCATCTTCCAGTTTCCTCGCCAAAAGTCGATGCGGCGGCTTTGCATTGCCGACTTCTACGCACCCCCAGAATCGGACAGGCTGGATGTGTTCCCAATGCAGGCTGTCACAGTGGGCCACATTGCCACCGAATTTGCCAAGCAGCTGTTTGACGCTGACCAGTACACCGACTATCTTTACTTCCACGGGCTAGCAGTGCAGGTGGCAGAGGCTTTGGCTGAGTGGACCCATACCCGCATCCGGCGAGAACTGGGCTTTGGCGATCGCGATCCAAACAACATCCGGGATATTTTGGCGCAGCGCTATCAAGGCTCCCGCTTTAGCTTCGGCTATCCGGCCTGCCCCAATATCCAGGATCAGTACAAGCTGCTAGAACTCCTCGATGCTGAGCGTATCGACCTCTATATGGATGAGAGTGAGCAGCTATATCCAGAGCAATCGACAACAGCGATCGTGGCCTACCATCCGGCCGCGAAATACTTTAGTGCCTGATGGCTCCAATGATTAAACGTCGAGATTTTCTCCGCATGGGGCGGGGCGGGGTGGGGGCCATCGGATTCTGGCTACTGGGATGTCGAATTGGGGGCGATCGCATCCCCCCTTCATCTCCAGTGCCGCTGCTCCAGCTTGACAGTCCTGCTTTTGAGGCAGGCGGTATGATTCCAGCCAGACATACCTGTGATGGAGAAGATCTTTCACCTGCGCTGCGCTGGAGTCCCCCGCCAGACAACACTCAAAGCCTGGTTTTAATCGCAGAAGATCTAGATGCACCGGAGCAGCCATTTACCCATTGGGTGCTCTACGACTTGTCTGCCGATATCAGCCAGTTGCCCGAAGGTCTCCCGACTCAGCCGCTCTTACTTGAAGGCGGAGTCCAAGGCCGAAATGACTTTGATCAATATGGCTACAGTGGTCCTTGCCCCCCCAGCGGCACTCACCGCTATACATTTCAGATTTATGCCCTAGATAGCTGGCTGGATCTAGCCCCCGGCGCAACCCAAGCTGAGGTCGTGGCAGCCATGCAGAACCATATCTTGGCAGTGGGGGAATTATCAGGACTCTATACCCGCTAGAGCAATAGAAAAGGCATCCTGTATAGCCGTTGGGAGGACAGGATGCCGGGATGGGACTGAGTAGTGATTCATTCAGATCAACGGGCGGATCAGCGGGGTAGCTGAAGGAAGGAAGCTTTGTACAATCTGATACAGACTGTAAACCCGTCTCAACTCAAGATTGACGCGAGAGCAAGCTTGGCTTCTGCTGAAGGTCAGAATCTTTGCGGGAGACTACCTCTAGCCAGAAAACTCTTGCTCTCATCTAGGGCGTGCGCTCAGCCGGATAGGAGTATTTGCGCGGGCTGCGCGCTCCTACCGAAGAGCCAAACAAGGCTGCCGCTAAACCCAACAGAGAGCCAATGAAGAAGGACCAACCTGCTCTCGCTGTATTGGCGGCGATTTGTTGAGCTTGCTCTGGCGTGACTTGAACTGTGGTGCCAGGTGTCCCTGCTCCACCAGGCTGTTGAACCTGGTTAACAATTTCACCTACATTGGCAGCGATCGCCCCAAAAATGCCCGTCACACCACTAGCAACTAACCAGGTGCCGAGTGCAAGGGTCGCAGCCCATAAAATCAAACCGTTGAGCAATGCAGTGCGACTGTTCATGGGGCCACTGGCGCTGGTAGCGACCCAACTACCCACGAATAGACCAATCAGCCAGCTAACGATCGCCCAGATGCCAACCCCTAGACCTACATCGGTAAAGTCTTGGGCTGTGGCGTTAGTCCCAGCTACACCTGTAAATCCAATAGCTGCACCCAATGCGCTTAAAAGTAACTGGGTTGCGATCGCAACTAAAATTCCAGCAATAATCGGACCCCAACGGACCCGATCGTGATACTCCGTAATCAAATTTTCGGTGGTAGGCTCAAGAACAGCTCTATCACGCGGTTGACCGCTATAAGTCATGACTGAACTCCCTGTCTTTAAGGTATACCTGCTTCAATAAACTTGCTATTGACACACCATAGAAGCAGAGCTGACAGAGTTTATCTGCCAGCAGAGAGAGTTCAGTGTTGGGTTTAGGTAAAAAACTGTTAAAAAGAATTTTTTAACGAATGATTTCTTTCACTCCGGTCAACCTGTCTGCACTTTGACAGCCGTTCCCGTGGCCGTAATCAGTAGAAGTGCGCCCGATCCATCCAGGTTGATGGTGCCCGTATCTACCGCAATCCCAATCACAGCATTTGCGCCGAGGCGGCTGGCTCGCTTTTCAAGTTCTGCGATCGCCTCTCGTTGGCCTCGTTCAAAGACATGCTCGTAGCTGGCGGTGCGCCCCCCGATGATGTCTCGAATGCCTGCAAAGAAGTCTCGAATGGCGTTGCTCCCGTAAACAACTTCGGCAGTCACAACTCCTAAGTAGGCTTCAACATTGGTGTTCTGAAGAACATCGGTAGTAGATAAAATCATGCCTTTCCCAAATTTTCAAGCCTGGATTTTGAACGTTTTTGAGCAGTACTGTTTTCAAGTTAACCCAACTGAGATAAAGATTGTTTAATTGCAGCGTTTACCAATGATCCCCAGCCATTCCATCTCGGTTCCTGACTGTAGGCGTGATATTGTCAAAGCTGGTCAGAATTGCATAATTTTTCTGATCCCATGCGACGGCGTTACAGGTTAGTGTCATTCATCAGTATCCTGATTTGTCCCCAGAAGGATGCAGAGTTTATCACGAAGGAGTTTTATCCCGTTTTGATCGTGAACAGACAAATCCTACTCGCTCTTAGTGCGTTTTTGTTAGGCGGAGTGGCGATCGCACCTCCCACGCTCGCTCAGTCTACCCCGGCTCAATCCACGCTGGCTCAATCCACGCTACTGGCTCAAAATAACAGCGATCAACGCTTAAACGATTTGCTGCGGCAGGGCAAGGAACAGGTTGACAGCCGAAACTTTGCGGCAGCGCTCTCGACTTATCAAGAAGCGGCTCGTCTTGCGCCAGACAATGCCCGAGTTTTTGCCACTCTCGGCTTTTTGCAGGCCCAGCAAAACAGCTTCCGGGATGCGGCAGAGGCGTATCGGCGGGCGATCGCGCTAGATGGCAACAATGCAGATTTCCATTATGCGCTGGGATTTAGTCTGGCCCAACTCGAAGACTATGCTGGAGCTACATCCGCGTACCGCCGGACCACCGAGCTAAATTCAGACAAGGTTGAAGCCTTTCTAGGTTTGGGCATTGTTCTGGCTCGCCAAAGTGACTACAACGGCGCAATTGAAGCCTATCGCAGAGTCGCAGACCTGCGTCCCAACAACGGGCAAGTTTACGAATTTATGGGCGCGGCCTATTTACAGCAGGAGCGCTATTCGGAAGCGATTGAGGTGTTGCGGCGGGCTGCAGAACTGTCGCCTCGCAGCGGCAATGTGCAGGTCAACCTGGGTGTGGCGCTGCTCAACACCAACAACATTGCGGCAGGCCTAGAAGCCCTACAGCGAGCCGCTGAGTTGGAGCCTCGCAATGCCATGGTGCAGTTGCAAATGGGCGATATTTTTCGGGCGCAAGGCGACTTGACTCGAGCCTTGAGTCACTATGAACGGGCGGTGTCTCTCCAGCGCAATTTGCCTGAGGCGCGAGCCATGATCGGGGCCATCATGATCGAGCAGCAAGACTACCTCCGAGCCATTGTGGCCTATCGGGAACTGGTGCAGCTTGTGCCCCAAAGCCCAGATGCTCAATACAATCTAGGTTTGGCACTACAGGGCCGACGCCGGACACAGGAGGCGATCGCCGCTTTTGAGGCCGCCCGTGATCTGTACCGACAACAGGGCAACACAGAAGGAATCGAACGAGTCGAAAGCAGGCTGCGTAATCTCTAAACAGCTGATTTGATATAGCTGATTTGATGCATTGATTGATGCAGTTAGATGCTGGGTGTCAGATGTTTTGAACTGGCACCCAGCATTATTTTCATTTTTTGGCTTTATCTTGAATTGAGAGGTGATTCAAGATGTGGTTTAAATATTGCAAAATGGCGATCGCCACCATCACACTCAGGGCCATCCCAACCCAAAACCCATTCGCAACAGCCTGAGACTGGTCGAGTGCCCATCCTCCCAGCGGTGGCCCAATAAAATAGCCGATTGCCCAGCATTGCGAATTTACAGACAGGTAAACTCCCCGCAGTGATTCGGGAGCTAGATCGATCACAAAGGCTGAGGCCGACGGCATATAGGTGGCTGTGGCCAACGCTAGCACGCCCAACGCCAGCAACGCCCACCCCAAATGCCCGCCTGAGGCAATACCAGTCATACCGATCACCAGAAAACCAACTCCCCAAAGTAGGGCAGAGAGGCTCAGCGATCGCGGACGACTAAAACGATTGAGCCAGCGTGCGACGGGCAGTTGACAGATTGCAGTGAGGGCAATGTGCCAGGTAAACAGGGCGCTGATGGTGGCGGGAGAAAATCCGGTAGGGGTAGTTCCGGTGGTGGTAACAGGTACAAAGTTGCTGAAGTAGAGCGGCATGCTGCTCTGAACCTGGGACAGGTAGACGGTAAACAGCACATTAACCAGTGCATAGACTTGGAGATAGCGATCGCGCAGGGCAACTCCCCACCCGGCTAGAAACCGTCGAGGCTCTTGATTGCTCCGCAGCGTCTCCGCAATGGCGATATAAATGATGCCAAAGAACGCCACATAGGTGATGCCATCGATCACAAATAGCAATCGGTAGGCTCCAGTGGCTGCAATTAAGGCTCCCCCAAACACGACCCCAAAACCCAGGCCCAAACTATCCGCGAGTCGAACCAGTGCAAAGGCTTCGTTGCGATCTTCGCGGGTTGTAATGTCAGCCACAACGGCTTCGGTGGCGGGCCAGTAGAGGCCAATTCCCAACCCCATCAGCAGATTGCCGACTACAAACATGGGCAGGTCTTGGGCGATCGCCAAAAACACATCCGCCAGAGCCGAAACTGCCGCTGAAATGAGCAGCGTGCGACGGCGACCCCACTGGGGAGAGTCGGAAAATGAGCCACCCAACACCCGACCGAGGATGCCAGAAATTGATCCGCTGCCAATGCCAAGCCCCACGGCAGTCGCCGAAAGCCCTACCTGATTGACGAAAAAAATGGGAGCGTAAAACAGCGTGAACCCGTTGCCGATTTGAGAAAGCAGGCGACCTGCTGACAAAATCCAAACTCGACGATCGAGTTGCGGAATCCACGCTGAAAAGATTTGAGCAAGCCAAGCCAGAGGTTTCACAAAAGGCAAAGAGCGTCAAGGGAAGACAAAAAGTTCACCCTTGAAGTTTAAGTTGATTTTGCCTGATTCTTCAGGCGATCCTGCCTTGTTCAGGTTGCGAGTTCGACCTTGTTGGACCGGATCGTACCGACGAGACAGGCTGCAGTCAGATTTGTTCCCTCTAGATTTGCGCCTTCCAAATCAGCACAGAGCAGATTGGCCCCGGTCAGATCCGCACCTGCGAGGTTGGCTCCCTTCAGGTCAGCCTCTTCCAGATTGGCTCCGTTGAGGAAAGCCCCCTGTAGATCCGCCTGACTAAGATTTGCGCCTTGGAGATTGGTGTTGCTGAGGTTGCAACCGCGCAGATCAGCGCCGCGCAGATCCACACCTTGGAGGGTAACGCCCATCAAATTCGCGCCACTCAGAAAGGCTCCGGCGAGCGTCGTTCGGATCAAGGTGGCTCGCATCAGATTTGCGCCGCGCAGATTGCTACCCCGCAGATCGGCCTCCGTCAGATCGGCTTGCATCAGGTTGGCACCCAACAAACTCGCTCTCAAGTCGGCCCCCACCATCTGACAACCCAGCAGGTTTGCGCCATCTAGTCGGGCTCCGTTGAGCTTGGCCTTGCTAAAGTCAGTGCCGACTAAGTTTGCACCCGTCAGGGTTACTCCGCTCAAATTGGCCTGGGATAAGTTTTCATCTTCTAAATCAGCTCCTGCTAGCTGCTTGAGCTGACCAGAACGAATCGCTTCAATATCCATCTTCAATATCCATCGGGAAGAACTCTTTGACCTGTTCGACAACACTAAGCGGACTCTACGACTCTACGACTCGGGGAACGGGGAACGGGGAACCTCTTCAGCTCTCTTAAGCTAAAGAGTGTGGCTGGATGGGCGTCAATGCAGCACCGGTTCCTCCCCGTGGGAATCGAGCAGCCACATTCCGGCGGCAATTTTGGGGACGGCCACGGGCAACGCCAAGCCCTGCTGTAGACCATTTACTAGGAGTGCCAACACTTCGACCAGTTTGGGGTCCCAATGTTGGCCTTGCTGTTCCTGACAGGCCGCTAAGGCTTGAGTTAGCACATCTGCCTCAGGCTCAGTTGCTTTGGCTTGTAAGCTAACGACGCGATGCTGAAAGTCGGCCACCAATCCTAAAATCCTGGACTCAATTGGAATTTCATCGCCAGCTAGACCAGCTGGTTGACCCGAACCGTCCCAGTGTTCGTTGAGATGGGTCACGATGGTGGCGATCGCCCGCAGTCGAGGCATTGTCCTCAACACCTGAGTTCCAGGCTGCAACGGACAGCTCAGGGGCGTATCGGGTGCGCCTTCCTTATACCGTTCTGAGAGATGAGGCGTGATCACGCTCTCCTCACTGGGCAGGAACGCCATCCGGTGCAACAGTCCAGCTAGCCGAAGTCGATGAATCTGCCAGACCGGAAGATCGACCAACTGCCCGACTGTTTCGGCCAGGGCTGCGACTTCTGCTGTAGAGGACGGATTGCTGAGGTCAGCTTGGTCGATCAGTTCTGCTACCCGCAAAAACGCCTGTAGCTCATTGGAAACCAAGTTTTGATCGAGGCTGTGGGAGGGCAACCGGGTTACGCTCGTTTTGGCGCGTACAGGTTGCAGAGTTGCCTCACTCGTCTGCAAATAGTCCACCACTCGTGACACAATGCCACCCAAATGCTCCACTGTAGGGCGACGGCAGAGGGCTTGCTCGTTGGCAATATCTGTAGACAACTGCTGAAATTGCTGGGCTAGTTGCTGCTGAAGGGTGGGGCGGTAGGTTTCTAGATGGGCGATCGCCAACTCCGCCGTCTCCATCACCAAGCTGGGGTCAAACGTCCACAGCCCATAAAACTTTCTTTCCCGATCATCAGTTGGCATACCTGCTGCACCGTAATCAGTTTCAGATAGCTCCTGACATAGCACCATTGCCGTGTAGTCTGGCGACACAATAATCAGGTGCCATTCCTGCGCAACCGGATCACTGGCCTCCAAGTCAACCAGATCAACATTGGCTTTTTGGCCCGTCGGGTGTTCGGCAAAACCGGCCCCCGGAACAGCCATGATCACTATTCGGCGCGATCGCTCCGCAATTTCTGCATAGCGATCGGCCTCTTGCAAATACCATTTGCCCTGTTGGAAAGCCGTAATCACCAGCGCCGAATAGTCGGACGTCAGTAAGGCATCTTCTAAGGCATGGCATAGAGCCACCAGCGTATTCTTGTAATACACCCCAAAATTGAGGGGAATTTTATCGGTTTGCCCAGCAAGGTGAGCATCTCTTAGTTTTTGTAAAATGGAGCCTTGTAACATGCGGGTCCGCTAACTTCACAACACATTTGCGTCTGACATTCATCTGGGCATTCAGCTAGATATTCAGCTGGGCAGTCATTTCATATAACCTTTTCAGGAAACACTTGCCAGCGTCTTATCGGGCTTGGGGGCGATCGGGGCCGTTAGAGCCTCTTCTAGATCAGATCGGCCCAAGCGCTGCTCCAGAATGTTCATGACCTCTCGACCAAAGTCATTTGGGTTTTGCTGCCATGCCTGCAAACAAACTTCTCCAAAGAAAGAACCGAGCGGCTCCGGATTCCAAAGTAGTTTCTTCGCCGTCCAAGGCATCACACTCATCGGGTCATAGCCCGGTTTGAGGACATTATTCTTGAAGGCATACTCTTCTAAGTGGGTGTGGGGCTGCAGCCCGATAAAGAAGATGGCAGGTTCTACCTTGTCTGCACCAAAGATGCTCTCCAGTTCGCGGTGATAGGCGACTGTTTGCCGAATGGTTTCGGGCCGCTCATCAATGACATTAAATGAATAGTTCACCGAAACGAGGTCGTTGAACCCAGCCGCTTTGAGATCTCGGCAGTTTTCGAGTACGGTTCGCAGGTTGTAGCCCATCCGCATTTTGCGAACGAGTTCTTGAGAACCACTGGTAATGCCGATTTCAAAGTAATTCATCCCGGTCTTGGCCATCAAATCGCACAGCTCAGGGGTCAGGTTGTCAGCGCGAATGTAGGCCGCCCAATGAATATCTTCCATCCCGGCCTCTAAGATTTTTTGCAGCAGCTCGACTGCATCCTGAATATATTTTCGGGCTGGAATAAATTGAGCATCTGTAAACCAGAAGTTGCGAATGCCTCGGTCGTAAAGCTGACGGATTTCCTTCACCACCTCGTCAGCCGGATTGATCCGGACCTGTTTCCCTTCCACCACAGTGTAGATGCAGTAACAGCAGTTGTGAGGACAGCCCCGTTTGGTTTGCACCCCAACGTAGAAATCTTGCTCCTGCAGATAATATTCAAATTCGGGCCAGATTTGGTCGATGTAGTCGTAGTTGCAGGCTGTTTTTTCTAGCGGCGCAGGCTGTTCGTGAATGAGGCGATCGCGAGGAGTCGTTTCTCCCGCCACATAGCAGCGCTCATCTTCAAAAGGTTGACCCCGTAGGAGTTTCTCAAGCAGCGCCTCCCCTTCCCCAACCGAAACAATGCTGCCCTTGGGGAGCATACTGCCCATCTGTTCATAGAAGACGCTAACCGCACCGCCTCCCACGACTACTCGCACTTCTGAATGATAGCGACGAGCCCGCTTGAGGCCCCGCTTGATCAGACCCAGGTTGCGCCATAGCTCTGCATAGTAGGCTGTGGTGACACGCAGCCCCCCCAATGCGCCCCGCATTTTAACCAAAGGATTGCGAGCGTAATAAAATTCGAAGGCATTTTGGAGCGGATTGCCACCCCGGCCCCCCACCGGTGCGTAAATCTGAATGTCTCGCCACGAAAAAACTAATAACGTGGGCTGAAACTCATCAATGCAGCGGTCTAAGGCCGGTCCGAAGTCTAGTGGTGGTACAGTTCCCAGATCAAAAATGCGCTGAGTCACATCTGGAAGCAGCTTGTGAACATGATCCGCTAAATAGACCACCCCAATCGGAAAGATGGGATTACAGGGCAGGCGGACATAGAGGATACGGTTATTCATATAAATCAAGTTCCTGTTGCGGTTTTCGTAGCAGTGACTTTAGGGGTGCGCTGGACTACGAACCTCAGATCGGCCAGCGAGAAGCGGTCTGATCATTCTGATCAGGGTCTGAATCAGGGGTTTGATTAACAGAAGGAGATCTTTCCCATCGATCCATTCAGGACTGCTCATGCCGAAGTTTCTGAGAAATAAATTTCATATAACTTCACGATACCACTGACCTTCATTGCCTGCATGGCAGTTTTGTGTGTATCTCAAAAATCTAAAGTTTGTGTGAAGCTAAGTCGGGTAATATAGATTTACAGAATGCGCGGGATCACGGCTGGGTAAGGCTAAGAAAAGCAGTCGAAGCCTTCTCAAAATTATCAAGACCCAGAATTTGCTTGAGGTTTTTCGCGAGAGAAAATCAGAGAGAGGTGGGTTGGTAGTCGGGTTTACAGCTAGCAGGGATCACGGAATGTTAGCGTTCAGGTGTGATCCTAAGTTCTAGCGCAAAGCTCCTCAAAGTTATGGCTCAAATTATTGATCCCCTACCTCCTGAGCGGTTTGACAAAGTACTCTGTTGCTATGTCAACGCCACCAGCAAGATTCAGATTGCTCGTATTACCAATGTGCCAAACTGGTACTTTGAGCGAGTTGTTTTTCCAGGACAGCGTCTAATTTTTGAGGCGATCCCCTATGCTCTGTTAGAGATTCATACAGGGATGATGGCTAGCGCCATTTTGTCTGACACGATTCCCTGTGAGCGTCTTTGTGTTGAATCAGAAGATGAACCAGAAGTTGAATCAGAAATTAAATCAGAAACAGGGGCGATCGCAGACGACAAGGCTCAACCTAAGGCTGAACCTGATTCCAAACCTCCTTTAATGCAATTTACGCCAGGGAGCCCCCCTATTCCCAGCCCTCTGGTTGCAGTGGCTTTTACACCTGCCGATTAGATCCAAACTGGAATGCTGCTTGCTTGCTCCTAGTCGTGTGTCTCCATCACAAAATCCCTTGAGATTGCCGCTTTAACAAGCTGCTTAATAACATCAAAGTTTATCTCAGTAGACAATAATAAGGAGTTGTCACTGTCAAACGGGTTTTGCTTTGAATTTGCCATCTTTTCTATGGCTCTGGCGGATTGCGGCCTGGTCGATGGGGCTGTCGATCTTAGCCTACCTGTTGCTTGCGCTGAGCGGAGGTTGGCTATTCTACAGCCGCCAAAGTCGTCAGTCGCGGCCTAGTTGGCTTCGCACAGCCCATTACATGACGGGTACTGTGATGCTGATTTTGGTGCTGCTGCTGCTTGGCATTGGCCTGGTCGGGACGCTGGGGCACTATGGTAGCCTGGGTCACTCGACTCACTTGCTATGGGGCTTGGTTGTCGTAGGTTTGACGTTGGTCTCAGCTTGGAGCGCGACGCAAATTGGGCCTCAGCAGCCTTGGGCGCGATCGCTTCACGTCGGCACCAACCTGATCCTGCTACTCGGCTTCATCGTGGTGTCATGGACTGGTTGGGATGTGGTCCAAAAGTATTTGCCTTGATATCTGCCTTAATGCACCGACTTGGCGCTTCTGTTAGATTGAGTCTGTAAATCTTTTGTTACGTTCAGCCTGCAGCCTGATGGTGTCTCCTCAATCTTCTGAACCTTCTAAACCTTCTGAAGCGATTGCTCCCCCAACTTCAGCTACAGTCTTTTTCCTATCGCCACTGATTCGCCTGACGCTAATTAGCCTGTACTTGGCGCTCACCGTGCCGCTGCCCTTTTTGGCTGATGTGACGGATGCTCCCATTCCCACGAATGTTTTGTGGGTTGGATTGGGAATGGGTGGGGTCGCGTTGTATGCTGCGTTGAGTGAACGGGTCGTAACCGATCAGCAAGGCATTCAGGTGACATATTCTAGGTGGGTGCCGCGTTTTTTCCGCAAGGGATGGTCTTTGCTTTGGAGTGAGATCAAAGCACTCAAGCCTCGCACGACGGGGCAGGGTGGCCTGGTTTACTATTTCCTCAGTACTTCTGGTGAGGCCTATCTGCTGCCGATGCGGGTTGCAGGTTTTGCTAAATTGGTGCGGCAGGTGCAAGAGCGCACCGAGATTGACACTGCCGATGTGCGGCCACTGGCTCAGCCGTGGATGTACCTGATTTTGCTAGGCTTTACGTTGCTGCTGTTGGGCGTGGACGCCTGGACGATTTCGACAGCGTTAACCTTAGGCAAGCTGGCTTAGAACTGTTTCCTTCCCTGCTCTAAACAAAGGGGCAGGGCTTCCAACCCTCCCAGGAGATCTAGGTGAATTGAATAAACCGTTAGATTCTCAATTGCCTCAGTTTGAGCTAAAGCAGGTGAGCCTCAAGGCTTCAGTGGGCTTGCAGTATTTGTTGCAGGATATCTCTTGCCAAATTTTTCGGGGCGATCGCATTGCTCTGGTCGGCCCTTCTGGCGCTGGAAAAACAGTTCTACTGCGGTTGCTCAATCGACTGGCTGAGCCAAGCCAGGGTCAAATTTTTTATGATGGACAGGATCTGCGCCGCATGGCATCCCCCCACCTCCGGCAGCAGGTAGCCCTAGTCATGCAGGAGCCTAAGCTACTAGGCCTGTCGGTTCAGGCAGCGCTAGAATATCCGCTCCGGCTCAGAAAGCTTCCCAGTCAAACGATTCAGCAGCGGATGAGGGAATGGCTGGAGCGGCTAAGGATTCCTTCAGAATGGCTAGAGCGCACTGAAGCTCAGCTTTCGGTGGGGCAGCGGCAACTTGTGGCGATCGCCCGCGCCCTTATCACCCAGCCTCAAGTGTTGTTACTCGATGAGCCGACCTCTGCGCTGGATCTAGGCCACAGCGCTCCCTTGCTCGAAATCTTCTCTCAACTGGCTCAGCAGCAAGTCACCGTTGTCATGGCAACCCATCAGCTAGATCAGGCCCAGCAGTTTTGCAGCAGATTGCTCTACCTGCACAATGGCCAGCTTTTGCGAAACACCCCTGCCGAGCAAATCGATTGGGCCGCACTCCAGGATGGCCTCCTGCAAGCGGAGTTGCAAGAAGCCCAAGAGTGGGACTGAGCGATCGCCCCTGCTAGCGGCTCTCCAACATGCGAGAAACAGGCTGGGCCGAGGTTCGCTTTGCGGCTGTGTGATGGTTGGAAGTGGTTGGTCGAGGACTAGAGGTCACGACTTCGACATTAAAGCGATACCCCACATTGCGGACAGTCTGAATCAGATTGGGCTGACGCGGATCAACCTCAACCTTCTTGCGGAGCGACAGCACGTGGGTATCAACCGTACGATGATTATCGATGGCATCTGGCCAAGCCCGTCGCAATAGTTCCGAACGACTAAGGGGCACCCCTCCCGCTTGGGCCAGCACATAAAGCAAGCTAAATTCCTGCGGGGTAAGCTCAATCAGGTCTTCTTTGAGCCTGACTCGCCGCTGAATGAGGTCAATTTTGAGATCGCCGTAGTCTAGGGAGGCAGGGGCGGTCACGGTGCGGCTACGCCGTGTGAGGGCTTCCACCCGTGCCAAAAATTCCTGCATTCCAAAGGGTTTGGTTAGATAGTCATCAGCCCCCGCCCTCAGCCCAGTCACAATATCCGCTTCGCTGTTGCGGGCAGATAACATTAAAACCAAACAGGCTTGCTGCTGGGGCTGTAGCCAACGGCAAAATTCGACACCATCCCCATCAGGCAAATCGGAGTCCAAAATAACCAGGTTGGGCTGGCGAACCTGGAAGACGTCTCTCGCTTGATGAAGATCGGCAGATTGATGAACCCAATACCCCGCTTGCTGCAGGTGCCAACCCAGCAGCGATCGCAAATGGGGATTTCCTTCAACGATTTGGATACAAACAGAGACCACAGAGCCAAGCTTTCTTTGAAGTTAGCGGTTTAAGGGTAACAGAGCATTTGTCATGGGTTTGTAACTGCGGCTACCCTCAATGTCTTCATCGCCTATGTCAGGGAAGCCCAACCTTGATCCCAGCAATACTCCGCGCGGGAGAAGACTCTCTCGCTAGAAAAGATAAAATAAATGTAATGGTTTTGAGCCCTGTGAACCTGATTTAATGATATTAATATCTACCTGTACGTGAAAGAGACCTGTGTTGCTTATTTTATTCACAGGGGGAATACTGAATCTTATCAGTAGAAAATCATCAAGACTTTACATCATTGATTTGATCCTACTGAACTTTATGGGGCTCTTTCAGTAACGTATTTTCGGCTCACTGTAGTTAACCATAGCGATATACCACCAACACCTATGCTTCAGGACACCCAGACAATCCGCTATTACCAACGGCTCTCCGATGCTCTGACCGAGCAGTGGAATCGGGGCTACGGCTTTGATGAGTTGCGCCTGTATGTCGATGGATATCTTGCAGCTCTACGGCATAGCAGTGCCCTCGAACCTTATCTGATTCACCGCTTAGAAGAAGAGGTGGCGCGTTACTTGTACGATCCTTCGAACTTCGCGACCCCAGAACCAGAAGCTGAGCCTGACTATTACTAGAGCAACTTAGTACTAGAGCAACTAGATACTGAAGGGCGCAGATGGAGGAGATTTGATTTTTCCCCGGCAGCTTTAAGCTACTAAATTCTGTAGTCTGGGTGGCCTAGGCAAATGGTCAAACAAGAGCATTCCCTAAACCAACGATTTAGAATAACACATCCAAAACTAGAGTGATAACCAGCGCAAAGAAATTTAAAAAAAGGGGGGCATTGCCCCCTTTTCTGTAGGTTGTTTTTGTTGAGTGGCGGCAATCTCTTAAGACGCCAGCGCAACCTCAACCATCTGCTGTAGTTCACCCTTTTGGTAAAGCTCAATCATGATATCGGAGCCGCCTACAAACTCGCCGTTGATGTAGACCTGCGGGATGGTCGGCCAACTCGAATACTCTTTGATGCCTTGCCGAATCTCGGGATCTTCTAGCACATCTACTGTTTCGTAGGGCACGCCCAGCATGTTGAGGATCTGCACCACATTGTTGGAAAATCCACACTGGGGCATGAGCTTGTTGCCCTTCATGAAAATCATGATCTTGTTTTGTTTAACCAGATCGTCGATTCGTTTTTGCGCTTCTGTAGTCATAACTTCAACTGGAATGGCTAGGTAGTTTTTGTTGCGGTTTAGTCTAACTGTAACTTGATCCGGTTTAGGCTGTCTGACCTACAGTGGCCCAAGTTTCTGGCGTGTAGGTTTTCAGAGACAGTGCATGAATAGCCTCAGAAGACATGGCCTGCCGCACAGCACCGTAGACGATCTGATGCTGTTGTACCAGTCCTTTTCCCTCAAACTGCGAAGACACGACGATAACCTGGTAGTGATCTCCGCCTCCAGTCAGATCTTGAATCTGAATTTGGGCATCTGGGATACCAGCCTTAATCATGGATTCAACTTGATCAGGGCTAATCATTCCCCCTCCTTCATATACCAGTGGTTCACTACTCTCACTTTAGCGGCTGGCTCGACAAAAAAGCGATCGCTTTTTTGATGCGATCGCTGCAAATCAACGATTAATTAGCCCTGTAATTAGCCCAAACTAGCGCTGAGGCGTTGCCGACGATGGTCCGCTTTCCTGGCTGCGAGGAAAGGCAGAATCGACAAACCCTAGCTCAAACAACTGCTGATAAGCCTGCCGTCCCAAATCACGAGTCGGCTGCTGGCTGCGAATGATTTGAATCAGCAACGGGACTGCCAGGTCGGGTTGGTTTTGCGCCCGATGGACTAGGGCTAGCTGGTAGGTTGCTTGATCTCGGAGTTGGGCTGTTTCTAGGGCCTGATTGCGCTGACTGTCAGCGATGCGGTTGTCGATTCCAGCAAAGCTAGAGGCGAGTTCTTGATAAAAATTAGAAAGCTGGTTAAAGACCTGCCGTGCCTCTTGCAGCTTGCGAGCCGCTAAGCCATAATCTTGAGCGGTCACAGCACTACTAGCTTCCTGCATCAGTCGTCGCCCACCCGGAATGCTGAGAATACTGCCGTCTTGGGCGAGAGGACGCAAATCATCCAAATCATCTCCTAGAGGCTGCTCTAGGGTCGTGTCCTCTGGTAGGGTGATGGACTGAGCATAGGCTGCAACGGGTGAAAGTAGCGCCATCGCTGCTGCCGACAAGGACAAAAGACCAAACAGGGAAAAGGAGCGAGAAGTTCCAGAGGATAGCATGGAGTAACTTTGCTGATGTGAGATAGGTGGGCGAATTTGGTTTGGGGGTATCTTACCATTGCGCCCTTGTCACATTTAAGGGCTTAAGGACCGGCCAAACCTGAGAATCTAGAGTTTTCTTGACGGGTGGGCGATCGCATAGTTCCTGACCCAGCTTTTAATGCGCGATTCAGACTTTTACCCTCTGGGTCCTGATTCTCAGCCCGAGATCAAGCCCTTCATCAAGTCCTAGAAACAAAAATCAGCGAAGAAGACAGGCTGAGGGCGGTGGATTCGAGCATAATGCCATTGGGGAAGATTAATTCTGCAGGATTGACGATTCCCGCCGATTTGTTGCCCTCTAAATTTTCCCCTCTAAATTCTGCCTCTAATATTCTGCCTCTAAATTTTTTTAGAACATCAGCTATGACTGGCTCTGTAAATCCCTCTACCTCTTCTGGTCGTCCGCTGGGAGATGGCGTGCTAGCCGAAAGTGAAGGCGTTATCCTGCAGCGAGGCGGAGAAGAACTCGCTTTGGTGAAGGTGAGCGATCGCTTCACCATTCGTCCGGTTCCCAATCGATCCCTGCGGCCTCTTGCTCAGCGCATTGGGGTGCTGTCAGCGCAGCCTATTCCTTCGGTGCAGCTCATCGAATTGCGGGTAGCTCCTGGCCAGCTTGATGCTGCTATGACCCAGGTGCGAAGCGCAGAGGAGGTGGCGTTTGCCAGTCATGTTTATCAATTGCAAAACAGCCCTCAGACGTTGGTTTACCTGACCGACCAGATTACGCTGCAGTTTGTTGAGTCGGTGAGTTTGGAAACGGTCCGGGCGATCGCTGCTCAGGCCAACCTCCAGGCCATGCAACCCGTCCAGGGCATTCCCCAAACCTTTGTGTTTCGAGTCACCTTGCAGGCTGACGCGAATCCGATCAAGCTGGCCAACCGTTTGATGCGGTATCCAGAAGTCTTGACGGCAGAGCCCAACGTGGTCATCCAAACTCAAACGTTTTATCGTCCGCGCGATCCCCTCTATCCCAAGCAGTGGTATCTCCACCACGACGGGGGAACCCAACTCGCAGCTGGATCACACATTTCAGCCGAAGCAGCCTGGGATGTGACGCGGGGGAATCGATCGATCGTTGTGGCTGTGACCGATGATGGCTTTGATCTCAACCATCCTGATTTTCAAGGCAAGGGTAAAATCGTTGCGCCCAGAGACCTCAGAAACCAAAATCCAGTCCCTACCCCAGAGGCCAGCCACGAAAATCATGGGACGGCAGTTGCTGGATTGGCGATCGCCGAAGAAAACGGGGTGGGCATCGTCGGCGTTGCACCGGGCTGTGGCTTCATGCCCATTCGGACAACAGGATTTTTGGATGATCAGGCCCTCGAGCAGATGTTTAGCTGGGCGATGGACAACGGGGCCGCTGTCATTGTGTGTAGCTGGGGGCCGAGCGCCGTCTACTTTCCAATTTCCCTTCGCCAGCGGGCGGTTTTGACTCGCGCAGCGACAGAAGGCCGCAACGGCAAAGGCTGTGTCATTGTCTTTGCTGCCGGAAATTCCAATCGCCCCATCAATGGCAGTGTCAATGAGCAAGGCTGGCCCAACAACATTTTGCGAGGCCCCACAGATTGGATGAACGGGTTTGCAATCCACCCCGATGTGATTGCAGTGTCTGCTTGCACCAGCCTCAACCAAAAAGCTGCTTATAGCAACTGGGGAGCCAATATTGCTGTGGTGGCTCCTAGCAACAACGGCTCCCCTGGCACCTGGTTACAGGCAACTGGATACATCAAAACTCCGCCAATTGTGCAGATGGGCTTGTTGGGGAAAGGGGTCTTGACCAGCGATCGCATGGGTTCAGAAGGCTACGATGCCGGAGCATTTACTGAGAGCTTTGGCGGCACTTCGAGCGCCTGCCCTCTCGTAGCAGGTGTGGCGGCCTTGGTCTTGTCAGTCAATCCAGAGTTGACGGCTCGGGACGTGCGACAAATCTTACAGGAAACCACCGACAAGATTACAGACTCTACTGCCGATCCCCAACTGGGTCTACAGAAAGGGACCTACGATGCCAACGGCCATTCTCAGTGGTTTGGCTATGGAAAGGTGAATGCGCTCAAAGCTGTTCGGGCAGCGCAACAGCGACTCGTCACTCCAAGCAGGGCATCGCGTCAGATTCAGCAGCAAAATACCACTACTTTTGATATTCCCGACGCTAGCCCTCAGGGGGTCAGGAGCACAATCCAAATTGGAGAGACTGGCTCGATTAAGGATATTCAAGTTACGGTGCAGATTGAGCACAATTTTTTGGGCGATATAGAAGTGAGCCTGATCGCTCCCAATAACCAAACCGTGCTTCTGCAAAGCCGTATTCTGGGCAACAACCAGTTATTGCAAACTACTTACACCTCCCAAAACACTCCTGTACTCCGGCAATTGTTTAACCAGTCAAGTGCAGGCCGTTGGCAGCTCTGGGTTGTGGACTATGCTCCAGTGGATACAGGGCAACTCAAGCGCTGGCAGCTACAACTTGGTGTTTAACCGGCAACGAGCGACTGCGGGACGTTTTCAGTGATCTCGTCTTCGACCAAATCTTCCAGTGCGGTCTTGAGATCTGAGATCAGTCGCTGAGACTCTTGTTTGGGTGAGCCTTTGCTGTAGTGCGAAACCTTCAGCGGTGCTCCAATCCGAATCACGACATCGCATCCCCACTTTGGATAGGGCTGGCTGTAGTGCATGTGGACGGGAATCACCTTCACCCCCAAGTTGGGCTTGCTGGCTTCGGCTTGAATCGCTAACCGAGCTAGCCCCGGCTTGAGCGGGTGGATCTGGTCGTCTCGAAAAATCCCACCCTCTGGAAAGATCACCAGCATCTCACCATCTTGTAAAACTTCGACCCCATGACGCAGGCTGGAGATCGCTGGCTGTTGGGGATTAACCGGAAACCCGCCTAAGCGGCGAATAAACCAACCTTGAAGCCCGACTACTTCATCCGCAGAAACCATAAATCGCAAGTCGCGGCCTGTAACAGCACGCCCAGCCGCATAGGGAACCAGGAGCGCATCCCAACGAGAGCGATGGGTCGGCGCTAAAATGACTGGACCCTCGGTGGGTAAATATTCTTGGCCAAAAACCTGGATATTTCCGAAATAGGAGGGCAACACAAGGAAGCGTCCTATAGGATAGACCAGCGGTGTTAACCAGGGAGAAAATCGCGAACCAGAGGCGATCGTCGGAAGCGACTGACCCATCTTGAAGAAGCGCTTGAGGGAATTGAATGCGATAAATGGCATCGAGCTGCTATGGGCTGATGAAATTCTTAAGTACACCCACCATACGCTGATTGATATCAGCCTGCCTTCTGACCAAGGGACAGTTTTATGGCTGTCCTGAGGCAGGTTGATACATCCGATTGGCATACCTTTTAAATTCTGCTCCAAGCAGATCTTGCAGATCTTATTGTTCAGATCGAGGGGGCGATCGCCGCGCTGCAAACCAATGCTGCAACTGCTGGCGGCAACTCGACCCCAGAATTCCGGTCATGACTTGAGGACGGTGGTTTGAGCAGGCGCTATCTGGCAAATTCATCACGGTTCGAATCGCCCCGCTTTTGGGATCATCCGCGCCATAGATTACTTTTCCAACCCGCGCCTGTACGATCGCCCCTGCACACATGGGGCAGGGCTCTAGCGTGACATAAAGGGTGCATGGGTTGAGATACCAGCTTTGCAGCACCTGACCCGCAGTTCGCAGCACCAAAATCTCAGCATGAGCTGTTGGATCGCGATCGCGTTCTCGACGGTTGGCGTTCTCGGCAATCAGGTTGTTATCCGGCCCAACGAGAATGGCTCCAACTGGCACTTCTCCCGCCTCACCAGCCGCTTGGGCTAAGGCGATCGCCCGTCCCATCCAGTGATAGTGCTTGAGGTACTCCGGGTGGTTGAGGACAGGAGGCGGAAGCTTTAAGTTCAAAGCTTTAAGTCCAAAGTTTTGAGTTCAAATTTAAAATCTAAAGCCAAAAATTCACAACCCAAGCGAGCTAAACAACTTCAGGTTGCATCAGGAGGGGATTAAGCTTGCCCTGGCGATCGAGTGCATATAGGTCATCGCAGCCCCCGAGATGCTGATCGTTGACAAAGATTTGCGGGACCGTTTTGCGGCCATTAGCACGATTTGCCATCCGGAGGCGATCGCCCCCATTGCCATCAATTTTGTACTCGATGAATTGAACCCCTTTCCACTGCAGCAAAATTTTTGCCCGGATGCAATAAGGACAGGTTTGCCAGGTATAGATCTCGACGCGTGCCTTCATCTGTTCGGGGTGGCGACCCAGCTTTTGGTTGAGGAAGTTCAGCATGGTTGATTAATTAAGGGCGATCGCAAAAAAACTAATCTCAATTTATTCAGGTCAATTTATTCAGGATTTTATTGAGTCAGGTGAGTAGCCTGAGGCGCGAGTTTAACGATTGCAATAGAAGTATCGTGCGACTAAGCAGTTAGCCTAGCTACCCGATTCTGGTTCCGGTTCAGCCTCAAGTTCAGCCTCAAGTTCAGCTTTGGGTTCAGCCTCGGGTTCAGCCTTAGCAAGCTTGGCCTCATCGGCCTCAAGGGCAATCTGACCAAACTCTGAGCGATAACCCGATTCCTCTAGCTGAGACTGCAACATAACCAACACATCGTTGTAGGCAAAGCAGGCTCCGTCCATAAAGGCTTTATCCGCTTCCGTTTGGCCTTTAGGCATTTGGGCCAGCGCGTAACCAAATTTTTGCTGTAGGAAAGCAATATGCTCTGCTACAAAGCTGCGAAATTCTGAATTCACTGTTTTATCCCTTACCGTTTTTCTTTGCTGTCTGCGACAGCGGATTCATCTACCTCAACTCCATTCTGGCAGGTCGCGTGCTTCTACCCAATGGCCAACCTATGAGGAGTTTTCCCTCCATACAGCAAACCCCCTCAGCGTGGGCCAGAGGGGGAAATTGCAATGTGAGTATGAGGCTAAAATGTGTCTTACTGCCGAAGCTTAAAAACGCCAAATCTGACGGATCAAACCTAAACGTCATACATACGGCATTCAGACGCCTCTGGATGATCGTCGCAAAACTCCTCAAGAGAATTTTGAACCTTCTTAAACCGTCGATCTGCGGCGGCAGCTTGAAGCTCTTCGACCGTATCCCAGGCCACTGCACATTCGCTGGAATAATCTCCACTAACGCTGCAAGCATTGCGAGCTTGTTCGATTGCGGCTTGAAGCTGACGCTCCATTTCCTCTCCACTCAAACGGTTGTGAACTACGTTAGACATGAGGATAGTCCTCCTTGGTATGCTGTTTGCTTGGGCGGTAGACCTAAAAAGTAGACCTAAAATTTGCCCAGGCTCACTTTCTAGTGTATTTAGGCTTCCTTGGTCTGTGTAGTGAGGAAAGCCACACTTCTACGTGCCTTAAGCTTTTTAAAAGCTTTGCCGGATGGCTGAATGTCTTAAAAGTTACCGGAGGAGACTTGAGGTTGTCTAACCCGCTCTCAGTAACGGTATAGCCCTCTGCTACAAAATTTTTGATCCCCAAAAATCTCAATCTTCTGCTGGAGCATCTCCGCAGTCTGATAAACTTCTATATCGAGAGTCAGTACGTGAAACGACGCAAGATCAGCAGTTTGGAGGATAGACCTCGTGGAAACTACGCTCGGTTTAGAGATTATCGAAGTGGTCGAGCAAGCAGCGATCGCATCTGCTCGCTGGATGGGCAAAGGCGACAAAAATACTGCTGACCAAGTGGCGGTAGAAGCCATGCGGGAACGCATGAACAAGATTCACATGCGAGGTCGCATTGTGATTGGAGAAGGGGAACGCGATGACGCCCCCATGCTCTACATCGGTGAAGAAGTCGGGATTTGTACGCGTGAAGATGCGGCAGAGTTCTGCAACCCTGAAGAGCTAGTCGAAATTGACATTGCGGTTGACCCCTGCGAAGGCACCAACTTGGTTGCTTATGGTCAGGAAGGCTCAATGGCCGTGCTAGCCATTTCAGAGAAGGGTGGGCTGTTTGCAGCGCCTGACTTTTACATGAAGAAGCTTGCTGCTCCTGCTGCAGCCCGAGGTCATGTTGATATCAACAAATCTGCGACCGAAAACCTGAAGATCATCTCTGAGTGTCTGGGTCGTGCTATCGAAGAACTGGTCGTGGTGGTGATGAAGCGGGAACGCCACACCGATTTGATCAAGGAAATCCGGGAGGCTGGCGCTCGCGTCCGTCTAATCAGCGACGGAGACGTTTCTGCGGCTATTTCCTGTGCTTTTTCCGGAACCAACGTTCATGCGCTGATGGGCATCGGTGCTGCTCCGGAAGGTGTGATTTCTGCGGCGGCGATGGAATGCTTGGGCGGACACTTCCAGGGTCAGCTGATCTACGATCCAGCAGTGGTGAAGACAGGTCTGATTGGTGAGAGCCGGGATAGCAACATTGCTCGCCTGACCGAAATGGGCATCACAGACCCCGACAAGGTGTACAACTCCAATGAGTTGGCCTCTGGTAAGACCTTGCTGTTTGCAGCCTGCGGTATCACCCCTGGCACCTTGATGGAAGGCGTGCGTTTCTTTGGTGGTGGAGCCCGGACTCAAAGTCTGGTCATTTCCAACCAGTCTCGCACGGCTCGGTTTGTAGATACGGTGCATATATCTGGAGAACCGAAGTACATCCAGCTGAGATAAAAGGCAGAAGCCAAAATTTTGGCCGATAGGCTGGGTTTTGCCACTAACAGGCAAAATCCTCCTCAAAATTAGGATATTTACACTGCTTTCAAAACGCAGAGATGCAAATCAGAGACTTAAATCTGATGGGTCTCTGCGTTTTAGTTTTGACTGATATTTGGTGATTGTTTTGTTAACCTGATGATGATTTGCATCGGGTGCGAAACTTGGGCCAGCCCTGCATCGGACTGCTCAAGTTCATAAAAATTCATCACTTAAAAGCCCACAGGTCGCCTTCTCAAGGCTCTGCATGGCACCTTAAATTGATAGACTTTTCTTGAACTACGAATCTAAAACATTCCGTAGTTAACGTTATGAAAACTTGATTGATTTTTAGATTGATTGTCGATTGCTAGATATCGCAGCAATTCAGTGAAACCTGTAGGAAACGAAATCACTTTGTCTGGTTGACGCGGTAAAAAACTTTGGGAGGAACAATGAATATTGCCGTTGTGGGACTGAGCCACAAGACAGCTCCAGTGGAGATTCGAGAAAAACTAAGCATTCCGACTCCTCAAATCGAAGCAGCGATCGCCCAGCTCTGTAGCTACCCTCATATTGAAGAGGTGGCGATCTTGAGCACCTGCAATCGTTTAGAGCTCTACATCGTCATGAGCGAGACGGAGCCGGGTATCCGGGAAGTGAGTCAATTTTTGTCTGAGTACGGCAAGATTCCCTTACCCCATCTCCGGCAATATCTGTTTATCCTGTTGCACCAAGATGCGGTTATGCACCTGATGCGAGTTGCGGCGGGCCTAGATAGCTTAGTGCTGGGCGAAGGTCAGATTTTGGCTCAGGTCAAGCATACTCACAAAGTTGGGCAGCAGTACAATGGCATTGGTCGGATTTTGAACCGCCTCTTCAAGCAGGCGTTGACCGCTGGAAAACGGGTTCGGACTGAAACCAGCATTGGGACGGGGGCGGTTTCAATTAGCTCTGCTGCCGTCGAATTGGCGCAGATGAAGGTTGATGATCTCTCGTCGTCGCGTGTTGCGATCGTTGGGGCTGGAAAGATGGCTCGCCTTTTGGTGCAGCATCTCCTTTCCAAAGGTGCAACTCAAATCTCGATTATCAACCGCTCGATTGAAGGGGCGGAGGAGTTGGCGAAGCTGTTTAAGGATGCGTCACTCAACCTATATACCCTGGCCGACATGATGCAGGTGATTGCTGCTTCTGATCTGGTTTTTACAGGCACGGCAGCTACAGAGCCAATTCTGGATCGGGCCAAACTGGAGTCTACGCTAGATCCGAGTCAGCCTCTGATGCTGTTTGATATTTCGGTTCCCCGCAACGTTGATGCGGATGTGAATGATCTGGAGCAGGTTCAGGCGTTTAATGTTGATGACCTGAAGGCTGTGGTGGCTCAAAATCAGGAAAGCCGCCGGAAGATGGCTATGGAAGCGGAAGTTTTGCTGGACGAAGAAGTTGAAGCTTTTGAGGTTTGGTGGCGATCGCTCGAAACTGTCTCCACAATCAGCAGCCTGAGAGATAAGGTCGAAACCATCCGCGAACAAGAGTTGGAAAAGGCGCTTTCCCGCCTCGGAACTGAGTTTGCCGAAAAGCATCAGGAAGTGATTGAGGCGCTGACGCGAGGCATCGTCAACAAGATTTTGCATGATCCTATGGTGCAACTCCGGGCACAGCAAGATATTGAAGCGCGACGCAAGGCGATGCAAACCCTACAGACGTTGTTTAACCTCTCGTCTTCAAACGAGCAGTACAGCTAAACTTCGCTCTAACTTTGGGATTTGGGGATGCACAATCAGAGTGTGTCCCTTTTTTCTTTTTTTCGGTGGGAAGTTCTAGCCAGGATTTGAAATCAGGACTGTCTTGGTTGGGGCTAAGGTCTGGTAACTGACGCGACTGAAATCGCTAAGCTAAAGATAGCCTCGACTGAATGTTTGTTAAAACGTGATGAAACGCGGCTCTACGGGGATGCAGGAAGACTCATGTTAAAGCTGTGGCGATCGCCCAAATCCAACACCCACTACCTGCTCTGGGTGGCCCTGATTGTGGGGGCACTGGTGCTGTTTGATTTGGGATCATTTTTGCTGGCAGAGGGCTTTTGGTTTGCAGGAGTAAACTATCAACAAGTTTTTGTGACCCGGATTCAAACGCAGGGATTGCTAGGACTGGTGACGTTTGGCCTGAGTTTGGGTTTTTTGGGGATCAACCTTGCTTGGGCCCACCATTGGGCTGAGCGCTCCGAGCCCTTCGAGAATTCCTATCCGTTTCAAATGCGGTTTTCTCGACTGTTGCCGATCGTGATTGCTCTCAGTTTGTTGATTGGGGTGATGTTGGTCTACCACGGCCAGATTGCCTTCAGCCATTGGCGACCCAACTTGACGCTCTACAGTCCCTCAACCCCGATCCCAGTAAAGTTTCGCCCCGAGTCGATTTGGCAGATCGCTTACCAGTTTGGCTATCAAGTGTGGCCGCTGGTGATTGTTTTGGCATTGGCGATCGCCATCATCCTTTACCCTCAACTCCTACTAAATGCGATCGCCCTGTTGATGAGTCTGAGCTTTGGGCTGGTGATGTCAGAGCACTGGTCTAAAGTATTGCCCTTCTTTTATGACACGCCTTTCAATGAGGCTGAGCCCCTCTTTTCGCGAGACATTAGCTTCTACATCTTTAGGCTCCCCGTTTGGGAGTTGGTCGATTACTGGGTCGTGGGCTTGTTTACACTCACGTTGGCTTCGGTCAGCTTGATTTATTTTTTGGCAAACAACAGCCTCAGCAATGGCAAGTTTCTAGGTTTTTCACTGCGACAGCAGCGTCATCTATATGGATTGAGTGGCTGTTTTATGCTGGCTGTAGCGCTCAGCTATTGGCTCAATCGTTATGAACTGCTGTACTCCCCAGAAGGCGTGGCCTACGGGGCCAGTTACACCGATGTCGTTGCTAGGCTTCCGGTCTACACCGGGTTAAGCATCTTAGCGATTCTCTTGGCACTCTATCTTTTCTGGAAAACAATCGCCCGATCCAAGCGAACTCAAGCCAGCCGCAAACCTTCTCCCCCTCCCAGCTCAAAAATTAGTCAGCAGCGGAGTAGTGTACTCTCGGGTCTTACAACTCAAGCGCTCAGCGTTGCACCATCGCCGTCCCCACCTCAGCGCCGCTCCCCATCGGGACCCAGGATTCTGTTTTATAGCCTAGTCGGTTACTTTTTGCTGGCAACCTTGGCGGGATGGCTAGTGCCCTTTGTCATTCAACGCTTGGTGGTACAGCCCAACGAGCTAAATCGGGAATCGCTCTACATTGAGCGCACGATTGCCCTGACTCGGAAAGCCTTTGATCTAGAGGCCATTGAGTCTGAAACCTTTGATCCTCAGTATGATCTGACCTTAGAAGATCTCGAAGAAAACGAGCTGACCATTGAAAACATTCGCCTTTGGGATCGCCGCCCGCTACTCCAAACCAACCGCCAACTAGAGCGAATTCGGCTTTACTACGAGTTTCCAGACGCCGATATTGATCGCTATACTCTGCCCACAGCCGATGGTGGCACCGAGCAGCAGCAGGTTTTGATTGCGGCTCGCGAGCTAGACTACAGTGCTGTTCCGACTGGCGCTCAGACCTGGGTCAACCAACACCTGATCTACACCCACGGCTATGGGTTTACGCTGAGTCCGGTCAACACGGCGGCGGAGGGAGGTTTGCCTGCTTACTTTATTCGGGGTATTGAGCATGTGCCCAGCAGCCCCCGAATTCGCGACAGCATTCCAGTGGGGCAACCTCGGCTTTACTATGGCGAATTGACCAACACCTATGTGATGACCGACACGCGCCTGCGGGAATTGGATTTCCCTAGCGGCGATGAAAATGTCTACAACGTCTACGATGGTCGGGGCGGTGTCAACATTGGGCCGTTTTGGCGGCGTTTGCTGTATGCCAAGCATCTGCGCGATTGGCAAATGCTGTTTACAGAAGACTTTAATCCCCAAACAAAGCTGTTATTTCGGCGCAATATCAAATCTCGTGTGCAGGCGATCGCCCCCTTCCTCCGCTTTGATAGCGATCCCTACCTCGTCACCGCCGAGGCCTACGACGAAGACGGAGAGCATTATCTGTATTGGATCATCGACGCTTATACGACGAGCGATCGCTATCCCTACTCCGACCCGATCGACAACGACTTCAACTACATTCGCAACTCCGTCAAAGTGGTGATCGATGCTTACAACGGCACTGTGCGCTTTTATGTCGCAGACGAACAAGACCCAATCATCAACACCTGGAGCCGCATTTTCCCGAATATGTTTCAGCCGTTTACGGCCATGCCTGTCTCGCTGCGTTCTCATCTGCGCTATCCGCTGGACTTCTATCAGGTGCAGTCCGATGAGCTAATGACATACCACATGACAGACATACAGGTGTTCTACAACCGAGAAGACCAATGGCGCGCCCCGACTGAGATCTATGCAGATGAGCCTCAGCTGGTTGAGCCTTACTATCTGATCATGCGGCTGCCTGGAGAAGAAACAGAAGAATTTATTCTGTTCCGCCCCTTCACACCGACGCAGCGCAATAACCTGATCGCATGGCTTTCGGCCCGTTCGGACGACGTTCGGGTGACCCCAGACGGAAGGCTGCGCTATGGTCGGATGTTGCTGTACCGATTCCCCAAGCAAGAATTGGTGTTTGGTCCCGAACAGATTGAAGCCCGGATCAACCAAGACCCGATTATTTCTCAGCAAATTTCGCTGTGGAATCGACGCGGATCACGGGCCATTCAAGGCAACTTGCTGGTGATTCCCATTGAGCAATCGCTGCTTTACATTGAGCCGCTATATTTGGAAGCCGAGCAAACCGGGCTACCGATTTTGGCGAGAGTAATCGTGGCCTACCAAAACCGGATCGTCATGGCAGAAACATTGGAGCAGGCATTAGCAGCCGTTTTTGAGCCCGCTCCCGATACGCCTGCTATTGTGCGTCCAGTTCCTCTAGAAGAGGATGCTCTAGATCCTGGCTTCCCCGATCTGCCGCCTGCTGAAGGCGCGCCCTAGTCTGCCCCACTGGCATCTGCCAGACTGACCGTCGAGAAACCTGTCAACATTCCATAAATCGCCCAAATGGCCATTGGCCGCAGATAGTGACTGGCGCGGAAGGTGCCGACGCTGGTAATGGCTTCAGGCGTGCGAAACTGGAGGCCGTTTTCGTAGATTTGGCGCACGACGGCTTCGGTCAGGCGCAAGGCTGCGTCTGGCATATCCATCTGCACCAGGAAGGCCGCTAACCCAAAGTTGATTCCTGTCCAGACTTCCAAGGGGTGGGTGTCTTTGGGATTCATGGGTGAACCATCTGGGCGAACCCCGTTCGCAGCGCCATATTGACCTTGGTGGAACTTGAGGAAACAGGACTCATACACCGTCTTGAGTGCCGATCGCGCATAGTCTAGCGGCACAATATCTGGCAGGCCCAACAACCGCGCATAAAATTGGCCGCAGAGCTGGTCGGCCATGACCACATCTGAACCACTTTCGCTGTCGAGGCGGTAGTATTCACCGTTCCACAGTTTTTCCTGGTAGAGCGGACGGGCCTGATCGAGCCAGGTTTGAAACGTTGCCAGGGAATCTTTGATAGGCGGGTTACAGAGAGGCGTTTCGCTGATGTTGCCAATGGGGTGTCCCGGTGGATAGCTGAGGAGTTGGTTGCCGATGGCGATCGCCCCCTCCAGTGCCGCCAACCACAATCCGCCACAGTAGGCACTGACACCCTTGAGCCGCCAGTCATCAAAGGTCTGGTCGGGCGCACCCGAATTTTCTGGAATACCATCTTGATCGAGGTCAAAGGTTTTGAGATAGTGCAGCGCACTCACCACGCTGGGCCAGCAGTCCCATAAAAATTCCCAATCTGTGCTACCCGTCAAGATAAAGTCTCGATAGACCTGCAACACAAAGTCACTGCCCAAATCTTTCCACAAATTGCAGTCTTGATAGCTGGTGTAGTTGGTCTTTTCCCAAGGGTGTTCATTGGGTGCGCCCAGGTCGTGGGGCGTGGCGTTGGCTACCTTCCGCAGCGCTGTGGGGCTTTCTGCGCCGATGGTGTAGTAATAGCCAATCGTGCGCGTGCGTGAGTCTGCTTGGGGAATGGCTCTGGCAAAGGCCCGCATCACAGATTTTTCTAGCTGGGGCCACAACATCAGTAGCCCAAAGGAGCCGTAGAGCCGCACATCTAAGCTTTCATACCAGCGGTAGTCCAGACATTCCAACACCCCAAACTGACCAACCGGATCGCGCTCATCGGCTGCGCTCCAGAGGGTGCCCCCACTGGTCAGGTCATACAGCTCATTAAACAGCGCCATCTTGAACCAGTCTGGCAAATCTGAACGGTCTAAGAGAGGCTGCTGCCAAGCCTGAATCTGCTGTTGCCAATCTGGGTAAGACTTTAGTGCAGCCCGGATCATCGTCCAGGCATTTTGACCGCTGCGTCCGAAAAAGTCGGTGTAACGGCGATAATATTCCACCCCAGCCGCAAATTCTGTGACGGGAAAATCCCAGGTCAACACAAACGGAATTTGGCGGGTTTCTCCGGGCGCGAGGGTAAAGCGGAGGGCGATCGCCACCCCCACCCGTTCCTCGGCCTGTGCAGGCGTTTCATCCTCTAGATCAGGCAAAGACCCATCCTGAGCAAAACTCTGCCAAATTTCAGCACCATCTCCCGCCGGATTCCAACGACTGTGAAAAAAGACTTCTGTCGCGTAGGGCGGGGCAAAGGTGGCGATCGCCCACTGTCCATCTCCTTCCGCAGGCACTTCCTCCCGGTTCTTCCCGGCCATCACACAGCCAACCCGATGGTGGTCTGAAATCCACTCATTGGAGTTGCCTTGGCTCTGTCCTAGCCGGGGCTGGTAGTCATAGACTGGGCTGCCATCGTCCCGCACCTTCACATCAGGAGACTTCGACGCATTGGTAAACCAGCCCACCATGTTTTCCCAAGTCAGCATGATGCTGAGGGTGAGGGGGCGATCGCTCGGATTATGGGCCGTCCACTCAAACACCGCAACTGGATAACTAGTTTCGCGGTAGTTCTCCGCCCAAATTGGCGAAAATTGCTCACAGCTCAACGCCGACTGCAACACATTACGATAGGTAAACCAGCTGCGGGGATAAAGCGCGTGGTAGTCTCCAACCGTTTCTGATTCTGGCCCTGATTCTGGCCCTGACTCTGAATTAGGAGATGGATACCACTGCCAGGTGTTTAGCGTTCCGTCTATAGGAGCTTCTGTACAAAGAGCATAGGCTTGAGCGGGCTGGCCTTCCACTTGCTCAAACACGCTAAATTGACACGCTGACATGGTTTGAAACACATGCTCTCCGCCATCAATATGCCAGAGATTGAAGTCACCTCGGGGCGATCGCCCCATACAGCCTGCCCCAAACCCACCTAGCGGCATCCCATGCCAGGGGCCATCATCTAAATTACTGGCATAGCGAACGGTATAAGGCTGCTGCCACCCCAGGCCGATCGGTCGAGTCCAGGCAGAGGCAGGAATATTTGGAAAATGCTGCGAATTTTTCATCCCCCGATTCTACGCGATCAGCTTCCCGTCTGTTCCTGCAAAGACTTCCAGCCTGCTTGCCACAACGTCCGATCCTTCAGTTGCTGGGCATTGAGCCAAAACCGCACCTCAGGGTCACAGGCCGCCACCATTTCCGCAAACACCCACTGCCCTTGATTCTTTCGACCCACCACCTGAAAATGACGCCAGCCCCACGTTTGCTGGCGAGAGGTCCACTTTGAACCCACCAAGTGAGGAAACTTTTGCTTTCTAGACATCGCCCAACCTTCAACACGTCACTCTCGACGAGCAACAGCACGTCGCTGCTATAGCCTATCCTGACCCGATCCGGTTCAGCCATTGCGCGGAAAAGGGTTAAGCCACTTGCCGGAGTAGATTTTGTCTAATCTCTGGGTAGCTTAGTAGAACAGTGATCGAGATCACTATCCATGATGATTCCCTGACTTTCTGTACCACAGTTACAGTTCTTATGCCTTAAAAAGAGTAGAGGCCTCACCAGCAAGCCAACCAGAGACCTCGACAGATGAGCTAGAGAAAGCTAGCCTTCAGACACAATAAGTAAATTTCTTTAGAAATTACTTGTAGATTTCTTCAGAGGTTAGCTAAGCTTTAAACCTTAACTACGAGTTTCTTCCTTCTCGGGAAGGATTTCTTGGTTTATCTCTCTGCCTATTTTTTTCAGAACAGTAAAGGCAAGTAACGTGCAATTTTTGTGAGAAAAGCTACAATCGGAGAGATCTTTGCAAAACTTGCAAATGAAATCACTTCTTAGTGCCTTTATCCAAAGCTGTACTTCGTGAAAGCAGGGCACTCTTTAATTAACTACAATCTAGATTCAAAGGGCAGTAATTGCTTAAATGATTGCCCGATGTTGGCTAGTCTAGAGACCCATCGTTAAGATTCCGGTTCTACCGGTCTGTTGATTTTTTGACAAGGAGCAATGAGGAGCGCGGCATGACCCAGGCTAACGACGTACTCGAAACCATTGATCAGCCCGAGAGCGAAGTAGAGCTCTTGATTGAGGACGGAGATGATCGAGACGAATTCTTCGATGCCCAGCCTGACGAAGACGACGAGGGTAAGACAGCAAAAGGAAAAACCACCCGTCGTCGAGCCCAACCTAAAAAGAAGCACTATACGGAAGATTCTATCCGTCTCTATCTGCAAGAAATTGGCCGAATCCGGCTACTTAGAGCGGATGAAGAGATTGAACTTGCCCGTAAGATTGCTGATTTGTTGGAGCTAGAAAGAATTCGCGAAAAGCTGGCCCAAGAGCTCGATCGCGAACCCCGAGATCAAGAGTGGGCTGAGCGGGTTGAAATGGCTCTCCCTGCTTTTCGGCACCGCTTGCATGTTGGTCGCCGTGCTAAAGACAAAATGGTGCAGTCCAACTTGCGATTGGTGGTGTCGATCGCTAAGAAGTACATGAACCGTGGATTGTCTTTCCAGGATTTGATTCAGGAAGGCAGCTTGGGGCTGATTCGGGCCGCTGAAAAGTTTGACCACGAAAAAGGCTACAAGTTCTCGACCTACGCAACGTGGTGGATTCGTCAGGCGATTACGCGGGCGATCGCAGACCAGTCTCGGACTATCCGTCTGCCTGTCCACCTTTACGAAACCATTTCTCGGATTAAGAAGACCACCAAGTTGCTATCCCAAGAAATGGGGCGGAAGCCAACTGAAGAAGAAATCGCCACTCGGATGGAAATGACCATCGAGAAACTGCGGTTTATTGCCAAGTCGGCTCAGCTCCCGATCTCTCTAGAAACCCCAATCGGTAAAGAAGAAGATTCTCGTCTGGGTGACTTCATCGAATCCGATGGTGAAACTCCCGAAGATCAGGTCTCCAAGAACCTGCTCCGCGAAGACCTCGAAAGTGTGTTGGGCACCTTGAGCCCTCGTGAACGTGATGTTTTACGCCTACGCTATGGCCTAGACGATGGCCGAATGAAGACTTTGGAAGAAATCGGCCAAATCTTTAATGTGACTCGCGAACGCATTCGCCAGATCGAAGCGAAAGCTCTGCGGAAGTTGCGCCATCCCAACCGCAACAGCGTCTTGAAAGAGTACATCCGCTAAGTTTTACATTTCTAGCTCAGGGGCATCAGATCGATGCTGTCATCCTCAGTCCGCTAAGTAACTTAGCGGACTTATTTTTTGTTGAAGGTCTGCGGCGGCAACAGCCTTTTACGTTGGAAGAAAAAGAAGGACGCTGGTTTGCGTCCCTATCATTTCAGCAATGTTATTGGATTGTCCTGTTTTGTTTACAGTTGGCTTATGGGGGGAACCCAGCTAAGCCTGGGTTAGACCAAACCCCAAAAATGTAAAAGACCTTGTCCAGAAACCAACTCAATGATCAGTGCAGCCGAAAAACCGATCATGGCCAAACGACCGTTCCAGTTTTCAGCACCAGAAGTAAAGCCCCAGTTCCAAGCATTCCGATTCTCTTCCTGCATGACTTTTGCTCCGTTTGTGGTTTTGTTAAGTCCTGTAAACTAATGTAAACAATTTTTCTCTAATGTGCAAGGTTTTGTATTGCTAGTGTTTTTTTGACCAGGGCAGATGATGGGGCGGGGTAGGAAGATAGCTCAAATAGGGCAAAAAAATAGGGCACAGGTGCGCCCTAGGGTGTTTGATTGATCGGTTTGATTGATCAGTAAGTCTTTAAAGTGGTTGGTCTAGAACTGTTAGTCTGAAAAACTAGGCATTAGACATGCTGTCCACAATCCGCAACACGATTTGCATCCCTGTCACAGCTTGCCATCCAAACAACCCTAGAAGGACTATGTTGAGAGCAATGTGTGTGTAACGAGCCCAGTCCTGCCCCTTTTGCATCAGGGGAGAGAGCGCAGCAGAGGTTGCCACCATTCCCGTCATGCTGAGGCCCACGATTAGGTGAGGTCCAAAAAACAGCTTGCCATTGTTGATGTAGGTGACGGCCATTCCACCCAGTGTGCCGATCACCATCACCGCTAAAAGCAGGGAGCCCAGCTGATAGTGCCGAACATTGAACTTGCCTTTAATTAGCTCTTTTCTGACATCTGTATTGTCAGTGGTACGAGTGCGCCGCGCTTGCATACCGAGGTAAAGCGCATAGAGGGTAACGGCTAACAAGACCCACATCATTAGCGGGTGAATAAAATTTAGCCAGGGTTTAATCGACTCGGGAATTGCAAAGCTCATGGTACTCAAAGGATCTGCTGAGGAACTTTATAAAACTTAGTATATTGCGTTAGAAGAACCAACTCCAATGCCGATTTTCCTTTTGCATCTTTGGCTCATTCAGTTCTTATTCCTAAGAAAGATGAAGCTTACAGCAACTCCTCCTTTTCCTGAAAGAGCTTGAAAGAGAAGGAGGAGTTCATAAGGATAAGCACGCCCTTGAGCTGGGGTTAGTGCAGGAAGTGGCGTACCCCCGTCAGGATCATAATGAGACCCAACTCGTTGGCGGCTTTGATCGAGTCGGGGTCGCGCAAACTCCCCCCGGGTTGTACGATCGCTTGAATTCCGGCTACTGCCGCAGTTCGGACTGAGTCATCGAATGGGAAAAAGCCGTCACTGGCAAGAACAGCGCCTTGAGCTTTTTCGCCTGCTTGCTCTAGAGCGATCTTGACTGAGCCGACGCGATTCATTTGCCCAGCTCCGATGCCTAGCGTCGTGCGATCGCCCGTCACCACAATTGCATTGGATTTAACATGCTTGGCCACTTTCCAGGCAAACATGAGCTCTTCCATCTGAGCGGTGGTGGGTTTGTGTTCTGTCACGACCTGCCACTCAATAGGGTCAACTTCCTGATCATCTGCGGTCTGGATTAAGAATCCTCCTGCGATCGCCTTGACCGTCTGTTTGGGGCCAGAGAGCAGGTCGGGCAGCCGTAACACGCGAATGTTGGGCTTCGCCGCGAGAATCTTCTGGGCCTCTGGGTCACAGTCTGGCGCAACGACACATTCTAAGAAAGTCTTGGTCAGGGCAGTAGCTGTCTCGGCATCGATCGATCGGTTGAAGGCGACAATGCCGCCAAAAGCTGATATTGCATCTGCCTGAAAGGCTTTTTCGTAGGCGGCTGCCAAGCTTTCCCCTAAGGCGACTCCACAAGGGTTGGTATGCTTTAAAACGGCAGCAGCAGGCTGGGAATCGATAAACTCCGCAATAATTTGGCGAGCCGCTTCTAAGTCCACCAAGTTGTTGTAGCTGAGTTCCTTGCCTTGTAGCTTCTCAGCCGCGGCCCATCCAGAGGCAATCGTTCCAGTCTGATACCAGGCGGCGGGCTGGTGAGGATTTTCTCCATAGCGCAGCGACTGCAAAACTTCTCCGGTGAGCGTGAACCGATGGGGTAAAGCTGTTTCGGCGGTAGGCTCCTCGTTCTCGGTCGTGGGCTGGCTGCTGAGATAGGTGGCGATCGCCTGGTCATAGGCCGAAGTATGCCAAAATGCCTGACGAGCACAGGTCTGCCGAAACGCGAGAGATGGCTCACCCTCATATTGGCGCAGCTCTTGCAGATAGTCGTCATATTGGGCTGGGTCACACAGCACCGCCACATGGGCAAAATTTTTCGCCGCTGCCCTCAGCATCGCAGGGCCACCAATATCAATCTGTTCGACGGCTTCTGGAATCGTAACGTTGGCTCGTGCAATCGTTTGCTCAAACGGATAAAGATTGACGACTACCAAACTGAGCGGACGAATTTGGTTGGCTTCTAGATCAGCTAAATCCTGGGGCAGGTCTTGTCGAGCCAAAATGCCCCCATGAATGCGGGGGTGCAGCGTTTTGACTCGTCCGCCCAAAATCTCGGGTGAGCCGGTGTAGTCAGACACTTTTGTGACGGGAATGCCAGCCTCCTTGAGCTGTTGAGCGGTTCCCCCACTGCTGATCAGTTCAAATTCAAACTCCTCAACCAGCGTCCGGGCCAACTCGACCAGCCCTGTTTTATCCGATGTACTCAACAATGCCAACCGTGCCATGACTCCAACCAGTCCCTTTCTAAAGCTTTGGATCGCGCCTTATTCAGGATAGATAAAATTGGCACCGCTGCGAAATTATGATTTGAAAGGCCCATGATATTTTAGAAGCCCAACCCAACCAAGTCAGAGGAGAAGCACTTGGCTTTACAAGCGATCGCCATTCCACCCAAAACTGATCCACCTCCCCGTTACCTGCTGATTGCTCTGCATGGTTGGGGAGCGAATGCCTACGATTTAGCCTCGCTAGCTCCTCTCTTAGAGCTGCCAGAGTATCAAATGCTCTTTCCCAATGCACCCTTTCCGCATCCCTATGCTCCCGCAGGCCGGATGTGGTACAACCTACCCGATACCTACACCTTCCAAAGTTTGCCTGACTTTCAAAACCAGCCTAATTTGCTGGAAAGCCGACGCCTCCTCCTGGATGCCCTAACGTCACTGTCGGACCAAACTGGCATTCCGCTCTCTCGAACTGTCTTGGCAGGATTTTCTCAAGGGGGAGCCATGACCTTAGATGTGGGGGTTCAACTTCCTTTAGCCGCGCTAGTGATCATGAGCGGATATCTCCATGCGCCCCTACAGCCTGCTCCAGATGCACTTGCGCCGATCCTGATGGTGCATGGTCGCCAAGATCCCATCGTTCCCATTACAGCTGCTCTCCAGGCCAAAGATAGCTTGGAGCAGCTGGGTGCAACGGTTGAATATCATGAGTTGGAGATGGGGCATGAAATTTCTCCAAAGGCCTTGGAGATCATGCAAAGTTTTATGCGGCAAACCGGGCGATCGCTGGATGAAAGCTGACCAAACAGCATAGGATAGATGGGTAGGTCTCCTAAGCGGAGCGAGCGGTGGATGCCCTGAGAGAGGAAACAAGCCATGACAACGCTGCATTTTTCTACAACAGATGTTGACAAAATCACGGCAGCGGAAGTTGCTGATCTAGCTCAGCGGCTAGAGAAAGATGACTATCAAACTGCTTTTGAAGGCCTAGAAGATTGGCATCTACTACGGGCGATCGCCTTTCGGCGTCCAGAGATGGTAGAGGCATACCTCCATCTGCTAGATCTGGAAGCTTACGACGAAGCCTAAAGTTTGTCCAAGTCTGCCTAAGTCTGTCTGTTTTCCTAGTGTAGTACTGCGATAGCAGGCGCAGGGTTGATGCCTGCCCAAAGTAGGGCAATCTTGTCCCCAATTGAAATTTATAAAGACCTCCGAGAAACCCCATCCGCTGGTTGGTGGGGTCGCTGGCCAATGCTCGGATTCGAGTGAATTATGATGCACGGGCGACGGATTTTAATTGGCATTGGGGGAGGCATCGCTGCCTATAAAATTTGTGAAATTGTCTCAACGTTGGCGAAAGCGGGTGCAGACGTTAAAGTCATTCTGACTGATAGTGCCCAGCAGTTTATTACGCCGTTGACGCTTGCCACGCTATGTCGCCATCCGGCCTATACGGATCAACAGTTTTGGCAACCGACTTATCACCGTCCGCTCCACATTGAGTTGGGGGAGTGGGCGGAAGTTTTTTTGTTGGCTCCCCTCACGGCCAACACGTTGGCCAAGCTCACCTATGGACTGGCGGATAATCTGCTAACTAATACAGTGTTGGCGTCGGCTTGCCCCATTTTGCTGGCTCCTGCCATGAATACTGAAATGTGGCAGCAGCAGTCGGTTCAGCATAATTGGCAGCAGATCCAATCTGACCCACGCTATCACGTCACAGGCCCAGGCAGTGGAATCTTGGCGTGCGATCGCGTTGGTCCGGGGCGCATGGCAGAACCCGCCGTCATTTTGACTCACCTCCAGTCATTACTCCAGACTGGCGGCAAGCGAGATTTGGTCGGCAAAAGTATTTTAATTAGTGCAGGCGGGACGCGAGAATATCTGGACCCAGTCCGCTTCATTGGTAATCCCTCGACTGGAAAGATGGGTGTGGCGATCGCTCAAGCCGCCCAGTCGCGGGGAGGGCTCGTCACCTTGGTTCATGCCCCTATGGAAGATGCGTTGCTAGATACACTCCAAGGACTCCGCTTGATCCCTGTAACCAGCGCAACAGAAATGCACCAGGCCATGCTGGACTATTTATCTCAGGCTGACTGGATTGTGATGGCCGCCGCCGTTGCAGATGTGAAGCCTGCTACCTACAGCACTGAAAAGCTTGCCAAGCGATCGCTACCAGAGCATCTACCCCTAACCTTTGCACCTGACATCGTGGCCGACCTGGGGCAACAAAAGCAACCTCGCCAAAAGCTAATTGGCTTCGCTGCCCAAAGTGGTGATATTGTCACACCTGCTCTAAAAAAACTACAGCGTAAAAAGCTAGATGCGATCGTAGCCAATCCAATTGATCTACCCAACAGCGGGTTTGGTAGTGATCAAAATCAGGCGATTTGGATTGAGGCTTCAGGACGGCAAATGGCGATCGCCCCCTGCAGCAAACTCCAACTCGCACATCGTCTGCTTGATTTGATTCGCGCCTTGGCGATTTAGGCAAAAACTCAGGCAAAAATGCTGTTTCTAGAACGACCCAAAAAATAGCCCCTTGCTTTTACACAAGGAGCTATTTCGCGAGCACTCTATACTAATTTGGCTCTATGCCAGGAGCGCATTGGCACGGGCGATAACGTTATCTACCGTGTAGCCAAATTTCTCCATTGCCATACCACCCGGTGCCGAAACACCGAAGCGATCGACGCTGATGCTGTCGCCTTCAAATCCGATATAGCGGTGCCAGCCAAAGCTAGAAGCTGCTTCTACCACCAAACGCTTGGTAATAGTCTTGGGCAGTACAGATTCGCGATAGGCTTCGTCTTGCTGGTCAAACAGCTCACAAGAAGGCATCGAAACCACTCGCACCTTCTTGCCCTCAGCGCGCAGCTTGGTGGCAGCCTCAACGCAAAGGGAGACCTCGCTACCCGTACCAATCAGGATCAGGTCAGGCGTACCTTCGCTATCGGAGAGAATGTATGCACCCTTAGCAACCGCATCAATGGAAGATCCTTCGAGTTGGGGCAGGTTTTGGCGGCTCAGGGCCAACAAAGTCGGAGACTTGCGGCTCTCAACAGCTACCTTGTAGGCTCCAGAGGTTTCATTACCATCCGCAGGACGAATGACCACCAAGTTGGGGATAGCTCGCAGAGAGGCGATGGTCTCAACGGGTTGGTGAGTCGGGCCGTCTTCACCCAAACCAATCGAGTCGTGGGTCATGACGTAGATAACGCCTGCACCAGCCAAGGCTGACAAGCGAATGGGTGCCCGCATATAGTCAGCAAATACCAGGAAGGTGGCACAGTAGGGCACCAAACCTGAGTTGTGCAGGGCAATGCCGTTACAGATCGCGCCCATGCCATGCTCCCGCACACCAAACCGCAGGTTGCGATTTTCATACTGCCCCTTCAAGAAGCTGCCGGAAATTTTCAGCTCGGTCAGGTTGGAGTGGGTGAGGTCAGCGGACCCCCCAATCAGCTCAGGCAGCACTGGAGCCAACGCATTGAGGGTGATCTCAGAAGTTTTGCGGGTGGCAACGGCCTTGTCGCTGGGAGTGTAAGTGGGCAATGCATCAGCCCAACCTTCGGGCAGCTGACCCGACATCATCCGCTCTAGCTCGGCGGCTTCGGCAGCATACTTTGTCCGGTAGGTGGCGAAAGCCTCTTCCCACTCAGCCTCTAGGCTCGCACCGCGCTCTACAGCTTGGCGCATGTGGCTCAGGGCATCTTCGGGCACTTCAAAGTCGCCGTAATTCCAGTTTAGGTTTTGGCGGGTGGCTTTGATTTCGTCGTTGCCTAAGGCCGCCCCGTGGACTCCAGCGGTGTTTTGCTTGTTGGGGGAGCCGTAACCGATGGTGGTGGTGACCTTGATCATCGTGGGGCGATCGGTGACCGATTTGGCTTCTTTGATAGCTTTGGCGATCGCATCCAAATCTGTGTTGCCATTTTCAACGTGCAGCACGTGCCAACCGTAGGCTTCAAACCGCTTGCTCACGTCTTCAGTAAAAGAAATGTCGGTAGAGCCATCGATAGAGATGTGGTTGTCGTCGTACAACGCAATTAGTTTGCCCAAGCCCAAGTGCCCTGCCAAAGAGCAAGCTTCACCCGAAACACCTTCCATGTTGCAGCCATCACCCAAGATGACGTAGGTGTAGTGGTCTACAACGGTGCAGTCAGGCTTGTTGAAACGAGCTGCTAAGTGGGCTTCAGCCATTGCCAAGCCGACACCGTTGGCGATGCCTTGTCCCAAAGGCCCCGTGGTGACTTCAACGCCCTCGGTCATGAAGTTTTCGGGGTGACCGGGCGTTTTAGAGTCCCACTGACGAAACTGCTTGATATCGTCAAGAGTGACGCTGTCGTAACCTGTCAAATACAGCAGGGCATACTGCAACATGCAGCCGTGTCCGGCAGAGAGGACAAAGCGATCGCGGTTAAACCAGGCAGGGTTTTTGGGGTTAAACCGCATAAACTTGTCCCACAGGACAAATGCCATAGGCGCTGCGCCCATCGGCAGACCAGGATGGCCCGATTTAGCTTTCTCAACGGCATCGATCGCCAGAAAGCGGATGGAGTTGATACAAAGCTCTTCTAGTGTTTGGGTTGCGACAGCCATAATCTCTTCTACTCAACGACGATTGGGTGCTTGCGGATATACAAGCCTATATTTTGAGTGCTCTAGGTCGCCCTAAGGCTGTGTCCCCATCATCCCATTTGCAGGATCGACGGGCAACAATCTGGCCTGGACGAGAAAGACAAGGGATCTATAAGTTAGCTAGAGTTGACTAGGTATCTATACCTATTTATCTATAACTTACAGTCTACTGGTTGCATTGCCAAATGGTTGCATTACCAAATATCTGTCGATCAATGGAGGTCCATTAGCGATCCACGATTGGTCAAACGACCATCGGTCAAAAGTCTGTGATGCCAAGCGAACTAAGCGGAGGGATCGCTCCATCGTCGGAGCCCAACAAACTCCCTCCACAGATTTTGGGGTCAGACTTTAGGATCGATATTTCCTGAAGGCCAGGGTAACATTGTGGCCACCAAACCCGAATGAGTTGGAGAGGGCTACCTCCACAGGATGTGAGCGACTTTGGTTAGGAATATAGTCTAGGTCGCAAGCCGGATCAGGATTCTCCAAGTTTATGGTCGGGGGAACCTGATCGTGAGCCACAGCCAAAGATGTGGCCACAGCCTCAATCCCACCTGAGCCGCCGAGCAGGTGGCCTGTCATTGACTTGGTTGAACTGATCACAGTTTGATAGGCGTGCTCTCCCAATGCAGTCTTGATTGCGGCGGTCTCGGTGGAGTCGTTGGCCGCAGTACTGGTGCCATGAGCATTGATGTAGCTCACTTGATTGGCATCCAAGTTTGCATCCTTGAGCGCTAGCTGAATAGCTCTAGAGGCTCCTTCACCTCCCGGTACAGGAGATGTCATGTGGTAGGCGTCGCAAGTCATGCCATAGCCAACAATCTCGGCATAAATGCGTGCTCCTCTACTCAGTGCATGCTCTAGCTCTTCAAGAATCAGGATTCCGGCTCCCTCTCCCATGACAAAGCCGTCGCGATCGCGATCAAAAGGACGACAAGCATGAAGCGGATCGTCATTGCGGGTAGATAAGGCACGAGCAGCAGCAAATCCGGCCACTGATAGCGGTGTAACGGCCGCTTCGGTGCCTCCACAGATCATGGCTTGGGCATAGCCCCGCTGCACCATCCGAAACGCGTCACCCACTGCATTAGAGCCAGCTGCACAGGCGGTCACGGTGCAATTGTTGGGCCCTTTTGCGCCTGTATGAATGGCGGTCAACCCAGCTGCCATATTGGCAATCATCATGGGAATCATGAAGGGGCTACAGCGGTCTGGACCTCGGTTAAGGTAGATTTCCTGCTGATCTTCGAGCACTTTTAGCCCACCGATGCCCGTGCCAATGATGACTCCGACCTGCTCTGCATTCAGATCGTTGATTTCAAAACCAGCATCGGCGATCGCCTGTTTGCTGGCAGAGACTGCAAATTGAGCGAACCGATCCATCCGCTTTGCATCTTTGCGATCCAGGTAGTCATGGGGATTAAACCCCTTAACTTCTCCAGCGATCCGGCACTCATGCCGCGACGAATCAAATAAAGTGATAGGACCAATTCCGTTGCGCCCACTCAGCAACCCTTCCCAATACTCGGCCAAGTTATTGCCAATGGGCGTAATCGCTCCCAGTCCGGTTACAACGACACGCTTATATTCAGAATCAGAACTTGTCATGATGTCAGCTTCAGAGGGTCAAACACCCAGGACGCAAAACACAGGCGAAAATTGCCAAAACCAGGACAGGAGTTATATCTCTAGAAGTGAAGGCCACTTCATACCCCTATCCTTTGATTTTGGTTTAAGCCGCAGCTTTTTGGTTGATGTAATCGACAGCAGCTTGAACAGTAGCAATGTTTTCTGCTGCTTCGTCTGGAATTTCGATATCAAACTCTTCTTCTAGAGCCATGACTAGCTCAACTGTATCGAGCGAGTCAGCGCCCAAGTCATTGGCAAAGCTAGCTTCGGGTTTGACTTCGCTTTCGTCAACTCCTAGCTGCTCAGACACAATTTTTTGAACCTTGCTCAGAATATCCTCTTGACTCATATACTTTCCCTTCCTACTTGGATGCAGCAGTGACTTCTACAGAATTCTCAACCCAATTTCTTCCTAAATTGGCAGACTCACTAGGTGAACTGCTTGCCATAACCTATGAGTCATCGACTCTCTGGCTGCTGGCTCATCAGGACGATGGGCATTTCTCCATCTTATCTGAAAGAGTGCCCTGCTTTTTGGTTGTGCAGTGAGTACCCACGATAGAAGTGATTTAGAGGTCATTTATTAGAGGTCATTTAGTAGAAGTGATAAGGAGTATGAGCAGTCTACCCGCTCCTAGAGATTAAGAGAGAAGATGGAAATGCAAGCTTTTATCTTATGAGCTGGCTGGCAGAGGTGACACCTGCCTTTCTGATGATTGAGAGACACTTTCGCTGCAAATATCCATGACACTGAAGTACGCCTATTTCCCTGGCTGTGTGGCTCAGGGTGCCTGCCGAGAACTTTACTGGTCTACCGCTGCACTGACCCAGGCCCTCGGCATCGAATTGGTTGAGTTGAAGAAAGCGGCCTGTTGCGGGTCGGGAACCTATAAAGAAGACTCACAACTGCTGGAGGATACGGTCAATGCCCGCAACATTGCTCTAGCAGAGGAGCTTAACCTCCCGTTGTTGACCCACTGCAGCACCTGTCAGGGGGTGATTGGTCACGTTGATGAACGCCTTAAGAAACTGCAGCAGAGCGATGCTGCTAGCGATACTGCTTATGTCGAGCAGGTGAATGGCTTACTAAAAGCAGAAGGCTGTTCGCCCTATCGAGGAAGCAGTGAGGTCAAGCATTTGCTGTGGGCACTGGTGGGAGACTATGGGCTGGAGGCGATCGCCCAAAAAGTCACCCGCAAACTCTCTGGCCTAAAATGTGCCGCTTTTTATGGATGCTATCTGCTCAGGACGCAGGATCATCTCCCTTTCGATGATCCCTTTAATCCGCAGTCGATGGAAAACCTGTTTCAGACGCTCGGGGCGACACCCATCTACTACCGAGGCCGAACTCAATGCTGTGGTTGGCCCCTGTCAAGCTATGCCACAACTCAGTCTTTTCAGATGGCAGGACGACATATTCAGGAAGCGATCGCCGCTGGAGCAGACTGCATTGTCACCCCCTGCCCACTTTGCCATCTCAATCTCGATTCTCGCCAGCCTGAGGTCGAAGCTGTGATCGGGCAAAAGCTAGGCTTACCCATCCTGCACTTACCCCAGCTAGTGGCGCTGGCCCTAGGGATTCCATCTAAGCCACTTGGCCTAGAGCGACACATCGTTTCAACGCGTCCGCTGTTGGACAAGCTTGGACTTTAGCCCTTTAGCAATTGAGCCTTAGCCAAGGATCTAGAGAATTCTTTACAATGCGTCCGAATTATCTGAATTATCATTCAGGTTTAAAATCTAATGCTTTAGGAGGAAGCGAAATTTCCGCCAACCTGCGGTTGTTGTTCCGAATCTAGCAGGTTAAGTTTGGAACAATTCAAGTTAGTACACACACTAATTTATTTTCTAAAAATGGCCCCCCATTTAGCAGATTCAACAAATATTCAGGCTAACTTTACGGATCAGTGGCGTGAGGTCTTGGCACCTCATGGTTTGGGATACCGAATCAAGCTGCTCTCTCAACTTATGGCTCGCAGGTTTCAAGACCAGCTCGAACCTTTTGGCCTGACTCCATTCCACTGGGTCGTCCTATGTTGTCTATGGGAAGAAGATGGTCTGGCAACCTCTAGCATTGGCGAGAAGTTGCAGCAGGTTGGTGGAACGTTAACCGGTGTCTTGGACCGAATGGAAGAGCGTGGACTGATTCGCCGAGAGCGCGATCGCCAAGATCGCCGCATCTGGCGAATCTGGCTGACCGATGCAGGCCGACACCTCCAGCAAGACCTCCCCCAGGTGTCATTAAAAATCCGGGAAGCCACTCTCCAGGGAATTTCAGAAGCCGAAAGTCAGTATCTCTCCAACCTGATCGATCAGATGATTACGAATCTGTCTACCCGCTAAGGCAGGGCTCAGACAGTACCATCCCAAGTGGGCTATCAGCCTGCAGTAACGCCGACTGATCAAACCAGCGACGGATTAAACTACCGATCGATCAAGTCACTGACCGATCAAGAGCCCATTTCGGCCACATACTGCTGATAGCCCAGCCGATCAAGACTGGCCTGCTTTTCCATAACCATGTCGGTCAAGCTCTGGCGATACTGTTGCACTTTTTCTAGTAGATCCGGTTGATGACAGGCTAAGATTTGCACGGCCAACAGGCCCGCATTTTTGGCATTGCCAATCGCCACCGTCGCGACCGGGATTCCGGCTGGCATTTGCACGATCGAATAAAGGGAATCAACCCCCTGCAAATGGCGACTGGCAACCGGAACTCCGATCACGGGTAGAGGTGTCAAGGCTGCCACCATACCGGGTAAATGAGCCGCTCCCCCTGCTCCAGCAATAATTACCTGAATGCCGCGACTATGCGCCTGCTTGGCGTAGTCCACCATTCGCTCTGGGGTGCGGTGAGCAGACACAATGGCCACTTCGCAAGGTATACCAAACTCTTCGCAAACGGCGATCGCCGCCTGCATGGTCGGCAGGTCTGAGTCGCTGCCCATAATAATGCCAATCTGGGGTTGAGACATAGAAGACAGAAATTATAGATAGGGATAGAGAAGTCTTTCTAAATTGAGCTACTGTCTTGAAGACTTGTCGTTCAACATCCTGTCTCAAAAGCGATGACCAAATCAACCCTAGCAATCATCAATGCTCGTTTGCCGAGGCAGGCAGGCCTGCATCAGGTTTGGCTACAGCAAGACAGCATTGCTCAGATTTTGCCAATGGGGGAGGTGGCGATCGCAGCCGGAGATGTGCTGGATCTGGAGGGAGATTGGTTGTCTTTAGGGGGGGTCGATCTACAAATCAACGGGGCGTTGGGCCTAGCCTTTCCAGATTTGGATGCAGAGAATTGCGAAAAGCTGGTGCCCATCAGTCAGTTTCTCTGGGATCAAGGCGTTGATGCTTTTTTACCCACCCTGGTCACAACTTCACTAGAAAATATTCATCGGTCTCTAGCGGCAATTCGTGACGTGCAGCATCACCTCTCGGCTCAAGCGGCTGCTCAGAATGCGGCTCAAATCCTGGGCGTGCATTTGGAAGGGCCATTTCTAAACCCAACGAAACGCGGGGCTCATCCAGCAGAACACTTGCGATCGCTGACCCTAGAGGAGATTCAGCAGGTTTTGGCCGACCATGCCTCACAGGTACAAGTCCTGACTCTCGCACCCGAACTTGATAAAACAGGAACCGTGATCTCTGCCCTGAAGTCTCTCGGCATCACGATCAGCCTTGGCCACTCCCAGGCCACTGCGGCTCAGGCTCAGGCTGCCTTTGAGCAAGGCGCAACGATGGTGACTCACGCCTTTAATGCGATGCCCGCCCTCCATCATCGGGAACCTGGATTGCTGGGGGCGGCGCTGACTCATCCGGGTGTCTTTTGTGGCTTCATCGCAGATGGACAGCATGTGTCCCCCACCATGCTAGATTTGCTGATCCGCATCTGCCGGGGGGCTCCAGCTTCTCACTCCGAGCCTGCGGGCCTGTTTTTGGTTAGCGATGCACTGTCTCCTCTAGGGCTACCCGATGGTCTCTACCCCTGGGATCAGCGTCAGATTGAAGTAATGGACGGAACCGCGAGATTGCTGGATGGCACCTTGGCTGGAACGACGCGACCTCTGCTCGTCGGCGTTCAAAACTTGGTGCAGTGGGGGATTTGTGGAGTGGGAGAGGCGATCGCCCTCGCTACAGAAGCACCTCGACGGGCGATTGGGCTACCTGGTTTTGCTGTGGGCCAACCTGCTCAGTTGCTGCGCTGGCATTGGGAATCTGACACTCGAAACTTGACCTGGGAACGTCTCCAACTGCAGAATTAGCGCTGACTTCCTGGCATTTACCCCGGAGAGGCGGCTCGAAACGTAATAGGATCAAGCTGATTGCTCGCTGTTGCAACCATCCACCCGAAATTTGAAATTTAAGCTTTGTTTATGAACACAGTTGATGATAAAGCCGTAGTCCAGGAATACTTTAATGCCACGGGCTTCGATCGCTGGCGACGAATTTATGGCGACGGCGAAGTAAACAAAGTCCAACTGGATATTCGCAAAGGCCACCAACAAACCATCGATCGCGTTTTAGAGTGGCTTAAAGCGGATGATCAGCTCCAAGGGCTTTCCGTCTGCGATGCAGGCTGCGGCGTTGGTAGTCTCAGCATTCCACTCGCGCAAGCTGGGGCGATGGTCTCCGCTAGCGATATCTCCGAGAAGATGGTAGGCGAAGCGCAAGAGAGAGCCCAGGCGCTCAATCTTCCCAATCCACCCCAGTTCTCCGTCCAGGATCTAGAAGGTTTGAGCGGCAACTACCACACCGTGATTTGCCTGGATGTGCTGATTCACTACCCGCAGGATAAAGCCAAAGAAATGATTGCTCACCTCAGCTCTTTGGCCGAATCTCGATTGATCTTCAGCTTTGCACCCAAAACGTTGGCCTACAGTCTGCTCAAGAAAGTAGGCGATTTCTTCCCTGGGCCGAGCAAGGCAACACGGGCCTACTTACATCGTGAAGCCGATGTGGTCGCAATTCTGGCCCAAAATGGCTGGAAAATCGAACGCAACACCATGACCAAAACTCGTTTCTATTTCTCTCGCTTGCTAGAAGCTACTCGCGCCTGAGCAATTTGTGAATGTTGCCTGATATAAAGCTAAGCCTGCTGATCAGGCAACATTCCTGTATTTTTATGAGGCTTCGCAATATCAATCAACGCCCAAAAATAGGAATAAAAGATAGATAGGGAGAGCGATCGCCCCTCCTCAGCTTCTTCTACTAGCCCAACTTTTGCGTAAAAATTTTTAATAAAAACTCTCATCAAATCGGACTACTGTAACAATTTAGGTGGCTTGTTTGCCTTTTGTAATCACAGATACTCCAGTCAACTGAACTAGTGTTGGGAAATTTAGTAGGAAATTTAGCATGAGCAGTAATTTAGCAACCAAGCTCCGGGAGGGCACCAAGAAAGCCCACACGATGGCGGAAAACGTAGGTTTCGTCAAGTGCTTCCTGAAGGGAGTCGTCGAGAAAACTTCTTACCGAAAGCTCGTCTCAAATCTCTACTTCGTCTACTCTGCAATGGAAGAAGAGATGGAGCGCCATCAGAATCACCCCCTTCTTTCCAAGATCCATTTCCCGGAACTCAACCGCAAGGCCAGCTTAGAGCAAGATTTACACTACTACTACGGCAACAACTGGCGTGAGCAGGTTGCTCCCTCCCCTGCTGCTCAAGCCTATGTGCAGCGCATTCGCGACATCTCTGCAAATGAGCCAGAACTACTCGTTGCTCACTCTTACACCCGCTACCTAGGCGACCTGTCGGGTGGTCAGATCCTCAAGAAGATTGCCCAGCGGGCCATGAACCTGACCGAAGAAGGAACCGCTTTCTACGAGTTTGAAGAGATTACAGACGAGAAAGCATTCAAAGGCCAGTATCGTCAGGCAATGGATGACCTGCCCATTGATGACGCCACCGCCGATCGCATCGTTGAGGAAGCCAATGCAGCCTTTGGCATGAACATGAAGCTGTTCATGGAGTTGGAAGGCAACTTGGTGAAGGCCATTGGTCAGATGCTCTTCAACACCCTGACTCGTCGTCGGGCTCGGGGTAGTACCGAACTGGCAACCGCTGAATAATTGTCAGGAAAATACCTGCGAGGAAGCTGCCAAAAAGCTGTCAGAAAGGTAATTAGGATGGGACGGCAGGGGCAATCTTTAGCGAAAGCTCTCCTCTGTTGCCCACCATAAATCCTTCCAAATGGATTGGACACCTGTCGGGGCACTCTAAATGGTGCCCTTATTTGTTGGAGCGAATGCCATGAGCCGTCTCTACAGCGTGATACGATGAACTACTGGTCATCAAGATTCCGACTCCCTGTAATAGTCTTTTCTAGGACTGCGCGTCTTCATCATCATCTTTGACAATTTTGACAATAAATTGATCAAAAATTGATCGAAGTATGACTTTTGAGGGTGATTCGGAACCCCTTGTTTCACCTGCTATACGCTTAAAAGCTGGAAGATGCGTTTTTCCAAAATTCTAATTGCCAATCGCGGAGAAATTGCGCTCCGCATTCTCCGTAGCTGTGAAGAGATGGGCATTGCCACAGTTGCGGTCCATTCCACGATCGATCGCCATGCGCTCCATGTTCAGCTGGCGGATGAAGCTGTTTGTATTGGCGAGCCACCTAGCAGCAAGAGCTACCTCAATATTCCCAATATCATCGCAGCGGCCCTCACCCGCAATGCAACGGCCATTCATCCGGGGTACGGGTTTTTGGCTGAAAATGCTCGCTTCGCGGAGATTTGCGCCGATCACCAAATTGCCTTTATCGGCCCCTCTCCCGAATCCATGCGGGCCATGGGAGACAAGTCAACTGCGAAAGAAACAATGCAGCGGATTGGCGTTCCTACTATTCCAGGTAGTGATGGTCTCTTGACCGATGAACGCGAGGCCCTAGAAGTCGCCAGCCAAATTGGCTACCCGGTGATGGTAAAAGCAACCGCTGGTGGCGGTGGGCGAGGGATGCGGCTTGTCCGGTCTGAAACAGAGTTGGTCAAGTCATTTTTGGCGGCTCAAGGGGAAGCTGAGGCGGCGTTTGGTAATCCAGGGGTTTATCTCGAAAAATTTATCGAACGTCCGCGCCACATCGAGTTTCAGATTTTGGCGGATAGCTACGGCAATGTGGTTCACCTCGGCGAACGAGACTGTTCTATTCAGCGCCGTCACCAAAAGCTTTTAGAAGAAGCCCCTAGCCCTGCGCTTACCCAAGAACTCCGGCAGAAGATGGGAGACGCGGCAGTTAGGGTGGCCAAGTCGATCCGCTATGTGGGGGCGGGCACAATCGAATTTTTGCTGGATCAATCCGGTCATTTCTACTTTATGGAAATGAACACTCGCATCCAGGTAGAGCACCCCGTCACCGAGATGATCACGGGCTTAGATCTGATTGCTGAGCAAATTCGAATTGCTCAGGGTGAGGAACTCCAGCTCACACAGGAGAATGTGAATCTGAGAGGTCATGCGATCGAATGTCGGATCAATGCGGAAGACCCAGAGCATAACTTCCGCCCTCATCCAGGTCGCATCAGCGGCTATCTCCCGCCGGGCGGTCCAGGGGTTCGAATGGATTCCCATGTCTACACCGACTACGAAATTCCGCCCTACTATGATTCTCTGATTGGAAAGCTCATTGTGTGGGGGCCTGATCGCCCTTCCTGCATCAAGCGGATGCAACGAGCGCTGCGGGAATGCGCGATCACGGGGTTGCCTACAACGCTGGCCTTTCATCAAAAGATCCTGGAAAATCCAGATTTTATCCAGAGCAAGGTCTATACCAACTTCGTCGAGCAAATGATGCAAAACGCTCAAGACGCCAAGTAATCTTATTGGTTGGAACTATTGAAATTGGAACCATTGAGAGCCAGATTTGCAGATGGGTGAACATTACTCATCTCCTGTAAATCTGGCTCTTTTTCTTAGATCAGTCTTTTTCTTGGATCAGCTTTAGATGAGTGCTGGGCACGCATCACCTACTGGACGCTCAGCATCTACTGGGCACGCATCATTAACGTCAACAGCCCCTGCTGCCCTAGCAAGATTTCCCGTAGGAGGCTGAAAATTCCAACCCAAAGAATGGGTGTAATATCTACTCCACCTATCGGAGGCACCAATTTGCGGAGTGGAATCAAGAAGGGCTCGGTGGGCCAAGCGACCAAATTAAAAGGCAGCTGGTTCAGATTGGCTTGGGGATACCAGGTCAGGACAATCCGTAGGATGAAGAGCAGGATCATCAGCCCTAGGAAGGGACCCAAAACCCAGGGGGCGATCGCAGCAGGAGTCATAGGCGAGTCAAGGCTTTAAGCTTTGTAACTAAACTTATTCATATTCTACCGTTATCGTGCTCCCGTCCCAACTGCATCAAAAACTGCAAATCTATTTGGCAATAGCCTTCTCAAGGGCTAAAGAGCCCGATAAGATGAAGAATAACAAAGTTGCCTCATTAAGGGACTGAAATCCATGACACCGTCTTTAGCAAATTTTCTATACAGCCTTCTGTTGGGAGGGATTATCGTTGTGGTTCCCGCCACAATTGGTTTGATCTTCATCAGCCAAAAAGATAAGATTCAGCGTTCCTAGTAGCTGCCCACTGGACGTGCTTATTTTAAGGGGTACACTTCAACGTGCCCCTTCCTCTTCAATCTCTCTGTGGCCGTCTCCCGATTCCGAGGCTGCTTAAAGCCGCACTAAATGCCGTTTCCACTTAAGACAAATCAGCTCAAGCTCGCTAGAATAGGCTTGGCGACCTAGTATGGATCGCCGTATTTTGGGCATACATTTGGGTTCTTAGTGACTCAGCAAATGTGCCAAGGCAGGTATCGTAAAACCCTGCTGTCGTAACGGCTCTAGCAACTTGTGGCTCTTTAACCGAGTCGCCATCCTGAGAGGAATCCATCGTGAATTTTGGTACCCCTGTTCCCCTCCTTCTTGGAATCCTGTTAATCCTCGGTGCAGTTGCTCTATTTTTTCTAGATAAACTGAAACCGGGTTATGAACGCGATTCCGACAAGGTATACGCATTGCTGTTTCTCCTGTCCGGGATCTTCCTGATAGGCCACCTGACAATGGAGTTGTTGCCTTCATTTCAGCAGCTCATTATGGTGGGTGCGCTAACGAGCTTGATGATCCAAAACATTAGCCTCAGGACATCCAGCAGAGAGCGAGTGGGACCGCCGGTAGAACCTGATGAACCTTTAGCCAGAGCTAGCTATCGTGCCCCTGTTCCCCCTCGGACTGATTCCCGTAGAGGCGCACAGACGAGAATTAGGGCAGAGCTTGATCGGCGTGATATTCCGGCTGAGCCTTCTTATTCCCAACCGATGCTGAATGGTTATGAAGATCGGAGCCAGCCGCGATCGCCCTATGATCGGGATGCCTATTACGACGATAGTCCTGCTCAATCCTACCGGAACTCAGCCGACAGCTTGGTTACAGACGAGCGGGTTGCCAGTACAGGCGATCGCCCCCGCAGACGTCGTCCGTCCTCCTCCCGTACCGATGTCCGTTCGGCGAGACGCTCTGAAGTAGGCTCGTGGGGCGATGGCTTGGATGAAGACAACTCTGCCTATCAGACTGACTACAGCCTTGATAGCTCCTATACGACGGAAACTCCATCCCGTTCGAGTAGCCGTAGCTCCAGTCGTTCAGCTTCTGAGTCTCGTAGCTCTCGTCGCCGTCCTCCTCAGGATTCACCTTCTAGTCGTCCTGATGCTGACGCCGCTAGCTATGTGGATTACCAGCCACTCAACTACTCAGATAACGATCCAGTCAGATAATGATCCAGTCACACCGTGATTTAGGTCGTCTGGGTGACTTTGAAGGTTGGTGTTTGAAGGGCTTTGACGAGAGCGGTTGGTTTGTCAGCCTGATGGCAGCCCGCCAGCAAATCCCTGGGTTTGGAACGGGTACTAGCCCTAAGCTGTTGAACTTAGTCTTCAAGACGCAATATGGCGATGAACAACCTGTCCTCAGTGGTCATGGTCAGTTCATCGCCTTGTTTTTAATGGCAACATTAGGTGCGGAGGTACGTCATCTTAGTATTAGTTGCTAATAGATTGGTGCTAATAGCAACATTATCGCCTTTGAAGCAAACGCAATGGGACAGTAGGATCTTCAAGATGATTGCCCCAGGCGATCGCCTATTTCGTATCACAGCATACACTCTTTGAGCCTCTCTACTCGCCCGTACGATAGCTACCCAAACTCGTCGCAGCATGAACAATAAATTTCTTCGTCTGGCCGCCTCAGGACTCGTGACTGCAGGAACAGCTGTGGGCCTCAATGCCCTTAATGCTACTGTACCCGTCGATTTTCTGAGCCTGAAGCCTGGGCAAAACTCACAGCAGGCCTTGGCCCAAGATGTTGAAGAAGCCACCAATGTGCGAGTGTATCGAGAAGCCAGTCCGGCGGTGGTTTCGATTCGGGCTGGGAGTAGTACTGGCAGTGGCAGCATTATCAGTCCAGATGGTTTGGTGTTAACCAATGCCCATGTTGTGCAGCAGGCCCGCACCGTCACGGTAATTTTGTCGGACGGTCGCGAATTTGAGGGCTCGGTGGTTGCGTTTGGAGAAAATGGGCTTGATCTGGCTGCGGTTCGGATTCAGGGACAGAGAGATTTGCCTACCATTCGTCTGGCTCGCCCCAATGCAGTGGAAGTAGGCCAACGAGCGTTTGCCATTGGCAACCCCTTTGGTCAATTTCAAAATACCTTTACGGTGGGTATTGTCAGCCGGATTGATCAAAATCGTGGCTTGATTCAAACCGATGCGGCGATTAATCCAGGTAATTCTGGTGGGCCTTTGCTCAACAGTCAGGGGGAGCTAATTGGTGTGAATAGCTCTATCTTTACCACCGGACGCACCTCTGGAAATATTGGCATTGGCTTTGCGATCGCCACAGACCGCGTTCAGTCTTTTCTAACAGCTGTCCAGGAAGGACGGGCACCTCGGGAGGCTCAACGAATCCCATTCCCTGGCACAGAAAATGCCCGTCAGCTTACGCTCAATGGTGCTCCCGTTCAAGGTACGCTAGACCGCAACAGCAGCGTTTTACCCGCCGACAACAGCTTTTTTAATGCCTATACCTTTGATGCCAGAGCAGGGCAGCGGGTTGTGATCGATATGATCAGCGACGAAATTGATGCTTACCTGATTTTGCTTGCTCCCGATGGTCGAGACTTGGCCCAAAATGATGATGGCGGCTCAGGTACCAATGCTCGCCTAGAGCTTCAGCTTCCCAGCAATGGCACCTACACCATTTTGGCCAACTCCTTTGGATCAGGAGAGTCTGGCCGCTATAACCTCCGCCTTTCCACCTCAGGTACTCCCAGCAGTAGTTCTAGCCCCAGCCCGCCTTCGCGTCCGCCTGTGGCACCGATGCTTTCTCCTAGTGTGCCTCCAGGTCCTCCTAGGGGTTCTAGCCCGCCATCTTCTCCTACCAGCCAGGAAATTCTAAGAAGAGAGGGGGTTTTAGGGCAGGACTCGGCTGTTTTACCAGGCGATGGGAGTCTCTACAACGAGTATGATTTTGAAGGGCGAGCAGGCCAATCTGTGACGATTGATCTAGAAAGTGATGACTTCGACACCTACCTGATTTTGCTTGGTCCAGATGGGCAGGTGGTTGCCGCAAACGATGACATCTCGCCAGACAATCTCAACTCTCGCATCTCAATCACCTTGCCTCGGTCAGGAACGTATCGGGCGATCGCCAACTCCTACGACGCCACAGGCCGAGGCCGCTATGTTATTACAATTCGCTAGGCTATTTACCTGCTAAATGGCCAGCTTGGCAGCGTCAGGAACCCCGGTTTCTCTAGAGGAACTGGGGTTCTTGCAGATCTCTCGTTGTTTTGGCAGATCTCTTTGGAAGGTAAAGCCCCAGCTAACTAAAAAAGCCCCAACCAGCTAAAAAAGTCTTGACGAGTTACCAATTCCTGAATCAGCAGTGCAACAAAGCCAATCATGGCAAATCGACCATTGATTCGCTCAGCGTAGGCTGTCCACCCAAAAGCAGGCTCCGGTTCGCTGGGCGCTTCAGCCTCAATTGGCTGTGGAGAAACTGCTACCTCTTCACTCATGACCATCTCCTCTCATTCCGTTTGATTGAGCCGCTTTTATTCTACTGGTCTGGTGCTGTCTCAGACCCCCGATCCGGAGACTCCAAGTTTTGCACAGATTGAATCAGCGATCGCACCTTTTCTGTACCCTCAGAAGGCTCAAAGGTCAACGGAAACTTGCCTCGGGCCAGCATCCGCAACCCCAGTGGTCCCAGGCTAGCAATGCCCTGTAGATCCCGAAACGAGTTGCCGACGACTCTGAGGCCAAAGCGACGTTCATCAATCCATCCCCCCTGCTTCACCAAGTCAATCAAGACCTTGCGATGCCGGACGGAGCGGCTATCTTGCTCATCTTTTCGTGTCAAAATCTCCTGCTTGATTTTGCCAATTTGATCCATTGGAGCTACTTCCATCGGGCAAACCGCATTGCAGTAGTAGCAGCGAGTACAGCCCCACACGCCTTGAGTCCCTTGGTTGTATTGCTCTAGGCGGGTTTCAGTCTGGTCGTCCCTCCTATCGGCGACCATCCGATACGCTTTGGCCAGCGCATGGGGTCCCACAAAGGACGGATCGACTTCACGAGCATTGCATTCTGAGTAGCAGGCTCCGCAGAGAATGCAGTTTCCTGACTGGTTAAGGCGATCGCGTTCCTCGGGTGTCTGCAAAAATTCTCGTTCGGGCACCTGTCTAGACGCAGTACTAACGTAGGGATCAACGGCCTGAAGATTGTCCCAAAAACTAGTCATATCAACTACTAAGTCTTTGATCACGGGCATGTTACCCATCGGCGCGACTGTGATCGTTGGGGGAAGATCTGGGCTATTGGATGTGCTGTTGAATGGGCTGCTGAATGGGCTGTTGAGTTCAGAGGCCGCAATCTGTTTGAGTCGAGCCAGTTCGCTGCCAACATTCTCTTTGCAGGCTAACGCCGACCGACCATTGATTCGCATAGAGCAGCTGCCACAAATAGTGTTGCGGCAGTTTTTGCGGAAGGCCAGACTTCCATCTTGCTCCCACTTAATCCGATTGAGGCAATCTAATACAGTATTACCAGGCTCAACCTCTAACTCGTAGGTTTGAATGTGAGGAGAATGGTTGGCGGTCTGTCGAATGATCTTAAATAAAACTTGCATAAACTGGAGCTCAAAGGTTGGCGATTGGGATACTAGCTCACAGATCCAGTAGAGATTGACCAATCGATTGCTGCTGCATTCTGGGTCTGACCACTATTTCCCGGAAGATCAGATAAAAGCCTGTTTGGAGTAGAACAGTGGCTTCTACTCCAGTCTAAGTCTAAATTTCCCGAACCTTGGGTTGGATCAACATTCTGCGAAAATCTGGTTTAGCTTTGGTCCATTTTTTATGTCAAAGAACCCTGAGTTGTCCGAATCTCAAAAGTGGAGCAACCCCTGTGAGTGAGAAGGGGTGTGAAAAGGGGGGGTAGAGAAAAATTTGCAAGTCTTTCGTTAGTCAATCCTATTTCCCCCTCTATGAAGTATTGTGCTCTAGAGAAAGGTAAGTAGGTCTGTAAGTCTGTAGATGGCTAATTTCATGATTTTTGGACGAAGTTGAGTTGACAGTTGACAAAACTCATGTATCTATAGATATGATCTTTCAGCGTAAAACTTCTTCCTTAGCTGCTAGTTTTATTTTTTTTAGATTTGGTGATTGTCCTCCATCTCTTTAATCTCGTCCGGACTAACCGAAATATCACTAATAGGTAAAATAATTGTCACAATACTGAAGTTTAGAGCTATATTTTTTATATAGCAAAGGTTGGTTTGTCCCACTATTTTGCTAAGTTAGAAATGGCAAGGAATTTTTGAAAGCGATGACTGAAACTGCAACAGCTCCATTAACGGGAAAAGCGCTACTTCAAAAAGTCAAAGAACTCTCCCACCTTCCCCGCCGAGAAAAGGCAAGACGATGTGGCTATTACACTGTTGGCAAAAATAGCCAAACTCGTGTCAATCTGGCAGACTTCTTTGAAGCGGTCCTGGAAGCCAAAGGAACTCCTCTTAGTGCAGAAGGTTCAAAAGATGGTCGGGGACGTGAACCAACCTATCGGGTTAGTGTTCATAAAAATGGTCAGATCGTCATTGGGGCAACCTACACTGAGAAGATGGGTTTGAAGCCGGGCGACGAGTTTGAGATTAAGCTGGGCTATAAGCATATTCATTTGATTCAAATCGACATGGATCGGAATGGTTCGGCTGCCGACTATGACGAAGATGAGTAGTTTCAAATTGTGCAACTTGAACTTTAAGCTCTAATCGCTGCTCTAATCGCTGTTGTGCCAGTCTCAATCACCTTAGCGAAAAAACACAAGATGCTGATGTATGAGGATGTTGTCAGAGGTCAATGAAGTCGTTCCCAACTCGCTTCAAAGAATCTGATCTGATATCTAAGCATCTCAGTAAAATGGGGTGAAGTAAATTCTACTTGCTTCCGTTGTGAGAATTTTCGGGCTAGAACAGAGCGGACTGAATTCGTTCAAGCTCTCTAGAGAAAACCAACCGCTATTTAGAGAATTCAAATTCATAGGGCGATCGCCTGCTCTATGCTCTGAAAATTTCAATCGGTGTAGGGGTTCTGAGTGATCCGCTCTCTGCCACCGTTAACGTTATGTTGTATCCAGCTTGAACTGATCAATCTTGATTTGATCAACATAGAGGTATAGAGGGGATGAGAAAAACTTATCCCCTTTTTTGCGCTAATTTATGCTGAATCAAGCATCGATCCACTTAGACTCAACCCAGCAAAATTATGATGGTTTATGGTTTTTATCATCGACCTGGTATTCTAACTGGGATAAAAGTGAGCTATGGCAGAAGATTTTTTACACAGCCTAATCACATCTGCTTTTGGAGGCACTGCGGCTTTCTTTTTGGTATGGACTGGGCTGTGGTTCCCAATCGCACTACCGCTGGCGATCGCCCTCAAGTGGCATCCTCCTCAACCTGTAACGCCCGAGCAAAAGCTGCCGTTGCTAGCCTCACTCTATGCATTGGCTCCAGTCGTGCTGTGGGGCGCGGCCTACTGGGGCGATCGCACCATTGCGGACTATGGACTGGTCTGGACAGCTTCCCTCTGGCTCTCGGCGGGGCGCGGGTGGGTGTTGGGTGTCGCTGGGATCGCTGGTTTGCTGGTCATCCAAAAAGGGCTGGGCTGGATCGATTTGGCGCTTCCTGGCCAGCGTTCCTTAGAGGCTGAGACTCCAAACCATTGGATAGGCCCAGTCCTATTGACGCTAGGGTTGGGGCTCTGGATCAGCTTGACGGAAGAGACTGTCTTTCGGGGCTTTCTGCAAAACCAGCTCCAACTTGGTTATTCGACCTGGGTAGCCGCGGCGATCGCCAGCCTGATTTTTTCGCTCCTGCATCTGGTTTGGGAAGGGCAGGACAACCTACCGCAGCTTCCTGGCTTATGGCTGATGGGGATGGTGTTAGTGCTGGCTCGCTGGGTTGACCACGGCAGCTTAGGACTGGCCTGGGGACTCCATGCAGGCTGGCTCTGGGCGATCGCATCCCTAGATACTCTCCAAGCCATTACCTATACCAAACAAGGCCCCACTTGGCTGACTGGCTTTAACCAGAAGCCACTCGCGGGCGGAATGGGGCTGTTGTTTCTCCTGGTGACAGGGCTAGTGCTATGGCTCCTGCGCTAACCAAATTGCGGCACAGATCAAAGGGGCTGTGCTATGAAGTAGGCTAGGACACAATGTTATGGCATTTGAAAGGCTGTTAGGAGTGGAAGGTAGGAGTGGAAGATAGAATCGACCGCTTGGAATCTGTTGTCGAGAAAATAGGTGAAGCCGTGATCGCGACGACTGAAACCGTTGAGCGTCTTGCTGTCAGGATAGACGCCTTGGTTGAGCAAGTTCAGCAACAAAGCCATCAAGCCCAAGTGCAAAACCATCAAATTCAGGAGCAAAATGATCAAATCCAGAAGCAAAACCATCAGATTGAGCAGCAGGGATTTGAAATCTTTGCGCTGAGTGATGCTGTTCAGACATTAGCTGAAAATCACGATAATGTTCTAGAGCAGCTCAACCAAGTGACTGTCGTTCTGCAACATCTGGTTGCAACCATTGATGATACTGATAGCCTCGAGCCTTAACACAGTCGGCAAAACAGTTGGCCTGACCCAGATGGGTGAGTGTCTATGGGGTCGGTTGTGCGGCAAACTAAAAAAAACTTTGTTAAAGAACACAGTCCGTCATTTTATCCTCGCTCCGCTGCTCAAAGATTAGGAGTCTCATGGTTAGACTCTCTCTGATGTCAGCCAATGGTCGTGAGTGAATGGTAAAGTTCACGTTACTGTTAAATAGGGAAATCGGGACCCAAGGACTACTATGCCATGGCATTGGCCGAGGAATTGACGCAAGAATGGCGATCGCGACTCCAAGCAGATTCTCCAGAGCAGTTTTCTAGCGCGCAGGATGCGATCATTCACTGGCTCGTAGGCGAGCATCCAGAACGATTTGATCAGCTTCCAGCCGACCAACTGGCGATGGCTCGTCAGGCAATGGACTATCGCTACCGAATTCTGCTGCAGCGCTATCTAGGAGCATCACCAGAACAAGCCTATCGTCGATTGATCCAACGACTGAGCAGCCTGTTCCTCATTCGCAGCAAAATTAGAACGGGTGTCGCGCTGAGCCGAGATCGGGGGCGATCGGTGACAGACGTGCTGCAGGAAGTCATTCAGGAACTAATGCAAAATGATCGTCACATGCAGCAGCAGATGGCCTGGATCGCCAAATGCAGCCCCAATCCACGCCTACGCAACATTTTGATGCTGGCCAGCATTGAAGAATACTGTCTGCGCCCCATTCGCAATCAGCCGCTGCTAGTCTATCGATTTGTTAACTACTTACGACGCACCCAGCGGGGAGGTATGACCCAGGTTCCCACCGGAGAATCTATTCGGCTGGTTTCAGAAGAAATCATGCCAGATGACTCGGATGGGCCGCTCAGTTTGCTAGATACTCAAGCTTTGACTGAGTATCAAAATGAGCAATTTTGGGAAGAGCAGCAGGTTATGCGCCTGCGCGTTATGCAGGAGTTCATTACCTACCTCGAAGAGCAGGTTGAACCCGTGGCTGCAGAATGGCTACGTCTGCACCTGCAAGGGCAATCTCAAGAGGCGATCGCTCAAACCCTTGGCCTGCCGATTAAGCAAGTGTATCGGCTGCGCGAAAAGATTAGCTACCATGCCATTCGGGTTTTTACGCTGAAGAGCAAGCCGGAGTTGGTCACGACTTGGCTAGGCACCTCCCTGGACGAACATAGTCTTGGCTTAACTCCCCAACAGTGGCAAGAATTTTGGGCATCTTTGACACCTGAACAACAGCGACTTATTAATAGTTTGAAGGCGGGAAAAAGCTTTGAAGCGATCGCTCAAGACCTCAACCAGAGAACCAATCAAATCGTAGGCGAATGGAGTAAACTTTACTTAGCTGCCCAAACATTGCGGAGCACCTCCTGATCTACCTCCCCTGTTCTGGTATACAGATTAGTAGAGGGTGCTAAATCCTTAAGAACTCTCATTCCATTCATTTCTATGGCTTCTCCGTTCAGCGACCAAATCGAGTCGAAGCCTAACGATCCGGTTCATCAACGTGTTCTTGCTCAGTTTCAGGGCGACTGGGTTGAGCATCTGAATGTTGAACAGATGTTTATCCTGATCGACGGCGCTCTGCCCTTCGAAGCCTGTCTTTATTACCAGGTTCTGCCGCTGTTTTTAGACGGAAGTCACTTAAATTTGGGCATGGTTAGCTCAGATGATGCGGCAGCTTCTGACTATGTCCGTCGCATGATTTCCTACCTAAATTATTCTCTGGTACCTCGGGAAATCTCCTCTGAAGCACTCCAGACTGCCCTCTCAGCCTATCTGCATCACACCGGGAAACAGTCAATAGCGCTGCCAAAATCACCTGCGACACAAAACAATCATTACACTCGTCCCCCTGCCCGCTCGCGGACCAATCAGCAGATTGACCACAACTTACAGCCAACCTTTATTGTTGATAGCCCCGACGATCTAAACCTCATAGAAGTCGTCAGAGCCTCTCAGCCTCTCAGCGCACCGCCTAATATTCCTTTTGAGCCCCCTCCCCCTGCCATCGAAGTTAAAGAACTAAAACAGCCGGAACCAAAACAACCAGAACCCAAACAGCCCCTTGATCCAAGCCCATCTGCCTCATCAGATCCCTCCGCTTTATCTGCTGTAGAAGAAGAGAATTCTCCACCCCAGGTGCCCCCGGCTCTTTATGGAGAAGTCCCTACTCTAGACATCCAGGCTCAGCATCTGACTAGCGCCTTAGAAGTACTAGCCACGTTTCCCCCAAAACAGTTGCTGCAAGAACTTTTAGGGCGGGTTCTCCTGGGCGGGATTGGCCGCCTCTACTTTGAGCGCCAGCCACAGCACGGACGAATTCTCTGGAGCCAAAATGGTGTTTTGCAGTCTGTGGTAGACAAGCTAGAGCTAGACGTCTTTCAAGGCTTGATCAATGAGCTCAAGCGTATGACCCAGTTGCCGATGCTTCCGGTTGAAAAACCTCGGCAAATCGAAATCGAACGGGTCTACCAACAAACGCGATTGCTGCTTCGATTTCGATTTATGCCAGTCGCCAACGGAGAAGAAGCTACAGTCCAGGTTTTGCGCGGTGCAGCCTTGAAGTTTTATCAGCAGCAGCAGCTAACGAACCTGGGAAGAGATGCGCTTGGTATTGCCAGACAGCTTCAGCAGAAAGTAAGCGAAATCCGCCGTCGTTCCCACTCCGACCCCAGCTTATCTAGCTCGCCTATTGATAGTCTGTTAGATCTCAATCAACTCCTGCACTCTATTGAAGAGCAGCTCGACGATCTAAAAGCTTATCCAGACTCAGAAGATTTTGATGCTTAGGTTTTGACGCTTGATGAGAGCATCCCTTCCCATACCCTTCATAAATAAAAAAAGGCATCTAAACTGATCTAGATGCCTTTTTGTCTAAAACCTCTAGTCACAGAGGCTAGGTCAACGCAACCTCAGGCTGTGGCCAACGTTGTACGGCATGGCCGATCACAGCCAACTCCCGCATGAGCTGATCAAACCGCTCTGGTGTCAGCGATTGAGGCCCGTCAGAAAGGGCTTTTGCAGGATTGGGATGGACTTCAATCATGAGCGAATCTGCCCCAGCGGCAATCGATGCCATTGCCATTGAAGGAACGTATTCTGCCTTGCCCGTGCCATGACTGGGATCAATCATGATGGGAAGGTGGGTCAACGTCTTTAAGACGGGAATCGCGGATAAATCTAGTGTGTTTCGAGCATACTGGCGATCGAACGTCCGAATTCCCCGCTCACAGAAAATCACGTTGGGATTACCTGCCGCCAAAATGTATTCAGCCGCCATCAGCCATTCTTCAATGGTGGCAGACATGCCTCGCTTCAGCAAAACAGGCTTGTCTTGTGCGCCTACTCTTTTCAGCAGTGAGAAGTTCTGCATGTTGCGAGCGCCAACTTGCACCACATCGGCAACTTCAGCTACTTTCTCCAAATCAGCGGTGTCCATCACTTCAGTGATGATGCCTAGACCCGTCGCATCGCGAGCTGCAGCAAGCAACTCTAGGGCACTCTCACCATGTCCCTGGAACGCATAAGGAGATGTCCGAGGCTTGTAGGCTCCACCGCGCAGAAAATGAGCGCCAGCAGCCTTGACCCGTTGGGCCGTTTCAACAATCATGGCCTCATTCTCAACAGAGCAGGGGCCAGCGACGACTACGATTGGGCTGCTCTGGCTAAAGGAAATCGGGCCATTTGGCGTTGAAACAATGACTTCGCTAGACTCACCGTGGCGAAACTCCCGGCTAACGCGCTTAAAGGGTTTCTCCACTCGCAGCACCTGTTCAATCCAGGGGCTCATCTCCTGTAGCAGTAACGGGTCTAGATCCGCCGTTTCGCCCACCAATCCAATTACGGTTTTGTGCTGCCCTACAATCTTTTCTGGAGTTAATCCCCAGGTGGTAGTGAGTTCTTCGGTCAGTTGATTGATCTCTGCCTCTGGGGCTCCGATCTTCATGACCACAATCATGTCAAAGTCCTTGCCAAGATAGTTGTTTGCAAAATTGCTTTGGCTATGAAAACAGCTTAACCTTCGCTGTTGTTAGGACTGGCTGAGCTGCTTTCTTTTCACGACTCGAATCACGACTCGAACAACGAAATTTAGGATTTCTTAGCCGATCGCCATGCCGCTGTCATGCGCCCTAGATTGGTTGTGAATTCTGACCAGCCAACCCTACTCCCAGCCCGATCCTCATCCCAGGATGCTGACAGAACGCCATAGCTTAGACCCACTACCCCTAAGCCAAAAAAGCCCATGCTCACCAGTACTACCACCACGTTTGGCAACTGCAATAAATCATTGCTGACGATGAGATAGCTCGCCACAAATGTCGAAATGCCAAGGGCGCTGGGAATACCGCAAAACAAAGCCATCCGCCTTACCATCCGCCGACTAACGGCTTCTGGAATGGTTGTGGAGGCTGCGTTGCGATCGCCTGCAGGACGAGCCACGGGTTGACTGGCTGATTTCGACTCCGACTTCGACTCCGACTTTGATTCTGAAGTGGGAGCGATCGCTTTTTTCTCGGCTTTTTTGCGATTTTTGGCGGGCTCAAAAGGCAGGCGATCAGAACCAGATGCCGCATTTTGAGCATTATCTTTAGGCGAAGACATGAGGCTTAGAAAACATATAGGCTTGAGATTAACCGCGAATTCCTAAACGGGTAATTAGAGCCCGATACCGCTCCCGGTCATGCTTTTGAATATAGGCTAATAGGCGCTTTCGGCGACCAATCATCTTGAGTAGACCCCGGCGAGAAGCGTGATCTTTCTGATTGATTTTTAGGTGGTCGCTGAGTTTGGAGATACGTTCTGTCAACATGGCAACCTGCACATCCGCCGATCCGGTATCGGTTTCGTGAATTTGGTAACCGTTGATAATTTCCTGTTTCCGCTCTTGCAGCAAGGCCATGGGCTCGTTCGTTCCTAATCTCTACAAATACAAGTGCAGTCAATCATACTATCATAGCGAGTCAAGTTTTGGCTGGAACTGATAGGCTAGCGACTGAGCCAGCTAATTGCCTCTCTGATCCAATCTTCCGCATCGGCTTGTTTAGAAAGGGCTTGCTTTTGACCCACAGCCTGAAGGGCCTGAGTGATCTCGCTGTTGGTATACCCTAGCGCCAGCAAGGTCATCTCTACATCTTCTTGAATTCCTGTCACCGGACTGGCGTCAGGTGTGGCGGTGATGCCTGATTGCAAACGCCATTCTGCAAGTTTATTTTTCAGCTCTAGTGCGATTCGTTCGGCTGTTTTGGGGCCAACGCCGGGAGTCCGCGCGAGCAGACGGGTATTGCTTGTCACGATCGCCTGCACCAAGTCTTGGAGCCCTAACGTATCAAGCAGTGCCACCGCCAGTTGGGGGCCGATTCCGCTCACGCTCACCAGTTGCCGAAACAAATCTCGTTCAGCCATTGCAGCAAAGCCAAACAGCACCATTTGGTCTTCCCTAACCTGCAAGTGTGCATAGATTTGAACGGACTCTCCGATGGGGGGCAGCTGCTGAACCAAACGAGGCACAATTTGCAGCTCATACCCAATCTGGCCGCTTTCTATCACCAGAATGACTCGATTGCTGCTCAGTTTATGCAGGCTGGCAACCGTGCCTTTGAAATAGCTGAACATAACGTGAAATCGCGGATGGGATCTGTGCGCCTCATCTGTGCGCTTCACTAGCTTATCGCTGTCGGTCTGCTATGCCGCGATTGACCGCCATGAGCTTCTAGCGATTGTAAAATATCAACGGTTTTGAAGATGTGGCAACCTATCCGGTAGGTGTAAAACAACCACATAGGTTCCTTATATCCTGGTTTCAGGACTAATGATATTTAGGCAAGCAGCGGAAGATGGCAAAACATACCCAGGCCCATATGTCTCGCACCATTGAGAAAAGTAGACCCGACAGCCTTAGAGAAATGACGAAGCGCCAAATGGAATATTACATGGGCGCTAAGCTGATTGAAATTGGGGTTGAGCCCAAAGACGCCATATATGAGTGGTCTAAGGAAGAGCGGGGCAACAGCGAAGTCTGGACCTACAGCGCCTACTGGGGAGACTCGAAGGATAAGAAGATCCAGCCAGGACAAGATGCCCAGCCGGAATAAGGCCAAAATTAAAGTCTAGGATTGTGCGATCGCAGTTGGCCTTACCTCAGCTTCGAGGGTATATGGAACGGCGCAGGGCAGGATTGGCTTTAGCGTTTGATTCTGCTTTGGGCTGATCCTCCCGCACTTCCTCTTGCTCAGGCTCTAGCGAGTCAGGTTGATAGGTTTTTCCGTTGGGCATTGTTGTGCCTTCTAGATTGGCCCCCTGGAGATCTGTGCCGTCAAGCTTGGCACCGCTGAGATTGGCCCCTCGCAGATCGGCCCCCACCAAGCAAGCACCAGTCAGATTGGCACGAATTAGGCTAGCTTCTCGCAAGTCAGCGCCACTGAGATCGGCGTGGCTCAGATCGGCTTTGATCAAAGTGGCTTGATAGAATCGAGTGCCAATTAGATCCGCTCCACTGAGATTAGCACCAATAAAATCGGCTTCGCTCGCATCGGCTTGAATCAAATTTACATTCTCAAGCTGTGCGCCTGAAAAGTCGGCTTTGTTGGATTGGGAGTCACTCAAGTCCGCCCCTTGGAGATCGGCTTCGTTGAAGTTGGCGCGTGTCAGCATGGCGTCGCTGACATTGGCGTCCTGCAAGTTGGCCTCACCAAAATCTGTTTTGATCAAATCTCCTCGATGAAAGTCGGCTTGGGTCAGGTCAGTGCTGCGAAAGCTATATCCTCTCAGGTCTAGGCCGCTGAAGTCTGCTTGTCGGAAATCGGGGATGATGTCGGGATTGGATTGACGCCATTCATTCCAGATAAAGGTGTCTTCTCGAAATAGCGCTAACTGCTCTGAGTTTGCCATACGCCTACTCCTGATAAAAAAGCGACCTCTAGGCCGCTGCACTGCTTACTATAGGCGATGCTACTAAAGATAGCCTCCTCCAGGGGAAGCTGTTTTTACTCTGTCTCCAGAAGCAGCTTTAATCGCCAAAGTTCGGCGCGGCAGACAATTGGACAATATTTCTGGATCAGGCTTCTTTGAAGCGGATCGGGTGATGTTTTGGCAATATCGTATTTGGCGATCGCCTTTGCAACCTTGCGAGCGTCTTCCATTGGCACACCCAACTCAATCAGTTTGCGCCAATAGACCGGGAGGATTTGTTGGACAGCTAGCGACTTTGCAATGCGCTTGGCTTCCTGTCTTGACACACCGAGCGCTGTTAGATGTCGCCAGTCGAGTGCGGCGAGATTTAATGTGCTGGTGGAACTCCAACTCATCACAGGCAAAGGGGGCATTACGCTCATGATGAAAAACTCATGTTGAAAAATGGCAAATAGATCGTAACTGGGTCGTAACTGTCAGCTGTGTCAACTAACAGCTTCAACTAGGTTGACAGCCATTTCCACCAGTTGCTTGTGATGCTCATCATCTTGAGCTGTGAGATTGAGCGTTATTTTGCAGCTGGGTTGGGTTGGGACAAAAAACCAAAATGCAGCAGTCCTTCCAGAATTCCGGCAGCACAGTGGGAGTGAGCTAAGTAGCGGTTGGGGGAAGGATTGGCTTGGTGCCATTCCAGCAGTTCTGGCTGCGCGTTGCCCACAATGATGCCGCGAGCTTCCTGATTTTGCTGAAAGAAAGACAAGTCGTTTCCGGAGTCTCCACACATCACTGTGCGTTCGGGGGGAATGTTGAGGCGCTGTTGTAGAAAGCGTGTTGCCGATCCTTTGTTGCCTTGACGAGGCAAAATGTCTAGGTCGCGCCCGCTACTGTAAACCAACTGAATGTCGAGGCCTTGCTGCTTGAGAGCGGATTCTAGTTTGGGCAAAACTGCTGCCGCAACTGTTTCGGCTAGAAAATAACTGGCCTTGAAGGGCGTTTGTTCGTCGGGTGGCTGGGTCTGCAAGTCTGCAAAATGGGCGGCGATCGCCACCACCTGTTCTCGATTCCAGTTTTGAGAAAGTTTGCTGATCCACTCAGGGTCAGGTGTCTCTGTGCCCTTGAAGTAGATGGCTGTGCCGACCGATGGCACCAAAATATCGGGTTCAAGCAGCAACCGCTCGGTGGTGAGTTGACGATAGAGCGTGGGCGATCGCCCTGTGGCATAAACAATGCAGCTGCCGTATTCCTCCCGATGTTGGCTGAGATGCTGGTTTAGCCTTGCCAAGGCATGATCATTGCCCACCAGGGTATTGTCTAAATCAGTTACAAACAGGAATTGAGTCACGGTTTTCTCTCTAAGCCCTACCAACCCAAAGTGTACTCGGAGGATGGCTTTGCTGTTCTACTATCGTTTTCTTAGCCATCAATTTCCTAGCGATCAATCTTCTAATGATCAATTGCAGGGACAATCGCCATTCCCGTTTCTAGATCAAACAGATGGATCTTGTCAGCCGCAAGGCCCAACCATAATTCTTCGCCATAGGTGACGGGACGATCGGGCTCAATGCGGGCTTGCAGCAACACTGGAGCCCCAGTCATAGGATCGGCTTCGATGAGGCTGACCGAGAGATAGGTTTCGCTCCCTAAGGCTTCGACGCGCTCGACCCGGACGAGGAGGCTTTTGGGTGCTGGGACACTGAGGGACAGGTGTTCGGGCCGGACACCCAAAACGAGCGATCGCCCATCGTATTGACTCAGACTAGACTCCCAACTTTCGGGTAGGGTCATCCGAAACTGAGGGTGTGTGAGGAGGAGGGGCGCTTTGACTTGAACGGTGAGAAAATTCATGGGCAGGGAGCCGATAAACTCTGCCACGAAGCGATTGGCCGGACGGTGATATAGCTCTAGGGGGGTGGCTAGCTGCTGAATCTGGCCTGCATTCATCACAGCAATGCGATCGCCCATCGTCATCGCCTCGGTTTGGTCGTGGGTCACGTAGATTGTCGTCGTGCCAAGCTTGCGCTGTAGGTTCACAATCTGGGCACGGGTCTCGATCCGGAGTTTGGCATCCAGATTGGAGAGGGGTTCATCCATCAAAAACACTTGCGGGTTGCGAGCCATTGCCCGTCCTAGAGCAACTCGCTGCTTCTGGCCTCCCGATAGTTGCTTTGGCAAGCGATCGAGCAAGACTTCGATTTGCAGCATTTGGGCGACGGTGCGGACTCGTTGGGCGATCGCCTTTTCCTGCGCCGAGCGGTACTGAAGTCCTGGGGGCAGGGGCTTGGTCAGGCTGCCCAGCAATTTTTCATTCCAGCCGATGGCCGGGAGAGGGTTTTGGGTGTCTACGGCGGCTCGACGCAAGCCAAAGGCCAGATTGTCGTAGACGGTCATGTGGGGGTAAAGCGCATAGTTTTGAAACACCATGGCGATGTCCCGCTGTTTGGGCGGCAGATCATTTACCAGGCGATCGCCCACCCAAATGTTGCCCCCGGTTAGAGATTCAAGGCCAGCAATCAAACGCAGCAGCGTACTTTTACCGCAGCCCGATGGTCCCACCAACACCATAAATTCGCCATCCTGAATCGTCAGGTTGATGCGCCGCAGCACGTTCACCTGGCTAGTCGCAGAAGTCTGGGCAGAAGCCTGGGCAGACTTCTGGGTTGGATCAGCCTCCAGTAACGCCTCATCGACGGGAACGGCCATCGTGCCAGCCGTGACAACCCGATTGGTCTGTCCGGTCTGACGATGCAAAAAACTCTTATAAACGTTCTCTAGAACGACCTGCGCCACAATGAATCCACACGTTATTTCAGGATATTCTCTCCCATTGCAGCGGCGTTTAAACGGCCTGCAATGATTGATCTCGACAAAAACTTCAGCATCCGAGCCTTGATTCTAGCCGCTAAGCAGGCAACAGCGTCGGATCTGCCGCCTCACCCTGCATCATGGCACTATCTCGGTGTTTGATCAGCGTTGCAACGGGTAGCGGTCCTTGGAGATGTTGCCAGGGTAGAGCCTGATCGGTAGGCCACTCTTGGTGAACATAGAAATCTAGCTCTGGTAGCTGACCGCGCAATTCCTTAAAGGCCCGACGGTAGCTGCCCAGAGAATCGCCATAGTGCCGCACCAGTTCTAGGAGGTGAGAGAGGCGGCGATCGCCCCGTGACAGCAATGCTTGAATAACCGACCAGCTATAGCTTTCAGGTCGAAAATCCATGCCTTGCGATCGCAACTGCTTTTGTAAAAGTTTCAGACGTTTTTCGGCCTGAGCATTGACGCCAAACCACTGAAAAGGCGTGTGAGCCTTGGGGACAAAGGTGCTGCAACCCAGCGTCAATCGCAAGCCTGGAACAGCTTTTTTGAGCGATCGCATCATCTCCACCGTCTGCTCGACATCTTCAGGTGTCTCTCCCGGAATGCCGACCATGCCATAGAGCTTAATGTTGCTCAGCCCACCCGCCTTGGCGTTCACCGCAGCCTGAATGATTTCTTCGTTTTCTAGCTTTTTGTTGATCACCCGACGCAGCCGCTCGGAACCTGTCTCAACAGCGATCGTAATCGAGCGTGTATCGTGCTTGACCAGCGTTTCGGCCAGTTTTGGGGTGACGGTATTGGTCCGAACGGACGCAATGCTGAGCCGAATCTGGTCATATTGCGGCTGACTGAGGTAGTCTAGCAGAGTGTCAAACTCTGGATGCTGCGTTACAGATGCGCCCAACAGTCCCAATCGGTTGGTAACTTGTAGCCCTCGCTCAATCGCTGGAATCAAAGATTCTTCCAAACTTGCCGTCCGAAACGGCAGCGTCAGGTAGCTGGCCAGACAAAAGCGACACATTTCTGGGCAGCTCCGCACCACCTCCACCATAAAAATGTTTTCCCAGGCGGCTTTCTCCGTCACCACCGTTGAGGCAGACAGCACATTGCCGCGATAGGTTTGCTTTTGCACCAAGGCTGGAATCCCTGCGGCGATCGGCTGAACCGACTGCACTGGGCCATCTGAGCTGACGTAGGTGACTTCATACAGACTCGGAACGTAAATCCCTGGCACCTGGGCTAAGTGACGCAGTTGGGTGGGGCGATCGCCTCCCCGCACCTGTTGATAGGCATTGATAAAGTCATCCAGCAGCGTTTCCCCATCGCCCAGCAAAATCAGATCAAAAAAGTCGGCATAGGGTTCGGGATTGGCCGTTAGTACTGGGCCGCCGCCAAAAACGAGGGGATGGCGATCGCAGCGATCTTTGGCGCGAATTGGGATCTCTAGCGACTCGAGCATACTCAGAATATTTGCGTAGTCTAGCTCCCAGGAGAGCGAAAATCCGAGGATATCTGGCTGAGCCGGGAGCGGTTCGTGAGCATCTGTAAACAGACGGCTAACCTGCAAATCCGTCCGGGAAGCCAGCGTTGCCCAGACGACCTGATAGCCCAAACTCGTAATCCCAACGGTGTACTCGTTTGGAAATGCAAAGATTAGTTGAGCCGCGTCGGCAGCCGGAGTTGCAGGTGTAAACAGGAGTTGTTCAGCGTCAAAAACAGAAGTCACAGGTAAGCTCTTACAGGTCTAGCTCTTCCACTCTAGACAATTTTGCCGCAGGGGTTGGGGCGAGATTTCCGCTCGGATTGCTCCGGCTCCTTTCAGGGCTTTTTCGGGACAGACTTCAACCGCTTCACACAAAGTTAGTCATATGTACTGTGCCGTTCATCAAATCCTTATATTAAGTTGCATATAGGCCAACAGAATGCGAATTTCATGGCTGGCGTGTTGAGACAGTGTTCTTTCTACAGTGTTCTTTCTACATTGTTCTCTCTGCGGTCCTCAGGGTGTTGATTTGAGCAGTTAGCTCACAGGCTGGTCTTATGGTTCAATTTTCGGAACAAGAACATGGCACCTTTATTCCTCCTCAGCTGAGGGTTTGGGATGCTCCTCCATCCGGAACCGCCAGTCAACAGCGGGCTGAGGCAGATTGCTTGCTTGAGAAAGGAATTGAGCAATATCAAATTCGAGATTTTAAGGCGGCGGTAGCTACCCTGCGGCAGGCTCTAGCCCTGTACCAGGCACTGCATGACTTTCAGAGTGAGGGAAAAGCCCGTAGCAGTCTGGGATTGGCCTACTATGCCTTAGGAGACTATCCGGAGGCGATCGCCCATTCTCAGCAAGCCCTCGCCCTGGCTCGCCAAACGATGGATCGCTACACCGAACGGCAAGCCTTGGGCAACTTGGGAAATGCCTATCGCCACGTCAGCGACTACCGCCGCGCCATCGAATATAAGCAGCAAAGCCTAACCGTCGCCCAAGACATTCAAGACTATCGGGGTGAGATGGCCGCTTTCAACAACTTGGGAATGACCTATAAGGCGATGGGAGACTGCTATACGGCGATCGCCTACTACGAAAAAAGCCTCGCCCTGGCTCAAAAGTTTCAAGATTCGCAGGTCGAGCGGCAGGTGTGGCGCAACTTGGGCAACGTTTACCACGCCCTTGGCAATTATGAAAAGACCATCCTGTGCTACGAACAGTTGCTAGAAATTACCCATCAGTTGCCCGATCCAGCGGCTGAGGTTCAGATTTTGAAAAATTTGGGCAGTATTTGCCAGACGCTTGGTGACTATCCACAGGCGATCGCCTATCACCAACGACGATTGGCCGTTGCTCTGACCATCGACGAAGAACGCCATGCCCAACAGGCTCTTGAAAGCCTCGGCCACATTTGTGATGCGATTGGCGACTATACCAACGCGATTGATTACTACGAGCAGGGCTTAGCCATTGCCAAATCGATGTGCGATCGCCGTTTAGAGCAGCAGATTCGCACCAGCCTTAAAACAGTTTGCTGCACGATTGGCGACTATAGCCGAGCCAACCAATATTAGCTAAGACTAACTGTGGCAACGTGGGTTGGCGAACTCCAGTCGCTCGCTAACGGAAATAGGCTACACGAGCATCAAATCCAAGAGAACGCAGTGCTTGAGAACGGCGTTCGGCATTGGCGCGATCGCGGAAGGCTCCTGCACTCACGAAAGGCCCCCGATTGGAACGAACATCGATAAAGGCACCGGGGACTCGTCGCTGAATATTCACCAACAGCTCAGGTGTCCCCCCTGGAATCACGACAACATAGGGAGCGGCTTGGTCGCCTGTGATCCCCAGAGCCGTCAACGTGGTGGAATTCGCGATTCCGTCTGGAAATAGACCCCTAGCTCGCTGAAAACTGCGGACAGCCTCGGTGGTCTGGGAGCCATAGATGCCGTCGATTGGCCCAACGGCAAATCCCTGACTTTGGAGCCGTCGTTGCAATTCTTCAACGGCAGGCCCGCGATCGCCCGGACGTAGGATCGTCGCCGTCGCACTCACACCTGCTGCCGTTGAGAAGGGGGCCGCCGGGGTTGGTTGTGGGGCCAGAAACGGATCTGACGGCAAGGTGGGTAGCGGTGAGAAGGTCTGGGCTGGAGGCACATAGGTCGGAGGGACATAGGCCGGGGCCGGAGCAGGCGTAAAACCGATCACCGATCGCAGCCCCAACGCGCTTAACGTCTCTTCACCCGCGATGCCATCGACTAACAGGCCCCTAGTCTGCTGAAACTGGATGACAGCGTCCTCAGTTTGGGGTCCAAAATCTCCATCAATCGGACCAAAGTAAAAGCCTTCCTGGCTGAGCCGACTTTGCAACTCGCTGACTTCTGGCCCCCTATCTCCAATCTCCAGTAGCGCCAAGGCGGCTGTCGCCAAACTGAGAATAACCAGGCCACAAAGGGCAGACAGTATCCTAATCCCAAGTCGCTGTAGTCGCCACCTGGCTAAGCCTGACTGGTGCGACTGAGTTGAGGAAGGGGGCGTAACTGCGTCAGATTTCTCGGAAGCGATCGCTCTAGGGCCAGGAACTGCAGTTTTCATAGTGATTCAGCCGAATGTCACCGTAAGTCTACCTGATTTGGGGAATGTGAGAGATCTCGATTTGAAAAGCTTGCCTTGGGGGCATCAGCGACCCGTGAAGGCAAAGGATTCTTTGATCCAGCGGGTGTAGAGATGTCGAAAGGTGGATTTGATCACACGGGGAAGCCCGAAGTCGATGGGCATCAGCTCTTCAGGTAGTTTCCAGTCTAAAACCCGCAGGTCGTCGGGCTGGAGAAGGGGGAAGTGGATATCGGCCAAGTCTGGGCAAAGCCCTAATCTCTGGGAGGCCGCTACGGTCGGAATCTGAGCAGGGTCGGCATTGAGAATTTCGATCATGGCTCGATCGAGGGCAAACACGTCGGCGGAGGCGGCTAAGATGCCGAGAAAACGCGGTTCGCCACCGCTAGGGCCGTTGCCTTCATGGCCGATAATGCCATCCAGGATCGTCAGGTTGGGGGCGATCGCCCGTGCCGTTTCGACTAGCATGGTGCCAAAGCGATCGCGGTCTTTGCCAGCTTCCATATGCCACCAAGCTTTCATTTTGCCAGGAACGCAGCCAAACAGGTTTTTGACCCCCAGCGTCAAGGTGAGTTGGACATGAGACTTGACCTTGGGCAGGTTGATCACCACGTCGGCTTCCATCGCCTCTTTGCAGAGCAGCAGGTGGTTAAAGTCGGCGCTGACCGTTTCGTAGCGTTTGCCTTGCAGCTCCACAATCGGCAAATTGAGCGCTTCTAGCATCGGGCCGTAACCGTTGGCCTTGGCGACACCTGCCGCACTGCCAAAGGCCGGACTGTCTCCCAAAAAGGGATCGCCCCCCGCTGCTCGAACCAACTGAGCTACGCAGGCCACCAACTCGGCCCGCGTAGTGCATTCCTGGCCAGGACGGGCTCCCGTTAGCAAGTTGGGCTTTAGCAAGACGCGATCGCCCGGTTTGACAAAAGCCGCCATTCCGCCCAGCGGCTCCAGCAGGTCAGTGAGATGCAGCAAGAGCGACTCTTGCTGATAAGAGGGCGATCGCACAAAGCTAACAGTAGGCGGCATAGTCTCCTTAGGCACCGAGGGCTTTTGAACTGAGGGATTTTGAGTTGATCACGGCTTACCGCATTCGGTTGAGCGCCGTCACACGTTCGGCATTGGAAAAGACATCTTCACCCCGCAGGTGATCCAGGGGCGGCTTAATCTCCATTTTCACCACATTATCAACATTGATCATGACGGTCTGCTCTGGCAAATTCAAAATCCACCAATCTTTTTGCAGCAGATGGCGCACCTCTAGCTGCAAGCTTTGCTGAATGGCGTTGTCCTCTAGATGCCCATAGACATTGAAAGATTCACTCTGGCCGTTCATGTAGTGAAAGGTGATTTGGGTGAAGGTATCCTGGCTCTGCATTGCAGCCCCTCGCATGTGAGTAGACACCTTACATATTGAGTTGAATTGCTGCCAAAGTGAGCTTTCTTTAAAAAAAATTGGGGATTTGCAATCGCGACTCAAAGCTCAGGCAGAGCACTCATTTTCTTCAGATCCAACACAGTGGCCAACTCTGCTTCACTCATCAGCCCTTTCTCTAAAACAATCTGCCGTAGAGACTTACCTGTTTCTAGAGATTCTTTGGCTACGGCTGCCGCGTTGAGATAGCCAATGTGGGGATTGAGCGCTGTCACCAGGGCCAAACTTCCCTCAGCATAGGCCAGACAGCGATCGCTCTGCACGGCAATACCTTTGATGCACCGTTCATTTAAGGCCCCCACGGTATTGCCCAAAATCTCAATGCTGTGGATCAAATTGTAGGCAATCAGCGGCATCATCACGTTGAGTTCGAGCTGTCCGGCTTGGGCGGCTAGGGCGATCGCCGCATCATACCCCATTACCTGAAAGCAGACCATCGAGGTCATCTCTGCCATCACCGGATTATATTTTCCGGGCATGATCGACGAGCCAGGTTGCACAGGGGGCAGCTGAATTTCCTTGAGACCCGTCTTCGGTCCCGAATCCATTAGCCGCAGATCGTGGGAAATTTTGACGCAGTCTTGAGCCAAGTTGCGAATCGCACCAGAGACATTCACAAAGGGAGCCATACTTTGCATGGCCGCCATCAGGTGAGGAGCAGGTCTCAGAGGCAGCTCCAAAAATTCAGACAGCAGCTCAGCCACCCGTTTCCGATATTGAGGATGGGTATTGAGTCCGGTTCCAGCCGCACTGCCACCCAATCCCAAGAGGGTGAGATCACCGGAGGCCGTCTCAATTCGAATCAGATGCTCGGCCAAAATCTGGGCCCAAGCTCGGAAGGTGTCTCCCATCCTGACAGGCACGGCGTCTTGTAGGTGAGTGCGCCCCGACTTCACAACATCCTGAAACTCATCAGCTTTGTTTTCTAGAGCGGCGATCGCATCCGACAAGGCCGGATAGAGAGAATGCTCAAGCGCCAGCAGCCCCCCCACCCGAATCGCAGTCGGAATCACATCATTGGTAGACTGCCCATAGTTGACGTGGTCGTTGGGGTTGACCCGCTGATAGTTGCCTTTTTGATCGCCCAAGATCTCTAAGGCCCGATTGGCCAACACTTCGTTAACGTTCATGTGATGTGAAGTTCCGGCCCCCGCCTGATACACATCCACCACAAACTGGTCGCGCAGACGGCCCTGCAAAATTTCGTCTGCCGCCTGCACAATCGCCCCACTAATTTCTGCTGGAATGCAGCCTAGCTCTCCGTTGGCGATCGCCGTTGCTTTCTTGATCAGCAAACAAGCATCGACATAAGTTGGCAACGGTTTTAGCCCGCTGATGGCAAAATTTTCAACGGCCCGTAAAGTTTGAATGCCATAGTAGGCATTAGCCGGAATTTGCCGATCCCCCATTGAATCTCGCTCGATACGATGGGTAATGTGCTCCGTCGTCCCTTCACTCATCTTTTCACTCTCATAGCCTCTTCCTCTGAGACATCTTATTTCGCATTCAAACTGGGAACAATACTAAAAGTGGATACTCGTACACTCAATTTAGACCCTACTCTGGACTCAAACCACGATATGAGTCAGGATCAAGAGCTGCAGACTTGGTATAGCCAAGGCAACGCCTTATACGCCATTGGTCGCTATGAAGGAGCCGTTGCTAAATTTGATAAATATTTGCAAGCCCATCCAGATCGTCACGAAGTTTGGGGCCATCGGGGCTATGCACTCTATGAGCTAGGCTTGTTTCGAGAAGCGATTGAGAGCTTTAACAATGCCCTGACGATTAAGCCCAAGTATGTCTTGGCATGGCAGGGGAAAGGGCTGGCATTTGCCAAACTCGGACTGTATGAGGAAGCCGTCGAAAGCTTTGGTCGGGCAATTAAGCTTAAACCCAATGACTATAAAGCTTGGTATAACCAGGGACATGCTCTGGCCTGTCTATATCGCTATCGGGATGCAGTCCTGAGTTTTGAACGCACCGTTGAGCTGAAGCCCGATAACTACCGAGCGTGGTACAACCGGGGGACCGCAATGGCCTCTCTTCGCCATTATGACGACGCTTTAACCAGTCTGGATACAGCCTTGGCGATCAACCGAAATTGCTACTATGCCTGGAACTATCGAGGCTTGGTGTTAACTAAACTTAATCGGCATGACGAGGCGATCGCCAGCTTCGATAACTCACTAAAGTGTCGCTCCGAGAATCCAAATGCTTGGTACGGCAAAGCCTGTGCCTATGCCCATCAGGGTGATGTTGAGCAAGCCATCAACTACCTACACCGCGCTTTTATTCTGAGCCCCAACCTTTACCGGGTGATGGCTCAAACAGACGCCACCTTTGACGCTATTCGCGATCACGAACAATTTCAAGCTCTGTTTCAAAAATAGACTCGTTGCTTGCCTCTTACCAAGATCACATCAAGATCACAGCAGCGATATGGGTCAAATTTCGATAGAGTAAAGTTCAAGAGAACGTTTAGGAGCGATCGTGAGAATGGGTCTTATCAAAAAGTTATTAGGTGGCTTGCTCTCTTTTGTAAGTAGCCTTTTGGGGGCTGTGAGCAGGCTAGCAGGTTTGAATAAAAAATCTGAATATTTTATGGAGATGGCATCAGAGCCAGAAGCTGAGACCAAACCTCAGCCCACGGCATCTGCCCCACCCGCTCCAGAGCAGCCTCAGCCAGAGCCAGTCGCCGCTCATGCCAGCACAAAGTCTGCCCCAGCTGCGGTTCAAGTCAAAGCGCCTCCCGCGCCCAAGCCTGAATCCAAGCCTGCAGCTAAAGCGGAACCTCAGCCTGTCGCAGAGCCAGCTCCTCAGCCTCAGAAACCTACTGTAGCCAGCGAACCGCAAACCGTGAAGACCTTTGCACCAAACTACCTGATGCCTAGCAATGCTGAAAACGGTCGTCGTCGTCCTGGCCCCAGCATGACTCGGTTTATGGATATGGCTAAGCAGGTGAAGTCTTGATGAGCGATAGGCTAGTTTTAGTTTCGCTTTAAGTCTGCTTAAGGGTGGCGTAGAGAAAAACTAAGCTGCTATATAGCTGAAAAGCAGGGTCCCAGTTGGTCGCTTCCTTTCGGAACAAATCAATATGGGACTCAAAACTGCTGACCAACTCTAACTGTTCGAGTGCGCTTTCAGCAAAAACCGTGAAATCAGACCAGAGCGCCACATCTGCTAGCTGTTGATCTAAAAACCTGGAAAGTCGGTTCCACTTCGTGCGGAGTGTCATTTGGAGCGGGTTCATTTGGAGCGGGTTGAGATGACCATCGGGGGGCTGATCGAAAGCAACACCTTGCTGGAATTGGTAGCTGATGTCGCAAATTCTTAGAATACAGTTACGGCTTTCCAGGTGGAGATCATAGACTTGAGCATAGTCTTGAGTCGCTTCTTTGCGCTTCAGCTTATTGCGCGCATCTAAATCGACCACATCTTCAAAAATGGGGAGAAGTCCCCGCACTCGCCTAGAAACTTCTGACCAGTCGAAGCTGAGAGACCCGATCTGGTTCTCCTCGTTTTGGCAAATTACCGTGAGCTGAGGCTCGATTGCCTGCAGGTAGTGGACCCGAAAGACGCGAATCTTCTGCGTGTCTGCTAAGGGACACCAAAAGGCTGGAATGCCTGCTTGTTGTAGCTCCTGGGCATAAACTTGAATTTCTCCCACTGCGCCCGTTCGGTAGAGCCGCCAGCCTCGACTCGGTAAATGTAGCTGAGCGGTGTAAGCATCTAAACTCAAAATCTTGGCTAGATTGCGGGCAACCTGAGGCCGCTCTGAACCTGTCACAGGCTCCAACACTAAGAGTCCGGCTCCGGTACTGGGGGGGTTGGCGCTGGCTTGGGCGATCGCTTCCTGCCGACGAGTTTTTTTGAGAGCTTCTAGGTGCTGCAATCCTTGTCGAGCCTGAATCGCAACTTTTGGATTTGTCGTATCGCGCAACAGTTGTCGATAGATTGCTTCTGCGGGGTCTAGTTTGCCTTGGACTTCCTGCAACCGCCCCAAGTAGAGTTGCACCCAAGGATCTTGGGGCGATTGCTTGAGCAACTGTTTGAGCAGTTGAGCAGCAGTCTTATAGTCTTGGCGCTCAAACGCGGCAGCAACTTGATCAATCATTACAACTGTTGAATATCGGATGAGGTCGGTCCTGTTTCAAGCTTAGACCCTGCTTTAAGCTTAGACATGGTTGCCACATTTGGATCTGATTCGTGCACCGCTACAACCCAAGATAGAGCCACCACTGGAGCCGTAATTGCTCTCAAAATTCGGCGTCCGAGAGACACGGGTTGATAGCCAGCGGCGATCGCCTGTTCTACTTCCTGGGGGGTCCATCCTCCTTCAGGGCCAGTGGCGATCGCTATTGTCGCACTGCGTCTCGTACTGCGTCCTCGATCAGGCGGCATCTTCTGTAAATCTGGGAGTAGCAGATCCCACAATAGCGGGGCATCTCCCCGTGCCACACAGATATAACGCTGCTCGGGCAGATCCGCCGCTTGTAGCATCTTTGCAAACGGGACAGGTGTCAAAATGCTCGGAATGATCTGCCGTTCTGACTGCTCTGCTGCTTCTTGAGCAATCCGTTGCCAACGCTCTAGCTTTTGGGGACTAGGCTTCAAAAGCGTGCGATCGCTGATCACAGGCACAATGCAAGCCACTCCCAACTCTGTTACCTGCCGCACGACTTCATCCATGCCGTTTCCTTTGGGGAGGGCAATCTGCAGGGTAATGGTGGCCGAAAGCTCGGTCTGAGCCTGAATCGATTCTAAGATTTGAGCTTGGGCAGGCTGCTCCAACTCTGAGAGCCACCAGTGTCCCTGACCATCCATGGCGATAAAGCGATCGCCCAGTCGCAGCCGCAACACTCGGTTGAGGTAGTGTTGTTGCTCGGACGTCAAAACAATATGGGAGGCCTGAATCTGAGTCGGGGCGATCGCCAACCGCTGGAGCTGTACCATGTGTTATCGCTGTCCTAGCAAGGTTTGTAGTCGCACCTTGCTAGATACATAGAGGGGGAGCTGATAATGTTCGGCAATCAGCCAACCGACCATGAGGAAATGCAGCACAAACGTACAGCTGACCCAGGCTGCCGGAAGCCATGACCACCGACTGCCGGGTAGCGGGGGAAACGTGTAGGAAGAAAGCCCAATCAGTGCGGGAGGAAAGACCACTAGCGCAATGCCAACTAGCCAAATGACAATGGTTAGATTTAGGTCATCCTGGTGAGCACCCTGCCAACGGCGACCGTTCCAGCGCCACGACATAGGCTGAGAGCTATCCACCACCTGCACAGACTGTTCGGCAAGATTGGCTGTAAAGATATGGCGACAAAAACTACAGGCAAACGCATCCATCAGCGTCAGGCTTGTAATCTGGCCATGTCGGCAAACTGGACAGATATAAGCACCCTGGTAGCTCAGGCTAGTGACTTCTGAAGGAGCAGCTTTATGTTTGTTATGCTCTGAAGTTGGTTTCATGCTGTAAACCCAGCGCAGTGCAAAGTGGAACAATCTTACAGCGTTGATCTGGTCTGACTAGATCTTGGTCAAAGTGAAGTACCCGACGCTCATTGCTACGCAATAGAGCGCGGGCTTCCCAATTCATCGGGAGTTGCCGCTACGGTAGTAGACTTGCGCCCATACCGCTTTGGTCTTACACTCCCTCCAAGGGCAGTAGCGCTGCTTCCCAACG
>JBGTGR010000052.1:0-148760 GCA_041746655.1 Elainellales cyanobacterium | reverse complement strand
CTTGGTTGGACGTATTTGTGATTCCTGGTTTGCAGCAGGGCTTTGTGAGATTGATTGAGTGCATTAACCAGTTTCCAGGATGGCTGCCTCATCCTGTGCTTCATCAATTTTACTCCGCCTAAAGTGATGGAAGAGGGATATAGCAGTCCTAAATCATTTGTGAGAGTGGAAGGCTTTGTAGAGAAGGTTCCATAGGAACCCTCTCTCACAATTCAAATAGGATCGCTATAGATAGATATTCCTATTATCTCTATAGGTAGAAGATAAAAAATTTCCATTTCCCTATAAATACTTCTTGTAGCTTTAAATCCTTGATATGTCCCCTCCTCATGCAGGTTGCTAAATTGCTTGCGGGTTAGAGTAATACACTTAAACCTATATGCCATGTTTGATGAGGAATGTTAAGCTAAACAAATTATGGGATTCGCTTCATGCTAGCTACTTGTTCTTACCGACAGTTATAGTAGTGAGCGCGATCGTATTGGCATTCATTATGCTGATGATTGATCAAAATACGAAAAACAGTATGGAGCAGTTGGGCTGGATTTATGGCAGTGGCCCAGATGGAGCACGGTCAATGCTTTCAGCCGTTTTCGGTTCAATCATTACCGTTACTGCTACAGCATTTTTAATCACGATCGTCGCGCTTCAGTTTGCTGCTTCTAATTTCGGGCCACGATTGCTGCGTAACTTCATGCAAGATACAGGCAATCAGGTTGTTCTTGGTATCTTCCTTGGTACTTTCATTTACTGCTTACTCATTCTGCGAATAATTCGTGGAGAGGACTATACTTTTTTTGTGCCTCACCTTTCAGTTACGATGGGCGTTGCGCTAGCGATCATCAGTGTTGGCACTCTTATTTACTTTATTCATCATGCTTCTACAATTATCCAAGCATCGGAAGTAATTGCTAATGTTAGTGCTGACTTAGATAATGTTATTTCTCATCTATTCTCAGAGGAGACGAGAACCAACACATTAAAGCAGCGACTCATCAGCAAGATTTCTGTAAATTTTAATTCGGAAGCTTACTTTGTTGCGGCGAATAAGACGGGTTATCTACAAGCTGTTGATGACCGAAAGCTGATGAAAGGAGATCGTATTTACGATCTCCTTCTATGGATTAAGTCTCGCCCTAGGAAGTTCATCATCAAAGAATCAATTGAAGATAAGAGGAGGAAAGGAGCATGAAACGAATGAATGTTGGGCCACAGATGGTGGCAGCAACTTTACCTGTAGTAGCGGCGGCGATCGCCCTTGCTTCTCCAGGTGCCGCAACAAGCACAGAACGTATATATAACTCTTCTAGCTCTCCACTAAACGCATCTTCTTCAGCCGAGGGTGGTATGCAGGTAGCGCAAGCATCAGGTGTTTGCCGTCAGGTCACTGCGAGAGGAGGGCTTTACGTCCGGGAACAGCCCAACGTGTATAGCAGGGCAATTGGAGCAGTCCCTTATGGCGCAAATGTTACAGTTTTAGCTCCACAACTTGAGGGTTGGGTGCCAGTTTCCGCTCCACTGCAAGGTTACATGTTCTCAGTGTATTTGGCGCCCTGCAACCCTGTATCTACTGCTCCTGTAACCTGCCGTCGAGTCACAAACATGGATGGTTTAGTCGTGCGAGCACAGCCATCAATTGACTCTGAACGTGTTGCCTTTGTTCCAAGGGGCAGCAACGTTACTATCGCAAACCGTGGTGCTGGTGGTTGGGTTCCTATCCAGGTGCCAATAGAGGGCTATATTTCGTCTAATGGCCTAGCCTACTGCCCTTAACATTGCGATTTAGGCCAGGAGGAAGGGGGCGGGCTTTGCTTGCCCCCTTCCTCCTAATGCAATTGGCGATCGCCAGTTTTCTCGATGCAGAGGCATTGGGATTCTCAGACTGTAAACCAGGGCGCGGTCAGTAGGGCGCTTTAACTGGTGATCGTGACGGTTTACCATTCAAATGCAGCGGACAGTTTGAAATGCTCTCTGCTTCGTTGTTATTTTTCTGATGCCGCTGATTTGAGCCGTTATGCCGCAAGTCGGTATTGCTGTAGTTTCTCATCCAAGCTTATGACAAAGCTCACCTGCTTGACTGACAAAATTAAGAAGCTGGAATGCGGCTTAGAACGGTGAATTCATGCTTAAAACAATCCTCATGCTGTCGTTTGGAAGCAATGGTAGGTTGAGGGTCAGGTGAACTAGAGAGAAACCAATAAACTTGAATTTCCCACTGCTGGGTAATGGCAAGCCGAATCCAGTTCCACCCGAGTTTGAGATAACTCATACCGCGCTGCCAGTGAGCATCAACTTGGCGACGCTTGCCTGATTTGGTGCCCCTAGACGAAAACGATCCTGGTTACAGTCTCTATAAGGGCAAGCTTAGAGAGCTATGTCCGCCCTGTGCCAAGCATCAACTTGCCAATTTGGGGCATTGGCACGGGCCTGGTGGGCAAGCCTTTCCCGAAGAACTCTTACCCTTGCGCCTATTCAAATGCTGAATGTGGCTATGGCTTGTTGTGCCGGGTTTACATGATGCAGAACCAACAAAACTAATTACTGATAACTAAACCACTCAACAGATTATTTGCGATTGTGCTTTAGCTAGAGCTGACCTAGGCGGTCGCAACGTAGAGCTCGTTAAATATTGCGGACAGCCTTAACTTAACGTTGCCGACCAGAACCTTTTTCGTCGCTTAGGAATCCAGACCAGATGAACATGGGCTAACCCTACGGCTTGATTGGAGTGTCGATACTCAATTGCCTCGTCTCGCATTGTTGAAGGCTATCCATTTATCTACAAACACAGGATACTTGCTTTATGGCTAAAACCTTTGCGGCACAAGTTAATCAACTGCCAGCCAGCCCTGAGTTAAAGGCTGCATTGGAGTATCTGTGTAGAGAGTCCAATAATCTCTATAATTGCACGGGTTTACTTGGCTCGGCAGCTATATTTCAAGGCAAACAAGTTCTCTGATGGACGCTGGTTGTCCACTCAGTTGAAGCGCAACGCCCACATGAAAGCTTTGTACTCCAGCGCGGCGCAGCAGACTTGCATCAGCGTAGGTGAAGCATTCAAGGGATTCAAGGCGCTGATGAAGCTATGGCGTAGTGGCGGCTTGGCCCAAAAGCCCAAACCACCTCACTACCGTAAATCAGGTGGCATGTTTCAGCTGAGCTACCCCAAGCGTTGGCTGAAGCTGTTGGATGGTCAGGTTAGGGTGCCGATGGGCACTGCCTGCAAGGTATGGTTTGACTTACCTGAGATCTTCCTACTCTTCCCGTCAAACCTTGATTGGGAAAAGGTTAGAGAGCTGCAGATTGTTCCCAAGGTTGGCTACTTTGATGCGGTTTGGGTCTGTGAAACATCACCCGTCGCACCTGTTGTCCTAGACCCTGAGAAGGCACTGTCTATCGACCACGGCATTGATAATTGGCTGACCTGTGTGGATACGGAGGGTCATAGTTTTATCGTGGATGGCAAGCACCTCAAAGCGCTTAACCAGTTTTACAACAAGCGGATTGCCACCATCAAAGCAGGTAAAGGCAAAGACTTTTGGTGCAAGCTGTTAAACTAGATCACCGGGAAGCGTAACCGCCAGATGCGCCATGCCGTCAATAAAGCCGCTCGAATGGTGATCACTCACTGTCTTAAGCATGGCATTGGTACTGTAGTCTTCGGCTGGAATCAGGGTCAGAAAAACGGTGCCAATATGGGCCGCAAAACTAATCAACAGTTTGTGCAGATCCCCACGGGCAAACTCAAAAGCCGTATCTCCCAACTCTGCAAAGCCCACGGCATTGTGTTCATTGAGCAGGAGGAAAGCTATACATCGCAAGCCTCAGCGTTAGACCTAGACAGCATTCCTGTATACGGTGAAAAACCCGAGGGTTGGAAAGCTTCAGGTCAGCGGATACGGCGCGGGACCTATCGCGCTGCTGGGGGTGTGGAGGTTAACGCCGACGCTAACGGAGCATGGAATATTGGCCGCAAAGCAAATGTAACAGGGATGTATTGCATCCCTGCAAGAGGCGTTTTGACTTCGCTAGGCGTCTGAGAATTTGGGATCTTCCGCTAAAGTCGCTCCTAGCTCAGAAGTGCTGTAATCCCTCTAGGGAATCCCCGTCGCTTTAGCGTGGGGAGTAGTCAATGTAACGTTTTTAGATAAATCCAGAATCCTGCGACTGGACGAGATCCGTCGGAATTTGGAGTTCTTTCCAAAAGTCAAGGCATTTTCGCGAAAAGCAGCTAGGCTGCCAGTAGAAGGATTCGCGATCGCGCTATATCCTGAAAAAGAGAAGCCTATTATTTAGGCGTATTAATGCCCGAACACCTATGCAGATTTACCTGGACTATAGCGCCACGACTCCCACTCGTCCGGAAGCGATCGCCCGGATGCAGGAAGTCCTGACTGAGCAGTGGGGAAACCCGTCGAGTCTACATGAGTGGGGAAATCGGTCTGCCACGGTGCTAGAGCTGGCCCGAATGCAGGTGGCTAACTTGCTAAATGCTGACCCTGATTGCCTGGTTTTTACATCAGGCGGCACAGAGGCAGACAATCTGTCCATCCTGGGGATTGCCCAGCAGTATAAAAAGCCTCAGCATCTCATTATTTCTAGCGTCGAACATTCTGCCGTGTCAGAACCAGCCCGCCTACTCGAACAATGGGGTTGGCGTGTGACTCGTCTACCTGTCAATGTCCACGGGCGGGTAAATCCTCGCGATTTGCAGGCGGCACTCCGAGCCGACACCGCTTTGGTGTCGATGATCTACGGACAAAGTGAAATCGGTACTCTGCAACCGATCGAAGCCCTCGGTCAAATTGCTCGCGATCATGGGGCGATTTTTCATACGGATGCTGTTCAGGTGGCGGGGCGACTGCCGATTAATGTGCAGCAGCTTCCCGTCGATTTACTCTCGCTGTCGAGCCATAAGCTCTACGGCCCTCAAGGTGCTGGTGCGCTTTACATTCGTCCGGGTATCAAGCTGCTTCCGGTCTTAGGCGGTGGCGGTCAGGAGTTTAAGCTCCGCTCGGGGACGCAAGCCGTTTCGACGATCGCAGGCTTCGGCACCGCAGCCGAGCTTGCTGCTCAGGAAATGGCGACCGAAACACCTCGGTTGATTGGATTGCGCGATCGCCTGTTTGATCAGCTATCTGATATCCCTGAGCTGATTCCCACCGGGGATCGGTTGCATCGATTGCCCCACCATGTCAGCTTTTACTTACGCTTTGCGGATGGCGATCGCATTAATGGTAAAACCCTGGTGCGACAAATGAATCTAGCTGGGATCGGCATCAGTGCCGGATCGGCCTGTCATAGTGGCAAGCTAACCCCCAGCCCAATTTTGACGGCAATGGGCTATGGCGATCGCGCTGCCAAAAGTGGGATTCGGCTGACCGTTGGACAGGCCACAACCGAGGCCGATATCGACTGGACAGCAATGGTCCTCAAGCAGATTTTGGAGCGTCTGACGCCAGAGCTGGCCGTGACTTGAGGGGCGATCGCCTTTTTAATCTGCCCCAACTTCTGCCTTAACTTTAGAGAAACATTCAACTGCCCATTCAACCGCTCATTCAGCCGCCATCTCAACCGCCATCTCTCAGGCAAGACTTGCAAACAACGATCAGTGCAGCCCGCCTTGCAGTAGAATGACCTTCTGTAGAAAACTTTACGAATGATTTCGATTCAGAGTAGCAAGCCAGTTATATTCCTGCTATTCCTACTCTGTGTTGCTATGTTGCTGTTGAAAACTTAGAACACTTCTAGTCTCTGTTCATCCCACCCGCCGATCATGCCTAAGGTTCTTGTCTCCGATCCCGTTGATCAAGTTGGTATCGACATTCTCTCTCAAGTCGCCCAAGTTGATGTCAAAACCAAGCTTTCTGCGGAAGAGCTGATTCAGATTATTCCAGAGTACGATGCTCTAATGATTCGCTCTGGCACGCGCGTTACCCAGGCTGTTATCGAAGCTGGAACCCAGCTCAAAATTATTGGCCGTGCGGGGGTTGGGGTTGACAATGTCGATGTCCCTGCTGCAACTCGTCGCGGCATTGTAGTTGTCAACTCGCCTGAAGGGAATACCGTCGCCGCTGCAGAACATGCAGTCGCCATGATGTTGTCCCTGTCGCGCCACGTACCAGAAGCCAACAAGTCCCTCAAAAACAACCAGTGGGATCGAAAAAGCTTTACTGGCGTTGAAGTCTACAAAAAAACCTTGGGCGTCGTCGGCTTAGGCAAAATTGGCTCCCACGTTGCGACCATTGCCCGAGCAATGGGAATGCGGCTCCTCGCCTATGATCCTTTCCTTTCCAAGGAGCGGGCTGAGCAGTTGGGATGTCAACTAGTCGAGTTGGATCTCCTGCTACGGGAAGCAGACTACATTACGCTTCACATTCCCAAAACCTCCGAAACATACCATCTGATCAACGCTGAGGCGTTAGAGACGATGAAGCCCACCGCCCGGATTATCAACTGTGCGAGAGGCGGGATCATTGATGAGAATGCCCTAGCCGAAGCCCTCAAGCAAGGCAAAATCGCTGGGGCCGCACTCGATGTCTTTGAATCTGAGCCTTTGGGTGAGTCTCCACTCCGCGAACTTGGCAAAGAAATCGTCCTTACCCCTCACTTGGGTGCGTCCACTGAAGAAGCCCAGATCAACGTAGCGATCGATGTAGCTGAGCAAATTAGAGATGTGCTGTTGGGGCTTCCGGCCCGTTCTGCGGTCAACATTCCAGGGCTGCGTCCAGATCTGCTCGAGAAATTGCGGCCTTACCTGCAGCTTGCAGAAACGTTGGGCAACCTGGTTAGCCAACTGACTGGGGGACGCGTCGATTCCCTCAATGTCAGACTTCAGGGAGAATTGGCTTCCAACGAGAGCCAACCTGTAGTGGTCGCTGCGCTGAAAGGTTTGCTCTCCCATGCGTTGCAGGAGCGCGTCAACTATGTTAACGCCAGCATCGAAGCCAAGGAGCGTGGCATTCACGTAGTCGAAACGCGGGATGCCTCCGTGAAAGACTACACCGGTTCACTGCACCTATCAGCAACGGGTTCGCTAGGCGAGCATTCGGTCAGTGGTGTCGTGCTCGGCGACAACGAAATCCGGATTACCAGCGTGGATGAGTTCCCGGTCAACGTGCCTCCCAACCGCTACATGCTGTTTACGCTTCACCGCGACATGCCAGGAATTATTGGCAAAATCGGTTCACTGCTGGGCAGCTTCAACGTCAATATTGCCAGTATGCAAGTGGGTCGCAAGATCGTTCGAGGAGATGCTGTGATGGTGTTGAGTATTGACGATCCGCTGCCGGAAGGAGTCTTGGCTGAGATCATGAAAGTCCCTGGCATCCGAGATGCTTATACCGTAACCCTCTAAAGGGTTGAAGGGTTGAGTTTTGGGTGATGGATGAGAGATCTGTAGATAGATCGGTCTCACCGCACTCAAGACTCAGACCTTTAGCCTTAAAACTTCTATGGCAAACAGTTGGTGGGAAATTCAAGTACTCTGTGATCCCGTTCTGGAAGATTTGATCTTTTGGCGACTGGAAGATTTTGGCTGCCGGGGCACCTCCAGCGAGGTGAAAGGCCAGATTTGCCTGATGCGGGCCTATATGCCGCAGGAACAGGTCCAGTTTCTAGATTTATCTGCTTTGTCGCTGCTACTGCGACAGGATGCCCTCTGCGCTAATTTGCCTGCTCCTACTATGCAGTGGCACTTGATCGATGAAGAAGATTGGTCGAGCAGTTGGAAAGACTACTGGCATCCCCAGGAGATTGGCGATCGCTTTCTGGTTAACCCCGCTTGGCTCCCCATTCCCGAAAACTCCGAGCGCTTGGTGCTGCGGCTTGACCCTGGTACCGCCTTTGGCACCGGAGCCCATGCCACCACGCAACTTTGCTTAGAAGCGTTGGAAATGCGGCTGGGATTACCTGGAACAGAGGCGAAGACTGCGGTAGTGGCTGACATTGGCTGCGGTTCTGGCATTCTCTCGATTGGGGCTGTGCTGCTGGGAGCCCGACAGGCTTACGCGGTTGACACCGATCCCCTGGCGGTCAAAGCGACCCGTAGCAACCGAGAGCTCAACCAGGTTGACTCGCAGCGGCTGATGGTCAAGCAGGGCAGCATTGAACAAATCGCAGAGTTTACGCAGGAACCTGTAGACGGGATTCTTTGCAATATTCTGGCCGAGGTCATCATTGATTTGATTCCGCTGATGGGGGCGATCGCCAAACCGACCACTTGGGCCATTCTCAGCGGCATTTTACTCGACCAGGCTAAGCCCGTTGCAGACACATTAGAACAGCACGGCTGGATCGTGGCAACCCTCTGGCGGCGTCAAGACTGGTGTTGCCTCAATATTCGCCGTTCGTAATTTCCTGATGACTTTAGCGCCTTGGCGATCGCCCCTCTCACGGGCACTTCACCGCAATCGCTCCTTAACCTATGCGCGCTACCTGCAGCTAGCAACCGTTCGCGCCGATGGTCGTCCTGCCAATCGCACCGTTGTCTTTCGAGGCTTTTGGGCAGACAGCAATCAGCTCAAATTTATCACCGACGCTCGCAGCGACAAGTTTGACCAGATTCAACAACAGCCCTGGGCAGAAATCTGCTGGTACTTCCCCAAAACACGCGAGCAGTTTCGGCTATTGGGACGGCTCATCCTCATTTCAGCAGCACAGCAACCACCCGAGCTTTTGCAGGCACGGATGCAAAGCTGGCAAGATCTTTCAGATACGGCCCGCCAGCAGTTTCTTTGGCCTGATCCTAAGCAGCCTAAAGCAGAAGCGGAAGTCTTTTCCGCCAGCAACGCTGACCCAGCCCAGCCCCCAGACCATTTCTGTCTGCTGCTGCTCAACCCCGTCGAAGTTGACCATCTAGAACTCCGAGGCAACCCTCAAGATCGGCACCTCTACAAGCAACTCGATCACCCAGATGACCAACAGTGGTCAGTGCAGTTTGTCAATCCCTAACCTCACAGGTTAAAGACTTTCAAATTTCACAGGCTTGTCCTACCAGCGCGAGGGCTTAAATTCCAGCTCCATCCAGGAATTGTTCAATGACTTTATCTTGAATCCGGCAGCTCGTAGAAGCCAATACTGGCGGATCTTCTTGAGCAACTGCCCTAATGACAACATGGTGCTGGTCTTGCTGGGACTTGAGATCTTCCAGCTTTTGTTCTAGCGATTCAATTCGGTCTACCAAAGCTCGAATCACTTGAGCTTCTGAGTCAGGCAGGCGGCCATGCTCTAGCGGATCAACCCGCTCACCCGAACGATACACAATCCGGCCAGGGACACCGACCACCGTGCAGTCAGAGGGGACATCTCGCAGGACAACCGAGCCTGCTCCGATTCGTACATTGCTGCCCACTTCAATGTTGCCCAACACCTTAGCTCCGGCCCCCACGACCACATTCTCTCCTAAGGTCGGGTGACGCTTGCCGCTTTCTTTACCAGTTCCACCCAGCGTGACGCCTTGATAAATTAGCGCATAGTTCCCGACGATCGCCGTCTCTCCAATCACGACGCCCATGCCATGATCGATAAAGACGCCCTGACCGATTTGAGCCCCAGGGTGAATTTCAATGCCGGTCAAGAAACGAGCCACGTGGGAAATGAGGCGCGGAATGAAGGGCACCCTCCATTGACGAATGCGATGGGCCACCCGATGCAAAAATAGCGCTTGCAGGCCAGGGTAGCAAAACAGGACCTCTAGCCAGTTCCGAGCGGCAGGGTCGCGGTCGAAGATGATGCGAAAATCGGCAGTTAGAGTCGATAGCACAGGTAGTTACCCCGAGGGTAGGCATAACAGACCACTGACTATCTTAACGTTCATTGGGAATCGTTAGATACCCCCTTGTGGGGAAGCGCTGCCAGCCATAAATTTTCGCATATATTGATTGACAAGTTGAGGCCGTTCTTGCTGAACCCAGTGGCTGCAATCTGGAATGTAGCAGATTTCCAAATCTTCCACATAGTCTTCTGTTCCATAGGTCAGCTCAGTTCCCAACGCTAGGTCATTTTCTCCCCAAATCAACAGCGTGGGGATCTGCAGAATGCCCCAATTGCGACTAAAGAACTCAGGCCGCATAGCAGCCCGGTAGTAGTTCAGCATGGCTGTTAGCGCTCCGGGCTTGTCGGCAGCATCTCGATAGGCCTTTAGATCGGCGGGTGTAAAGGCAGTCTGGTCTACTGCCATGCGGGTAAAGATTTCGGTTAGGATGCGGTAGTCTGCGGCCGAGATCAGCCACTCTGGCAAAAAAGGAAGCTGAAAAAGGAAAATATACCAGCTTCGTAGCAGTTGTTGAGGTGTCAGCAAACCAGCTGCAAATTTGGCGGGATGGGGAAGATTGAGCACCACCAGCCGCTCTAGCAACTCTGGATAGGTATAGGCAAAGTGCCAGGCGATCGCCCCACCCCAGTCGTGACCCACCAGCGTGCAGCGATCGTAGCCCAAGCCTCGAATTACGCCTTCTACATCTTTGACGAGCTCTGTCATCGCGTAGGCATTAACGTCTTGAGGCTTTTCGCTCTCGTTATAACCCCGCAGATCAATCGCAACGACTTTGTGATCTTGAGAAAATTCTGAAATTTGGTGCCGCCACGAATACCAAAACTCTGGAAATCCGTGCAACAGCAGCATTAGAGGGCCTTCCCCCTCTGTGACATAATGCAGTCTGACCCCATTGCTGGTGAGAAAGTCATGCTTCATGATGGATTCACCGTTGGAACGTTGGTTTGATTCAAGACCTCAAAGGCTTCCAGGATGAGCTTGGGAATCGCACGAGGGCGCATTGTCTCAGCCTTTACCCAAACCCATAGCACCTCTGCTGTGACCAATAGCTCTTCATCCTGCTTCCGAATTTCGTAGCGTCGGATCGAGCGGGGGCCCCGCATGGTTTGCAGCCAGGTCGTGATTTCCAGGATGTCTCCTGCAAACGCCGGTCGGTAATAGTCCATTTCGATTCGTCGCATCACAAACAAGCCACCTAGTTCGCGATAGCGATCGGGCGTAAAGCCAAGATGCTCAGAATGCTCAATTGCAGCCTGCTCTAAATAATGCTGATAGACGGCATTGTTGACGTGTCCCTGTGCGTCCATTTCGTAGTGCCGCACGCGGAGCTGTGTCTTGAACTGCTGCATCTGATGCCCTGGAATTCTGATCCCTCTATTCTCAATGACTGGAACAGCCTTTTGCTTATGCTACCGAGAAATATCAGAATCGAACTCACACCTGTCTCAGATGCAGCGTTCGATGTTTGGCCTGCTAGCTTATTCGTTGTCTACTGACTCGTTGCTGAGTAGATTGGTTAGCTTATCTCGTAAAGCTGTGAGGTGCTGTTCTTCTTTGGGGATTGTCAGCAGCTTGACATCAATCTCAGCAATATTGTTAATCGAGGTCGTTTTTTCCCACAGCCGCTTTTCGCTCTCGCCTTCATATTCATAGCGAAAAGTCACCATCTTTTTGGTGACAGACAAAATCTGGACATTTTTGACCCAGCCATTGCTGCTCTTGACGTATAGCCAGACATTGGGCTGACCCATCAATTCCTGAAGTTTCTTTCTCATACGGTTGGAATGTATTCTTAGCCGAGCATGGATTCACTTCCGATCAGAGTGCCCACTTCGATTGTGAATATGATCAAAAGTTGCGAGGGACATCTTCTATTAACCGCACCTCAACAATTTGATTGGGCACAATCGTTGCAGGCTGAGGTGCCGTCGCGTAGGTGGTTGCGGCCCCTGCAGCTACGCCGCCTAACAGTCCGACTCCAGTAAAACCGCCTAGCACTGTTAAAGCCAGAGCACCGAGGGCTGAGTTTTGCAGCAGGCGATTATTGGAGACTTCGCGACCCCCTGCCAGATAGTTAGACTGAGCTGCCAAACGCACATTTCTGCCCTGCAATGTAATGGCCCGCGCGATAAAGCGACTGCCGTTGCGGGTCGTCTCAAACTGCCCCACTACCTGACTATCCGCTGGCACGATGATGTTGCCGGAGCGATCGCGAATGGCCTGACTCAAAACCAAAACCTCTTGACGCGGTAAGCCCGACTGTAGCTCCAACATCGCCTCGCCGGGATAGCGTAAGCCCAACACCGTCCCAGCCGGAATCAAAATAGTTGCTGTGGCATCAATTGCCGCATCTGGTAGAGACTGCCCTGCTGGCAGCGTCAGGGGCGTTGGCTCTAAGGTGGGCAAATTGCTAAAGGAAGGCTCTGAGAGAGGTTGCCCAAACTCAACGCCGCGTATGGGTTCTGGCTGAGCAGGGGCCGGAGCCGGAGCTACAGAAGGAGCTGGAGCCGGAGCTGGAGCTGGCGCTGGAGCCACAGAAGGAGCCGGAGCTACAGAAGGAGCCGGAGCCGGAGCTGGAACCACAACCGTCGAGTCTATGCGGGGAGGTGGCGCAAGCCTCGCTGGGGGTAAGCCCTGGAGTGAAGAGCTGTCGAGTGTTGTATCTGCCGTGCCTGGCGTAATGGGGGTAGGCGTTTGACCTAAGGGTGGCACGGTGACGGTAATAGGGCGACGGTCTAAAAAGAGTGGGGGCGGCAGCGGGGCAGATGAGCTGCGGGCAGGAGGCGCGGCACTTTCTGTTGGCGGGGCGGGAGCGGGAGTGGGCGCAGGGGCAGGAGTGGGCGCGGGAGCTACCTGCGGGGGCGTTGGTCTTGGTGCAGGTTCGAGTGCCACCGGAGCTTGATTGGGAGTAGGTGGCATCTCAACTGGAATTTCTAGCGCGTTGGGTTCTAGAGGGGGTAGGCCAGGAGTCTGAGCCGGAGTCGGAGTTGGTTCCAGCGTAGGCAAGGTGGAGGACGGGGGCACTTGAGCGGCTGGCTGACTGGGGGGTGAAAGCGGGGGGGAAGGTGGTGCGGCAGAGGGTGCGGCAGAGGGTGCGGCAGAGGGCGCGATAGAGGGTGCAGTCGCGACTGGGGCCGAGCTATCTGTGAGCAGAGGCTGAACAATCCAGCGATCGCCCTGCTGCCCTGCTGCTGCAACGGAGCGCAAACTAACTTGCTCAGCGGTCAGTTGGGCATCAGGGGCCAGCTCCATCACAATCCGAACGGAGCCAGAGTCATGCTGGCCTACCCGAATCTGACGAATTGCGCCTGTGTAGGTTTGCTGTTCCGGCACTGCCCCCAGCTGAGTGTTGGGTAAGTCTATGACGATGCGGGCAGGTTGTGCCAACAAAAAATAACGCGGCGTTGAGCCATCTGGCACCGTGATTTCTAATTGCTGAGTGGCAGGGTCAAACTGCCAACGGGTCAACACTGCAGCCTGGGCAGACGGCTGTATCGAGATGACGGCGATCGCCGTCAACCCCATCAAGTTCAACGTTCCAAATGATTGCCAATTCGCTCTAGAGCACATCACACTTTTCACTCCTCACGATCCCACCAGCGGCTCTAATTTATCTCATCGTCTGACTTCTGCAGCGCATGAATCAGGCGTGGCTTTTAGGATAATCCTAATCGCTGCATTTGCGATCGCCAGCTCATAAATCACATACTTCTTTTAAGTTCGCCGGGTTCTTCGCAGCCAAAATTGCCTAGACCGTTTTGCGGTTAAGGTTCGCAGCTGCTGCTTTAGGTAAGCCAGGTTGGGGGGCTGACCGCCATAGCGCCAGCTGACGTAGGCTTGCGAAATCTCATCAATCACTTCAGCCTGAACAGGAGCCCGATGGAGCCGGAGGTGCTGTGCATACTCTAGGGGCGTTTGGGTAAGTGGCTTGCGGAAGCCTTGTAGGGTAAGCCATTGCAACATTTGTTGATAGAGGGCTTCCATCGGTGGCAGCTTCGATAGCCAGAACCGATATCGCCAAAACTGCCATCCATTCCAGCTCAGCCAGCCCAGAAAAGCGAGCCCCGTTAGCGAACTCAGGCCAATCAGCCAACCGATCCATCCTCCTTGCAGTAGCGCCGATAACAGCCTACTCAGCCAACCAATTGCGGTCCCGATCGCCTCAAAGATCCGATTAAAGAATCCTGAGATGGGAGAAGGCAGCCAACCTGCCACCCAGTTCCAAAACCGCCGGAGAGCACTAAAAGTCTGATCAATTTCGATTGAGGGGGGGATGACCTCATTCCCCGGAATAGGATCAAAAGGGAACCATCCCTGTTGCGGGAAATACACCTCTGTCATGGCGTAGGCATCGGTGTTTCGCACGATGTAGAGGCCCGTAAAGGGATTGAAATCGCCTGGGCTAAACCCTGTCACCAAGCGGGCCGGAATCCCAATCGACCGCAGCATCACTGTAAGCACCGTAGAAAAGTGATCGCCATAGCCACCGCCATGCTTAAACAAAAAGGCTTCAACGAGGTCTTCCCCTTCTTCCAAAAACGGAAGTTCTGCTTGAAGCGTATAGTTTTGTTTGAGGTACTGCGCGAGGTAAAGCGCTTGTTCAGAAGGTGCTGTAATCGAAGCAGGTGCTTGAGCGAGTGCAGCCAAGGTGGCTTCCCGGACCGAAGGGGCGATCGCCTCTGGCACTTGCAAGTAGAAATCTTGAATGGCGCGAGGATATTCTGTGAGTGCTTCACTCAGCAAGGTGCGATCGCGGTAAGGCACTTCAGACACAACTGTATAGGTCAGCCCCTCCGATAGGTTGACGGGCGATCGCAAGCCCCCCTCCTGATCCAACGCCACCTGACGAGTCGGGAAGTACAACTGCCGAGGTTCATATAAAACTGGAATCAGATTCGGCAGATCGGCAACCACCGTATAAGACTGAATCACCTCTCGGCTTGGCCCTCGGTTGTAGCTACGAGGCAGCAAAAATCGGTAGGACCAGCGAGGCCGCTCAATTGTCTCCACCTGATCTTCATCGTTCCGCGAAATCTCCCAGCCCTGCCCGGTATAGCGATCAAAGGCCAGCACACGCCAAAACCCTTCTGACTGAGAACGGACTCGCATCACCACCTTGGGCTGCATCACGCCACGCAAATTTTGGTTGATTCGCGTGTTGAAGCCATAGTAGAAGGTGTCATCGAGCTGACCAGGACCATCCAGATTCTCATCAGTCCCGGTCCCATCTCCGCTGCCACCTCGACCGCCCCGGACATAGCCAGGATTAACAATATCTCCGCCGTCAAATTCTCCCTCAAACTCGATTGTCGAACTGACCGGAAACGTTCGCAGTTGATAGCCCGGCAGTCGCGGCAACAGCATGAAGATCGTCAGGCCCAACGTCAGCGTAATCAGCAACACCATTCCCAATCGCTTCAGGGAAAAGTCGCTGCCCTTGGGCCGAAACGCCTGGGTCAACAGCCCCAACCGCGAGCGGTAATCTAGAATCAGCACGGGCAGGGCGATCGCCAAAAACAGCAGCAACATCGGCCCAAACAGCAGCGTCTGGCTCAACGTACCTGCTACCCCAATCAAAATCAGGCCAATCACCATCGAATAACCCAAATCCTTGCGTCTGGGTAAATCAAAGCTGTGAAAGACCTGTAGCTGAATCAAAAGCCCTGCTAGAGCCAGTCGCGTGTCATTCGCCTCAGACACCAACCGCATCAAAAATGCAGCCAGGGCAAACAACATGGCGATCGCAATACAAAACTGAACTGGAATATTGCGATCGCGACGACGATACCAGCTCCACGTCGCGCCCACCGCACTCGTTGGCACCGCCCACAAGCTAATTCCCGACGCACCTACCACATCCGTTGCAGCGATGTCAGTGGCAATGATCCCAACCGTAACTAAGAGCTGAACCAGCACCCGCAGCAAGATCGAATCTTCTGGCTGAGGTCGCGGCATAGATCTGAATCGATGCTGTAGCTGTTGCCAGCGTTGACGCCAACTGGAGCCCGCCAGTCGATTCCAAGAAGACCGCATAGACATAGACCACTCAAAAATAGGGTTGAGGGGCTTGAGGAGCAGAATAGCTTACAATCCTGCCCCCAACCCCCTCTAGAGTCGTCCCTATCCTAACGGGTCTGTCTCCTACATGGGGGAGATCACAAACCGTAGCGGCTCCTGTGCATCCGCAAGCTGCACATCCAGGAGATATGTCTGACCTGGGCTAGGGTCAAACAACTCCACACTCAAACACCCTGGAGCAGAGCGCTGCGCCATCGCCTGCGACTCTCCTCCCTGCAAAGAGAGGTGCCCCTCACAGGGCAGCAAAACCTGAATCCGCAGAGACCTCTGCACCTGATATTCAGCCTCTAGCCGCAGGTTGCCCATTTGGGTGAGCCACTGTCGTTCTAGCCTAGGCTCTGCAGGCGTTAGGGACAACGTCAGCGTTTCCATAATCTCGCGAGCAGCCAGCAGCGACAAAGCCATTTGCTGCGTCGGAGTCGCATGATCATAGCGACTTGGAAACTGACCCTCTGCCCAACGAGCCGCCGCCGATCCAGTTTCCCCAGACCGTAAAGGAGCAGCGAGCACCACCCCGGCCATCTGGTTCAACACCTGCGACTGGCCTGGAAACAGATTTTCCACAGCTTGAACCAACTTGACGCCTTCCTTCAGAGAAGACTGCACCACCTCTTGACACTGCTGAAGCAACGTCTTAAGCACCTGCTCAGGCATAGGGACAGGCAAGCTCAAATGCTGGAGTTGGTTGAGCCAAACACTTGCAGGAACTCGCTCAGGCAACGCCTCGTCTAAAACCTCAGCCTCGTATTCACAGACCTCTGTTTCCCAGGGGAAAAGTGGGGGATGACGCTCAATCTCTGCGCTGAGGCGACGCTTTAAGAGAGCATGGAAACGATCTTGCACAGCTGACATATCTCCCGATTTTTTAAGTGACGAATTTTCTGGAACAGGAAAGTGACTCGATTCATAATTAGAATGGGTCAACGAATCGACCGCTTCAGAATCGAGCAGATCTAAATTATCTAATTGCTGATCTCCCCCAGACTCATCCAAGCCAGCCTGGTGGCTGAAATTTTCCCCTGATGGCGCTGAAAACATGGGGGACAGATCTTGCAACAGCCAAGCTAGCAGTTGCTTTATGGCTTCTGGGTCTTTATTCATCGATTGATGCACCTGATCCGGATATTAAGTTGTTACGAATTTCCCAAGCTTGTTCTAGCAGCTTCGACCACTGCTTCTGGAGTTGATTGGTAGTACAACCCAAGGTTTGTGCAATCACTCCGTCTGGAATACCCTTTTGTTTTAAGTGTAAGAGCTCTAGCTGTTGATCGCTGATCTGATCTTGGAAAAATTGCCACTGATGAGGTGTCAACCCCAGGTTGCGCTCCAAGTCGGCCTCTAGCCACTGATGGACGAGTTCCCAATGATGAGACAGCGCAAATCGAATCAGGTGATATTTAAAGCGCTGCTGCAGATAGTCTCGTTGGCGGGGCGTCAGATTGAGAATAGATTCAATTTCGTTGGCGGGCAAATCTTCCAGCCGCAGGGCAAAATAATCGGCACAGTCTCCTTGCTGCTTTTCTTCCAGATATGCCATCAGTTCCTGAATGACGGCATGACGCAGAGTGTCTTCAGCAGGCTCAGGTTCTTGAGCCACCATTTGCTCTCGAACTTGCTGCATAGAAGCCGTAGAGCGATGGTGCTCAGAGTCTCCTGAAGAACCCTCTGCCGCTTGCTCCATATCCACCATCGTTTCGGGAGGCTGCTGTTTTGAGAACGTTTGAGCCCGTAGAATAATCAGCTGTTGGCTCCGACGCCCCGGCAACGGAATTCGCCGCTTACCATACCGCTCTGTAAAGGCCATGTACTCAGCCAGTTCCAATAAGGTTCGGGGTCGGTACGTCGTTTCAAGCTGATTTTCCCGTCGAAAGGCATTGAGAGACTCGATGTAGAAGCTCTGGAGAAAATCTTCAATCAGCGTCAATCGGGCCTGATAGCTGGAATGGGCTTGCGGTGGGGTGATATAGCGATAGATTACGGCACTCAGTGTGCTGTGGAGTTCAACTCGACCTCGCTGGGAGCCTAACTGATAGTACTTGAAGCATTGGTTTAGCCGATGACGTGCTAAATTTTTTGCCCAAGCTTCGACTTCTCCGGATTCTTGAATCCGTTTGCTTTCTGTACAAACTCGGTTTACTTCTGCATGAATGCGGAGTGCAACCTCGTGACAGTTTCTTTCAGATGCTTGAGTAGTTTGCTGAAGTTCTCCGAACAGGAGCTGAAAAATCGCCTCCACGCTGCAAAAAATCCCCCGATGGCTGAATGATTACACACGAAGCTAACACACCCATCTCCGGAGTTTAGACTAATTCATACAGATACTTCATGAAGAGGCTCCAAAGTTTTGAACATTCCTGTGAAGGCGATCGCTCTCTCGTTTTTTTGAGAGTTTCTTTGAGGTTTTCTAGAGAAATATTGAGGCAGGCTACAGATTCACTCCAATCCTAAAGTGATGGGTCTAGACTGGAAATCGAGTGCCTCTTGCCAGTGTAGATCTTGCCAACATATGCAGATATGGATATCGATCAGCAGATTCAAACCCTCATTGACCAAGCCCCTCAAGATGGCACAACTCCTGCAGCCGTGCAAACCATTGCTCCTGCCCTAAAACTGGTTGCAGAGCAGCTCAAACACCGTGAATACTATATCTTGCAAACCCTAGAACAAAACTGGGTCATGACAACCCTCAGTCATCGGACCCAACCCGAACAGGAAAAAAAGGTAATCTATGCCTTTCCAACGGTTAAGGATGCTGCTGCTGCACCCAGCGGTGGTCAATCCAGTGTTGGCAAAGATCCTAACGTGATGGCCTTTCCCTTACCCGTTACCCATATTCTGTTTCAAATGGTGGCGATTCCTGCAATCGACAGTATCGTTTTTTTTGAAACGCCGGGTAATCTCGCCGGTGGGACTGAAGTCATGCGCCAAGACTTGCAGCAGCTAATCCAACTGCAGCTCCAAAGACAACAGCCCTCTCCGCTGCCGCCGGATATTGCTTAGACGAAAGAAAGTTTAGCCGCCTAGTCGAACTTGGGTTGTTTTGATACAGTCGCCTAATACAGCCTAATACAGTCGTCTTAGCACGTAGTCGGATAGGTCAACGAGTGCTTGACGCGCATCAGAGGGTGGCAGATCAGCCAGCGTTGCCACAGCCTGCTCTGCATTTTGAGCGGCCAACTCTCGCGATCGCTGAATCCCTCGACTATCATGAACCAGGGCCAAAGCCTGCTCCAGATCTCCTTCCTGGGTAAACTCTCGCTCAATCAAAACCTCAAGGTAAGGTTTTTCTTCTATGGCATAGAGTACAGGAGCTGTCAGATTACCGCTCTTGAGGTCGGACCCGGCTGGTTTGCCCATCGCATCGACGGAGCTTGTGAAGTCGAGGATATCATCGACGATTTGAAAGGCTAGTCCGATGTGGCGACCGTAGTGATAAAGATTTTGTGCCATTTCGGGAGAGGCATCGCTGAGAAGACCGGCGGCTTTGGCACTGTTGGCCATTAGAGAGGCCGTTTTGTAGTAGCTCTTATCTAGATAGGCTTCTATGGATAGGCTTGTATCAAAGCGATTTAGGCCTTGCTGAATCTCACCTTCTGCCAAATCCATGATTACCTCGGACAGCAGTTTTACCACCGCTAAGTTGTCTAGGTTGGCCAAATACCAGGAGGCTTGTGCAAACAAAAAGTCACCTGCCAGTACCGCAATCCGGTTTCCGAAGCTGCTGTGCACCGTTGGAACGCCGCGCCGCACTTCGGATTCGTCTACCACATCGTCATGGACGAGGCTGGCTGTATGAATCATCTCTGTAATCTCAGCCAGACGTCGGTGTTTTGTGGTGATTCCCTGGTCCGGCATCGTTGCTTTGGAAATGAGCAGAACAATGGCCGGTCTCAGTCGTTTTCCCCCTGCGCCAAACAGATGTTCTGCGGCAGCGTAGAGAATGGGATGACGAGCACCAACCAACTTCTTCAGGTTCTCTGTCAGCAAACGCAGGTCTGCTTCTACAGGGGAAAAGAGAGAAATCGCTGAGGTCATGGATAAGCCGATTCTGGCGTTAGGTTACGAAATTTTACATATTTTATCCTCATTCTAAGCCAAGGGTCTTGTATCTGGATAATCTAAATGCAAAATCACCCATCCAAATCGCTCCCAATGTAGTTCCTGTAAGCAGTTGAACTTTTTTGCTGCTAGGGCTCAGAATTTTGGGGCGGGCGATCGCCCCTATGCAGTTTCGTCCCCTCCGTCGCTTTCTCCTGAAGTTGCTTCGCTTAACATCTCTCTCCAGAGAGATTTAGACGAATATCGTCTGGCATTCGTTCAGAAAGTGACTGCCGAATGGGCATTTTTGGGAGCGGCATGTTCAGTCAAATAGATGAGAGAAACCACTTTCAGTGAATCCACTGAGTTTTAAAAAATAAAATTAACTTTAAATCTCGCTCAATCCCCAAAAAGCAGGAGTGTCATACCTTTCGGGATTGTATAGATTTATTGAGCCAATGCCCGATTTACCCATTGTTACTCAGAATCCTGTGCTACCCTAAGTAGTAGAGATTTCAAAATTTCATAGATTCAACACGAATAAAGTCGCGGCAAAGTTTAGGTGCTGATGTGTACATCAGATGCCACTCGCCTAGTTAGACCTTAAGTTTAGCTAGCTTTATGCATCATTTGCCAGGTTCTGCATTAGAGATCAACTTCGGATTGATCGGCTAAACAAACCACATCTAATGTGAAACGTTTAGTATGCAAAATTTTGGTGTCAGCATTCTAATAGGGCAGCAAAGGTTTTGCCAAGCAAGATCTTGGTGCAGAGTGTGGTGTTTTCTGAACGCTGCTAGTTTCGCGCACTCATAATTCTATTTATTTGTGTGGGTCTTGATAATCTTGATAGCTCCGCTTTGTTTGCTACTATCCAGGCCACACTATGACTTATAACGGTATTCCATTCATTATTCCCTTCTTGGCCGCAGGTTACATTCTCGCTATCTATCTGCTTTTAATGTTTGTGCAGCGATCGCGTGCTTAATGCCAGTCTTAGCCCCCAAATTTTCGATTTTCAGTTTTGAATCAATTTTGAGTGGAGTGTATAAAGCCTCCACTCAAAATTAGTCCCCAAAATCAATCTTCAAAATCTATCTAGGACGTTGATAACCCAGAATAGTCAATATTCTGGATTGCCTAGCCGCTTCAAACTTGATCCATAGAGGTTAAGGGGAAAGGTTGTTGGGCAAATTTTGTAATGTCTATTTGTTCGACCTGTGGAGTACAACCCAGCCACTGCAATGAAAGTTGGGCAAACTGAGTGGGACAACCACTGACCCAAAACTGGGTGGGCTGGGGCAGGCGGGGATTGCGAAGACCCAGCAGATCTAACTCTTGTGCCATCGCGCGAACGACATGGACAGCCGGATCGATCAGCTGAACTGTGGGTGGCAAGATCATCTTCAAGATGGGGGCCAAGTGAGGATAGTGGGTGCAGCCATAAACGAGCGTATCAATCTGCTGCTCTAGCAATGGGGTCAAATACTCTTGAGCCACTTTATAGGTGTAAGGGTCGCTGAGACGGTTTTGCTCAATCAGAGGCACAAACTCTGGACACCCGACCTGCCAAACCTCGACGGCAGGCTCGATTTCCTGAATGGCTTGTCGATAGGCATTGCTGGCCGCTGTGGCGGGAGTGGCGATTACTCCGACTCTTCGCCCCTGCTGGATGGCCGCTCGGGCTCCCGGCAGAATGACTCCCAAAATGGGTAGAGCAAACTCGGGCCGAACTGTCTCCAACGCCAATGCTGAACTGGTGTTGCAAGCCATGACAACCATCTTGACGCCTTGCTGGGTCATCATGGTTAAGATTTCGCGTACAAACTGCAAAATCTCGGTTTGCGATCGCACGCCATAGGGCAATCGAGCCGTATCGCCAAAGTACAAAATCGATTCGTTGGGCAACTGTCGGTAGATTTCTCTCATCACCGTGAGTCCACCCACGCCACTATCAAAAACGCCGATTCTGGCGCGCTGGCGTTCCAATTTTGCGGGTACAGAGGATTGAATATCAGGTTTGATGGGCATTCTGGTCGAAGCTGGGCTGAAGAACTAGAAGTTTTGCTGGACGTATTGCAAAATACCACGGGCGATCGCTTCTGCCATCCGAGCCCGGAATGCAGGATCAGCGAGTCGAGCCGCATCGTCTCGCCCCGTGACAAACCCAGTTTCTAGCAAGACTGCTGGCATGGATGTATTACGTAGGACATAAAATCGAGCCTGACGCACACCCCGATCGTTCATACCAGTTCCTTGCAACATATTGCGATGAATGGTTTGAGCCAACGCCAACCCACTGTTGGAGTAGTAGTAAGTTTCGAGGCCGTTGACATCGGGCCGACTCATGCTAATGGCATTGGCGTGGATACTGACAAACAGATTAGCATTCGCTCGCTGGGCAATTTGCACGCGAGGAGCCAGGTCTAAATCACGGTCGTCCTGACGGGTGAGAACCACCTGTATCCCCTGTTGCTCAAGAAGAGAAGCAACTTGCAGCGAGATTGGCAGCACCACATCTTTTTCTCTCAACCCGCCAATGCCAACGGCTCCTGGGTCGGGCCCCCCGTGACCTGGATCAATGACCACCACCACCCGACGGTTGGGCACCTGCGGCCTTGTCGGCGGAGTCGTAGCTGCAGGTGGAGGCGTCACAGGGACAGTTTGGCTGGGTGCAGGTGTGGGTGCAGGGCGGGAAGCCGTTTCGAGCTGTAGCGCCAACAGCTGATTACCGGGTTGATTGATCGTTCCAACCCGCACTCCTGCTGCAGGCTGCACCTGAATTGCGACGGTGTCTGCATCTGTCTGCAACAGCCGAACTCTCAAGAGAGGGCTGCCCGTACCGAGTTGAGGCCCCGCTACTTGGTCAGCCAACCTTGCAGAGGGAATGGTGATTTGATAGGAAGCTGTAGCTTGGTCCCAGCCACTGCTATGGGTGAGGGGTTGATCGGCTCGGATCAGGAGCTGAGTTCCATTATCAGCTAGTTCTACCGCTTGAATCGTGGCGGGTTGTGAGCTAACCTCCGCCTCTGGTGGAGCACTGGGCACCCTTTCCCCAATTGCCCGTGCCGAAACACCGCCAGTTGGTACGACAACAATGCCACCCAGGTTGCTAACGGTTGCTTGCCAGTTAGGACTATTAGGGTCTACATCCAATGTGACTCTCGCAACGGGGGGAGACGTCTGAACCTGCGTCAGCTGAATGCGGTTAACGCCGTAGCGATCGATCGCCAAATCTCGGTCGGATGGCTGGGCTGACAGGGCTGTATTGGCTAGGTCAATGGTAATTTGACGGCGATCGCGGCTCCGCTCTAGGTTGAGAGTCGGCTGATCTCCTCGAAGTCGGACAAAAAATCCATCTCCTGTCACCCGAACGCCTTCGAGTTGGGTGGCAGCATCGGCTACGGGTGCTTCTGTCACCCCATTCCCAGCATTTCCGTTGGAGGTCGGCGGTTGATCTGGGAGCGGTTGGTCTGGGAGCGGTTGGTCACGAGGGGTGGGAGACGTTGCAATGGGGGGCGTTCCGGTCTGTTGGGCAGGCGGAAGTTGCACCGACCATTGCGTTGGGGAGGATCCTCTCACCTGAACCTGGGATGGATCCAACGTATAGCCCGGGGTCAGCTCGATCACAATTCGGGCCGTCTGGGCATCAAATTGCCCAACCCGAACTTCACGAATTGCACCTCCTACAGATTGGTTGAGGGTTTGACCTGCCAACGTCGTGCCTGGAAGATCAATTACCAGTCGAGTTGGGTTGGAAATAAGCTGAGCTCTGGGCTGAACTCCGCTATCAGTTGTAAAAACCAACCGATTTTCGGTTGAGTCAAAGCGCCAAAACTGTAGTCTGGCGGCTTCAACTGGGAGCGATAGCAACAGAGAACCCAAAATGCCCAGAAAACTGGGAAGTAGCCAACGAAATCTCACGGTCGCAGTTTCTCCTCGGGCCTCGAATCAGGAATGCTGCATCTGACAGCGCAGCAGCATTGGGGTCAGCAGCAGGGATGCCCCCCATTACGTTTAGAACAGCTTGTCGTAGAGCACTAAGCGTCTTTTCCGATTAAAGTCTACTCCGTCCGGACGCAAATAGGCACTAAAGAAATCTCCTCAGGTTTGCATCAGGGGCGATCGCCCTACTGAGAACCTTGGTTCTACATGGAGCCTTTGGCTCTACTATATGAAGCCTTTGGCCCTACTGAGAGTCTTGAATAGACTCTACACCTTCCAGTTCTGTACTCTCTGTTTCCGACACAGACGAGTTAGCTGTCAAAACCTGTCCATCTCCCTGCTCAAGGGCAGGAGAAGCGGCTCCTGGTGCGATCGCCTCAGCCGGGTCTTGAAAGATCACCCGGAGTAGCGGTGGAGCCAGGAACGTCGTCAAGATTACCATCGCGATGATGGCTGCATCGAGAGAGTCAGATAGCACACCACTCGCTGAGCCAACCCCAGCAAAGACTAAGCCCACCTCACCTCGAGGCACCATACCAACCCCAATGGCCAAACGGTTTAACTTATCCTTGCCAAACACCGTGAAGCCAGCCAAAACCTTACCCACAATGGCAACCACAATCAGGAAAGCCGCAATCACGAGCCCTTCCCGATTGCTGGGCACTGCCGGATTGAGAACACTAAGGTCGGTTCGCGCTCCCACCGTGACAAAAAAGACTGGCACCAACATATCCGCGATGGGAATGACCTGTTCTTCGATCTCCTTACGCTTATCGGTCTCAGCCAAAATCAAGCCCGCTGCAAAAGCTCCCAAAATAGCTTCCAACTGGATAGCTGCCGCAATATAGGACAGCACAAATGCAAAGGTCAGCGATGACAAAATCAGCTGACCCCGAGTTCTCATCTTTTCTACCAGGATGACGAAGTAGGGACTGAGCAATCTTCCCAGGAAAATAGACCCTACCAAGAAAACCGTTGCCCCACCAATCAGGTAAAGGACATTCAGAATTTCAATCTCTCCAGTTTTGGCCAGACTGGCTACCACCGCCAGCACGATAATGCCCAGCACATCATCTAGAACTGCTGCGCCGATGATGATTTGGCCTTCCTTGGAGTTGAGTCGCTGAATCTCGGCTAACACTTTTGCAGTAATGCCGATGCTGGTCGCCGTCAGGGCCGCGCCCGCAAAAATAGCAGGAATCGTTGGCACGCCAAAAAAGGCAATCAGTCCTGCCGTTCCTGCCGCAAACGGAGCTACAACACCCACCACTGCCACCACTGCAGCTTGGGGGCCAACTCGAATCAGTTCCTTGAGATCGGATTCGAGGCCAATCTCAAAGAGCAGAATGATCACCCCCATCTCTGCCAGCACAGAAATAACTTCACTCTCACCCTGGAAGACACTCAAGACTGATTCAGGGCTTAGCCCGGAGGTCGCCTCCATAAACTGGATGATCAGCGAGTCGTTTCCTACTCCAGCGCCCTCTGGAAATACGATCAGGTGAAGCGCTGAAACACCCACTAAAACACCGCCTACCAACTCTCCCAGCACAGGCGGCAGATTGACACGAGCACAAAGCTCACCGCCCAACTTAGCAGCAAAGTAGATCGTGATTAAGCTGAGCAAGACACCCGCTAGAACGAAGGGACCCGTCTCAGCTTCTGCTGAAGTTGCCAGTAGAGGAGGGATGACAGGGGGAAATCCTAATGGAAATGCGGGGGTAGAGGCTACCCAGGCAGTGAGGTCAACCATTCGTTCTACAGAACTCGTCCTGTCTACTGTACATGTTTCTTCATAGGATGAGGAACCCTGAGGCTAGGAGTCGCAAGAATTTGGAGTAGCTCAGCAGCCTATTCTGGTTCAAATAAAGACTCGATGCTGCAAGGAAGGCATTTGGCGACGGACCTGCTCTAAGCGGGAGGGCTCAATAGGGGCAATGACAACCCCGGAGCGATCGCCCGCATCCGCTAGAATGACACCCCACGGATCAATAATGACGGCGTGACCGTGCGACTGACGCAGGGAATTATGGCGGCCAGTTTGGGCCGGAGCAATGACATAGCAAGTATTTTCGATGGCTCTCGCCTGCAGCAGCACTTGCCAGTGATCCTTCCCGGTATAGGCTGTAAACGCAGCGGGAATAAACAAAACCTCAGCCCCCATCTGGGCTAGGTGCCGATATAGCTCCGGAAAGCGCACATCATAACAAACCGATAGCCCTAGGTTGCCCAGTTCTTTGGAGGGATGGACTGGAGGGAGTCTTAGCCCTGCGAGTACCGTTTGAGATTCTTGGTAGGTGTTGCCGTCGGGGAGATTGACATCAAATAAATGAACTTTTTCGTAGCGAGCCAATTCTTCTCCAGTTTGGTCGATCAGGAGAGCCGTATTGTGAACTTTGCCATTCTCAGCCGGCACTGGAAATCCTCCGCCTAGGAGTGTGACCTGATATCGACGGGCCATCGTCTTGAGAAATTTTTCGCTTTCCTGCGCGATGGCGTCAGCTTGAGCCAGTTTGGCCTCTTCATCCCCTAGAAAAGGAAAGTTTTCGGGCAAACAAACGAGTTCGGCCCCTTGCCGCACGGCAAGATCGATCAAATCTTCTGCCTGAGCTAAATTTTTTTGCAAGTCAGGCACACTATTCATCTGGACTGCGGCAGCGAGGTAAGGCTTCATGGATATCGCTAAGGATGATTCGGTAGAATTCACAAAAGAGACCGTTGCGGAGAGCAGAATCTCAACTTTTAGTCTCAATGGTAGCTATCTCGGACTTAATCAAAATAGCCTTGCGGGCAAGGGCTATCTATGGACGAGACAGCATCTCCTTAAATTCTGCCTGAAAACAGGGGCAAATTCCCAAGGATCGGCGACATTTGGGAATCACCCAAAGAGAGAAAAAAGTATCTCGACTCAGTGTTTGAGTTGTCACAAACTTCATGAAGACAGCTTCACACCAGATTTTTGGGAACTACTTCGTCATTTCGTCACTATTTCCTCCTGACTTGCTTGTCAGGTCAGGGGCGATCGCAGCTCAAAAACTCGAAAATTATTTGGCGAAATTTTAAAAAAATCCCTATTTAGGGTGATTCTATAAAGCTTTGATAAATTCTCTAGTCAATGGGATTGCCAGATGAGGCCTTTGTAGCCTTTAATCTTGCTTAACAGTTTTCGACCGTGCAACTACAGAGATCAGGGTGACAGGCAATACGATAAACCTCTTTTTGCAGGGTTTTTCCGGTGCAAAATTGCGCACCTCTCGATTTAGCTGTTGATAGATCTCATCCACTTTCGGCATGATTTTCTAGTCTTCCCCGCAGTGCTCTCTAGCCTGTACCGATAGATTGCTGACGCCCCCAAGTCACTTTCAGCCCCCCTTCTAGTAAGACTTCAGCAAGCCGTGTTGTTTCGCTTATTTGTCTCAAGGTCACAGGGTCTGTCATAGATCCGTGGTTGTCGTTTCGTTGTTGACCTCAAGCCAATATGTCGCACCTGAACTCTTCTAGCGTTGCTGCTGAGTGCCCGCTTAGCTTTCTAAAGCGCAACCCTATTCTCTCGAATTCTCTTTTTGTAGACTGTGATCACAACCTTGATGAAGTCTCAACCATCATTGCACCCATTCTAAAAGCTCAAGATCGCTGCCAGCTGACTACCCATTACATTCAGGCTGTAACCACCGGACGCACAGCATTTTTAGCAACAAATTTGGCCGAGCCCTCTACGACCTTCGTTACAGAAATTGCCTCAAGTTGGTTGATTGGTCGAAGTCAAGTCTGTGCAATTGCCGTAGAAAACGATGCAGTCTCTCGACGACATGCTGTGATCTGTCACTATCCCCATGATGGCTTTTACATTACAGATGCAGGCAGCAAGAACGGAACGCGGATCAACCAACGTCGCCTAGACCCTTTGGAGCGGCGGTTACTACGAGATGGAGATTTGATTCAGCTTGGCAATCTCAAGGTGGAGTTTTTTGCTACAGTGCGCAATCAACCCATACAAGCCCCCCAGCTTTCGGCCAGTGAGGCAACTTTCTACTAGTTTGCTGGTCGGCTGGCTTGCTGGTCGGTTGGTTTGCTGAACCCGCTGCTCAAGTCATTGCAGCCTGAGCAGCGGGTTCAGTTAATTCCATCATTTGAATAACGTCGTGACGCGGATCGACATAGGTAACTTTCACGTCGAAGCGATCGCCCAAGGCAATCGGCCGGTTAAAGCGCATCGGCAGTTCTAACCCCAAGTCTTCTAAGAGGATTAGTCCTAAGCCCTCATGCTCTCTGAGCCAACGCAGCATCATTGCCTGCCAAACTTCTTCAGATTGACGCCGCAAATATTCTAGTGCCCAGTATCGATTGGTCTGCCGCTCAACCAACGTTGCTTCCTGGGCCGCAGAGCTAACCGCCTGCATCAAGTCCTGCATCGTTCCAGGCGAAAAAGGTGGCGGATCGCCGCGCAGGTGGGCCTTGATTTGGAAGTGCGCTAGCAAGTCACTGTAGCGACGAATGGGAGAGGTAACTTGTGTATAAGTATTGAGACTGAGGCTGGCATGACGCATGGGTGTGATGCTCATTTCGCTGCGGGGCATACAGCGGCGAATCGCACAGTAGCGCACAGGGCCCGGTGGCAGAGAGAGCAGCTCTTCTTCGGGCGGAAGTTCGGGCTGGGGCTGGCCTCGGAACGGTAATGGTAGATCGTGGGCCTGACCGTAGCGACCTGCCACCTCACCCGCCAAAATCATCATCTCCGCAACTAGATGTCGGGCTGAAGAGTCTTCTAGGAGCTGAATGGTAATTTCGTCATCCCGGACTTTGATGGAAGATTCCGGCATGTGAATGCTGATGGCCCCTTGAGAGTGTCGCCACAACTTGCGCTGTTTCGCCCAAACGGCCAATGCCTCTAACTCTGGCTCAGCCCGCACACCCAGTTGCAAGATTTCATCGACATCTTCATAGGTGAGTCGATAGGTGGGCTTAATCAGACTGGCGTGAATGCTATAGTCTTGAACCGCTCCTGCCTCATCTAGGGTGACGCCAAAGCTCAGCGACGCACAAATTTTGCCTTGTACCAGGCTCATTGGCCCTGTCGCCAGCTCGGAGGGAAACATTGGGACCATCCCCGTCGGGAGGTACAGGGTTGTGCAACGACGACGGGCTTCTAAGTCGAGATCGTCTCCAGGTGCAAGCCAGCGGGTTGGGTCGGCAATATGAATCCAGATCCGCTGCTGACCAGACTCCAAAAACTCAACGCTTAACCCATCGTCAATTTCACACGTACTTTCATCGTCAACGGTATAAACCTTGAGATGAGTCAGATCCAGGCGATTGGGGTCGGCGTCGGGTGGAGGATTGTCTAAGCGGCATTGCGCCATTTCGAGGGTCCTGCTAAGGAACTGGGTGGGAATCTGACTACGTCGCAGAAACAGATTTTCGTGTGGGCTCCACAACTGCAAGTCCACCAAAAGCTGAAATGCGGCTTCAGCGGTCTTAGGCCTTCCCAAAGCGGTAAGCGCTTCCATGGCTGGACCTTGATGAGTCGCTTCCTCTCCCAGAGTAGCAAATCGCTCTAGCGCTTCAAGGCGGGGGCGATCGCTACTTTGCCATTCCACAGGTTCTCCAGCCAATGACTGATTTAGACGTGACAAAAAGCCCTGCCACTCTTCTAGTCGCTGGGCTTCTACAGTAAGTTGATGTTTGAGTTCGGTGACCTGAGCGACGGAGCGAGGCTCATAGCGATCGCCCTTCTGTTTGAAGTAAATCTTATCTTCAGCCAGAAGATAGTGAGCTGCGTAACACAACGCTGGGCTTTGATCTGAAAATAGGAGCTGTGCCATTTCAGCTGGATCAACAGCGGCCCCTTCTTCAACCAGAAACTCCCAGGCAACCTCCAAACTCGACGGATCGAGATAAGGCTGAATCTCTTTTAAGAATTGGGGAACGTCTGCAGGCTTGAAGGCCTGCCCTGTCACTTCATAGGTGACCTGTCGGGGGTGCAGGGTATGAGCCTGGTTGCGCTCATCTACGACAATCCAGTGCTTCTTACCTTCTGGTCGATCTGCTACCCCAAGACGGCGATCGCCATGGAGCCTAAACTCTACGAGGGTTCCCTTCTCCATTCGCTTACTGGGGGGTCATGTACGCTAAGTTTGGACGTTGAATATTTGGCACTAGGTCATCTTCTCATACCCAGCACCTTAAGCCCATCTCTAGCCTTCCCGGTTTACGAAAGGCAACAGTGCCAAAATGCGAGCTCGCTTGATGGCTTGGGTCAAGTCGCGTTGCTGCTTAGCAGTCAGGCCTGTGATCCGCCGAGGCAAGATTTTCCCCCGCTCAGTCACAAACTTCCGGAGCAGGTCGACATCTTTATAATCAATGGGCTCTTTGGGGTTGATCGGAGAAACGCGACGACGATAGTAGGTCATGACAATCTTTTAACAATCAAAAAATTTACACAGGGATTGGGCTTTTTCGCTCAGCAGGTGAGACTAGCCCAGAAATTTCAGCTCTACTTAATTTCTTTGTGAGCGGTATGCTTGTTGCAATGGGGGCAGAACTTGTTGAGTTCGAGCCGCCCAGTTGTGTTACGACGGTTTTTGGTGGTGGTGTAGCGAGAAACCCCTGGCGATCGCTTGTCGGGGTTGGTGCGACATTCGGTGCACTCTAGTGTAATTACGAGACGGACGCCCTTAGCCATAATCCTGCAAACTCACAAACGGGAGAGAATTTTACACAAATTACAATTATTTCACACGCTGGCAAACATCGGCAAGTAATCTACGGATTTTTAAATCTAAGAGTAGCCTCGCCGGGATTTTGTGTCTTGTGATCAAGCAGCCATTCTCATCTTAAGCTTTATAAATAATTTGCTTCTGGCACCAGGTGATTTCAAGCCCGTGCTAGCTATGGTGTCATTTACCTTTCCTACTCTCATGCTGTCGGTTCAACAAGCAGAAGCCCTCATTTTAGATTTGGTGCAACCACTCGACCCAGAGCGAGAGGTTGACGTTGTCGATTTGCGATCTGCATCAGGCCGGATTTTGGCTCAGGCTGTCACCAGCTCGTTAGACTTTCCCCACTGGGACAATTCTGCAATGGATGGCTATGCCGTTCGCTTTGAGGATGTGCAACATTGCCATGCCGAACAGCCTGCGGTGCTGACAATAGTAGAGGAAATTCCGGCTGGGTATCAACCCCAGAAAACCATCCAGCCTGGACAAACCGCGCGAATTTTGACTGGATCGATGATGCCGCCGGGGGCCGATACGGTGGTCATGCAGGAAAATACGCAGCGAGAGGGCGATCGCGTCTCAATTTTTGCCCCTCCCACACCGCAAGCCTTTGTCCGACATCGGGCCGAGTTTTACCAGGCAGGCAGGTCCCTACTCCCTGCAGGTCTAATGCTTTCAGCGCCCGAAATTGCAGTATTAGCCGCGGCCCAATGCGTGCAGGTTCCTGTGTACCGTCGGCTGAAGGTCGCCATCCTCTCTACAGGGAGCGAACTGGTTTCGCCAGAACAACCGCTTCAGCCTGGACAAATTGTGGATTCCAATCAGTATGCGCTGGCTGCACTGGTGGCTCAAGCTGGAGCCGAGCCTCTCTGTTTGGGCATCGTGCCTGATCAGCCTGAGGTTCTTCAGGCAAAAATTGCTGAAGCGATCGCCTCTGCTGATGTCGTTCTCTCATCGGGGGGAGTGTCTGTGGGCGATTATGACTATGTCGATCAGATTTTGGCTGAACTAGGGGGAGAGTTGCACATCCGAGCCGTCGCGGTGAAACCGGGCAAACCGCTAACAGTCGCAACTTTCCCTCATGCAAAACCTTCCCCTACTCTATATTTTGGCCTTCCCGGCAATCCTGTCTCAGCGCTGGTGAGTTTCTGGCGATTTGTACAGCCCGCTCTCAAAAAGATGTCGGGATTGCCTCAGGGTTGGCAGCCGATGTTTGTGAAGGGGCGATCGCCCCACGATCTCAAAGCCGGAGGGCAACGAGAAACTTACCTTTGGGGGCAACTGCGACTCATTGAAGGCAGCTATGAGTTTGAGCTAGCCGGAGGAAGCCATAGCTCTGGGAATTTGATTAACCTGGCCCGAACCAATGCTCTAGCTGTTGTGCCTGTCGGTCAAACCCTGATTCCAGCAGGAGAACCTGTTTCTATCATGCTGGTTGGCTCAGTCTCGCAGCGGTAAAACGGAAACCAAAATTAAGCAGGAATGCATTGAGCGATCGCCCCTCAACCCTGCTATACTGTATAACTGCATTTGCCGATGTGGCTCAGTGGTAGAGCACTCGATTCGTAATCGAGCGGTCGCGGGTTCAAATCCCGCCATCGGCTTACCCTCCAATGTACATTCGCACATTAAATGTCGCTATTCGCGAATTAATGTCGTTTTAGCCTCTTTTGGCTCTAATTCGCAAGTTAATGTCGCTGTCTAGCAAAAATATGAGATTCGCAAGTTGATGTCGTTTTGTCTCGCTGAGCAATGCACCATTTGTATTTAGATAGCAACAGTGTTCATTGGCGAATCGGTACAATAACGAGCTGAGTACTCCTTTCACGAATCGAGTGCTCCTTTCAGTCCTCCAAGTTTAGATAGTGATTTGCGATCGCTCTGTTTCAGGTTCACAAGCTGATCGGAGTAAGAGCGCATCAAGTCTTCTTCAGCCTTTGCATCTTTGGGAAACAACTAAGATTTGGTACAGATGTGGCTCAAGGGGCACCCATCTTTAACCCTCTCATTCCCGAGAGGTTGATTGCGACTTTACCAGGACCACCTGGCCCCAGTTCGACCAGCTACTTTCAACCCTCCCATCTCTGAGAGGTTGATTGCGACAGGTAGTAGGGAATCTCCAGAGTGGAGCGAAAAACTCTTTCAACCCTCCCACCTCTGAGAGGTTGATTGCGACTTCCCACCGCTGGCTTTCTATTCCAGAATTAGCTTCTTTCAACCCTCCCACCTCTGAGAGGTTGATTGCGACCGCTCCTTCGTGTCGCGGCAAGTCTTCAACGACGAAGCACCTTTCAACCCTCCCACCTCTGAGAGGTTGATTGCGACCAAAAAACATCTTTAGCGGATGCTCTCTAGTTTAGCTTTCAACCCTCCCACCTCTGAGAGGTTGATTGCGACTTGTCTATCGCAGTCCGATGGCGATGAATTGTCTCTTTCAACCCTCCCACCTCTGAGAGGTTGATTGCGACCAAAGCGCTCCAGGTGGGGCGAATGAGCAACCCAAATCTTTCAACCCTCCCACCTCTGAGAGGTTGATTGCGACTCTTTTGAGTTCCCCCCAGTCGTGGGGCGAGCTAGATCTTTCAACCCTCCCACCTCTGAGAGGTTGATTGCGACTTTGAATGCGATCGCGACCAAAAACAATGTTCCATTCTTTCAACCCTCCCACCTCTGAGAGGTTGATTGCGACATTCCCTAGACCATCGAGAGTTATTTCTCCCTCAACAGTCTTTCAACCCTCCCACCTCTGAGAGGTTGATTGCGACTCTCAGCGCCAGAACCCTTATTTAGACTCCCTTCCAGAAGAAAATTGGCAACACTCGATCAGCATTTGCAATAAGTGAGGCCTAATTGCAATAATGATGACAGGTCGAGATTGACAAATACTCTGAAAAGCAGTTCTGGAATCGATTCTAAACGTTTTGGCAAACCCTCTAGGGATTTTGCTCTCACTTAGGCTTGCCAAAAATATATTGGGAGGACTCCTCCTTGCTCGGAGGCAATATAGTAGCTGCCACTACAGAACCAGGCTGTACCTTCATTGCTGAAGGCTGGGATCACTTCTGCTGGGCGCGCACCTACGTTACATTAGATAAAGGATTTAGGCTAATGCAACTTCCCATCCCCATCATCATCCAATATTGAACAACAACCAGGATGGCAGTCAGTGACCGGGCAGCTAATCAGGGGCGGAAAGCACGAGATCGTCTCACGACAATCAAACTGACCCCTTTATAGTTCAGTGGCTCAATTAAGCATGAACTACGGCGCTATTGTTTGATATATTAACTTGTCTAGGTTCAAATATACTTCCTCAATTACTTATTCTGAGGAAATCTGTCGGAAATGGTAGGCAGCGATCGCTACATCTTTTGCTTTTTCTTGCGGAGTTCCCTGAAGTGGTTGGGAAATTGTTTCAGTCGCGATCCCGATTTTCTCAGCCTGAGTATTGATGGCGGTGAGCAGCCGGCCATAGCTCCAGCGGTGAATGCTCATACGAACTTGTTTGGTATATGCATCCTGTACCTGCTTGAAGTCAGATTTCTGCTCGGCCATCGCATTAATTTCAGCGGCTATATAGTCTCTTAGGTTTTTGGTATTGGGAAGGACGATACAGCTCGCTTGAAATTGCTTTGCTAGCTTAATAACTGCCTTTGCCAATAGGCGATCGATATACTGCCCAAGTTCAGATTCTGAAGGTTGGTGCGTGTGTCCCTTAACCTGATTCTTATGACGCTTTAGAGTGTTGCGCTGCTGCTGCTGTCGTTGCTGATTGAGCAAGCGGTAGTTTTTACCAAGCAGTTGACGTGTGCTGCGATAAGTTAACGCTTGTCCTGTCTTAAGGTTAACGACTGCCGCTGTTAATGGATACCTTAAGCCGATGCTCACCCCCAGCATAATTTCTGGTTGTCCTTGATATTGGGGTTTGCTAGGCCGTTGAGGAGTATTCTGTAACCGAGCTAGTGATGAGCGTTGGCGTTTAACATATGCCTGTTGATCTTCAGTGAGCGCTTCCAAATCTGAAATTTTAGACAATTGTGTTTCAAGACGGAGAATGGTTTTCTGCCGAATTTGCTCAGTTCCTTCGGCCGTCAAAAAATTTGAGTTGAAGGTGCAATGTAGGTTTAGGTGGTTGACTTTCCAAGGATCTCCATTTCCTGTCCCGGCTTCCCAACCCAGAGAAGCAGTTTTAAGCAGAAACAAACCTAATGGGTAAGTGGCCTCATTTTCGCGATGTGCTTGCCAGTCTTGCAAAAATTTCTGAAAAAATATCAATTGCCGCTGATCGCAATAGATTTGGAAAGGAGCCTTCTTAAGTTCAGGAATTGCCTTTTCAAGCCCATTGAACGTGACGCAAATTCGTCCCTTCTCATTCATTGACCATCGCAGATCGTCTTGGCTCCCAAACACAATGGGATAGGGCAAGCTGGCTGGTTTTGTCAACAATTTGGATTGCCAAAAGAGCTGTTCAACTTCATTTTCTGGAACTTGCGTCGTGGCGATCGCAAGCGTTTTCAGGAACTCCTCGCCTGTGAGATCTCGCCCTTTGGGCAAACGACTGATCAACTGAGCTTCGAGCCGCTCAATTTCCTTTTGCTTGCGATGAATCCGATGAATGAATGCGTCGGGATCTTCCTCTTGTTCATTCACCTGACAACCATTTTTGAGCAAATGGGCGATCGCACACTGACTCAAGGGATCTTCTGTTGTTTCATATGTTTCAAATAGGAGTTTTATCAGATCGCGATCAACTTTTGATTTTTTCTTCTCTTTGCTAGAAAGCTCTTGGGGGAAAGCATTTTGGGCGTCCAACTGGTTCAAAACTTCCTGCGCTTTGGCTCGAATCATCTCCAAATTACAGCCTCCGAGCTGAGCCAGTTCAACATCACTCTTGACGACAGCTAACCAGTGACGCATACCATCTAAACGGCGGCGGCGCTTCTTTTGTAACGTAAACCAGGATTTATAGGTGTAGGTCACCATCAAACTGGCAGAGGTATAAAAACGTCCTGGCTGCTTTTCAAAGCGAGGATCAGATTTCAGCGGCTCACAAAGTTTTCGCACTGGCTTTTCTGAAACATTGCCTACTCGCTGCCATGCGTCGAAATCGTCATGCTGACTGACTTGTTTGAGCAGCTCGTTGACGAGAGGCGTATTTTTGTTCGCCATCAAGTCCCACAGTTTTTGTCGAATGGTTTCACCAACAGCAAGTCGGCACTGAATTGTGATGAACCCCATAGAAATATCCCCAGGTTTAACGTATGGATTAAGTGTTCTAGTGGAAATTCGACTCGGCCAATAATTTAGTACATCGGTTCTAAAAAGATGTTATTGATGATAACCTAAAGTTTGTCATTTGGCAAAACATTTAACCATGTCTCTTGCTCCTCGAACCCCGACTCATCGACACTGGAAGTCATTAGCAATATATCTTTGGCCTGTAAACGGTGAGCAGATGGAAGTTGAGGAGTTTTTAGCTACTTGGAACGTGTCGCGAGATGAACTAGCGTTCGTCTGCGATTGCTCCGTTACAACAGTCAATCACTGGTTTTCCCAAGGGGAACATCGTCGGGTGCCGACCGAGAAACATAAACAACGACTGGCTTTAGCTCACCATATTTGGACGACTGTAGAGACAGAACCAGAATACTTACAAGTTCTCCGAAAGATGTATAACGAGACGCGGCGAAAATCCAGAGGAATCTAAATTGTCAAATGACAAGATTCTCTTGTTGAATTAACAGTGCAACCGTACTGTAGTTGAGTTCGTTAATCTTCGACATGCCGTGGCATTTTACGAACCAAAACAACTTTCTTCTGTCTGGGTGACTTGGCTAGCCAAGCTGATGACAGACGAGAGCCAATGTCTGTGGTCGGTGTGGTTCCGAACACACCACAAGTATGAGAAGTTGAGCCGTAATTTTGATTCAGCCAAATGGAATGCCAGTCATCAGGCGTTGCTGGGCGATCGCTTTTCGCAGTTGCAATCAGAAGGATGGAAGGTATCTGTGGAGGGTGAGAACTGGTTCGAGATTGTGGGGCAGCAACACGCCATTAGCATTGCGGGGAAGCCTGATATTTTGGCCGTTCAAGATGAGCAGGTTTGGGTTGAGGATTAAGAAGGACTCAGATTTATACCAGGTGTTGCTGTATATGCTGTTGCTGCCCTCAAGTCATTCAAAATGCCGCAGGATGAAGTTGCAGGGACGGTTGGTATACTCCGATGGGACGATCGCCATCTCCAATGAGCAGGTGGTAGATGAGGCGTTTGAGGCACAATTCCGCGAGGCGATCGCCACCCTCGGCAGAGCTATTCCACCTCGAAAAGTTCTGAGCTTTCACGAGTGTCCCTACTGTGATATTCCGTCTCAGTGTTGTCCAGAACGCTTGGGAAATAAGCCAGCCGGACGAAGATTTAGAAGAGCATGATTTATTTTGAGTTAGAAATCGGTCTCAGAAAAGAAGTCTTCATCAATCCGCTTGATGTGGAGAGTTTCTTTGATGCTGACGCCGACATCATGCTCAATCATGAGCTGAGCAAGTTCTTGCCCATTAATCAAGATGATTTTGCTATCTCGCAACTGAGAGGCATAGGCGATCGCACGTTGGCTATAGCTTGAGGTAGTCATAAAAACACCCTTGCGAGCACCCACCCCGGCTAGCGCGCCTTGAAACGCTTGAATTTTTTCTCGCCCGACTGAATTTTCCCAACGTTTGGCTTGAATGTAGATGACATCTAAGCCCAGTTTGTCTTCTTTGATGGTGCCGTCGATGCCACCATCGGGACCACGAGGAACGCCTTCAACATCTTTGAGACTGCCGCCATAGCCCATTGCATGAAGGAGTTTCAGGACTAATCCTTCAAATTGGTCGGGAGCAAGTTGTTTGACCTTATCCAGCAATTCATCGCGGAGTTCGGCCTCTAAAATCCCAAAAGCTTTACTGATCGTTTCTTCAGGAGTTATGGAGGAGGATAGAGAATCGTTTAGTGGGCTTATCACCTGCTCGTCTGGGACGGAACGTTCGCTGAATTCGCGAAATTCTCCAAATTTTTGGAGATAAGCTTCATTAATGGTGGGCGGATTTTCGGTGAGAACGTCTCTGCCGCGTTGCGTGATCTGAACGTATCCTCGTTTGGGGCGAGAGATTAGCCCTGCTTTGCGAAGATAGGTGTTTGCCCAACCGACCCGATTATCGAAGATGGATTGTCTGTCACTAGGTAGTTTGAGAGCACGTTGTTCTGAGGTGATGCTAAGGCGTTGAGCGAGTTTTTCGCGTAGCGCTGCAATAGGGTGAGCCTGACCATCCTCAGCAGAGAGTTTGAGGAGTGGGAGCATGAGTTGGTCGTAGGTGGGCAAAGACATCTCTGGAAGGAACGTAAAAAAGATTTGCGCTTATGGTAAGTAATTTGATCATGCTGCCCAATCTTTGCAGAGGGTTTCGGCCTGGGTGATCACAGTTTCGGTAGCCTGAGCCTGTTTATCGGGTGGATACCCGTGTTTTCTCAGCAGGCGCTTGATGATGGCTCTCATCTTGGCTCTTACCGTTTCCCGCTCTGTCCAGTCGATGGTGACGTTTTTACGCACGGCTTCTACAAGGTCACGGGCGATCGCCTTCAGCACGTCATCCCCGAGAATCTGCACTGCACTATCGTTGACCTCCAGGGCATCGTAGAAAGCCAGTTCATCCTCGGTAAGGCCCAGGGTTTCGCCGCGTTTGGCGGCTTCTCGAACATCTTTAGCCAGGTTGATGAGTTCCTGGATCACCTGAGCGGATTCGATGGAGCGGTTTTGGTAGCGGCGGATGGTGCTCTCCAGCATGTCGGAGAATTGACGGGATTGCACCACGTTGCGGCTGGCTCGCACTCGAATCTCGTCATTCAGCAGTTTCCGTAGCACCTCCAAGGCCAGGTTCTTTTGGGGTAGGCCGCGTACCTCTTCCAGAAAGCGATCGGAGAGGATGGAGATTTCCGGTTTCTCCAGGCCAGCGGTGGCGAAGATGTCGATCACTTCATCGCTGGAGATGGCGCTGGAGACGATTTGACGGACGGCTAGATCGAGGTCGGCTTTGCTGCGGGTGCCTTCGACGGTGTGTTTGGAGAGGATGGCTTTGATGGCCTGGAAGAAGCCGATGTCTTCGCGCAGGGCGATCGCCGTATCTTCGGTAGAACATAGAGCAAAGGCTTTGGAAAGCTCTGTGATCGCTTGGATATAGCGACGGATGCCGTCGTCTGCCTGGAAATCGGGGCGGAGAATCCAGTTGGTGGCTTCTCGCAGGATGCCCAGCCGTTCTTTGGGGGTGCCTGTGTGGAAGAGGTGGTAGTCGAAACCGTGGAACATAGCCGCGACGATTTCGTACTTTTCCTGGAGGATAGCTACGGCTTCTTCGATGGGAATTCCCGTTTCGCCCCGATCGCGCTCGGTGTAGTCCATCAGGGCGTTCTTCAGGTCTTCGGCGATGCCCAGGTAGTCTACGACTAAGCCACCTTCTTTGCCGCCGAAGACGCGGTTAACGCGGGCGATCGCCTGCATCAGGTTGTGGCCTTTCATGGGTTTGTCTACATACATGGTGTGGAGGCAAGGGGCATCAAAGCCTGTGAGCCACATATCCCGAACGATGACGAGCTGGAGCGGATCGTTGGGGTCGCGCAGGCGTTTTGCCAGGGCATCGCGGCCTTTTTTGTTGCGGACGTGGGGCTGGAAGTTTTCGGGGTCGGAGGCACTGCCTGTCATTACGACTTTGATTGTGCCTGTGCCGTCGTTGTCAGTGTGCCAGTTGGGGCGGAGTTTGACGATCTGCTCGTAGAGGTCTACGCAGATGCGACGGCTCATGGCGACGATCATCCCTTTGCCGTTGAGGGCGGCGAGGCGGTTCTCGAAGTGCTGCACGATGTCCTGCGCGACCAGGGAGAGCCGTTTCTCAGTGCCCACCATTGCCTCAAGCTGTGCCCACTTGCTCTTGAGTTTGTCTTTGGTGGACTGTTCTTCCCCTTCGGTCACGTCTTCAAAGTTGGGGTCGATTTTGGGTTTCTCGGCATCATTGAGGGCGAGTTTGGCGAGGCGAGCTTCGTAGTAGATTTTGACGGTGGCTTTGTCTTCGACGGCTCGCTGGATGTCGTAGATGTCGATGTAGTCGCCAAAGATTTGCTGGGTGTTTTTGTCTACCCCTTCGATGGGGGTTCCGGTGAAACCGATGAAGGAGGCGTTGGGTAGGGCATCGCGCAGGTATTTAGCAAAGCCATAGGCTTTGTAGGCTCCCTCTTCTCCGGTGTCTTTATCGGTTCGGGTGATGATGCGCTCGTTCAAGCCGTATTGAGATCTGTGGGCTTCGTCGGCGATGAAGATGATGTTGCGGCGATCGCTCAGCATTTCGTACTCACCGCCGCGATCGTCGGGGGTGAATTTCTGGATGGTGGTGAAGATGACGCCACCGGAGGCAACCTGAAGTTTGGCTTTGAGGTCGGCGCGATCGCTCGCTTGAGTGGGTATCTGCCGCAGCAGGTCGGCACATTTGGAAAAGGTGCCAAAGAGTTGGTCGTCCAGGTCGTTGCGATCGGTGAGGATGACCAGGGTGGGGTTTGCCAGGGCGGGATGCTGGATGATTTTTCCAGCGTAGAAGGTCATGGACAGGCTTTTGCCGGAACCCTGGGTATGCCAGATCACCCCGGCTCGTTTGTCGCCCTGGGGAGAAACCGCATCAAGGGTGGCGGCGATCGCCTTGTTCACGGCATGGTACTGGTGGTAGCCTGCCATCTTTTTGATAACCGTATCGCCATCGACTTCAAACACCATGAAGTAGCGGATCAGGTCGAGGAAGCGGGTGGGGTCAAATACACCTCGGATGACGACTTCCAGGTCGGGGGTGTTGGGTGGGGCGATGTCGATGCCGTCGATGGTGCGCCAGGGCATGAAGCGCTCTCGGTCAGCAGTGAGACTGCCAATGCGGGTGGTGAGGCCATCAGAGATGACCAGGGCTTCGTTGTAGGTGAAGAGGCTGGGGATGTCTTTCTTGTAGGTCTGGAGCTGGTTAAAGGCGGCGGTAATGTCGGCGTTTTCGGCGGCAGCGTTTTTTAGTTCTAGGACGGCGAGGGGTAGCCCGTTGATGAAGAGGACAATATCGGGGCGGCGGTTCTGGTGTTCGATGACGGTAAATTGGTTAACGGCTAGCCAGTCGTTGTGGGTGGGGTTGTCCCAGTCGATCAGCCATGCCTGATCGTGGACAGTGCGATCTCCGCTCTGATAGCTGACGGGCACTCCATCCACCAAGAGCCGATGGAAACGGCGGTTGTTTTCGATCAGGTTTTGGGTTTCGGAGCGGAGCAACTGCCGCACAACTTCATCAAGAGCTTCGGGGGGAATCTGGGGGTTGATCTGGGCCAGGGCGGAACGGAGGCGACCTTCCAGAATCACATCGCCGGGGGTGTTGCGTTCGGCGTTGGGTTCGCCGGGGGCAATGTCGGGGCCATGCAGGATGGTGTAGCCCAATTCCTCAAAGTAGGAGAGGGCAACGTCTTCGACCTCCGATTCCGTAAAAAAGCTCATTCGGGACCATCTCCTATTCCAGTAGATAAATCTGGAAGTAATGCTCGTATTGATTCAATAGCAGATGAGAAATCAGATCTGTCTAAATCCGAGTCTGGCATCTCGATTTCACCAGAACCATCTAAAACTTCATATAGAAGTTGGCAGCTAGGAAGAGCACCCCTCTTTTTTTGTAAAAGCACAGCCTGGTATGATTTCCAGATCTATCTAACTTGAAGTGAACGAACGGAAAGATACAATAAATATCACTCCCATATATGGCAAGGATGTTTCTATTATTTAGATATGAATAAATCTGCCCGAACTTTTCAGGCTCAATATTTGCATTTGCAAATGTTCGGTTAAGTGAACTTCCTTTGAAGTCTTCGTGCCGAAATGATAAATGGGAGCCGTCGTCAGAAGCAATATATCGGATTAGTCTTACGTTACTAATCTCCTTAATCTCCTTTAGAATAACGAAAACTTCAGATTCATGATCTTCAATAAGTTGCTTGCATTGGGCATTGGACTTTGCTGATGAATGTGAGAAATCATTTCTAATTCGATTTAGCTCTCGGAGTTTCTCAACTATTTCTGTAGATATAAAGTTTAGGCAGGTTAGCTCATAACTCTTGTCAACAGCTAATTCAATCAGTTGCTCAATAATACTAAGCTTGTCATTTAAACTATCAGATATGATTTGTTGAGACTTAATCCTGGTTCCTGTCATACTTAATCCACGAGAGCGATATTCTCCAACAATTAAGGCATAGAGAAGAAATATAATCGATTCCCATGTATCACGTAGTAGCTGCAGACGATGCTGCTGATTTTCATAGCCCCGTTCAAACCTCTCAAAGTTAAAAGCTATTGGAGTAGGAAATTCTGTAAAAACTATTTCTTTGAAAGCCCCAATTTCAAGCTGTCGAAACTCTACTAATTCTGCATGATATGCAACAGGATCAACCTTAAGTAAAATTTCGCTAGGTCTCATACGAGAGCCAGCAATTTCAATGTAGCCTTCCGTGATACCGTATCGAAGAAGAACTTGCTCATCAATATATTGGTTAAAATCAGGATTTTCATTGTAATTAATAGTTTCTTGTTCATATTCAACAGTTACTGATGTACTCATGATCCACCTACAAGCAGATGTCCAGATAGCAATTTTGGTAGAAGCGAATCACGAATATTAGTCAGGAAAACAGTCTCTTGAGCATTCTGTTCACGCTTTAACTCCAGCAAATTTATAAGTTGATCAAAACAATCTGAAACTCCTTTAGGAGGAATAACAATCTGAATTGCTTTTAGACTAGTTGATGGACGAGCAATTGAAGGAACTCCTGTTGTATTAGTGTTTGCGAGTAGTGCTTGTTGTCCAATAGGGGAACGAAAGAAGTAGTAGACGATCCTAGGATTAATTTGTTGTCTGTCTACTGAAAGTAACATTTGGCTTTGAGAAACTACATATCGTGGGAAAGCAGCACTCTCTGGAATCAATCCAACTTGTCCGAGCGTTCCTCTATGCGTAAAAACAATATCACCAGGGTAAGCAATTGAACTTCTGAGTTCATTAGCTTTTTCTTCTGTAAGATAAACGAATCTGTCTTCGACAAATCCATCTATCAGGTTATTACCTCTAATTACTGGAACCCCTGAAGACACAAAATTGTCGCTCGTAATTCTTGAGCCAAAAGGACCCATGGCAATACGAGACGCAATATCTTCTACTTGAACGATTCGCCAGCCCTTGGGAACTTTTCCTAATGCCGAATCCTCAAACTCAGCAGGAAACAGAGCTGCTGTTTCAGCATCCATGCCTGCGGGTTGTCGTCCATCCAGCTTGGCGCGAACGGGGTCGAAGTCGATGAACCAGGATTTGAAGAGGGCGCGGGCGATCGCCTCCAATGTCCGGTTCATCTGCTGATTGAGTTCGATTTTGTCATCGAGGGTGCCGAGAATGTGGGCGATCGCCTTCTGCTCATCTAATGGTGGCAGTTGTAATTGAATTCGGTTTATATCTCTAATAGGAAGTTGCGGTTGAGCGGATCCAGTTGTTAATGATTGGACTTGATCCTTAAAAATCTTAGACCTTAAAAAAAGGTAAAGATACCTTGGAAAAATCTCACTTGTCGTTGGTCTAAATATGACCATGCCAGAGTTAATTCTTATATGGTCATAAGAAACTTTTTCATTATAAAAAGCTACATTTCCGACAGTCCCTCTTGTTGTTAAAACAATATCGTCTCGCTCAATTTTTCCTTTTCTAAGACTTGTATCCTTCTCTTGATTAATAAAACTACAATTCTCAAAATTGAACCCGTCTGCTGTGACATTACCAGCATTTAAAAAGAGGCAGTGTCCTTGCTGCAAAAAATCAGACTGTTTTGGATAATTTTTTCCTCTATCACCATCAATAATTTCTAATGGTGCGTCTTGGAAGGTAAGTAATCGCCACTCATTTCTCATAGCCCAGCCCCTGAAGATTTTCTCTAATAGCCTTCTCCAGTCGTGCCGACTCCTTAAACTGCTCCTCCAGCTTTGCCGTCAAGCGCTGCATCTTCTCCTCAAACGGCTCATCGTCATCCTCCGTTTCCTCCGCCCCCACATAGCGCCCCGGTGTCAGCACACACCCATGCGACTGGATCTCCTCCAACGTCGCACTCTTGCAGAACCCCGGCACATCCTCATAGGCACCCGCCCCCGGCTCCCCACGCCATGCGTGATAGGTATCCGCAATCCGCGCCAACTCCTCATCCGATAGCTCCCGATGGGTGCGGTCAATCAACACTCCCAGCTTCCGGGCATCAATGAATAGCGTCTCACCTCGGCGATCTCTCAACGGGGTAAAGCCCTTCGCCCCCACCACACCCTTCTTATTCCGCGTCACAAACCATAAACAAGCCGGAATCTGCGTTGTGTAAAACAACTGCCCCGGCAGCGCAATCATGCAATCCACCAGATCCGCTTCAATGATCGCCTTGCGAATCTCCCCTTCTCCCGACTGGTTGGAACTCATCGAGCCATTCGCCAACACAAACCCCGCAATTCCATTCGGTGCGAGGTGATGGATCATGTGCTGCACCCAGCCATAGTTGGCATTGCCCTTCGGCGGCGTCCCATACTGCCAGCGCACATCTTCGGAGAGCGACCCATGCCACCAATCGCTGATGTTAAACGGCGGATTCGCCAGGATGTAGTCCGCTTTCAAGTCCTTGTGCAGGTCATTGGTGAAGCTGTCTGCCTGCCGGTCGCCAATATTGCCATCAATCCCCCGAATTGCCAGGTTCATTAGGCACAGCCGCCGCGTCGTCGGGTTCGACTCCTGCCCATAAATGGCAATGTCCCCCTTCCGCCCACCGTGGGCCTCCACAAATTTCTCTGACTGTACAAACATTCCGCCAGAACCACAGCAGGGGTCATAGATCCGCCCCTTGTACGGCTCAATCATGGCCACCAGCAGCTTCACCACCGACTGCGGCGTATAAAACTCACCGCCCCCCTTGCCTTCCTTCTCCGCAAACTGGCCCAAAAAGTACTCATACACCCGCCCCAAAATGTCCTTCGAGCGGCTAGCTTCATCCCCCAGCCCAATCGTGCTGATCAAGTCAATCAGTTCCCCCAACCGCTGCTTATCCAGGTCTGGGCGGTTGTAGTTAACAGGCAAAACTCCCTTCAGGCGTGGGTTCTCCTTCTCGATCGCCACCATCGCATCATCAATGATCTTGCCAATGGTCGGCTGCTTCGCGTTCGCCTGGATATGCGACCATCGCGCCTCTTTCGGCACCCAGAAGACATTTGACCCCAGATACTCGTCCCGGTCTTCCGGGTCGGTGTAATCTGTCTCCTGCCTCGCCGCCAGGTCATCGTAGAGTTCCTGGAACGCATCCGAAATGTACTTGAGGAAAATCAGCCCCAGAGCAACGTGCTTATACTCGGCAGCGTCCATGTGGCCGCGCATCTTATCAGCGGTTGCCCACAGAGTCTGTTCAAAGCCCAGATTTGCCCCGTTACCGTTTTTGCCGCCCGTTTCGCTTTTCTTTGTTCGTGCCAACCTACTCACTTCTCCGCATAACAATCTGATTGCTGACTTCACAAGGGCAACGCAAACCCCCCAGACATCAGACGTAGGAGCATAGCGACTTGAGCGCAGGCCATACAACTTCAGACAGAACCAGCGCTATACCCCGACCCATTCTGGCATCGCGGCAACTTAAAGTGTCAAGGTTTAGCCTACGAAATGTAGCGATTCATCAACGCTTTACCGCGATCGCCCAGTCGCTTTACCTGTTTCTCTAGCTTCTCCATCGCCATAGGGGACGGGGTAACGCGGCCATTTTCCCATCGATTTACCGCTTGAAAAGAAACACCCAAGTGAGCCGCAAACTTTTCTTGGGAAAGCTGCATCTGCTGGCGCAGGTCGTGGACGAGATAACCAATAGCGGGTTGCTGAGCAACCAGGCGTTGACGAGGCATGAGGTCACGCTCTAAACGATATATCCGGCAATATAGCCGATGATGATATGGCACGGCATGGAGTTCGAGCGAACCGTCGGGGCAGGAATCAGGTGCTCAATCGTCGCGATCGCCCTTGAATTTTCGGGAATATCCGGATCTGAGGTTATAACCGATGATATGGCATCAGTAGAATCGGATAGATGCAGGGTAGAGATGCAGTTTTGCAAAACGGAATTTGGCTAGATGATGCAGCGGCTGGATGAACTGTTGCAGTGTTGCACCGTCAAAATCACCGTTCCTGGTCAATCTGGCTGGGGAACAGGATTCTTCGTCGCGCCGGGGCTGATTCTCACCTGTGCCCATGTGGTGAAAGCGCTTAAGCCCGAAGTGCCTGTTCAACTTGCTTGGCAACAACAGGAAGGATGCGCTGAAGCAACCGTTACCCAACTCGTTCCCGAATGTGATCTGGTGTTGTTGCAGGTTTCACTGCCTCAAAATATCAGTTCATCGTGTGTTTATTTAGGGGATGAGTTTCAGCCCAATGATGACCTCTACACCTTTGGCTACCCCGATAATTTTCCTCAAGGAACTTCGGTGACGGGTTTATGCGAAGGAAGAGCGATCGAAAACAACTCGCCTCTGATTGTCTTTAAGTCGGCTCAGGTTCGTCCCGGATTGAGTGGTTCACCGCTGCTAAATCTCAAAACGGGCAGGGTTTGTGGCATTGTCAAATTCACGCGCGATCGCTCCCTTGACCTGGGTGGTGGAGCCATTCCAACGTCAGTAATTTTGCAGCAGTTTTCAGAATTAACGGAACACCAGCAGCAGTTTCATCAGCAAGATCGACGTTGGAGTGAATTGGCGAAATCACTGACAGCGAATCGACAAACGGCACAACTTCAGGGCATTCCTAACAACCTACCTCGCACGGGTGCGGCTGAATTTGTCGGGCGGGATGCGGCGTTGAAGGAACTGCATCAGTGCTTGCAGCAGCATGAACGGGTAGCAATCACGGCGATCGCAGGCATGGGCGGGGTGGGCAAGAGCGAGTTGGCGATTCAGTATGCGAACTATCACCTGAAGCAGCAGACCTATCCAGCGGGAGTGTGCTGGCTGGAGGCGCAGGAGTTGGAGGTGGGCACCAAGCTGGTGCAATTGGCGACAAGCTGGTTTAACCTGGTGCCTCCGGACAATCTGGATTTGCCAGGACAGGTGGAGTTTTGCTGGCGGCGGTGGGCAGCAGGGGATGCCCTGATTATCTTTGATGGGTTGAATACGGCAGCAGACTATGAGCGAATTGTGCCCTACCTGCCGCCCAATGATGACCGCTTTAAGGTGCTGATTACCACCCGTGAGCGAGTTGGTGCTCCGGTGGTGCGCTTAGATTTGGATGTGCTGAAGCCGCGTGCTGCCCTGAAGCTGTTGGAGCCGCTGGTGGGTAGAGAGCGATTGCAGCGAGAACCCTGGATTGCAAGGCAGTTATGCCGACGGTTAGGCTATTTACCGTTGGGGTTGGAACTGGTGGGGCGTTACCTGGTGCAGGAGGAAGACCTGACCCTGACAGAGATGACCGCGCAACTGGAAGCAGAAGGATTGACCCAGGAGGCACTGACAGAGCGAGCCCCCCGCATGACGGCGAAGCGAGGGGCAGAAGCCGCCTTTGAACTGAGTTGGAGGGCACTGCCCCCAGCAGCCCAGCAGCTTAGCTACCTGCTGAGTTTGTTTGCTCCGGTTACGATTCCCTGGTCGTTGGTGGAGCGTTGCCTGGAGGAGCAGCAGCAGCGAACGTTTAAGAAAGCACGACGCACTCTGTTGAACCTGAGTTTGCTGGAGCGGCAAAGCGAGGGAGCCTATCGATTGCATCCCCTGATTCGCAACTTTTTTAGCATGAAACGGCAAGCGCAGGAACAGCTTGATAGCTCTCAGATCGATACTCTTAAGCAGCAGTTTTGCCAGGGGATGGTGGCTGTTGCAAAAGAGATTCCCGAAACCCCGACTCGCGAGCAGATCAGCGCCGTCACCGATGCCATTCCCCATCTGGCCGAAGCCGCCACCACCTGGAAAGACAAGCTAACGGATAACAGCCTGATTGCGCCTTACATTGGATTGGGACAGTTTTATCAGGGACAAGGGCTCTATGCCCAAGCTCAACCGTGGTTCAGCCAGTGCCTGAACCACAGTCGAGATCGATTTGGCGGGGAGCATCCCTCTGTCGCCACCAGCCTCAGTTACCTGGCAGCACTCTACCGGAACCAGGGGCGATACAGCGAGGCAGAACCCCTCAACCTCAAAGCTTTGGCGTTGAGACAGCGACTGCTGGGCGAGGAGCATCCTGATGTCGCCCAAAGCCTTAATAACCTGGCATTACTCTACCGGAACCAGGGGCGCTATAGCGAGGCAGAAACCCTCTACCTCAAAGCTTTGGCGTTGAGACAGCGACTGCTGGGCGAGGAGCATCCCGATGTTGCCACCAGCCTCAATAACCTGGCATATCTCTACGACAACCAGAGGCGATACAGCGAGGCAGAACCCCTCAACCTCAAAGCTTTGTCGTTGAGACAGCGACTGCTGGGCGAGGAGCATCCTAATGTTGCTACCAGCCTCAGTTACCTGGCAGCACTCTACCGGAACCAGGGGCGATACAGCGAGGCAGAACCCCTCTACCTCAAAGCCCTAGAGTTGCATCAGCGATTGCTGGGCGAGGAGCATCCCAATGTTGCTACCAGTCTCCTTAGCCTGGCAGCACTCTACCGGAACCAGGGGCGATACAGCGAGGCAGAACCCCTCTACCTCAAAGCTCTGGAGTTGTATCAGCGATTGCTGGGTGAGGAGCATCCCTATGTTGCGACCAGCCTCAATAACCTGGCAGACCTCTACCGGAACCAGGGGCGATACAGCGAGGCAGAACCCCTCTACTTCAAAGCTCTGGAGTTGTATCAGCGACTGCTGGGCGGGGAGCATCCCTATACCCTCATAGTTCAAAAAAATCTTGACGACTTGCAAAGGCTAATCCGGGAGCAGCCGCGATCGCCATGAGGATTTCTGCGTCATCCATCGCGATCGTCCCCAATGAGAAACAAACCTAAATGACATCCAGGAGATTCATTTTATGAGCTTTGCCGAATCCCGCAGTGATACCGTTCCCGTTCATCTGCCCAATGGGGCAACGATCAAATTTGAGGTGACGCAAACTGGGCGGGAAGATGTCGGGTTTGATGTCAAGCAGTTTCAACCTGTTGCGGAGGCGATCGAAGGTGTCGTGCAAATGATTGCCGATCCCATCCAAAAGGTGAAACCCAAGAAGGCAAGCGTCAAGTTTGGTATGGAACTGGCGATCGAATCTGGACAACTGACAGCAGTAATTGTCAAAGGCTCCGGCAAAGCCAATCTGGAAATCACGTTGGAATGGGAACGCCCCGATTAGATTGAGCCATGAGTGAGCTATGAGTGAGCTATGAGCCAGCTAGAGAATATGCTGCAACACTGTACGGTCAAGATTATGGTTCCCAGTCGTATGGGGTGGGGCACAGGCTTCTTTGTGGCTCCAGAGTGGATTCTTACTTGTGCTCATGTTGTGCAGGAGGCAAAAGGGCAACTCGTTCGGGTGCGGTGGCAAAACCAAAACTTGGAAGCGGTGGTGGAGAAGTCACTTCCTGATCCCTATGATTTAGCTCTACTACGAGTGACACTGCCGATCGCTGCAAATCCAGCTTGTGTGTATTTAGATGAGGGCATCAAATCTCGCGATCCATTGTATTTGTTTGGCTATCCTGACCAAGATTTTCCCAATGGTTGTCCAGTCACGTTTAACTGTGAAGGTTTAACCGGGGATGAGCCAACATTAATCAAATTTGCCTTGGGACAAGTACGACCAGGGATGAGTGGATCACCGCTCTTGAACCAGCGAACAGGTAAGGTTTGTGGGATTGTCAAATTTACGCGCGATCGCTCCTTCGATTTAGGTGGTGGTGCTATTCCTACCCGTGTGATTTTGGAGCAGTTTCCCGAATTACGAGAACTTCAGCGAGAGTTTCATGGGGGCGATCGCCGTTGGAGTAGCTTGTTACCGACTACAACTCATCAAGGCGAAACGTTAGATACTGAAACGGTAAAGTCGTACTTGCAATCGCTCTGCCAGTATTACGAGCAATGGTGGAATCGCTATCGTCTGACTGAGACAATTTCTGCCCGCCAAGCAACCTTTACATTTAAGCAAACGGTACAAACTGAAGAGCCAAGCAGAGAAAACCTAACGCTGAAGGAACCTATCCCTCCATCGCTACTCCAAGGAATCATGCACTATGTCAAATCGGAACACGTTTTATTAGTAGGCTCTCCAGGCATAGGAAAAACAACCGCATTACTACGGCTTTGGGTTGTCTTAGCAGAGCAAGAGCTTCAGAACCCCAAACCACGCATTCCTGTGTTGGTGAAGCTGAAAGATTATCAAAAACCGCTCCCTAGCACTGAAGATAGTTCAGGAATGCTAACCCTTATAAAAGAAGCGTTAGAACCAGAACTTTCTTTAACTATCCCAGAGATCAAAACGCTTCTGTTCCAGGAGAAACGTTTATTCCTGCTCTTGGATGGATTGAATGAGATACCCGTAGACATCGTTCATAGCAAGCTGGCAGACTTTAGAGAAAAATGCGATCGCGCCAAAATTCCGCTTGTCTGTACTGCACGTAATTCTAGTGACAGTTTGGGCATTCAAAGACGACTAAATCTACAAACCCTAAGTAACCCAGAAATCAAAAGGTTTTTAAGAGAATGTATGTCAGGGCAAGAGGAGCAAGTCCTGAAGCTCTTAAATAAAGACAACCGAGAGCTTAGAAAAACACCTTTTGTTTTATGGATGCTATATGACATTTCCAAAAATTCAGATCCGGTGCCAGAAAGTTTGGGAGAAGCATTCCGAAGGTTCACTAAAAGTTATACGGGCTACAAAATCAATCACGAAGGAATTCCAGTTTCTCCGGAGGATCTTGAGTATTGGAATCTTTTATTGGAATACTTAGCTTTTGAAATGTTGCGCTCGCCCGATCCGCACAATCCAGGTTTAATGATTTCGGAAAGGACAGCGGCGAGCATACTGCTCCAATTCGACCGTAGACAGTCCCAAGCACTGCTCAACAATCTCCTTAAATACCATCTGCTGCAAAGACCTCACAAAGGTGAAGTCAGTTTTTGTCATCAATTGATTCAGGAATACTATGCAGCTGAACACCTACTGCAACAGCTTCCTACGCTACTTGAGGATGAGGACAAATTCAAACGTGAATACCTCAACTATTGGAAGTGGACAGAGGCGATCGCCCTCATGCTTGCACTACCTGAAGTTTCTCAACAACAAGCAGTAAAAACTGTAGAGCTAGCTTTAGAAGTAGATTTAATGCTGGGAGCAAGACTGGCTGGAGCAGTCGTATCTACCTATCAAAGTTTCTGTGTTGCTTTGATTAATAATGTCAAACTTTCTAAAGTGTCTAAAGTTTTCTTCTTTAAGAAAACACATTTTATAGAAATTCCTGATTGGTTGAAAATTAATCTTTTAGAAGCAACACAGTCCGTAGAAGCTTTTCCGTCTTTAAGGGAGCTATTAAAGAGCCTAGATCCATCGGTTCGTATGAGTACCGCTTATGCCATAGGGAGGTTAGCTGATAAGGATTCAGAGGTAGATCTAATAGAACTTCAAAAAGATCCTAATTCTCAAGTTCGTCACGCTGCAAAGTCTGCACTATGGAGTATTGAAAGTGAGGAAGTTGCTCCTAAATTCTTCTTCAAAGAGATACCAAAGCTTTTAGAATTAAGGAATGAACGTATTCAAGCTCGTACTACGTCAAAAAAGAATCAAAAAGAGGAAATTCAGCTTGAGCGAGATAGAGATCTTGCAGCTCTATGCAGACATCTTAATAGTTCGGATTCCGAACTACGTCGGCATGCAGTAATTGAAATTGGAAAACACAACTTTAGCAAAGCGCTACCACAATTGTTTGAAATGGTACACGATCCGGATGTATGGGTCCGTTGTAGTGTCATCCAAGTTCTTGGAGAATTAGGGAATGCAAATACAGCACCAAAGTTGTTAGAACTAATAAATGACCCTGACTCCAATATTGTAAAAGAAACGTGCGAAGCATTGGGTAAATTAGGCAATAAGGTAGCGACTTTAGCACTAGTCCAAGTACTAGAAGAGAATCCAGCTTTCCGTATACGACAAAGTGCAGCAAAAGCTCTTGGAAAACTTTTGGATCAAAGAGCAATACCATATTTAATTACGTCCCTTGAAAAAGACGAATCACTTGATGTTAGGTGGGAAATAGCTCAATCGTTAGCAAATTTAGGGGATTGTAGAGTAATTCCGTTATTGAGTGCTGGTCTTAATGAACCTTGTAGAGATACTCGTGTAGAAGCTATTAAATCTCTTGCAAAGCTAAAATCTCCAGATATACAAGTACCTGCTTTAGAGGCTTTAAAGGACCTAGATATAGTGGTTTGTGATATTGCTACAAGAATTATGATCGAGATTGGAGATAAAAGAGCTATTCCCCAGATTGCTAATTTACTTGAAAACTCGAATCTTGATATCAGTTGGACAGCAGTTGAAATTTTGAAAAAAGTTGATATATCCCTGACAGCCGAGCTTCTACCAAAACTTACTAAGCTTCTCCCCTCAGATTCGGGTAAACAGGCATTTGTTGTAATTAGAGCCATACAACCACGCTGCAAGTATTACAATCACAAAATTTGGCGAGAAGCCATTCAAAGTCAAGAACAAGCGCAAGCAAAGGTATGAACCCACTGGGCAAGCCCCGGCAGGTATTTCGCCCCAAGGGGCGGGGAATGAACCCAAAGAGATTCAACGAGCAGTGGAGCGACATCAGGCAGGCGAGGCTCGCGTCATTCCTATCCTGTTACGTCCGGTGGATTGGAAAGGAGCACCTTTCAGTCAGCTTCCCATGTTGCCCAAGAACAGTCAGCCTGTGACCACCTGGGTAAATCGAGATGAGGCATTTCGAGAAATTGCCAAAGGCATTCGAGAGGTGGCGATCGAACTGAGACGAGCGAAGAGTTAAGAGTGAAACGCGATCGCCCACCCAACTTCTACTCATCCTCAGTCTCATCCAACCTGTGACGATCGATCGTCTCTTGTTGCGCCTCAGCCGCTAACCAATTCTCGACCGCTTCATTCATCAGTTTGTTTAAGCTTGTCTCTCTGACACCCGCAATTCGCCGCAAGAGACTGTAAACCTCCTGAGGCAGGATTACTCTGACTTCTTTTTGATCCGGTCTTTTCGGTGCCATTCGTCACTTGTCTTACAAGACAAGCCATTTTCTCATAGGCAAAATCGAAAGTTAGGCATTATCTAACTTGCCTAACTGCCCAACCTGTTCTAGACTTGATTCAGCTAAAGAAAAACGCCCAGAAGCATTGCTATATCTGGGTTATATTCTCATGGAGTTTCAGCATGACTACCCTTTCCGATGATGAGATTGCCCTCATCAAATCCCTCCTGATTGCCCTCCGCAGCATCAAAACTAAAGATCTCGACAAAGCTCTCGCCATCCTCAGCCAACGCCAACGCCATGCCCAGGAGGATCACCATGCTCATGTTGAATGACGCTCAAGCCCTGATTGTCCGATCCCTGCTTACCAAAATGCTTGTTAACGACACCTACTCAGTCAGCCAGCTTGAGGAGGCGATCGCCTGGTTTGAGCGAGAGGCAGAGCGTGTCTCTTGCCCGTTTGAGCAGGTGTGGAGCAAAACCTTGGCGCAACAAATTGTTCAAGAATTACGCCGTCAACCTTGATCGTTTCATGCCAGATCCAGATCGAATCTGGCATAAAACGATCACTCATTCCAAAACTGGGGCGATTGCATGTCTGATCCATCTCTCTCGCAAACAGAATCCCTAATCCATTTTCATTTGCCAACCCCCTCATCCGACCTCCCTTCCCATTTCCCCGACGTAGAAATGCCCCGGTTTTTGTATGGCGATCGCCTCTACTGGATGTCGGATGGAGAAGTGACCGACTGGGGAGTCGTCATCGGTAGATTCTATAGCTTTGCACCCCATTGCGATCGCTGGCAGTGGTGCTACCTTTTATGGCTTGACGCTGACTCTCCCAGTTCTGCCTGGGTCAAGTCTGACATTGCTTGGGAGGACGACCTCAACCCCCTTGATACGAGGAGCGGGCGATTGCCCGACTAAAGTTCCCGTCAACTTATTCCGTATAGGCTATATTTGCGATTCATACTTTACTGGTGCAGAGTATTGCTTGTACTCTGCACCAAAAACAATTCTGAAGAATAAAAGCTGTATTTGAGTATCGAAAAGAATTACATTTATAGGCTGACGAGCGCCCGTTCTAAATACTGCTTTGCCTGTGGTAGTGCATTGTGCGATCGCTGTTCAAGCTGCAATCAACTCATCGAATCGCACGGATAACAAAGGGCGATTACCTTCGAAGCGATTTTTGAAACTTTGCCATCTTGGCGAAAGGCAAGGAGCAATTTCCACATTTTCCCTCAACCCATAGTGCTGGGACTGGAAAAGGTTTTCTGCATTGGGGGCATTTTGAAAGGAGGCGAAGTTGGTGGCGATCGCATCCAGTTAGCTCTTCCTTCGATTTAGCTTGCCATTCAATCCGATGGCAGGGAATCTCAGCATAACAAGCTCCACACAGCTTGATAGGCCGAGGTTGGTGGGTTACGCCTTTGGACGGTAACATTTCAGCGAGCTGAGCTGGAGCAACCTGAATTAGTGCTCCTAAAGCTTTCAACTGTTCATCTGAAGGAAATGGATTGAAGTAAAGCTTTTCCCATCGTGCCAGTGCTCCCGCAAGTTTGACCAGTTGACCCAAGGAACAAGCAGAAGGGAGAGAATTCGCCTTAAAGCGCCGTAATCGCCCTAAATAGTGACTAATGCTTTCATATTGCAATGGTTCTACATAACCTAGACGGGGCTCATCTTCGTTAGTCTGCACGATCGCCTCCTCCTACGAAATACCTGCTCTCAGCTATCGCTCAACGCAGACTTATTTCTCGCTTCTAGTGGAACGTAGCGTTTGCCATACCGATTGGCAATGTTGTACAAAATTCCCTCGTCAATTTTTCCATGCCCCTTCTTAAGTGAGTGCAAAACTGCCTTCGTCAAGATTTTGATCAGGATACCGATACGAGCTTCGGTACTAATCGCCAGAATCTCAAATAGGTTTTCTTCTGATAAGTTAGAGGCTTGAGGAAGTGCCAAAATATCGAGTTCGATCGTCAGTAGAGTTTTCTGTAAATCCTCGTACTCTAGTCGGTCAAACTCGAACAGCGAGGGGAAACAGGTGAGCAAATCGAAATTTTGCAGGCTACTATCGAGATCCTGCCCACCAACTAAAACGATAGGAACTCCTGACTCCTCATGGAGTTGCTTCAGGTCAATCAATGCTTCCTGCTGTAAATTATCGGCATTGTCAACTAGCAGAAGCTCAACCCCGAACAGTTCAAGACATCCAGCTAGTCTAGAACGTAAATCTTGTCGTTTCCCTGTCGGAGCTGCATGGTTAATATCCTTGAGGATTTGGGAAAATAATCGCTTGGAGCTTGAATTCGACCATGCTTTAACACAGGAAACTCGTCTTCTATCCTCTTCTCGATAGTGTACCGACGAGCGGCTTTTGCCAACATCTCTTGGTCCAATTACTCGACCACATTGCTTTAGGACTCGCAATTCATCTAGCCATCTGAAATACTGAGAGGCACGGTCAGTGGGAATAAACGCAGTTTTGAATAGATCCTCGATTGCAGCCGTTTTGACTAGCACATCGGTTAGATCTATTTGAGGAGCTAGAACCTCCACAGGAAGCTGAACTGCCAGTTGTGATTCTGCCATGCTTTACCAAATCCTTTTCAGCGTTTGATTTTTTGGAATAACAACCTTGTGTCGTTCCTGAACTTTTGGTGCAGGAGAAGAGGTTTCAATAGGCTGAGGAGAAGGTACAGATGGCTGAGGTTTCATTTGTTCGTGAGAAACCCTTTCAGGCAAGATTTCCGTTGGTTCGGCACGACTAGCCGATTTGCCTGCCCGCTCTTTCCGCATCTCCACCACTTTCGAGTTCTTTTTACTTTTCCCTCGCAGCTTTTTCTGCTCTGATCGCTGTCGTTCCTTCTTCTCCTGCTTCCGTTGTTCTACAAGCTTTTGTCGCTTATCTAGAGACACGAGCGCGTCATAGTTCGAATGGCTACGCTTAGCACTGCTCCGAACTTTATTAAGCTGTTTAAGTTCATCTAAGCTCAAATCTTGCGTGTCCATGTTGATGGCATGGGCGTATCCAATAAACTCACCTGCTTTGTCCCCTGTAGTTTGGCTGTAAATATACAGCGTCAAAATGTGGTCAGGATCGTAAGCCAACGTGACATACTCACCCTTCAGCGATCGCAGCTCTTCACAGCGGTAAGTCAGGTTTTCAAAGTAAACAGACCCATGTGCCTGAACAACCCGTTGTTCCTCTTTCATCAAGCAGATATCTAGGTCACGCTCGTTTAGAGGCTCAGGTAGCCTGTTTCCCATTCCCTTAAACCATCGCTCAAAGCGTGTATCACGCGGGTCTTTAGGATAGGGCTGATGGTTATAGTTGTCACAGAAGTAGCCCGCTAAAATTTTGTCGATATCCTCAATGGTGAGACAGGCTTCCTTCTCTGCCCGTTCTGCGCCACCGTCTTCCTTTGAAATGTAGCCGGGAAGAGGTTTTAGAACCTCGGTATTAATGGTATTAAAAAGCCGCTCGACAATCCCCCCTTGAATAGGGCGATCGCGCAGTTCGCACTGAAACCCCAACTTCTTACCAATGGCTTTGACCAGCTTCGACTTACTCAAATCTTTGCCCTTATCGGTAAAGAAATACTGTAACGGTGGTCCATAGATATCCCAGGATTTCTCAAGCTCATAGTCTAGTGGATATTGCTTAGGCAATATCGCCTGTCTGAGAGTGAGTGCGACCTCATGAGCGCCGGGTTGCTTGTGCCACAAATGGTACCCAATCAGACAACTAGAAAAAGTATCAACAACATTGGTGAGCCAAGGTCTCCAACTTAGAAGCTTGCCGTCCTTGTCTACGATCCGAATATCTAGTTTGGTGTGATCACACTGAATAATCTGATTGCTGAAATTGGCTTTGAGTAATTTTCCATCCTCCGTTTCAACCGCTAGCCATGAGCCTGACCCCGGATTGCGAATTTTTTGTTTTTGTTTGTGGCGCTCGACAAGGGGTTTCAAAATTCGGTAAACAGTTGCCGGATGAGGCCAATCGCCTTCCTCATGCCGCAGGTCAATCACGGCATGTCGTTGCACCTCGCGCACTACATCAGCAGGTTTAAGCGGATGCTTATCCTTCAGGCTTTTCTCGTAAACCTCTCGTATATAGTTTTGCCAATAGTCATGGATGCGATGGTTTCCCTTGTCAGCACGCTCAACACCTGCGGTTTCGCGCAACCGATCCGCGTTGTATTGATTGAGCATACGCTCAACTTGGCGAGTCGATATATCAAGAGTGTTGGCGATCGCCTCTTTCCGCTCAGCCTTAATCTTCCGATTTGGAGCCTCAGCTAACCATTCAATGAGACGAAACCGCAGCTTGTGAGGATCTGACGATTCGATCAGGATCTTGGATGGGTCAGTGTCGAAGGCGCAAACGTTCAACAAAACCTCATCAGAGTCTTGTAAGTCAGTATCTAAATAGGCAATTTGGCTATCATCCATAAAATATTGCCGTATTTCTAGCGTGGATAGTAAAAATGTATCACTATCTCCTTGATACAGCTAGAGGATACGACATGAAATTTGCGAATGATGTAGGAAGAGTTATGCAGAGCAAGATTGCTCATAACGCTTATGACTGTCAATTCTCTGGAGGAGCAAAACACCTAATAATCGCTAAAGCGGTAATTTGTGGCAGGAATTCTTACAAGAAACTGATTAAGGTTGTTTAAGTGGCTATAAAGTCCCTTAATGTCGGCTTAAAGTTACTGTTTACATCAGGATGCCATCATTAAGCCATCAGAGACCAATCATCACCCATGTTTTCTTGGCTGTCCCCTTGCTGCTTCCACGCCTTCATTAAGACAACTTAACATGAGTGACGATATAACCCCCATCCGCTCAAATGGGTTGACATCTGAGAGATTAGCTGAGATTGACCGCATTACCGATGCCTCTGAAAAAGTAAAGGCGTTGGTGGAGTTAGCATCTCAGTTGCTACCATCGCCTTCAGAGTTACTGGCAGAAGCCCTTAAAGCCCAGCCGATTCGGCTTAAAATTACCGATGTCATTGCTCTAGAGTTGATAGCACCCCAGTTACCCCAAAATGAGCCGCAACTGGGCAACAGGCATTGATTGGAGCACTGGCAATTCAAAATGAATCTGACCGTGCTCGTGCTCTAGAGGAAATTGCGCCCCGCTTACCCGAAAGCGAGCCGCAATTGGTGCAACAGGCATTAGGTTCTGCACAGGAAATTCAGATCGAAACCTGCTTTGAAGAACAGCACACCCCTGAGAAGGCAGAGACAACCTCACAAACTCTCCACATGAGAAGTCCCTTACGCGATTTCTTTCAGCAGTATCGGCTGTCAGAGGGCGATCGCTACCTGCAACGCGACTTTGAGAAACTTAAACACGATGCCCTACAAACAAGCATTTTACCCGCTGCCCTAACCCTGGACGGTATGACCCACGAGATCTTCAACCTGATTCGCTCCTTCTCTTTCGTGGGCGAAATCGGCGAAGACCCTGAAGACTATCGCATTAGCGAAGCAGAAGTCGATGATCTTCAGTAAGAATCTCAACCTTCACAGCTAAAAAACAACGAGTAGGTAAGGCATTTGCAATCACCTTGTGTTACATAAGAGCGATCGCCAACACAAGCTTGTCCATACTAAGAAAAACGACACTTAATTTGCGAAAGATTTCTTCAATAAAAAACGACCTACAATTTGCGAAATTGACTTTGCGGCTTCTAATTCGCGAAAATTACCAAATGTCGTTCTTTGGTTGAAAAATCTCTGTAATGCTTGATGTATAAGGTTTTTGGGGCTGCTATTTGATGCAAAAAAGAGTTCGCGATAGCGACATTTAATGTGCGAACGTACAAAAGCCCTTGATTCCATTAGGTTTTAAGGGCTTTTGCTTGTTTTGTTAGATCTGAAATCCGTTGCCAGACGGGTTACACCAGTTGCCAGACGGGTTACACCAGTTATCAAACGACCGAATTTCGTTGATGTTTGACTCCTCGAGACTCTGAAGATTTTCTGCAAGATATTTTGGATGCGATCGATACTGCCCAGCAGTTTGTCTCAGGGATGGCCTTTGATGAATTTGAGCAAGATCAAAAAAACATCTTCGCCGTCACCAGAGCGATCGAAGTGATTGGTGAAGCCCCGAAAAACGTCCTTATCAGACAAGTCGCTTAGCGAACAGCGTTAGTCAAACAGCCTTGTGTTGTATTTCAGTTTTCAGCTTTCTACGTTATGCCTGAAGGGCAATTGGGCACTACTAAACCATCTGCTCTTTTTGAAGATCCATCGTGCGTCTACTTCAATCTCGTTGGTTTCGCTTTGGCCTGCTGTTAGTGTTGGGGTTGCTGCTGTTTCTAGGGTTTAATACCTGGCGATCGCACCCTACCCCTGCCTCCCTCCAGCCGCCTCTCCCGCAAGATCCGCTGATTCAAGTGTATTTCAATCATTCGCAGTCTGCTCTCTATACTGAGCCTTATCGCCAGCAGGAACGGTTAGGCGATGATTTGGAGCAGGTGATTGTGGATGCGATCGCCTCTGCCCAAACCTCAGTGGATGTCGCCAGTCAAGAATTGCGTTTGCCCCGCATTGCCCAGGCTTTGGTGGAAAAGCATCGGGCTGGAGTGCGAGTGCGAGTGATTGTGGAAAACGACTATCGTCGTCCGTGGAGTAGTTTTACCGCTGCTGAGGTCGCTCAACTCGACGATCGAGGACGTGGGAAGTATGCAGAATTTGTGCAGCTGGTTGATCGCAATCAGGATGGTGAAGTGAGTCAGGCTGAAATTGATCAAGGCGATGCGCTGGTGATCTTTCAGAATGCAGGTGTTCCGCTAATTGACGACACGGCGGATGGCTCTAAGGGCAGTGACTTGATGCACCACAAAATTGTCATTGTTGACAATCGCTTGCTGATAGTGACTTCTGCCAATTTCACGACAAGTGATGTACATGGTGATTTTGGCTCTGCTACCAGCATCGGCAATGCCAACAATTTGCTACGGATTGAGAGTCCTCAATTGGCTCAAATCTTTTCACAAGAATTTGAAATCATGTGGGGAGATGGCCCTGGGGGACAACCGGACAGCAAATTTGGTTTACAAAAGCCTTATCGTGCGCCCCAAACGCTGACCTTGGCGACCGGATCAACAGTGACAGTGCAGTTTTCACCCACGTCGCGATCGCGTCCTTGGCCTGAAAGCGTCAATGGTTTGATTGGTCAAGCTTTAAACACAGCAATTCAAACGGCAGATATGGCGCTGTTTGTCTTCTCAGAACAAAACCTGAGCAATATTCTGGAAACCAAACATCAGCAAGGCGTCCAGGTACGAGCGCTAATTGATTCAGGCTTTGCCTATCGCAATTATAGTGAGGGGTTGGACATGATGGGGGTCGAATTGGCCGACAGCCAATGCCGCTATGATGCTGACAATCGCCCCTGGAGACAGGCGATCGCCACCGTTGGAGTCCCTCAACTCGCAGACGGGGATTTGCTCCATCACAAGTTTGGCGTTGTCGATCGCCGCATTGTGATCACAGGGTCTCAAAATTGGAGCAAAGCCGCCAACCAGGGCAATGATGAAAACCTATTGGTGATAGACAATCCAACCGTGGCAGCCCACTTTCAGCGAGAGTTCAACCGCCTTTATGAGGGGGCTCGTCTTGGCGTTCCTACCTACATTCAACAGCGCATTCAAGAACAACAAACTCGCTGTCGGCGTTAGCGCTTGACAGGACTAGCTCTTGATAGGACTAGCTCTTGACAGGTGCCTTGAAATTGCTCAAACCCCATTGATATCTCTGTAGTATTGCTCCAGGATACCTTCGTAGTACCAAATTTCGGGTTGCCCTGGATTTACTTGCTTCAAGTAAGCCAGCATCCGCTCTATGCGTTCTGGATCGTTCCAGTTTGGGCTGTTTTGACAGAGTTGACGAATTTCTTCAATCCGGGCTTGCTCTTCTGGCGTCGGAGCGGGTTGAGGATCGGGAATAGAATCGATGAGTTCCAGGTAAGGTGGCAGTTGGTGTTGAGTCGGGTTGGATTGAGTCATTGGGACGCGATCAGATGGTTGGGGAGATTCTGATCGGGCTAGCTCTGCTTCGACCGTAATGGCAGCATGGCGAGCATTCAACATTTCGAAGAGTTCTGCATATTTCTCTTCGTTGCGGCAGGCTTCTGCTTTCCACTCTGCCATAGAATTTTGGAGATCCCAGAGGGTGGCGATCGCCTCCTTTAGGCTCTCAGAATGTTCTTTTAGCTCTCGCGACCACTGCACCCGCAAATCCCATAGGATGACCGCAGCAACAGTGCAGAAAATGGCAGCGATCGCCAGCCCTAAAGCCATCCAATGTCATCCTCAAGTTTTAGTGTGAACTCTTGATTAAATCCTAACTCTACTTGGATCTGGTGTAAGCCCATTGGCCTGTCGCCAGATGGTTGCGAGGGATTGGGCAATGGGCGAAATAACACGATCGCCCCGCCAATAAGCATTATGCGATAGTGGATTCCAAAAGGTGAGGAGATTGCCAACTCTCACTTCCCGGTCTTGAACCACCTGCTGATATTGGGCATTAATTCGGTTGAGGGGATAGCCCAAAACATCATTGCGACTAAAAAAGTTGAGCCATTCTCCCCCCAGGTGAGGATAGTGAACCATCAAATCAGGAGACGGCACCTGAATGGGCGTCCCAAAGTTTTTGTGGCGCAATGACCAGAAGGCAATCTGGCTACCAAAGGTATAAAACAGCGAGAGCGTCTCTCCTTGCTCCAGCGGGTTGTTGCGGGCATTGACGGGTGCTCGGCGGCTTTGCAGATCCCAAACATAATTACTGGCGATTGCAGATCCCAGACTGTGAGCAATGATGCACAGAGGGGCGCGATCGCCAGCCCGCTCCGCCAATGTGCCCAGTGTTTCGGCAAAGCGATGGTGAATCGCGTCGTAAATATAGCGATCTTGAGAGGAGGTTGAAGAGGTGGTTTGATAGGCAACGCTATCTGCCAAAGAGTGGAAGATAAAGCCCCGCAGCCCAAAAAAGCTGCTGTGGTTTTGCTTAATCTGTAGGCGTTCCCACAGTTCATCCTGCAAATCTTGCACAATCGGTGCCCAGTAGACAGGCTCGATTTCGAGCTCTAGCTCAGGTCGCGCCACTTGCCCCTGAATCAGCCGAGCAAATTGGGGGCGCAGTTTGCGAGCTAGGCCGGAGACAAACCGGGGAGAACGCGGATCGGCAAAGTCAGCGTCGGCTTGGCCAATACCATGAATGACGGCGATCGCAATTTTCTGAGTCATTTTCACTTCACCAAACATAAATCTCCCCTCCTCCAGAAACCACATCTCACGCCCCAGATCATCTGACCAAAGACAGGATTTTGGGCAGGATTTTGGCAGGAGCTTAACTCAAAGCAATGAGGAACTTAGGGCTCGATGGTCTGCGAAACTGAACTAAACGCTGAACTGGCCCACAATCGAGCCACAATGAGAGATATTGCAGTTTGAGTCATTGATATTGATGCTGAAGTTTTACCATCACCCTCTATCGCCCAATTCTCGCCGGGTTTGGATTGCGCTCTTAGAAAAAGATCTGCCCTTTGAGCCGTTCGCCATGTCGCTAGATGGCGATCAGTTTCAGCCAGAATTCTTGCAGCTCAACCCGTTTCACCACATTCCTGTCTTAGTCGATGATGGCTTCCGCGTGCTAGAATCCCTGGCGACTTTGGACTACCTGGAGGCCAAGTATCCGACTCCAGCCCTCTTGCCCACTGAGCCGCAGGCGATCGCCACCGTTCGCATGGTGCAGATGGTCATCCTCAACGAGCTTGCCCCCGCAACGCAGCCACTCATGCGTCAAAGTATGGGCCTAGGTGAGGTAGAGCCTCAGCAGATGGAAGAAACCAAAAAGCGGGTTGCCGTTGTTTTGCGTTTTCTGGAAGAGCTATTGGGCGATCGCCCCTTCTTTGGCAGCGAGCATCTCACCCTAGGCGACATTGTGGCAGGCGTTTCTCTGCCCTGGCTCCCAGGTTTTGGCATCTCCCTGGCTGACTACCCCCAGCTACAGGCCTGGTCTGATCGGGTCATGGCTCGTCCTGCTTGGCAGCAAACCCAACCCGAGCCAGCCGCGTTGGAAGCTCTCAAAGAACGGATGAAAGCCCGTATGGCCGCCCCCAAATAGCACCAAACTGCTCGTCGCTCCGTTTTTTAATGAGGTTAAATTGTTGAACGGAGCGCGATCGGCAACAGTGTGAATACATCGTGTTTCGATTTCGCACTGCCCTCTTGCCCTCAATCATCCACGGCCTATGAAAGCCATAGAAACCACCGCCACTATCGACGAAAACGGTCAACTCACCCTCGATCGATCCCTCAGCATTACCAAGCCTCAGCGTGTTCGTATCCTCATTCTCATAGCCGACGAGGATGAAGATGACATTGATGAAACGCCGACAGAGGAGGTGATCGAGGGCATCCAGCAAGGACTTCGAGAGGCATTGAGCGGGCAAACTCTACCTCTGTCCGCTATGTGGGAGGGCCTTGATGTCGAGTGAGCCCTTTGCTATTCAGCAGTTTTGACCGTTAAGACCTGTGGGGGGGTGGCGTCGGGGGGGTAGAGGAAACTTACTTCGACCAGGCGACGGGTTCCTGCAGGTAGGGTGAGGGTTGCCAGCGGATCGCCTTGCTGGCCGCGTCGCTGCACCAAGTGGACATGGCGAGTGCGTGGCAAGCCTTGATCGTCGTTGTAGCGAATCCGAACTGTGCCTCGGAAGAAGGTGGGACTGGGTAGCGGATCAAAGAAGCGGAGGCCGTCTTGGGATAGCGTATCTTCTTTGATGGGGGTTTCAAGGGCGACGGTGACGGTTTGGGTCTGGTCGGTGGGGTTGTGTAGCGGCAGAGAGAGATTATATTCAATGCCGTAGTTGCCGTGGGCCTGGTAGGCCGTATCGGGATAGCGCACCAACAGCGGGGCGGTCTGGACTTGCTCGGTACCCAATCGGCCCGCAACCAATGTACTCAGGCCATAGGAAAAGGCTTCTCCCCTCGCCGGAATGGCTAGCGACATGCCATTGGGTTGGTCGGTGAGTTGGGCTTGCCAGGTCGAACCTTGCGCCACGCCAGCGACTCGCCCGTAGATGATTTGACCGGGCTGGTCGATGGGAGTGGGGGCGCGATCGCGTGCTCCAGCTAGTTCTCCAGTTTCTAGAAGTGCCTGCCATTCTGCTAGTGTGGGGGCAACTTCTTCGCCATTCACCTCTCGTCCTTGCAGCGCCAAACTCGCCGCATAAACGGTGCCGTGACTTCGCAGGCGCATCATTGTCGAGCGACCATTTAGCGGTGGGTCCAGGGTGCGAACCGAAATCGGCAGGTTCATCAACATCTGATATTGTCCCGGCTCGACGACCACTTGGGCTGGAAAGATATCTTGCCGCTGTCCGCGCAAAACCTCACCCATCGCGCGACTGCCAGGACCAGCAAAGACGGTGCCCATCGGGTTGTCTACTATCGACGGCAAGGGAACAAAGGGGGCATCGGGCTGGCTGAGGTAGCTAGCACCCTGGAGAATATCGACGGTGACGGGGCGATCGCCCGGATTGTAGAGAATCACCCCCACATACATGCTGGTCAGCTCTTCGGGGGAAGGGGCTCGATAGACATGGTGAGCAAAGACATCAAACCGCCCGTTGAAGGGAAAGTTGAGATGGGCGGCAGGAGTTTGCTTCCCTTCTGGTGGAAACGCTGAAAGCAAGATTCCTTCGGTCTGGACCAGTTCTGGACTGTTGCTGTTAAACACCGGAACAGAATCTAGCTGTCCTGGGAGGGGTCGGACCTCTTGAGGACGGACGATTTCTTGGGGTTCTGGCGCAGGAGGAGGTGGCGTGGCTTGGGCCAAAGTCAGCAGGGAAAGCAGGGCGAACATAGGGTTGAGGAATGGGAAGGGCGATCGCGACACAACAAAACTTAAGACGCGCTCAGCGGTCAGTGAGTTGCAGCCAGAAACATCTTACTCGCCAATTGTCAGCCTGTAGTCGTAACGAACTCCTGAATCAAAGGCTCCTACCCAGATTTGATAGGTGCCTGCCTGCAAATCAGTTGCTTCAATGCTGGCATCTGGATTTCGCCCGGTGTCGTCTCCACAGCGAACGGTGTTGTTGGGGCCTTGCATGACCAGCGTAGTGTCACCGCCGCCACTATCAACCTGAAGCGTCAACTGCGGAAAATCTTCCTCCAGCACCATGATGTGGTCGGGAACTGAGTCGGCAAACCCCAAACAGAGATTGCCGTCTTGATCTCGATTGGCGATCGCCGACAGCGAAAAAGCGCCTTGCGTATAGCCCCGAACCGTTCCCTCCGTGCGAGAAAACCCCCGAGAGAGCGTCAGAGAGTCAAAATTGGCCGACTGGCTGAGTGCAGGAACAGCACTAACGATTCCTAATGCAGTGAGTAAGGCCATCCTGCCAACCCACCGAACCCGTAAGACAGACATGACAACACCTCAGCAATTCATAAATAGAGATTCACACGTTAGATCTAAATTTAGGCACACTGTATCTAAAATTACATAGTATCTAAGTTTACACACCTAAATTTACATATCTTTTTTAAAGATATTGACGGAACGCTGAAGAATCAGTTCCTGAGGGCAACCGGAGGATGCTGTTGCAACACCTGCTGCAGGTACTGCCCTGTATAAGAATGGGGAACCTCTGCAACTTGCTCCGGCGTGCCGAGCGCAATAATTTCGCCGCCGCGATCGCCCCCTTCTGGCCCCAAGTCAATCACCCAGTCAGCACAACGAATTACATCCAGGTTGTGTTCAATCACTAAGACTGAGTTGCCCTTGTCAACCAGCCGTTGTAGAACATCCAGCAGCTTGTGAACATCGTAGAAAGAAAGCCCGGTGGTAGGCTCGTCGATCAAGTAGAGGGTTTTGCCTGTGGCTCGTCGGGATAGCTCCGTGGCCAGCTTCAGGCGCTGGGCTTCCCCACCCGAAAGGGTTGGCGCAGTTTGACCGAGGCGGACATACCCTAGCCCCACATCGACCATCGTTTGCAGGCGAACATTAGCCTTAGGAATATTCTGAAAAAACTCTAGGGCTTCCTCTGCAGTCATCTCCAGAACATCGGAGATAGACTTGCCCTTATATTTCACCTGAAGCGTTTCTCGGTTGTAGCGAGCCCCTTTGCAAACCTCACACTGCACATAAACATCGGGCAGAAAGTTCATTTCAATCACGTTGACGCCTTGACCACCGCAGGCTTCACAGCGACCACCCTTAACGTTGAAGGAAAACTGACCCGGCTTGTAGCCTCTGGCTTTGGCCTCAATCGTTTCAGAAAATAGATCCCGAATGACATCAAACACGCCTGTGTAGGTGGCCGGGTTGGAGCGGGGCGTGCGACCAATGGGAGACTGATCAATCACGATTGCCTTATCCAATGCATTCAGGCCGCCCAACTTCTTCATCTCTTTGGGATGGGGAATCTTGCGACCAAAGTGATGTTGCAAGGCTGGATAGAGCAATTCGTTGATCAAGGTAGACTTGCCCGAACCAGAAACGCCCGTGATGCTGACCAGTTTGCCCAAGGGAATATCGACATCGACCTGCTTGAGGTTGTTGCGATAAGCATCTCGAATGCGAATGCTGCAGCCATTGCCGCTGCGGCGTTCTGACGGAGTAGAAATCACTTGCCGTTTGGCTAGGTAGTCTCCGGTCAGAGAGTTCTTGGCTTTGAGCAAGTCCTGCAGTGACCCCGACGACACAATGCTGCCACCATGCACCCCAGCCCCAGGGCCAATATCGACCACATGATCGGCAGCGCGAATGGTTTCTTCGTCGTGCTCTACGACAATGAGCGTGTTGCCCAAGTCTCGCAGTCGGGTCAGCGTTTTTAGCAGTCGGCCATTGTCGCGTTGGTGTAGGCCAATGCTGGGTTCGTCTAATACGTACAAGACGCCCGTCAATCCGGCTCCGATTTGGGTGGCAAGCCGAATCCGCTGGGCCTCTCCACCCGATAAGGTCATGGCGGTGCGATCGAGGGTGAGGTAGTCTAAGCCCACATCTAGCAAAAACTGGACTCGGGATTTGATTTCGCGCAAAGCTAGGTCGCCAATTTGGGCTTGTCGAGATGTCATCTGCATCTGATTGAGCCGTTGCAGAGAATCGCGGATGGAGACGCTGGTCAGGTCTTTGATGCGATATTGGCCCAACCGCACAGCTAGGGCTTCTGGTTTGAGGCGATCGCCCTTACACACTTCACAAGGCTGATCGACTAGATATTGCTCTAGCTTTTGTTTATAGAGATCCGATGTGCTTTCCCGATACTGCCGATCAAGCATTGGCAGCGCCCCTTCATAGCGACGGTGATAGCCTTTGTTTTCGCGATAGCGGGAGTCCGCTTCGATGTAGATTTTCTCTTCGGTGCCATGTAGGATAGTCTGCTGTTGCTCAGCGGTGAGTTGGTTCCAGGGGGTCTGAATCTCAAATCCACAGGCTTGCCCGACGCTGTAGAGCAGCGAAAAATAGTAGGTGTTGTCTTTCTCTGACCAGGGGGCGATCGCTGCATACACAGGCAACGTTGGATCGGGCACGACCAGCTCGGGCGAAAAGGTTCGCAGGCTACCCAACCCATGACAATGAGGGCAAGCGCCATAGGGCGAGTTAAACGAAAACAGCCGGGGAGACAGCTCATCCATCACCGCTCCATGTTCTGGGCAGGCAAAATTTTCGGAGAAGACCAGTTCTCGCGGCAGTGAGTTCTCTTGCGATCGCCCATATTGCCCGCCGACTTCGGCAGCTTTGCGGGCTTTGGCGTCACGCTGCGGCAGTTCTACAACATTACTTGCTGCGCTTGCTACATTGCTTTCAGAATTATTTTCAGAATTATTTTCGGTGGACATCAGGTCAATTACTGCAATGCCACCCGATCGCTTCAAACAGGTTCCCAGCGAATCAACCAGTCGCTCCTGAATTCCCTCTTTCTTGACAAGACGATCGACCACAATTTCAATATTGTGAACATGGTTCTTGTCTAGCTCAATCGAGTCACTCAGTTCCCGGACTTCTCCATTGACGCGCACCCGCACAAAGCCTTCCGCAGCCAAACTCGACAGCAGCTTCTTATGTGTCCCTTTTTTGCCGCGTACCACTGGGGCCAAAATTTGAAAGCGGGTTCGATCCGGTAGCTCCAAGATCTGATCGGTCATTTGGTCGATGGTTTGGGGGGTGATGGAGCGATCGCAATGGGGACAATGCGGCTCACCCGCCCGACCATAGAGCAGACGCAGATAGTCGTAAATTTCAGTAACAGTCCCGACGGTGGAGCGGGGATTATGAGAAGTCGATTTTTGGTCAATCGAGATCGCGGGACTCAGTCCTTCGATCGCATCCACATCTGGCTTATCAACCTGTCCCAAAAATTGCCGTGCATAGGCGCTCAGTGACTCAACATAGCGACGTTGCCCTTCCGCAAAAATCGTGTCAAACGCCAGCGAAGATTTGCCTGATCCGGAGACGCCCGTCAATACAATCAGGCGATCGCGCGGCAAGTCCAAATCAATATTCTTCAGATTATGCTGCCGTGCGCCCCGAATCCGAATCGTGTTCTGAGGATTGGAAACGCTACCCGCTGACCGATGTCCATTGGAGGATGGCGGCATCTTAGAGCCCGGGACTTTGGCAGATTTTGACATAGGAGCAATCTCTTACGCTTCCGCTGAGTAGCAGAAATAGTTCTTAACAATCTTATCGCTTCCGGACCAGTGCCGTGTTGGTCAATCGCATTGCGATCTGAGACACTGACAAATTCTCACCCTTTAGAATAGTACAGAAGTCCTATTTGAGACTACCAAAGCTTACAAAAAAACTGAAGTGTTGCAGATGGGAGTCCTAAGTTTTGTCTCTCCTCACCATTTCCTCAAATTCTTGATCTACCTTCGAGATGGGCTCATGAACAAAATCAGGTAGATCGAGTCATGCTCAACTGAGGTCTATCTTAATCCCCAGGCTTCAGAGAGCAAACGGTTGTTTCACCCCTACCCAAGCCGACCATGCTTAAGGAGGATGACGCCTTTGTTCAAATTCAGAAGACTGAAGTCAATGGGGCGATCGCAGCTCATTAAGCTCTCACTTCTACCTAGACCCAATCGATAGGTCTAGTCAACAGATGTGATTGACGACCGCTATCCATTGCTCAAGGCCTCTTGCTGCAAACACACGACTGTCTCCAGATCCCCGGAGTCTAAGAGGTTAGAAAGCCTCTAAGCATCCTGTGTCCTACGGGTAGAGAGACGGGTGGAGAGAGTTATAAGTACTGCTGTTGGAGCGCATCGCGCATTCTGTGGAAACAGCTCTATGGAAACAGTCCTATGGAAACGCCTACAGCTTAGCGATGTTGCCGCGCCCTACCTGTTAAATCAGTAACCTTTTGCACTGTTGTCTCTGTCAAACTTGAACCGATGAAGTCTAATTCACGAATGAATAGGTTTATCCAGTCCCCTTTCTGGAAATACCTGAATCAGCCCGTGTTCAGCTCAACCCAGCCATTGATTCTTAATCCAAAAAAATTTAACCAATCCTATAAACTAGAGCGACTAGAGAAGTGCTGGGAACAGGACTATATCAAGATTCTGGAGCGCTGTTGGCATCAAACAGATAATCTTTTTTTGCGCCGAAAGCAAGGAGGCGGCTCCTTGTAAACTCAAGGTCTGAAGTGATTTTTGCCGATAAGCCCTGAGCAAAAAAGTTTTAGCCCCCTTAAAACTGCAGTGAGCTTATGACCTTCAACAAAATTCTAGTTGCTGTTGATCAATCGCCTCAAGCCTCTGCTGTACTGGCCCAGGCCTTTAATTTAGCCCAGCCCCAAACCACTATCCTGCGGATTTTTCATGGCCTACCCACTAATTCCCCAGGGCAAAGTGGACCCTTTTTAGGGATTGGGACACTGGCTGATGTGGGCCTCTACAGCAACCTCCAGCGCTTGCGACAAGAGCATGAGCACGAAGAAGTAGAACAACTTGAACACTGGCTGCAGCCTTACCAGCAACAGGCTGATGAGTTAGGCATTTCTCTTGAGGTGGACTGCCGCAGGAGCGAACCCGGTGCTTGGATTTGTAAGTCGGCTCGCCAGTGGAATGCTGACCTAATCGTCTTAGGCCGGAGAGGCCGGGAAGGGCTAGCAGAGGTGCTGTTGGGTAGTGTCAGTAGTCACGTCGTCCATCATGCCCCCTGCTCTGTTTTGGTTGTGCAGGGCCAGATAGCTGAATGATCCCAGCCGTTTCCCAGCAGTGATCCCAGCCGTGATAACAATGCTGAAATGTCCATGCTGCGATAACGGGGTAGAGTTGCTTGATGCTAATCGTTAACTTATATTAAGTTTGATGGGCGGCATCTGAATAGTTTTCTTTTTCTAAAAAGACTTTTTTTTAGAAAAAGAATTAGAAAAAGACTATTGCCGCTCAGTTGGCTAATCTGTCGTTTTTCTGGCTCCTGCCCATGCTGTCTCGCCGCCGATTGTTTCGGATAATCGGATCGCTGTGTTTAAGTTGGATACTTTTGCTGGGATGGGTGCCAACGGCTTGGGCTTTAGGAGGGGAACAGCCGCCTCTCAATCAGCCTGCTCCCAACTTTACGCTACCCACCAATACAGGCGATGGAGAAATTTCTCTGTCCGACTATCGGGGGCAGTGGGTTGTGGTGTATTTCTACCCGCAAGACTTTACACCCGGCTGTACCTTAGAAGCTCGACGCTTCCAGCAAGATCTGCCCAAGTATCAGGCTCGCAATACCCAAATTTTGGGCATTAGCGTGGATGATGTGCAGTCTCATGCTGAGTTTTGCGATTCTGAGGGGCTACGGTTTCCATTGCTAGCAGATGTTGATGGGGCTGTCAGCAAAGCCTACGGCTCATGGTTGGGCTATAGCTCACTTCGCTACACCTATCTAATTGATCCCGACAGCATCATGCGAGAAATCTTCTTGGGCATGCGGCCTGCCATTCACAGTCAAGAGGTGCTGGCGCGACTGGATGAGCTACAGGCAAGCTGAAGGATTCTTCGTTCCCTAAGGATTGGGTCGGGCAGAGCGAAATTGAGGCCGATTTTGCTGATTTTGCTGGAGCTGATGTTCTAAAGATTGCCAATCTTCCTGCTGAATTGACTGAATAATCTGGTCTAGCTGGGTCCGGTAAGACTGGAGCGATCGCACTAATGCCTGTTGGTTGTAGCGAGCCATCATGACGCCCAGCTCTGGGTTGCCGCCCCCAACGCGACTTGTATCTCGAAAGCCGGAGCTGGCTAGCTGTTGGGCGATCGCCCGCACTTCTAGATTTGTCTCACCCATACAAGCTGCAATCAGACTGGCACTCACCATGACGGGCAGGTGCGAGATCCAAGCAACAGCTTGATCGTGAGCCTGGGGATCGCACTGGTATAGCTCGGAGCCCAACGACTTGGCCAACTCAGCTACCACGGCAATAGCAGTTGCAGGAGTACTCTCGATGGGAGTCAAAACATAGGGATTGTTGACAAACAAATGACGCTGCGCTGCATCTAACCCACTTTCGGTCGTGCCTGACATGGGATGGCCGCCAACAAAGTTGGGCCACCGAGGGGCGATCGCCTCCACAACAGCAGCTTTCACTGAGCCCACATCGGTCAGGATTGTCTCGGGAGAAAGATGGGGCAACAACTGGTCTACCGTTGCTGACATCGCACCTAAGGGCGTGCAGAGAAACACCACATCTGCTGCTGCCATCAGCTCTAGGTCCACGCTAGCCTGGTCTACAACACCTTGGGCGATCGCCTGCTGGCACGTCTGAGGGCGTCGGCTCACACCCAAAATCTGATGTTCTGGAAACTGTTTCAAGTCCAGAGCAAGCGATCCCCCGATCAATCCCAACCCCACAATACCAATCTTCATAGGCTGATTTTGTACCTGATTCTGTAGCTAATTCTGTGCCTGATCCCGGCAGATCCCAGCAGATCCCGGTTGCCCCATTGATGATATCGCCTGATATCACCCAATCTTTGCCAACTCTGAGCTACCGTCAAGAACGACACAGGCAACTTTGGGGTTTATGTCACAATGAAGTTCATTCGATTATTGTCAGGCAGATCAGGCTCGTGATTGAGGTAGAAGTCCACCAGCAACTCCGCGCTTTCTTGCGGGAGCAGGGCGAACCCTACTGGCCCCATCATCTAACGATGGCCCGGTTGGTTGCGCGTGCTCTACGTTTGGATCGGAGTGCGCTCATTCAGGCTGGGGCTCCCTCGGGCTACCACGGGCGTTATCGCCTTAGCTATCTGATGCCCGCTTTGCTGTGGGCTGGGCCAACGATTTTGGTGGTACCTGAGGCCCTGCAACAGCGTTTACTGATGGTTGAGATTCCACGGCTGCGACAGTGGATTCCTCCTCAAAAGGCAATTCGGACGGGCGATCGCTGGCCCAGTGACAACTTTCAAGGTTTATTAATTACTTCCCCCCAGTCGTGGTTGCGCGATCGCATCGAAGGCGAAAACCGATTCCCGCAGGGCATCCCCACCCTTTTGGATGCTGTTGATGATTTAGAGAGTTGGGTGCAAGACTACCTGACGCTCCGGCTCAGTCCTCGCGACTGGGATGAGCTGATGCTGGCTTGCCCCGATCAAACTGAGGCCATTCTCGATAGCCGTGTCCAGCTCACCCGGTCGTTGTTTCAGCATCCGTCTAACCCATATGAGTGTTACTTGCTGGAGGCGAAAGAGCGAGAAATTCTGCTAGAGCTAGAGCAAACTCTGCGGCCAGACGTTGAGCAGCCGAATGTTGAGCAACCGGATATTAAGCAACCGGATATTAAGAATTTGGGTATAGAAGTAGCAGAGGTGGCTCAACGCGATCGCTGCTTGCCTGAGCCCTGGCCCCACTTTTGGCAAGGGTTAAAGGCCGATGTCCAATTTGCTTGGGCAGAGATTGCGCGACGACAGGGGCAGTTTTCGCTCCAGAGCAGACCTGCCGAAGTGGCCTCAGTTCTAGAAAAGGTCTGGCCTCAGCAACCCGTCGTGTTGATTGGAGCGGCCCTCGACTTGGATGCCGAAGCTCCCATCTATCGGCAGCGGCTCGGCCTAAAAAGTTTGACCTGTCTCAAGTTTTCCCCTGATCGCCAGAACGAGCTAATTCAGCTTTACCTGCCCGATCGCCTGCCCATGCCCAACACCCCCCAATTTCAGCCGGCACTGATGCAAGAGATTCGATCGCTGCTCAACGCCAGCATTTATGGACAAGGGCTAACCGTCGTGTTGGTGGGTGACGTGCCGCTGAAGGCTCAGGTGGGATCAGTCCTGGCCGCTGAATTTGGCTCACGGGTCCAGGTTGAAACCACCTGCCTAGATGAGCATGGCATTTTGGTGGCCGGATGGAACTTTTGGCGACAGCACCAAGCTGTACTGCCTGCCCCGCAGTTGTTAGTGATTGCGACACTGCCGATTCCTTCACTAGAAGAACCCTGGGTCGCAGGACGAGTTGCCTACTACAAACGACAACGACAAGACTGGTTTCGCCTCTATCTGCTGCCCGAAGCCTTGAGTGAACTCCAACGGGCGATCGCCCCCGTCCGTGAATCTCAAGGCATTGTGGCTCTCCTCGACAACCGGGTCAACCATCGCACCTACGGCAACCAAGTATTGGCCGCCCTCAGTCCTCTGGCACGGATTAACTACGTTGATCCCGACCTGTTCAACCCGTTTAATTACTCTGTCTTCGATTAAAGCGATCGCCTAGAAAGGCTATCATCAAAAATTGAGATCATTTATGGGAGTAGGGTATGGGGGATTCCAAACGCCGCAAAGAAACCCTGGGCGAGAAATATGGCCAGGAAGAAAATATTTTGCCCTGGCTGCCAATCAAGAAAAGCCAGTCTGAGCAATTTGTCAAACTCAGTACCCGTGGAGCCTGGGTTGGTATTGGCGTCCTGGTTGCTTACTGGGTTGTCGTCCGATTGTTAGGTCCTGTGTTGGGCTGGTGGCAGGTTAACTAGATGGTTCACATCTCTTGCTCCACTTCTTAAGAGGGGCTTGCCTAAAGCAACTCGGAAAACATGACCTTAGAGGCACTGAGGGATAAAGATTGAGCTAGAGAGACGGCTCAGCCCTCAGTGCAGCTGTTTAGCAATCAAAGTTAAATCTTGTTCATATCGCGACACGAAATCTCCATAGAAATTAAATATTTTAGAAACGCGGCTTTTTATGTCTCTTTTTATGTCCCTAGATAGAGTTTGAAGATCGGATATAAGCTGCAATTATAAGTACTATTACGAACTGAAATAGGCGTATATTCTGGCTTACAGCGAATGTAGTGGTCAATTCCGGAAGTCAGCGTTAGGCTATTGAAGGATCTATAAAGATCTGCATAGAACAGGGAACTTTAAATTTTTAGATAGACTGTATGAATCTTCGGGTTAGAGTTCAGTCGACTGTTGTTCTCGATACTTTGTTGAGCTGAACGGTTAGCTAACCTGATGCAGAGTGAATGTAGGATTAGTACTCGGTCATCCGGGTTCTAAGGGTGATTTCAAATCCAGTCTTGGGCATTCTGGAGTTAGTAGATTCCATCACCTGAACGCCACATTCTTAAGAGATCATTAAAAAGGTTTACAATTTTAAGTGTGGTGATAGGAGGTCAAGCGTGTTTTTAAGACTTGCAGAGCAGCACCGCCAGTTCGTTCAAGATCTTGTCATGAACCTTCAGGCCCTGGCTACCGTGTTAGAGCGTCGCGGCTACCTGGCATCTTGCTACACCTGTGGTGGCCAGATGAACAGCGCTTCGTTCATGGTTAGCCTGGGAGACAATCATTTGATTCGATTCCTGGTGTCTGACTATGGCATTACCTGGACAGAAATGCGTGACGATCGGGAGCTGATGAAGCTCGAAGGCGCAGAAGCGATTAGTCAGCTTCAAGAACTGGCCAATCTGGTGAAATATCAGATCAAACCATCGGAATATCGTCCTGCAGTGGCTCACGCTTCTTAGTGTAGAGTGCTTGCCTGGAGCAGCAGCTAGAGCGGCAGCTAGGGCACAATACATTGCTGTCTGCGACAGGGCAAACCCCAGTCCAAGCTAGTCTGATGCCAATCACGACAGAACTTCGCTGGTTTTATGCCGGGAGCTTGCCGGACTCGGTACAGGCCTGGTTTTTTCGGGAAGAACTGGGGCCAGAGCCTCACGCTTCGCCACCCCGACAGGACCGCTACCTGTCCATTTCAGGCTGTGACTACCTCAATCTTAAGCTGCGGGAAGGTCGCTTTGAGGTAAAGCTGCGGCAGGCTCAGCTTCAGGTTTTGAACACTGATTTGTGGGAAGGCCAGATCGAGCGATGGATGAAGTGGAGCTGTGAAGATGCTGCCTTCGAGGATGCCTCGGTGCGACTGTCAGCACTTCCACTCTCAGCACTTCCACTCTCAGAATCTCAACTGTCAGAATCTCAACCGTCAGAACCTCGATGGATCACTGTGGAAAAGCAGCGATCGCAACGATTTTACCAAGCCACCCCTGAGCATATTCAGTCTCTAGACGAGCCGATGGGGGATCAAGGCTGTAGTGTCGAGATCACCCAGCTCACTGTGCATGGAATGATGCAGGGAATTGCGCAGGAGTCCGCCTGGTGGAGCTTGGCGCTGGAAGCGTCTGGTCCTCTGGCCCAACAGGAACCTGGACTGCGGGCGATCGCCCAATGGCTCAGCCAGACCGAAGCCGCACCGACGCTCGATCTCTCCCACACTTCAGCCTATCCACAATGGCTCTTTAAATTTTTTTAGCAAAACTTTAGCTGGGAAAGCCCTTAGGCAGATCTTGGCTTGCTTTAACTCGCTGTACAATAACAGACTGCATTTGTTTGCCTCTGCAAGGAAGCAGCAGGGTGCATGATGGACTGCTAAACCAGTCCCTGCAAAAATTGGCAATGACGTAAGGAGCCAGAAGCAGCCTTGGGAGGATCTCATCTACTAGAACCAACAGATTGGCAAGGACTCCTGATTCGGGTGATATTGTCCCTGGTGATTGGGGCGCTAGTCGGATGGGAGCGCGAATCAGCCCATAAACCCGCAGGCCTAAGAACCCATATGCTGGTCTGCTTAAGCTCCACCATGTTTATGTTGAGCGGGATTCAGACAGGAGCCGTAGCAGACAGCCCAGATGTGCTCAGCCGGATTATTCAGGGGATCGCAACGGGAATTGGCTTCTTGGGGGCCGGAGAAATCTTTCAAAAGAATCGCTCGAAGTCTAATGAGATCCGCGTGCGGGGATTGACCTCTGCGGCTGCCATTTGGGTGTCTGCATCGCTAGGTGTTGCTGTCGGCTCCGGTCTATGGCTGATTGCGTTGGTGGGGGCGATCGCAACGGTTTTTGTATTGTGGGGCGTCAAAAAAATAGAATAAATCTCTGCTCCAATCAAGAATCAGCCTAGATTTAGATCACAGTGAACTTAGATCGCAGTGAACTTAGAAGGAACTTAGAGCAGAGTGAATCTAGATCACAAACAGGTCGTAGAGCGAGAGCAAAATTTCTATCACAATTAGAACCACCACATACCATTCCACCCGTAGGGTCGTGTTGTGTTGCAGCAAATCTAGTACGGTCTCAGCCGTCCGAGAAATCAGTTGTAGTTTGCGCTCTAGAGCCAGGTGGCGTTCGCGAATTTCATACTCATCTTCCAGTCGCAGATAGAGCCGTTCTAAACCTGGCGCATCCCAAAGCAGCTCAGGCTTGTCAACGATTTCGACCCGTCCCACAATTTTGTGCTGAATCGAGAGGCTGCGGCCCAGTTGCCTCAACAGCTCCTTACCTTGCCGTTCATTACCCGTTTCGTTCTGTAAGCTGACGGCAAAGGGCTCAATTTGATCAAACACCTTCCCTGTTCCAGTTTCGTAATGCGCCAAAACCGCACTTTTCGCTAAGATATCCGCGACGATCTGCACGTGGTCAGTGGTAAACTCCGGCATCCAGATTACGCCATTCTCCACTTTCCCGGTGATGCCTGAATCAATCCGCAACACAGCTTCTTCGGTTTCTGGAGACTCAAATGGCCCCATGACCAAAGATTGCAGCTGCGCCAGAAAGGTAGCTTCTTCAACTGGGCTGAGACCAAACAGCACGACTGCGCCATAGCGAAATAGGGCAGCACAGCCCTGATCGCCCGCTGCCACAACTAGCGGCAAAGTTGCTAGATAGTCTGTTTTTTCTAAGGCTCGCAGGTTGAGGCGCTCCCCCAAAAACAGCGCCCGACTGGTGACCGTATCTTTGCCTTCAAAAAGTATTTTTTGCATGAGTTGTTGCTACCGCCAATCTCGTCCTCTGTCTCTGGATATACCGGATCTATCCCAAGGGTAATTTAGAATCCTAACTAGTACAGGTCGATAAGTGAATTGGTTACGATTGAAATATAAAGAGTGGGTCGCCTAATTTGGTCCTTGAAACGGGCCGGAGCGGAGGAACCAATCCTTGGGGCTAATCTTACCGTGTGTGTGAGAGAGACACCTTCCAGTCTTAGCCCGTCAGCTAACTCCGTCGGCATTGGAAGGAGCAACCTGAGACTTTCGCGAATAGCAGTGTCATTGGCAGCTCCTAGAAGAGATTGCGATCGCCCTTGCGGTTGTAACCTCTTGATCAACCCACCTCTCAACCATCGATTCTTTCTGAGAGGTTAAAGCTGTGAAAACAAACCCGATGTTGCTGAGGCTGCAATATGTGCTTGAGCGTGATGGTCATGCTCAGCCTGTGATTTTGTCGCCCGGTAATCCTCATGCTGGCTCTAGTTGGACGAAGACTTCCGACACCATCAACTTAGTTGTGGGTTACAACGGCTCCCCAAATAGCCAAACTGCCCTAGACTTAACGCTGTGGATGGCGCACCAAACCCGTGTCGCAACTCAGCGATCTGTGATGGTGCATGTGGTGTATGCCATTCGAGGCAAGCAGTTTGAGCAAGCTGATCGCATTTTGTATCAAGCCAGATGTTTGGCTGAAGAATGGCGTGGATCGCTCACGACGCATTTGCAGTTTGGCTGCACTGCCACCCAGCTCAAACAAGTGGTGATGGCAGAAGAGGCCGATCTGCTATTGCTAGGCTGTGAGGCTGGCAAGCATCCGCTGGTAAAGCAGCTGATTGCAGAACTGCCTTGCCCTGTTTTGGGGATTCCCAGCCTCAGCAAGGTCAAACCTGCAGCGGCGATCGCCTAAGCATCCCGGGGTGGATTAATCTCAAACTGATAGTAATCCTGGGCATTAACCTGCCCTCTCAAGGCCGGGTCGCGATTGATGCAACCTGGCTTTTTTGCATATTGACAAACTCTTGCCCACAGCATGGATCGTGTTCCGGGTAGTCCTGAAGAAAAGATCACCCGATCTTCAATGCCGCCTTTGGCGATTTTGACACCACAGGCAGGGCAGACTTGCATTTGATCAGACATGGCTTTATGCGACTGCTGAACTCATCTTGATGTCGCTCAGACTTTGTATACCATATAACTTCACTGAGCTGAAACGGGTTCCTGCTACAGGAAAACTTTACAAGGGCGATCGCCCCTCCCTCTGGAATCAACAAGCATCGCGATCGCAGCAACCTAATAATCGCAGCAGCCCAATAATAGAAAGGTAGGCTCTACTCTTCTCGCTTCATGGCTCATCGTCCTATTTATCTAGATTGCCACGCTACAACACCCGTTGATCCGCGAGTTTTGGAGGCAATGGTGCCCTACTTCACAGAGCACTTTGGCAATCCGGCCAGCACCACCCATCAGTATGGCTGGGAAGCTGAGGCTGCCGTCAAACAGGCACGGGAAATATTAGCAGCCGCCATTCACGCCATCCCTGAAGAAATCGTCTTTACCAGTGGCGCAACCGAAGCCAATAACTTAGCGATCAAAGGCGTCGCAGAAGCCTACTTCTCGAAGGGCCGCCACATCGTCACCGTGCAAACAGAGCACAACGCCGTGCTAGATCCCTGCCGCTACCTGGAAACGCTCGGCTTTGATGTGACCTATCTGCCTGTGCAGCCCGATGGGGTATTAAACTTCGCAGACCTAGAACAATCCTTGCGAGCAGACACAATCTTAGTATCTGTTATGGCTGCCAACAATGAGATTGGCGTGCTTCAGCCCTTGGCAGACATTGGCGCACTTTGCCGCCGTCGAAATGTGCTGTTTCACACCGATGCAGCCCAGGCGATCGCCAAACTCCCCCTAGATGTCCAATCTATGCAGATTGATCTCATGTCTCTGACTGCCCACAAAGTCTATGGTCCCAAAGGGATTGGAGCCCTTTACGTGCGGCGGCGCAATCCTAGAGTACAGCTTGCGCCCCAACTACATGGCGGTGGTCATGAACGAGGCTGGCGATCGGGAACACTCTACACGCCGCAGATTGTTGGATTTGCCAAAGCAGTAGAGCTAGGACTAGCGGAAATGGGAGCCGAAGCTGAGCGAGTTTTGAGGCTGCGCGATCGCCTTTGGCAAACCCTCCAAACCCTACCCGGAATCCATCTCAACGGACATCCCACCCAACGACTTCCCGGCAACCTCAACATCAGCGTCGAAGACATAGACGGACAAGCCCTCTTGCTAGGACTCCAACCCATCATGGCCGTCTCCTCCGGCTCCGCCTGCACCTCCGCAGAAACAAAACCCTCCCACGTCCTCAAAGCCCTAGGACGCCCAGACAACCTAGCTTACGCATCCATCCGATTTGGGATAGGACGATTCAACACAGCCGCAGAGATTGATCAAGTGGGAGAGGGAGCGATCGCCACAATTGAGTCTTTACGAGCTGCCAAAAGCTTTACCTAAAATTCATATGTATTAAGAAACACATAGGGTAGCTAAGAGCCGAGCCTTTCAGAACTTGAAGAACCAGTGCCAGCCAGAGCAGGCATTTGTATATTTTGTTTCGATAAAGAATATAAGGTGCCGTTCAATCTACTTCAAGAAAATCTGGTAGATTTTGTTCGGAATTGACAAGGCAGTACGAGAAATCACGCAAACATCGCGCTTGAATATCAGATTTTCTTGATTTGTTAAGAGGCTCTTAACGTCAAGTTAATGCTTGGAGTGTAGTTTGATACAGCCCCCTTAATTCTTCAAAATCAAACCCATTTCACGGTCAGTTTATTCTGACTGGGCGATCGCACCTTGCCGTATCTAAAGCGGCTAAGTTTTGTGCGGCTGATTTTTCGTGCTGCGCCAAAACACCAATACAGAGGTTTATTCATGTCACCTGTGCAAAACCAACCCATTCCCTTCGGCAGAATGCGGAAAGTTCTACAATATGCGTTGCCTTCAGCCTTTTTGGTTGGAGTGCTGGCTTCTCCCGCAGCGGCCCTCACCCTCACCCCTATTGGCACCTACGCATCGGGCATTTTTGACGCCAGTGCGGCTGAGATTCCGACATACGATGCGGTGACACAGCGACTCTTTATCTCTAACGATGCTGCCAAAACCATTGACGTGCTCAGCATCAGTGATCCGACCAACCCTTCCCTGCTGTTTAGCCTAGACATCACATCTTATGGTGGTGGCATTAACAGCGTAGCCTTCAGCAATGGCATTCTGGCCGCAGCCGTTGAAGCCGTCGTGAAGCAGGACCCTGGATCTGTTGTGTTCTTCAATGCTGACGGTGAGTTCCTCAATTCAGTCACCGTTGGAGCTTTGCCCGACATGTTGACCTTTACCCCAGACAATACCAAGGTTTTGGTAGGCAACGAAGGAGAACCCAACGATGATTACACCATTGATCCAGAAGGTTCTGTCAGCATCATTGACATTTCTAATGGCATTGAAAATGCATCAGTCACAACTGCGGGCTTCACTGCATTCAACAATCGCAAAGACGAGCTGATTGCTGCTGGCGTTCGAATTTTTGGCCCGAATGCCACCGTCGCTCAAGACCTGGAACCTGAATATATCACCGCTTCTGAAGATTCCACCAAAGCCTGGATTGCTTTGCAAGAAAACAATGCGATCGCTATCCTTGACATCCTCAGCGGAGAAATCACAGATATTTATCCCTTAGGCTTCAAAGATCATAGCCTACCTGGAAATGAGCTAGATGGGAGCGATCGCGACGGGGCAATCAACATCCGCAACTGGCCTATTTTGGGCATGTATCAGCCAGATGCGATCACCTCTTACACCGTCAACGGTAAAACCTACATCGTCACCGCCAACGAAGGTGATGCTCGTGACTATGATGGATTTAGCGAAGAATCTCGATTGGGAAATCTGACCCTTGATCCAGATGTGTTCCCCAATGCAGAAGAACTGCAAGCCAACGAAAATCTAGGTCGGCTCACCGTAACCACCGCCACGGGTGACACCAACGGCGACGGCATCTTCAAAGAAATTTATGCCTTCGGCGCTCGCTCCTTTTCTATCTGGGATGGAGATAGCCTCGAACTGATTTACGACAGCGGCAGCGACTTTGAGCGGCTGATTGCCGATCGCTTTCCCGACTTCTTTAACTCCAACCACCGAGAAATCAGCTTCGACACCCGCAGCGACGACAAAGGTCCAGAGCCAGAAGGCGTTGTTCTCGGTGAAATCATGGGCCGCACCTATGCCTTTGTTGGCTTCGAGCGGTTTGGCGGTGTCATCACCTACGATATTACTGACCCGTCCCGTCCCTTCTTCGTCGATTATGTCAACAACCGTGACTTCTTCGGCAATCCAGAAGCAGGAACAGCAGGGGATCTCGGTCCCGAAGGTTTAATCTTTATTTCTGCTGACCAAAGCCCCAACCAAAAACCCCTCGTTGTCGTCACCAACGAAGTCAGCGGCACCACCACCCTCTTCCAAGTCAACATCCCCGAAGAAACCCCCGCCAGCGTCCCCGAACCTGCATCAGCCCTAGCCTTCCTCGTCCTAGCCCCCTTGGGATACGAAACCTTGAAACGCAAAGGAAAACGTGAGGCGTAAGGAAGCACGATAAATCGGCATCTCTACGCTCAATATAGCCGTAGACACTTCCCTGATCACCCACCGATGCGGAGCGCTTGATGCCACTCACAACTATCCCTTACCGAGGGGGTGTGGGGGACGGGTTCCGTCCCCTGCTGGGGGTTTGGGGGGAACCCCCAAGGCTCGAACTCCCCGGCACCGAACGCTCCGACATCGAACTCCCAGACCTCTGAATCCTCCCCAACGCATCCTCAGCCGCCGCCTTCTCCGCATCCTGCTTGCGCCGCCCCTGGCCCTCCCCATACTTGCGATCGCCCACCCTCACCTCAGCCGTAAACTCCCTGGCATGGTCCGGTCCCGACTGAGCAATAATCACATAGTTCGGATTTTCCCCAACATTAGCCAGCGCCCACTCCTGAAAACGGCTCTTGAAATTGACACTGCTCACCGACACCGTCAGTTGATCCACCACCGCCTCAAACAACGGCTCCACATAGGCGCGAACGGCATCAATATCAGAACCCGTATCCAAAAAATAGGCTCCCACCACGGCCTCAAATGTACTGCTGAGTAGATTTGGATTTTGGCGACCCCCATCCTGATCGGCTCCTTTCCCTAGGCGCAGATGGCGATTGATCTGAAGGGCGATCGCAAACTGTCCCAACTGCTGCTCATCCACCAACACCGACCGCAACAGCGTTAGCTCTCCCTCCGGCTTTTCAGGATAGCGCTTATACAAAAACTCCCCACTCAAGAAATTGAGCACCGCATCGCCCAAAAACTCCAGCCGCTCATTGTTTTCTCCCGCCTTCGGATGCTCATTCACATAAGACCGATGGGTGAGCGCTTGCTGAAGTAAAAGGCGATCGCGAAAACGAGGTAACTCAAACATAAAAACTATAGAAATTCAGACAAATTTGCATTTTTAATCACTTTCCTGGAAAAATAACAGGACTTCTACGGTTGCTCAAGCGGTTGCCCAAACGGCTTTCATCCAGATGGTTAATCCATTCAGAGGAAGTACAGAAGACCGCGTCTAGGTGAAGCTGATACAGAGCAGAGGCCTGCACCTACCATCCCAGCCCCCCTATGTAACGTCCGTGCCTTATGAAACCATCCCATATCGACTCTGGTCGTCGAACCTCAATCGCCCCCGTGATCAAACGTATCTTTGCATCCGGCCAGATCACCCGTGCAGATGAACACTCATTTTATCGAGCCATGTCTTCAGAGAAGCCTCTCAGTGAAAAAGAACTACATGAAGTTCGGCGTGTCTTTGAATGGCTACAGATGGGCCTGCTCAAAGTTATCGATTAGATCTGCCACCTAGCTCTACCACCCGACTGTAATTTTCCAAATCACAGCCCCCAACCCCACCATTGCCAAATGCTGTGGGAGCAATGCCCAAACAGACTGACGGGCAATCTTCTGTGTCAGAAAAATACTGAGCCAGACAGAAACGATGAGCGTGACAGCCTGCAAAAACGCCACCACCGCCGGATCGGCCACCGCTACTGGCATCCCGACACCGCTATAGCCAAAGGTGGCCATCGTCACCGGAACAACGCGTCCGGCTTCATTTAAACCTAGCCGCAAATAGTGGGCTAGACTCCCCCCCAACAATAGAGGCAGATAGCCATAGGCTAGCTCTACAAACGGACGAGGCTTGAGCTTGCGATTGAGCAGCCGGAGTAGGCCATGCGCCAAGAGGGCGATCGCCCCAGGTCCCAGCAGCGCCAAAACAGACACCCCAGCATGAACCCCAAAATTTTCTAACGGAATCGGCCAGCCAAACTGGGCAGAAATTTCGGGCAAGCGATGCAAAAAGACTGCACCCAACAACAAAAACAGCAGCGACACTTCCGAGTAGGTGGGAGTATGCGTTGTCCAGAGTTCAATCCCTGGCGGGCGCAAGTTTAGCTCCACCGAACGGTGCGGACAGGCTTTGAGGCAGGTCATGCACAGCACGCAATCGCGGTTGTCTTGCAACTGGGCCGGATGTGAATAGACTGGGCAACCTCCCGTTTCTAGCCCTTCCCCTTTTTGAGGCCCGCCTTTGTAGCACTGGTAAGTGGTGCAGGTTGCAGAGCAAATCCCCTGCTGTGCCCGCAGCTCAACCATCGACAGCTTGGCAAACAGGCCATTCATTCCACCAATGGGGCAAAGATAGCGACACCAAAACCGTCGCTCAAACAGCAGCGAGAAAATGATCGCCCCAGCCGTAATCAGCAACAGCAAACAGGCCGATAGATAGGCAACATTTTCCAGGTTCCACAGTTCTTCCCAGAGCAAAATCAACGCAAACAGCCCAAACAAAAACCAGCCACCCCAACGCTCTGCCTGCTGACGGGGCCAAGTTTGGAGCTGACGCGGAAAAACCTTAAGGGAAAGGGTCTGCACCAGTTCGCCGTAGATCATGAACGGACAGTAGGCACACCAGAGCCGCCCCACAAACGGAAAGGCTAGTAAAATCAGCGGCCACCACCAAGCCCAAAACAGATTTAGGGCAATATTGGCGTCGCGGGTTTGGGGACCGAAGATTAGGATGGCCACCACCACCGCAAACGCGCCCAACGTAAAGCCATAGTTAATCCGATCGGGCCACCACGGACTCCGAAGGAGCGATCGCAACTGTGGATAAGCATTGAGCAGATTAAGCCGAAACCGCCGCCCTTTGCCACTGGCTGACCAAAACACTTCCTCGGTCAGCACCCGTGCCCCATTCGACTGCACGATCGCCCGCTCCACCAGGCTTTCTAACTCAGACAAGTTACCCGGAAAGTCGTAGCCCTGTAATCGTCGAATCGCCTCTGGAGAGACTTCCGGCTTCCGCAGACTTTTGGCCCGACACTGCAAACTGATGTAGTACTGCACCTGCGCTGTAATGTCACCTTTCCGCACCCGCAGCGGTGGCACTTTGATCACATGGCTAACTTTGCGATCGATTTGAGGCAGCGCCCGCTCGGAGGTCATCACGATCCGAGCTTGACAATAGAGAGGTTTGGGTTCGGGCTCTCCCTCGCGCACAATCGGCGTATATTCTCCAGTTTCTAGCAGCCGCAGCAGTTTGCCTTCGAGTTCCTTGGGTAAATCCTGCACGTTGTTGAGCAGCACGGTGCCCGAACCGACTGATTCTAGAAGCCCAGGTTTGCCGCCTGCCCGCCCAAACAATTCTGCCCCACTCACTTGCAGCGTATCGCAGTTGATTTTGATGATGGGCTGATGGCGATCGCTCGACCCGAAATGAATCAGGGCTGCTGTATTGTCTTTTCCTAATCCCGGCTCTCCAAAGATTTGGACGGGGGCGCGATCGCCCGATGCTTTCTTAATCGCCTGCCGCAACCGTTTGGCATAGCGGCTCGACCCAACGATGCCCCGCCTGACTTTTGTCATTAGGTAAGGACGTAGGGCTGTCTGACGCTCTTGCTCAAAGGCGAGTTGGGAGGCAACCTGATCTAGCTCTGCTGCCAACTGACGAGAGAATGTCTGGCTAATTTCTGGATATTGATCGGCGATCGCCGCAAACTGCTCGCGTGGCACAAGCCAGAGTTCCGAGTCGGTTAAAGTAATCAGAGTTTGCTCGGCAGGCTGGTCCAGCAGTAGCTCTCTTAAGTAAAGCACTGCACCGGGGAGGAGACTGGTTGCTCTGGCCGTACTGTTGGGGCTAGTGCGATACCTCTCTAGCCGTCCAGATTTCAAAATGTAGAGAGCCGACGGTGCCGTATCTTCCAACACCAATCGGCGGTTGGCCTGGATGATCTCGATTTGGGTCGCTTGGGCGATCGCCTCCAGCACGTCATCAGAGAGCGTCTCCAGCAGCGTACGCTCCCTCAACCAGTTCACCTGCTCCTGGCGTTCCATATCCTCTCTCCAGCTAGCAACAATCAGCAGCCTCCTTTCAGGCTAAGCTGCCCCAGCTCATAGCAGAATTAAGTATTGTTGTGAGGCCTATTCTTCAGTCCGGACGCCTATAACAACCGTGTTAAAGCGATAGGTCGGGCCTTCGATCTCGATGGGAGTACCAATTTTGACCTTGCTGTTGCCAAACACAGGACCATCATCCGTGATTTGGGCATTGCCGCCCAGGGTAATCAGCATGTCGGTGGTCATATTCAGCTCGGGGCGTGGATCGGGCAGAGAAATGACTGTGCCATCGGGTTGAGGCACGGCAACGCTACGGGGAAGCGGTGTCACTTGGTTGATATCTACGCGGCCATAGGGCTGGTTGCGAATAATGATGTTGGTGCTGTTGGCCTCTGCCAGCGTATCCAGCAAAACCTGCGGCTCTCGCACTGACAACCCTCGCACCATGACATCGACTTCAACTGGGCGCGTCGTGGTGCCGAGCTGAGCCACGGAGCCGGAGGTGCCGGGAAAGAAAAAGATGCCCACAATCACGAGCAAAATGATGATTGCAGCACCCAGATCGAGAATGCTGAACTTACCAAACAAACGTCCTTGAGAATCCAGAATAGTCATGGGAAAAGCATTCCTGAGCGTGAGAGCGGCAATGGGTTACAGCAGAGTGAGGACAGCTTGAGCAGGCTATATTTTTACCTTTGTCAGCCTACCATGACTCTATCTTGAACGACTTGGTTTCAGTTATTGCGAAAGGCGATTACTGTAAGAGGTGACTATTGCGAAAGGCGATTATTGCGAGAGGCGATCGATCAAACAGTCGGCAATCCGTTTGGCGGCCCCCGCAGGCCCCATGCGGCGACGACCATTTTCGCTAATTAGCTGGAGGCGATCGGGATCTTGCAATAGCGCTTGGATGGTTTCACCAACCCGATCGGGCTGCTGCACGAGGATGGCCGACGGTCCCAGTAAGCGGGTTTGTGCTGCGGCAAAGGCAAGCGTAAATTGTGGCCCCTGCCCCGGCAGCGTAATGGCGGGTTTGCCTGTGCCGACAAACTGCTCGGTCGCAGTTCCGGCCATCGCGATCGCAAAGTCTGCCTGATCCAGGCAATCGGTAAATGCCGTTTGGGAGAGCAGTAGCGTTGTATTGGCCTGGGTAAACTTCAGATCAGGAGAAGAGTTTTGCGGTTGCCATCCTGCCTCTATCAAGGTTTGACTGAGGGGAGCAAGATCTAGCGTGGGGGCGATCGCCGCCAACCCCAGCAATTTCCGCCGCCGAAACAAGGCCATCACACTGTCGAGCGCCTGCAAAATCGTCGCCCAGTTTTCATAGGCTTCGGGAGCCCGCGATCCAGGCAATAGCAGCAGCTTCAGTGGTTGTTCAGCTTCCGGGATCTGATCAGAGGGATAAAACTGAACACCTTCTGGGGCCAACCCATCCATCATCGGATTGCCCAGATCAAACACCGGGATTTGCCACTTCTGCAACACCTGGCTCGTCAATGTATCGCGGGGAAACACCGCCTTGCAGCGAGGATTGTTCATCAGCCACCGCTCCCACGGCAGATAGACCGAGCCTGACCAGTTTTCCATCCGCTCAAACCAATCCTGACGAGGCAGCAACCCCACCTCATCGCGCAGGTAATACTCCGACTTCGCAGTCCCTACAAACGTATAGGGCGCGCCACTCATCCAGGCAAACAGCAGTGGCACAATATCCCCCACTGCCAAAATGCTCCCCCCCTCCTTAGCCCAGGCTCGAATCGCCCTGATTTGGCTCCAGGTTAGCTTCAGCAGCCCCCCTTGGAGATCGCGAGCGAGCTGACGCCCATCCATGTAAATGAAGCCACCCGACGGCATCCGTTTGGCTGGCCCAATCAGGGGGATATTGTGTCGAATGTAGGTCTGGCCCTCTCCCACCAGCGGCAAAGCCGCCACCTTGGGATGAACTGGATGCGCCTGCAGGGCTTGCAAAATGCGAAGGGCGATCGCATCTTCCCCATGACCATTACTGAGGCAAAGTAGCTTCATCGTGCGTCACACCTAAACGCCATTGCACCCCAATTTGAGTGCCCCAGCTAGTCAATTAGCAATAGATAGCCTACCGCAGATTGCAGGCGATCTATTGCTAACTAGGATGCTAACTAGGGCTCACTCCTCACTTTCCTCACTCTCCTCACTCTCCTTACTCTCCCTCAAAATCTCCCTCACCCGCGCTTGAATCTCCTGGTGGCGTTCGACGCCTTCATAGGCATAGCGGTTGTAGCCGCTGCGCTCGATTTGGGCTTCAATGTTGCGAACGCGCTCGTTGGTGTCGGGATGGGTTGAGAGCCAGGAGAAGGGTGTTCGGTTGCGTCGATTTTGCTCTTCGAGTGTCACCATCAGGTTTTGTAGACCATCAGCGGCATAGCCTGCGGTCGCCAAAATTCGTGTTCCCAGCTCATCCGCCTCTCGTTCCATGTCGCGACTGTAGCTCAGCACGGCCAAGTTAGCTGCCGTTCCACCGTAGGGGACAAACTGCAACAAATTTGCCGTCAAGTTGCCTCCAGTCACTAGCTGGAAGCCATGAGATAAGACTGCGTGGGCGATTTCGTGGGCAATCAATCCGGCCAATTCGGCTTCGGAGTTGCTGCGGGTGATGGCACCTGCATTGATGAAAATCTTGCCACCGGGTAGGGCAAAGGCGTTGAGCACATCGGCCTCAACGACATGGAATTCATACTCAAATTCATCCCGTCCAGCCACGTTTGCCAATCGCTGGCCCACCTCGTTGACATACGCCACCACCACTTCGTCTTCGACCAAGTCGAGCTGGCGTCCGGCCCGATCGGCGATACTTGCGCCCACGGCTGACTCCCCGCGCAGCATCAGGGCTGTAGTTTCGACTGCAGAGAAGGGCCCAAACAGGCCACCCGTCAGCGCATAGCCGATCGCTCCAGTGAAAACGTTGGCGATCGCATTGCGTCGAATCCGGCCCCGCAGATCCGCTTCAAATTCTCCCTGATAGCGATCGGCCAAGGACATGAACTCAGCAGACGCAGCTTCATCTGTGCTCAACACCGCAAACTGACGAGCAACGATCGCCGCCTCTAGCCATTCTTCCTGTTGGGCCAGGGCCTCTGTGCGAGCCTGCACCAGTTCGGGTTGATGGGGATAGCGGCGAGTGGCTTCCTCCAACCGCTGGAGTGCTTCAGCTGATTGACCTGCTGCCATCAACTCTTCAGCCAGCCGAATCTGTCCGGGAATAAATTCGGGAGACTGATCAACTAGGAGCCTTAGAGGAACCAGGATTCGCGTTTGCAGCCCCATTTCTCGCCCGGTGGCAGCCTCTCGCCAATAAACCTGCCCAGCCGGAGAAAGCTGTTCTGGGGAAAGAATGGGTTCGGGGCGATCGCTCAGCTCAACCGCAATCTCAGGACTACCTTTGGCCTGACGATAGAGCTGTTCTGCCGCAGCACGCTGACCTTCACGGTAGAGGCGATCGCCTTCTGCCAATAGTCGCCGCCGTTCTGCTGCTGCCCGTTCTTCTTCCGTTTGGATTTCTACAACGGGTTCGGTCTCTGGCTCATCGGTCTCTGGCTCAACAGTTTCTTCAACGGCTGCATCCTCTTCAACAGTCGGCGGCTCTTCAGAAAGAGTCTCTACTTCAGGAACTGCGGCTTCAGGTTCAGGCTGCGCGATCACATCCAATGTTTCCGATGCAGCTGTAGTATCCGTTTCCGGCGCATCCTCAATGACCACAGGTAGAGGAAACGTCTGAATGGACTCAACCTCAACCGGAGAAGGCCCAACGAGAACAGGTTCAATCGGTTCTGGGGAAACAACTTCAACGGTTTGAGCCGATGGTGCGTCGGTAGCAAGCGGTTCGATCTGCGCCTCAGCGGGTATCAGCAGGCATCCGAGCGGTAAAACGCCACTGCAAGCGATCAGTAATAAACGCCAGACAGATTGCATGGAAAAATTCTCCTAGTGTTGCGATCGCCTTCCCAAAGGAGAACGGGGGCTAAACGCAATGGGGGTTAACAGCGTTGCGAACTAGATGCTCAGGGTGATCATTGCGAAACCACCCAGTCAGGGGAATCGAAGAGACAAGGCTCAGTTGTTAAAGTTGATCATAACGTCGGGAAAAGACTCAGACCAGGCTGAATCTAGTCTCTAAGTCAGACAATTTGTTGAAGCCTCCGCGATCGCCAGTGGAGCCTTCCAGTTGCACAACCGCAAGTACTAGTCGAGAACAAAAGATCAGTTGTTCCTATCCTAAAAAATAGGACCATCGTGTTGGGCAGGTGAAGAGGATATGCACAACGTCAGAACAACCTATCTACTTTGGTTATTTGTCCTACTGGGAATGGGAGGCGTTCACCGGATCTATAATCGCAAGTTTGCCTCTGGCATCCTTTGGCTGTTGACAGGGGGCTTGTTTGGGATTGGTCAACTCATCGACCTGATTTTGATTCCAGACATGGTCGAAGAATACAACGTCAGAGCACAGATGCGGCTAGGTATATCTCCTTATGGCGTGCCTTTATACCGGGCTCAGGTCCAAGAAGTTGTTAAAGAGAAGCCCCCGGCTGAGCCGCCCAAGCCGACCCCTGAGCAAATTATGCTGCGATTGCTCAAAGCAGCCCAACTGCGAGGCGGTAAGCTCTCAGTCACGCAAGCTGTTCTAGATACCGAGCTGAGCTTTCAGGAAGTCGAAAACACGCTCAAGGCGATGATGAAGACGGGGTATGTGGCGATCGCCAACGATCCCAAAACAGGAGTCGTCGTCTACGATTTTCTAGAATTGTAAATCCCCTCTACAGGCCGCTCTAAACCCTGCATGAGGTCAGCACCAAACCAACTCCGATGCAGGGATTGAACTTCCTTCTTAGTTGCGGGCTAGCCATTTCTGGCCGTTCAAGCGCTGAACTGTGTAGAACACCATCAGATCCAGCGTGACCCTGCGCTCGTCAATCATGAAAGATTCTAAGGTCGCAGGCTTAGCTCCCTGATCGGCAAGCGTGAAGAATTTTGGACCCGAAATATCCTCCTTGATGAATGCGAGGATAAACTGACGTTGCCCATTTTGCCACTGTCCCCGCACCTGCCAGCATTTTGAATCTTGCTCAAATCCGCGAATCGGCAGATTAGCTTGCTCAAAAGTTAGCTTCAGGTCAGCAACGCCTTGATTGGCCAGAGTTTGCTTCAGGTTCGGCATAAACTCCTGATTGATAAACTCTTGGAAAGGTTTATCTTCTGGAGCCGGAGGCTTTTCTTTTTTAGCTTTTGCCTTCGCGGCAGGCTGATCACCCGCTGCCTTTTTCTCTGCCGCCGCTGCCTTTCTAGCTTCAGCTGCTGCTTTTTTGTCTTCCGCGTCAGACTTGGCTGCGGGCTTCTCTTCCTTCATCCGTTCAGGTGCTTTAGGCTCCTGTTCAGGGCCTGTGGGTTCCGTATCGGGTTTTCCGGAAGACGGAAGAGCGGTTGCGACAGGTTCATCGCTGCTAGGCGCATTATCTTCTGAAATTTCAGGCGTATGAGCCGTTCCTGCATTGGGATTTTCTAGCTCTGGCTGTTGGGCCGCACCAGAAACATTAGGTTTCTTTGCCGAAGCACCTGCTTCTCCAGCATTGGAATTTTTAGATTCGTCTGGCATTGTCGAAGGAAGTCCTCAATGTGAAGTCCTGACAGCGACCCTTGAGCTGGAGCAGCACATGTTCGCCGTTCGTTTTCCTCATCTTAATAAATTTCAGCACCTCTGCTCAAGCCACTCTGGAAACCATGAGATGGCATGAGGGTAGGGCAGGCAAACGTCTGCCCTATCAAGATCTGCTGATCGATAAAAATAAACAGCCTCAAGATCAAATTTCGGCTACGGCTCGCTCGATCAAGCGATGGGCCAACGTTTGGATGCCCGTGTGTTCGTAGTAGTTGGTAGACATATCTAGAAATGCTCCCAAGTAGTCAAACTTGTCTTCAGAGATCTCGACAAATTTCTGGAGATGGTTCACTACTTTGTCTGGGGTCAGGTTTTTTGAAGTCACAAAGCCTGTCATCCAGCCTTGCGTCGATTTGAAGCTTTCTTCAATAAAGCCGAGCTGCTTAGCCGTGCTGCCGCCTGGAATCAAATCGTGGATGCGCTTAAAAGCAGGGTTATTTTCTAAATCTCCTGGCTTGAGCTGACTAATCATCGATTGGGCTTTGAGGACAAAATTGGGACCCAGCGGAATCAGGCCATCGACACAGACCAGAGCGGCCATCCGCATCAGGGCTTCACCGCTATAGTCTCCGAGCGACTTGACGAAATCGCCAATGCTGTCACCCGGAATGCCGTTGATCTGACAGAAGGCGACTAGTTCGGTCACAAGTTTGAGCGCCAGATCGATGGTTTGCGCTTTTTCGGCTTTTGGAGTGATCCGCTCAAGAAATGAGAGAAACGAAACTTTTTCGCCAATTTTGTTGGCTAGTGCTGCCGTTCCCAAGGCTCCACCCGTACTATCAATCGTTTGATACAGCCATAAGGCCCGCTGGTAGCCCTGTGATTTGTCGTTGTAGAGCCGGATCGCCCGCTCGCCAATTTGCTGAATTAGCTTTTCGTCTTTCTCTCTCGTGACGGTTCGAATCGTATTTTCAAAGCCAACCACATTTTCCCACTGCCCCGGCACGACAAAATCGAGCGATCGCAACATTAAAACCGTCATGTTGTGGGTCGGCAGTTTGTCCACCAATTCAAAGATTGGTTTACTCATTCAAAACTCCTTTAAGGGATGGCGGTGATTACGGCAGCAGGCTTTCTAGACCTTCTAAGTCAAACTTTTGTAGCCAAATTTCTCGATCGCTTTCGGTAAATGCATCGGTGCGAGACAGAACTTTGACCTGCAGGCGATCGCCCACCAAGAGACTAGTTGCAGTGCTACCCACTTCGACCGCTGGATAGTTGGCGATCGCTTTCGTGCTGTCCTGATATTTTTCAACAGCGCTGGGATTGCTCACCGTATCAGACACCGATAGCATGGCTAGATCTTGCCCATCCTGCTTGAGTTTGGCTTCCGCAAAACCTGATTTCTCCTGGGTATAGACGCGATCGTATCCATCCCCTGGCTCTGGGAAAAATTTGTTGAAAGCGCTGCCAGGAAGTGGTTCACCCGCAACGACTTCTGCTGCGGGGCTAGAACCTCGTTGAGTCGTTTCTTGCTGCACCTGATCCCAACGAGACGGAGCCTGAGTGCTACAGGAGGTGATCAGCAACAGGACTGCTAGCAGTCCTGCAGCCAGGATGTGCCGTCCACTATGAAAGAGTTTGTGCATGTCTGAATCAGGAAGAGGTACTAAGAGTAGGGACTAAAAAACCACAAAGAAAAAGACTTTTGGCGATTTTCATCCTCCAAAAGTCTCTCAGAAAGAACCGGAAATGTGTAGCTAGAAAAGCTTAAGTTTTGCGGGTTCAACCCCCTGCGACTGCAGGCACAATGCTGACTTCGTCGCCCTCATTTAGAGCCGTATTTTTGCCATCCAAAAAGCGGATGTCTTCGCTGTTTACATAGAAGTTGATGAAGCGGCGTAGCTCACCTTCTTCATTGCAAATCCGGGCTTTAATGCCGGGACAGCTTTGTTCCAAGGAGTCGAGCAAATCCGCAATTGTCGAGCCTTCACACTCAACGGTGGCCTGATCTTTGGTGAATTTTTGCAGAGGGGTCGGAATCAGAACTTTAACAGCCATAGTCACGGAATTGAGTGATGAGTTTTAAGTGAGAAAAACCTGAAGAGACATGATCTTCTGAGTTTTGAGCCGAACAAAATATTCACAGCTCAAAACTCATAATTTCACAATTGATAACTTTAGACCAACACTTGCTGCCATTCGACGCGATCGAGGGTCTGTGCCCGCTCCCAGGCCCGCTCGAAGCTGTCGAGTTTGGGTTCGATGGTCAGCGGCTCGCCGATGTAGCCTTGAACGGCTTCCTGAGTCTTCAGACCGTTTCCGGTGATGTAGACGACAGTGGTTTCGTCGGGGTTGATCTTACCAGCTTCTACCAGCTTCTTTAGAACGGCGATCGTAGTGCCACCTGCCGTTTCAGTGAAGATGCCTTCGGTTTCAGCCAAGAGCTTGATGCCGTCGATGATTTCCGCATCGTTAACCGATTCGATGTTGCCGTTGGTCTTCTGAGCAATTTCAACTGCGTAGACGCCATCGGCAGGGTTGCCGATCGCAATCGACTTGGCAATCGTGTTGGGCTTGACGGGGTTGATGAAGTCGCGACCTTCGCGGAAGGCTTGAGCAATCGGAGAGCAGCCTTCGGCCTGAGCGCCGCTAAAGCGAACGGCTTTCTCATCCACTAGGCCGACTTTGACAAATTCCTGGAAGCCTTTGTAGATCTTGGTGAAGAGGGAGCCAGAAGCCAGCGGAGCCACGATATGGTCGGGAAGTTCCCAGCCAAGCTGTTCTGCCACTTCGTAGCCCAAGGTCTTGGAGCCTTCGGAGTAGTAGGGACGCAGGTTGATGTTGACGAAGCCCCAACCGTGGGTGTTGGCAACTTCGGAGCAGAGGCGGTTGACCTGGTCGTAGTTGCCATGCACCGACATGACGGTGGGGCTGTAGATCAGGGTGCCCAATACTTTTCCGGCTTCCAGATCAGAAGGAATAAAGACACAACAGTCGAGTCCAGCATGGGCCGCGATCGCCGCTGTAGAGTTGGCTAAGTTGCCAGTGCTGGCACAGGAGACGGTCGAAAAGCCAAGTTCGCGGGCACGGGTCAGCGCTACAGAAACAACCCGATCCTTAAAGCTGAGGGTCGGCATGTTGACTGCATCGTTCTTGATGAAGAGTCGCTTGAGACCCAGGCGACGAGCCAAGCGGTTTGCCTGAACGAGGGGCGTCATGCCAGTGCCGACATCGATAGGGGTGTCGGTTTCGACGGGAAGAAAAGCACGATAGCGCCAGATCGAGTTGGGTCCCGCCTGAATGGTTTCGCGGGTGACAGTCTGGCGGATGGCGCTGTAGTCATAGACGACTTCCAGGGGGCCGAAGCAAAATTCACAGACGTGAATGGCTTTGGCTTCGTATTCTGCACCGCATTCTTTACACTTCAGTCCAGTAAAGTTGGCTGCGGTGGAACGGGTGTGGGTTGGGGTGGGGATCGCCTGGGTCATAGGTCAACTTTTCTCAAAAACTTTTCGACAACGTCAGATTTTAGTCTGGGCAAGAGGTCTATGTTTTTCCCACCCAATGTCGATTGATACTAACACAGGTAAAAATACCCGTCAAACATACCCGACCTTTTTTGTCGGGTTTAAATTTTTGGGCTCCAATATGGAAGACACGATTGATGATCTCAAGGCAACAACTTCCCCTCAACCTCCTCTATAAAGGCTTGCCAGGTTTCGTTGGGGGTCCAGATTTGCTGCAGATCTTGCTGAGCGGTATCAGCAGGGATACCTTTTAAGCGGCGATAGAGATAAATGAAGGCCGAAACGCGCATATTGGCGGCGCAGTGGACGAAGACTTTTTGGTCTGAATGGGTGTCTAATACGGTGACAAAGCGCTGGAAGTCTTCCATGGTCGGACTTTCCCACACAACGGGAATATGCACATACTTCAGGCCCTGGCTTTCTACGATCGCCTGCTCATGGGGGAGGGCATTGGTTGATTCTGGAAGGGCTAGATTCACAATGACCTCATAGCCCGCAGCTTTGACGGCTGAAAACTGCGCTTCGGTGGGCTGTCCTGCGGTCGCGATCGAGTCGGAAAGGGGCAAAAAGTTGTAGATGGCTTCTAGCGCTGACATGGCTAACCCCCACTTACAGGGGGAATCAACACGACTTCGTCATCCGTTTGCAGTATGGTGTCGGGGTCTACAAATTGCAAATTAACGCCATATCGGGTGAGATTTCGCCATTTTTCCAGTTCGGGATGCTCGGAGAGGAGGCGATCGCGCACTTCCGCCACAGTTGTTCCCTTAGGAAGCTCTAGCACTAGCTCAGGTAGGCCATAGGCTTCCTGGTAAGCGGCAAAGAGCTTAACCGTAATGTGAATAGTAGAGTCGGGCATGGGTCGAGGTCGAAGATTTATCCTTCAGCATAAATCTTCAGCAGATCCTGATTCAGTTTATTGATGTCGTAGTGGGTTTCCACATATTTGCGTCCGGCCTGTCCCATCTCTGGCCAGATTTCGGGATGATCGATCAGATATTGCAGTTTTTCGACCAGCCCATCCACATCTCGCTCTGCTACCAAAAATCCTGAAACGCCATCTTCTACCACTTCTGGAATGCCGCCATGTAAGGTACTCACCGAGGGGAGGCCCATCGCGGCGGCTTCTTTAATGGTGTTGACGGGGGCATCCTGATTGCCATCTTGGGCGGTGACATTGGGTGACAAAAAGATGTGCGAACGGTCCAAGACTTCAATTAACTCTTGCTGCTGCATCCAGCCCAAAAGCTTGACCTGGTTTTCGACGTTCAAGTCTTGAATCAGCTGTTGGAGCGGTTGATAGAGGGGGCCATCTCCGACAATGTAGTATTCAACGGCACGTCCGGCAGCAACTAATTGGGCGATCGCCCGAATCCCATATTCAATTCCCTTTTTCTCGGTCAATCGCCCCGTGGTGACAATGCGTACGGGTTCATCGGCAGCGAGGGAACGAGGGGTGAATTGGAAGCGATCGCAGTGAATCCCTGACCGCAACACCGTAATTTTTTCGGCAGGACAGCCTAGCTTGAGCAGGCGATGCTTGAAGAAATCGCAGTTAGGCAAAAAGCGGTCTGCCGCTGCAAAAATTTGCTGATGAATGCTCTCATCCACGTCCCGCAGATAAGCGCTGACATCGTGCCCCCGGCAAGAGACGACCAGTTTGCTCTGAGGGGTGCCAACTTTGGAGCGGGCGATCGCCCCAATAAAGGTCAGCGTGGCAAACTGACAGTGAATAATGTCGTAGGGGCCTTTATCTAAAAACGGTATCACCGCGTAGAGCAGCTTAAGCGAGGTGGCCTGCCAGCCATATTGAAACGAGTTGAGCGATCGCAGCAGTGTTGACGGTGCTTTGGGAAAGTGTGTCGCCAATAACCGCATTCCCTCCTGAATCCGTTCTGTCTGTTTGACAGGGGGAGTCTGGGCATAATGCACCCGTTCCAGCAAGCCATACTTGACCACGTCAGGGTGCATTTTCTCAGTGTTGGCTGGGTCAGGGCTGTAGGTCGTGAAAATATCGACCTCATGCCCTGCATCAATCAGTCCCGTTGCCTGATTGAGAACAAACGTCTCCGACAGCATTGGAAATTGATTGACAATAAATGCAACTTTCATAGCAACTTGAGGATGTTTGAGAGGTATCGGCTAGTGCATCTGTCCGCCCCTAGGGGAGACTTCCAAACGTTCAAAGCCTCCCATTGTTAGGGATTTGGGGAGCAGTTTGGGGGCAAAACTATCACTGTTCAAGTCATCTAGGATGAGACTCTGGCCGATTCGGGCAACTTCATGCTGGCCCGTTTGCGGGTATAGCGACTGGTCAAGTAGCGGTTGAAAACTCGATCAACCCGAACCAAAGCCTTGCCCATCCAAGGATTGTATTTACCAAAGTTGAGCCGACGCACGATGGGTTGGATCACCCAGATATCTCGTCGCCAGCCTAGCCGCTTCCGCCGCATCTTGAAGAAAGCAGAGTCATTACTCAGGTTCCATTTCTTCTCTAGGTGCAGGAGGCTGTCTATTTCCCAGCCATCGCTCCAGCGCAGTAAGAAATAGGGAATGTCGTAGACCTCCATTGGTGGACCTGGCACATAGGTGATCACTGAGGAGGGTTCAAAATAAATAGTGCCACCTGCCTGAGAGACGAGCATACAAAAATCGATGTGCTCGCGAGTGCTGAGTAAGCCTTCATCCAGGGGACCAACTTTTTCAAAGATGTTGGTTCGAGCCAACATGCAGTGAAACTCAGCCAGCTCGGTTTGCTGACGGTGGAGGCGATCGCGCACCTTCTCCAATGGCTTTTCTGCGTAGTATTGCTTCTCCCGAATGCGGCGCTTGACCTGTCCATCAATTTCGGTTTCGAGAACATGAGCCAACCCGCCCGCACAATGAACTTTGGTATGCAGGGGCAAGCTAATGCAGGTCAAAGGCCCCACCACCGCTGCGCCCGTTTCATCAGCACATTGCACCAAGTTTTCGAGCCAGTGAGGAGCGACTGCCACGTCGTTATCAACGAACACAACATACTCTGTCTGAACCCGACTCAGCCCAATGTTGCGGGCCAAATTTGGGGCCAAAAAGCCAGGAGTACGAATCAGTTCAAATCCCTTTAGCTGAGCCTGCTCTGCCAAATAGCTCTGCACCGGGTTGGGAGAGCCTCCATCTACATAAACCAGCTTAAACGGATAGGTGGTGTGCTCGTAGATGCTTTCCAACGATTTAGAGGCATAGCTAAATCGCTCTCTGGGAACAACCACAATGGTGACTTTGGGATCTGTGTTGTGGGTGATTGTTTCGGGTTTGTGCTCTGTGGCTACCATCTCATTCTCCAAACGTCTTTGAGTGTCTAGGCAATATCAACTTTGTTGCTAATCATGCTACTAATTTTGTCAGCAAGTTTCTAACTGCTTTGCCTGCAGCAGACCAGTCAAAGCGGGTTTGATATTCTTGAAACGACGACAAGGCCAACGCTTGATAGTTTGAATAATTTTGAAATACCTCCTGAATATAGGTGCTGTATTCATCGGGACTTGCGTCGGGTGAAAAGGTTTTGCCATTGATGTTGTCTCGAATCACGGTGGCAATTCCACCTGCATTGGTGGCTAGGCAGGGCACCCCAAAAGAATTGGCTTCACAAAAGACATTGCCGTAGGTTTCTGCCTTGGAAGGAACAATCAGAAAGTGAGAAGTTGCGATTAAATGATTGAACTTTGAGAGTCCTTCTGGAGTGGACTTATTGATAAAGCCCAAGCTGTTGACAAAGTCTGGTAGCGGCTGTTCGCGTTCGGGCGGATGACATCCGACGATGTTGAACTCAATGTCTAATCCGCTTTGCTTTAGGGCTTTGGCAACTTGAAGGGCGATCGCCCCCCCTTTGCGTTCCCAATCTGCTCCGATAAACAAGAGCCGACAGATCTGACTGAGCCTTGCATCGACGAGTGCTTGAATATCTTCGAAGGTGCGATCGCACTCAATGTTTGCCCCAAAGGGAACGACCTTTACCTTATCTGGCGACACCGAGTAGGTTTTAATTGCCACCTCTGCAGCCCAATCAGATGGAAAGATCACCAACTCACATTTTTCTAATGCCAGTCGATCCATCGTGGTCAGATGGTCAATAGTTTCCTGGCAGAGCTGGCTAAAATCTCCATATCCGCCAAACAGCCCCGCATAGAGCGTATCTGTCCAGAGCACCAGGGGTAGCTTAGAGTCAAGATAGGCTAGGGAATTAATCTCTGGAGCCATGACCACATCTACATTCATAGCTGACAAGCGGCTGGAGATCTGAGCCGCATAGCTCTTGCTAATCGACAAATCAGCCCAAGCGAGATAGTTTTGCTTGAGAAGATGACGATAAAACCGCCACTTTACTTTCGATGATAAAGAAGATGGTCTGGATAACGGACAAAGATATTGAACCGCAGTAGTTTGATCCTCTAAAGACTTTGCTGCATAGTAGCAGCGTCCCCGATGTCCTACCGCTTTAGGATGATGCGTATTACGCTCAAGTGGGTTCAACACATCAAAGTCGGTGACGTAGGCTACTTGAGTTGAGGTTTGCTCCATAAGGATTAAGTGTGCCTCGGAAGGTCTTTAGTCATTGACCATTATGCAGAGATGAATAAAAAAATCCATGCTGCCATCAGTGGATTTGGAAAAAATTCAAGAACTCTTCAAAGAAAATCACTGTTTGGCGGCAAGAGTCACTGCTTGAGTGCTTCCTGTTTGAGTGCTCACTGCACGGGAGGTAACTGCACGGGAGGTAACTGAGGCGGACTGAGGGCGGCGCTGCAAATGCGCTTGCCAGATATGAATTGGGCTATACAGGCTTCCTAGCATCAGTTGTAATTCACAGGCTAGAATCAAATCCTGACGCACTCTCTGGCGATGTCGCACAAGATGAGTTGTGATCTTACGCAGATCATTAGCGACATATAGTGGGAAGATCAAAGGCCCCTGCCAGGGTTTGACACTCAACATTCGTGTATGGTATCGACTCAAACCAATGCCGCGAAATAACTTGAGCAGATAGCTCTTTTCTAACCGCCAATGGGGAATTTGATGGGCAACTTGCATGGCTGGGTTGTACCAAACCTCCCATCCAGATCGCTGAATGTGTAGCAGCGCCTCCAAGTCTTCTCCAGGCAACTTAGGGCCGCTGACTCTCCCCTGGAGAAAACACCGTTGGGGCACATGGTCTAGCCAAACCTGTCGCTGTACAACCAGTCCGGCTCCAGGTGGCAACACTTTTTTGTGTGGTTCGTAGCGCATTGCCACAGAGCCACGATTGGTTATCGCCAAGAAGGGCGCTAGCTTTTGAAAATTTTGGGGGGGAGCAACCTCAAAGTCACCATAGATGCGACTGCCATAGGCTCCCACTTTTGGATGAGCCTGCCCAAAGGTATAGGCTTGAGCGACCCAATCTAGAGCCGGAACGTTGTCGTCGTCTAAAAAGCCGACCCAGTTGCCTCTCGCTTCGGTAATGGCTCGCTGGCGGGCGATCGCCAATCCCTGCTCAGATTCACAACAATATCGGAGCCGCCAGGGTTTTGACCAGACTGCTTGATATCGCTGTACGACTGCCAGAGTGTTGTCACTACTGTTATTGTCTACAACCAGAATTTCCCAGTGGATATGATTTGTATCTGTTTGATTTTGTAGCCGATCGAGAACTTGAGGAAGCCTGTCTGCACCGTTGTAGGTACAAATCGCAACAGTAAAATGGATGGCCATAGGCTGTTAAACCTTAGAAAGATGGATGGGTACAAATCGAATGAAGCATCATTTAGCTTCCAAGCTTTTCTCAGCAACCATAGAGAAAGTTGATTTTCATCATCAAATTTTCTAGCCAAACATTCATCAACAGAGATTTTTTAATTCTGATCAGAAACAACAGCAAAAAAATGCGACAGGCTTATCTAAATTTGACCCATCAAGGTTCCAGTGATTTTTGAACTCCTTAATCCAATACGTTAAACAACAGGTATCTAAGCTTTTAGGAGTCAAAGACAAGTTTCAATGTTCCCCAAAAAGATTAACAGCCGCCAACTTTTAAAACAAGATTAGCCGATTCAAACTATCATGAAGTTTTCTAAGTTGCAGATAAAGTTTTGATGAGAGCCTGCTCATATATGACTGCTGCGTCTGGATTTGAAGCTCTTCAAAGACTAGATATTACACCTACAGGCAAGACGCGTGAGGTAAATTGGCACAAATTAAATCTGTCTTAAGATAGAAGTCGCAACAAATTTTTTTATCTGCACCAGAGAGTATTGCATAAGGTGGCAAATGATACAGTTCCTATCTGATGTATTTTATACAGAGGGAAAAACATGTCATTTCAAGGTTTTATCACCGTAGAATGAATGTGCTTCGGAGCGCGAATTTATACTGCTTGAACCATCTCTGATATATTTTCTAGCTTAAGTCTCTTGCCCTACTCTCAATTTGCACTGATATACCGTTTTGAAACTCCATGCGGTTGTGATCATTAATACAAGAGGATGTAACAATCTAGAAGTATTCATTACTTGTCACAACGTCTCAGGAGTTGATGACATGAGAATTAGACGCTCTGGCTCTTTGTAACCATCTACGGTCCCTGGTATAGGAGTTGGACTAGACCGAAATCTGTTGCTTTGGCCTCCAGGATTGCCACGCCTGCTGTTTGACTTTAATTTCGCCGGAGGTGACAGTGGCATCCCAACATGTCTCTCCCTTCTCTCGCCACACTCGTAGATCAAGGGTTGCTTCGCCTACTTCTAAACGATGTAGCGTCAGGTCGGGTAGCCAGTCAGGCAGTTGAGGATCAATGTAGAGATGACCACTGGGCACATCTGCATAAATGCTCAGCATAGCTTGCACCAGGTGAAAGATTGAGGCTGCGGCCCAAGCTTGAGGGACGTTGGCCTGTCGATATAGAGGTGGAAACGTTCCCACCTCACGAGCAATGCCAGAATATAGCTTTGGGAGGCGATAGCTGTTGAAGTGCTGAGCGGCATCAAAAATGCCCTCTGCGACTTGAGCGACTTCTTCTGTAAGGCCGTACCGCTTTAAGCCCAGCGCAATCAGGCCGTTGTCGTGGGGCCAGACAGACCCCAGGTGATAAGAGAAGGGATTGTAGGCTGGGTTTTGGGTCGATAGGGTGCGAATTCCCCAACCGCTCCACAGATCAGGCTGTAGTAGTCGTTTGGCTACTTGGGCGGCTCGATCTGGCGAGACAATGCCGCTCCAGAGACAATGTCCCGGATTGGAAGTGATGGTACGCACGGGCTGTTTGTCGGGATCGAGCGCAAAGGCGTAGAAGCCTAAGTCTTCACACCAAAACTGTTGCTCAAACTGGGTTTGAATTTTGGCTGCTTTTTGGCGTAGCTCATTGGCACGGGTGCGATCGCCCAACGCCTCAAATACCTCTGCCATTCGCATCCAGGCATCAAAGGCATATCCCTGCATCTCACACAGCGTTTTGGGTGATTCAACCTGACTGCCATCGGGGTAAACGACCGAGTCTCCCGAATCCTTCCAAACCTGGTTTTCAATGCCTGCAGAAGAACGCTTTTGATATTCTTGAAAACCATCTCCGTCTAAATCACCATACTGATCAAGCCAATTGAGGCAACGTTCGGCGACATCCTGATAGTCTTGCAAGAGAGACTTGTCTCCAGTCCATTTCCAAGCTTCATGCAGGGTGATCAAGAAGAGCGAAGTCGTGTCTGCTGCGCCGTAGTAGGGATCGTGTGGGCTTTTCTTGAAATGGGCCAACTCTCCCATGCAGAGTTCGTGCAAGATCTTGCCGGGTTCTGCGTCGCCCCAGTCATCCCACTCGGTAGCCTGTAGTTCGGCTAGCTTTTGTAAGCATCCTTTAGCAAAACCGGGATGCACAATCATATTTTGCAAACTGATGATGAGGCTGTCGCGCCCAAACAGGCTGACAAACTTGGGTACACCTGCCGCCGGAACCCAAACATCAGGCGCAAAATCAGAGGCACTACCTGCACTTGCATAAAAGTTCTTGCATAAGAGTTGAGGTATGTCGTCACTCTGGTCGAGCCTGTTCCGGAATGAGAGTGACCCAATTTGTAGTTACCGGGAATTATGCCATCCGCTGTTCTGATGGGTAGGACCTGAGACGACGAATCGACTACTGCAGGTAGGAGTTTGATGATGAGTTTAATCATTCTGGCTCAGAAGAAAGGGCGATCGCTCCTCACGGCAAGCGCTGTGCTGTTGCTGTCGTCCGGTTTTAGCTTTCTAATTGCTGTGGGGCCTGCGATCGCCCAAAGCACTTGGCGACCTGCCTTTGACCCAGACCAATCTGTCTATGTCGATCCCAATCTGGCTGAGCATCCTAATGCGCCTGTGCAGTTTCGACAGCTTGAAGAACGCATTCAGCAAGCCGAAGCAGAGCATGATTTAGAAATCTACGTGATTGCTGCGGAGCAAGGCCAAGAGTCGTTTTCAGACAATACCAATTGGGCATCTCGTAACCTGGATGAGCTGATTGTGCAATGGCAAAGCCATCCAGACTTTCCGGCAGATCGCTATCTAACTATTTTTTGGGTGCGTCGCAGCGATGACATCAGTCGGGGCTGGGTGGCCGCTAATGGAGGTAGCCAACTCCGAGCTTGGGGGTTGACTGGGTCGCGCTTTGATCAGCCGGATGGCCCAGTGATTTCGGCGTTGCGGCAATATATGCCCGCCGATCCGGAGGGGGCCATTGTGGCGATCGCCCAAAATATTAACCAAGAAATCTCCCAGGTTCAGGAACAAGAGCAGCTTCGACAGTTGCAAGCGGCAGAACAGGCCCAACAGCGACAGGAGCGGGAGCAAGCTAGACAAGAGTTTCAAGAAAAGCTAGCCTTCTACGGCCCATTCGGATTGATTGGGCTGTTGCTGATGGGAAACATCGGTTGGATGACTCACAATTTCCGGCGGCGTCGGACTGCCGCGTTGGCGGTTTCTGACCCCTGGCAACAGCGGCTCAACAACGCCAATGAGCTGTATCTCAAGCTATATGACAGCTACTTTGGCTTTTTGCAGAGCCAGAATGACTGGTCGAGCCGATTTGAGGGCACCACTCTAGAGCAGTATCGGGCGGCTGCGTCAGACTTTACCGAATTTACGCTGCGCCTAGAAGCCGCTAACCTGCGGTTGAAGGAGGCTCAGTCGGCGATCGCCCAGACCCGATTTCCTTTCACCAACGGCTTTCTCAGGGCCGTCCAGCTCCTGACTACCGAGCCTGTGGTGATTACGGGTCAAGAACTTCCTTTGGAGATGGCTCAGCTCTTTAGTGGCATTGTGCCGCAAGAGGTTTATGAGCCAGAGCAATTGCTAGCTGCCATGTCAGATTTGTTTGACCGCACCAATCAAGCCCTTGCCAAAATCATGCAGGCGTTTCAAGGGGTCGAAACCAATCAGCAAGCCCTTCAAACCTGCCGTGAAACAATTGAACAACTGAAGCAACGCCTCGCAGCTCGAAACCTGCCGTTTCAGCCCTATCAGCTCCGTCTACAGCAAAGTCAGCAGGAGCTACAAATCTTTGCTGCTCAGAAAGATCCTGATCCACTCACGGCCTATGTGCATTCGCAATCAATTTTGCAGGATCTACAATCGTTGCAGGAAGATTTGAATCGGGCGCTCACACTGAAAGATCAGCTAGAGGCGATCGCCCCCAACATTGCCCAAGTGGCTGAGCGAGCTGAGTCTGTCCGAGCGCAGATGGTTGCCTATCAGTATCCACTCACGACGGCACAAGATTCACCTCCTGCCACTTTTCAGCTCACCTTAGCTGAGCCAGAGGGAAACCCTGATCCGGTGATTGCCACCGCTCAGCACCACGTCGCTCAAGGGCAACAAGCGCTAACCCAAGGGCAACTTGATCGGGCCGATATCGAGAAGGAGATGGCGATCGCTGCTGTCAATCAGGCCAATCAGCAGATCGAAGCCACCCTGGCCGCCAAGCCCTTTGTTGAGCAACAGGTGCCCATTGTGCGCGATCGCTTGGCCGAGCTAAGTCGGGCAATTCCTCAGGCAGAGCCAGCTATTCAGCACTTAAAAGCAGAGTTTTTGCCCATCAACTTTTTGCAAGAGCCCAACAAACTCCACACCGCTCAGCAGCTTGTGCAACAGGCTAACTCAAAGTGGACTGCCGTTCGACAGGCCTATGATTTGCAACACTATCTCAAAGCCCGTCGGTTGCTAGAGACACTTGATCAAGATATTCAGGCGAGCAGTCGTCAGCTCCAAGAAATTCATGCTCGATTGGCGGAGATGCAGCTACTTCGCCAACAAAGCCGTCAACGGGTGGATGAATGTCTGGCGATCGCCCAACCGCTCAATGAAAAGAGCGAAGCCTATCACTTCAGCACCTCAACCCAGACGATGGCCGAGCTGAAAACCCTCAATGCTCAATTGCAGAGCGAAGCTACCACCGTGGCACAGCCCATTGCAAACTGGGTTCAAGCGGCTGCCGCGATTGACCAACTTCGTTTGGATTTACAGGCCCTCGACCAAGAAATAGAGCAACAGCAGACACAGTATCAAGCAGCGAAAGAATCAGTCGGCCAACTGGAGAAAAAGCTCTACACAGCACGGCTTGAGGTCAAATCTCCAGATGTCTTGCCAGAAGCCCGTCAGCAGTTGACCCAGGCTGAGTCTATCTTTCATGACATTCAGCAGGCGATCGCCCATCCGCATTCCAACTGGCAGGATATCCAAAAACAAGCGCAGAGTGGTCAAGCCAACGCTCAACAGGCTCAAAGTAGAGCTAAATCGGACCGGGCTGCTGCTGCGATCGCCCGCAGCTCAATTGACCAAGCCAGCACTCTAATCAAGGCGACGCCAAGCCACCATCATGGAGTACGCATTAACCTTCAAACAGCCAGCGCAAAGCTTCAAACTGCCCAGCAGGCTTTTCAAGAAGGACAATATGCCCTGGCCAAACGCGCCGCAGAAGAAGCAACCCAGCAGATCAAGGATGCCAAGGCACAAGCTCAACGTCAGGCTCAACAACGCTCTAGCAGCGCTTGGGGCAGCAGTTCTGGAAGCGGCAGTGATTTTGGGGGTGGCAGTGGTGGCGGTGGGTTTGGTGGCGGCAGCGGTGGTGGTGGCTATGGGGGTGGCAGTGGTGGCGGTGGCTATTAAATCTAACCCAATCTGTGCAAGAAGGTTGAGACTTTGTGGACGAGCCACTCCTGTTCGACTGGAGAAAGCTGGGACGGAAGCCGATGTTTCTTGACGCCTTCCCAGAGGGTGACGTAGGTTGTTCTGTTTCCCTTGGAGCTAACCTGGACTTCGACTTCAGCCTTGTTCAGATCTGCGGTTTGACCCTGCTTTTGCCCTTTAAAGCCAAGGCACTGCCAAGACAATTGAAACGATCGCCGATCGAGCTCCAAGGAACTTGACCCTACTGCCGCAAAAACTGCAGTCCACAGCACAGACAATCCAACGCACCAAAACGGAATCGAGAACAACGGAAAAAACCAGGCTCCGGCTGCTGCTGCCATCATGGCTCCTCCGGTCCAAATCACTAGGAAGCCGTTCCAAAACAGGGCAAATCCGCCTAGGAAAAGGGTGGTGGGGTTGAGAAATCCAGCGGCGGGAATGTCAATCAGGAGGCGATCGCGACTTTCCTGCACAACGATGCGGCTCCCTTTGGGGGGTGCTAATTGAGAAGAGGGGGTTGGCGTAGAGGCGATCGCCCCCCGGTCTTGAAACTGGTCTTGATATCTATTCTGGTACCCGTTTTGGAGCGCATCCAGGGCTTCCGCAGCAGAGGAAAAGCGATCTTCTGCCACAGGTTCTAGCACTTTCTCTAGCCAGTTAGCAAAAGCAGGGGAAACTTGAATGCGATCGCGAAACTCGATCTTCATGCGGCTCTGAGGCAAATCAGCGGGCGACTGATGCGTCAGCAAATACAGCAGCGTCGTCCCCAAACCATAGAGATCGGTCGCAAGAAAAGCCTGTCCCCGAAACTGCTCAGGAGCCATGTAGCCAAAGGTGCCCACAAAGGTGCCTGCCGTCACTGTGTTGCGATAGGCTGCTCCCACCGCACCAAAATCGACTAAAACAATGTGGCCATCAGGCCGACGAATTATATTCTGGGGCTTAATGTCGCGATGAATCACTGGAGGTGTGAGCCGCTGCAAATACTTGAGAATCTCCAGCACCTGGCTAGCGATTTCTTTCACTTCAGCCTCCGAACCTCGCCAGCCTCGCTCAACCAAGGCAGACAGCGTTTCCCCTTCTGCTAGCTCCTGCACTAGGTAGAAAAAGAGATCCTCAGGAGCATCTACCTGAAAATGCTCTAGATAGGCCGGAATCGCAGGATGGTGGAGATTTTCTAGGATTCTAGACTCTCGCTCAAACAACTCCAGCACTTTCCAGTCGGTCATGCGCCGAAGCGACAACACCTTGATGGCCACCCGCTTGCTACTGAGTAAGTCTTCGGCCGCATAGGTCGTCCCCATGCCGCCTTCTCCCAGGCATTTCACGATGCGATAGCGGTTACGGATGACATCCCCAGACTGATGGAGTGTGTTCATATGGTCGTCAATGGAAGAGTTGAGACACTAGGTAGGAAAAACCAGGTAGGAGCGGACTGGTCAACTGATCTGAAGGAAACAATGTATTGACCAATCGTAATAGCACTTGCTCTCGACGGTAGACCTCAACTTGTTGTTTGTGCCAGCTGATAATCCAATATTCCTGCACGCCACGTTCAGAATAGAGCTTGAGTTTGAGTTCTCTATCCCGTCGCTCGTTGTCATGACCAGTAGAAAGGACTTCTACCACCAATTCTGGGGCACCTGTCAGGTGTCCAGCGTCATCTAGTAGAACGGCCAACCGTTCTCGGCTGACCCAAACCACATCAGGAATCACATTGTCAGCATCGGTGAAGATCACGCCGGGAGCCTGTACCGCTTCACCCAACCCCGTTGACAATGACCAGGTATCTAGGGCAGTGCTCATGCGGGTGCTGGCTTTTTGGTGTCGCCAGTCGGGTGCTCTGGCCACAAGCAACTCTCCCTCAACAATTTCGTAGCGGTTGCCATTGTCGGGAAATAGCTCTAAATCTGCCGCTGTCCATCGCACTTTATCGGTTGTACTCTGGCTCATCCGAGGTTCCTCTAGGGAATATCCCCATTTTAACCCGGCTTCATGTTAGTACTTGTCTAGCGGCTTATCATTAGCTTAAGAACGTGCTGTAGCCATTGAAGCGCCATGTTTGCCCTCGTCTCTCCTGAAAAAACATATCTTCCGCCTGGTTCAGTGGTGCGATTACCCGCTACATGGGAGGAGTACCAAATTGTGAGCCAGCAACGCGGCGACAGTTCTATTCCGCGCCTCAAGTATCGACACGGAGAACTGCTGTTAATGTCTCCTCTGCCGCAACATGGAAAGGATGCCAGTTTGATTGCTGATGTGATTAAGACCTTACTCGATCATTTAGAACGCGAGTATGACTCCTTTACTCCAATCACAATGGAGCTACCCGAGGAAAGTGGCATTGAACCAGACTACTGCTTCTACATTGACAATTGGGAAGCGGTATTAGGCAAAAAGCGCATCAACTGGCGTACAGATCCACCGCCTGATCTGGCGCTAGAAATTGACATCACCAGCTATTCTGATGTCAACGATTATCTGCCCTATCGAGTCCCAGAAGTTTGGTTGTTTAAAACAGAGCGGCTTCGCATCTATCAGCTTCAGGGGAATACTTATGATCTGCAAACTCAAAGCCGCTATTTCCCAAATATTGATCTTCAAAGTGTGGTCGATCGCTGTCTTCAAATTGCCTACGATCGCAACACCAGCGCTGCCATTCGTGACTTGAGGCAACGGTTACGCGACGATCGCGGCCCAGCTTGAAGTTTGCTGAACGTTTGTTTTTATCAGATTAGACATTTCAGCATCCTTCGGGAGATTGCTCACAGGCTCCAATGCTCACCCAGCTACTTGAGCCATCGGCCCAGTGTTCACGCGATCGCACTGCTGATGACTGTATGTTGCTTCGTACGATCGAACATGAACGGCTTGAGGGTGTTTGGCAGCGTCTCTCTACGGAGGCTGAGGGTTGTACTGATATCCATCAACTCGTAAAGCTCACCACGGCAATGCACCGCAATAGTGAGCTGAGACAGCGCTTGCATGGTCTGGAGCAGTCGAAACAGGATTTGGCTGACCAGAAGTTAGCAGACTCCATCGATCAGTTTGTAGGGTATCTGGTGGGGAGGCTGTCTCCCAGTGCCTTCCAAGAACTAATGGAAATTATTGGTGATGAGGTAGGTGATGAGAATCTGCTTGCGATCGCTGTGTCTGCCGAGGTACTTTAGTTCAAAATTTTGGTCAACTAGTGAAGCTGTAGTGAAAGTTTGTCCTAACATCTAGGAACTTCCGGGTAATGTTGGTCATTCTTAGAGAGTTAGGGAACAATCCTTTGTAACTGTTGATGAAAATTCAAGCAATGAGACTCAAGAATCTAAAAATACTCGGTATCCTTGCCTGTTTAGGATTCTTAGCCTTTCAGAAGAACTGGGTAGGATTACTATGCTGTCTTCTAATCATTGCCCTGATGAGGAAAACAGAAACCTCACCAACGGGACAAGAGCCTATACCGCCGTCCCAAGAGGCTATGGCAATTTTAGATGTTGTTACCGGCATGACAGCAGCTCCAAGAAGCGACTTTTCTAAGTCGATTCCTATAATGACTCTTAAGGATGGAGCTGTGGTTAGAACTTGGAAAAATCTAATTGGCTATGACCATGTGTTCTTGTCAGATTTAGAGGGAAATATCATCTATGGTGGTTTTGTCGGCTGGATTCACTGCAAGGATCTACAGAATGCGATCGCCCAAATTCGACGTGAATTAACGTAAAAATCTAAACCCAATATTTACTGAGATATTAAAATGCTTAACCTAGAAAATACTTTAACCCAGCCTGAAATTGATCGACTCAAAAAAACTCACGATCTAATTACACCATCAAAAGTAGTAAATTTTATTGCACAAACCCTTAACTCTATCCCCTGGACTTATGAATCAGTCGTTCGCATTTCAGCAGAAGGGGTAAGAGATGATATTGAGAATCCCTTAAAAACTATATTGATTATGAACTGGCTATACCATTCTGTTAGCCAAGGAAAACTTACATACAAAGAAAAGCCTATTCGACTGAAAATGAACGATTACTTAGCTCACCATTTTTGGAGCTTTTCTTTCCCTGGTGAACACTACTCAATGTGTGTTGAAAGCCTTTATCTTCTCTATCAACGAACGAATAATCTAGAAGAGGATTTTTTATCTCTAGACCAACTGCGCGTTTACCCTTCCCTAAAGTCTAGAAAACCAAACTTGAAGGGTAGGCAAGCCTCTTACATAAAAGTTAAGGAACAGATTTGTAATAGAGTTGAGAATGCTTTTTCCCAGCATAAAATCTGTTTACCACCCTTACCCAAGTCTTATGATTCTTTGAGGAGTGAGGATGTCAACAATTGGTTTAACTCGATTTTGTGTGTCAAAAAAACTAAAAATACACACCATTTTCGTTGCCCGTTAATTGAATAAACTCACTTAAGACAAACCAATATCTCTGAGTTTTTGGATCATAACTTGGTACCAAACTCGGCATTGCTCATCAAATCCTTTGCCAATAACGTTAAGGTCTTCTTGACCAATCCTAAACGTGGCTCCAACAGTTCCATTAGTTGAAGGTAAGCTTCTACCATTTACTGTAGAGCCTTCAGTATCTCCAATGACTCTTCCATAGTTAGTTAGAGCGAAATCAATTGTGTCAAAAGCGCCAAAACTTCTGCCATTTGGTGATGTCTCACAATTAGTTTGAGCCAACGCTGGGGTTGACCAAGCTATCAACATTCCAAGAACTACTGGCAGAAATTATTCTTTCATACTTGGTTCTCCAAATAAAACTCAAACATCTATTCCACGGCTGGGGCCACTCTGTATATTGTTCTGGAGGGTACAGAGTTATTATCTGGCCAAACAATAACTATCATTTCTCGTGATCCGCGTGTATGCCTTCAATCAGCGGAACAAACTCGATTCCCACAGATCAACTCTGGGAAGGTATCTGAAACTGGAAAACTTCCCACACTAGTAGTTTGCCATCCTTTTCTTATCAACTCTTGTCGATAGGTAGAGTATTCGGGCATACTTTCAAAGGGCACAGATACACCGTCATAAGGAGAAGATATTTGAGCCTTCAGATCTAAGTTGAGCCCGAAAAATAGCAAAGATAGAACTGTAACAGCAACAAGCAAGTTGTAATTCAAAAACCTTCTAAGCGTAGACATTATTTTCATCACAAATAATTTTTCTGGAGCCTCAGTTAGTCCCACCAACCTCTAGCGTAGTGAAGCTCAATAAAATTGCCATGAATCCAGCCTATATGGCCTGAAATAGGAAATCTTACGCGAAACCAGGTTTCGCAATCAGTACTAAATGCTTGGCCTATTACTTGAACTGCATCGCCAACTAATCCGTAGGCATTAGCATCGAATCGAGCACCAGGGCCAATTCTAACGTTAACACGGCTTCCTTGTTGACTTCCAGTAATATAAGCTGGCTCTGGCTCAACAGGTTGATTCTGCTCAACAGGAATATAAGTCTCTATAGGGTAAACGGGACATGTTGAAACTGTTTGGCTATAGGCAGGGGCCATAGTTGATAGACAGACTGTTGACAAGAAAGTACTTAGCGGAAGAAAAAGCGTTTTCATGTTTACCTACTTGAGTTAAAGGCCAAAAACTAAGAGAAGTTTTCTTGTATAAAATCATAAAGATTCTTTTTGAGTTTCATGATCTGCTTAATAAGTCAGGTTCTTTGTCACTTAGATATTTCTTAAAATCCTCTTTTGCATGGGGATGTTTGCCGCTATGATTTAGATCGGGAATAGGCCAAGGTTGTTTTTTGACTTCATAAGATATTGCCCTATTGGTTGCTACAAGACGGGCTAAATGCTCACAGTTCCAGCCTAATAACCCATATTCCCATTCTCGAAATCTCTTCAGAGCATAAGTCAAGCGCCGAATAGTTTTATCGGGTGGAAAAGCAACATCTCCTATTTTTCTGACGAATTTAGCTTTTACATAATGGCTATCAAAAGGCTTCATTCCCCCGCCTGTATCGAAAATTTTATGGTCTGATAAGCCTATGCCATAATGCCAAAAACCATCATGCCCTTTCCAGTTAAGAAGTTTTCCATAGAACTGACTTGAAGGATCAATAGAATGGTGAATCTGATCAATTACTTTTTTGAGTTCGTGTTCGGTAATGCTCATAATGATTTCTGGAAGGGAACTTAAGCTATTCCGCTTAATCTACAAGATCGAGGATTAGGAGAGGGAATCGGGAAAGATGGGAGAATCTTCTGCAAATCTTCATCAAACCTATTGGTTATATCGGTTTAATCCACCACATCCCGAAACTGAGCAGGCGGTATACCTTACCGTGTGTTGGATCTGCTGATGCCCTAGCCATTCCTGAATGACTCTCAGAGGGTATCCCTTCTCCACCATCAGATAACCTCTGGTATGCCTTAGAACATGGGGGTGGCTTAGCTCCTCTGGCAGGGCGATCGCAGCAGCAGCAGCCTTAAAGACCTTAGATACAGATACCCTACATCCCTCAAACTCACCTAACCCATTAGCAATGACACAGCCTTTGCCGCAACATAACTCTGGCCTCTCATCTTCCCGACCAGACCGACCAGACTCTACATCCACCAAGATCTCTTCGGCCCCTGCTTCTTTAACACGGGCCTTCTGCTGCTCCAGAGCGGCGGTGTTGTCGCTTTGCTCTCGACTGCTTACACGGCAATAGCCAACGGTTGACGGCACATTACTCCTCTTCGCAAGCTCCAATGCTCACCCAGCTACTTGAGCCATCGGCCCAGTGTTCTTTTTTCCAGATAGGAGCTCAATAGCGTGAAATGCCAGAAGCCCCTGGTATTAGTCTATTCCATACAAAGGCTATCGTTTAGATAGATTCACTCTTGCTCGTCTCAAAATTTTGCTACAAGTCCGTCACCAGCCGTAATCTTCTGGCCAGACCATTCAAGAACGTCTCCCGTTGGGTCACAATATCGGCTCGACCCAACATACCGGCTTGCAAATTACAGGTGTGGTTGGCTGCTTGAAGGGAACTTGCTTGTGGTGCAATTTCTGCCCAATAGAACGGCAGGGTATCGGTTGAGCTAGACTCCGGGCGTTCAGTATCAGGAGACATAGCAATGACTTGTCCAAACAGGACACCGTAGTCGGTGTAAGGGCAACTATCAATTCTCACGTTAGCCTGCTGTCCAATCTGTACTCGACTCACATCAGCCTGACTGACCTGGGCTTTGATCGTCAATTCAGCATTCAATGGGGCAATTTGGGCAATAACATCTCCGGATTGCAAGACCTGGTTTTGATTCCGTAGGCTGATGGATTGGATAGTGCCGGAGATGGGAGCACGAACTACGAACCGGGCTAATTCCAGGCTTACTTGCCGAAAGGTTTGCTGGTGGGCTTGAATCTGCTGCTCCAGCTCGGTTTGCTGGCGGGTTAGTGCCTGCTGTGTCTGGCGCAGGGTAGCCAGGGTAGAGTCTCCTCTGGCCTGAGCTTGCCGCATTTCTTCTTGGGCTTGGTCAACGGCGGCAGCACTGGGGTTTAGGCGGCCCTGGGTGCGGTCTAAACGAGCTAGAGCGGTTTCTAGGGCCGCTTCTTTTTCTTTGAGCTGGAGGTCGGCTAGCGCCCCAGTGTCGGCTAGCTGGCGGTAGCGGTTGAGTTCTTCTCGGGCAAATTGTACAGCAGCATTGGCTTCTCGCAGGTCGGCGGCAGTGGTGGTTTGCTGTTCGCGGTAGTCGCGCTGGCGCAGGTTGAGCTGGGCCTGGGCGGATGCGATCGCACCCTCAGCCGCCCTTATCTCAGCCTGAATCTGGCTATCGAGGGCGACCCGCTCTTGCTGAATCTGCTGCTGCTGCCGCTGAAGTTGGCTGAGTTCGGCTTGGATCTGCTGCTGGCGCGATCGCAGCTCGGCATCATCCAAAATCACCAACTCATCTCCCTGCTGCACTTCATCGTTGGCCGTCACCAGAATTTGCCGTACCTGCCCAGTGGCTGTGGCCTCTACGATCCTTAGTTCGCCTTCAGGACGGACGACGGCGGGGGCTTTGACGGTGACGTTGTATTTGAGCAGGGCGGAAAGTGAGATCGCGCCGCCAAAGATGCCGACGAGAACGAAGCCCCCCAACCTCGACCAGCGGGAGATCGGCGGCAGAAATTCATCAGGGGCAACACCCTTAAGATCAGGAAAACGGTTCGAAATCACAGCTTACCAATACGGACAACTGCCAGAACTCCCTGACGTAACTTCATCTAAAGACGGAGAATAACTAGCATTAAAGGCATCTCTAACCGCTTCTCGCAAGGAACCTGACGTTCCTGAGTTGGAGGCTGCGACGGCTGTGTAGCCCCCTGGAAGCATAACTACATAGGCGGCATAGCGATGACCTTGATTATCTCGAATTAGCCCATTTTTATGGAACGCGGGGCCTCGCACATATCCATCTCCGCCCTCATCAAAACCAAGCCTACAAGCAGCCATACTTGCATAGGTTGTTCGATTTGTGATCGCATTGGTATGGCGTAGCGTTCTCATAAATCGAGCCATCTGGCGAGCTGACATTACCCATCCACCGGAAAAGCAGCTCAGTCTAGCATCAGGTTTCAATCTGCCGTTGGGGTCACTACCCGAACTATATCGGCGAGCATAGGGTTTGCCCTCTTCAATATATTGCTCGAACCCACAACTGGCGTCGTTAATGTTTGAAGGGGAAAATACCTGACTTTCAGCAAAACCTAGATAAAGAAGTGACGCCCAGCTATTAAACTGATCATCGTACTCCTGCTGAGGAGCATTGGCGTATTGGCGCTCCCAGCCTTGACTGTCGCCTGTAGCAATCATAATCATGCGGCCAGCAATACCATGTCCAGTATTGCTGTAGGACCGCTCGCCGACTGGAGGATCGTTATTGGTTGTGGCCAGACGAGTACGTAGGCCTACTCCAGAACTTCTACGAAGACCTGCCCGATGACCTAAAAGCTGGGCAAAGGTTACGTCTCTAAACCGGGAATTTAGTCTCCAGCGATTAGGCATATAAGGGGCAAAGCGATCGCCCAAACTCACCTGATTCGACGCTTGCGCTCGGTTAGCTACCACAGCTGTAGTGATCAGCTTGCTGACACTGCCCCAAGCCGTGCGCGTATCTACCGTAAATGCCTCTGGCCCACCGGGATCACAGTTAGAAATAGCATAGCCACTGGTATCGGTAGCCACATTACGAAGCGCGGAGTTTTGCAAGATAACCACATATCCCATGTGCTCATCTAGCGGAAGCATCTCCCGCAAAACCTCAACAAATCGTTCCCCATCTAGATTAGGGTCTGGGTCTACCTTTTTGCTACGCGGCTTGTTGCGCGAAACTGCGCAGTGAGAAGCGGCAATTAAAAGTGAATCCAATTGCAGTACTTCAGTGTTTTTAGACAAAGATGGTTCACTCTCAGCAAAAGCAGCTAAACCAAAAGTCAAAAAAATACTTAACGTGGATAAGCACAGTACTATTTTTCGATTCATGACCTTAAAAGCTCTTGCGAGATTTTCAATGCGTTCATCACTGCTCAAATAAAATCTTGAAGGCGAAAGCAGAAGAATGTATCCTGTCAAACGACCTCAAGGAAATATTTAGCAGAGCTAATACTTCACCAACAGTGACAGATATTTACTCTTTTGAATGGACACCTATTCAATGCTTTGCCAAAGTATCCATGGTTCGCAGCTAAGGAAACACTGACTACCAATAGGATTACAATACTCTCGACAAACCTGTAGAAAAGTAAACCCAATAGAAGCAGGATAAACTTTTGTACGAACTAAATTTTGTTCATGAGTGATATTTCTTGTGCTACGAGTAACTGGACTCGCTTGATCTGGCAGCTTCATACTTCCTGTTCTCCTCAATGGGAGAGTATAAACAACTTGTAGCTCACTTTGAAGTGGCACTAATTTGGAAATAATCCTGGAGCAGCCAGACGTGGTCCACAGTTAACGCATTGTCCATTGCTACAATCACATCCTTGAATTCTACACAAGTCACAAAAGAGCGATTCGAGAACAGTTGGCAAAATAACTAAGCGCTGAGAAGGATAGAGACTAGATGTTTTAGCCCATCCCTCTAAAGATTGAGATTGCCTTTTGACAACAACTTGATTTGGAATTCTCATTTTTTCTCCTATGGGGAACTTAATGTTGACTATCTCACAAACCACGATCGCACTCTTCCCACACTCACTGGACAAATATCGCTCACGTCAACTGTGAAGCGATAGCACTTTCTTGCCTGCTCAAACACTCGTTGGGGATGAAAAAACGTCAATTTCACGTCCCAGCAGTCTGCTCCAGGGCGGCAGAGGGGACTTTTCTCTACATCAATGGATTCCAGCTCGATGTCTTCATTCATGGCCGATTCAAAAATGCGTTCAATGTTGAAGGCATTAGTGGCAGCATAATTGATGGCTCGATCTTGGGGCGTAATTCCCAAATTGCGTAGTTCGTAGTAGACCCGTTCCAGGAAATTGGTCACTCCCTGCGCCGCAGCCTCATCGGGTTCACTCCCACAAACAGCTTCAACTAAGGCGGATGTCGTCCAGCTATACATGCAGCGAAGGGTCGGCAGAATGACGGGCACAACTTGGCCCGACATCAGCATGGCCTGTCCAGAAATGATGCCAGGAATGGAAACTCGTTCAACGCCTTCCTCCAATTGCTCTCGAAGGAACTGAAGCAACCGCGCAAAGCCCCGTTCTGCATAGGCCCCTTGGGGCATCACGACATAGATAGGGGTGGCATCCAGGCTCAGGGTCCAGAGGATGTCGGCGGCATCCCAGGGATCGGTATTGAAGTGTCGCAGCAGTTGTTGCGGGTCATTGGGATTAGCTCCTTCTCCCATGTGTTGCTGAATGGAATCGCGGCGGGCTTCGGTGGCAAAGTCGTAGCCCAGCGTGCCCAACGCATAGACGAGCTGGGCAGGAGTACCGCCTCCCCCTTCACAGCTACAGGCCGCAGGCTGTATGGCACTGGGGCTAATTTGAGTGAGTGACTGAGGAGACCGGGGCGAATCGGTCTCTAACACCGCAGCCTCGGCGGGAGCAGGACTGTAGCTAGCGGCCTGAATGGCGGCAGGCTGCCGAGGCATCGGAGAAGGTGACGCTTTGGCCTCATCTGGGATTGGATGGATAGTCTGTAGATCGGTTGTTTCATGCATGGAGGTTCCTGGTGAACGAATGATGGATAGGGCTCCTTGGATGTTGAGACGCCCTGCCAGCAGGCGATCGCATTCCTCAATGGGTTGGTCGTCACAGGCGATCGCACTTTGCAAAATGGCTGCTTTAACCGCTTTGGGGTCAGGGCGTTGGCCTTGTTTTACTTGCAGGCTCAAGAGAAGGGCAGCCACTCCAGACACAATGGCTGTGGCATAGCTGGTTCCGGTTTGGGGAGCGGTTTCGCCTCCCGGTACTGCGCCAATAATGTCCTGGCCAAGGGCCAAAATGCCTTGAGTTCGGTACTTTTTACCCCAGTTGCTGAAGCCTAAGGGATTGCCCTCGCCGTTCATGGCACCCACCGCCAGCACTGATGGCATCGCACCCGGAATATGGAGACAATCACAGCCGTCGTTGCCCACTGCCGACACAATTAAGATGTTTTGGTCAGCGCAATGGCGCACGGCATTGGTGAGTAACAAATCGGCTTCGCCACTCGGGGTGAGTTGCCCTCCGCTAATGTTGATAACTTGCGCTCCCTGATTAGCCGCCGTGAGCATGGCTCTGGCTAAATCTACTTGAGAACAAGGGGTGAGAGAACCGTCCTGACCATCGGTGAAGATAGGAATCGATAAGCCTCGACATTGGGGCGCGATTCCCTGTATGTCTCCTTGATGCTGCCCCAGGATGATGCTGGCAACGTGAGTGCCGTGTTGTACAGCAGCCCCATGATTGGGACGATTGGTTCTGAGGACATCGGGCGGGGTAATGTTGGCTGCTAACAGGTTGGGATGGGTGCGATCGCACTCTCCATCCAAAATCGCGATGAGAACATCCTCACAGCCCAGGGTGATATCCCAGAGATCCTGTAACCCAGGAATTCTAGAGGCAATAGTTGTGTTGGCAACGGTGATGGTTGAAGACACGGGTTGACTCTAAGAGAGGGGCGATTAGAGGGGGCGATCGCAGCAGCCTTGGCGTCCTAAAAAAGCAAAATAAATGACCTAGCAAAAGGCTGTGATTCCTTTAAGGCCAAGGAATTTTTCTCATGAGCCCAGAGGATACTGCTATCTCCACCACCGCTGATATGAGTTGCTTCTTGATCAGTCAAATTGCGAACATAACTGCCAGGAAGTTTTTGGAGAGCAGTGACCTTGTTAGGTTGAGATGTTTGTTGAGGTTGCATTGTCCATTTCCTCTAGATATCGATGTGAATCTCACCAAAGCAACGTGCCTCGAATTATGCCGCCTTTGGCACCCTGTCTCAAGGGACTCAATTCGGCTTGAAATTCTTCTCGAAGACGAACACGTGGTGTTGTTGAATACTCCCTCCCACTATCTACTTGAGTAACAACCTTAGTAAAAGCATCGAACATACCGCCTTGGATGTCACCTTGAGTAGTTTCCGGTATTTCTTGCCAAAGATGACTATTTTGGCTTTGCAGATGCTTGAAATTTTGAGGTTCAACTACTGAGTTTTTGCAGAAAAGCTTCATCGCTAGACTTCCTTGATAAAGAGCAAGTTTTCAGTTAAACAGCTGAACTGCCGAGGATTCCCTGAAGTCGTTTCGACCGTGATAGTTTTTCGGGCGTACTCAGCTCTAAATGTCCTTCTCGCTTGCTTACTTTCCGCCGCAATGAACCTAGTTGTCAACAGCCTGGAGCTGCGTCCTCTGGATTAGGACACGTTGGAAATCGAGGTGGGTAAGTGAAGCTGCCAATGTTTGTGTGGGGCTTGCTTCTTGCAAACCGTTCTTTTCCACCACCTGAAAGAGATTGTGATTGTTCTAAGCTAAGTGGCTGCCAAAGGTGGAATTTATGAGATCGAACAAGCTCTTTTTCTTTTGAGGGCTGGAGATATTTCATGGTTTGCTTCCGTTTAGTCGAAGTTTAAGGTTATGCGATCGCACGGCTACTGGATGAGATGGGTTAGCTCATGGTGAGGAGATTGCGCCCAGCCGAGACTGTGCTACTTCTTCCAGGGCCATCAGAGGGGAACCTGAAGCCCAGATCGCTAACTTCAGGTAAGGTGGAAAACAGGAAGATAGTGCCTCGGATTTTACCACCTGCGTAGGCTTGCATTTGGTCTTCTGTCAAGTCTGTGGCTTCAATGGCAGACAGTGAATCCAACGGTTTTGGGCGCTGTGAAATTGAGTTTCTGGTTTTCTCGAACATGACTGAATCCTTATATCATCACTTTTTAGAGAAGTAAGTTGTGAAGATATGGGCATCACCCTCCTCCAATGCCAAGGCTAATCCCAGCAGCACCTTTATTCTTTGTAGAATAACGATCCATTTCTGCTGTTATAAAGATCAAGGCAAGAGCGACTGTTGCACCTCCTTCAAGAGTGCTAGCTTGCTCATCTGTTAGATCTTGTAGCAGATTAGGGTTGGGTTGCTCAAGATTAGGTTTTGGGTTACAAGAAGCCCATGTTCTAATTCTCTATAATTCGGCATGAAGCTTTTGAAAGTTTTCCCCGCCATCAGGGTCAAAGACGAGGCATTCCACTCGCAATTATCCTCCCCATCCCCCTGTTGCAATGCCAGTTCTGGTGCGATCGCTAGCAGACGAAGACTTGCTGTTGTAAAGGATAATAAGTCCCATTGGGGCAAAACCTGTGCCACCTGTAGGATGGCTTGCCTGTTCATCTGTCAAGTCTTGAATCAGATTCTTATCGGTTTGAGTTAGAGGCTGTTGAGATTTTCTTGTCATGATTGAAATCCTCAGATTTTCCTCTAGTGACAGCATGAATAAACATGCTGTCACTAGAAGGTTAACAGGTTCCTCCCCTTCCTGGGCCATCGCAAGGAAATGAGTAGCCAAAGTCTTTTATGGGTGGTTTAACGCCAGCAAAAGGATTGGCAAACAGCAACACTCCACCTGAGATAGTCTGTGACTGCTCTGAGGAGAGAGGTTGCCAAGGTGCAGCCTTTGGAAACTGAACATTGGTCGATTTGGGATGGTGATATTGCATTATTTTTCCTAGACAAAACAAAGCTTAGCTAGTGAATGAATGTAAGCTTCTAAGCTGACCGACTTGAGAATGTTCAGGACACCGTATCAGATAGGGCTGAAACCTCTGACTTCTCGTTTCCAGAATCAGGATCTATCCAGAATTCTGAAAACGAGAGGTCAGCTATGTCCTCCCTATTACCGAATTATGACCAATTACAATCCAGGGGGAAGCATGTCATAGCTGTTCCAAATCGTGCATCCTCTTTCGGTGCAAACTGTTCTAAGATCAATTTTTTTATGCCCACCATAAAATTTGGAAATTTGATGATCGTTTAGTGGCGTTAACAGCACGTTGTCGTTGATAATTTTTAATCGATCAAGAGACATTAAGTTCATAGTGAACTCCTTGAAGGGCTTATCTATGGCTCAACTCTAAGCAATATCATTGAGTCTGTCTTGCACGGTTTTGCGATCGCTGCACATTCTTGCCGCGACTTAACAAACTGTAATGCCATGAGATTTGATCAAATTCTGCGAAGTGCTACAGGCTATGAGCGTATCCACTCCTACCCATGGACTGGAAGCCAGGGCAGATCTATGCTAGTTTTGCCGCTAGGTCGGGTGCTTCTTCAGGTTTGCTGATTTCTAGCCAGTAGTAAGATTGTTACAGAACCCTTGTTTGGATCGGCACATAATTGGGCTGAGCAGGAGAGCGGGAGTTGAGCCATGTCTTTGCAGCGATCGCAGTCCTTTCCTACTGCGACCTTTAATCGCCTAACGGATATCCTTGAACCCGACCCAACCCTTCACAGCTATCACACTGGTTGGCGAAGTATTACGCTTGAATTTTTTGATCTTCCGCCTGGGGAAACCCCAGAATATCGCTTAAAACATTACGTAGTCAGTATTCTCATAGGGCCAGAAGCAGGTGTCCGCCTGAGGCGAATGACAGGACACCAGTGCGAAGAAGCGATTTTACCGTTAGGGTCAGCGGTAATTTGCCCCATTTACCGCCCCCACTTCTTTGAGTCGAATGGCCATTCTAGAGCCCTCTGCCTGAATTTAAAGCCCGACCTGCTGCACTCCCATGCTACAGAACTGCTTAGCCGCGATCGCGTAGAGTTGCTGCCCAAAATGGGTGTTCAAGATGGTTTGATTTACCAGCTTGGCTTAGCCCTTCAGGCAGACCTACGCAGGCAAGCTAATTCCGATCGCCTCTATGCCGAAGCCTTAGCAACTACGCTGGCACTACATCTCTTAAGGCATTACTCCAACTGCGGCGATCGTGACCCAGACTGCAAAGGCGGCTTGTCACAGCAAAAGCTGAAGTTGGTGACCGAGTATATTAACGACAATTTAGAACGGGATCTGAGCTTACAAGAGCTGGCCGCGATCGCCCAACTGAGCCAATATCACTTTTGCCGCATGTTCAAACGCTCCACGGGGCTGAGCCCTCACAAATACCTCACTCGGCAACGGGTAGAGCGCGCCAAGCAACTGCTCAAAAAAGGTTCAATGACCCTGGCAGACATTGCCATGACCTGTGGATTCAACCATCAAAGTCATCTCCATCGCCACTTTAAGCGCCTGACTGGGGTAACGCCCATAACCTGGCTAAATTCATGAAGACTTACCCCTGTGTCCAGCAGCACAGCGAGGAAGACTGTGGCGCAGCCTGCCTGGCGACGATCGCCAAACACTACGGACGCACGTTCTCTATCAGCCGCATTCGTGAAGCCGTGGGCACCGGGCAACTCGGCACGACTCTGCTGGGTCTGCGACGCGGCGCTGAAACCCTGGGCTTCGATGCCCGCCCGGTCAAAGCCTCTGCTGAATTGATTGACCAACTTGAAGCAGCCCCCCTCCCCGCCATCATTCACTGGCAGGGCTATCACTGGGTAGTGCTCTATGGCCAGCGGGGTAAGCGCTACGTGGTCGCCGATCCGGGGGTGGGGGTGCGCCATCTGACTCGGCGAGAACTGACCGAAGCCTGGGCCAATGGCGTCATGCTGCTGCTGGTGCCCGATGAGTTACGCTTCTACGCCCAACCCAACGATGAGGTGAAGGGATTCAGTCGCTTTTTGCGGCGAGTGTGGGCCTATCGCGGCCTGTTAGGTGAAGCCCTACTGCTGAATCTGGTGATCGGGTTGCTGGCGCTGGCGCTGCCTCTGGTGATTCAGATTCTCACCGATGACGTGCTGGTACGGCGCGATGTTGATTTACTCACCACAGTAGCCTTAGGAGCCCTGGCGCTGATTGGTTTCAGTAGCTTGCTGCAACTAATTCAAGGCAACTTGATCGCTCATTTTGCCCAGCGGCTAGAGCTGGGGTTAGTGCTCGACTTTGGGCGGCAGCTGCTGCGCCTGCCGATGCCCTACTACGAATCGCACCGCAGCGGCGAGATCGTCAGCCGCCTGCGGGATATTCGAGAAGTGAATTTTTTGGTGTCGCAGGTGGTGATTAGCCTGCCCAGCGAGTTTTTTATTGCGCTGGTGTCGCTGGGGTTAATGGTGATCTATAGCTGGCAGCTCACCTTGGCGGCGCTGGCCATTGCGGTGCTGATGACCTTGCCCAGTCTGCTGTTCTTCCCGACGTTGCAGCGCAAAACTCGCGATGTGCTGGTCACCGAATCCGAAAATCAGGGGGTTTTGGTGGAAAACTTTAAGGGTGCCATGACCCTGAAGACGAGTCAGGGTGCCGCCCAAGCCTGGGATGAGTTGCAGGGGCGATTTGGCCGCTTGGCAAACGTCACCTTTCGCACCGTGCAGATTGCCATCTGGAACAACTTCACCTCTGGCTTGGTATCGGGCATGGGGGCGATCGCAATTCTCTGGTTTGGCGGCTGGCTGGTGATTCAGCAGCGGCTCACCATCGGCCAACTGCTGGCGTTTAATGCTCTCTACCGCTACGTCACCGGGTTTGTGGGCACCGTCATTCGTTTTATTGACGAATTCGCTCGGGCTAAAACCGCCATGCAGCGCCTAGGTGACATCATCGATGCCTCTCCTGAAACCCCAGCAGACTCAGCCAAACCCTGGGTTGAGATTGCCGACGATGGCGATATTGTCTGTGCCGATATCACCTTCCACCACGCGGGCAGAGTAAACTTGCTGCAAGACTTTTCCGTCACGATTCCCGGTGGCAAAGTCACCGCCATCATCGGCAAGTCGGGCTGTGGCAAAAGTACGTTGGCCAAGCTCATTGCCGGGCTCTACACCCCGCAATCTGGCAACATCCGCTTTGGTAAATATAACCAGAGCGACCTGTCCCTCGACTGCCTGCGCCAGCAAATCCTCCTCGTCCCCCAAGAGCCTCACTTTTGGAGCCGGTCCATCTTTGAAAACTTTCGTCTCAGCTACCCCTATACCAATTTCGAAGACATCGTCACAGCCTGTGAAGTTACTGGAGCAGACGAATTCATTGGTCAGCTGCCGGACAAATATCAAACGGTGCTAGGTGAGTTCGGTGTGAATTTGTCGGGGGGGCAGAAGCAGAGGCTGGCGATCGCCCGTGCTCTGATCACCAATCCCCCTATCCTCATTCTGGATGAATCGACCGGAGCCCTCGATCCTGTTAGCGAAGCTGAAATTTTGGACAAGTTCATACCCCATCGTCAGGGCAAAACTACCGTCATTATTAGCCATCGTCCTCAAGTCATTCGGCGTACTGACTGGATTGTCTCCCTCGAAAACAGCAAGATCTCAACGACTGGCACCTTAGCGGAACTCAGTAAACAGCCCGGAACCCATACTGGATTTATCACTTGAAGCAAACCACACTACTGCGGCTCACCACTCTCTTCTTCACAGGCACCAATACTGACCCAGCTGGTAGAGCCATTGGCCCAGTGTTCTTTTTTCCAAATGGGGGCGTTGTGTTTGAGTGTGTCGATCGCATACTTGCAGGCGGCAAAGGCTTCGGTGCGGTGGGGACAACCAATTGCCACAAGTACACTGATTTCTCCGACTTGCAGTTTGCCAGTGCGGTGGTGAATCACGACTCGCGTCACGTCCGACCATTGTTGACGGATTTCGGCAGCAATTTGCTTGAAGACTTGCAGCGCCATTGGTTCGTAGGCTTGATACTCTAAGGCTACGACGGGCTGGCCTTCGGTTTGGTTGCGAACCATGCCGCTCATGACCACAACGGCTCCATTGGCCGGATCATCTGCGAGGGTGTAGACCTCGGCCAGTGATAAGGGGGCAAATGTCATGACCAGACTATCGTCGTGATGCTGTTGGGCAGGAGAAGCGAAGGCAGTTTGCATGAGGATGGGCTCAGAAGATGGAATGAGGGTAGATGCAGGGCGATCGCCCCAAACAGATTTCATCTGCATTAAGCCTTGGCAAATTTAGGATGAACTGGGGCGATCGCTTGCCAAAGCAACGTCAGGATGTGTCATAACAGTCTCTAGAATAACGTGTTGATCTTCACTGCTGAGCATACAAACTCGGTCTGTCCATGCTAATAGATGCTCTAATCGCGATGATCGATCCTACGCTTTGTTTAGAAACCCCTGGAAGCTCTTGGGCGAGCCTCAGTTGGAAAGTTTTTCAATGGTTGGCGACTCCGACTTTGGTTTTACCCAGCTTGATTGCGCTGATTACTCTGCCCTGGCTGTTTCGCTTGCCCCGAAGACGGCTCGTGAGCGGTTTGGGCATGGTGCTGTTGACCCTATACTTGGCGAGTTCTTCACCCAGTGCGATCGCGGTGGGCAATCGGCTGCTGGTGAGTTTTTTGCCCTCTGATTCTGGCGCAACGGCGGATGCGATTGTGGTTTTGGGTAGAGGCGCGCCCCTGCGGCCTCAGCGCGTTGAGGTTGCCAGCCAACTTTGGCAAGAACAGCGTGCGCCGCTGGTGTTCGCGAGTGGCTGGAGCGATGCGGTTCCCATTGGGCAACTGTTGGAACGTCAAGGAGTCCCCCTAGCGGCGATAGACGGAGAACCTTGCTCTCGCACCACCGAAGAAAATGCGCTCTTTACGTCCACCATTTTGCAACCTCAAGGCGTGCGTCGAATTTTGTTGGTGACAGATCCGCCCCACATGTTGCGATCGCTCCTCACCTTTCGGAGCCTTGGTTTTGAGGTCATTCCTCACCCCAATCCGCTGCCTGAGCGCATAGACGCAAGAGAGAAAGGATTCCTAGTCTTTAGGGAATATCCTGGCCTTGTCAGCTATGGGCTAAAAGGACGTTTTTCTCGACGAGATGCCCCAGCCGATTTGCCCATCCGCCATGCTTCGCTATCAATTGATTCTTAATTGCTAGCTAAGAAAGCGGGGGTTTCAAGGATGTGAAAGTAAAGGAGCGCAACTACTGCAATGGTGTAGGCGGTGGAGGTGCCAACTCCAACTAGTACATCTTTTTTGAGGTTGCGCTCTCGATTTTCAAATAAAACATCCGTCGCGCCAAACTGCATCATCAAGATGCCAAGAACGTTTGAAATCCAGTAACCCACAATGGTTAGCGTTACAAATGAACCGGGAAAAATCCACTTGAAGCAATAGGCAAATAAATAGGCGATTGGTAGGTTGAAGAATAAGTCGTTCCACCAAGACAGCGGCGACAGCATGTAGCCAATCCCAACCAGTGCGCCTCCTCTGAGTTTTTTCCACATGGGTTTTATTCGTTAAGTCCTATTCAAACATCACAGCCGTTGACGTTTTATTCTTCTCGTTTTTATTCTTCTCTCAATCCCATCATGGCCTTGCCGCCTCTCATCAAATACAGTAATGCCATCCGCACCGCGACGCCGCTAGTGACCTGTTGAGAGATTAGGCTCAAGCGGGGATCGTCCATCATTTCGGAGCTGATTTCGACGCCACGATTGACGGGGCCAGGATGAAGGATTCTGACATTGGGTTTGCAGTGTTTGACGCGATCGCCCGTGATCCCAAACTTCTGGTGATATTCTCGCAGACTGGGCAGCAGATGTTGGGTCATGCGTTCGCGCTGGAGCCGCAGCGTCATGACAAAATCGGCATCCTTTAGGGCGGGTTCTAGGTTCCAGTGCAGGAAGAGCTTCCGGGGAATCGCAGGCGTGGGCAGGAGGGGGTAGGGCGCGGTGGAGAGCTGAGCGGGCGATTCGGGCGTGACAAAGTCGGCAAATAGCTTGGGCAAGAGCGTAGGCGGGCCAGCCAGATGGACTTCGGCTCCACTGGCGGTGAGACTCCAAATATTGGAGCGGGCAACGCGGGAATGCAGAATGTCTCCAACGATCGCAATCTTTTTGTCTTTGAGTAGCTCTAGACGCGGGCGATCGCCATCGAGCAACGTGCAGATGGTAAACAGATCGAGCAGCGCTTGGGACGGATGTTCGTGCAGGCCATCACCCGCATTGAGGACACCCACCTGGGTTTCTAGGCGATCCATCTCTTGGGCGATCGCCAGCGGCACACCCGCCTGTTTGTGACGAATCACCATGATGTCGGTGCCCATCGCCAGATACGTTTTGGCCGTATCGAGAATGGTTTCGCCTTTGCTGAGGGACGAGGAGCCGGGTGCAAAGTTGAGCGTGTCAGCCGAAAGCCGTTTGGCGGCTAGCTCAAAGCTACTGCGGGTGCGGGTAGAGGGCTCAAAAAACAGATTGGTGACAACCTGGCCCTGCAACGTGGGGACTTTTTTGGTTCTGCGGGAGAGCACCTCGCCAAAGCTAGCCGCCGTTTGTAAGACAGTGTCATATTCAGCAGGGGTAAAGTCGGCCAGAGAAAGGACGTGGCGACGAGTCCAGGTTGTAGAAGCCATAGAAATTGATAGGGAACAAACCAGTGCAAACAGGGAAGTGACAGTCGTTCTTTGGACTATCCGATCTTTGCATGTCGCTGTCTACATCTGAAGCACCAAACAGGGAATGCTCAAGAAGATTAGGATCTCTCGGGTGGCGATCGCTAGGATAAGGAAAGCGCGAGACCAAAATTGCAGATAGGTATTGCAGACAGGAACTGCATTTAGGTGCTCGCCCAAATATTGTGTTAGGGATATATGCATCAATCTCCCGTCCCTGAATTTGAAGAAACCTGGCTAGAAATCCTGAGGCAGTATGGCATTTTAGATTTTGAGCCCGAGTTGGCGTTTGATGATCTAACTCAAATCGCTAGCCAAATTTGTCAGGTGCCGATCGCACTGATTAGCTTTGCCGATCGCGATCGCCATTGGCTGAAGTCAAGCGTTGGGCTACAGACCTCAGCCATCCCTCGAAATATTGCGTTTTGCACCCACACCCTTTTGCAACCCGAGCCATTGGTGATTCCAGATGCCACTCAAGATGAGCGGTTTGCCCACAATCCTTTAGTGCTCTCAAAGCCTCAGATTCGTTTCTATGCGGGAGTTGCACTGGTAATAGATGAACAGCCCATTGGGTCACTCTGCGTCATGGATCGGGTGCCCCGACAGCTCACCCCCGCTCAACTTCAGTCGCTGCAAGCATTGGGGCGGCAGGTGGTCGCTCAGTTGCAACTTCGGAAAAACCTAGCGCAGGCCCAGCAGGCCATTCAGCAACAGCAGCAGGTTGAAATAGCCCAAAAACAATCCGAAGATTTGCTGCGGGAGAGCGAAGAACGCTGGCAGCTAGCCTTGCGAGGCAACAACGATGGCATTTGGGATTGGAACATCAAAACCAATCAGGTGTTTTATTCTCCGCGCTGGAAAGAGATGCTGGGCTATGCCGAAGACGAAATCGTTGGCAACCGCAACGAATGGCGAAGCCGAGTTCATCCAGATGATCTAAAGCGGGTTACGCAACTGATTCAGGCCCACTTTGAGCACCAAATGCCGTTTTATATCAGTGAGCACCGCCTCCGATGCAAAGACGGGAGTTATAAGTGGATTTTGGACCGAGGGCAGGCTCTATGGGATGACGATGGCAACGTGGTCCGGATGGCAGGCTCCCACACCGACATCACAGAGCGCAAGCAGGCAGAGAAGCAACTCCGGCTCCAAAGTTTGCGATCGCAACTGTTTGCTGAAATCAGCCTCAAGATTCGTCAGTCGCTCCATCTCAACGACATTTTGCAAACGGCGGTCGATGAGGTGCAAAAGATTTTTCATGCCGATCGCGTTGTCGTCTTTCAGTTGGGGACGGACGGAACGGGGCAGGTGGTCAAAGAGGCGATCGCCCCCGGTTGGAGATCGCTGCTCAAACTGAGTGTTGCAGATCGCTGTTTTGGCCCAGATTATTTTCAGCAATATGGCCAGGGCCGCAGCTACTCCATGACAGATCGAGATCAAGACGGGGTTGAGCCTTGCCTAGCTGATTTTATGCATCAGATTGAGGTGAAATCGAAGCTGGTCATGCCGATTTCGCGCCAAGGCGAGTTTTGGGGACTGCTGATTGCCCATCAGTGCAGCCGTCCCCGTCACTGGTCAGACTTTGAAGTTGATCTCATGCGTCAACTGGCAGACCAGATTGGCATCGCCCTGACGCAAGCCTATCTCCTAGAGCAGGAAACCCGTCAACGCCAAGAGTTGGCCCGTTCCAACGCCGACCTGGAGCAGTTTGCCTATGTGGCCTCCCACGATTTGCAGGAACCATTACGCATGGTCGCCAGCTATCTCCAGCTGATTGAGCGTCGCTACAAAAAGCATCTCGACCAAGACGCTGAGGAGTTTATTACCTATGCGGTGGAAGGGGCCACCCGGATGCAGGCGCTGATCAACGATTTACTCAGTTACTCACGCATCGGGACTCGCGGCCAGCCTTTTAAGCTGATTGACAGCAACGCCATTTTAAAGCGTGTCCTAGACAATCTACGCATCGCCAGCGAAACGAGTCAGGCTGTGATCACCTCTGATCCTTTGCCCCACGTCGTCGCAGACACTACGCAGCTGACGCAGTTGTTTCAAAACCTGATCAGCAACGCGATGAAGTTTCGGGGCGAAGATCCGCCTCGCATTCACATCACAGCCCAAAACGAGGCCGGAGCGTGGCGATTTGCAGTCCATGACAACGGAATTGGCATCGATATGGAATATGGCGATCGCATCTTTTTGATCTTTCAACGCCTACACAATCGAGCCCAATATTCTGGCACTGGGATTGGCTTGGCAATTTGTAAGAAAATCGTAGAGCGCCATGATGGCCAAATATGGGTTGAATCAAAACCTGGAGAAGGTTCCACCTTTTTCTTTACGCTTCCTGATCGGAGAGAACAAACAACATGAACTACGGTAACGTCGGTCGTCCTATCCAAATCCTTCTGGTCGAAGACAATCCAGGGGATGTACGTCTGACACAGGAGGTTTTGAAAGAAGGAAAAGTTCACAATCATCTCAGTGTGGTTCAAGATGGAGTAGAAGCCATGCTGTTCCTACGTCGTCAGGGCCCATATGGAGAGGCTCCTCATCCCGACTTAGTGCTGCTCGATCTCAACCTTCCTAAGAAGGACGGACGAGAAGTTTTAATGGAGATCAAGTCAGATGACGAACTAAAGTGCATTCCAGTGGTGATCCTAACCACCTCCCAAGCAGAGGAGGATATTCTGAAAGCCTATAGCCTGCACGGCAACTGCTACATCACAAAACCTGTAGATTTAAATCAGTTTATTAAAGTGATTAAGTCGATTGAAGAATTCTGGCTAACTATCGTTAAGCTGCCAGTAGAGTGACATGAGGGCCGATCAATCTATCAAAATCCTGCTGATCGAAGATAATCCTGGAGATGCACGATTACTCCAGGAAACTCTGTTGGAGGTCGGCTCGACCCAGTTTGAGCTTGTTCATGTTGAACAGCTCAAGCAAGGGCAAACCTATCTGGATACAAATCCAGTCGATGTGATCTTGCTCGATCTATCGTTGCCTGATAGCCAGGGGATTGAAACCCTAATTCAAACTCAACGTCAGGCTAGCGGCACGCCCATTGTGGTGATGACTGGGCTCAACGATGAAACCTTGGCGATGAAGGCGCTGCAGAGGGGAGCCCAAGATTATCTGGTTAAAGGGCAGGTAAATGGTGATTTGCTGGCCCGGTCGATTCGCTATGCCATTGAGCGCAAACGCATTGAGGAAGAACTCCGTCGGGCTGCCACCGAAAACCTCCGACTCGCCCAGGCGATCGACTCAGCGTTAGATGGTATTTTGATTACGGATCCGGGTCAGCCCGACAACCCGGTGATCTATACCAATCCAGCTTTCACAAAGATCACAGGCTATAAGGCTGAAGAAGCCTTAGGCTCAAACTGTCGTTTTTTGCAGGGGCCTGAGACCGATCGGCAGGCTGTCGCGCAGATGCGAGAGGCGATCGCCCATCAGCGAGAAGTCAAAACAACAGTACTCAACTACCGCAAAGACGGCCAAGCGTTTTGGAATGAGTTAAAGATTGCGCCCGTTTTCTCAGAACAGGGGCAGTTGCTTTACTTTGTCGGTGTGCAGCGGGATGTGACTGAGACCAAACGAGCCGAGGAAAAGATTCGGCAGCAGGCGGCCCTGCTCGATATTGCGGCAGATGCCATCTTGGTTGAATCGCTCGACAGTCAGATCACCTTTTGGAACAAGGGTGCCGAACGTCTGTATGGCTGGAGTGCTGAAGAGGCAGTGGGCCAACCTGCCCGTAAGTTGCTGTATAAGCAGCCGTCTTCAAAATATCGGGAGATTCAGCAGCAGCTCATCGCCAACCAAGACTGGCAGGGTGAGTTGCAGCAGGTCACGCGCAACGGTCAAGAGGTGTTGGTTGAAAGCCGCTGGACGTTGGTACGCGATGAGCATGGGCAGCCCAAATCGATGCTGATTGTTAGCACAGATATTACGGAGAAGAAGCAGCTCGAAGCTCAGTTTTTGCGGGCTCAGCGGATGGAAAGCATTGGGACGCTCGCGGGTGGCATTGCCCATGATCTCAACAATATGCTGTCGCCAATTTTGATGACGACTCAGCTCCTGCGGATGAAGGTGAGAGATGAGCAGAGCCTGAAGTGGTTGATGACGTTGGAGTCGAGCACCAAACGAGCCGCCGATTTGGTCAAGCAGGTTTTGTCCTTTGCGCGGGGGCTAGAAGGCAAGCGTACGGTTCTTCATCTGGAGCATGTGGTTGCAGAGGTGGAGCAGATTGTTCGCGAAACGTTTCCCCGTTCGATCCAGGTGCATGTGGCGATCGCCCCAGAGCAGCTTTGGACGGTCATGGCAGACGTGACGCAGCTCCACCAGGTTTTGATGAATCTTTGTGTCAATGCCCGAGATGCGATTTTGGCGGGCGGCACGATCAACATTGTGGCTGACAATCTGTTGGTTGATGAACACTACGCTCGGATGAACATTGATGCACGGGTGGGTCCCTATGTGACGGTGACGGTCTCGGATACCGGGACGGGCATTCCGCCGGAAGCGTTGGAGCGAATTTTTGAGCCATTCTTTACGACCAAGGAGCCCGGAAAGGGGACGGGATTGGGGCTGTCTACCGTCTTGGGGATTGTCAAAAACCACGGTGGCTTTATTAACGTCTACAGTGAGCCGGGGCGAGGCACGCAGTTTCGGGTTTGTATCCCGGCGATCGCCACATCAGAGGTGCAGTATTTCCAGGAGGAGGGCCGCCGATTGCCTTGTGGGAATGGTGAACTGATTTTGGTGGTAGATGACGAAGCTGCGATTCGCGAGATCACCAAAACCTCCCTCGAAACCTATGGTTATCAGGTGCTGACGGCCTCTGATGGGATAGAGGCGATCGCCCTTTATGCTCAGCATCATGACCAAATCAAGGTGGCCCTGATCGACATGATGATGCCGTCTATGGATGGCGCAACGACGATTCAAACCCTGCACCGGATTAATCCCACCGTTAAAGTGATTGCGGTGAGTGGCCTTTCTTCTAACGAGCAGTCGGCGATCGCAGCTGGCGCAGGCGTGAAAACATTTCTCTCGAAGCCCTACACCTCCGAAAAACTGTTAACGGCGCTTTACGATGTGATCCATTTGCCCTAAAGTCACGTCTTTCTTTTCAGATATCTTCTGATCTGATGCCGCCGTTGCTGTATCGGTTAAAAGGTATGGATGCAGTTTCTGTCCTATCTTGCTAGTCGTGACCCGCCTACCTCCTATCATGCACACATCAAAATCTCTGGTTCTTCTGTTTGCTGCGATCGCCCTTAGCCTCGGCAGTTGTGGCGCTCCCAACAACGTTTCGTCCTCCAACTCCATCACGCCATTGCCCAACCGGGAGGCTCCTGCTCCCGCCGCTTCCACCCCTGAGGCTCCCGCCACGGGCCAACCTTTCTCGACGCTCGAAAGTGCGACCACCGCTGCAGCACCCGCCGCTGAGATGGTTAGTGTCACCATCTACACGGCCGATAGCGATTGCGCTCAGCTTGTCCCCGAACAGGTGGAGGTGCCAGAAAATGAGGCGATGCAGGCGGCGGTCGGAAAGGTCCTGACAGATGAAAGCAGTAGTAGTGACTTAAAGCTTTCTGGCTATCGGGTCAGCGTGGCGGACAATGGCGTCGCAACGGTCGATTTTCGCCTTGCTGCCGACTCGCAGCGGCAGTTTACCTCGCTCTCCACCTGTGAAAATTTGGCTCTGATGGGTGGTGTCCGTGAAACACTGACTCAAAATCCTGAGTGGCAAATCGAATCAGTTCGCTTTACTGAGCGGGGTGAAGAAATTTTGATGTAGAGGCAGGCTGTTTAGCTTGGCTGTTTAGCTTGGCTGTTTAGCTTATTAACGTAGAGTCTGGCCTTAGCGAATCGACAACGAATAATCGCCCTGTCCGTCTGGGCTAAACCCACGGACGCCAGCGCTGTAGGTGCCGCTGTAGGGCAGTCTAAACTGCAACATTGAGTTGACGCCGTTGTAGTCGTCGTTTTCGGCCAGCACTCGCCCATTTGCATCAAAGAGGAGCAGATAGGGATCAAACTGATCGCTGTCGAGGGCGATCGTGACAAGTTCTCCAGCCGTTCCTTGAAACGTATGCTGCACAAGTTCGCCTCGGAACAGGTAGCCCGGTTGATTGCGGAGAGAAAACTCTGAGCTAGTATCTTCAACCACTAGGCTGTATTCACCATTGCCATCGGCGCTAAAGCTGCGGACTACGACCGTGTAAATCCCAGAACTGGGTAAGGTGATTCGCACTTGAGAATCTAACGTACTGTTGCTGTCATCGTTTTCAGCGATGAGTCTTCCGTTGGTGTCATAGAGTTCGAGGTAAGTATCAAAGTGGGGGCTAGAAAGGCTAATGGTGAGGTGTCGCCCTGCATCGCCGCGAAATTCATAGGAGTCGTGGCCACCCCTGCTGAGATAACCCTGATGACGTAGCTGAATATGATTGAGCTGCGTGAAATGAGCAGGGTCATGGTTCCAGTGGGGAGGCGTTTGGCTGACGGCTGCCCTCCCGGAAGCTAACAGAAGGATGAGAGAAAGAGTCGCGGCTTTGATGGTGTTCATGAGCGGGGGGAGGAACTGAAGAGAAGGAATTTCAAGCTGATCCAAGGCTAATAGAACTGATAAATAAGCCGATTCGCCCAACTGAGTCATCCACCTGGATGATTGCTGGTCGCATTGACAAATCGATCTTTCCCTAGAGGTTGTGCTTTGAAGGAGTATCTTTCTCTTCTTGAGTGAGGCGATCGAGGCGATCGTTGGCTTCGCGGGAGAGTTGCACACAGCGATGTCCGACGGCTGTGGAGGTCAGGCCGCCGAGGGTGGCATAGCCACCTTGAGAGATCCGCCCACTCAAGAGAAGAATGATACCTGTGACAGTAATGACAGCACTCAGGCTTGTGAAGGTTAGAGAGAGGTTGAAACCCCATCGAGCTTGACGAATACGTTCTTGTAAAATCACTGCTGCGGGTTGATCGGGTTGGGGTGTAAGGCTGCGAGTCATGGCGATGGGGTGGGTTTGAACTACACTTCTTAGTGTGCAGCCAAATCCTGGAAGTTCTGTCTAGCAAATGGTTTCAGCTTGTAGAACTTTTGTCGATGATTTGGACAACTTTTGGTGAAGTGGTTACAATCGGCTCAGGTTTCCTGGCAATGGGTATATGGCAGAACGGACAAAGCGATCGATTGCAGCAACCCCAGAGGGCCTGAAGCAGATTGAGGAGAAACGACATATCATCGGCAAGACAGCCCAGGAAATCAGTGATTTTGCTGGAGTGTCGCGCAGTTTAGCGCAGAAGTTTTTCAAAGGTCGGCCAATCGGAGTTCCAAACTTTCAGAAATTGTGTGAGCAGATTGGACTGGATTGGGAAGAAGTGGCTGGGTTAAAGGAATCCATCGCTAATCATCCCCCACAAATTGCTCATGCATCCCTTCCTTCCACCGAACTAGAAGACTTAGTGCAGCGGGCGCGGGAGCGAGGGCGGTCAGATATTGAAACTCGCTGTGGCTGGATGAAGGTGCTGGATATGCAGCAGCGAATCGGGATGGGGGCCATTTATACCGATGTCAACATTCTCGAAAAGATTACTGGCAGAACTCGACGTGATCTCAATGAGTTGATGCAGGGATGTACCCCAGAAAATTTTGACCGTTTCTGGTTGGGGCAGGTGCAAGAGCGCCGAGTTGATGGGCTAGAAGCCGTACAGCAAAAGAAACAGTTGATGATTTTGGGGCGGCCAGGGGCAGGGAAAACCACCTTTCTCAAACGGTTGGCAACGCTGTGCAATCAAGGCACCTTTTTGCCAGAACAAGTTCCGATTTTTGTCACCTTGAAGCAGTTTGCTGAAACTGACGGCCATCCTGGTTTGTTGGACTTTATTACCCATTGTTTTGCCCCCCAACTGTCGAGGGATGCGGTTGATCAACTCCTGCATCAAGGCCGGGGACTGCTGCTGCTCGATGGATTGGATGAGGTGCTGGAAAAAGATCATGACCGAGTATTGCGAGAGATCCGAAAATTGGCTCAGCGTTGCGCAGCTTCTCACCTCGTCATCACCTGCCGCATTGCCGCAAGAGAATATGTGTTTGAGCAATTTACCGATGTGGAGATGGCAGATTTTAGCAATGAACAGATTTTTGATTTTGCCGATAAATGGTTCAAAGTCAAAGAGCCAGACAATGTGGATAAAGATGGAAAATCTACAGTTGCCCAGCTTTTCTGGGAGGCATTAAAAGCCCGCAAACCGATTAAAGAACTGGCAAGCAATCCCTTACTCTTGACGCTACTGTGTTTGGAGTTTGAGCAATCTGCGGAGTTTCCTCAAAGTCGAGCAGAACTGTATGAGCGATCGCTAAACGTGTTATTCAGCAAGTGGGATGGACAGCGACGGATCAAGCGGGATGAGGTATATCGACGCTTGCCCATCAAACGCAAGGAAAGCCTATTGGGACAACTGGCCCGCCACACTTTTGAGCGGGGGGATTATTTCTTTCGAGAATATCTGGCAGAAAACCTGATTGGGCAATACATTCAGAACCTACCCGATGCTAGTCATGATCCAGAGGCGCTGCTCGTCGATAGCCGTGCAGTACTCAAGTCCATTGAGTCGCAACATGGACTGTTGACGGAACGAGCGACAGGCATCTACTCTTTTTCACACCTGACGTTCCATGAATACTTCACAGCAAAGAATATCCTGGATGTTGCCAATCCCGCTGTCCAGCAAGACGCAATTCAGGAGTTGGTAGGTCACATCAACGAGAAACGTTGGCGTGAAGTCTTTCTGCTGGTGGCAGAGCGCATGGATCGCGCTGATTATCTGTTGATTGCGATGAAACAACAGATCGACCAGATGCTAGATGGGGATGAGAAATTGCAAGAATACCTCACCTGGGTAGAGCAAAAATCTTCTTCTGTTGAAGCCTCTTACAAACCTGCCGCCATTCGAGCATTCTATTTTGTCCTCGACCGCGCCTACGTCAGCTACCTCGGCCTCTCCCGCGAAATTGCCCTCACCCGCGCCCTCGCCCACGTCCACGAGCTCGACCACGATCACGAGCTCGACCTCGACCACGACTTCGGCCTCACCCGCGCCCTTGCCCATGCTCATGAATTCGCTCACGACCACGACCTCGATTTTGCCCACAACTTTGCCCACAGCTTTGCCCGTGACCTCGACTACGCCCTCGCCCGTGCCCACGCCCACGCCCACGATCACATGAAGGGCAAGCTGGGAGAACTTAAAAAACAGCTACTAGAAGCTTCCAAGAAGAGCCAGGAGCAATTTGCCCAATGGTGGCAAGCTAAGGGTCAGACTTGGACTCGGCAATTTAGAGCGATCATGATTGAGGAGCGCAACATCGGGCATGACTGGCAGTTCAACGACGAACAAAAAGGACAACTGAGGCTATACAACGCAGCTAATTTGCTATTGGTCGACTGTCTTCAGAGCAGCTATGTGACGAAGGAGACTCGACAGCGGATTGAAGCAGAGTTGTTGTTGCCAAAATGTTCACGTCCAGTCTTGTAGGCGAGCCGAGTGAGCAGACTGTCCGGTCAGGGTTCTAGTTTTTATTAGAAGAAAATTTAATTTAACGACTCAAATATTTTTTAATTTTATTGGAAAGGTAGAAATATTTGAGAAGAAATTGAGGTCTAATATGTATGCTTTTTGAAACATAAAAGAAATATATTGATTCAGTTAAATCTGTTATGGGTGCAAAGACGAACAGCAGAAGATATGTATATTCATTTACAGATAGAGACCCCATGATCCCGATTAAATGAGTTACAAATTCATTGAAGCGTGGTGTCTAATATGCGTGAAAATCGGTGGTTTAAGAAGGGAATTTCGGCCTGCTTCTTAATGATTTCAGTCGCATTGATCAGCTCCTGTTCGGCGGGTGGAGAAGCGGGAGCGGGCCGCAAAAGAGTAATTCGGATTGCGATCGCCACCCAAGATCAGGTGATTAACACAGCCGTCGGTGGTGCCACAGTTCGTGAATATGAGCTTCTAGAAAAGCATTTGCCCAGAACAGGAGAATACGCCGACGTTGAATATCAGATTGAGTGGTCGAGTTACACTTCAGGACCACCCATAACCAACGCAATGGTGGCTGGACAACTCGATATTGGCCTGATGGGAGACTTCCCCGCTGTTATCAACATGCTCAAGTTTGAAGAGGAAGTCCAAGGCGTTAATTCCCTCTACATTGGCACGCTGGCCTATAGCCCAAATGGGGCTGGCAACGCAGTTGTAGTTCCCAAAGATAGCACCGTCACAACCCTGGCAGAGCTGCGCGGCAAGACGATTTCAGTCCCGTTTGGCTCGGCTGCACACGGGATGGTGCTCACTGCACTCAAAGACGCTGGTGTCGATCCAGAAAACGACGTGACGCTGATTAGTCAATCGCCTGAAGTCGGAGGAACCAGTCTCCGCACCGGACAGATTGATGCCCATGCCGACTTTGTGCCCTTTGGCGAACTGTTTCCCTTCCGAGGGTTTGCCCGCAAGATTTTTGATGGCGCACAAACTGGGATTCCGACCCTGCATGGAATTGTGGCGCGATCGGATTTTGCCGAAGAACATCCAGAAATCATCGTGGCTTACCTCAAGGCCGTTTTAGAAGCCAATGAGATGTTCCGACAAAATCCGGAGCAGGTCGCAGCCGATATCAACGAATGGTCTGGAATTGAGAAGGAAGTCGTCTATATGTTTCTAGGCCCTTCCGGCCTCCAGCCACTTGACCCTACGATTCGAGAAGTTCATTTAGAAGCTCTCAAAAATAGCGTTGCTACCCTCACAACCCTGGGCCGAGTTGATGCCAGCATTAATCCTGAAGATATTACGCAATGGGTTGATGAAAGCTATCTGCGGCAGGCGATGGAGGAAATGAATCTCAACTATGAGGACGTCATTGAGGCAGGCGCAAGCTATCAAATTACAGGCAATGATGCCCTAACTCAAGAACCCATTGAAGATCCTAAACTGGCTGCTCAACTTTGGATTCAGGGAGAAGAAGAAGTGATGAGTTTTGTCTCGATTGGCAACATGTTAGAAATGCTGCCCAAACTGATGGAAGAAGGCAAGGCTGCAAATGTAATTTTTGTTCATGATCGGGAGAATGGTTGGAAGTTATTTGCAGAAAACTCTTACTACGTTAGAAACGGTGATGAAATCTCGGCGTTTTTGTTAGAACAAGATGCCCAAACTTTTGCCAGTGCTTCTAGCGGACAGGCAACCGATTTCAGAGGTTTGCAACAAATGATCGCAGGTGAAACGCGACCTGCCTTAGTCGCTGCTCCGTAGCCAAGTTTTAGCCAATCTGCAGCCCAAACTCTATTACTGCATGAAGAGCACTGCATAAAGAGTATTTGATCTTCGTCTTTTCCATTACATTCTGGAATGCAGATTGGTCTCAAAATCATGACACCAACTTTGTCCGCCAATCCCTCATCGGGTTAACCAGCACTCGGTGTGACATCGCTCAAGTTGTTTCCTGGAGTTTTCTATGGCTAATCCTGCTCGACCTGTTGGAGGGGCGATCGCCCAATCAGCCAATCGACTTCGACAAATGCAACCTGTCATTCGGTTCCCGCTATGGCAAAACCGAACCTTTCGACAAGCACTCTCTCTGGTGTTGTTTTTCGGAATTTGGCAGCTACTATGCATGGCCCGATTCAACTTTTTCATCAACTTTGCCTTTGTGCCATCTCCGTGGCAGGTTGTGGGCGCAACGATTAAGTTTTTCTCTGGCAATCCTTGGGTTCACTTTCAGGCCAGCATCGTCAGAGTCTTGATTGGGTTTGGCGTTGCATCCATTTTCGGCGTGGCATTGGGGATCTTGATCGGCTGGTTTAAGCAAGTTGAAGACTTATTGTTTTTGCCACTAGAACTGCTCAGACCGATTCCAGCCGTCGCCTGGATTCCACTGGCAATCTTGATGTTTCCCACAGCGGAAACTGGCATGATTTACATCACGTTTGTGGGCGCATTCTTTCCGATTTTGATCAGCACGATTCGGGGTGTGGAAGGCACAGAAAAGGTGTTTATCCGCGTCGGTCAGAGTTTGGGGGCAAAGCAATGGCACATCTTCAAGGACATTGTTGTCCCCGGAGCCATGCCCAGCATTGCCAGTGGGCTGGTGATTGGCATGGGCAACTCCTGGTTTTGCCTGGTGACGGCAGAGATTTTGGCCGGACGGTTTGGCGTCGGCTACATCACCTGGGAGTCCTATGTCACCTCCAACTATCCACCCATTGTGATGGGAATGCTGCTGATTGGGCTGATGGGAGCCTTTAGCGCCTGGGCTGTCGATCGCGGCACCACAGCTTTGATGCCTTGGCGAGTTTCTAGTAAGTCTTCATAGCAAGACATTTGGTAGGAAGATAGCGAGTTAAACGATGGCAATGGTTAAAGTATCGGCAACAACAGTCGAACCGACCGTGAAGGGATTGGTCGAAGTTGAAGATCTGTGTGTTTCGTTTCGACGCAAGGGTCAGACGGTTCAAGTGCTCGATTCGGTCAATTTTAAAATCAATCCGGGGGAATTTATTTGTCTACTGGGGCCGTCAGGATGCGGCAAGTCTACTATTTTGAACGTGATTGCTCAGTTTGTGAAACCCACGCATGGGCATGTTTTTGTTGATCATCGCCACGTCGATACCCCCGGTTCCAATCGCGGCTTTGTGTTTCAACAATATTCCCTGTTGCCCTGGAAAACAACGTTTCAAAATGTAGAATTTGGCCTCAAGATTCGGGGCATTCCCAAGGCAGAGCGCGAGACGTTGGTGAATGACTACCTGCATCGGGTCGGGCTTTACAATCATCGGCATTCGTATCCGCACCAACTCTCAGGTGGAATGCAGCAGCGGGCCAGTATTATCCGGGCCTTGATCAATTCGCCATCGGTGTTGCTGATGGATGAACCCTTTGCAGCGCTGGACGCTCAGACGCGGCACATGATGCAGGAAATGTTGCTGGAAATCTGGCAGGACTTGAAGCCCACCGTAATTTTTGTCACTCACGACATTGAAGAGGCGATTTTCTTGAGCGATCGCATTTTTGTCATGGGAGTCCACCCTGGCCGCATCAAAGAAACAATCACCATTCCGCTAGAGCGGCCCCGCCACATTGACATGATCTTGACCCCAGAATTTATTCAGCTCAATCGCCAAATCTTTGAACTAATCCGAGAAGAAACAATGAAAAGTATGGCGTAGCTTTAGCGAAGAGAGGCATGGGCTTGCTGAAGGAAATCGGTTTGAATCCAGTTGGTTAGGTTGATTTGGCTGAGATATTCATTGCCGGAGACATGCTTGAGCTGGCTGACATGTTCATGAATCCAGTCTGGACGGATCTGCGTTTCTGAAAAATAGAGCCCAGGTTGCTCTCCGCTACCGCCAATAATCCCCGTGACGATTTCTGGATCAAGACGAATCCATTGGCTGACCAGAGCCGGAGCGGAAGGCGTTGTTAAATACCAATATTGGGCGGCCAACAGCGCTTTCAAGTAGGCTGTGACAATGTCGGGATGGTCTTCGGCTAGGGATTCCCGCACAACAACGCCATGAAAGGCTGGAAGCCCATTCAAGTTGCCGTCAAACAGGCATCTAAATTTGCTGCGCCGTCTGACAATTTCAGCAAAAGGTGCAAAATGGGCATAGCCATCAACGGCTTGATGGGGTGCAACACCATTGATATTGAGGTCTTTGATGGATGTGAGCGTGACCTCTTGCAAGAGGTTGACATCATGGAGCGATCGCATAATCATGCCATGCGCTGACGAGCTAAAGGGCACTGCAATCACCCGTCCTCGCAAGTCTTCAATACTATTCAAATGAGAAGACTGCGGTACGATGACTGCGTTCCCAGAGCCATCAGGATTGCTGGCAATGAAGCTAACCAGTCGGGTTTGCCCAATCAATGGTGAAACCGCTTCGGGCTGAATAGCACTGAGCAATAGCGGATAGTCTCCCAGCACACCGATATCTAGCTTCTGGAAGCGCAATCCTTCTACAATCGGCGCACCAGAGCTAAAGTCTCGCCATTGAATTTGATATTGGGTGGCGCTGTAGCGGCCTGTCTGCGGCAAGAAATGCTCTAAAAGTCCTAAACGTTGAATGATCAGGCCAGCCGTCACGGTTTGAATGGTGCCGTTTTGGGTGCCGATGTTGATTGTGAGGTGATCGGGACGGGCATGGGCGGAGCGGGTGAGGAAACTGGGCGATCGCCACCGTACAGGCTGGGGGGCTCCAGTGGGGCGAGGTTCTGGCTGGGCCGCAGAGTCAGGCGTTGGGCCAAACCGAGGCTGCGTCAAGGATTGCACCAGTTCTACAAACGCTTGAACTGGCTCTGTGTGGGTTGAGCGAGAATGGGCCCGACCTTCATTGAGCTCGCTGGCCGCCTGACTGAGCCGCCTGGGCAAAACCAAAAACAGATTTGCGGCTAGAGCAAACTCCTGGAGCGGCACCCGTTTCATGCAGGTTTGACACTCTACCGGAAACTCAAAGCCTGAGACAAAGCCAAGATAGTGACCCTGCAAAATGTAGGTTCGCATCAGGCCCAGCGTATCCACGGTTTCAAGATTGGGAAAATCAGAAATTTGCAACCCCAACTCAGCCAATCGTGCATCAAAGACCAATCGGCTGGGTGTTCCTTCTGCCAATAAGACCCACGGTTCCTGACGCAATTCTCTTAAACTGAGCCAATCTTTCTGAGCCAGAGCATGATCGCTAGCCACGATTAGAGAGTACTGAACGGTATCAACTTGAGTGGCTGAAATTTCATCAAACTCCGAAAAGCTAATATCAGAAATTCCGACATCTACTTCGCTGTTAATAATGGCTCGATAGAGCTGCTCAGTAGACTGAAGCTGAAGGCACTGGGTTTGAGTTTCAGGGTGGCGCTGGCGATATTCAAACATATATTTGGGCAGCCAACTATCAGAAATACCGGAGACGCAGCCAATCCTGAGTTTGGCATTTTTGCCCTGTTTAATTTCTTCAATTTTTTGAATCAATCGAGCTTCTAAGTGAATTAGCTGAGGGCCTTCTTCTAACAAAAATTGCCCCACTCTAGTCAGCTTTACTTTCCGTCCAAGCCGATAAAACAAAGCCGTTCCTAGCTCAGATTCCAAAGACTTTATTTTGGCACTCACAGCGGGCTGAGTCAGATTTAAGGCATCGGCTGCTTCGGTAAAACTGAGATGTCTTGCGACCTCCAGAAACACCTTTAACTGATAGATTTCCACGGTGAATCCTCCAAATCGCCCTTAGCTGCACACTCTAGACTATCGCTAAATCAAGGCTTGAGTCTATCGATTTATTTCTTTTATAGGTTTATAAAATAGCTGAATGACTAATCAGTATGCTCTGATACAAATGCCTTTGATTGCTCTGGAGCGATCGCCTATGATGGGACGAAAGAACAGCAGACAAAGTGTTTGAAAATCCAAGCTTTAGGCTGTTTCTTGACTTGATTTTTGCTCGATCTCTGTGGAAGATGTGGAGAGGTAATTTGTGAATACTCAGTGGCTCAAAACTGATGTTCTCGTGATTGGGGGTGGCACTGCTGGAACGATGGCTGCCATTAAGGCCAAGCAGGCAAATCCAGAAGCAGAAGTTTTAATTTTGGAAAAGGCAAATATTCGCCGGAGTGGGGCGATCGCCATGGGCATGGATGGCGTCAATACGGCGGTCATTCCTGGTAATTCCACACCCGAACAATATGTGCGCGAAATCACGATTGCCAATGATGGCATCCTGAACCAAAAAGCCGTTCATCAGACTGGAAAACTCGGTTTTGAAGTGATTCAGGAGCTGGAGAGCTGGGGGGTCAAATTTCAGAAAGATCATGAAGGAAACTACGATCTAAAACAGGTTCACCGCGTCGGCAAATATGTGTTGCCCATGCCGGAAGGAAAGGATCTGAAAAAGATTTTGACTCGCCAAGTCAAGCGCCACAAAGCCAAAGTCACGAACCGAGTAATGGCTACCCGCGTAATTGTCCAAAACGGACGAGCCGCTGGCGCAGTGGGATTTGATGTTCGCAACGGCGACTTTGTTGTGATTCAAGCCAAAGCCGTCGTGCTCTGCACCGGAGCCTGCGGTCGGTTGGGCCTGCCTGCCTCTGGCTACCTCTACGGCACCTACGAAAACCCCACCAACGCAGGCGATGGCTATTCAATGGCCTATCACGCCGGGGCAGAGCTGACCAACATTGAATGTTTTCAAATCAACCCGCTGATCAAAGACTACAACGGCCCAGCCTGCGCCTATGTGGCCAGCCCCTTTGGAGCCTACACCGCCAACGCCGAAGGCTATCGCTTCATTAGTTGCGACTATTGGAGCGGCCAAATGATGCTGGAAGTGTGGAAAGAACTCAACTCTGGCAAAGGGCCTGTCCAGCTCAAGATGACCCATCTTGATGAGGATACGATTTCCGAAATTGAAACGATTCTTTGGTCCAACGAACGCCCCAGCCGCGAGCGTTTTCATGCCTACCGGGGCGAAAACTATCGCACTCAAGGCGTCGAGATGAACATCTCGGAAATTGGCCTCTGTAGTGGTCACAGCGCGTCCGGTGTTTGGGTTAATGAGAATGCCGAAACCAGTATCCCAGGGCTATATGCCGCTGGAGATATGGCTGGTGTGCCGCACAACTACATGATTGGAGCCTTTGTCTTTGGTCGAATTGCTGGCACCAACGCCATTACCTACGGAGCCGAACTCGACCATCTAGAGCCCGACGCGGATTGGCTAGAAGCCGAGAAAACCCGGATTTACCACCCCCTCAGCCAACCCGACGGCATTCCCCACACTCAGGTGGAATATAAGCTGCGTCGTTTGGTCAATGACTACTTGCAACCGCCCAAAGTCAGCCACAAGATGGAAATTGGTCTGCGACATTTTGAGCGCTACGACGAAACCCTCAATTTGATGGGTGCTCGTGATCCCCATGAGCTAATGCGTTGCATGGAGGTTCACTTTATTCGCGACTGTGCTGAAATGGCCGCCCGTGCGTCCCTCTACCGCAAGGAAAGCCGCTGGGGCCTGTATCACTACCGCGTGGATTATCCCGAAAAGAACAACGAAGAATGGTTTTGCCACGTCAACCTCAAGAAAGACGAGTCGGGCCAGATGGTGTTCCGCAAGCGTCCGGTTGAGCCTTACATCGTGGATGTTGATCTCGAACGTGAAGTATACGATGTGGCTGTGCGTTAAACCGCTCTTTCAATTCAAGATTTGCTGACTCAAGGTTTGCTGACTCAAGAGGAAATTGTAGCAATGGCTTTAACAACTCAGCGGGTCGATGTGCCCGTCATCGTCGATGAGTCGAAATGTTTGGAAAAATGTACTGCCTGTATTGAAGTCTGCCCGCTAGACGTGTTGGTGAAAAATCCAGAGACGGGCAAAGCCTACATGAAGTACGACGAGTGCTGGTTTTGCTTGCCTTGTGAAAAGGAGTGCCCCACCAACGCCATCACCGTTCAGATTCCATTTCTGTTGCGCTAAGGGAGCCTGTCATGTTTTTAGAAGAGATGGACCCAGAATTGAAACAGTGGGTGGAGATGTTGCGATCGCCCGATGTCAGCGATCGCCTGGTTGCCGCCAAAACTCTCCAGCACTTGGGTGATGAGGATGCCATTGAAGCGCTAATTGTCGCCCTGCAGGATGAAAGCCCTGCTGTTCAGGAAATTGCTGTCACCGCCCTGTGGGAACTGGCCAATCCGGTGGCAATTCCCCCTTTAATTGAGTGCCTCAGTTCGCCCCATGCAGCTATTCGCGAAGAAGCCCTCTCGGCCCTAAAGGAATTGGTGCGTCCGGATGACCTACTGAAGCTGTTGGATGCCTTGCAGCGCGAGGATGTCAACATGCAGCTCAATGTGATGATTTTGCTGCGGAAGATCCATGATGCTCAGGCATTGCCCTACATCATGCCCTTCTTGGAGTCCGAAAATCCGCATTTGCGGGAGGCTGCTGTTACGACGCTCAGCTATCTCAATCAGGTAGTGCGTTGTGAGCCTGCACTGGCGCTGATGGCTGATCCGGTTGAAGAAGTTCGCCGCGCTACTGCTTTAACCCTAGGACATCTCCATGATGAAACCGTGGTGCCCCTCCTCTGCGAGGCGTTGTCATCTGATCCAGACTGGCAAGTGCGACGCAATGCTGCTAAGTCATTGGCCCTACATGAGCCAGAGGCAGCCATTCCCGTCTTGGGCCGTGCGTTACGCGACGAGCATTGGCAGGTCAGAAAATTTGCTACCCAAGTCTTGCAGAAGGTTGCAGACGAACGGGTGTTGCCTGAATTGGTCAGAGCCTTATCCGATGAATATTCTGATGTGCGACGAGATGCCACCATTGCCCTTGCCAATTTGGGAAACCCCACGGTGTTGAATGCCCTTCAACAAACGCTGGACGATCCCGATATGGACGTGCGGATCTTCTCCCAGCGGGCCATCCAGAAAATTCAGCAGTCGATGCAAGAGAGTCCGAATGTCTAGTCACTCTTCTCCCTTTGTGAAGGCAGCCTTTGATCAGCCGGAGGAAGCCCCTAATCCGGTGGCGATCGCCCGTCGCGAGCAAGCCATTCAATGCCTCAAGCAAGTTAACGAGCCTATTCTCAACAACAATATTATTGAGTTGGGCATGGTGCGAAACCTCCGGGTCGTAGATGACTATGTTTATCTGCGGCTCTACATTGGTTCTCACCAGCATGATTTGCAAGAACAGGCTCAACAGGCACTTTCTGGCCTTTCCTGGTGCAAGAAAGCCTACATCCAACTCTGTACCATTCCGGGCGTGCGGATTACATTAGCCATCTCCAGCGGCAAAGGCGGCGTCGGCAAATCGACCACAGCCGTCAATCTGGCCGCAGCGCTAGCGCAATCGGGCGCAAAAGTGGGCCTACTGGATGCCGACATTTACGGGCCGAACGTGCCGCAAATGCTGGGCCTAGGAAAGTCCTCTGTGCAGGTCAAAGAAACGCCCTCAGGCCAACGATTTGTTCCCCTAGAAGCACATGGCATTAAACTGATGTCGGTGGGTCTTTTGGCCGAAGCCGATCATCCTCTGGCCTGGAGGGGGCCAGTCATGCACAAAATTCTTACCCAGTTTATTCATGAAGTGGAATGGGGAGAACTCGATTACTTGTTGATTGATCTGCCTCCTGGCACTGGAGACGCCCAAATTACCATCGTACAAGAAAGCCCAATTTGTGGGTCAATTATTGTTACCACTCCGCAGCAAGTGGCTGTCTCTGATGTCCGCCGCAGCATTCACATGTTCCGTCGCGTTGGTGTTCCCATTTTAGGTTTGGTCGAAAACATGAGCTACCTGATCTGTGGCTGCTGTGGCGATCGCACCTCTATTTTTGGCAACGGTGGCGGCGAACAATTGGCGCAAGAACTCCAGGTTCCTCTGCTAGGAAAGGTTCCCATTGATAGCCGGATTTGTCAGGGGGGCGACGTGGGGCAACCCCTTCCGTTCCTAGATCCAGATGCCGAACTGACGCTAGTATTTACCCAAATTGCCACCGCTTTGAATGTCACCTTCGCCACGCCCAGCGTTCATATTCCCCCGCTGGTAGCTCCTGCGATCGCTTGATGCCAATCAATCAAACCAAGTCACAACGCGAGGGGGTGTCAATCCATACGCCCTCTTTTTTATTGCTTTCTATTGTTTTCTGAGGAATGGCTATGACGGCTTCTGGTTGGCTGATTGCTGTTAGCATGGCCGCGATCGCGGGTTTCGTGCGCGGGTTTTCAGGGTTTGGCTCAGTGATGGTGCTGACTCCCTCACTAGGCATCTTGTTTGGACCACAACAGGCGATCGCCACAGCACTCTTACTCGAAACGGCGGCCTCAGTCCGGCTATTGCCCGGTGCAGTCCAGCAAACTCGCTGGCGTGAGATTTTGCCAATGGCCTGTATTGCTAGCCTCATGGTCCCCCTAGGAGCCTACCTGCTGATCGTGATTCGCCCCGATCTGATGCAGCGAATTGTGGCAGGGGTGATCATTGGATTTGTAGCGCTCTTAATGATCGGAAAACGGGTACAAGAAAAACCAGGTCTCTCTGCCTTGATCAGTACCGGAGTCATGAGTGGCATCCTCACCGGAGCTACTGGCATGGGCGGCCCACCCATTGTCCTATATCAATTGTCTGGCCCTGCCCAGGCCAAAGATAGTCGCGCCAACTTCATTACTTTTTTCGGCCTGACTCAAATCGTTGCGGTAGCTGCCTATTGGGCTAGCGGCATTGTCTCTACTCCAGTGTTGTGGTCATTTGCGGGTCTCATACCCAGCTTTGCAATTGGCCTGATGGTCGGAAGCCGATTCTTTGGCAAGACGAGCGATCGCCTGTTTCGGCAATTGGTGCTGGGGTTCTTGCTAGCGATCGCAGTGATCAGTTTTTTAATCTAATCTTCACTTTGCGACTTTCAAAATTAAGTTTGACAGTTGTTGCTGAAATTGGTGTAGTTCAAATAAAGCAATAACTTTTTCCCGTAGCTGTTCGGGTTGATAAAGAACAGGATTTGGATAAGTCCCCTGTAAGATATGTATCAACTGCTTAGCCACTTCCGAGACATCATTTGGACTAACTAAACATCCTAATTCCCCATGCAGAAGGGGATCAGCCGAGCCATCAGTGTTACCTGCTAAAACAGGTTTACCACAGGCTAAAGCTTCTAGATAAACAATGCCAAAGCCCTCTCCGGTGCTAGGCAAAGCAAAAACGTTGCATAAGTTGTAGTGGTCACACAGTTCTTGTTCAGGTACAAATCCAGTTAAGGTGACACATTCCTGCAAATTCAATTTTTTGATCAATACTTCGATCTGCGGTTGATTGTCACCTTTGCCTACAAGTATATAATGAACATTTGGAATATGCTTTCGAACTTCTACCAATGATTCAAGAATAGTATTATAGCCCTTGTAGTTGGTATTGCGATCGAGGCGAGAAACAGTGAGGATAACAGGCTGTGTTGGAGATAAGCCATATCGCTTCAACAGATACTCTGGTTTCGGAGTGATGCGAAAGCGACTTGCATCAAAGGTGTTAGGTAAAACAGTAATGCGAGTAGCATCAAAAGATTGCTCTTGTAATACGCGATCACGAGTATAGTGACTCACCGCAATTATATGATTTGCGTGAGTGAGTACAAATTTCAGAAACTTATTCTGAAGATTCCATGCTTCTAGACCATGAAGCGTGACCCAATATGGGATGCCAGTAAAACGTTTGAAGATTTCAAATACAAAACTGTAGAGATCTAAATGGGTTGTGATAATGAGGTTTGGACGCTGCCATAAGCCTAGCCAAAACATTTTCAACACAGATAAAATAGCTGTTAAATAGCGACGTAAACGATTAGATTCTCCATGAGTCCGACCAAAGTAGTGAAATCGAGTCTGTGGCAAGAAGTTAAGTTTTTGTAGATTTAGTGAGTTAGGAGAATCGTACTTGAGAAATACATCATACTCAGCATTTGGATACAAGTCTTGTAATGATCGCAACAATGCTGCCGAATAAACTTGAATACCACCCATGTAACCAAAAATGTTGGGAAACAACAGGTAAAAACGTAACTTCTGCGGAGTTAATGAAGTCATATGAGTTTTGCTAGGTAATGTGTAGGGTTGAAATAGTTATATGGATTAGGATGATGTTGAGCCATTGCTCAAGTTTGTCTAGTACCTAATGCTTTTTTTCAAGATTTCTGCAGCATCAATGATCTTTGGTAAAGTTCTGTCTATTACCAGTGGCTACTAAAAATAGCATGGGAAGCCCAAAACTTGGACTGCTCCTAAAACCTTTAGAGCTTATACCAATTTGAAATGAAGGAGAGCAGAATAGCGGCTTCTTAAAACGCTGGTTGCAAGAGCGCATCCAAGATGAAATTAAACGACGTTAACGATTGCACTTGTTCAGGTGTGAGGTCCTCCAGTTCTTGCTTCACTCT
>JBGTGR010000051.1:0-15146 GCA_041746655.1 Elainellales cyanobacterium | reverse complement strand
TACGGGTTTGGCTTCTGGGTAGTAGTCTGCTGGGTTTGGGTCTGGATGATGGACTGCTGACAGTTCCCAGGTTTCGAGCAGATGTTTGCTATATCGGCTCACCAGTAGGGCGATCGCCGCTGATGGGCTGGGAGTTCGGGTTTTGGCTTGGATGGCATCAATGCACTCTCGTAGGCTCTCGTCGAGAACGATTCGGCTTTTGGTGGCACTCATAGCAGTCCCATCCCTTGAATGCTGATGTTCTGAGGATTTGGGGCAATCTTGAAGCGGCCTTGACTGGCTTCCTGCATCGGTTGGGCAAGGGGAGCTGATCCACCAATAATCAGGACTTCTCCCAGACTCGGTAGCCACTGCCCCCACCGGGTGCGGATTTGGCCGCGAATTTCCTCAATCCACTCAGCACGGGCGGTTTCAAAGGCGGCGCTGAAGTTGTAGCCTGTCGTTCCTAACTGGAAATGCCCTGCTTCGATGCCATCCATAATCAGGCTCAAGTCTGGGGAGCTGGCTAGGTCACGGGTGATCCGGGCTGCAATCCGGCGGGCCAAATCGTAAGTACCAGGGAGAATCAGGTCGGCTTCTCGCATCAACGTTCCTGAAACGGAATAGAGCCGAAGGATTGAAGTACCCCCGCCTAAGTCCAGTACTCCATTTGGGTTCTTGCGGCTGAGGTAAAGCCCTTGCTGCATCCCAACGGTATAAGCAGCTTGGGTTTCATCTACTGGGATAACGTGACGGACTGTGGCGATTGTGGGGCGATCGTTTCGGGTAAAGTCGTGGGTGCCCTCGATCGCCTTCAGTGCCTTAACGTCTTGGCTATTGCGGCTGTTGGGGAGCGCAATCAGCAAGCGTTCAACTCTTACGGCATCGTTTCCTGGGTTGGGTTCGAGTGCTGCTAAAACCAGTTTTCTAGCCAACTTGGTTTTTTCATTCTGAAAAATTGGCGTGCCTCCCAGGTCTTTTGCTAACTGGCCAACTACGAAAGTCTCTCCCTCAAAATCAACTGAGACGCTGAATTCGTCGCCTGTCGCGTCCTGCAAGGTCGGGTCAATTGTCTTGATAAAGCTGGGAATTGTGCGGATTTGGCCGACTGGATCGATCCACTGGATGGTCCGGTTGCCTCCGTCGAAGCAAACCACCGGGCGAAGTAAGGGGATGTTCGTTAACTGTTCGCGGTATGGACGTTCTACGGCTGCGGTGAACGTTGTAGTCATTTCTGCATTTCCTTTTCTGAAGAACCTGAATACTCTGAAATCTCTAAGGTTGGGGCTGACTGGGGAAGGGCAAGCAAGGGGGCGATCGCCCGATCCAATTTGTTCGTTTGCTGTCCTTTCTGCGTCCCCTTGATGGTTTTGATGCTAGCATATAAATCTGATATAGCAAGATATAACTCAGATACTTATCACACTCTTTTGCTAGTTATTCCAAGTCTGTGACTTACTATTTGAGGGCAAACGATGACAAGCATAAATGTGAGCAAACGAGTTCTTGTAACACTGCCAGATGGGCTACATGCTGATTTGGAGAGATGGGCAGAAGAAGAGACGCGGCCAACAGCGAACCTGGCAGCATTCCTTCTAGAGCAGGCAATTCGGGCGAAATACTCCGATAAATACCCATCTCCGCATAAGGGCAAATGAGGGCGATCGCTATGCCAAAAGCAACCCAGACCGCATCCGCCCCGGAGAATTACCCTAGTCAAAAAACTCTTGTAAGATATAGCGAAATCTTACAAGGGGAAAATAAGGAAGGGCTGATTTCCTTGCTGGAAGCGGAACTGAGCAACCTGGCAGAACTTGAGGATCAGGTGAGAAAATCAGGCCCGGTTGCACGGGATTACGTTTTTTTAACCCAGTGCAAAACTGACGGCGTGACCTATGCTCGGCTGGTCACTCAAAAGACCTCTACAAGCAAACAGAAGGTGCGGGGTTTGGGGCGGCCTGGGAGCGAGAGACACCGAGACTGGGAGCGCAGAATTCAAAGGAGGGAAAGCTTGGACGAAATCTGGACCCGCGTAGATCTAATCCGAAACTTGCTGGGGAGGATGGAAGGGAAGGCGATCGCCATCCCACAGGAGCCAGAGCCAGAACCCTGGCAGCAGCAAGCCTAATTTCACAAAAAAACACAAAAAACTTGATCGCAGAATGAAATCGCAGTACATTCGAATCATTCGAATTAAATATCGCTTACCCCCAACGGGAGAAGCCGCGATCGCCTAGAGCGTTCTGCGGTTTTTTGCGTTTTCAGGAGAAAATATGGCAGCCCAAAAAAAGATACTCAGCACAACGATTAGCATTCGCTTCTCTGAAGAGGATCTGGAAAGAGCGGCCATCTTAGCCCGCCGCCTGAACCTTTCGCGGGGAAAGCTGATCCGCCTTGCCTTGCGAGAGTGGGCCGCAAATCAAGCTGAAGCGAGCTGAAAACTTAATAGAAAAAACGCCTGCTGCGTAATCCCTGACAAAGAACCGCAGCAGCCGTTTTTTCAGAAAAACAACAAAAATATCGCTAACCAAAGCAGTTTGTTGTTCGTTGTTGTTCATCTGCCGATTGAATCGGCAAACGTTCATGCATTCATTTATATTATCCATTCCTTTCAAAAAGGCCAAGGGGCAAATCCCCCACCGGGCGATCGCCTTGCTCCAGATTGCGATCGCATCCCAGGGGGTGCAAGATGCCTGAGCTGCTTGAGCCGATGATGGATTGCGATCGCACCTCCCCTTATCAAAGAATTCTGGAAGAATTTCGCGCGAGTGCCATTCCCGATCGATTGACCCATGCAAACGTGCAGTGGATTGAGGGGGATTGGGCAGTAGAGGCGATGGCTGAGGTGGCGATCGCAAAGTGCCAGCGCGTGACGAGCTATGTCACCGTTCCAGCTGCCAGAATCCTGAAAAGTTGCGAGTATGCAGCCGACGGAGGATGGATTAGCTATGGCTGCGACTTGCAAGGCAAGCGGGGTGACGTAGCGTATTTCAAGCCTTTCAATCCTCCCAAAGAGCTGAAAAATGGCAAGCTCAAATCAATCAAATACCCCACACCACAGGGGGCTGAAGCATTGCCCGTTATGCCGTGGGTTGATCCTGAAACAGCTCATGAAATCTACCAGCGCTACGGCGTGACGCCTTTAGAGGGTGAACTATTCTGGCAGGTGGTCTGGCGCTGCAACATTCCCGTTGCCATCTGCGAGGGGCTTAAAAAGGCTCTTTCATTGATTGGCCACGGCATCCCAGCGATCGCACTGCGAGGCGTCGGCTGCTGGCATAAGAAAGGATCTTCAGAGCTGCATGAGGCGCTCGCCCACTTTGCCACACCCAAGCGCACCATTTACTTGGTTTTTGACCAAGACGAAAAGGCATCGACTCAGAGAGATGTGAGAATTCAGCTAATCAAGCTGGGGAACGTCTTAGAGGATATTGGCTGCAAAATTCAGATTCCAATTTGGGACCGGAAGCTAGGCAAGGGAATTGATGATGCGCTGCATGGCAAAGGTGAGGAAACTCAAGCGTGGTTGGATGAATTGCTCGATGATGCCCTCAGCCTGAAAGACTGCAAGCGTGAAGGTGCGAGAGCAGCAGCATGGGCAATGATTCAGCGATCGAAAAAACTTAGCTACCCAGTAGAGCGGGAAACAACGGGTGAGTACCTGCCAGAGCTGCCGCCCATTGAGCAGGGAAAGATTCACATCCTTTCAGCTGAAATGGGCGCGGGCAAAACTACCCGGATCAGTACGGATTGGGTTAAGGGGGCGATCGCCCAAGGGTACAACGTGCTGATTCTGCCCCCGCTCAACAGCCTAGGACGGCAAACAGCCAAAGACGTAGACTTACCCCACATTCACGACTTTGGCACCTCGCCTGACGCTCAACAGGCTCTGTGGTCGATGGTTAGCGCGTCACGTGGTGTTGTGATGTGCCCCGATTCGTTGCCCCGCTTGCCCGATTGGTTTTTCCAGCGCCCTGTCCTGCTGATTTTAGATGAGGCCAATCAGGTGATTGAACACATCTCGGAAGGCAACACCCTTGGCTCTAGATGGTCTGCTGTTTTAGAGCGCTTCACTGCGATCGTCAATACTGCGATCGAATCGGGAGCCATTGTTTTGTCTGAGGCGAATTTGCCAGATCGCGCCGTGCGCTTCATTCAAAAAATTACCGATACGGACGACGATCGGGTTCGAGTGTTTCTCCACCGAAAACAAAGCGTACCTTGGCCTTGCACCGCATACAGCAAGGGTGCTTCTGGCTTTAGGGCGATGCTACTGGAGCGAGTGCAATCAAAGCGAATTCTGTATCCCACCAGCTCGCAGCGTGAGGGCAAACGATTGGAGCGGGCGATCGCTAAGAGATCCCCACACCTTAAGGTTTTTAGAATCGACTCTCAAACAAACCAACAAGGCACCTTCAATCAATTCTTTGATGCCCCTGACACCTGGATTCAGGAAAACCAGCCAGACGTGCTGATCCTCAGCCCTTCTGTGAAATCTGGCGTTTCGATTGAGGGTGGGGTGATGGCTGAGGATGCCTATTTTGCTGAAGTGTGGGGATACTTCCCAGCGCTGGCAACAGACACCCATTTGCAATTGCTGGGGAGGTATCGGCCCCCGGTGCCCCGGCATTTCTTCGCGCCTAATTTCATCAGCGCAAGTGGGGACGAATCACTCTACAACCCCCGCGCCATTCAGCGCAGATTGCAGCAGAATCTCAAAATCATGGCTAGGGTGCATGGCCTAGATGAACTGCTGAGTGCTGAGGGTGAGAGAGCTGAAATTCTCGCTCGAATTGAAGAAGCCGTCGGCGATTATCTGGCAGAGTCGAAAGCGATTAGCGGTGCTCAGAAATCCCTTGCCCGTGACGCCTTGATCCATCGCTTAGAGCAATCTGGCCATGTGGTCACAGAAGAGGAACTGAACAAGGATCAGGCGACAACTGACCTATGGAAGGAAGTGCAAGAGGAGGTGTGGCGTGAGGATGCTGAGGCGATCGCCAGTGCAACGGTTGAAGAAAGGCACACCCCAGAATGGGCACATAAAACCTTAGATTCAATGGATGTGGCTCTAGAGACTCGCATCCTAGCTCAAAAGATTTTGTGGCGTGAGGAGTTCCCCGGCGTCTTGTTCGACGATTCAGAGGAATGCTATCAGGCACTTTGCCAAGACTACGGCATGATGCGGCGCGGGGTACGGTTGCAGGCGTCGGCTGAGAACTTAGAAGCCACTAAAGCAGGCGATCGCAGTGCAACAGAATCAATCCTCAGTTCTGGCGTTCGGGCGCTGCACAAACTCCCCCGAAACTATGCCCGATCCTGGCTGCTTGCCAAGATTGGCCTCTTAGAGCTGCTGGATGGCAGAGAGTACAGCAACTCTGACCCCAGAGCGATCGCCATCAAAAAAGCAGCCTTGTTCTACGCCAAAGACATAAATTACTATCTGCGACTCAACATCAAAAAAGACCAGACTCCGGTTGAAATCTGCAACAAGCTCCTGAAAAAGTTTGGCCTTGAATTGGACAAACCCGATCGCCCCGGCGCTCTGAGGCGAACTCGCAGAGAAGGTGCTAGAGGCGAGCAAGATTGGATTTATTTAATCGATCTAAGCTACTCCCCCACCCGTGCCAGATTGCTAGAAGCCGCACGGCGTAAGCTTTCCAAAACTGGTAGTCATGACTTGATTATTAAAGAATTACCTAATCAAATCGTGACTACGCCCCCCAAAAAAAACCCCGGACTAGTGGGATGGGGCACCTCTCTTAGCCCCTGGATTGTGGAGGAAGTTCAGGGCGATCGCGCTAAAATCCGAAATTCACTCTCCGGCTACGCGACATCGGCCCCACTCTCCGAGCTGAGGGAGGCAGGCTGATGGATTTTGAGGATTTGGTGAGTAGCTGGGAGGTTTTTCGTTGGGCAATCGCCCCCCAATCCAACCCCCGCCTGCACTTTAGCCCCCCAATTGTTGCCCCTAATTCCCAGCTCTCATAAATGGGGCAGTTCGTTTCAATAACCCACTAACGACCAGAACTTTTCCTCTGCTATAACTAGTCCGCGATCGCTCCAGACCCCCATAGGCAACCGTGCCCCTAGCTTGCAGTGTCTCAAAGCAACATTGAGTTGTTTCCTTACCGGACTGTAGTGCTAGGTTGAGTTATACATTTTGTCTATAGTCAACCAAGCCGTATAAATCTTGATCTAAACCATATTCTTCCAAAAAATCCTTGGCAATCATTTGTGAAGCGCGTGCTGTCTTTTCTAGATCTGTCAGCCCATTGTAAGCAGCGCTATCTTGCATCTTGGGACTGTGGCTCTTAAGCTTAGCGAGAGATTCACGCTCAGCATCCGTCATACCTTTTACTTTAAAATGCCCTGTTACTGAACGCCTAACAGCATGAGGATGACTTCTAATCCCTAAATATCCCCAGAGAATAGCGTCATATAAACGACAAAAATTAGACATGCTAAAAGGTTTTCCATTTTGTTGAGTGAAAACATAGTCATGTTTCGGATTAAAGGTTGCCCTAAAGCCAGCTAGCCTGTTCTTCTCCGTGTCAATATAGCCACACCAATGATACTGATGTTTATTCCATTTTGACTTTTTCGTTCCCTTGAGAGGTGGCCAGTTAAACCATGCACCAGAATAATCCTCTCGGCCATTCAGCCAAGCCTCAAGCTCCGAATTATAAATCTTAGGAATTTGATAAGCATTATCTCGATCAATCTTAGTTTGGCTTGCATCTAGAAATACAAACCAAGAAAATGGCTTACCTTGAGGATTCTCTATAAAATTCCCTTTCCCATCCTTGGCATCTTTATCATCAAGGTAGTAAAGACGTTTTTTAGGATTATAAAAAGCCTCATATCGCTTGTTTTTCTTGCTCCAGGGAGCTTCTATGTATTGCTGTGTCTCCCAGTTTATCCAGCAGAGCTTTAGCGTATCGTGTTGTTTAAGTTCTCGAACAACGTGCTGGCGCTCAGGTGCAACCAGCCGGAAAAACATCATAATTAGATACTTTTGGAAATCGCTTGCAACAGAAGTTTGCGCACGCATTTTGCCATAGTTTTTATTATCTGTATTAGCCTTAATCTTATATCTAGGTGCACAAGATTCTAATAACTCTCTGAGGACTTGACCTAGTTCTCTCCAAGTAGGATCTCTCTGAAGCGGATCAACGGCATTGGCCTTAAAGGGTGCATTAAATTCCTCTGTCCGCAAATTACGTAATTCTATAATCAACTCAATATCTTCGTAGTCTGTTCGATGACGAGGATTTGTTATCTCTCGATAACGAAATTTGGCTAAGCTCATCATGGCATTGCAAAATCCAGTTTTGTATTGAGGAGAAATGCGGTAGCCATCTGGATTGTCAATCGGATTATGGTGATACTGCAACCATCTGAAAAAATCTTTTAGTAACTTGCGGGTGTTTTCACAAGCTACTTTCATTAATACTTGTGCCTGTTCTTCCGCTTCCGCTCTTGCACTAATTTTGTTGAGCTTTTGGAACTCTTCCAAAAATTTTTGGTTTTTTAGTAATGCTTGCCCTAGTTCGATGGTTAAGTCAAAACTCAGCGTAGCGTTTTGCTGTTGCAGTTCCTGCTGAAGCTTAACGAGTAAATCTTCAGAATCATCATGGCTAGGCTGCTCAGATTTTTCAATGAGTTGACTTGGTCGAAGTTCAACAAGCGGGATGAGATTCCCAAACACTATTGTATTGACTGGGCGAGGAGGATATCGTTCCTGTATTTCTTTCAGCCAGTAGGGTGGTTCAATGCCGACGATCAACCAGTCTGATTCATAACTCGGGTTCTTTTCTTTCCGAATCTGTGCCCTTTCAATCATTTTGCGATAAAAATCGATCTTATCAAGCGTCAGGAAGCCGATGATAAACGACAACCGCAACACGTTGTCACTATGAGTTTTCTTTTCAACGGCATCCGGAATAGGACGAGTACCACCATAGTTAAAATCTGTCCAAAAAGCAGAATAAAGTTCGAAATCTAACTTTGTACTATCAGACAAAGCCTTTAGATCCGCTCCATATTCAATTAAAGGATCCCGTTTGAGGATGGTGTTGCTTTCTTTACTCCCACGTCTATGAATTTTCCCCTTGTGGTGGTCGGGCATTGAGTGGGAAATGGACCAGGATTCTGTTTGCTTGGGCTTTAAGTAGCCTTCATTCTTACACCACGTTAAAAAGTGCTTGAGGTAGTGTCTGTTGGGACGTCGAACTGCGCTAGAAGCATTGACTGAATCAAATACCTCTGCTTGCCAAGTTAGGACCCTTTCGATTTCATAGAGATCTTCTAACTTAACTCTCCGAGCATACCCCCATGCCTGGTCCAGCTTAGGACCTCGGATTTGCTCCCCTACGGTTACTGCCAAGTCAAATTCAAAACCTTGATAAGGAAGCAGGTAGTGGAACAGAGTTGTTTTAAGATTCCTGGTTTTTTTAGGCCAATGCTCGATGTAACGCAGATATCCGTCTTCTAGCGTTAGTACCTCACTTGATTTCTGTATGTGAGATGCCATCTTAGTTAATTCAAATGTACTATACCGCCATTATACATAAAAGTTTCGGGATAACCTTTTGGAAATATAGCGGTTACCTCTGCCTCCAAAAACGCTGGAAAGACTTATCTGAAGGGCTTTTAGGCTTTTAAGCCTATAGAACATTATGTAATGCTTTGTTATATAACGTTCTATAGACTGTTTTAACGCTTTTCCGGGTTTAAACAATGATAAAACAGCTATTAACAAAATATTCCTTCTAATTACTCGACTTTTCTCAATCTTGCTTCCCCAAAGAAAAGGCACAGCTCTTTAAGACCCTGGCAGTGATTAAGTTTGGACAGTCTGCCGCACTCAATGCTTAGGCCTGCCCTTGTGCCTAGTTTGACTGCCATCGGAGAGGGAACCGCAGGCGTAGAAGGGCGGCGTTGCACTGGTTCTTGCTATGCAGTCAGTTCTGTTTGAGTTCGTTCAGGGTTTCGCGGCTGAGTTCGGTGCGGTCGAGTGGGCTTGATATTAGCAGAGGAAATTTTTTGGTCGTTAGTGAAGTTTCAAAGGCAACTGTCCCATTTTTGGCGACTGGGTGATCAAACATCAGAAGGCTGGAATGGTGCAAAATCGTTCCTTGTAAATTAGACTGTCCCATTTTCAGCTGAAGGTCGGACAGTTTAAGCTGAGTAGTAGCCATAGAAAGGACATTTCTAAAAGCTACAGTGCCTAGCCTTTCCAGCCTTAACTCTCAAAATTTTTCCGTTGCTAAAACTAAGCCAGCTCGAATTATCTGCCAATGAGCTAAGACACCAAAATGCCTACCCTGAGCATTTGGTATCGCGACTCCTGAGTGCGAATTCCCACTCAGGACTAGATTCACCCGTCCTCAAGCCGCTGTCGCCTGTTGAGTATGGTGACGGAGTTTTAAGAGTTCAACTTGCTCACGCTGCACGCCAACCTGGCAATCATCAAACGTCACTGCATCCGGATCGAGAAAATGGGCGATCGCCAGCTCTACCACAAACTCAGGAGGCATCTCGTTCTCATCGGCATATTGAGCGATCGCCGTTTGAATGAAGAACGGCAATTCAGACAACATACTGCTATCTTCAACGGAACTACGCTGTTCGTCCGGCAATCTTGCCTCTAGCTCCAAAAAATGGGTGAGCATAAATTCAATCACCGCCGCAGGAGGTAGCTTTGCAGCATTGGCATAAGCAACGACCGCAGACTGAACTCGGCGTGGCAGAGAATCAAAAATTCGGATTTGGGTATTGAGGTCAGAGGTGGTCATCGGTTCAGTCCTCCTGAGCAATGCGATCGTTGTAAGGCGGTTGAGTCTGCCGAATAATGATGCGCTCTAACTGCAATGATAGCCGAGCCCACTGAAAAGACAGGATTGCAACGGCGATTCGCACATCATCTGGATTCATGCGGTCAATAAATGCCCAGCCCAGGGCTTTATGCCCTCCCCTAAGTCTGCTTCTGACATTCCCAGATTTTCCAATGTATAACGTGCCTTGAGTTCGATGCTTAACCGCATAAATACCGGGACGCTTAGGTAATTCGTCAAACTCCCTACTGAGTGGACAGCATGCCTGAAATGATGTTGTGTTCAACACCGAGAGTAACCGCATGGCTTCTTGACTGAGCGAGTCTTGATAATCAACCATTCATCTACTGCTCTAGCGGTTTAATGAAATCCATGAGATCCAAAAACTTGTTTCCATCACTTTTCCTCAAGCAGCGACTCCATCTCAGCCAATAACTTTTTTAAACGCTTCTGCTTTGTGCGATCGCGCCATATCTCTGATTTCTTCAAACGGCCATAGGTCTGGTCAAACTCTTGCTTAAGTACAGGAGATTGATTCGTTTTCATTTCATGATTTGCAGCAGTCACCTCTGCTCGGATCTGGCTCAGCGTTAACCCTTCTTCTATCACCTGCCCCAGTAACATCTGTTGTCGCTGAGGATCTTTAAGCCGAGCGATCGCCCGTGCTTTGGTATATTCCAGCTTGCCTTGACGCAGTGCTTCTAGCACGTCAGCCGGAAGTTTTAACAGCGGCAATCGTGACGTACGAAAGCTTTCAGGCGTTAAGCTGATCGTCGATCCCAGGATTGCTGCAATCGTTTCCACCTGTCGGGAAACGTTTCCCGATAACTCAACTCCCTTCTTCTGAGCCGTTGCCATTTGCGCTAGAGCATCAAAAATATCCTCTTGGCTACACTCTAGCTTCAGGGTGAGCAGATCTAACATCCCCTCTGTTTCTTCAACCGGGTTTAGGTCTTCTCGTTGGAGGTTCTCAATCAAAGCAAGCTGCAATGCTTCCTGATCAGTGAGTTCGCGTACGACGACAGGGATTTCCTTTAATCCAGCCAGTTGCGCTGCTCTATATCGTCGCTCTCCAGCAACCAACTCATACTGTCCTTGCGGCAACGAACGCACTAAAACTGGTTCCAAAATGCCATGTTGTTGAATTGATGCTGCAAGCTGCTCCAACTTCTCTGGATCAAAGAACCGCCGAGGTTGCTTTACAGGCAAGCAAATCTCTTCAATCGCAATTGAGGTTGGAGATTCGACAGTGGACTCAGAAACTGATTCATCTGTCTCTGACAGATTACTGAGAAATGCACCCACACCTCGCATTGGAGGAACCCCGGATCGTTTTTTCATTTCAATGCTTCCAACTCAGCGGCAATCGACTCCAATACCTTTACCGCAGGATGTCCAGGACTAAAGCGGGCTAGCGGCAAATGCTCCATTGAGGCATCTGCAAAGGCAGTAGCACGCGGGACTGGTGGGTAGACTGGGGCGATCGATGCTAGCTGTTCTTGAATTGCCCCTAAGATCGCTTTATCTTGAGCATTGCTGGCAGCATAGATAGTTGGAATAATGCCAGCAAACTTGAGATTAGGATTAACGTAATCCTGCACCTGCTTAACGCTGTCGAGCAAAAGTTCTGTTCCCTTATAACTCTTATACTGCGTCTGAATGGGAACCAGAACATGAGTGGATGCAACCAAGCTGAGTACACTTAAGATCCCTAAGCTCGGAGGCGAGTCAATCAAAATCAGGTCATACTGATCCTCAATCGGTTCTAAAGCACGTTTTAGTCGCCACTCCCGTGCCATTGTCGAGGTAAGCTGCATTTCTGCAGCACTCAGCATGATGTTAGATGGCAGTAGATCCATTCCATGGATATCAGAATGAATAGCCAAAGGAGCACCGTTTAGAAGCGAGTCTGCAATTGTTTGTTTTAGCTCAGATGGCTCTAGCCCCATAAAGACCGATAGGCTCGCTTGTGGGTCCATATCAATGAGAAGTACCGTCCGACCATGCTGGGCTAGATGATACCCCAGGTTCATAGTCAGTGATGTTTTCATCACACCACCCGATTGGTTATAGATCGTGATTACTAGAGCCACCAGATGTACCTACCAGGAATACTCAACAGCATATGGGCCTAAGGTGTTTCACTCATATCTTTGAGCCAGATTCATTGGAATTATGTCACTATAAACGGCTGGTGAATCACTATATTTTGCTCCAGTAGCTGTGAGCGATCGCCTCAACTCGCTTTTCCATTTGGGCAGCACGCGAATGCTGATATTTGGATTGGGTTAGTTACCCATAAATACGCTGCCAAATCTTGATACGAGTCCAGTTTGTCTCACTTTGCACTCTCTGCTGACCATATATTCTCAATAAATGGGGTACGTTCTCAATAGCTTTGATTTCATGGAGCCATTCCCGTGAAGCTGCGGCAAAACCCTTTGTCGCCGTTCGTCTTTTTACACAAAGACGAAGTAAAATCGATTTTACTAGTTTGAGCGATAGGTAATGGAATGGCAAAGTCCAACCGATTTGGCAAGGCGACGGTGATGACCCCAGATCAGTTGGGGCAACTTTGGGATGAGATGAATGAGCCCTATCGACTGATCAGCCAAATTGCCTACTTCACGGCAGCCAGAATTGGAGAGGTGTTGCAGCTGGAGGCTAGAGACTTAAGAGGTGAGACGCTGGTTTATCGTGCCGTCACCACCAAGATGAAGAAAACCCGTGAGGTGGAAGTTCCTGTGCAGCTGCGATCGCTCTTAGTCCAAGCCGATTTACCGAAGCATGGCTATCTCTTCCCCGGCAGCGGCAAGACTGGACACCTGACATCGAGGGCGGTTGAGACTGCGGTGAAGGATGCGGCGGCGCTGATTGGGGTGGATGGCGTTAGCACTCACAGCTTTAGGCGATCGATGGCAACTCATTTGCACTTGGCCGGAATGCCGCTCAGGGCAATCCAGCGAATTACAGGTCATGCAACACTGGCTGCGCTGGAGCAATATCTGGATATTGAGCGGAAGGAAGCGTCACAGCAACATCAGGCGGTGTTAGATCGGCTGTTCTCTTGAGGCGATCGTAGGTCGGTGTTTGCTGAGCGTCTGGATGGGGCGTTGGGGAAGGTGGGGTAAAGCCTATCAAGGGCTCTCCCCCCTCCTCACTGCACATCAACCCCTCGGGCTTGCCAAAAATCTATACGCTCTTGATTCGCCCATTCGATGCGCTCCTGGCGTAGATTCTCATTCAAAAGCTCAGCCACCTGCTGTCGCATAAAGGTCTGATAGTTCGCCTCTCGCCCCTGGGTTGGTTGCAATTTGCTGATTACCTCAGCCCCCAGATCTTTCCACCATGTGTGCTGCTGGGAGGAGAGGTTAATTCCATAGAGTACGTAGTTCGCAAAGTGTTCGCAGTTGTTGACAGCAATGCTGTATTGAGCAGCTGCCATGAACTGCTCAACCCGTGCCAGTTGCAATTCTGTGACCTTAACTATGCCTTTTAGTTCTAAGCCTTTCGGCCCCCAACCAAGGGAGTTATCAAAGCGGCCCGTCTCGCTAAGAAAGTAGTGATCGGCCAGACCAGCCAGGGATTGAATCGGCATCTTACAGACCCGGAGTACATTGGTCTCGCCCCTTTGAAAGCCCATAACACTATCCTCTAGCGGGAGCATTCCGAATCACTGACACATAGACCACACCTAGAGTCAGCCGCTGCCAGTTGGGCTGGTTCAGTGTAAAGGCCAGTCCCCCAAATAATGCTAGCCAGCCAACAGGACCAATAGCCAGGGCAATCACCTGACTCATTCCCATATAAGCTGCGAAGGGCAGGGTAATGCCAAGCGTGCTGGTGAGGCCCCCAAGCACCGTGCTGGCCATGAGGTACACCCCAAATCCGCTGGCCTTGGCAACCGCCATCGCTCCGCCCGTCAGCAACAGGCCGGTGAAGTTGGGATCATCACTGCTGTGCTTTATCTCCAACACCACCTGCTCTCGCTGCTCTGGGGTTAGCCGGTCGAACATATCCTGAAACACCTTGGCAACTATAGCTGTTTCAATTTCGTCGGTTTTAAGGTGCTTCCAACGTCGCCCATTTAGAAGCGCCAGCCAGTTGATACCCATATGATCAGCAACATCGGTGACAACCTGCTTCCAAGATTCATCCCAGAACAGTTGCCCAATGCTACCCGCCCTAAGATATCGGATGTGGTTACAAAGGGTGTCAGGATCGCTGCCAAAGCCTGAACCAGTTAACTCTCCTAAGTTGTGGCGCTGCTCATAGGTAGCCCTTTTAACAATTTTTCTGAACTCATGCAGCGCCATAACAAACTGGCCTTAAGCTAAGCAGGAATATAATCCTGTTCTGGCATGAGCAGTCTGGATCAGCAACAAAATTGAGAGAATTTGTTCAAACCTTTATATGGTGGTCTTCATAAAATCTATAGCGACACAATATGTCTTAAGGTGCTCTTGAACTAAATAGGCAGCCAAGCAAGCTGAATTTGAAGAAAAATGTAAGCAAACAGAGCTGCTACAACGCCGATAAGCATGAGTCCTAGTAAGCCACCAATCATAGTTAAGCCGCCAGTTGCGAGAGTACTTGTGAAAGCAGCAGCACCGGCCCAGGGTGACAAAGTCATTCCACCTAACAGTAGTAGAGATGGTACTGAAACTCCAACTACAGCAGCACCAGTCATCGCAATTGTATTTCTGATAATCATAATTATTTGGATATAAACTAACTTGCCAAAAATCTAGCCTTGGCCAACAAAATTTTCTGTGTCTATGTGCCAGATCGTGTTTTATCTTGTGACACTTTGACGGGAAGACCAGATTCCCCCAAAGCATCAAGCTGATGACCATGCACGCGAGCAAGGGGCTAGAGTTCCCGGTGGTGTTCATCCTTGGGGTGGGCTACCTGCCGAACCTCTATAACGATGTGGCTGATGAGGCCCGGTTGTTCTATGTGGCCATGACCAGGGCGATCGAGGTGCTGGTGTTGAGCTGCGATCGCAAGTCGGTGTTTGCTGAGCGATTGGAAGGAGCGTTGGGGAAGGTGGGGTAAGGAAGACGCAACAAGCCCGCTAGGTGTAGTAACCTGCAAACGAAATCTTAAGAACCTGCAAACAAGGCGATTTTGTAACCGGGATTATTTGCCAATAAGTTAGAACACTAGAATACCTACACTGACCAGCTGGTCCCGCAACTCCTGAGTGCGACCAGGCGGCAACTGCCCGAGCCGTTGTCGTAAGTCCAACACTGCTTCCGTCGGAACTTGCTGTTGCCCCATGAAGGCTAACCCCACAATGCGACTGTCTCAAGGTGAGTCTCAGAATGG
>JBGTGR010000050.1:0-72966 GCA_041746655.1 Elainellales cyanobacterium | reverse complement strand
GCGCTCTGCAGCAGACTCAGACCGTGAGTCGATAACAGCCGGAGTAGGGGTGGGAGGCAGACGCATAAACGCTAGAACCATTGGAACTAGCCTGAAACTCTAGCATCTTTAGGCTCCCCTGAGAATGAAATGGCCCTGCCTAAAGAACAGCCTAATTTTCGATTTTCCACACTCTTCGGTTACATTTTCAAAACATATTATGACTACTCCTGACACCTCCTCAGTTGAAGCCCTCAATGCAGCTATCCAGAGCCTAAATCCATTCGATAAGCCTGCCATTGTGACCAATCAAGATATTTGGGGAAAAGGATTTCCCGATGTCAAATCACTCAATGCACATGCTTCCACGATGGTACTACAAGCCGTCGAGCAATCTCGCAACGGTCAGTGTCCTAAAACATCAATCGCGTTAGCTGCTGAGCCGGGAGTTGGCAAAAGCCACATTATCAGCCGCATCCGTCACCAGCTCCAAGACGAAGGCGGAGCCTTATTTATCTATGCTCCCTTTGGGAAATTTAGTGAGTTAAACCTTGTTAAGTACCAGTTTCAGCAAATTTTAGCTGAAAGCTTAAAGCAAGTAGGTAGCCAACAGGTAATGCAGTGGCAGGAATTAGCTTCTGCAATCGTGATAGAAGCATCCAATAAACTACAAACATCAGCTAAGTTTCCGTCTCCTAAAGATATAGTGTCATGGTTTTCCCGAGCCTTGACCAAGGATAGAACCTTAGTTGAAAGAGTTACTACAAAAGCTCAGAAAATCAAGCCTCAAATCGATCCAGACATCATTAAAGCAATTCTATGGACGCTTTCAGAATCACATGCATCTTATGCAGTTAAATGGTTGTCTGGCAAAGAACTAGCTGAATCTAAAGCTTGTGAACTAGGACTGCCAAATCCAGTGAAGGAGGATCGTGAAGTCCAATCTTTTGACAATGTTCGTCAAATCCTAGACCTAATTAGTGACTACAACTCACTACTAGTTTGTTTTGATGAAATAGATGGTCAAGGCTATGATGACGCTGGCTTTTCTAAAGCGCAAGTTGTATCTCAACTTGTTAAAGATTTGTTCGACAATCTTCACAAAGGTGTCATTTTGACAGTTATGATGCCAGATACCTGGAGAAACCAAATCAAGCAACTGCCTCAAGCGTCTGGTATACCTGCGAGAGTTTCAGCAAAAGGAGATCCTATTGTTCTGAGATATATGGATGGTGATGCCATTGTTGATTTGGTTTCCCTATGGATGCAACGTTTTTATGAAGAGAGGAAGCTAGTGCCTCTTCATCCAGTTTATCCTTTCAACGAAAACCATTTAAAAGAGCTTGGCAAGCAAAAGCCAACTGTTAGACAAGTGCTGAACTGGTGCAGAGATAATTTTACTCCTCAATCTCCAAAGCCAGTACGTGAGGACAGAGTTAAACAGGCATTTGAGAAGTCGCTAAACGAAGATTTCGGTGATTTTATGGAAGACACCTCACTACTTGATGGAGTTCTATTTTTTGGCTTCTCAACTTTGCTAGGTCAAACTATAGAGGGAGTTGAGATTAAAGATGTCTCTGAGATTGAACCAGAAAAAGAGAATAATGGATATATCAATTTCAAAGTAATTGGAAAAGAAAAAGGAAAGACTGTAAAGATTGGCGTTGCCATTCGTCAAGAGTCGCATGGTAAGTCAGTGTCAGCTGGCATGAAGCGATTAATTGATTATAAAAAGTTTGGCTTGACCCGTGGCTGCTTAGTCCGTTCTAAAAGCATCAAGCCAAACTGGTCTGCTCATAGTTCCCTCAACAAGCTCTTGACTCAATTGGGTGGTGAATGGGTTCCGCTGAAAGCAGATGAAGTAAAACCTTTACTTTCAGCTTTCTCGGTCTATTCAGCTCGTGAAGATTATGAACTAACTAAGGAAGAGATTTTTGCCTTCTTAAATGAGACGGGCTTAGTAGCAAACAACCCCCTAATCAGAGAAATCTTGAGTGATCCATCTGGACAAATCCCAACAGATGTTTTTGATGATGAAATACCGATTAATACTTCTGAAATCAGTGATGGCCTGAATGGCGAAGTAATATTAGAGGATTTGTGATCTTGCGATGGATCAGACTATAAATATCAACTCTGCGCTTCAGCTGCCTTCTCCTGAAGTCAAAGCCTTGCTACAGGGGAGAACCATTGCGATTCTTCCCCAAACCTTTATTCATGTAGGAAGGCAGTTTGCTCTTTGTCCCGCCGATACTGCAACCAATCCTCTTCCAGTTTCAGAGTATTACCGCGCAGGATTTCTACCAACTGCACAAGCTGCTGTTGCAGAGTTCTCAACAGGAAGCAGTAAGATCCAAGCTTGGGCAAAATGCGAGCTTTGCAAAATTCTAGATAGCACTGAAGATTTAGAGTCTTTGTCTGCTCTAACAATATGGACACCTCAAGCTCTAAATGAAATTCTGTCAAAATCTAGTCGGCTCTTTTTAGCCTTTTTAAGGGTATATTACCTACCTCAAGTAGTTGATATCTCAACAGAAGGGAAAGGACAATTTATTTCTCTCCTCCAAAATGTTCATGCTTCTGAAGCTAAACCTGTTTTAGGTGAACAAGCATTTAAGCAGCGCAGGCATCAGCTAGAAGCCATGCAACCATCTGCCTACTCCGATTTGGAAGAACTACAGAGTGCTCTTTTACAATTAACTACTGTTAATTCTGGGGCTGAAAAACTAGAGCAGGACATCCAGGTGTTGTTGGGATGGAAAAGCAGCGATTCTTACCCCCAGATCGATCCAAGCTTAGCCTGGATCAAAGATGTTGTACGCCTTGGTCATCGAAGCAAAGAGCCAGATCAGGGTAAGAGTAACTATCAAGCTGGGACAGATTTTGAAAACATTGTCCGCAAGAGCCTTGAGTTTCTAGGCTTTATAATTGATGAAGCTTACAAGGGTGGAGCTGGTGGATTGGACTTATTTTGTTCTAGTCCTTACCCTTTAGTCGGTGAGTGTAAGGCTGGCCAAAAGATTCCAAGTGGAACTACAGAAGAATTGATAAAGCTAGGTGGCATGCGGTTGGGAAATGAGAAGTTTCACAATTCTACTAAGCTAATAATTGGTCCAGGCACTCCAACACCTGATGTATTGACAGCAGCAGCAGAATGGAAAGTGAGTATTATTAATCCAATGAGCTTACAAAGGTTGGTTGAGCTAAAAGCTAGATATCCTGGTTCAGTTGATTTAATTGAACTCAAAAAGTACCTGATTCCTGGACAGATTGACTACAAGATTAGTGAATATGTAGATCAAGCTCTGAAAGATATTCAGATCCGAGCGCATATTGTTAAAGCCGTGAAGAAACTCACTGAACCTGAAAGGAAACAGCTAGAAGTTGTAGAGATTCGAACTTGTTACAACTTAATGTTCATAGATAGCCAAGGTGTGAAGTTAACAGATCAAGCGACTCATGAATTACTAATTGAGCTATCTTCGCCTTTGGCAGGATACTTGGGTCGGATTCAAGCACCGAGCTTGAGTAGCGATCGCTTCTATTTTCTACGAGACTTACCCTTTGACTCAAAGAATCCGCTGTAGTTGGCAGACTATAGGACTATTGATAGCCCTGCCTTACGTTGGATCAAGAGAACTGATTCCTGCATTGTGCAAAACATTGTAGAGGCAAGGTTTTCTTGTCCAATGCGGGATGTTTGTCAGCTCTCGTGCCCTCCCAAGTGATTTCACTAGCAGAAACAAATCTAGTATGGGCAATGGCTCGTGGCAAAAACTTCAATGAATGCAATCGCACAACCGTGATCACAACCACATCTCTCTTGCTCAGCGGTGCAACCCGACGTTGGAGTGCTGAGCGCTTCTGACTGGGGCAATGTTGGCGATCTGAGGAGGGGGTCGCCAGCGTTCCCCTCCAGGAATGGCAGGGATGGGTTCATCTTCGCCAGGTTACAAAGGTGGAATGCTCCCAATGTTATACCTTGTAGACACGAGGGAATCTTAAAGGTTAGTTACAAGTTTCAAAAACCATCATTAGATTTCAGTTAGCGATTCGTAGCCTGAGTCTTACTGAGAGCAAGACAGGTTACACCAAGCAAAGTGTGCTCCTTCTTTATACCAGAGTTCTAAATATGCTAACTAAGACAAGCTAGATAATCTGAGTTACTGATTAGAACGAAAAGGTACTATTACCCACCAGTGCATAAATGAGAACTCATCATAAATTGCTGCGTCGATCTCAATATTCTGTCCTGCCGTTTATTCTATGGATATCTTTACTCATTCCAGGATGTAGTTCAATCACTTCTGCACCAGAAGTTCAATCTATTGACCCTGAGGCAGTACTAGTCACCAATGTAGAAGCAAATGCAGAAAAACCTGTTAACACAGAAGTAAATACAGAAATAGATGTATTTCGAGATGCTGTTAACAAGGCAATGGAAGCTGCTGAGTTAGTACAGTTAGCTAAAACATCTGAGGACTGGTCTAATGTTGCATCAGTCTGGAAACAAGCTATTGATTTGATGAAGGCTGTCCCAGTATCTAGTCCTAGTTATGAGACTGCGCAAAAGAAAGCTTTGGAATATCAAAGCAACGTTGAATATGCTCAAAGGAATACTGCTAATACATCTATTGCCGTTGCCCCTGAGGAGACTAAATCAGCACTTGATATACAGTCTCTTGTCGGAGTCGAATATGTTTATCCTCAATCTCTTAATTTTATTGAGAATTATGGTCAGCCGGAAACTTTAGCAGGAACAAATAACTCTAGGTGGGTTGCTTACTTTTCTAAAGGTGATTTCACGATTGTGACTGATAAAAGAACAAATGTGATCCAGACAGTGGTTCGTGGAAGAACACCGCAGTGAGAGGATGCTTAAGCTATCTTCACCTTTAGCTGTATATTTAGGCCGAGTTCTACCTGTTGGAAGTGGAAGTCTAAGTAGCGATCGCTTCTATTTTCTACGAGACTTACCCTTTGACTCCAAGAATCCGCTGTAGTTGGCGATCTACAGGACTATTCATAGTCCTGCCCTACTTGGATCAAGAGAACTGATTCCTGCATCAGGCAAAACACTGTAGGGGCAAGGTTTTCTTGTCCAATCGGGATGTTTGTCAGCTCTCTTGTTCTTCCATCGCCCCCAGCCATCTAGCTCATCATGATTCAACAGTGGCGATCGCAATCTGCCTTAAGGCTCCGCTCACGGTTTCCAGACTTTCCATAGCCTGTTCACACTGACTCAGATTGTATTGACTGGAAAGTACCTCTGGCCTGTTGTAGGTGAGCCAAACCTGGCCGATTTCGTCTTCCCAAATCAGCATCTTTTGGGGCAATGCCAGACCCACCGTTGGGTCACACTGCATGAGTGGCGTCCCCACCTGCGGATTGCCAAACAAAATCAGCTCTGTGGGGCGAAGGGCCAGATCAACACTTGCAGCTCCGGCAGCATGATCGATGCGGTTAAAGATTTGTAATCCTCTCTCATCCAGAATATTTTCGAGGCGATCGCCCGTTTCTTCCACGCTATAAGCGCTTTTCAGATTGATGCGCCCGTCATCTGCTTTGACTAAATTTTGAGCCTGCTCAGAAATCTGAGATTGCTGTGCGACGATGCCATCATTGAAGTACGCAAAAGGAGCAAGTAATAAAAGTGTCGTGCAAGCGAAGCGAACTGCGTATCTCATCTTAGAAACCTTTCCCAAAAGAGTAATGAGGCGAAGCGAAAAGACGAGTGACTGAATGCGGCATCTCATCTATTGAAAAGCCAGACAAGCAACGATACGACTGCCTTTAGGCAGATCTAAAAGCTAGTTTGAGGCCTATAGCTAGAAGGTCTACAGGGAACGGGGACTTCTGAGTGAGGATTTTCAGGTTTCTGAGTGAAGAGGAGCGAAAGAGCCAAAATTGCTACGTCGTCATGGGCACAAGACCCAGTTGGCAGGGCGATCGCCCCTTAAGGTCCCGTGATATTTCTACATAAAAGTTTCTACACTAGAAGATAACACGATGTTTGAGGTATGACGGTGCTTCAACCCGCCCAACGAACTAAGCTAGACGGCTCAGACGATACGCTGTTTTACGACTATCCTCGCTTTGTCACCCATGTGGACGAGGGATTTATCCAACAACTCACCGATCTGTATCGCGATCGCCTCAAGCCCCAGACTCGAATTCTTGACCTGATGAGTAGTTGGATTTCTCACCTCCCTGATGATGTGGAATTTGAACATATTGAGGGACATGGGCTGAATGCCGAAGAATTGGCTCGCAATCCTCGATTAAACCACTACTTTACCCAAGATCTCAACCAAAACCAGAGCTTACTCCTAGCCGATCAGTCTTTTGATGCAGTTCTGATTGCTGTATCGGTGCAGTATCTACAGCATCCCGAAGCTGTATTTGCTGAGATCCATCGCCTTCTCAAACCAGGCGGTCAGGCGATCATCAGCTTCTCCAACCGGATGTTCTTTCAGAAGGCCATTCAGGCATGGCGGGATGGTTCAGAGCGCGATCGCGTCGAGCTAGTTAAGCGCTACTTTCGAGCTGTTCCTGGCTTTGGCAAACCAGAGGCGATCGCCCATTCTGCGTCCGTACCGAGCCTGCTCCAGATGTTTGGCATCCCAGGAGGCGACCCGTTTTATGCTGTGATTGCAGAAAAGGAGTCGTAGAGACGCCAATGGGGCGTGTCTCTCGCGATCAATATGGGCGCTAGACAGACTGGTCGATGGTTGCCAACGTTTGGGCGATCGCCTCGCACAACTCCGCATGACAATGGCCATTGCTGGCAACCAAACATCCCCACTGATTCACGTCCCCTCGGTTGTACTGCAAGGGAGAGCCATCAACGTAGGTAAATTTTCCACCGGCTTCGGTCAAGATCAGCTCAGGTGCAGCCATATCCCAGTCTTTAGGCGCTGATTTGCCCGATAGGGAAATGTAAACATCAGCCCGTTGGTCTACGAGGGCCGCGACCTTGCCGCCGACACTGCCCACAGCAACCTGATCGCGACAAGGGAGTTGTGCCAACAACTGATTAAATCGCTCGTCTCGATGGGTGCGGCTGACCACCACCATCAGCTCTTCCATGCGAATTTCGCCATTGGAGCCACAGCCTCGCTGCGAAACCTGTACAGGCTTTGATGTGCCGTCGGGTGTTTCGACAAAGGCTCCACCGCCCAGCGTCGCATAATACTGCTTATCCAGCTCTGGGCAGGTGACGATCGTCAGCACGGGGCGTCCTTTGTGGGTCAAAGCCAGATGAAAGGCGTACTCTCCCGTTTTATCAATGAAGTCACGGGTGCCGTCCAGCGGGTCAATAATCCAAAGCCACTCGTCTGGAAAAGGTTCTGGATTGGCCTTCGCTTTATAAGTCTCTTCGCTCAGGTAGCCAAACTTTTCGGTCCCCAGCTCTGCCGTGAGCCGCTCCAAGACGTAATGATTGGCGGCCAGATCGGCGGCTGTGACAGGCCCCCCCTTCTTTTCCTGCACGTCTAGGGTGCGCTCAGTACCGTCTTGCTTGAGCTCACCTCGGTAGTAGGCTCGCAAGACTTCGGCGGCTCCCCAGCCCACCGACCGGGCGATCGCCAATATATCCTCGACAGAAATTCCCGCGATAGAGTTGAGGGTCTGCAATTGAAGAAGATCCTTTAATGAGGTGAACAAGCAAGGTGAATCAGTTGCCAATCCAAAATAAATACCTGCCAGGGAAGAAGTCAAGTCCAACGACCTCACTCCACCTCCAGCAGGCACCCTTACGATTCAAGTCTATTCCCCTCTTTGGGGCAATCTAACTAGCAAGCATGAGCAGTGAAGCTCAAATTAGGAGTTGGTGGCTTGAGCAGCCAACAATTCCTTGAGCTTTTCTAGATCTTGCGCCCAACGAGGATCGGGTTGTACCGACTCCGGATCAGAGGAAGTCGTGGTCCGACGAGACTTGTTGTTGCTGCCATTGTTGGTCTTGTTGCTCCGCCGACTGGGAGCGCTACCTTGAGGAGCTGCGGCTTCCTCTTCCTTCGTTTTAGAGCGGGGCAACGCCTTCTCGATTTTGAGGGGGGTGTCCTTAAACATGTAGCCGTTGAATTTCTCAATCAGCTGATCGGCCTGCTCGTCATTTTTGACGGTAACGAAACCAAATCCCCGGCACTTACCCGTTTTGCGATCAGTGATGACCTTGGTGGAAACGGTGTCGTCAAATTCGGCGAACACAGTTTCCAACTCTTCGCGTTCTACTTCTTTAGGTAAATTGCCCACGTAAAGACGAATAGACATAAAAAAGATACCTCCAGACCTGTGATTCAAACAAACTTTCTCGAAAACAGCGTGGCGACGCCTCCCTGAGACAGCGTCAAATTCACAAAAAGCTTCCTCCCACTTTGCGCCACTTTATCCAGCTTAAAACAACACAATTTATAGATGCTAAATAATATCCATCTCAAACGCTTCATGCCCAAGAATGAGAATCTGCCAAACCAAGCATAAGCACGATACTCGGGACATCAAAATAGGAAAATTCAGCACCGTAAGTGTCGATGATGTAGCTTTCAGGATGTTTGCGCCATCCACTAAGGTATCACGGCCTTTGGCTTGGAGCCAGAAAAACGAGAAAATTCCTCCCAATGATTCTCTGCAAGGTTTCGTTTGCCTGGTTTTGAGAAATTTGCACGTTGCATGAGAATTTGCAGGAGACCAGTCAGCGAAAGCCAGCCCTTAAGTAAAAGCCAGCCCTAGATTAAGGCTGGCAAGCTTGCTGTGTTGGGAGGAAAACCTGATACCTAGACGCCAGGGCGGTCATCACCGTTGAAGCTGCCCCCAAAACTTGAGCTACGTCTGGATAAACCTGTTTTCTGTGAAGAAATGTAACACATTGCGATCGCCCCATGCAACACTTCTTCACATTCTGCTCGGTAGTTTGCCTTAGGCGAAATAGATTTAGGCAGATTTTCTGGATCGTGAGTCCTGGTATCGTTAAAGGGATAGATTTAGACTGATCGCGCCCCTTGTCAGCTGTTATGAATTATCTGATTGCCGTGTTGTCCGATCGAATGCAGGCTGAAGCCGCTTACTCTGCTTTGGAGCAGGAAGCGTTGCCGATGGATCAGATCAGCATTTTGGGAAAAGGGTTTGAAATTACCGATGAGTTTGGCTTTGTAGACCCCGTCAAGAAAGCTCGTAAGCAGGCCAAGTTTATGTCTTACTGGCTGGTGCCGTTTGGCTTTGTGGGTGGGTATGGATTTAATCTACTAACCGGATTTGAGCTGTTTAGCTGGGCCGGAGCCTTGGGAAATCACATCATTGGCGGACTCCTGGGAGCCATTGGGGGCGCAATGGGGAGTTTCTTTATCGGCGGCAGTGCGGGCTTGTTGGGCTCCAGCAGCGGTGATGCACCGCCCTACCGCAAGATGATGGATGCCGGAAAATATCTGGTGGTGGTGAGCGGCCAACCCAACTTGACCAATAAGGCAAATCGCATTCTCCGGCAACTCAAGGCTGAAAGCGTCTATAGCTATGTTGATCCGACTCGGGCATGAGTGCCAACAAGACGATTTCGCAGAATTATTCCCTTATCAACCAGACTGATTTACAGAGAAAGCTGATGGCTGGACTTCCTAACACGCTTGATGAGGCGATCGCCCAAGCTCAAACCGCAACTCAGACGGCGATCGCAGATGGAAAAACCCGTCTCCAGGTCGAGCTCGTCTTCCCCGAACTCAAAGTTTTGCCAGTGGCAGAAAAATTCATTCCGATCTTCGCCGATTTGGGAGAGCAGTTTCGGGTGTTCTTTCCCGATCCAGGTGCGGCAGCGTTGGCTCGTCGCGATTGGAATAACCCAGTCTTTCCGGTGCGCGGCATTGGAGAGTTGAAAGCCAAAATTCAGCCAGAAGAACAGGTTTTTCTATTTGTTGAGCCTTCTTCAGTAGAAGTTCAGCAGGTGGAAGAACTCTGTGGCGAGGCGCTGGACCGCCCCGTCGTGCTGCTCAACCCTAAGCTAGAAGACATTGCCACCATTGGCATCGGCTATGCAGGCCGCCAGTTGCGAGAACGTTTTTTGAGCACCTTTGATTCGTGCTATTACATCCGACCGTTAGATGGCGCAGCAATTTTCCGCTGTTATCCATCTCCGTGGCAGGTCTGGCTCGAAAAAGACGGCAACTATGAGCTGATTGCTGAAGAAGCTGAGAAGCCGATTGGCGAAACGCTTGATCGAATCTTAATGGGCGCGACTACCTCTAATTCGGAAGCCGCTTCCCAACCCGCCCGAAAGGGGATTCTGTCAGGTTTGCAGGACTTTTTGAGGGCGCTGAGTCAGTAAAAGATCCTGCAAATAATGCAGCGATTTATACCAGTACCTGTGATATTTATAGTTGGGGTCGGGCATAATGAGAAGTACGGTGTAGCGTATAGATCTCTGTCGCGGTTCGTCCGATGAAAAATTTGGGAAAAACTGAGGCAATCGATTCTAAGATTTGACCTGGAATTTAATCCGGAATTCAATCTGGGCTCTAAATTTGAGATCTAACGGGTTTTCTTAGTAAAGGGATTGGATGAGCGTGAATCATGAACGTCGCATTATCATCGGTGATGTACATGGCCACTACGACGGCTTGATGAGATTGCTGGATGCGATCGCGCCCGGTTCATCCGATCAGATTTATTTTTTGGGCGACCTGATCGATCGCGGCCCCAAAAGCGCCCAAGTTGTTGAGTTTGTCCAACAACACAACCATATTTCTCTGCTAGGCAACCACGAACAACTCCTGCTCGACGCCTTCCCCAATGGTAAGGTGTCTCCCCAAGGGTTGCAGGCTTGGCTCTACAGCGGCGGACAAACCACCGTCGCCAGCTACAGCAAGCCAGAGTTTCTCCTTGAGCAGCTAGATTGGTTTCGCTCCCTGCCGACCCATCTTGATTTGGGGGATGTGTGGCTTGCCCATGCGGGACTCCATCCTAGTTTGGCGCTTGAAGATCAAACCCCGCAGGAATATTGCTGGATTCGCGACCAATTCCACAGCAGCTCTAAGCCCTACTTTGCCGACAAGCTGATTATCACGGGCCATACGATCACCTTCACACTGCCCGGTGTCGCCCCCGGAACGCTAGCGCAAGGCCAAGGCTGGCTCGATATCGATACAGGAGCCTACCATCCTAAGAGCGGCTGGCTGACGGGGGTAGATGTGACCAATCAGCAAGTCTTTCAAGTAAACGTATTCAAAAAAAGTAGCCAGCGACAGATGCCACTGGCTGAGGCGGTAGTGCAGGTTGATCCGACGCAGGTTTTGGCCCGTCGTCGTCAACTCTTGCAGCTATAGCAGTCTCCGAATCCGCTCGCGGTAGGCAGGCCCATCTAAGCCTGCTCCCTGACCAGCAGTCTCTGGATCGATTTGGCTTCTCATGACTGTAATCCGATCGGCGGGTGCTGGGTGGGTGCTCAAGACGGTGGGAGGGGTGCGCTGGCTGACCAACTTTTCCATGAAGTTAATTGCACCAATCGGGGCATATCCAGCGTCACGGAGGTTGGCCAAGCCCAGACGATCGGCTTCAAACTCATCCTGACGACTGTTGGGGCGGCGCAGCGCTAAGTCTACACCAATGGCAACGGCAGTATTGCGGTCAAGTCCAGCTACAGAAGCAACGCCTTGGGCGATCGCCTGTTGTCGCATCTGCTGAACGGCATGTCGGGGCCCAATATGGCCAATTTCGTGGGTCAGCACACTGGCCAACTGGGCCTCGTTGTCGGCGGCTCTCATCAGCCCGGTTGTGACGTAGACATAGCCTCCCATCGTGGCAAAGGCATTGACTTGAGGATTATCAACAACCTGAAAGACATAGGGTATATTGGGGCGGCTACTTGTGGGCACCAACTGTTGACCAATCTGATCAACATATTCATTGATGCTAGGGTCGCCTCGATAGACTCTAAATTCTCGACTGGTGAGCTGCTGGTTGATCCGCTGGCCTAGCGCGACTTCCTGGCGATCGCTCAAATTGGAAATTTGAATGATCTGAATTCCCCGAAAAATCAGGTCAAACCAGGGAAGCGCATGGGAAGGGCCGGGAGTTCCGAGAATTAGGCCTAGGGCAACTAGTGTAGAAAGCAGGCCGTAGGACCAGCGGCGGCGAAGTTTTGTGAGGAGAGAGGACAAATTAAGCATGACGAATGGGTGAGGAAATCGACTTGATTGGGATGATTGCTTTATCCCACCATCAACAGATGCAGCGAACCAATGATGCATCGGACCAATGATGCAGCGAACCAATTTGAACCCACATAGTGAACCAGTGGAACCAGGTGAAGCTTTTTTGCCTCAGGAGAGATATTTACTAACATTCCCCCTGTGGCAGGACTAGAACTCAGGCTGCTAAAAAAATAGACGGGATTAGAAAGCCTTATGTTGCAATTTTAAGATTTTCGATCTGAAAGCCGAGGGTTGGGCAGTAGTTATAAATACAACTTTAGATAGCGAAGGTTATAGATAGCGAAGTTTACTACAAGTGAGGCTGGGGAATGGGCGATCGTAACTGGATAGCGGTGATGGGGGCTGTGGTGGCGATCGCCATCAGCGGCTGTGACACCCTACAAGCGGACCAATACACCGCTACGGCGAGAGTGACTTACACCTGGCAAGCAGAGTATTCCATCGATCCAGTCAATACGCTGCGGATTCGTCGGGAAGAGTTTGGTTCAACATCATTGCTCAATCAGGATGGCGTGAAGCCAGAAGGAGCCGTGACAGGGCCAGATGAGCGCGGGCTGTGGTGGCCTGCCTTGCCGCCTCGCCCAACGGTCGATGAGCTGGAAGCGCGACAGCGAGCACGGGAACAAATCAGCACAGCACAGCTGATCAAATCTGTGGAATATAGCATTGCCTATCAAGAGGAGGGTCAGATGGTGACGCGACCTACCACCGATTCGGTTTATCGGCAGGCGGTCAGGGCTAGGGCGGGCGATCGTGCCTTAGTCCTCACGGTGGGTCCAGATGGCCAGACCGTCACCAAAGCAGAACCGCGCTGACCTGACCCTGGGCAAAAAGAAAGCAGACAGAAGAAAGAGGGAAAGGAACAGATTCTTTTCCCTCTGGGTATACCACATTCAAAACACTTTACCGACGTCCGCGCCCCTGACCTGGAACCCGCCCACCTTCGTCGTTGCTGCCCCCATGAGGTCGGGAGTTGCCAGGGTCACAACCCTCTGGCCCATTACCGATGCCTTGGTTACAGTTGCGGCGACGGTTCATGGCGCGATCGTCATCATCATTGCTCTCAATATTGCTCTCAATACAGCCGACGTCGCAGGTAGTGGTAATCACGCCTTCGGTAAGGCCTACCTCTTGATAGGTGACGATTTGGCTGCTGACTTCGTAGGTGCTGATCGAGGTGCTACTAGAGCTTAGGTTGGTGACCTGAACTACCTGACCAGGTGTTGCAACCAACGCCGGGGCAAGATTGCTGGCGAAGGCCCGGATTGTACGGTTGACTAAGGCAAAGGCGCTGCTCTCGAATGAGGTGGGATAAATGCAGGTGGTCGCTGGACTGGGCAGGCTAGCAATATTGAACGCACTGAGGTTGAGCGACTCGGTATTGCGTAGAAACGTCACCTGAGCATCGCGGTAGTCAGATTGGCTGACATTGGTAACGCGAGTGAAATAATCGTAGGCTCGGAAGCTCTGATCTAACATGCCGTTGCGTTGGGAATCTACACCTAGTACGGTGCGAACGATGCGGCTTTCGAGTGGGTTGGGCGGCAAGACTAGGTTGACGGAAGCGTTGTCGTCTAGCAGTTCAAATTCGCTGTAGCCCAAGAAGCGATTTTGAGTGTCAAATAGTCGAACAATCACGCGATCGCCCGGATTGAGCCCTCGAATAAACTGGGCCCGCTGGTTCATGCGATAGCGAAAGTCGCCAATCAGGCGCTCTTGCAAGAAGTTGGTAGGGCGCTTGGGCTTGATGGAGACGCGAGCAATGACGTCAGAAAGTGTGGTTTGCGACTGTAGTACCGCGAGGCTAAAGTGGCCGCGATGGGGATTGAGCTGGTTGTTGGGTCGTCCGACGCTGGGCAAGGGTAGGGAAGACAGCGGGGACTGAGACGTTTGAGTCGTACTACTTTGAGATGGGCTGGTTTGAACGGCTGTGGTTTGAGATGAGGTTTGAGTTGAGGTTTGAGTGGTTTGGGCGATCGCACTATAGCTCTGGATCGATTCCCATTCCACCTGCTGATTCGATCGTCCGCTGCGAGTGTCGTAGCGAATCTGGGCAACGGCTCGTAGCTCAACATCAGACCAGCGCACGTTCTGCCCCAGACGACGCTGTAGATCGCTTAAGAGCACAACTTCGGGAGGTAGCGCCATCCGACCATTGGCACGAGAAATCAGCCGCGCTCCAGTGTTGGTGTAGATTTGAGTCCAGCGGCCATTCTGAAGGGCATAGATTTGATAAACCGCATTGGCGTAGCTGGTTTCAGGTTTATCCAGCACGTCCATTTGCAGCACCAAGGCTGTGGTTTCCTGCCGAACATTCACCAATCGAGCCATCTGTAAGGTCGCATTCCAGTCTTGCTGTCTCTGGCTAATCTGGAGCGGGGTCGGATTGGCCAACACTTCAGGGCTATAGCCACTCAAAAACAACGTTGAAGCCATCAACGCCAAGGAAGCTCGCTTCCAGGAGCAGGTGCGCTTTTTACCGGGTACAGACCGATACGTTTGGTTCATGGAGGATCTCTATCAGTGAGGTGAATGAACAGAGATGAATGCTAAGCAAACAGCTCAGACCACAGCCTGCAGGCGTTACCTGCTCCTGTCGTGGTTCCACTGAAATGACCTATCCAGTTTGGTATAAGTTCCTTTGTGACTACAAAGCTTGCACCATTTAGGCAGCATAGTGCATCTTTATGGCGCTAAACGAGCTTTTTTGAGCCGATTTGCCTCATACCAATCGGCTAAGGCCGGAACCCAGGCTTGAAAGTGGGGCCAGATTTGTTCACACAGCTTTTGAGCTTCTAGCTGAGCGTCAGCTTTCCAGCGCAGGTCTAAGAGGTGCAGAAGCGATCGCACATTAGCCGACAATACCCAATGCTGCCGCACATCAAAGGGAATTAATCCCCGCGCATGTTCTTCAGAAAACCCTTGGTTGATCCGCTCCTGATAGCGATGACAAGCCATCAAACACCATTCCAAATCCTGTTGCCGCAGAGCCTCAGTGTATTTGTAACGCTTGCCCTGGCGATCGCTATAAGCTCCCACAGGCCGCAAATAAAACACCTCCTCAACATCCCGCTTCCCCTCCACAACATCAATGATCCTTCCCCCCGTATACCGAAAAGACTGTACATCGAAACTCACCCCAACGCGATGAGTACGGATTTGCTGCATGGTGCTGTGGGGAAACCAGCCGCAGTTGAGGACGATTTGGGGATGTTCTAGAGGGCCGTAGTGGCCTCGGTTTCCGGCCAGAAGACTCTTAACAATAATTTCGCCACATTGGGCTTCGTCGGGCCAGCGATCGCGTTCATCGCAGACGAAGTTTTCTGCATAGTCTTGATGCATGGCAGCATAGATTACCTGCTGCGGGTTGGGCGTTTGGGCAATAACTTCAACAGTAAACCGATCCATAATTCTGGAGAGGTGAGCGGGTCAAGCTCTCTAGCATAAAGCTTGAAGGGGGTAGCTGTTGGGAAATTTTCCGCAAACTTTTCAGTTTAGTGGCTGGGTTGCTGCGATCGCGCGGGTTGAGTGACCCGATCCACAGGTTGCTGAAGGCGAGTAGACATCGAAACAGAGGGCCGCCGTCCGGCAGTTAGCTTGCGATGGGGGGTGAGCGCTTCGACACCTTCCACGAGGGCGCTACGCAGCGTGGGTTCAGTTTCTTGGTGGAGCATCAGGCGAAAGCATTCTGCGAGCTGCATAGGATTCATCAGCCCCAAATCAGCTGCATCCTGTTTTACATCCTGTTTTGCATACTGTGTTGCATCTTGTTTTGCTGACTGACGATGAGTGGCCCAGTGGGTCGCGGTCCGAACTGCAATCAGTCGTCTTACCGGATCGGGATGGGCCAGATCGGCAAAGGTTGAATTAATATTGGGCTGAGCATGGGGTTGGGCTGGGTCTGTTGCAGTCTGGGTAGACTGGCGCACCAGCAAGGCCAAAACGGAGAGCGTTCCCAGTCCTTGCAAAATCATCCCTGTAGCCAACCACCGATCTTGAGCATAGGTCCAAATCATGGATGCGGCATAGATTCCTAGAGCTGTAATACCGCCGCTAACCGCTGCTAAGCTCAACTGGCGATTGGCTCGATTCCAAAGGCGTTGCCAGAGTTGCTGCCAGAGTCTCTGCAGAGCGGGCGATCGCCACTGTTGCAACCAGTACACCAACAGCATGATTAGCAATCCGCTTCCAACCGCCAAGACTAGCTGCCAATTCCAGATCAGCAACAGCACAGTTAGTGTTGTACCGATGAGCCAACTGCCTGGTTTGTTGAAATGTTCTAGAGACAGAGATTTGAGAGTCTTAGCGTATTGCATTAAAGCACAGGATATTGAATTGATGAATTGCCCGAACAGGCCGCGACTGGTGTTGTACGAACTGTTCACAGTAGATGAGGCAATACCCAAATACTAAGCCTAAATGCTCCCGAAGTTGAGCTGAATGCTCAAGCTATTTCTAAACCGAGGGTAATTAGGCTAGAGGCAAATCTTGTTTGGCGGATTGGCTCTACCTGATTTTCTAACTATCCTAAAATCTTAAGGCTATTAAAAATCTCAAAAGATCTCGTAGTGAAAGATCTCAATAGTGAGCCATAACTCATTCCCTCTGGATGAAAAAGCAGTGCGAACCTTCTATCTCTAGGGCTACAGGTCATTAGAGTTTTAAGTTAACATGAAGGAGTATGAAGGAATGATGAAGAAAAGCTCCTGAGGCGAGTAGAGTGGCTAAAGCTGTATGTGCTGTATGTAATGACGAGGTGGTATGAATCAAACTGCTTCTGGCTGTTTTCTATCGCCCAATCTATCCGATGCCACTGCTTGGTTTAACCAAGGGGAAACCTTGGCAAACGCTGGCTCGTATCAGGAGGCGCTGACCAGTTTTGACAAAGCGCTGGAGCTACAGCCCAACCACTCAGCAGGTTGGACTTTCAAAGGCGTTGTGTTGATTCACTTAGAGCGCTACGCGGATGCCTTGGCGAGTTGCGATCGCGCCCTCTCTTTGCGGAGCGACAATCGTGAGGCATGGCTATTTCGAGGGGTTGCTCTACACCATCTACATCGCTATACAGATGCTTACGCGAGCTATGACAAAGCGCTCAACATTCGGCGGCAGTCGCTGTTGCAGCAAGCTTTAAAAAACTTAAAGCAGGTTTGGCAATCTTTGCAAGGAAGCCGATCACACTTGAACCCGGATCGTTAAAATAAAGAGGTCGGGTTCAGACGCCAGATTTCTGGTCAGGTAAGCCTATCGATACGATCTACGGAAATTTGCAAGGGCTAAAAGCAAGCCATCTGAAGCAGTTACAGCGACTGTATCATCAACGGTTGCCGGGCGATCGCCTCACCACAACTGAGTTTGCTCAACGTTTGGCCGCTATTAGCAAAGAAATTAGTCAGCCCGTTTCAGCCTACTTCAACCGTCGGGGGCAGGCCATTCGGGTTGGGGTTGGTACGCCCGCCCAGACACAGATCCCTCCCCTAGAGCTGCCTCGCTACGGAGCAGAGCGACTGTCAGGGATTCGGTGTGTCTGCACTCAGCTCAAGACAGAACCACCCTCAGGGGCGACGTTGACTGCAATGGCGATGCAGCGGCTCGACGCCCTTGTAGTGCTAACTCTCTCAGGAGAAGGATTTGAACGCCGTGGTGGTGGTGCTACGGGCTATGTCAAAGAAGCCTATTTGGCCCATCTCGTTCCGCACCCTGAAACAAACTGGACGGTTTCTCCGCCGTTGAGTCTAGATATTGTTACCCAGCAAGACTTTTTAGATCTGGCAGAGGGGCTAGAAGAAGAGTTTCGACGAGAATTTGTTGCCCAACAAGTAGACCCTGATCAAGATCGGGTGTTGCTCGTCAGCATCATGACGCAGGATGTCACGCCACAACGGTTTGAAGATGGACTGTTGGAGTTAGCTCGTCTAGTCGAAACGGCTGGCGGAGAAGTCTTGCAGGTGCTATATCAGAAGCGATCGCGCCCCCATCCCCAAACTGTTGTAGGAGATGGCAAAGTTCAAGAAATTGCCCTCGCAGCCCAAACAGTAGGGGCAAACCTAGTGGTGTTTGATCGAGACCTGTCGCCCTCTCAAATTCGTAACTTAGAGATCCGAATTGGGGTGCGCGTAGTAGACCGAACTGAGGTGATTCTCGATATCTTTGCTCAACGAGCGCAGTCAGGAGCTGGGAAACTCCAGGTTGAACTGGCGCAGTTGGAATATATGATGCCGAGATTGGCAGGACGGGGACGAACCATGTCTCGTTTGGGAGGTGGAATTGGGACGCGAGGACCTGGCGAAACCAAGCTTGAAACCGAACGTCGAGCGATCCAGCGACGGATTGCACGTCTGCAACGAGAGGTCAACCAGCTTCAGGCTCACCGTTCCCGCCTGCGCCAACAACGCCAACATCAGGACGTTCCTTCTGTGGCCTTAGTGGGTTACACCAATGCCGGAAAATCGACACTGCTCAACGTTCTGACCAATGCAGAAGTCTACACAGCAAATCAACTCTTTGCGACCCTCGACCCAACTACCCGCCGTCTTGTCGTTCCCAATCCTGGCACCGAAGAGCCTTTGCAACTAGTGCTCACCGACACGGTGGGATTTATTCATGAGTTGCCGCCATCTTTGGTCGATGCTTTTCGGGCCACGCTGGAAGAAGTGACTGAGGCGGATGCCTTGCTGCATGTAGTGGATCTTTCTCACCCAGCATGGCAGAGTCAAATTCGCTCAGTAATGGCAATTCTAAGAGATATGCCGATTACGCCGGGACCAATGCTGTTGGTGTTCAACAAAATCGATCAGGCGGATGGCGACACGCTTGCCTTAGCGCAGGAAGAGTTTCCTCAAGCTACCTTTATTTCTGCCAGTGAGCACCTAGGACTGGAGACTCTACGGCAACGGCTCGGCCAGCTCATTCACTATGCAGCATTGCCCCAAAGTTAAACCGAATAAAATTCGGTAGTTTGGCTGATGTCACTTCTGGTTTGCTGTCGTATAAAATAAGACTATCCTTATGTGAGTTTGAGAGCGATCGCTTCAGATTAGAACTTCTGAGGCGATTTTTGTTCAGTTTTTCTCTTACTAAAATCTGACTAAAGCTGTCAGGTGAAAGATCTTTTCTTTTGGAATATATTAGTCTCTAAAAATTCAGCCATATGGCTGATAGCTTGTCTTTTGAAAATCTCAAACCCTTGTCAAATCAGAGCTGAGGCTAAATTCTTCTGTTGAATAGTTTTTTATTCCAAAACGCATTCCTCAGATTTAAAGCTGACATGAAGCGCTGCCAGATATTCTTTGAAGATGTAGTAAATCCTGAAAAATAGTGCCATTGCTGCGTAGATGTACCGTTACGACTGTCAGTTGAAAAGGGCAAGATACAGAGGTAGGTCGATGGCTTCAGGTGTAAAAAGCTACCGAAGTCTTTTATTTTAGGAGCATTCCCAACATGAGAACGAATTCTGTTTTGCCTTCGGCTTTGGCCGCGATCGGGGTGACTTTTCTTTCCTCTACAGTTTTGATGGCTCCGGCTCAAGCCTTTGATTTGCACTTCGATCCATTCTTTGGAACAAGCAACAAGCAGGGTACTGGCGCTAGCGCAAAGGTCAACTTTAGCTTCGTAGACGTAGATGGAGGCGTCCGGCTAGATTTGGGGATTATGAACACCACAAATGGTTCGTCCCTGTTTGAAGGCACCAAAACATCTGGCGCAACGCAAGCTACCTTCATGGGATTTGCCTTTGACCTACTGGATGGCGTATCTGTAAGGAGTCTCACTGGCACCAGCGCCACTGGCAACAGCTACTTTGGCAACTTGCTGAGCAATGTCAGCCTGCAGCCTTTCGGCACCTTTGATGTTGGCGTCTCGAAAAATGCTGACCTTATGGGAGGCAGTCCAACCGGTGGTTTAACGGCTGGACTCTCAACAACTGTTAGCTTGCTGTTGAACTCTGCAATGAGAGCTGTGGATCTAGAGCTAGGATTCTTTAATGGATTCAAGAACGGAACCTTAGACTCAGCAGCTCGATTCCAGTCTGTTGGAACCGGTAACAAGCTAGAGCTGAGCGACAAGTTGGAGGGTGGTATTCTGCCTTCTGCCCAACCTCCCGTCGTACAACCTCCTGTCGTCGTGCAACCTCCTGTCGTACAACCTCCCGTTGTAGAGCCTCCCGTCGTACAACCTCCCGTTGTAGAGCCTCCCGTTGTAGAGCCTCCCGTTGTGGAGCCTCCCGTTGTAGAGCCTCCTGTCTTCGTTCCGCCCATTGTGACTCCGCCCATCTTCACGCCTCCTGTTGTTACTCCTCCTGCCGTTGTTCCAGTTCTTGACGACTCAAACAACACTGATCCAGTGGATGTTCCTGAGCCTGGTAGCATTGCTGGATTAGGAGTGCTAGCTGCGATGATGGCTGCATCTCGCCGTCGGAAGTCAAACCTCGCTAAGAGCTAAAAAGATTTAGATTTATTCAGGGTGATCAATCGAAATGAGGTGGAGGGGAGTTGTGGACTCCTTTCCACCTTTGTTCGCTTTTGAGTTGGACTGTTGGCAACGTTAGTGAGAGTTGGTAGTTGGCGTTGCGGAATAGTGATCGTCAAACTTTTGTTGGTCAAACATGTAGACGCTGCGAATAGGATAAGGAATATTGAACTCTGCTTCGTCGCAGGCCTTCTTGAGCGCTAGAATCACCCGCGTTCTGGTGTGGCGAACATGTAGCTTTTGAGGTTTGCACCAGAAGCGCACCATAAAATCAATCGAGCTATCGCCAAAGCCGACAATATCGATTTCTGTTGGAGGGTGAGACAGCACGCCTTCGATATCGGTCATAGCGATTTGCAACACTTGAATGGCTCTAGGCAACGGAGTGTTGTAGTCAAGGCCGATCTCTACATCAATGCGACGATGGGGTAGATCGGTGAGAACCTGAACTGGATTGGTAAACACCATCGCATTGGGCACTACAATGCGCTCTCCTTGGTAGGTGCGAATTTCGGTGGAGCGAACATTAATGGCTTCAACAGTACCTTCATAGCCTTCTACGATGATTTGATCGTTGAGGCGAAAGGGTTCATTGATCAGTAATAAAATGCCTGCCAAGAAGTTCTTAAAAATGTCCTGGAAGGCAAAACCAATTGCCACAGATCCTAATCCCAGCAGTGCCACAATATCGCCTAGACCCAGATCAGGAAATATCAGAATACAGGCGAGCAAAACACCTGCAATCCAAGTTGCAACGGATGCCATTTGCACCAGCAGAGATTGCAACGAGGCGCTTTTAATGATTCGTTCTCCCGCTGCTTGGGCGACTTGCTTGATGGGGCGGACGCTATAGCGGGTCAGCAGTAGAATGGCGATCGCCAGAATAAATGCTGGCAATACCTGAACAGCATTGGCTACCAGACTCAAAAGACTTTGATGGATTGTTTGGATCAAATCATTCACAGGTCAACCACAGAATTCGCTTCAACTAGTATCCATTGCAGCCCACCTTAACGGTTCAGCCTGAGGACTAGTTAGGAGCTAAATCGCGGCTATTCTGCCTTAACCCGGCATGTTGCTTGTTGAGAGTCGAGATATCAATGCAGCTCAAGTAACTTGGGACGCTGAAACCCAAAAAACCCCGTACCTCTGAAGGTCGGGGTGATTCATCCTAGCAGAGCTAGTTCCCTATCCCAGTGCCCACCATCGACTTCTTCAGCAGCTTCAGGCCTTTCTTAACGCGGCGAGAAACGGTCACGGCGCTGATGCCTAGTAGTTCTGCTGTCTCTTTCTGGGTGAGGTCTTGTAGGAAAACAAACTCAAGAACTTCGCGAGTGCGCTTCTCCAACTGCACTAGCGCTTGCTGAAGACGAATTTGATCTTCTTGAGCTAGTTGAAAGCTGCGGTATTGAGTGTCGGGGAGTAAATCACCTAGAGAAGTTGAGCCTTCGTCTTCATCACGCATCGGCGCGTCCAGGCTGAGGGGGGCTCTGTTGCGATAGGCAAGCTTGATTTCCTGCCACTCAATGGGAGAGATTTCTAAAACAGCCGCAATTTCTGCATCGGTGGGCTGGCGGTGAAGCTGGGTTTGAAGCTCACGAGTTACACAAGCTGCCTGCCGCTGTAGCGTCTGCCACCGTCGAGGAATCCGCACTGACGACCCCTTGTCGCGCAGGTAGTGCTGAATTTCGCCGCGAATGTAAGGAATTGCGAAAGAGCTAAATGCATGCCCTTTGGACATATCAAACCGTTCGATGGCTCGAATCAACCCTAAGCTACCCACTTGCAACAAATCTTCGTAGCTTTCAGTACATTGATTGATCCAGTGATGAGCTTCTTTGCGGACAAGGCCAAGATTGAGCTGAACTAGACGATTCCGAGTCTCAGGTGAAGGAGAGTTCTGATACTCACGCAGTAAACACAGACTCTCGCTTTTTAGTTCGTTGGTGACCGTGGTTGACATGACGAAATTCAGGTAGGTAGAGCGCATAACTTGACAGGAGCTTGCCAGAATAAACGCACTTCGACGTAAAGTCATCGCGGTCTTTCAAGCTCGGTTGGGGCTATGAATAGAAACTTGCGGTGATAGGAAGGTTATTCATATATCACACAGTGACATTACCCTGAGTACCGAGCAATCAACAAGCGGGAGGTAGTTTTCAAGAACCTGAGGCGTTAATTTGTTCGGTAGGCGTTGTCAACTTTCAAGTTAAAGTTATTCCCTTACATAGGCTATAAACAACGGCATTTTCACGGAAACTCTACGGGTGGTTTGGGCGGAAAGGGGTCTATTTCCGTTGTAGAGATGAATAGAGGTAGGCAAGAACAGCTGATTGATACGGTTTGAGTAATTGTGATCGATTGTTTGGGTATCCTTAATCTCACAGAGATCAGGCAGAGATCATGAAAGACTTTAAGCAGCTACAGGCAAAAAATCAATACTAGAGTGCCGGATTTCATGAGAATTTAATCAGGATTCGGGGGCTAGGCTCGTGATCCATGTCAATATTGTTTGTGATGTTGGAAAATACTTTTTTGAATTGGATACCGCTGGCTTAAGCGCCTACTGAAGCCAAGCAGAGTAAGCTTGAGTGAATGTATCCAAGTTCAATAGCTGGATCGAGGGATCGTGCTGAGCATTTTCTCGGTCGGTAGAGGTATTGTAGCCCCAGTCTGCCAAATAAAGTTTGATACGGTCTAAATCCGGATGGGTACGGATTTTTTTCAGTGTAGGGAGGCGATCTTCAATAAACCAAAGCTGAGCAAGGTCAGAGTCTTCTGGTTCAAGGGTTTTCAGGAGCGATCGCAACGTTTCATACTTGGGTTGCTGCACTTCTTTACCAAAAATTTGATCTTCAGATAGCTCAATTCCCTGCTGATGTAGTAGCTGCCGGACAAAGCGTCCTTCCTTAGTCGTCACAATGACGAGGTGGACCCCATCCGCCAAGATTTGCTGCAGTCGTTCGATGACGCCAGGATAAAAACGGTGTTGAGCCAGCCAATCCTCTAGATCTGCGGCGATCCATTCGTCTCGCACTGCATCTACTGTCGCGGCTAGGTCTGCAACCTCGACCGCATCTTGTTGCGCCTGTTGCTTGGCGAGGGTCGGCCACTGCTGCCAGATTTCTGCCTCAGGGATATCTAGCAGGAGCGATCGCAGCAACACAGGCATTTCCCACCCTGTTTCTACGACAGGCCGCAATCGATAAAAGCGAGGTGCTAAATCTTCGGGTGGCGTCAGATCAGTAGGTGACCAGATGCGACAGTAGGCTCGCCATGCGGTCTGAAAATACTCGATGAGCCCGTCGCAAATCACGCCATCAAAATCAAGCGCTAGAAGGGCTGGATGACTCTCTGCCATCGGCATTTTGCTATTCCTAAAATCTGCACTCTCAACATTACCGTGAGCCGTGCTAATTCTAGATAGCTATTTTAGAAAAACTGGGGTGCTAGGATTCGAACCTAGGAATGGCGGGACCAAAACCCGCTGCCTTACCACTTGGCTACACCCCATTGCGTTGGCTTAAATATAATAACAACTAACGGCCCAGGAATGTCAAGTTTTTTTCTGAAAAAAATTGGGCTGGGTGGGCGATCGCCAGTCGCCCCCTCTCCTCAGCCAGGATTTAAGCCCAACCCCAGTCACTCCACTCCCCTACCCTTGGCTCAAAAGTCGGCCTTCAAAATGGCTTCTCCTCGTCTGTATAGCTCTTGAGCGTAGTCTGTCCAGGTGCCTTGTCCCCAGTAGCGAAAACAGCTGGTTTGCAGAAGTAAATTGTGCAGTAGCGCATTGCGATAGCGATGCTGTTGGGTGAAAGGCGTTGCCGAGGGGGCAGCTTGGGTCGCGAGCAGCGGGTCGAGGACTTGATGAAATCTGGCGCTCAGACGGTTCATCGGCGTCAGGACGTTTTCGTAACCCTGCACCCAGCTGAGATGGTTGGTCCAAGAACCACCATCCATATGGAAGTTGGGATCTTCCTGGCGGATAGTCTCAATCGCCGCTGATACAGCCTCTGGTGTCGCAGTTTCTGGGTTTACCCGCTCCCACAGGCGATGCAGACCTACGGCTTGGCAGGCAGGGTAATCATCCGGGTCGCAGCCTGTAGCTTCGATCAGCTCTAAGTACTCGGTGCCATGGAGCCCTACAACGCCTTGAGTGCCACCCCCGTGGTGAGCCATTTCATACCAGGCATTCTTAAATCCGCTAGGAAACTCATTCATCATCACACCGCCGTTTTCGCCATCCCCAATCTGACTGACGAGGGGCGGTATTGAGATGCCGCTGATCTGCTGGCGCGACAATGTTTTTGCTTCAAAGTAGGGCTGCATTTGAGCAACCAGTTTGGTATCGGACCCTTGGGTTTTGATCAGCGCTGTGATGCTCAGGGTTTCCCCGTGGGAGTTGCGGGCAACCAGCTTGTGAGGAAGATGTTTGTAGCTTAAGGCTTCACCCGAAAGCGTTTCGACCGTATGCTCCTGCACCAATAGCCAGCGATAGCCACATTCTTTGAGGGCTTTAATAAATTCAAACAGCGTATCGGGATGGTTGGGGAGGTGCATTTCGGGTGGAGAGAAGCCTTTTACCCGTGCTAGGGCGTCCCAGCCAAAAATAGCGGCGAAGTGGTGCTGCCATGCCTGGATGTGCAGCTTGATGTCTGGAATGGGGGTCGATGGCACGACGGCATGACTCCACAGGGTGCCTAGCCATTCGACGTAGGGTTGATAGGTGGGGTCGCAGGTAATCCGCTTCAGGTTTTCTAAGATATCGCCTCGCCCTAGCTGCCGCAGGCCCCACAGCAGATTACCTGAATAGTCGAGCATGACTCGGGGGTTGCAACCCTGGCTGACTAGCTCTGGAATAAAGTCGGCTAAACGGCTGTAGCAGTAAGAGAAGGGGCCGGCATTGTGGTTGTCACCTTCGTAGGGATGCTCAAACATATATTGCAGGTTGCTGATCAGCTCTCCTTCTGCACCCGCAGGTACGGTCGGCTGATGCATGTGAAGGGCGATCGCAAAGGCTGCCGAAACATTTTCCAATTGAATATTGGTATGAGGCAAAAACACAGGCTGGTCTGATTGGACCACCGCACTCACCTCCGCCTCCCACCCCGAGATGTTGGGTAGTCCATCCACCAGATCGGGTAGGGTTGGCAGGTCGGCAAAGCGGCTCGGGCTGACAGATGGAGTAAAGGAAGGCATAAAACTTTATCCTGTAAAAAAATCAACAGAGGGTGATATTAATCTTTTATCGCATCAATAGGTCTTCCTGATGCGTTTGCATTGCAAAAGCGGCTGGCAGCAGTTGTCCATCACCTCAATCTATCGCCTCAATCCATTGCTACAGGGAGAGGACAGTTCACAGGAAAGTTCATTAAGCTTGAGACACCTGGATAAAAGCCCTAGATAAAAGCCCAAAGCTATGAGTACTCTTCAAGATGCTTTCGGGAAAGCAAATTATCGTTTCCGTAAGACTGATCACGCTCAGTGGCATCGGCAGCTCAGTAAGCAACACATTTTGCGATCGCAGCTCGGCTTTAATGAGGTGCCCCAATCTCAACCCAAAGCTTGCCAAGGGTGTGCCCACTATCACGGAATTGCCTATGGCAGTAACAAGGCAACCCGAACCTTGTTAATCTGCGCGATGCATCCCTATGGCTGGCCAGACTCTCTATGTCCAGATTGGCAAGATCCAGATTGGTAAGGTCCAGATTGGCAGAGTCCAGATTGGCAGGAGACAACTTGAGTGGGTGGCGATCGCCCCCTTGGCCATTCCCCTTCTCGATATTTTGGGATGCCGCACTTGATGGGAGAATAAGGCAAACGCCAGAAGTGGGCGGAGCGCTGTGGCGACTTCGTCAGGCCGTGCCAAAAATGTCCTAGGGGAGACTTGACCATGCTGAAACGAATTGCGGCAATTTTACTCATTGTCCTCAGCCTCAGCTTGCAAAGTTGTGTTTCAGCAACAGCTGGGTTGAAGGGGTATATAGACAGTTACGACGGCTACGAGTTTGTCTATCCCAATGGTTGGCTACCGATTCAGGTGCCAGGGGGGCCGGATGTGGTCTTTCACGACCTGATCGAAGAGAGTGAGAACGTCAGTGTCGTCATTAGTCCGGTACCAGACGGAAAAACATTGGCTGACTTGGGCACCCCTAGCGAGGTGGGTCAGCGGTTGGCACAAAGTGTGATTACCACTCCAGACGCCGAACGGCGAGCAGAACTGGTTAATGCAGAGGCTAAAGAGTCCGATGCAGGCACCTACTACATGCTGGAGTATGTGGTGAAGCTGCCAGGACAAAATCGCCACAATTTAGCCAGTGCCGTAGTCCGACGAGGTCAGTTATTTACGTTTAATGCTTCTACTCTTGAACAACGCTGGCCCAAGGTCAAAGACTCGTTCCAGCAAATGGTGAATTCCTTCCAGGTTTATTAACAACGTTGGCTCCTACCATGCGTCTTCCTCAGGTAATTCTTGCTTCTGCATCTCCAGCGCGGCGGCGACTACTTCAAATGGCGGGGATATCTCCGTTTGTCCAGCCCAGCAGTTTCGATGAATCGCGGATTCAAGTGCCCGATCCAGTTGAGCTGGTGCAGCGGCTGGCTCTAGGTAAAGCAGAGGTTGTTGTCCCTCAATTCACGGATGCTTTAATCATTGGCTGTGACTCTGTCCTGTTTATGAATGGTGAGATTCATGGCAAGCCTGGAGATGAGGCAGAGGCGATCGCCCGTTGGCAAAAAATGCGGGGACAAATCGGCTACCTGTACACCGGGCATGTCCTGATTGATCAGAGACAGTCACGCACCTTGGTGCGCTGCCAGATGACAGAGGTTCATTTTGCGCGGGTGAGCGATCGCCAAATTGCAGCCTATGTGGGAACCCAGGAGCCTCTCAAATGCGCGGGTGGTTTTGCGTTGGAGGGCAAGGGGGGGCTCTTTGTAGAAAAGCTAGTGGGATGCCACACCAATGTCATTGGCCTGAGTTTGCCTCTATTGCGCCAGATGCTAGATGAGCTGGGTTATGATGCGACTGATTTTTGGAGCACTTAGTAATATTCATCACAAACTTTCCTGAGGAAACAGAATAAATCAGTAGAAATTACTGAATGCTTCAGGGCAGACCTGTTGTGAGGACTCCGCAAATTCCTACTCGCGATTCTTGGTCCATAAGGTTAGTATGAAGCTGGAAGGCCCCAACATCCTCAAGTTAATCAAAGCTTTAATTGTTGATTTAGATGGATTCCTCTATCGCTACTCTCTCTAAGTTGCGAGCCTCGGCCCAACACCAGACTACGTTGGGGGAGCTTTACAAGTCTAAGCAGCTGTTTCGCGATCGCTACCGAGTTCTTCGCCCCCTCGGACGGGGAGGATTTGGGGTAACGTTCTTAGCCAAAGACGTGACCTTACCCAGCGAACCCCTCTGCGTCATCAAGCAGCTGTGCCCCAAAGTCAGTAATCTGGCTGTTCTTGAAAAGGCCAGAGAACGATTTGAGCGAGAAGCCAAAACACTCAGTCAGCTCGGGAGTCATGCTCAAATCCCGCAGTTGCTAAACTACTTTGTCGAAAACGAAGAATTTTACCTGATTCAGGAGTATGTCAGGGGCAAAACCCTAGCCCACGAAGTTAAGAGCAGCGGCCCCCTCTCCGAACTAGCCGTCAAGCGCTTCCTCCGAGAAATTTTGCCTGTTTTAGAATACGTTCACCAAAATCAGGTCATTCACAGAGACATTAAGCCGCCCAACATCATTCGCTGTCAGGACGATGGTCGTCTGGTTCTAATCGACTTTGGGGCGGTTAAAGAGCAAATTGCTCAAGTCAGCAACACCCAGAAGGCCACCACCACAAACTTTGTCGGAACAGTGGGTTTCTCCCCCCCCGAACAGCTCGCCCTTCGCCCCCTGTTCGCGAGTGATATTTATGCTATTGGGGTCACCTGCCTCTACTTACTGACCGGCAAGCCTCCCCTAGAGTTTGGCTATGACCCAGCCACCGGTGAGATTTGTTGGCAAGAGCACATTGAACTCAGCGCTCACTTTGGCAAGATTTTGGCCAAGATGCTGAAGATCTCTCCTCGCGATCGCTATCGCTCAGTCACACAGGTCTTACGAGCTTTAGAACTCGAACCCCACCTGGATACGCTGGCCGACTGTATGAACACGCAGCGTCGTTCACCTGAATTGGACGCAGAAACCCTGCCAGATGGCTACATTCCACCGATTATGAAGACGGCGATCGCCATCCGCAACTGGCGCAACCGCTCCAATGGACGCCAACAGCGGCAAGAATTTGAATCAGGAGTGCTAGCTAGCTCTGGCTATCTGTGGAGTTAAGGGCAACATTTGCCTCCGATACAGACCGCTCAACTATAAAGCTGTTCAACACAGCGCTCAACCCAGGTCAAAATCTCAGCATTGACCTGCTCTGGTCGCTCATCGTATAGGCAATGCCCCGCATTGGGAATTTCAACCATTTGCAGGTTGGGAAACTGCTGCAGAAGCGGTTGTCCCTGCGCCAAAGGAACAATCCGGTCTTGCGCTCCCCACAACAGCAAGGCAGGTCGCTGCATCAAGGGCAAAAGCGTTTTGGCGCTAGGGCTGTAGTCAGGTCGAGTGACAGCCTGAGAAAGCCGACAAAACGTTTGGGCTGCACCGCGATCGCCAATCGGCAATAGCGTATTGGCAATCAGTTCTTCTGTGACGTTCTCTGCATCGGCATAGGCTTTGAGCAAAATAGCTCTCACCACCTTGGGTTGACGAACTAGCCGAAACAGCGGCTTGAGCAACAGCGGCGACGAAAAAGCTCGCTCAATCGTCCCTACAATGGGCTGCAATCGGGGCGGCAGCAACTCCTGTCGGGTAGAAGGTAGCGTCATCAAAACCAACCCCTGAATCATCTCAGGATGGCGGGTAGCGGCTGTCAGCGCCACGAGAGCCCCCAACGAATGCCCCACCAACACCACAGGCCGCCCAATCATTGTTCGCCAAAACTCATAGACCTGCTCCACCCACAGCCCTACTTTATAGTCTGCGTCGGCTTTCTCAGAAGCACCAAAGCCCAGCAAGTCAAGCGCATACACCGTATGAGTTTGGCTCAGCGGCAACAGGTTAGCGTGCCACTGCGTCAGGGCCGACCCAAACCCATGTACAAACAGCAGGGGGACGGACCTATCTGTCTTCTGTTCGGCTCGTAGGTAGGTATAACGAATCTGCCAGCCTCGCCAAACCCAATCCCGCTGACATCCCAACTGGGCAGGTCGAGTCTTGATTCGCGATTTGCTCAGCATATTTTCTGCGCTCAGATTAATTCGCTGACATCAATGCAGCAAGACAGCCCGAAACATTCAAGCTCTCGGTCTCTTTACAGCATAACCAATCTATCCCCCAAATCCTTTCCTAGAACTGTTCCAATCGGGGGGAGTGGTACAGTCTTAGCCCGACCCCAGCCGGAAGCGAATACAGTGTGCATATCAGCACATCTCCTCTACCGTACGTTTCGTTTGATGAGAGTAGCTGAAACACAAAGCTGATTCAACCGATTTTAGAAGAAGCGCTCTCAACCACCTGGGGTCAAAAGATAGACCATGTCCACCCATTACCGCCGAGCTAGTGCATACCTAGCACAAATTTTACAAAACCGAACCATCGCCGAGCTGAAACAACAGCTTGCGCCCAAACAGACTGATCCTCCCGCTAAAGTACCTGGCGGAACCAACATGACACCTGCCGTATTAGAGCGTCGTTGGCAGTTGCTATCGGTGCCGCCGGAAAGTCGGGCCAACCTGTTGGACCAGCAAGCACTAGAGCAGCGAGACTGCTATCGGCGCAATATTGAAAACTTTATTGGCACGGTAAAGGTTCCGGTCGGGTTGGCAGGGCCGCTGCGGGTCAATGGCTTGTTTGCCCAAGGAGATTACTATGTGCCGTTGGCCACCACAGAGGCCGCATTAGTCGCCTCCTATCATCGTGGCTCTCAGGTGATTACGGCGGCGGGTGGCTGTACAGCGATGTTAATCAACGAGGGGGTCAGTCGCGCTCCGGGCTTTGCTTTTGAGAATCTGTCGGAAGTGGGGCAGTTTATGGTGTGGGCGATCGCCCAACAGGACACCTTCAAAACCTGTGCCGAAGCCACCACCCGCCACGGCAAGCTCACCGACATGCGAATGACCGTCGAGGGCAACCATGTCTACCTAGACTTTCAGTTCACCACCGGAGACGCCGCTGGCCAAAATATGGTCACGATCGCCACCCAAGCCATCTGTGACTACATCCGAACTCATTCGCCGATTCAGCCCCAGTATTCCTTCGTAGAAGCCAACCTGTCCGGGGATAAAAAAGCCAGTGCTCAATCATTTCTCTCGGTGCGAGGCAAAAAGGTGACAGCAGAAGTCACCCTCCCTGCCGCACTGGTGCAGAAGCGACTGCACACTTCTCCCAAACAAATGGTTAACTACTGGCGGATGTCGGCGATCGGCGGCACTCTCACCGGAACTATTGGTGTTCAGGGACATTATGCCAATGGGTTGGCAGCCATCTATCTCGCCTGTGGGCAAGACGTGGCTTGTGTGGCAGAGTCAGCCGTGGGCGTGACACGATTTGAAGTGACCGAATCAGGCGATTTATACGCGGCGGTAACGCTGCCCAATCTCATTGTCGGCACAGTTGGCGGCGGAACAGGACTTCCCAGCCAGCAAGCTTGCTTAAAACTAATGGGACTAGCCGGAAATGGACATGCAAAAGCTTTTGCAGAAGTCTGTGCAGCGCTCCTATTAGCGGGAGAATTATCAATTATCGGGGCACTTTGTTCTGATGAGTTCACGCGGGCTCATCAAAGACTGGCGCGCCACAAATCATCCTGTCAACTCCCTGATTCTCTAACCTATGTTTAATCGATGGTGGACCTATTTCCAGGAGCGCTTTCCCCTTTCCCAAAATGGCTTGCTGATTGCGGTCTTTAGTCTTGCTGCGGTGAGTCATTCTGTGCTGCTGCGGCTGAGAATGGCAGAGCGGCTAGTCGAAGCAACTCCCATATTTGTGCCAGAGCAAATCCTAGGCTCCATTTTGATTGCCTTTGTAACGACATTTCTCTTCTTCCTACAGCTGCGGATTGCAGATGAATTTAAGGACGCAGAGGAAGATGCCCGCTACCGCTCATATCGCCCGGTGCCCAGAGGCTTGGTGACGCTCAAAGAGTTGGGCATCTTGGGCGTGGCGGGGGCTGTCATTCAACTGGGGCTAACGCTGGCTGTCGGATTGCCACAGCTACTGCTACTGGGCCTGGTCTGGGGATACTTTGGCCTGATGACCAGAGAATTTTTTGTCCGCGACTGGCTTAAGGCTCGTCCACTGCTCTACCTGATCAGCCATGCCTTGATCACGCCCCTAATTGCCCTATATGCAACAGGATGTGATTGGCTTGCCGTAGGGGTTGCACCCCCGACCGGACTGATCTGGTTTTTGTTGGTCTCTCTCTTCAGTGGAATTGCCTTTGAAATTGGGCGCAAAATCAGGGCTCCCAAAGATGAAGAACCCGGTGTTGAAACCTACACGGCCCGTTGGGGACGGCAGAAGGCAGTGATGTTCTGGCTGTCAAGCCTCTGGTTTAGCACACTGGCAGGTCTCCTGGCGGGAATGTATATCCGCTTTACGGTTCCGGTGGCACTCTTGCTCATGCTGATGTTGACCGTAGCCGTGATCGTGGCTTGGCAGTTTTTAATCCGTCCAGTCACAGCTTGGGCCAAACGGTTTGAGCAAATTTCGGGACTTTGGATGCTGCTGCTGTATCTTGCTTTGGGACCTGCGGCCCTGTTGCTAGGAATCTTAGGCTGATGAAACTAGCAGCGTTGATGTTTTAACGTGACGACTTCTTAGCGGGTGAGGAAATTCACCATGACCATGATTTACTTTCACGATCGCCCCGAATCTTCAGCCCACATTCCGCTGGGTGGCAAGGCCGCAGCTCTGGCTTTTCTGGCTCAGCACCATCTGCCTATTCCAGCCTGGTTTGTGGTGGCTCCAGCTGCTTTTGAGCAAAGCCTGAGTGACGATCAGCGGCGATCGCTCTCCGCTGGCGAAATTGCCACTGTATTTTCTGACCTGAGGCTCAACCCTAGCATTCAAGCAGAACTGCAACCTGCACTGAAACAGCTTTGTCCTGCCGAGGGAACTGTTGCGGTGCGTTCTTCTGCCCTAGACGAAGATGGGATGCAGCATTCTTTTGCTGGACAGCTAGATAGCTTTTTGTTTGTCAAGCCAGAGAATGTGCCGGAGCAGGTGGTTGCGGTGTGGAAATCGGGTTTTGGCGATCGCCTCCTCGCTTACCGTCAAGAACACCAGCTCTCGCCGTTGCCGTCTGCACCTGCGGTGTTGATTCAGACGATGATCGACGCCAAAGTGGCAGGTGTAGCTTTTAGCGCCAATCCGGTCACAGGGCAGCGGGGAATTGCTGTGATTTCGGCAGTCTATGGTCTGGGAACGGCGTTGGTTTCTGGAGAGGCAGACGCGGATACCTATCAGGTGAATCGTCAGGGTGAGATTTTGGAGCGACAAATTGCCGAGAAGGCGATCGCCCACCGCTATGCGCCTGACCAACCAGATGCTCTTGAAACGGTGATCATTCCTCCGGTTCAGGCCAAGCAGCCTGCTTTAACGGATGACCAAGTGCGGGCGATCGCTCACCTCGTCCGTCGGGTGGAACAAGCCTGTGGTCGGCCTCAAGATATCGAATGGGCAATTGATGCAGCAGGTCGGCTCTTTCTGTTGCAGGCGCGTCCGATTACTACATTGGCTCAGGTATCCGACCCAGACGGAGTGCTAAATCTGTGGGACAACAGCAACATCGCTGAAAGCTATGGCGGCATTACCACTGCACTCACCTTTTCGTTTGCCCGACGCGCCTATGAGGAGGTCTATCGAGAGTTTTGTCGAATGATGGGGGTCCCGGCAGGGGCGATCGCCCAACACGACCACACCTTCCGCTGCATGTTGGGCCTGGTGCGGGGTCGGATTTACTACAACCTGCTGAACTGGTATCGTGTCCTGGCTCTCCTGCCCGGATTTACGGTCAATCGCCAGTTTATGGAGCAGATGATGGGCGTCAAAGAAGAACTGCCGCCCGATGTCTTGGCCCAGTTGCAATCTGCTAGCTGGCGCGATCGCCTCCAAGATAGCGTTCGTCTCCTTCGCACCATCCTGGGACTGATCAAAAACAACCTGACGTTGCCCCGCCAGATTCAGCACTTTCAGCAACGGTTGGATCTGGCCTTGAGCCTGCCGCAATCTGAACTGGAAGCCATGCGTCCCGACGAGCTAGCGGCCTACTATCGCGATTTAGAACGACAGCTTTTGACCCGCTGGGATGCGCCCTTGGTCAACGACTTCTTCGCCATGATTTTCTACGGGGTGTTGCGGAAGCTGACCGTGAACTGGTGTGGCGACACAGACGGCACCTTACAAAACGACCTGATCAGCGGGGAAGGCGGCATGATCAGCGCTGAGCCTGCCCAACGGGTGAGAGAACTAGCGGCGATCGCCACTTCCCATCCCGACTGGGCTGATTTGCTGCGCCAAGGCGCTCTGCCCCAAATTTTGCAAACCCTGCCCGACTATCCCGACTTTCAGCAGCGCTACCAGAGCTATTTAGAGAAATTTGGCGATCGCTGTCTAGAAGAACTCAAACTCGAAAGCATCACCCTCCACGACAACCCCCTCCTCCTTCTGCGCTCCATCGGCAACCTAGCCACCGCATCCTCTCCCCTCTCCCCTCACGCCGTTCCCCTCACGCCACCCCCTCTCCGCCAACAAGCTGAGACCAAAGTCCAGCAAGCTCTCCACGACAAGCCCTTCCGCCGCCGCATCTTCAACTGGGTCTTACACAACGCTCGCCAACGAGTGCGCGATCGCGAAAATCTCCGGTTTGAGCGCACCCGACTCTTTGGCCGAGTTCGTCGTATCTTTGTCGAGATTGGCAAACGGTTTCATGCTCTAGATGTGATCCACGCGCCGCAAGATATTTTTGACCTGGAAGTGGAAGAAGTTTTGGGCTTCATTGACGGCACCACCACCTGCACCGACTTGAAAGGGTTGGTTGCTGTCCGGCAGGCCGAATTTAGCCACTACCGAGAGTTGCCTGCTCCGGGCGATCGCTTCGCCACCCACGGCATCGTGCATCAAGGTCATACCTTCCAAAACCCAGTGGCCCAGGAAACCCTGGATCAAGATTGGCGGCAGGGCACAGGCTGCTGTCCCGGCATCGTGCGTGCTCCCGTGCAGGTGATTACTGATCCCCAGCAGGCTCAGCTCCAGCAGGGCAGCATTTTGGTGGCCGAACGCACCGATCCGGGTTGGATCATGCTATTTCCGGCGGCGGCGGGGCTGTTGGTCGAACGGGGCAGTTTGCTGTCTCACTCGGCGATCGTGTCGCGCGAAATGGGCATTCCTGCCATTGTTTCTATCGCTGGAATTACCAACTGGCTTCAGGATGGCGACTGGGTCGAGATGAACGGCAGCACGGGCCTAGTTCGCCGAATTCCCGTCCAGACCGCAACGGTGATGACACCCACAGATGCAGAACAGGCGATCGCCAAGGTTGAAACTCATGGCCAGTGAAATTGCTCAACGCGCAAACTTCGACCATATCCGCTATGCCCAATGCTGGGAAGATGCCGACATTCTGCTGACGGCTCTCGACATTCAGCCTGGAGATACTTGCCTCTCGATCGCCTCAGCCGGAGACAATACGCTGGCGATGCTGAGCCGCAACCCCAGACGGGTAATTGCCCTGGATCTGAGCCTTGCTCAACTGGCTTGCCTGGAGCTGAGAGTTGCGGCCTATCGAGAACTGAGCCATCCGGAGCTGTTGATTTTGATTGGCTCAAAACCAGGCCAAAATCGTCAAAGTCTCTATCAGCGCTGTCGCAGTCAGCTTTCACCCGAGACGCTTCACTTTTGGGATAGCCACAGCACTGAGATCGAGCAGGGCATTGGCAGTATGGGCAAATTTGAACGCTACTTTGCTCTGTTTCGGCGCTACGTGCTGCCGCTGGTGCATTCCCAAAGGCGAGTTGAGCGACTCCTGCAAGGGGGAGCGCTAGAGCAGCGGCAAGCATTCTACTCGCAGGAGTGGGATACTTGGCGATGGCGATCGCTGTTTCGGCTATTCTTCTCCCGACGAGTGATGGGCCAACTGGGCCGCGATCCGAGCTTCTTTCAGTATGTGGAGGGACTTGTGAGCGATCGCATTCTAGAACGCACCCGCTACGCCCTAACGCAGCTCAACCCAGCCGAGAATCCTTATCTGCAATGGATTTTGACCGGACAGCACACCACCGCTCTACCCTACGCCCTGCGTCCTGAAAACTTTGACGCCATTCGGGCCAACCTCGATCGGCTAGAGTGGCGCTGTCAATCGGTTGAAGACTTCTTGAGCGGCGTAGAAAACAATGCCATCGATCGCTACAACCTCAGCGACATGTTTGAATATCTTTCGCCCGAAAATTACCATCAGCTTCTCCAAGAATTAACCAGAGCAGGCCGCTCCGGTGGGCGACTCGTTTACTGGAATATGCTGGCCCCCCGCTCTCGTCCAGAGGAAATGGGCGATCGCCTCCAGCCCTGCACTGAGTTAGCTCAATCCCTTTACGCCCAAGACAAAGCTTTTTTCTATAGCGCATTTGTCATTGAGGAAATTCTAAAAACTCCATCTATCAATTTGTCTACAAATTTCTCCGCTCCTCAGATCTCTCCATTGGCTTGAACTCCGATGTTAAATCCCTGGTTGGGTATTGGTTTGGTGTTGCTCCTATTAGGTGCTCTGACCGTGGGTTTGCGGCTATATCAACACTATGCCTCTCCTCACCCTGAGCTAGTGCGAAAGCTATTGCACGTCCCAATGGGGCTGATCACGCTGTCATTTCCGTGGCTATTTGACGAAAGCTGGCCTGTAATCGTGCTGGCTCTGATTGCGATCGCCTGGTTAGCAGCCCTACGGCTTTATGCTCCGCTCACTCAGCTTTTGGGGAGTGTGTTGGGAGGCGTTAAGCGGCGATCGCTCGGTGAAATTTACTTCCCTTTGTCCGTTGGGCTGCTGTTTTTGATGGCAGATGGTGATCCGCTGCTCTACTGCATCCCGATGCTGATTTTGACGTTGGCGGATGCGGTGGCTGCGGTGATTGGCGTGCGCTACGGCCAGTTTCACTACACGACAATCGATGGCCAAAAAAGCGCCGAAGGATCGGTTACGTTCTTCACGATCGCCTTTCTCAGTACCCACGTCCCCTTGCTGCTATTGAGCAATACTGGGCGGGCCGAAACCCTTTTGATTGGCCTCATCCTGGGGCTGTTGGTGATGCTGCTGGAGGCGATCGCCTGGCAAGGACTTGACAACCTATTCATTCCGCTGGGTGGCTTTCTCCTGCTCAAAACCCACTTGATGATGGATGTCCCTTCCCTGGTAACTCGTCTGGCCGTCACAATCATTCTGGTTGTGTTTGCCCTGTGCTGGCGACGCCAAACCACCCTCAACGACAGTGCTCTGCTGGGTGCAGTGTTTGTAGGCTATTTGAGCTGGTCTGTGGGCGGATGGCGCTGGCTGATGGCTCCCCTGATTTTGTTCATCAGCTATCCCCTGCTGATTGCCTGGATCAAGCAGCGTGAGGTGCCTTTGACCCTGGCAGAGCAACAAGTTTTGTCATGGGTGCCTGTCACTAGCGATCATGAAGATCGGCAGGAATGGGAACGAGTTCATAATATCTATGCAGTGCTGAGCGTGACAGCGGCGGGTTTAGTGTGGCTGTTTCTGTTTGGCACGCTCAATCAACCCGATTTTCTCTATCCTTACACGCTGGCGTTTGCAGCCAATCTTGCCGTGATTGGTATCGCCGGACTTTCTCCGGTCGAGTATTGGAAGCCGACTAGCCTGCTGCTGACCCTGACCTACGTTCTGAAAGGATGGCTGCTGCTGTTTGCTCCCTTTGTCGTTTTAGAAGGTATCTCTCAGTTTTCGGTATTTTGCTCACTAATTGCTCTGGCTGGAATTGCGCTGCCTGCGATCGCCTACTACGTCACTCAGCCCTGGCTCCGCCAACAACCCACCGACAGTCTCAACTGGCTGTGTCGCGCTGGCTATACAGTGTTGGGATCGCTGCTGGGACTGGTGCCAATTTATTGGCTAGGATAAGAGGCTAGCAAGTCGCGATCGCGCCTCCCCGACGGCGATCGCCCGCTCCTTCCATCTCCCCGGTTGCAGTTTTGCGGACGGCATGAACCCCGCCAAAGAACATATTTTTTTCTTGCCAGGGCACAATCTGCTCGCTGAAAGGAAATAGGTGGCGATCGCCCTCCAGTCCCTCAAATCCAGGCTCCAGGCTAAACACCCCTTCTTCCCAATGCATCCGAGGCGCATCGACGGCAGCCTCCACCGACATCTGAAAATCAACGATGTTGGAGATCACCTGCAAAATCGCAGTGCGAATCCGGTTGGAGCCACCTGACCCCAAAACGATTTCGGGCTGCTGCTGGTTGAGCACCATCGTCGGAGACATCATGGAGGAAATCCGGACATTTTCCTGCCACTGATGAAAGCCATTGGGATGCAGATCGGCTTCTCCCAGCATGTTGTTCACCATAATTTGGGTGCCGGGGATCACGTAGGATGAGCCCTCGCCGTTGGACGTTGTCGCACTAGCGGCATTGCCCTCAGCATCAATCACACTGACATGGGTCGTGCTGCCCCACTTGTTGACGCCCAACGAAAGCTGGTGAATATAGGTGGCCAAATGCGCTGGGGCCAAAAACTTCTCAGCCACATCTGGATCGTATAGGCGAGCATCATAGCCATCCGTGCGAGCCATATTGGTGAGGCGCATCGCGTTTGCCAAGACTTGTAAATGATCCAGCGAGCCAAACTCACGTTGAGAAAGCTCCAGTTTGGAGAGCAGTGCCAACGTGAAGGCAATCAGCGCCCCGCCCGAACTAGGAGGCGGATTTGTCAAAAAGGTGTGCCCTCGATACTGCATCTTGAGCGGCTGACGCTCGATCACCCGATAGTTTTCTAAATCCGCCAGCGTCAGATATCCACCCTGATCCCGGCAGTCTTGCACCAATTTTTGAGCAATTTCACCCTGATAGAACCCCTTTGCGCCTTCCTCTACTAAATAGGCCAATGTGTCAGCGAGACGAGGCATGACCAACGTTTTTCCAGGCTGGAGTAGAACACCGTTGGGGGCATAGACCTGACGCATTTCGGCAGATTTGAGCAGAATTGGCTGCAGGATTTTGAAGCAGTAAGCCTGAAAGGGGCTGACTTCAACGCCAGTGCGGGCATAGTCGATCGCGGGTTCTGCTACGACCTTGAGCGGCAGTCGTCCTAGTCTTTGGTGAACCTGGAATAGCCCCCCAATCGTTCCTGGCACCGCCATCGATCCTAGCCCAATGTGAAATTCCTGAACGACCGACCCAAAGTTGACTTCTACCGGATAGAAAGCGATCGCCTCTTTTTCCCGCTTCTGACCGGGCGTTTGGGTGAAAAAGTCGAACAACGTGCTTTGGTTTTGCGCGGTATGAGCCAGAAGAAAGCCTCCCCCAGCCACTGAGGTTAATGCGGGTTCTGTCACAAAGGACGCCATGACGGCAGCGACAACCGCATCAAACGCATTGCCCCCCAACTGCAACATCTCGATTCCGGCTGCGGCAGTTTTGGGATGTCCGGCGGCGATCGCACCACGATTGGGAAGAGTCATACGGTGTTGAGTGAAAAATCAAAGATTGATCTGCTGGACCTGATCTGCTGGACTGGATCTACTGGACTATTCTCCAAGGGGCTATCATAACCTGCTGTTATGGATTGGAGCCCTTGTAGTCCCAAAATCCTAAACTACCTACGCCTGTTTGACCTACCAGAGATAGATCCGCTTCCTCAGTACTAGGGAGGATTTAAACAAATTCCATCGGAAGACGCTCTCAGCTTCCGTCATAGGGAATATGGCTCTGATTGATCCCCCTTTTATACTGAGATCGCTTTAGTGCTGGATTGTACCTGTTTTACTGCTCAATTCTGCAATTTTCTGTTCTTTTTACGCCTGTTGCTGAACTAACTTTTTAAATGCAAATTTTAAATGTCAATCCAACCCCACAAGCTGTCGATCTCCCGCTACGGTGCAGCCCTCTTGTCAGTAGCAGTCGCAACGGGACTCAAGTTACTGATAGGCACTGTAACGGATATCCAAGGGCCTTACCTAATTTACTTTGCCACAGTTCTGTTTAGTGCTTGGTATGGCGGAAAAGGGCCAGGGCTTTTGGCTGTTGGGCTTTCGGCCCTCTGTAGCGATTATTTTTTTCTAGACCCTGTTTATACGTTGTTTCGCCACAGTGCAGGTGAGGCTTTGCGTCTGGGCCTTTTTATAGTCGAAGGTGGCCTGATGACATGGATCATTGCCGCACTACATACTGCAAAGCATCAAAGTGATTCAAGATTGCGATCGCTGCAAGAAAGTGAAAGACGCTGCCGGAAGCTAGTCGATTCTAATATTTTTGGCATTGCGGTGGGCGACTTTGGGGGCAATCTGCATGATGCCAATGATTACTTTCTAGATTTGATTGGGCACAATCGCCAAGAGCTCCAGGCAGGGCAGATCCGTTGGGAGCAGCTGATCCCAGATGAGTTTCTCCAGCCAGATCACCCCGTTGCGCAAGAGCTGAAATCTAAAGGCATCTGCACCCCATTTGAAAAGGAATATATATGTTCAGATGGCAGCTCCGTTCCGGTGCTAATAGGCGGCGCACTGCTGGAGAATGACGCCCCCCAGCAGGCTGAATTTGTAGTATTTGTCTTAAACATTAGGCAGCGCAAACAGGTAGAAGAAGAACGCAATCAACTGCTGTTGCGCGAACAACAGGCTCGCAGAGAAGTAGAACTCCAGCGGGGCTATCTCTATGGCTTGTTGATGCAGGCTCCTGCCCATATTTGCTTTACTCAAGGCTCCGAGCATGTTTTTGAGTTTGCCAATATCCAGTATCGACAGCTTGTGGGCGATCGCGAGCTGATTGGTAGCCCCATTCGGCAGGTGTTTCCGGAGTTGGCCGAACAGAATATCTTTGAACTCATGGATCATGTTTTGGCCACCGGAGAGGGCTATATCGGGCGGGAGGTCGGCGTCCAGCTCCACTCGCAGACCAATGCGGAGGCTGAGACGAGATTTTTCAACTTTGTCTATCAGCCTATGTATGATCTGGGCGGCGCAGTCAGCGGGGTGATGACGTTTGCCTTTGAGGTCACTGATCACATGCTGTCGCGGCAGCAAACTGAGGTTTTAGCCAAGTATTCGCGCAGCCAACAGAAAGCGCTCAAGGCCAGTGAAGCCCGCTACCGCTCATTAATCGAAGCAACGGCTCAGATTATTTGGAGTACGGCCCCCGATGGTGAAATCACCAGCGAACAGCCAGGTTGGCAAGCTTTTACTGGACAATCTTGTGAAGAGATGAGGGGGCTAGGTTGGCTGAATGCGGTTCATCCAGACGATCGGGGTCGGACGGCGGAGAACTGGGCGATCGCCATTGCCAACCAGACGCCTTACGAAATTGAACATCGGCTGCGGCGGCACGATGGCACCTATCGATATATGAGCGCACGGGCTGTACCTGTTTTAGAATCTGACGAAACAGTTCGAGAATGGATTGGAGCCCATTCTGATATTACGGATCGCAAGCAGGTTGAAGCAGAGCGGGAACAATTACTCGTCCGTGAGCAGGCTGCACGCGAGGAAGCAGAGGTCGCCAACCGGGTGAAAGATGAGTTTTTGGCAACGCTATCCCATGAGCTGCGGACGCCGTTGAATGCGATTTTGGGCTGGGTGCAGCTGTTGCAGACTCGTCGCTTTGACTCAGCCACGTCTAGCCGAGCGTTGGAAACGATTGATCGAAATGCGCGATCGCTCGCCCAACTGATTGATGATGTCCTGGATGTATCGCGGATCGTGACGGGCAAGCTGCACCTACGAGTTGAGCCTGTAGATTTGCAGGCGGTGATTGAAGCGGCGATTGAAACAGTTCGGCCTGCGATAGCTGCTAAGGAGATCCAGTTGATATTTGATCCTCAGCAGCCAGTTGGGTGTGTATCCGGAGATAGCGATCGCCTGCGGCAAGTGGTTTGGAACTTGCTCTCCAACGCCATCAAGTTCACCGACGAGCGAGGACGAGTCAAGGTGAAGCTCCTGTCCAATAAGGGACAGGTTCAGATTTGCATCTGCGACACAGGGCAGGGCATCAGTCCTGAATTTTTACCCTATGTGTTTGATCGCTTTCGGCAAGCCGATGGCTCCATTACACGGGTACATGGTGGTTTAGGGTTGGGGCTATCCATCGTCCGACATTTGGTAGAGCTCCACGGCGGCACGGTTGAAGCGGACAGCCAAGGGCTAGGTCGAGGGGCCACGTTTACAGTGAGTCTGCCGCTGTTGACGGAGGGTGTGGTTTCTGCCGCCAAAGAAGCAAAAGAAGCTTGAACGGCCAAACAATCACCCGCTCTCCCGTTCTCCCATAACCAGATCAAGGGGAGCGACGGCGGTATTTTGCGGAACGACGATGCTGTCTGCGCCGCCAAATCCAGATGGCAAACGCAACTCCTAACCCTAACAAGATCAGCTTGGCCAAAGGCCCCATATACTTCTCGACGAGCGCGTAGTTGTCGCCGAGTAAGTATCCAGCATAGGTGAGCAGGCCGACCCACAGCGTCGTGCCCAGGGTGGAGTACAGCAGGAAGGGAACAATCGGCATCTCGGATGTCCCGGCTGGAATGGAGATGAGGGTGCGTATGCCAGGGACTAGACGACAAAAAAAGACGGCTTTGCCGCCATGTTGGTCAAACCAAGCTTTTGAGGCTTCGATTTCTCGACTAGAAATGGAGAGCCATTTTCCATATCGATCAGCTAAGGCCTTGAGGCGATCGCCCCCCAAGAGCCGACCCGTCACATACCAGGGAACAGCACCCAGCATAGTGCCCAACACACCAGCCAGCAGCACATATCCCATCTGCATTTTGCCCTGCGCTACTGTAAAACCTGCCAGAGGCATGATTAGCTCAGAAGGAATTGGCGGAAACAAATTTTCCAAAAACATCAGCAGGCCAATCCCGACATAGCCCAGCGCCTGAATTGTCTCCGTAATCCATTCAACCATCGGAGTTTTTCCTTTTTGCAGCCCAAGGCTTACAGCGATTCTTTAATCCATTCCAGTAAGTTTGATCCACCCCAGAAGAAGGCGATCAAAATTGAAGTAGAGAGAATGGCTGCCATCACGCAAATCACCAATCCTCCCAGGCTGATCACGCCATCGTCGTCTAGCAAGCCAAATCCGGTGACTAAAATGCCGATCGCGGGCAGAGTGTTGGTGCCGGGAATTGGAATTAGCATTGAAATCGACATTAGGGCGATCGCCACCCCAATCACCACCCGCCCCGTCAAGCTGGTACAAACGGCCATAAAGCGAGGCCGAGAAATTACTTCTATCCGCCGCAGCCAAGGCAACGCCTTCTTCAAAATGCCCTGCACCTGTTTGAGTTCTACTGAGCGAGACTTAAAGCGCTCAGGTAGCCAAGGCCGCTTTCTGCCAATGATCAGCTGCACCGCCAGCAGCAACAGCAAAATTCCAAACGGAATCGAATAGCCTGGAGCCGGAACTGGCAGCGCTGAGGGTAGCGCTAACACCACAAACAACACACCAAACAGTCGTTCGCCTGCCAGCACCAAAATGTCTGCCAGCGTAACCCGATCAGAGCGAACTTCTTCAAAAAAATAGCGTTGCAGTTCTACGGAGAGTCGAGCCATAGGGGAAGTGGGCGATCGCGGCAGTAAAAAAAAGCTACAAGCCAAACAGACTACAGAAGAGGGGCGCTGCAAACAACGCCCCCAGATTCACAAGATTACAAACTCAATCAGGTACCAACAGTCCAGGAATTGACATATTCAACCTGTTCTGGAGTCAGGGTATCGAGCGCAATGCCCATCGCCTTCAGCTTAAGGCGAGCAATTTCCTGATCGACTTCAGTCGGAATGGAATGCAGACCCGGTTCTAGTGAGCCTTTATTTTTCACCAAGTATTCACAAGCCATCGCCTGGTTAGCAAAGCTCATGTCCATTACGGCGCTAGGATGGCCTTCTGCTGCGGCTAGGTTGATCAGGCGACCTTCACCCAGCACGATGACAGACTTACCGTTTTTGAGCGTATATTGCTCTGTGAAGTTGCGAACCTGCTTGACCTCAGTGGCCATCGCTTTGAGAGATTTCAGGTCGATCTCGATGTCGAAGTGGCCAGAGTTGCAGACGATCGCCCCGTCTTTCATTCTTTCAAAATGTTCGGCCCGAATCACATGCTTATTGCCTGTGACTGTGATGAACAAATCGGCTTGAGGTGCAGCCGCTTCCATTGGCATGACGCGGAAACCATCCATTGTGGCTTCAATGGCGCGTACAGCATCCACTTCAGTCACAATGACATTGGCACCCATGCCGCGGGCTCGCAACGCTGCCCCTTTGCCGCACCAGCCATAGCCGACGACGACAATTGTTTTACCCGCTAGCAAAATGTTGGTGGCGCGGATAATCCCGTCTAGGGTGGATTGCCCGGTGCCATAGCGGTTGTCAAAGAAGTGCTTTGTGTCAGCATCATTCACGTTCATGGCGGGGAAGGTCAGTACCCCGTCCCGATGCATGGCTCGCAACCGGACAATTCCAGTTGTGGTTTCTTCTGTGGTGCCAATCAAATCAGGAAGCTGATGTTGCCGCTCTTGGATCAGGGTTGCAACCACGTCACTTCCGTCATCAATGATGATGTTGGGACGGTGGTCGAGAGCGATCTGGACGTGCCGATGGTAGGTAGCGTTGTCTTCCCCTTTCTGGGCAAAGACCGAAATCTCGTGATCTGCAACCAGGCTGGCGGCCACGTCGTCTTGAGTAGACAGGGGGTTGCTAGCAATCAGTAGCGCATCGGCTCCTGCAGCTTTGAGGGCGATCGCCAGGTGAGCTGTTTCTGTCGTGACATGACAGCAGGCAACCAAGCGAATCCCAGCCAGTGGCTTTTCCTGGGCAAAGCGATCGCGAATTTGGCGCAAAACGGGCATTTCCCGTCCGGCCCACTCAATCCGCTGCCGTCCTTGAGCGGCCAGGGAGAGATCTTTAACTTCGTGTTTTACCTGAGTTGTTGGGGTCATGAATTTTTGCTGCAAGAACTTGTGAATTGACGCATCCACTAGGGTAACTAGCTTAGCGAAAACATTAAACCGTGTAACCGTATTTACCAGATCTTGCCAGATCTTGATGGAGCCGTCGGATTTTGGGTCCAATGCTTCAGTCAAACTGAGACCTGTGAGAAACCGCTGCGTCTGTACGCTTTAATGGGTGATGTCTGAACCAGACTCTATTCTTATAATCTCATTGTTCATCATGATGACGATTACGCCGGACGAAATTGCCCAATATCGAGCCGACCTGGCCGATTTTCCAGAAGCGCTCCCTGCGATGGAGATGATCGAGGATTGTGAGGGAGATTTGGAAGATGCGGCGATCGCCCTCGCCCTGCAAGTTGGGCAAGAACCCAACCAGTCTGAGCAGTGGCTAGACGGACTGGCGAAGCGCTGGCGAACCGTCATCTGTCAGGCAGAAATTGGCCAGCAGCTAGAGCAAGGCACATTGGCAGCGGCAGTGCGATCGCTGACGGCAGCCACCGATCTCTCGGCCAAACTAGCCGTTCCAGTGGCGATCTACGTGCTGAAAGCAGGCGTCGAAGATTTCTGTAGACCGCTTCAGGAAAAGCTTTAAGCCCCATGATGCTGAAAGAAATTTGCTATCCGCTGTGGTTTGGCCTGCGGTTTGGCCTGCCGCTTTGCCTTCCCCTATGGGTTCAGCCTGCGATCGCCACCTCCCTCCTCGGCACCGATCTGCCTACACCGACGGCAAGCTTCTGTCCGGCTCAGCTTGAGTCTGCGATCGAAGCCATTATCGATCAGGACAAGTTTCAGCGAGCCCGCTGGGGCATTTTGATCCAGACTTTAGATACCCAAGAAACACTCTATGCCCGTGCCGCAGAGCAGTATTTTATTCCGGCTTCTAATGTAAAATTGCTCACCACTGCCGCTGCCCTGACTGAACTTGGCCCAGAATTTCAAACTCGCACCAGCGTTTATGCCATCGATGATCAGCCAGATGCTGCGGTTTTAGAGGTGGTAGGCAGGGGCGATCCGAGCCTGAGCGATGCCGATTTGCAGCAGTTGGCTAGTCAGATTCGCGATCGCGGCATCACCCAAATTGCCGAGCTACAGGCCAACGATCGCTACTTCCCCGGCGACCCCGTTAACTCAAATTGGGAGTGGGAAGATATTCAGGCGGGCTATGGTGCCCCTGTGAATAGTCTGATCCTCAACGGCAACGCCATCGGTTTTACGCTGTTTCCCCAAGCAGTCGGTGAACCCTTGCGGGTGGTGTGGGATGATCCGGCGGATCGGCTGCAGTGGCGGGTCGAAAACCAAGCTATCACTGTTCCACCGACAGAGCCAGAATTTTTGCAGGTGGGGCGCGACTTTAGCCAACCGATCTTGAGAGTGGGGGGGCAACTTCGCGCCGGAGCCTCTCCGGCCTCAACGGCGATCGCCGTTCCCAACCCTACCCAAGTTTTTCTCCGTCGCTTGCAGCGTGTCCTGACGGCTCTCCCGATTCCGGTCAGACAAGTGGCGATCGCCCCCAATTCCTTACCCTCTCCAGAGACAGTCGAAATTGCCGCCATCGATTCTCCACCTTTAGCAGAGCTTGTAGTGATAGCCAATCGAGACAGCGACAATCTTTATGCAGAGGCAATTCTACGGCTACTGGGACAGGCGATCGCTCCAGATCTAAATCTAGAAGCGGCCAATCTAGATGCTCTAGAGGCAGGCCTAGCTGCTGTGGAAACCGTCCTTACCCCCCTAGGCGTCAACCCAGACAGCTACCGCCTAGCGGACGGATCGGGGCTCTCTCGCCACAATCTAGTCAGCCCAGAGGCGCTGGTGCAGACCCTGAGAGAAATGGGGCGATCGCCCTATGCCAGTCTCTACCGTCAGTCTCTAGCCGTTGCTGGCGTCAGCGGCACCTTACGCAACCGATTTGTGGATACCGCGATCGCCGGTCGTCTTCAAGGCAAAACAGGCGCTTTGAGCGGCAACACAGCCCTATCCGGCTACGTTCAACCTCCAGCCTATGAACCTTTAGTCTTTAGCATTCTGGTCAACCAGGCCGTTCAGCCATCGCGAGAGTTGCGGCAGGCGATCGACGAAATCATCCTACAATTGGCCGAATTGCAACCCTGTGCAGATTCCTCCCACCTAAACGAGCTGAGGCTAAACTAGCTGAGATCAGAAGAATTTTCTGGAGCAGCAGATCCGCTACCAAATTGCCGCGAGGGAATATGGGCAGGCAGCCGAATCCAAAACTCTGTTCCCTGCCCCGGTTCAGAGAGACATTCCAACGCCCCTCCATGCCGCTCCACAATGATTTGATAGCTGATTGACAGCCCCAAGCCTGTCCCCTTCCCCACTGGTTTCGTCGTAAAGAACGGATCAAAAATGCGGGCTCGCGTCTCCGCTGGGATACCAGGGCCATCATCCATAATTCGGATGACAACAGCGAGAGGATCTGAACGCGGCGTCACATCTGTTTGAATGGTGATGCAATGCGTCGGCAGCGCTTCCATATCGGAGGGATGATCCGTATGGTACTGCTCCAACGCATCAATGGCGTTACTCAAAATGTTCATGAACACCTGATTGAGCTGTCCAGCATATCCTTCTACAAAAGGGATATCTCCATACGCCTTCACAACCTCAACCCCAGACTGATCCGATGTTTTTCTGAGGCGGTGCTGCAAGATTAGCAACGTGTTATCAAGCCCTTCATGAATATCTACAGGTTGCTTCTCCGATTCATCTGAGCGTGAAAAGTTACGCAGAGAAAGCACAATTTGTCGAATTCGATCCGCCCCAACCTTCATGGAGGCAATCACTTTAGGCAGATCTTCCGATAGGAAATTTAGGTCGATCTCGTCAATTTGCTGTTGAATCTCCGGATCAGGCTGCGGATAGCACCGTTGATAGAGCTCTAAGAGCCCAAACAGATCCTCAATGTATCGGTTGACGTAGGTGAGGTTGCCATAGACAAAGCTGACAGGATTATTGATCTCATGAGCCACCCCTGCCACCATTTGCCCCAGGCTCGACATCTTCTCAGTTTGAATTAACTGGCTTTGCGTTTGCTGGAGTTCCTGCAGCGTTTGGCGAAACTGCTGGTTTTTGTCGTGGAGGGCTTTCTCCACGCGCTTTTGTCGCTGCAAAATGAGTTCTAGCCGAACAACCCTGGCTCTAACCTCTAGCCATTCCATCACCTGACGACCCACAATCTGTAGCATTTCGAGCTGAGCTTCCCTAAGCTGACGCGGCTCTCGATCCATTACACAGAGCGCCCCGATTGCGAAACCGTCTGGCGTCAACAAAGGCACACCTGCATAAAACCGAATCTGAGGCGCGCCAGTCACCCAAGGATGGTGAGCAAAGCGAGCATCTTTTGTTGCGTCAGGCACGACGAGTAGAGAATCGGGCCGCTGCGAATCAGGCTGCATATCAGGCCGCATATCAGGCCGCCCAATCACATAGGCGGCAAACCCATTTTCTCGCGGTACTTCAGTAATTTCTAACCCCACCCTAGACTTCACCCACTGCCGATGAGCATCGACAAAACTCACCAACGCCATCGAAGTTTCGCAAACTTTGGCAGCCAACAAGGTGAGACCATCTAGACCCGCTTCGGGTGCCGTATCCAGAATTCGGTAGCGTCGCAAAGCCCTCAACCTAGAGGCTTCATTTGTGGATATTTCAACCATCCCTGTTGCTGTAACTCAAGCTAAATCAATCGCAGACGACCTCAACTCTCAAAACGGTTTAAGTTGAAGTCTGAAAGTAACACAAAATACTCTCAGCAAACTGTAAATCATGAAGCGATCGCGCTAGCGATTAGAAGCAGGAAACCCCACCCTCTAAGCGCTAGGGTATTCGCGTAGCGACTCCGTAGGAATAACGTCAGGAGGATGTCACCTTTTTATTCGGACTCTGTTGGGCCAAATCGGTATCCTTTCCCATATACCGTATGAATGAGTGGAGCCTCTTGCTTGGCCTCAATCTTGCGACGCAGTAATCGAATTTGAGCCGCTAAGACATTACTGCTGGGCTTACCTTTTTCTCCCCAGAGATGATAGTGAATCTGATTGTGAGTCAAGAGCTGATTGGGGTGGCGCATTAGGTAAGCCAACAGCTGGCTTTCTTTTTCTGAAAGCTGGATGGTACGCCCCTGACGGTGAGCAATTTGATTATCTAGATCCAGCTCTAAATCCTCCACTCGCAGACGCTGTTCGGGAATCGCCGCTTCCATCCAGGGAGGGCGGCGCAAGAGAGCCCGAACCCGAGCCAGCAACTCCCTCAGCTCAAAAGGCTTGACTAAGTAGTCGTCTGCTCCTGCATCTAGACCTTGAACTCGATCGTCCAACATGTCTTTTGCGGTGAGAAATAACACTGGAGTCGTTGCACCCTGTGATCGCAGATCCTGACAAATTTCGAGGCCCGATTTTTGAGGCAGCATCCAATCTAGAATCAGCAGATCATAGTTTTCCTGCGCTGCGAGTTGACATCCTTCTGCTCCATCGTGAGCAACATCAACGCGGTATCCCTCGCGAGTCAGCAAGCGACTCAAGGGACCTGTTAACTCCATTTCATCGTCAACAAGAAGGATGTGCATGCTGCCTATTTTAGCCAGATCTAACGCTTCCCGTCCTATCGCCTAGGGCAAGATCTACGCAGCTGCACTGACGTCTATGAGTCATTTGTGACACACCAATATCACCTCAGTTAATTATTAATGTACTTTTTACCACCTAAAAATAGATAACCATCCATCTATTTTCAGCAACAAGATTTAACCTTCAACCGGAGAGTTCTGAAGGCTACAAGCAAACTTCATGAATATGAATAGGTGACAATCTTTCCGCAATCACTGAGGTAAATGATGTAATGATTATTACAGCTATCACTGAAAATCGGTCATGGATCTAGAGAAGTTCGAAGCTCAATATCGCCAAGAGATGGACGAAGCACTGAATAAACTGCAAACAGTTATGCTGTTGCTAGCCGAGCTTGAGGCAAAGACTGGCGAGGTTGGTCATTCTATTCAGAGTCTCAGTCAGACTGTAGAAGCGTTTCTCAATCAGCAGAAACAGAGGAACAGCGAGGGGGAGATGGGGCCGGATATTTAAGATGCAGAATGGACGCGGTGAATTTCTCGCTGAATCGACTGTCTGAGCCTCATCAGATTGAGGGGCTTGATCAGATATTCACAAGCGCCTAACTGCAACGCTCGCTGCTGGTCAGATTGAAAGGCAAAAGCCGATACTACAATGACAGGAATCTTTGACCCATCAGAATTAGTCTGCAACTGTTCTAGTAGGGTATATCCACTAATATCAGGGAGCTTCAAATCCATCAAAACGACATTGGGCTGAAATGCGTGCAGTGTCTCAAAAAACATTGCCCCCAGAGCAATAGCCACCACGTCATAGCCGCAGTAGATCAGATAATCACTCATCATTCGACGATTGGCGTGATCATCTTCAACAAGCAAGACTCGACCACCCTCACAGGGTTGGGCTCCATGAGAACGCATCATTCTCTTCTCTGTTTTTGTGATTTGGCGACTCCGTTGATCTCAAGGCAAGACCGCATATTAGGGAAAGATGCGGACCAACATCAACAGAGTACTCCAGTATTGAGGCTCCTGTAGTACTGTGCTTTTCAAATTTACAGAATCATTACTCTGAGTTACCCAGGAGGCGATCGCCCCCTGGATCTCAGATTAAAAACATTGCACCTTAATCTAAAAGATTCGAGCTTTTTAACCTTTCCCCACTAGGGGCGGGTAAATTGAGAAGTCGGTCGGAAGTTTTCTACAGGTTCGCCTTGAAGTGCTTGCTGCATAAAGTCTCGCCAGATTGGCGCAACAAATCCGCCCCCTGTTGCGCCTCGACCCAGAGGACGATAGTCGTCATTGCCGACCCAAACCGCCACCGAGAGCTGCGGAACATATCCCACAAACCAAATATCTCGTTCTGAAGACGTGGTTCCCGTTTTTCCAGCAGCTGGACGCCCGATTCTAGCGGCAGTACCGGTTCCTTGCGTAATGACCCCCTGCATCACATCATTAAGGGCTGCTACAGCCCAAGGATCGAGTACCAGTTGGGGCTGGGGCGTATTGTCTAGCAACACATTGCCCATGCTGTCGGTCACATGCACGATAAAGGTGGGTTCTGAATGCCATCCACCGCTGGCAAAGGTCGCATAGGCCCCGGCCATTTCCATCGGAGTCAAATCAACAGAGCCTAGCGGCAAAGAAGTCACGGGCTCCATCGGGCTCTTGATGCCTAAGATCCGAGAAATTTCGATAATACGGTTGATTCCGACGTCTTGCCCTAGCTTGATAGCCGGGACGTTGCGCGACATTTCCAGTGCCTTGCGCATTGTGATTGGGCCAGCAAACGAGCGGTCATAGTTTTGAGGGGAGTAGGTGTTGTACCCATCTGGATAGCTGACAGGTGTGTCATTGATGATGGTGTCGGGGCCGTATCTCCCAGAGGCAAAGGCCGCATAGAACACAAACGGCTTAAAGGCTGAGCCAGGTTGCCGGATAGCCTGAATAGCACGATTGAATTGACTGTTGTTGTAGTCCACACCGCCCACCATTGCCTTCACAAAGTGGGTTCTGGGATCGACCGCAACCAAGGCCACCTGATCGGCATAGAGCCCCTGCCGATGCAGAGACCGATGCCCCTCTAAGACAACCCGCTCTGCAAGGCGTTGCATGTTGAGGTCGATGGTGGTTTGTACCCGCATACCGCCTTTTACGACTGCATCCTGGCCAAAGCGTTCATTTAGCTCCTGAGCGACCGCCTCCGTCACATAGGGAGACTGGCTGGCCCGGAAGGAGGTAATTTGGCCGAGTCGAATTGGCTCTTGCCGAGCAGCAGCTTCTTCTTCCGCTGTGATCCACTCTAGTCGCCGCATCCGGTCTAGCACCAGGGCTTGTCGCTGTTTTGCCAACTGGTAGTTGAGAAACGGACTGTATCCTTCGGGCGCTTGGATCAGACCCGCCATCATGGCGGCTTCCGCTAGCGAAAGCTCCTCAGCGGGTTTGTTGAAGTAGCTTTGGGCTGCCGTCTGTGCGCCGTAGGTGTTGTGGCCCCAATACACCTGGTTCAGATACATTTCTAGAATCTGATCTTTTTCGAAAATCTGCTCCAAGCGCAGGGACAGCACGGCTTCTGCCACTTTGCGACTCAGGGCTCGCTCTGGCGACAAAAACAGATTTTTTACCAACTGCATGGTCAGCGTTGAGCCACCTTCTACCGTCGCGCCTTCTTCCAGGTTTGCTAGCAGAGCCCGCATGATGCTGGTGGGGTTGATGCCGTGATGGAAGTAAAAATGACTGTCCTCAATGGCAATGACGGCCCGCTTGAGATGGGGCGAAATTTCGTTTAGATCGACGATTTCCCGGTTGACTTCATCGTGGATGCTGTCTAGCAGAGTGCCGTTGATGTCGTAAATGTAGGAGGTTTCCGTCGGGATGTAGCTGCGGAGCACTCGCACATCTGGCAGATTGCGGAAGCTGATCGCGAGGCCAACGAGTCCTCCAGCTACGATGGAACTGGTGAGCATGGTAATGCCCAAAATCGTTCCCGCAGTCACTTTTCCAACTGATTGAACAAACTGGAAAATCGGCGCGACATCTGCTGCTTGCTTTTGTCTAACAGTGTTGGAAGACACGGCAGTTTTAATTCCTTAACAAAAATTGGTGAGACGGGAAGGCAAAAACGGTTCAATATTGGCTTTCAAGGCAGAAACTAAATCCTGGGCTCGTCGGCATCTTATGATGGGAAGGCGATCTCGGCAGTTTTTAGCTCAGCTATTTCTGGATTTCATGAGTTTTGCAATTATAGTAGTCTGGCTGCGTCAATCCATGACGCAATCTTTGAAAAATTAACGGCTTTAGTCTTAATCAGTGAGTGTAGCGAATCTAACTGGATTTCTGCCAAGTATGGCTGCTTCTAATCAAATCTCCTACTCTGTTCAGGCTCTCCCCTGGCTATGTCGGGGCACCCATGAAGTTTTCCCTGATCAAAACAATTCAGATCATCCCAACGAAAATTTAGCGCAACGAATCGCTCAAACAAATCGTCCTCTGAGAGTAAAGTTGGGAATCGACCCCACTGGCACAGATGTTCATCTAGGCCATAGTATTCCATTCAGGAAATTACGAGCCTTTCAGGACGCTGGCCATACCGCAGTTCTAATTATTGGCGATTTCACAGCTCGGATTGGCGACCCAACCGGAAAATCGGAGGTGCGCCGCCAGTTGACCGAGGCAGAGGTCATGCAGAATGCAAAGACTTACCTCGATCAGGTTCGCCCCATTCTAGACTTTGAAACTCCCGGTCGGCTAGAAATTCGTTATAACTCGGAATGGTTAGCCAAGCTTGATTTGGCTAAAATTCTGGAGCTGCTAGGCACGATGACTGTGGGGCAAATGCTGGCGAAGGAAGGGTTTGCCGAACGCTATCGACAGGAGAGCCCGATTTACCTGCATGAGTTTTTGTATCCGTTGATGCAGGGCTATGACTCAGTTGCGGTTGAAGCGGATGTAGAACTGGGCGGCACTGATCAAAAATTTAATATTGCGGTGGGTCGCGATTTGCAGCGTCACTTCGGCCTGACGCCACAGTTTGGCTTGCTCTTACCCATCTTGATTGGGACGGATGGGGTGCAAAAGATGTCAAAGTCTTTGGGCAACTATGTCGGCTTGTCTGAAGATGCGCTGACGATGTATTCCAAGCTTGAGAAGACGCCTGATCAGCTGCTGGAAAACTATTTTGAGCTGCTGACCAATCTGGCACTGGATGATCTGCCTGAAAATCCGCGCGATCGCCAGAAACTCTTGGCACTAGAAGTCGTCACCCAATATCATGGCGAAGCGGCGGCACTAGAAGCTCAGAAAGCTGCGATGACACTGGTGCAAGGCGATGTGAGTCAGGCTGATGCGGTGTCTGAGTTTTCGTTGGAGGCGATTCAGTTCCCAGCCAAGTTTTTCTATGTGGTGGGGGCAAGCGGCCTGTGCAGCAGCAGTTCTGAGGCGCGGCGGCAAATCCAGGGGGGGGCAGTGCGGCTGGATGGCGATCGCATTCAGGACCCCAATCTCACCTTCGACGACCCGGCGGCCCTCGATGGCAAAGTTTTGCAGGTTGGCAAGAAAAAGTTTGCCCGCCTCGTGAAATAGGCTCAAACCCTCTTCACTTTTCGCTCCACACGCTCTCCCCTACCCATGTCTCTACCCCATGCCTCTGCCCCATGTCTCTGATTGCCCCATCTCCGATTGACCAAATTATTGTTCCCCTCGATGTCCCTGGCGAGGTGGAGGCGATCGCCCTTTTAGATCGTTTGCCTCAGGTTGAGTTTTGGAAGGTGGGGCTAGAGCTATTTGTGAGCAGTGGTCCTAGTGTTCTGAAGGCGCTAAAAGAGCGGCAAAAGCGCATCTTCCTAGATCTGAAGTTTCACGATATCCCCAATACGATGGCTGGAGCCTGTCGGGCCGTTGCAGGCTATGGTGTCGATTTGCTGACCGTTCATGCCACCGCAGGCAAAACGGCACTCATGGCGGCGCAGCAGGCGGCAACTGAGGGAGCTACAGCAGCAGGAGTCTCTCCGCCGCAGCTACTAGCAGTGACAGTGCTGACCAGTTTGACATCGCGTGCTCTGGCGTTTGAGCTGAAGGTGCCGCTGGAGATGACGGATTATGCGCTGCAGTTGGCGTTACTAGCGCAGGAAAGCGGGCTAGCTGGAGCGGTTTGTTCTCCGCAGGAGGTGGATCAGTTGCGACAGAGCTGTGGTGATAATCTGCTGCTGGTTTGTCCGGGGGTGCGGCCAACTTGGGCAGAGGCCGGAGACCAGAAGCGATCGCTCACGCCAGCAATGGCTCTCAAGGCGGGGGCCAACTACCTGGTGATTGGGCGTCCGATCACGGCTGCCGATGATCCGGCTGAGGCATTTCAGCGGATTTGTGATGAGCTAGCAGCAGCCTAAGGCAAGGGATGAGAAGGAAATGCAGTGGCATGAGCTGATTGGCAGTTTGATTGGAATAGGATTGATCCTTAATCCTCTGACGGTGGGGGCGATCGCACCCAGGCAAATGGAAACTGGACAGACAGAAACTGGGCAGATAGAAACCGAGCAAACAGAAACTGGGCAGAGGATCAGGCGCGATCGCCCCAATCCAACCCAGCCCATTCGACCCGAATCAATCTGTCCTGACGATGTTGAAACCTTGTCAGCGCTGCTGTTGAGAGATTTGCCCAGCTATGCCAATCGGGTTAGCCAACGAGCCTTTACCCGAATTCGCACAACTGACCGACCGGGCTATGTTTTGATTGCCGGAAGACCTGAGTTTGAACCGCTCACATTAGGTCCTGGTCTCTATCAACCCGCACTGCCTGACCCTGAAGCAGGGCTGGAGCAAATCTTTTTTACCACGCTCAATCGCCAATATACGCCTAGAAATGCGGCCCAAATTCAGCACTTTCACTGGGTATTTCTCGTCCAAACGCCTAGCGGTTGGCGGTTGGCAACGATGTTTTCCCAACTGGGTCGCTATCCCGCCAATCAGCCAACTACGCCACCGCGAGACAGTAGCCAGGGTGTCATTGCTCAGGCCATTCGGATCTGGCTGAGAGATTGCAATACGGGAAATGTCGTGCCGTTGGGGGCAAGGGGCGAGGGGTGAGGCGCTATCCTTGCTGCCGAATTTCGTCAAGTTTGGCCCGGACAAGCTGAATGTCTTGCCACATCAGCCATTTGGGACTACCTTTTTCACGGGATGGGTTTCGCAGCAGATAGGCGGGGTGCAGGATAGGCATACAGAGCCGATCGTTCCACTCTAGCCATTGGCCACGGACTTTGGTAATGCCTCGCTTTTCGCCAATCAGCCCCTTCATCGCAGAGGCTCCTGTCAGCAGGATGATCTTGGGATCTATCATGCGAAGCTGCTCTAGCAGGTAGGGCTTGCAGGCTTCCATTTCTGGAGTGGTTGGAGCGCGATTGCCGGGAGGACGACACTTCACAATATTGGAGATATAAACATCCTCTTCGGTGGTGAGGTGCACAGATGCCAGGATTTTCTCCAAGAGTTGTCCAGCTTTGCCAACAAAAGGTAGCCCAGTCTCGTCCTCGTTCTGTCCTGGGCCTTCTCCAATAATCATGATTGGAGCCTGCAAGTTTCCCCGACCGACAACCGCATGGGTCCGGCCTGCACCTAGATTACAGCGCTGGCAACGATTGCAATGTTCCGCGATGGGCACCATGCTGTCATAGGTTCCGGGCGGAATTGGGATCTTGCTATCTGTCGGAATTAAGTCTGGATCAAAGTCGGACGGCGGCCCCGCGTCTGCGACCTCACCCAGACCAAATAGATTAATTTGCTCTTCGCTGGACATGCACTTCTGGAGAAGAAATAGATCACATTCACCGATTCTAGGACAAAGGTGGAGGGTGAGGAGTGAAGTGCTTTTAGATCAGAGCTTTTGGCGTAGTCAGAAGCTGATGGTAAGTGTGGATCATCTGACGGGCGATCGCATCCCAGCTATAGTGCTCTAGGGCATGGGCTTGCGCCTTTTGGCCGCGTCGCTGTCGCTCGGTTGAGTCTTGCAGAGCCACCCGAAGTTGCTCAGTGAGCGGCTGAACCTCACATGGGCTAACCCAGCCTGCCTCAGCAGTTTGCACCGCATCCCAAATGTGAACCTGGTCGGAAATCACCACGGGCACGCCGACCGACATGGCTTCTGCGACTGCAATACCAAAGTTTTCGTAATAAGACGGCAACACAAACAGGTCGGCAGTTCTGAGCAGAGCCGTTTTGAGTTCACCGGAAACAAAGCCAGCGATCGTAGTATGGGCAGCGAGGGGCGACGCTTGGATAGTTTGCTTAATCTGGTTTTCGTAGCCCGGATCTTGAGGGTTGCCACCTGCTAGCACCCAATGAAATTTTAGACCTTCTGCCAACAGGGCTTCTAGGGCAGGCAGCAGTAGATCTAGCCCCTTCTTAGGATCAATGCGAGACATGAATAAGAGGAGGGGGCGATCGCTCGGTAAGGCAAACTGCGATCGCACCTGATCGGCAGATACCTGACTTTCGGGAAGCTGAACGCCTAGCGGCATCACCAAATCGCGAGTGGTAACACCAAACCGCTCTGAGACCTTTGCTTCCTGTGCGCTGGTAAAGTGAACGGCACGAGCACCCGCTAAGTTAGGACCCTCCCAAAGGGCCGCATAGAGCTGTTTGAGCTGTCGCTTTTTCTTCAGATCGGCAGGATCTAACGTTCCGAGTGGGCGCAGTACGTAAGGTAACTTTTGCTGACGGGCGATCGCTGCCGCCGCCGTACTCACCGGAGAAAACAGCGCATGAATATGAGCCAAGTCAAACTCTTGGGCATGATTCTTCAGCCAGCGCAATAGTTCCAGCGAAAACTTATAGCGCCGAAATGGTGAACAACGAAAATAGCGAATTTGATAGCCGTCCTGCTCCACCGGGCGATCGAGAGGCACCTCTAAGGGAGCCTGTCCCGAATCGCCATTCGAGTCTGTAGTCAACACTGTGACTTTGACCGCTTGAGCCGCTAAAGCTCGCGACAGACCCATCACCATCTGGCTTGGCCCACCATAGACCAAGGAGATTGATGGGACAATTTGAACAATGCGAAGAGGGGCAGGCATAGGCTACTCAGGTGAACGCTAGGACAGTATTTATTTTGATGTAAGCTCTCTGCATCAGAACTGCTGGAGAAACGACACCATCGCCTCAGCCACTAACGGCTGACTGCTGCCCTCTATCCACATTCTGCGAAGCTTTTGTTATGGAGTCTTGGTGCGTATAAATCTGGCCATCGTCCCAGATAGACTGCGTCATTGTCGCGAGAGCCTTACCAAACCCAATGAAATAAAAGCAACCCCGAGTCACAACCTTAATGGGTGATCCGCTCTTGTGGCAGGGAGGACGGCCCAACACATGGCAATCAAATAGTTTTGCACCGAAGCGGAACGCCTGACCTGCTGTTAGGCTCTTTAAACTCATCAAGAAGTGGTTGTGATAAAAGGTGACTTGATACTTGAGCGATCGCGTGCTGATGTCATGGCAACCCCCTGTTTCTTCCCCCAAATGCACCAGATGGGCCTCCGGGTCATACCAAATCTTCAAGCCTGTTTTGCGTAAGCGTAGGCAAAAGTCTGACTCCTCCCGGATGGCGCTCCCTCGAAAGCGTTCGTCAAACCAAAGCTGATGCTTCACAAAAATGTCTCGACGGTAAGACATGTTGCAGCCCCGCGCCGTCAACACCTCTTGAGGCTGGGTCGTATGGACCAAATCAAGGTGATACCATGCAATGCCAGGGTCCATTGCTTCGGCTGGAAGGTACTCGATCGTCAACCCCTCTTCCGCTTCAGCGAGCTTCATCCGATCAAACACTCGGCCTGCCACTGCCCCAACTTCAGACCTTGCATAGTTCCGTGCATGGGCCATGAGATAGCCCTGAGGCAGTTGCACATCATCATCGATAAACACCACAATCTCACCTGCGGCTCGTCGAACTGCATAATTTCTCGCCCCGGGCAAACTGGCCCAATCGACCTGATAGAGACGAATTTTTTGAGCCGCAGCTAGTTCATCCAGATAGGTCTGCACCTCAGCTTGGTGAGCCGGCATTTGATCGACGACTAACACTTCATAGTGAGGGTAGTCTTGCTGAATGACACTGGCCAGGGTATCTCGTAGAGTTTCCTCTCGACCGTAGGTTGGAATAATCACTGACATCAGAGGCCAATCCACAGATTAATACTCCTAGCAATAGAGAAAGAACAAAGCGTCAAACATGGGTCGGTAGCCCATTTCCTCAGCCACCCTGCGGCAGCACATTTAGTAGCTAGATGGTAGGTAGTCAGAACGTAATCAGACAAAACCGGATCGTCGTCGCCGTCGTAGTTTAGGTTGCTCCTCAGTTGCTGCCGCCGCCGCGAGTCGCTCTTGGCGATCGATTTCTGGCAGCTTCAAGATAACACCCGCAAAGAACCAGTAGTAGACTGCCACCGGATCGACATCCAGAGGATAATAGTAAGTGTTGTAACTAATAAACAGCACAAAGACCCAGAAAGAAGCTCCATAGCTGCGGAGGTCGCGATTGCGAACAGAGCGGTAGGCCCTAAATGTGACATAGGTGAGCGTAGTCACAAGTGCCAGAAAAGCGAGAGCACCCAGTACCCCAACTTCATAGATCACCTTAGGGTAGTAAGTTTCGACCAGCGCCGTTTCACCCAAAGCTCGCCCTGAATTGGTGGCCCTCCCCAAGCCATTCCCGAGAAAACCACTCTGCTGTTGTATCGACCATTCAAACTGCCGGATGATGAATGCCTGCGGCGGTGAAGCATTCCAACGAGACTCAAAGCTGTCAATTCGCTCTTGCACCACGTCTGGATTGTTGACCGTAGCAATGCCCAAGACGAGGGAGAGCAAAACGGCGATTGGCACAAACCGCTTTAGGTTTGCCACTTGACCCGTCAAAACTAACAGCAAGACGATTGAGGTTGGCACCAGCGCCAGTGCCACTCGCTGCCCAGACAGCACCGACATGATAAACACAGATGCCATTGACAGCAAACCTAGAGTTCGCCAGCGAATTTGTGGATCATTGAAGGCTGAGGCAAAAGACAGAAATCCGGCAGAGATGAGAAACCATCCCCACTGCCAGGGAGCGACAAAGGTGCCAGGGAGGCGAATCTGGCCATGTTCAGGGCTATAGAGGAGGGAGCCCCCTACCACACATCTAGCCTGAAGTGATGCCCTAAATAAGTTGGAACCTTCGGCAAAACGGGTGCCCTCACAGCGTCCGGTTTTCAGAAACAGATATTGGACAAACGCTAGCCCACAGCAAACCAGAATCAAGACGACTGTCATCCGCATTAAGAACAGCAAGTCTTTTTTGTCGCGGATCAGATAGTAGGCACAGACAATCAGGGGGATGTACCCCATCAGCACCTTGAGACCCAAGAGGCCTAGGAAGAAGGGCTGTTCATCGGCAGTGGGATTAAGTTGTTGAGCCCCATTCACAAACAGCAAGGTCATCAGACACAAGCCTAGCAAGATTCCTAGGGGAGGAATGAGAGGCTTTGAGACCAAAAGGGGCAGTTGCTCGCGGCGACAATACTGCACCACGCCAAAGAGGGCTGGGATGTAAAATCCATCCTTGGCCAGTTGTAAGAGGGGGCTGTTGCCGATCGCGTAGGTAATAGTACCGCCAAAGGGCAAATAGATCAAAAATGCCCATAGCGCATGTCGAGGGTACTTGAATGAGAGTGCGGTATAGAGCAACCCGCCTGCCACTCCAACACCGACTCGAGGCTCATAGGTTAAACCCATAATGAAGCCAACGAGCGCTGCAAAGAAGACGACTGCAGTAGTAAAGCGAATCAGGTCCTTTCGAATCCGATCCTTTTTTCGCTTTTGGGCTAGCCGTTCCTTTAAGCTAATGGGCGGATTCTGAGTATCTTTTTTTTTCTGCTTTGCTTTACGCTTTGATTGCAACATAGCCTTCCGTTCTTCCTTGAGCTAAAGATGCACTGACCTGCACTTTTAGTTCCTCATAACATTCAGTAAGCCTAAACTGATACCCCTAGATCTGTCTGATAGATCTGTCTGAAAAATCAAGCTGCAAGCCTCACTCGGGACTGGCAGCTAGCAAAATAGATACAGGCTGAATCAGGACTGTTATATGGTAGTCAATCGGTAGCAGGACTACTACCAGCTCACCCAGATCTTTACTTAGTCTTTTAAACTTACGGCTAAATTATCAAAGTTTGGGCTGCGATCGCCCCCTGCCTTGCGCTCCTCTTTAAAGAAGCCATCGAAAAATCATCAAAAAACCATCAAAAAGGGGGACCTGAATCCCCCTAGCATCTATATGGCAGCGGCTGTATTGCAGCGGCTATCTCTATGGCTAGCTGACTGAAGCCGTCGAGAAAAAGTCTTGCTGGAGCTGAGTGAGCTGGGTTTGATAAAGATGACTGAGCTGAGTGGCGACGCCATCCCAACTAAAGTTGGCTGTAGCGCGATCGCGACTAGCCTGCCCAAGCTGATGCCGCCATTCTGGGTTAGAGAGAATTCGGTGGATGGCCTCGGCAAATGCTGTCTCATTCTGGGCTGGAACCAGCAGGCCCGTCTCCTCAGGAATGACAGTAAATTTTAAGCCGCCGACTTCACTCGCGACGACAGGGGTGCCACTGGCCATCGCTTCGATCGCCACCAGACCAAAGGGTTCATAGTGGCTGGGAACCACACAAACATCTGCTGCTGCGTAATAGGTCGGCAGCTTGGTGTGATCCAATGCTCCTAAGAAGGTTGTGTGGTCGGTGAGATGGAGATCTTGCACAATGGCTGCGATGCGATCGCGCTCCATTCCATCTTTTTCGCCAGGACGGCTCCCCCCCGCTATCATGAGCTCGACCTCAAAGGAGTCTCTGACAATCGGTTCATTTACAGCATGGACCAATGTTTCGATGCCTTTACGAGGATCAAATCGTCCGACATACAGCACTACTTTTGAATCGGGATCAATCTGGAGTTGCTGACGCGCAGTTTGATAATTAACCTGCCCAAAGCGGTTGGTATCAGTACCACAAGGAATAATCTCAATATTGCCAGATGTAGAGACAAGCGATCGCAAATCGTCACGCTCTTGAGGACTAGTTGAAACAACTCGATCTGCTGTTTCTAGACAGGCTATTTCTACCCCTAATCGGGTGTTAGCAATGATCGGTACTGTGCTAACCGACTGGTACTTAATCGCACCTAATGAATGATAAGTATGCAACAGTTTGATGGGCTGATGCTTTCTCAGTTCCATACCCACCCAGGCAGACAACCAGTAGTTAGTATGAATCAATGGATACATCACATCAGCTTCTTGTTGAAACTGTAGAAATGCTTCTACAAATTCAGGCAAGTATTCAAATATTTCATCTCGGCCCACAAATTGCTGAGGCCCTGCCACCAAGCGAATAGTGCGACATCCTGGGCAATGTTCAACAATGGTGGGTAAATCGGAGGATGCACGACGGGTAAACATGTCTACCTGCCAACCTTGGCGAGACAAAGCCTCCCCAACCTGCCTGACATAAACATTCTGTCCACCCGCTTCTTCTTTGCCAATTTCAATAGCGGGATCACCATGAACAGAGATTAAAGCGATTCGTCCTTTTGTCGTAAACATAGAAAGGTTTTACAGAGTGTAAAAACTCTAAAGATAAGGATCTGTTTTATGGTTATAAAATAAAAATATTTTCCTAAAAAATCATCGTTCCCAAGAGATAGCCTGACACTTTAAAAAAGTAAGGGAAAAAAGCAAGGGATCAGTTCAATGGATTTACCTTCTGATCATGACTCCAAGCTTTAGAAGTAGTAGTTAAAAGTTGGTTGACGTAGTTTTCCTATAACTTGAGGAAGAGATAAAGCAGTCTATTTTTCCTCTAGAGATAGATGACTTGACGAGAGTGTTTAACCTACTGTTGTGAGGTGAAGGCGAGATGGACTAGAAATTTTAGATCCCTAGTCTCCAACGCCCATCATTTTTGAAGTTAAATATTCAAACGAGGAAATTATCATGGGTTTAGATGATAGAGCCGAAGCTACTGCTAAGAACGTTGAAGGCAAAGCTCAGGAAGCAATGGGCAACGTGACGGGCGATCCTAAGGATCAAGCCGCAGGTAAAGCCAAGCAGGCGCAAGGTGAAGCTAAGCATGCCAAGGAAGATGTCAAAGATAGCGTCAAAGATGCAATTGACTAGTCTTTGATTCCTCAGCTGCTTTACTTGAAAAAAATAAAGCAATATCTGCCTGAAGTCTCACTAGATGCAATTCATTTAATGATGCACTGTAGCAGTCTTTACAGCCTCTGACATAGGGTTTGAGCCCTTTGCTTAAGCCCCTTGCTGATTGCATTGTCTCGAATAGGATTGCTTCATCTGACGAGGTGGGACTTAGCAGGTAAGTTAAGCAGGCAGATCAGCGTTAAGTTGATCTGCTTGTTTTTTACAAGACCCATTAAATTAGGAGAATCATAGTGACTTGGCTTCAGCGCGGCAGCAAGTTTTTGATGCCCATTGTATTAACTCTAGTGTTGTTTGTCACAACGGCCTGTGGTGGTGGCGCAACCCAGACCAAGAGTCCAAACCTTTCGTTACCAGGTTCAACTGCGACCTATCAGCAACTTGAGAAAGGTAATACTGCAGCAGGACAAAACTTTGGTGGATGGATTATACAAACGGCTCATGGCCTGGTTCAAGATGCCTATGTCCGAGATGACAATAAGCTAGGGGCAGTGATTTCGCCTCAGGTGAAGCCGAATGAGGTTCGGCCTTTGGCGCGATCGCTCGTCCAAGGATTTCACAATAGTTTTCCGGAGCGAGATTTGGCAGTCTTGATGTATGCCCCCGATAAGCAACTGATTTTGACTGCCAAATACAACAACGCGACCCACCAAATTGAATATCAGTAGGTTTTGACCCTCTTGGAGGTAGGATAGCCGCCAAATCAGGTTGCCACCTCATTTACAGCAGTTATTTTGAAAAGGACTTTATCTCATGTCCAGTAGCGAAGAATATCGTCGTCAGATCATGCGCGATCTGTCTAAGGGCAATACGGATTCCCTCGACGATCAGTCCACCCAGGTGGGCCAGGATTATCAAAACTTTGATGATTTCGCGCAGCGATCTTCTCGCGATGAACGCCGTCAGTTGTTTGGTCGTTCTTTCCACCCTAATCAGATTCCTTCCAGTCAAATGGAGCCGGAACTGAAGCAGGCGATCGCCCAGATCAAGCCCAATGAGCGAGACGACGTTGCTAAAGAGTTTTTCAAGCGTCTAAAAGATCGGGGTTTGCAAGAGCGTGATCTCGAACGGCAATTGGGCCTCTCAACCCACAACCCCAAGCGGATGAGTGCAGATGATGTGAGCAAGCTTGCTGCATTTACCTACCATAGCCATCCTGATATTTTCCAGGATGTCTTGGCTGACCAACCTGCAATCGTCAAGTTTCTCAGCAATCCTTTAGTGGGTGCTGCGCTGGGGGCGATCGCCGCTAAATGGATGGGCAATCGCAAATAAGCCCGTAGTGGGTTGATAAAAGTTTCTGCAAGGGGCGCGGTTTTCGTGCCCTTTTTTTGTCTATTACAATTGCTGTTTTACTAAAACTTCTGTCTACTCCAATCGTTTTTGCCTCAAGACTTGGAGCGATCGCGCCCCTATCACAACAGATGTCTGGCCGGTGTAAGACTTTCCATTTTTGAGGAAGTGAGGCTGAGTTGTATCAATCAACGTTGTCCAGGTCTGGCTCTGTAAGGCCGTTGGCAACGGGAACTCCGTCTCTTTATGGTAGGCATTGCAGAAGATCAAGAAGCTGTCATCGACAATACGTTCGCCTTGTCGTCCGGGTGTCGTAATGCCATTGCCGTTGAGGAAAATGCTAATTGTTTTGGCGAAGGCATCGTTCCATTCTTCTTCGGTCATTTCACTGCCGTCGAGGTTAAACCACCCAATATCTTCTAATTTTGCACCCCGCACGGTTTTGCCTTGAAACCACTTGCGACGGCGAAAAATGGGATGGCGAATCCGAAACTGAATCAGCTCACGGGTAAACTCTAGTAGGTCGCTGTTGCCTTCTTTTAGATTCCAGTCCAACCAGGAAATCTCGTTGTCCTGGCAGTAGCCGTTGTTGTTGCCGCCTTGCGATCGCCCCATTTCGTCTCCCCCCAACAGCATGGGCACGCCCTGAGACAGCATCAATGTCACCAAAAAATTACGGCGCTGTTTTTCGCGTAATTGCAAAATCTCTGGGTCATCCGTTGGGCCTTCAACACCGCAGTTCCAAGAACGATTGTGGCTTTCACCATCACGATTGCCTTCGCCATTATCTTCGTTGTGCTTTTCGTTGTAGCTGACCAGATCGTTGAGCGGAAAGCCATCATGGGCCGTAATGAAATTAATGCTGGCGTGGGGGCGGCGTCCATTAGTTTCATACAGGTCTGAGCTGCCCGTGAAACGATAGGCAAATTCGGCCAAGCTGCTGTCAATACCGCGCCAAAAATCTCGCACCGTATCACGATATTTGCCGTTCCACTCCGACCACAACAGCGGAAACTTACCCACGTGATAGCCTCCTTCCCCCACATCCCAAGGCTCAGCAATCAGCTTCACATCAGATAGCACTGGGTCTTGATGAATAATGTCAAAGAAAGCAGCCAGCATATCGACTTCATAGAGTTCGCGCGCCAGAGCCGAAGCCAGATCAAACCGGAAGCCGTCTACGTGCATTTCCAGCACCCAGTAGCGCAAGCTGTCCATAATCAGCTTCAAGATTTGAGGATGGCTGACACTGAGTGAGTTGCCGCAACCCGTGAAGTCCATGTAGTAGCGCTGGTCGTCATCTACCAGGCGATAGTAGGCCGCATTGTCTACCCCCCGAAACGTCAGGGTTGGCCCCATGTGGTTGCCTTCCCCCGTGTGGTTATAAACCACGTCCAGGATCACTTCAATTCCGGCAGCGTGGAGCGCCTTGACCATCTGCTTAAATTCCCTGACCTGCTGGCCCTGCCAACCACTGGCGCTATAGCCTCCATAAGGTGCAAAGTATCCCAGTGAGTCATAGCCCCAATAGTTGCGTAAGCCTTTATCGACCAAGTGGCCGGGATAGGCGTGGAAGTGATGGATGGGCAATAGCTCAACTGCCGTAATGCCTAGCGACTTGAGATGCTCGATGGCGGCAGGATGCCCCATCCCAGCGTAGGTGCCTCTCAGCTCCGGCGGAATGTCGGGGTGCATCTGAGTAAAGCCCTTGACGTGAACTTCGTAAATGATTGTTTCATGCCATGCGGTTTGGAGGAGGCGATCGCCCTCCCAGTCAAAGCTCTCATCGATCACAACCGCTTTGGGCATCAGAGCCGCACTATCGCTCTTAGAAATACTCAGATCCTCGTCTTCATCCTCTAAGTCATAGCCAAAAATTTCTGGGCCATACAACACATCTCCATCGATCGCCTTGGCATAGGGATCAATCAGAAGCTTGTTGGGGTTAAAGCGGTGCCCATTGGCTGGATCAAAAGGGCCATAGACCCGAAAACCATATCGTTGACCAGGGCTAACATCCGGCACATAGCCATGCCATACAAAGTTATAGACTTCATCGAGAGGCAAACAGGTTTCGTGACCCGATTCGTCAAACAGACACAAATCAACCTGCTCTGCGTTTTCAGAAAACAGGGCAAAATTCGTCCCCTTGCCATCCCAGTTTGAACCAAGCGGATGGACGTTACCAGGCCAGAGTTTGTAGTCCATACAATGAAGCCCCCGTCAATATCGCTGCCTTAATAGGCAGACTACCGCAAGTTGGAGAGATCCGGTAGGGAACAGAGACCTTAGGGATTTTGCTGCGTAGCCCTAGAAAACGCTAGTCTCCACCGAAGAGCAAGGGTACAACATCTAAAAAGTGTGTGTTTGACGGTTCTTGCAGCTCTAAAGAATACTTGTTCTGTTGGTGATTACCTGCCTGGTATTGGGTCACGACCCAAGTCATGAAATCCGTTAATGAGGATCACCACCAAAATCTCTCGCCAATCTCTTGCCCGTCCACTTCATCAACTTGTGATGCTGCGATCGCCTGTTAACAAATACTGATTTCACATCAGAGACAGCCAAATCATGGCGGTTTTACCTATCGGCCTTCAACACCTGTTCAGCGGTTAGTTTTAAATCTGGGAAGGTTGGAGAGACAATCGTCTGATTGCCTCGAAATTGCTGAATTTCATACTCCCCGTCCACTAGCGTACAGACAGAGAGAGTAGGCTGTTTGGGTTTTCCAATGTGTCGAGTACCACCATTACCTGCATAGTCTGCAATCCAATATTCGAAAATGCCCAAAACTGCGTAGTCTTCTACCTTACGAGCATAATCATTTTGCCAGTTGCTACTAACCACTTCTGCCACAAATCTAATCGAACTACCCCGCGTTAGGATTGATTGCTCAGACCAAAGCGGTTCTTTGACAAGTTCATCTCGATCGACAACTGCAACGTCAGGTCGAAATGCTGTCATACCAGTGTTGGGAGGGCGTAATAGTCCTCTCTGGAGGACAAACCAAGGTAAGCCTATGGCATCAATCTGGACACAGATCTTTGCGGTAATGAAGGCTGCAACTTCTTCATGTGAACCTGTTGGTTCCAAATCGAACACCTCTCCGTCGATCAGTTCGTAGCGGTTATCACCGCCATACTGGGTAAGAAACTCGTCAAAGCTGAGTGGCTTTTGTTGTATGAGGTGGTCGTTCGGCTGTGCCGTCCCAGAGGGAATCGCAAGAGCCATAGGTCAACTTAGCCTAATCGATACCTTCAGTCTACCAAATTGGATTTTTGCTACTAAGGCCCTGCGGCATAACGGCAAAACGCAGCGGCAGGTAAGATGCAGTCTAACAGTTGGTACTAGGCAGCTCACCTATTATTAGCTGGCGGCTGTGTTCCGTTGCAACCATTCTACAAATGCCTCACGCCCTGGCTCCCCAGGAATGGGATTAATTGATGGGATCAAACCGTTGTAGGAGAAGTGCCCAAAGAATCACGGGAACTCCCGCTGCGATCGCCAGTAACCCCTGGGTCAGGGTCAGAGGAGCTGTATTAAATAGTTCGTTCATCAAGCCCCACTGACTGAATAGAACCTGTAAAACGGCTAAGACCCCAATCCCGATCGCGGGAGCATAGCTAACGGGTTTGCGATCGCCTCTTAGATTGGCAACTAGGGCAGGAACCAGGCGACAGATGCTCAGCAGGTAAAAAATTTCAGCAGAAACTAGGGCATTAATAGCCACCGTTCGAGCCACATCCAAATCCCCCGTAGTCGTCGAAATCCACTCGAACATGCCAAAGGTGACGATCGCATTCCAGATCGAAATCACCAAAATCCGCAGCCCTAATCGTCCGGAGAGCAGAGGTTCATTGGGATTGCGCGGCGGTTGCTGCATGGCACGCTGAGATTTTGGCTCAAAGGCCAGGGGCAGCGACAGGGCGATCGCACTCACCATATTCACCCATAGCACCTGCACAGGCACGATCGGCAGCACCGTACTGACCAGAGTTCCCATCAAAATCGTTAGGGATTCACCGCCGCTAATCGGTAAGATGAATCCAATCGAACGCCGGATGTTGCGATAAACTGTTCGTCCTTCCTCAACGGCTGCCGCAATCGAAGCAAAATTATTGTCCGTCAAAATCATATCCGAGGCTTCCTTGGCAACCTCCGTCCCCATCCCCATTGCCACACCAATATCGGCTTGCTTCAGGGCAGGCGCATCGTTTACCCCATCCCCGGTCATCGCCACAATGTCGCCCCTGGATTGTAGGGCTTCCACTAAACGCAACTTTTGCTCTGGGGCAACCCGTGCAAACACATCCGTCGTCTCAACAACGTTGGCAAGTTCTTGCGGCTCCATCTGGGATAACTCCCGTCCGGTAAACGCCGATGTGGTTTGCCTGAGTCCAATCTTGCGGGCGATCGCCATTGCCGTAATCGGGTGATCTCCGGTAATCATTTTGACCTGAATCCCCGCTGTCTGACAGGCTTGCACCGCTTTGATTGCCTCCGGTCGAGGCGGATCAATCATGCCCTGCAATCCCAAGAAAATCAGCCCTTGTGCCAGGTCATCGGCTTCAATCGTTTCCTGGTTCGGGGCGATCATTTTTTTAGCAAATGCTAGCACCCGTAGACCTTTGTGCGCCATCGCATCGGCATCTTGCCGAATGAATTCTGCGTCAATCAGCAGGGACTCACCCTGTTCATTCAGCCAGAACTGACAACGGTGCAGCATGGCTTCTACCGACCCCTTGACATAGACCACGCGATCGCTCTGTTGCTGGTGCAGAGTCGCCATGTATTGCAGCTTCGAGTCAAAGGGCAAAACATCCAGCAGCGGAATGTCTTCTTCCAGAGTGTCTCGATCCAATCCGCCTTTGTGTGCCGCGACTAACAGCGCCCCCTCGGTCGGATCACCAACCACATCCCACTGTCCCTCTTCTTCTTGCAGGTGGGAGTCATTGCACAACAGCCCTGCCAGCAAACAGTTGTGTAAGGCTGGAGACATTGACAGGTCAACAGGTTGTCCATTCTGATCTATTTCCCCTGCCAGGTCATAGCCCGTTCCACTGACGAGATAGTGCAGCCCTCCCGCATGGATCTCCTGTACCGTCATCTGATTTTTGGTCAACGTCCCGGTTTTATCGGAGCAAATGACCGTGGTGCTGCCCAGGGTTTCCACCGCAGGCAGTTTGCGGACGATCGCGTGCCGCTTTGCCATGCGAGATACCCCGATCGCCAGGGTAATAGTCACAATGGCTGGAAGTCCTTCGGGTACGGCACTCACCGCTAGAGCGACCGCACTTTTGAAGGTCTCTACCAGAGAATATTGAGGGCGGGATGCACCTACGGCAAATGCCAGCGCCGCCATGCCCAACACGAAATAGAGCAAGGTGCGGCTAAATTTTTGAATCCGGCGAGCCAGTGGGGTCATCAGGGTGGTGGATGACTGCATCAGTTGCGCCACCCGTCCGGTTTCGGTTTCGGCACCGATCGCCACGACTAGACCACTGCCCTGACCCGCCGTGACCAAACTGCCCGCATATACCATATTGATGCGATCGGCGAGGGGCGTATCTTCTGCCAGGAGATCGGTCGTTTTCTCGACTGGCAGTGATTCCCCAGTCAAACCCGATTCATCAATCTTCAGGTCAAAGGCTTCTACTAAGCGCAGATCTGCCGGAACGCGATCGCCTGCGGTCAACAAAATCAAATCCCCAGGAACCAGTTCACGAGACGTAATTCGTGACTTCTCATCATCCCGAACGACGGTGGCTTCTGTGGTGACCACTTCTGTCAGAGCGGCGATCGCATTTTCGGCTCTAGCTTCTTGAATGTAGCCAATCAAGGCGTTGGCAACGGCAACCGTGAAAATCACCCCTGCATCGACGACTTCTTTGAACAGCGCAGTCACCGCCGCTGCAACCAGCAGAATATACTGCACAGGCTGGTTAAACTGCTGAAAAAACCGTCGCCAACTGCTTTCCTTTTCTCGACTGACTAATTCATTTGCGCCATATTGCTGCTGTCTCCGAATTGCCTCCTCAGGTGTCAGTCCCAGTTCAACATCGCTTCCAAGCAGTTGAGCAACTTTGGATTCCGAAAGGGCGTGCCAAGAGTGGTCTGATAAAATACGAAACTTCCTCCAGAAGTTTGAGCGCTACAGGGTAGTTTGCCAGAACTGTAGTGATTAGTCCTAACAAGCTAATTCAAGATAATGCTTCCCAGTATAACGTGGAGGTTAGCGGCTACTGAGACTGGAACAGTAGACAACCAAACCTATTAGCGTGTCGGTTAGAACACGCACCGATCGCCTTCCCAACTATCTCACCCACCTCCCATGATTTTAAGAGATGCGATCGCTACCACCACCAAAATCTCTCGCCAATCTCTCCCCTGACCACTTCATTGACTTGTGATGCAGGCTGCAACTTCTTCATGTGAATCTGTTGGTTCCAAATCGAACATCTCTCCATCGATCAGTTCGTAGCGGTTATCGCCACCATAACGAGCGAGAAACCCGTCAAAGCTAATTAGCTTCTGTTGAATTGCTTGATCGACCACAATAGTCATAGGTCAACTTAGCCCAATCAATGCCTTAAGTTTATCAAACCGAGTATGTGATACATATGACGAATCCAACTTCTGCTTGCTTTGCCACGGCGTATTGGCAAACAACCTTTCGTCTACAACCTAACCGAAGACTAAGCAGCATAACGTTCCCAATCATCCGCCGCAGATGACCTTAAACTTCAACCAATAAACTCTCGCCGGTCGGGTGCATTGGGCTTGTTATACAGCGTTTCAGTAATCTTCTTCTGGTAAATCCAACTCATCACGCATTAGTTGATCGGTAGTTATGCCGAAAGTATCTGCCACCCTAAGAATCATTTCAGCGTTAGGAACCTTCCTACCCTTCTCTAGCTGTGATACAAATGTATTGTGAACGCTTAGCAAATTACCCAACTCTGTCAGTGTCAAGCCCCGCCGAGTCCTTAATTGATACAGCTTTTCCCCAAATCGCCTCATAAATTTAGTTGACTCAGCAGCAAGGATGACGCTATGCTTTCATAGCAATAGCTATGAATTTGCTTCTGTAAATTGGTAACGTAAGCACTATGCCCCTTTCGGTGATGAAAAACAAGGCTTTAGTTGGCGTAAGAGAGGCTGTAAGCCCTTACGGTGACCTAACCTGTGCAGAGTACTTTGCAGGAATTGGGCTAGTCCGATTAGGACTAGAGCAAGTAGGTTGGAACGTTGTCTTCGCTAATGACTGGGCGCGTAGCAAATTTGAAATGTACTCAGCCCACTTTAAGGATGCAAGTAAACATTATAAGGTTCAAGATATTTTTTCCATTTACCCTGCGGATATTCCTGACACAATACTTGCAACAGCATCATTTCCTTGTATTGATTTATCTTTAGCAGGTAATCTAGAAGGTATGGATGGACGGTATTCCAGCGCCTTTTGGGGATTCACTAAAATTCTTGACAATCAAGTAAATAAGCCTAAGCTTGTGATGCTGGAAAATGTGGCTGGTTGGTTAACATCAAACAGCGGACAAGACTTCCGAATTACAATTCAAGAACTGAATCGGCTAGGTTATGCTTGTGATGTTTTCGCTATTGATGCGGCTCATTTTGTACCTCAAAGTAGACCAAGGGTATTTGTGGTTGGAATGCAGGCACCTAACGTGAATCAGAATATATTCGTTTTCTCCAAGCGTTCTTCCTCACTTAAAACGCAGGCGATTGAGAAGGCGGTTACAAATAATCTCGATCTATGCTGGAACTTTCTAGATGTTCCAGCACTACCAGACAAGATAAAAGCTGACTTGAGTCTTGTCATAGAAAAAATTACAGATGACGATGATCGCTGGTGGTCTGACAACGAAGTAAAGCGTCATTTGAATATGATGTCACCCATCAATCTCGCACATTTACAAGGACTGCAAGAATTATCAACATATTCATACTGCCCTATGTATAGGCGGGTTCGCGGGGGTAAGCAAAGGGCAGAACTTAGAAAAGATGGTCTTGCTGGTTGTCTAAGAACTGCCAGAGGTGGTAGTAGTCGGCAAATGCTTGTTAGAGTTGGACAAGGGGCTATTAAAATGCGCTTGATGACACCTCGGGAGTATGCAAGACTGCAAGGTGTTCCAGACGATTATCCACTTCCACTACAAATCAATCAAGCTTTGACAGGGTTTGGTGATGCCGTTTGTGTACCTGTTATTGTCTGGATTGCTGAAAATATCTTAAACCCTCTAGCTAAGTCACGCCAAGAAAGTAGCTTAGTTCTCCACCAGTGATTTCTAGCAATCTAACGCCTTGGTTCCTAACAAAACCGTAAGTCACTGAACGTCGAAATCTTTGCCTGTCTGCGGCTTCATAATTTTGGATAAGTTCAGGCAACCATCTATCAAATATAGGGATCATTTTAGTACGCTCAACCAACCAAACTTCAACATCCATATAGGTTGCGCTTCTGGCGACGAAAATGTGATCTACATCCCTGTCATCAGTTAGTTTATCTAGTCCGCGATTTCTGTGGTACTGGTACTCAAAGCTACCTCCAATCGTGGCAGATTTCACTTCGTAGTTCACCAAATCTGCCCCATCACCTCTTCTTGCTCTATCGTTCACTAAAATTGCTGCGAATACTTCCCAATCTTTTGAACCTACGCTACCTTGCAAGGAAAAACCGTACTGCTCATAAATTTCGGCTTTATTGCGGCTGTAATCAAGGATATATGTTCTATAGAAAGAGTAGGCTTCTTGGACTTGAAGCATTGGCACGCGAATCACCCTCACAAGTACTGCACGTCGAGGATGAGTATACGAAAGAACGTGTCCTTACACACAGTTCGGGCTGTATAAGTATGTATTACTCCCATCCCGCCAGAAGATCAGGGAACGAGTGAGAAGATGAAGTTAAGCGTTTTTTGGACTTGTTGTGGGGACAGAAATTGCTGGGAGGCGAGGAACTGATTCAATTGTTGCTCAATCTGTGCAAGCGTTGTTCC
>JBGTGR010000049.1:0-61054 GCA_041746655.1 Elainellales cyanobacterium | reverse complement strand
GCAAATCTTCGCCGTCGCTCGTAACTTCGCACTCAACCTCTATCGCTCCAATGAGTTCTCCAATATGGCTCAGGCCCAACGTCTTTGCCAATTTGGTCTAGATACCCTCAAGGCCATTTTTAGAATGAAATAGCCCTGGTTCTTTAGGGTTAACTTAGTAGTTGAGCATAGTATCTCAATCCGCCTAACTGAGTTGTGATGGAGTCTTCAGCCTTGTCAGGAGTAATGTCTGTCATTTCTCCTCCCATTAACTGAAAAATGTCATCAGCTTGCATTTCTAGCATCCATTCGTTGAACTGGGAGCGGCTAATCTGCTCTCCGATTTCTCGGCGTATTTTGTAGATGGGGACTAAATTTTCGTAGCTATAGTCGCGGTTAAGGTGTGTGTAGATTTCGAGGACAGTGGTTTTAAATCCTTCATAGGAGGCGATCGCAGCTGCGGCAACCTTGCCGTTAGTTTGAGGGGAAGCTGCCACAGGACCCATTTGACGGAGCCACTGTAGGACAGCATTGGCTAGCTTGGTGCCGACCTGGGTGCCTTCAAACTGAAATTCTGAGCTTTGCAAGCGATCGCCCAAAAGCACCTGCCCATCAGCCGTCAGAGAAATTTGGTTTTTGTTGATGGCGATCGCCCCTGCTTGCTCTAGATCTTCAAAGACGCTCTTGTAATCGGCGGCTTTTTCTTTGCTGCGTTTTACTCGTTCCGTCAATTTTCCTTTTAGAACTGCTGATTCTGAGCCTCCCATGTACCATAGCGTTAACAACAGACGTGTCTTGGCATGAGCCTTTGTATTTTGCGGCTTTGTCTGTGTCGGCATATGTTTAAAGTTCCTAAAATGAATAAGGGAAGCACCTTGTTTGTTGTAGCCTGTCTATTCCTAGTGAGGCTGAAACGACGGGGCAGTTAGCTAAAACCTGACAAAGGTTCCCAAAACTTTTAACCAACCTTCAATAAAGTTCCCCTGCATCCAGAAGACATAACACCTCGAAAGAGATTAAAAAACAGCAACAGAAATCATTTTGAGGTGAAAACTTGCTGTTTTCGCAACCAAAAAGCTATTCGTTCAGCAAATCTGAAAAGCGATCGCTCTTCTACGCATCAACAAACTGGCATGGGCGATCGCCAAACCAGCACACCAAAACTCTCGACAGGTAGAACGTGGAAAGACTAGATGCAGCCTTGTGAAGCGAATTCCTGCTGAGCGAGAGAGATGTGGTTGTCATTATGGTTGTGCGATCGCGTTCAGGCGATAATCTTAGGCAAGGTCAACAGGCGATCGCATGGTGTGGAATGTGGAGAAGAGTGATAAAAAACTGGGGAAAACTAGGATGACTTGGGGCGATCGCACCAAGCGATTAGAGCTGGGACGCTTTGCGCCTGCGGTTGATCAATCTCAGTATGCGCTCAAGTCCCTTCAGCACCCGCTGCCATCTGGGCAAATTTTCTATAGTCATGGCGGGCACTTTACCTATCGAGTCGTCGGCCCTTGCTGCCCTCTGTTTGATCGCGAAGAGCTGCCCTGGCCCTGCTGTCGGCTCCAGTGGCGAGGCAAAGAACCGAGTTGGCGGCGGATTGGGCGTCGCTTCGTTCCAGACATCGCCACCAAAAACTATCCATCCTATAACGTCGAGATTATGGGTCAAGAAGAATCGGGCGGAGAACCCTTCGTGCTGACAATCTACTCTGCCAAACTCTCTCCCGACCTCAAAGAATGGTGGTTTTCCAAAAAACTCCAACAAGATGCGATCGCATAAATTAGCCTGTGCTCTAATCAAGATCGCAAGGCTGCCGTAGGAACGAGTTGGGTAGCTGCAAGAACTTAGTTAGATGCAACCGTTCAAGAAGCCGGAAGGCAAGGATGCGTCGCATGATCCACGACGGTTTGCAGCACAGAAGGTGGAGCAGAAGAAACGATCGTTGAAGGATACACCGACTGATTCCAACTAGGATGAATCACTAGCGTACAGCCGCCGCTGTCGATCACTGGATAGTGGAGAAGCGATCGCACCACAGCCACATCATCGAGTCGCAACAACCCTGGTGGAGAAATCAACGGTCGTCCTGTGCGCGGATCGAACAGCTCCACGCAATAGCCCATCGATTGTAGCTGACGGGCGATCGGCAGTCCAAACTTAATAAACTGGTGGCGTAATTGATTTTTGCAGCGTTCTGTTTCGGTAGTGCGCTCTAGCAAGGCCAAAGGGCACTGTTGCAACACAACCAACACCGACAAAATTGGCAGTGGCCAACCCGGTAAGAGCTGGTCAGCCTTTTTTTGAATAAAGGGATTGGGGGAGTGAACTGAGTACTGCATTTTGTGGAGAGCTACCCTTCCCCTAAAAATGACAATGTCCCTATCTCAATCGGCCTCACCCACCCTTCCCATCGGGAGGAAAAACAAGAAAATTAGCTCTCCTCAGCCGTAGGGAGAGGGTTGGGAGTGAGGGCAAAGAAATTAGCAATGCACAATCATTCTAACTTTGAGGCTCAAACTGAAGAGCCGCCGAGTTGAGGCAATAGCGTAATCCTGTTGGCTTTGGGCCATCCTTGAAAACATGTCCCAAATGGGCATCACAGGTTGCACAAAGCACTTCTGTGCGCCGCATAAATAGATGATTGTCTTCTTCGTATTTGATATTGTCTTCGCTGACAGGCTGCCAAAAGCTAGGCCAGCCAGTACCAGAATCATACTTGGTATCTGACGTAAACAGCTCTGTACCGCAGCACACGCAATTGTAAGTCCCAGGTTTTTTGTTGTCGTGATACTCGCCTGTAAAGGCCCGCTCAGTGCCTTTCTGACGGGTGACGCGAAATTGCTCTGGCGTCAATTGCTCTTTCCAATCTTGCTCAGGCTTTTGCACTTTGGCGGCCATAGTCATGCTCCTCTCTATCTCTGAGACTTGTTTGTCGGTGGGATGAAGTTCTTCGCAAAGCTACGTTAAACTCAATCCCAACCTGATCCTAGCGTTGGATTAACCGACTCACAGGTGAGGATTTCCCCAATTTTTGGATAATACCCCCTCAGACTCAAAGACTCGCTATCTTACGCTCTATTTTTTGTTCGTAAATACAGTTGTAAACATCATCAGAAAGCCGCCCAGCACTACCACGATCGCCAGCCCTCCGATCACTGCATCAAACATCTCAGGATTTTCCATCTTTAGGCTCCGCTCCGCTGCATGAACGTATGATAGCGCTCACCCTGCTTGCCCACGTCTACCCGGTACCATAAAAGCAATGTAATTCAAATGTCATTCAACGGGGAGCAATCTGTGGCCCAATTCTCATTTCCAGTAACTCACTTTGCCCATCCCCGCCTCACAATTCCACCCCCGTTGATGATGTCGCAAGCCGGATCGTTTGCCTACTTTACGATGACAGAGCGGTGGCCTGCGATCGCCCGTCGTATCCTTGCCGAGACTCCCTTCCCGTCTGAGATTGTGGCCAATGTCGAAGCGTTGATTCAAGAGCTATTTAGCGGCACAATTCGTCACTTGCAGGATCATCAAGCTCCTGATTTGGCCGTCTGGTCTAGCCATCTGGAGCCTTTAGTGGGGATGCGCTGGTGGGATATTCCTTGGTTTTTTGCAGAGGTTTATTTCTATCGTCGCCTGCTTGAAGCAACCTACTATTTTCAGTCTGGAGAATGGCAGGGAATTGATCCATTTGCCAGCCAGAAACAAGCCAACCTCGCCACCGCGCTGGAGGCCATTCGCACTACTAGCGGCCAGCTTAATGAGTGGGCAGAGGCTCATCAGCAGGAAGACTGGAGCCTAGAAAATCTGCGGAGCTTACTCTACAGCGCGTTGTGGGGCAACCAAGCGGATCTAAGTTTGCGGCCCAATGATTTACCCACGCAACAACGACAGCAAGCAGAGCAGCAGACGCAGATTTTAGTAGACGATACGCCTGTGCTGGGCGATCGTCTTACCCAGATACGAGGTGGCCGCATTGATTTGGTTGCAGACAATGCTGGAACAGAGCTGATCGGTGATCTCTACTTGATTGATTTTTTGCTGTCGAGCCAGATTGCCCAGACGGTGCATCTGCATGTCAAGGCACACCCTACCTTTGTTTCCGATGCTACCAGCGCGGATGTGCAGCAGACAGTAAAAGCATTGATGGGGAAAGCATTAATGGGGAAAGCATTGATGGGGGCGGGCGATCGCCAAGTTCACATCCTGGCCCAACGGCTACAGCAATACCTTGATCGCCAACAATTGCAGCTACGAGAAGACTCCTTTTGGACGGAGCCGCTGGTGTTTTGGCAAATGCCGCTGGCGCTTCAGCAAGATCTATATCAGTCTGAGCTGGTCTTGATCAAAGGCGACGCCAACTATCGACGGCTGCTGGGCGACTGTCAATGGCCATTGACTACCTCTTTTCAAGAAATTACAGGCTACTTCCCAACTCCATTTTGTGTCTTGCGAACGCTCAAGTCTGAAGTCGCAGCAGGGTTGCTGCCCAAGCAAATTCAAAGCTTGAACCAAACCGATCCGCAATGGCTCACCAATGGCGAATGGGGGGTCATTCAAGCTGCAAAACCTTGGCCAAAAACCTGATAGGCTGAATATCTCTGAATAGCTAACCCAGTCAGAGGGGCAATGAGGACAGAACTGCAAGAGCGGGCTGATATCTTAGCGTTTAATTTGCAGCGCAGTACTGACGCCTGCTTTGAGGTGCTGCGATCGATCAGTCAGCTCTACGGTTCGCTGGATATCGTGCGACGAAAAGACTTCCAGCGGTTTGTCCAACCCGCGCTGTCTCGCTATCCCAGCATTCAGGCCTTAGAGTGGTTGCCTCGACTTTTGGATGCCGATCGGCTCGCCTTTGAGCAGGCTGTACAAGCAGAAGGGTTTCCTCAGTTTCAGATCACAGAGTGGAAAGCCGATGGAGCGGTCATCCCTGCCGATCGCTACCCTGAATATTTTCCAGTCACATATGTTGAGCCGTTTGCCAATAATCAGCTCGTGCTGGGCTTTGATCTCTCTTCAGATGTGACCCGCCGCTCGGCACTAGAGCAAGCCCGTGATACGGGGCAAATTGTCGTCAGTGGCCGCATTGAGCTAGTGCAGGAGGCTCAACATCAGTTTGGCTTTTTGGTGATTTTGCCGATCTATCAGCAGGAGGCGAGTTGTGACACGGTGGGCGATCGCCGTCAGCACCTGCGAGGCTTTGTTTTGGGTGTCTTTCGAATAGGCGACATTGTGCAAGCCTCCCTGCCAGGATTGGATCTCAACAACATTGATGTTTATTTCTACGACAAATCCGAGCGGGTCGGGCAAAGCTTTTTGGCTGTATATGAGTCCAAAAGCAAGCGGGTTCTCGCCGATCCAGAAGGAGAACGTAGCCTAGCCAAATCTCAAGATAGCCTGCTGCCTCTCGAAACGTCTCGGCGACAGAGCCGCACTATCTGCACCCGCAACTTCAGCATTGCTGATCGCCAATGGTCCCTGCTGCTTTCTCCCACGATTGCTTACGTCGATTATGCCGAACTCTACAACCAGAGCCGCATTACTGCCGATGCAGCCACTGCCCAAGCCGAAAAACTCAAGCAGGCATTTCAAGATTTGCGGCAAACCCAAGCCCGCTGGTTGCTAGAGAAAAAGCTAATTACGCTGGGAGTCGGTTTAGTATTGCTAATTTTAGGGGGTGCTGGAGCGATCTCTTATCGCACACTTGCCCAACTGGCCGCAGAAGATCCAAACAGAGTCGAATCTCCCCAGGGAAGTCTCTTTCCCTTGGCCAGAGTGCTGGCTATCGGCACCGAGCGCCCTACCCGCAACAACACTCCCGACAATACTCCCGACAACGCTCCCAATCCTACTCACGATGCCGTGCGAATTAACTTTTTGGCAATGTCTTTGAGCGTGGCTTTGCTGTTAGGCGTTTACTATCTGCTACAGCGGCAAATCACCGAACGCCAGCAGGTTGAGGCGGCGCTGTGGCAGGCCAATGACGAGCTAGAAACTCAAGTGCAGGAGCGCACTGCCGAACTTGTCACCGCTCGCGAAATCAGCGACCTGAAGCTACGGCTGTTTTCAATGGTGTCGCACGAGTTTCGGACGCCACTCAGCACGATTTTGATTTCGACGCAGATGTTGGCTAGCAGCAGCCTCCAGCTCAACGAAGAGAAAAAAGCCAAAAACCTAACCCGGATTCAAGCCGCCGCGAAAACCCTGGCTCAGTTGCTCAACGACATCTTGATGCTCAATCGCGCTGAAGCAGGCAAGCTAGAGTTTCGCCCGGAGCCGTTGGAGGTAGAGCCCTTTTGTCAGCGTCTGATTGAAGAGATTCAGCTCAATATGGAGGCTCCAGGCCGGATTGAACTGATTTGTGAGGGAGAAAATCCCCAAGCCGACCTCGACAGCAAGCTGCTACGTTCGATTTTGGCCAATTTGCTCACCAATGCGATCAAATATTCTCCAGCCGCCTGTCCGGTGCAGCTGACGCTCACTTGCAAACCTGCGGCGATCGCCTTCCAAATTCAAGATCAGGGTATTGGTATCTCTCAAGAAGACCAGCAGCACCTGTTTGAAACGTTTTATCGCGGCCAAAATGTAGGCGATGTCGCTGGAACTGGATTGGGATTGGCGATCGCCAAAACCTGCATCGATCTGCATGGCGGCTCCATTCACGTCAAAAGCGAACTCAATCAAGGCACAACTTTTACCGTGACATTGCCCCGCTAACGGATTGGATGATTAGACTGCGAGGGTGATCGTTCCCACCTATGATCAGCAAAAGACACAGAACAGTTTTAAAGCAATCGGTATGGCTGAGATTTGGGAACTCGATTTTTATTCACGTCCGCTCCTGGATGAGAAACAGAAGAAACTATGGGAGGTGTTGGTTTGTGAAAGTCCACTCTCCATTGATAGCCCGACCGATTCCTTGTTTCGCTTTTCCAAGTTTTGTTCCAACACAGAAGTCAACTCTGTCTGGCTGAAGGAAGCCCTAGAAGAGGCGATCGCCCAAGCGGCCAAGCCGCCCGACAAGATCCGCTTCTTTCGGCGGCAAATGAACAACATGATCACCAAGGCCTGCGAAGAAGCTGGAATTCCGGCTTATTCCAGTCGCCGCACCCTATCACTCAACCAGTGGCTCAAGCAGCGGATGACGGAGGTTTATCCGACCTATCCCAACTACCAGGCTGGCAGCAATCCTTCTGTGGCAATGGCCGACTCCCAGCCCCAACCGCTTCCCGATGCCTTGATTGGGCAGCAGTGGGCCTTTGTCACCCTAGAGGCCAGTGCTTTCGCAGAAATGTCAGAATGGCAGATTGACTTTGGTGAAGTCTTTCCACTTGAGCTAGCTGGCCTAGCGCCCGATACGCGCATTCCAGGTATCATCATTTTCTCGCCGCGTGCGGTTGCCTTGGCGGCCTGGATGTCGGGTCTAGAGCTAGCGTTCCTCAAGTTCAACGAAACGCCACCCGCTCGCCTAGTGTTAGAAACCGGAGCCAATGATGCTTGGATTCTGGCCAATCTCACGGCCCCCCAACTCCAAGCCGAGGCAAAAGGATTCGAAACAACCAAACAGCAGGCCCAACAGGTCCATTTCTTGGCAGTTCAGTCTGATCCACAGTCTGAAGCTTTTGCTGGATTCTGGCTGTTGCAAGAGCTAAATCTGGCGTAAAGTCCCCCGATCCCAGAAGATAAGGAGATAGCCTTTAGCAGTCAGCCCTCAGCACGGCTCTATGCTAGACAGGATTACTGATTTGCGAGTCGTCCTTCAATCTGATCTGCTTGAGCTGTGTTGCGAAAGCTGAGCCTGGGGGCTACGACTGCTGATGCTTGTCTCCCACACCGTCCCGCCCACACCGTCCTGCCCACACTTTTCCGCCCACACGTCCTGCCCACCCTGTCCCGGCATCACTGATATAGCGCTATGGGTTCTGACCGCTCGCAGGCATCAGTCCTGGTTGAACAACTGCTAGAGTTGGCACTTCGATCAGGCGCAGAAGCCGCAGAAGTTTTTCAATCGCAGTCCTTTTCCCGTCCAGTTTTCTTTGAAGCCAATCGTCTTAAACAGTTGGAAAGTTCTCAAGCAGAAGGTACTGCGCTGCGACTCTGGAAGGACGGGCGTCCAGGTTTGGCAGTGGCCTATGGGCCCGTTGAGCTCCAGTCTTTGGTTGATCGGGCGATCGCCCTTAGCCATCTGAATGAGCCTGAAACGATTGAACTCGCCTCTGCCTCTCACCAGACCTATCCAGATGTTGGCAAATCTGTCCCGGTTGAGCAGCTGATTGCATGGGGAAAAGAAGCGATCGCCATTGTGCGTCAGGCCTACCCCGACACGCTTTGCACAGCTGAATGGGAATGTGAGGCTGAAAACACCCGCCTGATCAACTCCCAAGGGCTAGACTGCAGCTACACTGACACCACCCTCAGTGGCTACCTGGAAACTGAGTGGGTCCGGGGAGATGATTTTCTCAGTGTGGCAGATGGCCAAACCCTGCGTGAACATTTAGATCCGGTAGCGCTAGCCCGGCAGGTGATGCAGCGTCTCGAGTGGGCCAATAGCAACACGGCTCCTCCCATCGGACGAGTCCCGGTGCTGTTTACCTCCAAAGCGGCAGATATGTTGTGGGGCACAATTCAGGCGGCCCTGAATGGCAAACAGGTCATTGAGCGTGCCTCTCCTTGGAGTGATCGCCTAGGGGAGCCTGTGCTCTCCTCTGAGCTAACCATGTCTCAACAGCCCGATGCTGGCCCGTTTAGCTGTCCCTTCGACGATGAAGGGACTCCTACGCAGCCTATTACCTTCATTAAAGATGGGGTGTTGCAGCTGTTTTACACCGATCGCACCATTGGGCGATCGCTCAGCAGTGGGACAACGGGCAACGGCTTTCGTCCCGGTTTAGGCAGTTATCCCACACCAGGTCTGTTCAACCTGCTGATTCAGCCCGGATTCAAAGCACTATCAGAGCTGATTGCCTCAATGGAACACGGCCTGATTGTAGATCAGATGCTCGGTGGGGGTGCAGGCATTTCCGGCGAGTTTTCGGTCAACGTTGATCTGGGCTTTCGGGTCGAGCGAGGAGAAATCGTCGGTCGGATCAAAGACACCATGGTGGCAGGCAACGTTTACACTGCCCTCAAAAACCTGGTAGAACTCGGTGGAGATGCCGACTGGAACGGCTCTTGCTACACCCCTTCCCTAATCGTAGAAGGCTTGTCCATCACAGGTCGTAGCTAAACTACTGGAAAAAGTTGGGACGTTGCATAGATGTACCGGAGGCGATCGCCCCACCATCTCCATCTCTTCGTAGGTTGAGCGGAGTCGAAACCTCACCCCCCGACTCAGTCAACAAACTGTATCAGTAAACTGTAACTGAGATGTCATTAACTTGGATCTGAGGAGATGCGATCGCCATGATTGCCGGGATTGATAAAACTCCCATGTCGTTCGACGAATTTATGGATTGGTATCCAGATTCAGAGAATCGCTACGAACTGAGACGAGGATTTGCGATCGAAATGCCTAAACCAAAAGGCAAGCATTCTAGACTCGCAGGTGATTTGGCATTTGAGCTGGGCATGGTGATTCGACAAGCCAACCAGCCCTACTTTATTCCCAAAGAATGTGTGATCAAAGTCGCGTCTGATACAGGCTACGAACCCAATATTGTGGTTTTAGATGACACAGGAATAGCAGACGAGCCTCGCTGGGAGCGAGAATCTATCATTACCCTCAGGCAGTCCCTCAAACTCGTGGTAGAAGTGGTGTCAAGCAATTGGCGTGATGATTATCTCGTCAAGTTGGCAGACTATGAAGCCTTTGGCATCCCAGAATATTGGATTATTGATTATCTGGGCATCGGTGGCCGACGCTACATTGGCTCGCCCAAGCAACCTACCTTCACGGTTTGCACCTTAGTAGAGGGAGAATATGAACTACAACAGTTTCGTGGAGATGATCGCATCATCTCTCCTACCTTTCCCGAGTTTCCATTAACAGTGAATCAGATTTTTAATGCTAGATAGCAGAATCCCTCAAAACATGAATGATCTAGCTGGACACGTTTTCCCGAGATATTACTCCAGAACTTTAAGGTAGTAGGTTGATCGGTCAACTGCGTCGGCAAGGATAAACCCTGTAAAACAGGGACATAAATATTCTGCTCCTTAAAAAAGGTGTCAGTAAAATGTTCAGGATCTTGAGTGGCAATGTTTGACATAGAAGGGTGAAGTTTTGACTCAAACTGAGAGCCCTCTGCTGCACTTGCAAACAGCCTTTCTACACAAACTCCAGCGCTATAGACTTTGTAGCTAAACTCATCAAAAGTATCACTAACGTAGTAAACGACTGCCGAGGTATTCAGCAAGCTTGAAAGCTCTTGGGCATCATTTTCTGTATCAGAATCGGTATATGAGGGGATAGAAAAGTCCCGAATTATTGTCCAAGGATGTTTGTGAAACTGAAAAACAACAAATCCTGGGCTACTCATAGTCACTGAACGTGCATAAATATTGCTCTCCAATAGTTTTATGCGTTTTGTTTGGGTGAGAGCCTCTACTACTGATTGATAAGGGGCTCGAAGTAAAGTCATTCCGTCAGTTGTTTCAAATGATTGAACACCTCTACAATCTTCAATTTTCATGACCTGATAGCTCTTTGGCTAAATGAATAATTCAGAGAACTTGGTGCAGCTGATCTTCAATGTCACGAGGATATAGCAGCCAAGTGCGCTGACAAGGGAGCGTTAATGTTTTCACCAATGGTGAGAGTTCGCTGATTTCCTGGAGTCCTCGTTCTGTTTGCAGTTTAATGCCGCGCTGATAGAGGGTGTATCCTCGACTGAGCGCAGTTCGCATCCCAACGTAATATTGCGGTTCAAAGCCCAACTGCTCTACCCATCGTTGCGCTTTATCGAGCAGCAGGGTGTGCTGATGCATTTCCAAGTGGCTGATTTCGGCGGTTTTGAGCAAATCTCGATCTAAAAAGCGACGGCAAAGGTCAGCCAAGACCGGATCAGGATGGTGTTTCCAGCGCTGCAAGTGATAGACAAATACCCCATCATCGGCATCTAAATATTGACGGAGCGGCAGTTGGTTGCAGTCTTGCTGGAGCCAAGCCGTAACCGTTTCATCGGCAGACAAGTCCCCTACAGCTAACAGTTCTTTAGCTCGCACAAAGGCATGTTCTAAAATCCAGGATGCTGCAATATTTTTGGGATGGTTGTAAACCTGGGCATACATGAAATAGCGCACGATTAGATAATGCTCAATGGCGGCCATCCCTTTGCGTGCGGCTACTAGCTGCTGGCTCACGGGGTCATAGGTCAATGCCATTAAAATTCGATCTAGATCCAAGGTGCCATAGGAGGCTCCGGTAAAGTAGCTGTCGCGCAGTAAGTAGTCGAGGCGATCGCAATCCAACTGACTCGACACCAGTTGCCACACCAGCGGCACCGGATGTTGCTTGAGATAGACCTGCTTAATCTGGCTCAGCAAATCTGGATCGAAATGATCCAGTCGCTGCCGCACCGGGGCAGATTCTTGCAGAATTCGGCAGGTCCAATGCTCGTGATGGCAGCCAAACACCTCCTCACAAGTGTGGCTAAAGGGGCCATGCCCAATATCATGCAGCAACGCCGCACAGAGAACCGTGGCGCGGTAGGGCTTGAGCTGCGGATAACGTCGCACAATCTGATCAAAGGCACGACGGGCGATCGCCATCACACCCAGAGAATGGGTAAACCGCGACCCCTCTGCCCCATGAAAGGTCAAACTCGCAGGCCCCAGTTGCCGAATGCGCCGCAACCGCTGAAACGCAGGCGTATCAATTAGCTGGATCAAAAGCGCTTCCACCGGATCGGAAGAGTCTAGGGCGATCGCCCCATGCAGCGGATCATGATAGGTGCGACCCAAACTGGTAGAACTGGGCATAGCCTGCTGCCAAACCTCTCTTTTAGCCCCAGTCTAGTGAGCTTCTGGCAAGCCAGCCCACTCAGACGTCTGAACGGCATCCGCCACCACCGACTGATTCATCAACAGTTCAACCGCCGCCTGAAACTGGCGATCGCCCTCACTACCCAACTGATCGCGACTGATTAGATCCAGCGGCACCAAAACATCCGGCTCAATGCCCTGGCGATTGATGTCATGGTGATCCGGTGTTTCATAGCGGGCGATCGTGACGGCAAGGCCCGACCCATCCGACAAATTAAACAGCGACTGAATCAAGCCTTTGCCAAACGTCCGTTCGCCCACGAGTTGCGCCCGACCATTATCTTGCAAAGCACCCGACAAAATCTCGCTGGCGCTGGCCGTGCCTTGATTCACCAACACAATGAGCGGATCGTTCGTTAGGGCGTGCCCATTGGCCGAAAAGCTATCCTGAATGCCATGTCGATTGACCGTGTAGACAATCGTGCCCTCATCCAGCCACAGCCGCGCAATCTCAATGCCAGCTTGCAGCAGCCCCCCTGGATTGTTTCGTAGATCAAGGATATAGGCATCTGCACCTTCTTCCTCCAGCTGACTGACGGCATGGGCCACTTCCATCGTGGCATTGGCATTGAATTGGTTGAGACGCACATAGCCAATCGCCGACCCATCCGGTTGAGGTCGCAACTCTGCATGGACCGGGTTGAGCGTAATGCGATCGCGCACCAGCAAAACATCCTGCAAGTCTTCCTCGTCACGGGCGATCGTCAGCGTCACCCGACTGCCAATCGGCCCCCGCATCCGTTCCGCCGCCTCATCCAGCGTCAGATTCGCCGTAGAAATTCCATTAATCTTCAAGATGCGATCGCGGGGACGCAACCCAGCCTGATCGGCAGGAGAGCCCTCAATCGGCGCAATCACCCTCAGTTCCTCTTTTTCGTTATCCTGAGTGATCTGCAGCCCAACCCCGGTTAGCTCTCCAGAGGTATTCGTTTGCAGGCTACGATACTGCTCAGGCTTCAGCAGCCGAGTAAACGGATCATCCAGGCTCGCCAACATCTGCTGAATTGCAGTGTAGGTGTCCTCCCGACTGTCGAGAGGCTGTCTCAGCGATCGCTGCCGGACAAACCACCAATTTTGTTGGTTAAACGTATCGTCCACATAGGCGCGATCGACAATTCGCCAAACCTCACTTAATAGCTTTTGCTCCTCAGTAAAGGCATTTGCGGCTGGAGTCCAGACCCCTAGCACCAGCGCCACTGACAATACCAGAAGCAATCCGGCCCGGATAAGCTGTTTTCTCATAATTACAGATCTTAACGTTCATTAAACGTTTGTTAAAGTTCTAGATCACAACCAAGGGAGATCTGTGGCTGTAGAACCGACTGAAAAGCGGTGACAGAACACCTACAAGACACTGGCAGTGCCCTGACGATGCTTTGTAGGCTCCCACTATGAAAAGATTTGAAGACTAATCGTAGCAAACTTAAATTTGAACTTGACCCCGATCAGGTCACCCTATCCTAAAAATCTTCCTGAGGGCTATGTTACATTTTTTATTGACAGCAATACATCTTTTGGAACTCCCGCTTCATGTTTACTAAGCAGGTAACTGACTCAAAAGCTTACCAGTGGTTCGAGGAACGGCTAGAAATTCAAGCCCTCGCTGATGACATCAGCAGCAAGTACGTCCCTCCCCACGTTAATATCTTCTATTGCCTGGGTGGGATTACCCTGACCTGCTTCCTGATCCAGTTCGCCACTGGATTTGCGATGACCTTTTACTATAAGCCAACCGTAACCGAAGCGTTTCAATCTATTCAGTATCTGATGACCGAAGTCAACTTTGGTTGGCTGATTCGCTCCATTCACCGCTGGTCCGCCAGCATGATGGTGCTGATGATGATTCTGCACGTCTTCCGGGTTTATCTAACCGGTGGCTTCAAAAAGCCCCGCGAACTAACCTGGGTTACAGGTGTAATTCTGGCTGTGATCACTGTTGCCTTCGGTGTCACAGGTTACTCCCTCCCTTGGGATCAGGTTGGCTATTGGGCGGTCAAAATTGTCTCTGGTATTCCAGATGCAATTCCCGTCGTTGGTCCGATCATGGTTGAGCTCATTCGGGGTAGCGCTAGCGTTGGTCAGCCCACTCTGACTCGTTTCTACAGCCTGCACACCTTTGTGTTGCCCTGGTTTATTGCAGTCTTCATGCTGCTGCACTTCCTGATGATTCGCAAGCAAGGCATCTCCGGTCCTTTGTAAATCTCTGCTCTCTCTCAACCCCAGAGGTTCACAGGCTTGGTTTCATCGCTTCTCGTAAGCTAAGCTGGACGAATCGCTGCAATCTTGCTTTATCTCTCTCTATCTCTTAACTTCAGACGCTAAGGAGAACACGAAACGCTATGGCAACCCTGAAGAAGCCAGATCTAAGTGATCCGGTTTTACGCGAAAAACTCAAAAAAGGCATGGGTCACAACTACTACGGCGAACCCGCCTGGCCCAATGACCTGCTATACATCTTCCCAGTGGTAATTTTTGGCACTATTGCCTGCGTCGTGGCCCTTGCGGTACTCGATCCGGCGATCGTGGGTGAGCCTGCCAATCCGTTTGCAACACCGCTGGAGATTTTGCCAGAATGGTATCTCTATCCAGCCTTCCAAATTCTGCGGATTGTCCCAAACAAGCTGCTGGGTATTGCGCTGCAGACTGCAATTCCTCTCGGTCTGATGTTAATTCCTTTCATCGAAGGCGTTAACAAGTTCCAGAATCCGTTCCGCCGCCCCATTGCGACAACGGCCTTCCTGGTTGGAACTCTGGCAACACTTTGGTTGGGCATCGGTGCCACCCTTCCCATCGACAAGTCTTTGACGTTGGGGTTGTTCTAAGCCTTTCAGATTTTTTAACTTAGCGCCTGTATTGTCCCCGCAAATGGTGTAGACTACACCACGGAGAGGTCAGTGCAGGCGCTCTTGTTTTGACCTCAAAACATTGCAGCACTCTGCTCCAAAGCTTCACCGACTTTCTATCCCAGCTTGATCCAGTTGCGAATCTCAACCCGAGGTTTGTTTCCAACTCTAAATAACAGTCTGGATAAATCCTGGGTTAGGCTAGTGAGAAGAAGTCCAAATCTCCTGACTCGAATCTCTTGAACTGAGGCCTCAATTGTGAGCCTAAATTCATTTATCGAGATGAGACAATCATTTGTCGGAGTGATATAGGTCAATTGAACTTCAGTCTCTTTGAGTTTCGTTGGATCAGGTCCTGGCTAAGTATAGGTATGTTACAGCGAGAACACCTTACTGTTAGGAGTGATTTGAGAGTCCTGACCCAGGTGCAGGAATGGTTTAAGTTGTTCTGTTTACGGAACAGCGCTAAGTTGTTTTGGCTAGAAGGTCAACTTTATCCCCTCAATTTAGCCCTAACGGAAGGATTTACAAACGCCGTTCGTCACGCCCATCAAGAACTTCCCTCCGAAACGAAGATCGAAATCGATTTGTTTCTCTGGGATGATCGAATGGAGATTCGCATTTGGGACCAGGGGCAACCTTTTGACCCCGATGGCTTGGAAGAGCCTCAACCTGGAACGTTGCGTGAGGGAGGCTATGGCTGGTTTTTGCTGCGCCGCTTGGCCGATAAGGTGCGGTATGAACGCTATCAGGATGGTCGCAACTGCCTGCTGATTGTCAAACACAGACAAAAGCTAAAACAGCAAGCCTCCCATTAATGTCCAAGCGGTATGACAAAAACAGCATTAATCACTGGAATTACGGGTCAGGATGGCTACTATCTCAGTCGTCTGCTCTTGAGCCATCGTTACCGTGTGGTAGGGCTGGTTCCGCCAACCCGCCAAGGGAGCCTGATCAAGCTGGGCGATTTGGCTCATCAGATCGAGGTTTATTCGGTTGACCTGCGAGATTGTTCGGCCCTACTAACGGCGGTAGAACAACTTCGTCCTGATGAAATTTATAATCTGGCTGCCCCTAGCTTTGTTCCTGATTCTTGGGAAGACCCGTTGGGGACGTTGGATTTGATTACTGGAACGGCAACACGTCTCCTGACGGCAGTAAGACAGGTGGGTTTAGAAACTCGGTTTTATCAGGCTAGCAGTTCAGAGATGTTTGGTCAGGTTGATCAATCTCCTCAGGATGAAGATACGCCGTTCCGTCCTAAGAATCCTTATGCGGCAGCTAAACTGCATGCTCACTGGACAATGGTGCACCATCGCGAACGCTATGGCCTGTTTGCCTGCAGTGGCATTTTGTATAACCATGAATCACCGCTGCGTCCGCCCAATTTTGTGACTCGGAAGGTTGCTCTGGCGGCGGCGGCCATTAAGCTAGGCTTGAGCGATCGCCTTGAGATGGGAAATCTGGAGGCCAAGCGAGACTGGGGCTACGCTGGCGACCATGTTGCGGCTACGTGGCAGATGTTGCAGGCAGATTCTCCCGAAGACTATGTGATTGGGACGGGACAACTCCACAGCGTAGAAGAATTGATCGAGACTGCATTTAGCTGCGTTGGGCTAGATTGGCAGCGCTATGTGGTGACGAATCCTAACTTGGTGCGCTCAGACGAACATTTTCATCTGGTTGCTAATCCCGCCAAGGCTAAACAAAACCTGGGATGGGAGCCCAAGATCTCTTTTGAAGCATTGCTCGAAAAGATGGTTCTTCAAGATTTGAAGCGGCTTGAAGCCGGAACGACTGCACCTACTGCCCAGCTTGGATAGCTGGCTTTTTAATAGCTAACCATCTAGCCATTATGGATTGACCTTCGCAAGTTTTCCCAATGCTGCCCTCTCCCTCTTCCCCTGGCGATCGCCCCCCCTCCCCAGCGCCCTACCTTTTCATCTTTTTGGAGGTTTTTTCGCAAGAAGGCGGAATTCAGTCCTATGTCAAAGATATTTTGCAGAGCTATTCGACCCTTCAGGAGCAGCCTGTTGCAGATGTGTTCTTGCTCCGAGACGAGCCCATCTGCCCCAATCCGCTTGCCTCAGAGCAATTGCGTTTTTACTACTTCAAGTCAAAATCACCTGCTGTGGGGCGGTTGCGGTTGGCGATCGCTTTACTCAACTACTTGATTTGGCGACGGCCCCAGCGAGTATTTTGTGGTCATGTTAATCTGGCGCTGCTGGTGCAGGTGTTATGTCAGCGGTTGAGCATTCCCTACACCGTGCTCACCTATGGCAAAGAGGTGTGGAATCCGCTGAAGGGGCTTCTGGCTACTGCGTTGCAGCAGGCTGACCAAATCTGGACGATCAGCCGCTACAGTCGCGACCAAGCCTGTGCTGCCAATCAGCTTGATCCACAGCGGATGCAGATTTTGCCTTGTGTGGTGGATGGCGATCGCTTTCAGCCGGGTCCTGCCCCGGCAGATCTAATCGCTCGCTACGGATTGGCAGATAGCGAAGTTTTAATGACCGTCGCTCGGTTGTGGTCTGGCGATATTTATAAAGGGGTGGATGCCACCATTCGGGCCTTGCCTGCGATCGCGCGAACTTTTCCCCAGGTGAAATACCTAGTGATTGGGCGGGGAGACGATCAGCCGCGCCTAGCCCAGCTTGCCCAAGACCTAGGTGTAGCGGATCGGGTGGTGTTTGCGGGCTTTGTGCCTGCAGAAAATCTGGTCGAACACTATCGTTTGGCCAACGCCTATGTCATGCCTTCCCAGGAAGGATTTGGCATTGCTTACCTGGAAGCCATGGCCTGTGGGGTGCCTGTCGTGGCTGGAGACGCAGATGGGTCTGCCGATCCGCTGCGGGATGGCAAAGTAGGCTGGCGGGTGCCCCATCGCGATCCGGAGGCGATCGCAGCCGCCTGTATCGAGCTACTCAAGACCAAAACCCTCACAACCGCTACTGCGTCTCCAGAAACATTGGCAGATCGCCGCTGTGATGGCATCTGGCTGCGGCAACAGGCGATCGCCCACTTTGGACAAGCGGCTTTAGCTCAGAGGCTGGCAGAGCTTTTATAACTGAAGTAGGCGACTGAGGTAGACGATAGAGGTAGACGACGGAGGGAAGGTTGTCGGCTCAGTCAAGCTCTACATTCTAACTGCAGGGAATTCATCCGAAGAAAACATCAGGTTCCCTTAAAGTCAGTTGAAAGCAGTTTAAATTGTTGATTCTAACTTGGCACCTGATACACATAAGTCGGTCGCAGTTGATATGCTCAGAAATAGGACTGGCATGATTGGAGAATATCCGGTGGCAGATTCTAGCAGAGAGCTTGCTCTGCAAAGCAACCAGAGTGGCGCAATACCAACCCGCGAAGGAAGCTGGCTTTCACGATAGGAGATGGCTGTGAATCAAAATAGCTTCAGAAACTTACAATTTAATTTATCCGGTGTGGGTTTCTGGATAACCCTGCTGGTGTTGGCATGGCTACTGGGAGCGATTGGTCTAGGATGGCTGGTGAAGTCCTTTATCATTCTGATTGGGCTGATCTTGCTAACGCCAGTGCTGGCCTTTGTTGGTTTCCGCTGGTGGTTGCGGCGAAACCTGGTAGAAGCCCCCTGTCCGGTCTGCAAATTTGAATTTGCGGGTATCAGTGGAGTCGAGCTTCGGTGTCCCAGTTGTGGAGAACCCCTCAAGATTGAGAAGGGAAATTTTCAGCGTCTAACGCCTCCTGGCACGGTTGACGTAGAAGCGATTGAGGTGCAAGCCAAGCAGCTTGAAGACTAGACTTTGACTGAACTTTGAACAGACTTTGACTAAACCAACCAACCTGACAGATCGCGCTGGATCAAATCTTGCAGATGTAAGATATCGTTGCGGTAGAGTTCTATGAGCCGCTGACGATCATCAGGCGATAGCGGAGCGCTGTCTTTTCCGTCGCTGTTCAGTCGAATTAGACTGGTGCGAATCTGCTGCCTAACTTCCACTGGCAAGAGCCTCCTCAAAATAGAGGCGGCAAAATTACGCAAAGGGTTGTGCTTTCGGAGTAGAGCATTCACGGTCTGAGATTTGGGGACTGCAGAAACTTGAGCAGATTTGGACATGTCAGGGCAAAAAGTTTCATCGACGCCAATAAAGGAAAATAGCGTCTGCATTGTTTCTAAAGAGTTTTGGCACAAGTCATCGTAGAGCAAAACTTGCAGGCGATCGCTTCCAAACACATCGAAAAAATGCTTGAGCGGCTCATAATAGAAGCCTTTAAGCATCGTGAATGAGCGTTTGGCTGTAATTTGCTCAGACAAACTGGACGGCTTTCCAATCACATCCCGCAAATGCATCAAATAGTCGGAATGGGCTCTCTCTACAGGGTTACGCAGAATCACGATCAGTTTGGCATCAGGGACATAGCGCTGAATTCGCTCAATCGACTCATGATGGTGAAATAAATAGTTGGGCGAAACTTCACCAATAGCTAGTTCATCTGCAGCAGATTCAAACAATTGACAGTATTTTTCAAACGTGTCAATCCTATTTTTTTTCGGAGGAAGAGTTGCGGGATCGATGTCTTCCCAGTTTCTCTCTAAAAAGTTGGGTTCCTTGACTGGGCTCATATAGACCTGCGGATGCTGCCGCAAATAAGTATTAATAGAGGTCGTTCCGGATTTCTCTACACCGATGATCAAAAAGGTGGGTAATTTCATCGTCCTCTCTGTTCTTTGTCGCTATGTTAGCAGGGCTGTTGAATCTGATCTGGCAAGAAATCCTAGTTTATGCCAAGCAAAAAGCGGGATACAGCCTGATTGCAATACCCCGCTTATATTTGAGTTCCTTGAATTTCTACTTAGCAAACGCCACAAGCTAAAATTGCTAGTTGCCCTGTGTAATCGTCAAGGTATAGGTGTGACTGTTGCCACCGCGATCGCCCACGAAAACCGAGTAAGGTCCTTGATCCCATATGCCAGGAATTTCAATTGTTCCGCCGGAGAAGCTATCAGCCATAACACACTGGCTTCGTCCTGCAGAGTTGGTGATCATTAGGGTCGGCTGTCCGCCGCTCTCCACTTTAAACCGGAGTGAAGTAAAGGCCTCCGTCACTCGGACCACCTGATTGGGTGTGCTGGCAATATAGCCACAGGAGCTAGATTGCGTCCCCCCCGACTGCCCTGTGACAGAGATCGGGTTGGGTAGAGGCGTTTGAATAGGATTGGCGAATGCGACAGTTGCTGAGGTCAATGCGATCGCCAATCCAGTGGGAATAGCCAGCCAATTTCGATTGAGTTTCATTTTGCCCCTCCCACAGAGTGCTGTTACTTTGTATACTATCGTTGCTCAATAGACAAACACGGCAATCTGTGCCACTTCTTCAACTGAACCGTTGAGACAAGTAATCGGGAGCATCCCACTTTTGCAAGCTGGCGAAGATGAATCCACCCCCACCCCTCCCGAGAGGGGATTTAGAGGGATTCTCCAGTGTTTCCCCTCCAGGGAGGGGCTAGGGGTGGGTTGATAGTTCCTGCTTAGTAGACTTGTGTAGACACAGTACCTCTAATTGGGAAAGGGGCTGGCGGGAGATTTAAGAAATCCCCGATCTTCTAATATATCGCTGAGTATTTCTCTTCCTTTAATACTGTGCGAGTAAGACGGGCAGGTGGTCATAGCCATCTACACCAATCACGGCGATCAGGCGCGGTCGTTGCTCTTGCAGCAGTGTTTGAAAAGATTCTGCGCCCAACTGGCCCTTCAACACTGTTAATAAACCCGCAGGCTGCCGCCAACTGGTCGAGGCAATTTGTTCTAGCAAATACATGGCCAAACTGGCACAATAGAGGGCTTGTTCAGTGTTTTGGAGTCGATGGTAGGCTTCTGCCAAGTAAGCCAGATTGAATCCTTGCAGGAACAGATCGCCCGAAAACTGAGCCGCTTGAATGCCGCCTTCCAAATAAGCTAAGGCCGTTTGGGCATGATCTAGCGTGACCTCGGCAATTCCTAGACTGCTAAGACAAAGGGCTTGACTTTGGCGATCGCCCAATCGTTCGGACAGCTGTAGGCCCTGTTGGAGTCGATCCATCGCAGCCTCATAGATATCCGGATCGGCCTGTTCTAGCTGTTGAGCCTGAAATACTTCGCTGTAGCCCAGACTAGCCAGTGCATTGGCTTCTCCCAGGCGATCGCCCGTCTGCCGACTCAAAATTACGGCTCGCTGGCTATAGTGAATCGCTTCCTCATAGTTGGCCTGGGCAACAGAGGTGCGACTCAGGTGGTTGAGGTTGGCGATTTCACAGGGGCGATCGCCCGCTGCTCGCGCAATTTCCAGTGCTTGTTGGTGAAAGGCCTTGGCCCGCTCTGGCTGACCATATGCGCGCAGAGAAGAACCGAGCAAGGTCAAGATTCGGGCCTTTTCCTGCGTTCCTTCCGCTCGCTTCAGCGGCTCATCCAAATAAGACAGCGTATCCCGCAAGTAACTGCCGGAGAAAGACGCAAAGATACTGCCGTAGAGCGGAAAATACTCTTGTTGAGCAAAGGTTCTCAAAATTTGTAGCGTAATTTGAAAACAGGCATCCCCATAGCGAGCGCTGCGGAGAGGCGAAACCGTAAGCCGCTGAAAGCCATTCGCCAACTGCGACCAGATTACTGCAAACGCTAGGAACGTTGAAATCGAGAGCTTTGCCCCTACCTTAGAATCGTAGACCAGCCGATCAAACCAGGCGACCAGCCCTTGCTGCAGACATCGCAAGACAATCACCAGCTCCACCAGATCCTCAAAGTCTAGATCGGGCTGTTGGGCGGCCCATTCTACTAGAGACTGATCCATCGCTAGGGTCTGAAAGAGCGACTGCGGCACCGCACTCTGCGCTTGCTTGGCCCACAGACTCCAGGGACCTTTCTGACCTGGCACCCCTCCAAAGCCGAGTTGCCCTCGCCCTTGCTCGTACATCCAGCTCACCAAATCATTTTCTAGGCGCTGCCAAGTGGCCAGTCCTTTCTGAATTCCCTGGGCTAGCTGGGATGGGTGGAGTGGGTCTTCTTCAGACTCGGCGGTCACTAGGTCAGGTTGTTGCAACCCTTGAGCCAGTTGCTGTAGCTGTTTGAGGTTGAGCGTGTGCGGATGGTTTGGATCGGTCACGCGCAGAAAAGCACTGAGGCGATCGCCCGTTGCCGTTATGACTTGCTGCTGGGCGGCTCGAATGGCCGCAGTGGCCTGATTGCGTTCCTGCCATCGGTCCCACTCGCCCTGAATGGTTCGCAGTGCCCGCAAACTACGGCTGGCTTTCGCTTGCTTCATCTCATCGGTTTGACTGTCGATCTGTTGCTGAGTGGAGGTGAGGCGATCGCTCAAGCACCGCTCAAACATCTCCCCTGTTCCGGGACTAATACCGTCCTGCAACAGCTGGTAAACCTGCTCTTTGGAGCGAATCTGGCCTTTTAGCGTCATTTGGACGATTTCATCAACCAGATTAAGATAGCGATCGCGCAGAGAGAGAGAATCTGACATGGATCAAACTTGACAAGCCATCAAGGACTATACAGGTGAACTTTTACAGGTGAACTTTCAGGTGAACTTTTATCAGCGCAATTTTTTTCCAGGATTCTTCTAGGGTAGTCTGATTCGCAGGACAGGGATTCGCTACAATCTCAGGAAAACATGCTGATTCGAATAACCCTGACGAGATTTATGTAACAAATCATCGTCTTTTCTGATTCTTATCAACGAGTGAAGTCTAAATCATGGCATCTCAACCCGATCAAGATGTGACCCAGCGCCTTCAACAACTTGAGGCAGAGCTCCAACAGGGTGAACCCATCCAGGCCCCTCCCCCTTCCACCCCTCCGTCAACGACTTCTACCAACTGGATTGACCAGATTGGCAGCTGGTTGGGCAGTTTGTCAGATAGCGGCAAAGTCATTGTGGCCATCATCGCAGTCTTTGTGACGCTGGCAGTGCTTAGCATTGTTTTGCAGCTGATCTCCTTGGCAATTCGATTTGCAGTCCTGGGCCTTATCCTCTTTTTGGTCTATCGTTTCTTTTTCCGCCCCAAGTCTACTTAGCGGCTTGATTCTGCAATTCATCGAGGAGAGGCCTCATCATGGCAAGTCCAACCTTTGGCAAACGGACCCCCAATTCCTCCAACTCCCCCCAAGCCATTCATCCTCAGCCCGGTATTTCACGTCTACCGCTCAGTCTGCGGCGCTGGAGTGCCTGGGTGATAGAAGTGTCATTGGTTGCGACCAGTGCCTGGGTTCCGTTTCAAGTTGGACTCTATGCTCAGGCTCAGTATAGGGGTGAACCTGTCCCCCTCAATCTGATGCTGGCAACTGCGGAAGAGGCGATCGCTCGCACCCTGGCCATTCCCGTAGGAGATAGTAACCAGCGAGTTGCCCCGCTCTCCAACCTGTTGTGGTCAGGCGCACTCCTGGCTCCAATTGTCATCGTAGGGTCACAGATTTATCTCTTAAGTAAAACGGGCCGTACCCTACCCAAAGGCTGGCTCGGCCTCCAAGTCGTCACGGCGGCAGGTAGCCCTCCCAGCTTAGATCGGGTGCTAATTCGCGAAGGGATGGGTCGCTGGGGGTTGCCCCTGGGCATCGCCTATGTGATCTGGCGCTACAGTGGCGCGTTTCCCGGACTGGGCATTTTGGCTGGATTGGCTGGGCTGATGATCAGCCTGGAAGGGTTGACAGTGCAGCTCAATCGGCAGCGACGCGGCCTCCACGATCGACTGGCGGGCACCTTTGTTTTAGATGTTGCCCAAATCTGGCAACCCTACACAGAAGTTCAAAACCCAGAAGTCCAGAACCCAGAAGCTCAAAATCCAGAAGTTCAAACGCTTTACCCCGTTCAGCATTCTCCATATTCTCCTTCTCCAGCCTTCGCCACAAATCATGGCTGGTCTACCCCAGGCTGGCCGACCTCAGACTGGACCGATGAAGATGGGGCGATCGCCGCCATTGTGCTAGCCCCTGACACCCACTGGTCCGACCGTAGCCTCTGGCGGTGGATGCGACACCATCCAGGGACAGCCCTGCTCACCTTCTCCTCTGTCACCCTGTTTCTAATTTTGGGCACCCTCGTTGGGACTCAGGTCTATATCCAAAACCAGACTAACTGGCGAGAACTGCAGCAACAGCGTAACCAGATGTATCTCGCATTAGTCAATCAATTGGGGCCAACCCCGGCTGACTCTGTTGAAGAACGGCGAGCTGCAATCCTGGCATTGGGCACGGTTGATGATCCGCGCGCCATTCCGCTATTGGTTGATTTGCTAGCACAGGAGCAAAATCCTGTCCTGGTTGGAGCCATTCACCAGGCGCTGGTCAGTGTTGGCCCAGATGCGCTGCGGCGTCTACATCAGCTTAACCAATCCCTAAAAACAGAAATTGCGTCGCTTCAGGTTAGCAGGCAACCTCAAGAGCTAAATGCGGCCTCGTTTCGTCAACGGGCAACTCAGCGGGCGATCGCCAAAGTTCTGACCCTTCACAGTGGCCAAATGCGGGCTCTAGATCTGAGTCGCGTTCAATTAGGACAGGTGATTTCAGGTCCAGCTCAGTTCACACTCGTTCTCGATCAAACGGATCTCGCTGGGATTGTGCTTCGTGATGCCAATTTGGCGGGAGCCAGCCTCCGAAACACTCGATTCTACGGCCCTGGTCTGGATGAGCGCTTCGGCACCTTTGACGACTGGACCTCCGACCTGAGCGGCGCTGAGCTCAAGAGTGCCAACCTAAGTCAAGCCCTCCTAGATCACACGCGGCTCAACCAAACGAGTCTGGTAGGCGCAAACCTCAACAAAGCCAGTCTAATCCAGGCTCGTCTGATTGCAGCTAACCTCAGCAGCGCCGACTTGACCGACGCCAACCTCCAGCAGGCTGTTTTAGAAAACTCTAGTTTGACAGGTGCCAACTTGAGTGACGCCGTTTTGACTCAAGCCAATCTACGGCGTGCCAATTTGGGGCAGGTCCAAGCTGTAGGCGTGCAGCTCCAATCTGCCGATTTACGTCAGTCTGATTGGCGAGGCTCCAATCTATCCCGCGCCGATTTGAGTCGGGCCAATCTTACTGCGGCAGACTTGAGTTCTTCCCTGCTCGACCGGGCCAACTTGAGAGATGCCAATCTGCAAAATGCTAGCCTTCGCGACGTGGATTTAAGCTCAGCCAATCTTCGAGGAGCCAACCTGCGGGGCACCGACTTTCGAGGCGCAGTGTTTAGTCCATCCACGACTTCGGCCCCAGATCAATTTATTCAAATTCACCCGCTAGTGGACAAAGAAGGTGGACTTCAAGGGGTGGACTTCAGACAAGCCCAAAACCTGGATGCCAATCAGATTATCGATATCTGCACCCAAGGAGGCATCTTGGAAGAATGTCTCTAGAACTTAGCCCCTCTCAGCGCCATACGCTGTAATTGAAAGTTGGCCCCGAAGACGTTCCTGCGGCAGCATAAGGCAACTTGGGGTGCTAAAACGCGAGAAACCCCGAACCTCTCAAGGTCGGGGTCATTTGTTTCGTTTGGTCGTTCTGTCTGCTATTTCAGAATGCTATTTCAGAACGGCTTACAGATCAGGCTCTGAGATCGGGGGGAGGAGTACTTGGTCGATGATGTGGATAACCCCGTTGCTAGCAGACACATCAGCTTCCACAACGCTTGCCCCATTGATGGTGACTTCGTTGAGGGTGGCATCGACTTCTACATCAAGGGACGTACCTGCTGCTGTGGTAACAGGACCAGACTCCAACTGGTCGGAGGTTACTTCGCCTGCAATGACGTGGTAGCCCAGAATCTCGATGAGCGTTTCTCGGTTTTCGGGTAGCAAGAGGGCTTCCAGCGTTTCAGCGGGCAATGCCTCAAATGCTTCGTTGGTGGGTGCAAAAACTGTGATGGGTCCCTGCTCGGCGATCGCCTGCGTTAAACCTGCAGCTTCAATCGCAGCCGTAAAGATGGTTAGATTCTCATTGGCGGCTGCAATGTCAGCAATGCTGTCTCCCGTTGCGGCTGGATCCTCAACGGGAGGCTCCATTCCGTCTGGAACGGTCGGATCGGTGGGCGTAGCCGGAGGACCAACCGGAGCTTCAGGGGGAGCGGCTGGAGGAAGAGGCGTTTCTAGGGAGTCTGCTGGGTCCGCTGGAGCGGGAGCTTCGATGGGAGGCTCGGCTGGGATTGTGGGAGCCGGAGGCGCTTCCATTGGAGCTTCAGGTGCAACCGGAGCTTCGTCTGTGGGAGGTGTCATTTCTCCAGGGGGAGGTGCCATTTCTCCGGTCGGCGGATCCATCGGCATGGGAGCACCTTGAGGAGCCTGGTTGCCGTAAGGCGCTTCACGAAAGATGCTAGGACTGGGGTTTAGTTCTGCCATTGCCGGAAGTCCAATCAGAGTGCTGGCGCTGGCCACACCCAAAAGGCCCGCTAGTCGCTTGGCGGCACTCGCGTAATTCCGTGTTTCTTTGGACATGTTTCACCCTTTTGTAAAGCAATTGTGAAGTTGTGTACCTGCATTGTGACGTTTTGATATTGAGCCAGTTCCGACGGAGTGGGTATATCTACCTTTCGACAGACTTAATCGCTGAGATTCAGATTTCTACCAGAAAAGCACTGATCTCTGGGGAGATTTTTGAGGCATTTTGCCGTTAAGGAATGCAAAAATCCCTGCAAGATCTAGTCCTACAGGGATGCGTTGATCAAAGTTGCCTTTGAGAAAAACGGGTTCAATGAAAACCCACTGCTTTACCTTTCCAGATCGGGTTTACATTTCCAGATCGGGAGGAAGAATGATTCTGTCGATGACATGGATGACGCCGTTGCTAGCCATGATGTCGGCTTGAACTACGTTGGCATCGTTGACCATGACTCCACCATCAGACAGCATGACCATGATCGGGCTACCTGCGACCGTGTCCACGTCTCCTTCCATCAGATCGCTGGCGGTGATTTCTCCTGGCACAACATGGTAGGTCAGAATGGCGACCAGCACGTCACGATTTTCGGGAGCAAGTAAGGCTTCTAGGATTCCTTCAGGAAGCGCTTCAAAGGCTGCATTGGTGGGTGCAAAGACGGTGAAAGGGCCTTCACCTGCCAGCACGTCAACGAGATCTGCAGCAGAAAGTGCAGCGGTCAGGATGCTGAAGGCTTCTTCACTCGACGCGATGTCAACAATGCTGTTGGAGGACATGGCGCTAGGTTCATCCATTTCCATCTCCATTGGAGTGGGCATGGGAGGGGTCATGGGAGCTGAAGTTGCACCCGTCCGGTTGTAGGGGGGCTCGTTGAAAATGCTGGGGTTGGGGTTTAACTGGGCAGCTACTGGAATGCCAATAGATGCGCCTGCGATCGCAACACTAACCAGACCGGCTAACTTTTTCGTTGTAGCCGAGAAATTGAGTCCGTTCATGGTTTTTTTGATTGGATGTATAAACTTAATCTTAAGCGAGATTTGCTAAATGTAAAGTTTTGTGTTGAGCGTCGGACAAATCCGAGCTAGTGTGGAGAAAAGCGGCGATCGCATTTTGGCAGTTTTTGCTCAGCTTGGTTCTACCTTTCCTGGGTTCTACCTTTCGCCAGAGTTTTGTTTCGATAAAACTGGCTAGCATTCCCTTGCCGCTTCCTTGCCTCTAGAGCTTTGGTCTGTTGCGCGGCTGACTATTACGGTTGCCCTGTATTAAGACATCCAGATAAGACATCCAGAACAAACCATCCAGAAAACGACCAGGGGAGAAAAATATGATTGAGCTGTATCAGTTTGAGCTATCTCACTATTGTGAAAAGGTGCGGTTGATCTTGGACTACAAGGGGTTGACCTATCGCAAGGTGGAGGTGACTCCGGGGGTAGGCCAGATTGATTTGTATCGGATGTCGGGTCAGCGTCAGGTGCCCGTGTTGAAAGATGGCACCGAGATCATTGGGGACTCAACGGCGATCGCCAAGTACCTAGAGCGCAAGTATCCGGATCGCCCCATCTTGCCGACTGATCCTAAAGAAAAGGCTGTCTGCTGGATTTTGGAAGAGTGGGCAGATGCTTCGATTGGGCTCAACAGCCGCAAGGTGATGCTAGATGCTTTCAGCCACAATCGCGATTTGCGGACGGCTGTGCTGCCTCCTTCTACGCCAGATTTCCTCAAAACAATGGTGGGAGCAGTTCCCAATGAGCTGCTTGATCTACTGGGCTACGGCGTAGGAATGGGGCCGGATACGGTCAAGGCGTCCCGAGAGATCATGCAGCAAAATCTAGAGTCGTTGACTACGCTGCTGATGGATAAGCCCTATCTGGTTGCCGACCATCCCACTGTGGCAGATTTTGCAGTGGCAGGCCTGTCGATGTACTTGAAGTTTCCGACGGGCTCCTATGTCGATCTGCCAGTAAACCTGAAGGGCAAGGGCGTGCCTGGATTGGCCGACAACATTGCCTACAGCACTTTTTGGGATTGGCGCGATCGCCTCTACTCCGATTTCCGCAAACCCGCGATCGGCGTCGGCGTCGGCAGCAATTCAACCGCTGGAGGCCCGACTTCGATCAACATTGACTAGCAGTATTGATTAGCAATAGGGATGAGCATTGATTGGCGAATGGCACTCCAGAACAGGCTATTCGACCGCCAGGGGAAGCGAGCACTGAATGCAGGTGAGGTCTGAGTCGGAGGAGGGGACAGCCAAAACCTCCAAGCTTCCCTGCATCAGCTCTACTAAGGTCTGGTTGATCAGCAGGCTGAGGCCAGAGGATGGCAGCTTGTCTAGGTCGGGGTCGGGCTGGCGATCGCCCACCGATCTCTGTGACACAGCCTCCGGCGGATGAGCCGTGGGCATAGCGACTGACTTCAGCAGGTCTACAGGCTCTTGCCAAGCCGAAGCGGGCCGCTGGTCTTCGAGCTTAAGGTGAACCTGGGGTGACGCTGTCCCAACCTCTGCGGTTAACCGAATGAAACCCTCATCCATCAAGGCAATCGAGGTCATAATCAGGTTGACAAGCACCTGTCGCAGCCAGCGTGGATCGGCCAAAATGTAAAGCTCTGGAGCGGGTGGCTCAATGGTGAGCCGAAGATTGCGGTTTTGGGCCTGGATCTGGGTCAGCTGCTCAACTTCGGCTAAGACTGCCGCGAGCTGGAGAGGCTGAATGTCGAGTTCTTCGTTGCCCTGTTCTACCTTAGAAACATTGACGAGCTGATCCAGCAGGTTGAGGAGCTTGAGGGCTGAGGCATGGGCTTGGGCGATAAACTCTCGCTCTTCGGCAGGGTCGTCACAGAGGTCGGCCAAAATCAGTTGGTGGAGTCCGATCAGTCCGTTGAGGGGCGATCGCAGCTCGTGGGAGGTTCTAGCCAAAAAACCAGCCTTAAACTGGCTATTTTCGACAGCCATTTGATAGGCCATCTGGGTGCGGTGGAGCTGTTCGGTCAGAGCATCTTGCTTGACGTAGCCTGTCTCAAGCGGTGCAAACTCCACGGTCGAATGAGGCCGCAGGAGCCATTTTCCGGCTACGCCAATCCCAACGCCCAATCCTAAAAACAAAAAATCACCCCAGTCCATGTTGTGCGTCCCTTGCGATGCGATCGCGATGCCTTCACTCCATTATTAGTTGGGGAAATTCTGTTTGGGAAATTAGTTAAGAAATTCTGTGTGGCAAATTTATCTGGGAATTAAGTAGGTGGACATAAATAAATGATGCTGTAGGGTGCTGTTAGGCGTAGCCGTAACGCACCATTTCCCAGTCTTTGATGCTCATCTACTTAGTTAATAAATTCCGTATGGGAAATTTATTTGGAAGACTTGTTTGAAAAATTTATTTGAAGAACAGTGCTCATGAGTACGGAGATCCCACAATAGGCAGGCTCATTTTTCTCTGTAAACAAGCATAATTCCCCTATAGCCTCTCTAAATCGCTTTCATCGGGAGAAATTTTCTATGAAATTCGTGTCTGATCCACCTGTTTCTATCAAAGTTTCTAAGATGAAGCAGCGAGTCCGATGGCAAAGTCCTGAAATTGTGGAGCGAGGAATCGATCAGACCCGGTTTGCGTTTGCAGACAGTGAGGCGGATCAGCCCGATTTTTCTTTTCTTGTCGTGGGAGATACGGGGTCAGGAACGCATCACCGCCATCATCCCCAGCGCAAGATTGCGGAAATGATGCTGTCTCACCACGATTCTTGCCGCTTCATGCTGCATACAGGAGATGTGGTGTATCTAGTTGGGTCAAGCGAATATTACCCTGACAACTTTGTAAAGCCCTATCGAGAATTTTTGGTCAACGGCGATCAGACTGATCACATTCCCTACGACCAGATGGTGTTCAAGCTGCCTATTTTGCCTGTGCTTGGCAACCACGACTACTATGATCTGCCGTTGATCTATGGAATTTTGGCTCAGGTGACTTGGCCGATCCGCCGGGTGTTTCGCTCGACTCTAGATTTGGATGTGGGCTGGCATGGATCTGAGCAGGGGCGAGCCTATGCTAAGGCATTTTTGGATTGCCTGCAGTTGCTCAACCGCAATGAGTTAGGACCGCATCTCGATCGTCACTATCGGGCCACCACAGACAGCGGACGGTGTTTGCTTTATGAGCCGGGTCAGTTTACTCGTTTGCCCAACCGCTACTACACCTTTCGCAATGGCGGGATTGACTTCTTTGCGCTGGATTCTAATACCTTTAATGTGCCGCTCCCGATTCCAAAAACCAAGGAAGGCGATCGCACTCGTCGCCATCTAGAAAAACGTCGGGACGAGCTAGAACGGGAGCGGTTGGAGCTGTTGATGCAAGAAATGCAGCTCAATCGGGATATTCCAGAAGAAGATGAGCAAGTTGATGATATCAACGCCAAGCTGGAGCAGTTAGAAGAGGTCAAGATCGACATTGACAAGCAGCTAGAGGCTGATCCAAACCCAACGGTTGATCTAGAACAGTTGGATTGGCTGCGGCAGCGGTTGATTGAGTCTTGGAATAATCCTGAGGTGCGGGGACGGGTGATTTTCTTTCACCATCCGCCCTATGTGACGGAAGCGACGAAGTGGCATCAGGCCCAAACGTTAGCGATTCGGCATCGGCTCCGCCAAGTGTTGGATAGTGTTGCAGAGACGGTGGGCGATTTGGCGAAGGATCGGCCTTTGGTAGATCTCATCCTCAGTGGCCATGCTCACTGTCTGGAATACATCCGCACGGGGGAGACGGGCCACGCAGATTCCAATCTGAATTGGGTAGTTTGCGGGGGGAGTGGGTTTAGCTTGCGGCGGCAGCGGGAGGAAGGCCCAGACGTGACAGAAAATTTTCTGAATGAGCAAACGGAGGAGCAACGGGTGGTGGCGCGATCGCACCTGTTTTTAGGACGAAATGGGCACGGTTCAAAGAAGCGACGACCCTATTCGTTTTTGCGGGTGGATGTGAAGGAGGGTTGTCCGCCTAAGTTTGTGTTGCGTCCATATGTGGCGGAGCGGTTTCAGCATGAGTGGCATACGCGGGAGGTGGAGCCGCTGGAGATCTAGTTTCACTTCTCACTCCTTACTTCTCACTTCTCATCTCTCACCCGCTCCCAAGCCAACTTTGCGGCTCCAACAATTCCTGCCTGGTTGCCGAGTTGGGCGGGGAGGAGTTGCAGGCCTGCGCGCGAGCTAGGAAGGACTCGTTGTTGGAGTTCTGATTGGATGGTGGGGAAGAAGAATTTAGCGCTGGCACTGACGCCGCCGCCGATGATGATGGCTTCTGGGGTGAGGATGTAGATCAGGCTAGCGAGTCCGGCCCCTAAGTCTCGACCGTAGGTTTGCCAAAAAGCGATCGCCTCTGGATCTCCCTGTTCGGCACGTTGTCCGAGTTCTCCGGGTTCAAGTCCGGTTTGACGGCGGATGGCTTGGACGGAGGCATGTTGTTCGAGAGAGCCTCGGTTGCCGCTGTTGCATTCGGGGCCGTTGGGGTTAAGAGTGATTAGGCCTAGCTCTCCGGCTGCGCCTTGGTGGCCGACGAAGAGTTTGCCGTTGAGGATGACGGCTCCGCCAACGCCTGTACCTAGGGTGAGCATGATCAGGTGCTGAAAGGGACGTCCGGCTCCTAGCCAATATTCTCCCATCCCGGCGCAATTGGCATCGTTGGCCAAAACGGTGGGTCTGCCTGTTTTGGCTTCTAGCCAGTCTGCCAGGGGAACGTCTTTCCAGCCTGTGAGGTTGATCGCGACTCTGGCAATTCGTCCGGCGGCATCGGCGGGGCCGGGGGTTCCAACGCCAATCGCAACACCCTGTTGCTGCGGATCGAGTTGGGCGATCGCCTCTACGATGGCGGCCAAAACCGCTTCTGGATAGGCAGGCTGTGGTGTTGGTACGGTCAAGGCCTGCAAACATTTGCCTGCGGAGTCAAAGCGTCCCAATTTGATTGCGGTCCCGCCTAAGTCAATGCCGATCACTTGCTCAGAGGCGATCGCCCCCATATTTTCCCCCACAACGATTCCTCCTTGCCAACGGCTTGCCTGTAATTATGAGTTGCCCTTGCTCCGGTTGAGAGGGTTGATGAGTTCGTTGAGGCCTTCTCCCGCCAGAGATAGGCCAACGACGAGGAGGGTGAGGGCCAGTCCTGGGAAGAGGGCAGTCCACCAGATTCCGGTTGGCAGGGCATCGAGGGCTTGACGCAGATCCAGCCCCCACTCAGGCGTTTGGTCGGGGAGGCCCAACCCTAGAAAGCCTAGCCCGCCTAGCACTAGCACCGCATCGGCGGCGTTGAGGGTGAAGAGCACAGGGACGCTTTGGATGACGTTGAACAGTAGGTAGCGAGAAAGCACAGTCCAGGTAGAAGCTCCCATTGCTTGAGCGGCTTCGATGAAGAGTTCGGTTTTGACGCTGACTGTATGATTTCGGACAACTCGGTAGTACTGAGGGACATAGGCGATGCTGAGGGCGATCGCCGCATTGAAGACTCCTCGCCCCACCACGAAGGCCAGCGTCACCGACAGCAACAGGCCAGGAAGCGTGTAAATCGTATCCATGAGAAAGAGCAAGAGGCGATCGATCCGCCCGCCCAGGTAGCCACTGACCATACCGATCGGAACGCCGATCAGGAGGCTGAGGGAGGTGGCTAACACGACCACTTGTAGCGCTGCTCGAGTGCCAAAGAGGGTGCGAGAAAACACGTCATAGCCCTGGCGAGTAGTCCCAAACCAGTGTTGTAGAGAGGGTGGCTCGTGAATAGGGTTGGCCAAAGATTCGATTGGGTTTTGCAGCACCCCCCAGCTCTCTAGCGTTGGGGCAAGGAGGGCTGTCAAAATGAACAAGCCTGTAATGACGATTCCTGCCCACATCATTTGAGTGGAGAGGCTCATCGGCTGGGAAAGCCGAAGAAAATAAGGAACCCGCAGTTTGGTTGAGGCCATGACGTGACTCGTTTGATGCCCACCTATTGTGGCAATATTTGTGGCAAAAGTGTGGCAAAAGTCAGACGAAAATCAACGGTGGCCTCAATCGTTGGCCTCAATTGGGCTCTAAGCCCCGATCGCTTCTGGAGAACCCGAAAACCGGGGAAAAAAGTAACCAATACCGCGATCAGTATGGATAAACTCCGGATTTCTCGGATCTTTTTCGAGCTTGGATCGGAGCCGAGAGATATGAACATCGACCACCCGCATATCGGCATGGTGGCGAGGGCTATATCCCCAGACCTCCTGCAAAAGCTCGGATCGCGGCACCGATTCCCCAGCCCGCAGCACCAAAAACTGAAGCAGGTCAAATTCTAGTCCGGTCAGCCGCACACGCTGGCCATTCATAAACACTTGGCGCTTGTTGAATTCAACTTGTAGTGCGCCGATTTGAGCCATGCTGATAGAAGGCTCGCCGGATCCAACCTCATCAGCTCTGTCAGTTCGTCTCAAGATGGCGCTAATTCTGGCTTCTAGCTCCTTGGGTGAGAAAGGCTTTGTAATATAATCGTCGGCTCCAATTTGGAGACCCTTGATGCGGTCTGAGACTTCTCCCAGCGCCGTCAGCATAATGATGGGAACTCCTGTCACCCGACGAAGCTCCTGACAGACGCTGAGTCCATCCTTTTTGGGCATCATCACGTCGAGGACTACTAGGTCTGGGGCTTCGCGGGCAAAGATCTGGAGTGCCTCTTCACCATCGGAGGCGATCGCCACCTCATAACCCACCATAGACAGCCGAGTGGCCAGAATGCGACGAATTACGGCTTCATCGTCTACGACCAAGATCTTTTTCTTATCAGCCAATTTTCCTGCTACTCCTTGTCACAGCTTGTCACAGCACAGCTTCTAGCAACAGTTCAGTGTCATCTTGCCTGCACAAATCCTGCAAAGATATAAGGCTGGGCTCTGGTTAAATCTTGAATTAGATGCAAAAATTGCATTAACACATGCTGATTTTGTTATCTTTTCCTATCAGAATGATAACAAGTGATAACAATATTTTCAGCTCAATCTGGCTTAATTCGCATCTAGAGCCGGATCTTTCTTCACTCAACTTCATAATCCGAAATCGGGGATCAAGAGCTGTTATTATCTGTCCAGCTATCCTCTAACCCAATGACGTGGCGAATCCATTCATCGGAGTCAGGATCTCAACAGAGATAGATAAGGCGATCGCTGCCCGGATGCAGGAAACCGGACAGTCAAAGTCTGAGGTCGTGATAGAGGCTCTGAAAACCTATCTGGGCATGATGCCCTGTCAAGACCGGCTAGAGGCCATTGAGCAACGGCTGGCTCGACTGGAAGAAATAGCGCGAGAATCGACCGAACTGCTCCACCGCCACCGTCGCAACCATTTACTCCCCCCCATCATTCCGCCTCAAGAGCAGGGCACGCTTCATGCTCCTCCCAACCCATCCTCTGAGCTATAGAGTCTGATATCTATAGATATCTATAGAGTCTGAGAAATAAGAGTCTGAGAAATGGACGACGGGATGCAGACGCGATCAGAACGACGGCTTTATATTCGGCGGCTCTACGTCCGGCGGCTCTACGTCCGGCAGTTCCAAAACTAGCGCAACAGAGATCAGCCGTTATGATGGTACTCACGGTGATATTTCTTAATAATTGCGAACTTGCATGGTTGCTTCTTCACCCAGCTTTACCAAAATCAAAGCATCGATTACAGAAAAAGTTTTCTTCGGACATGAACCCAGCCCTGAGCTGACGGCCATTTTGCTGGTCTATTTTGTTCAGGGCATTCTGGGTTTGGCCCGCTTGGCTGTTAGCTTTTTTCTCAAAGATGACTTGGCGTTGAGTCCTGCCCAAGTGTCAGCGCTCATGGGAGTTGCGGCGCTGCCCTGGATGGTCAAACCGCTGTTTGGCTTTCTCTCCGATGGGTTGCCCATTTTTGGCTATCGGCGGCGGCCCTACCTGATTTTGTCAGGATTGCTGGGTGCAGTGTCTTGGGTAGCGATGGCCCTGTGGGTGCATACGGCCTGGGCTGCGACGGTGGCGATCGCCCTCAGCTCGCTGTCAGTTGCGGTCAGTGATGTCATTGTCGATTCGTTGGTAGTAGAGCGGGCTCGAAAGGAAGCCATCAGCGATGCCGGATCGCTCCAATCGCTGTGTTGGGGAGCCTCTGCGGTAGGAGGCTTGCTCACCGCTTACTTTAGCGGCTTTTTGCTAGAGCATTTTAGTAACCAAACCGTATTTGGCATTACGGCCACATTCCCGCTGATTGTGTCGCTGATCGCAGGTTTGATCAATGAAACGAAGGTGACAACGCCTCCTGAGCAAAATATTGTCTGGCAACAGATGAAGCAGCTCAAAGGCGCGGTTATGCAAAAGTCGATCCTGCTGCCGACTGGGTTTCTGTTTCTGTGGCAGGCAACGCCGACAGCTGATTCAGCTTTCTTTTTCTTTACCACCAACGAACTTGGATTTCAGCCGGAGTTTTTGGGGCGAGTGCGCCTGGTCACAAGTGTGGCCTCCCTGGTTGGCATCTGGATGTTCCAGCGTTTCTTTAAAACAATCCCCTTCCGCACCATCTTTGCTTGGACGACGGTGATCTCCTCTGTCTTGGGGATGACGATGTTGTTGCTCGTGACCCATGCCAACCGGGCGATCGGCATTGACGACCATTGGTTTAGCCTCGGAGATAGCCTGATCTTGACGGTGATGGGCCAAATTGCCTATATGCCTGTTCTAGTTTTGGCAGCAAGACTCTGCCCTCCGGGAGTGGAAGCCACGCTGTTTGCCTTGTTAATGTCAGTTACAAACCTGGCAGGGCTTCTGTCCTATGAGTTTGGCGCGGTGCTGATGCATTGGCTGGGCGTAACAGAGTCTAACTTTGATCGGCTCTGGCTACTGGTTGTGATCACCAACCTGAGTACGCTGCTGCCTCTGCCCTTTTTACGTTGGCTGCCGAAGGTGCGACCCGGCGAGTTTGCAGATATTTCTGCGGATTCTGCCCAGGACGTACTCCCGCCTGCTTCTGTTGCCTCGGTTGAGATTGAACCTTCTACGTCTGAATCCAGTGACACCAAATTCTTTCCTGAACTAGTATCTCCAGGGCGATCGCAGCCTGTGCAAGAACCAATGGAATAGTAAATGAAATAGCAATCGCCTTCCCGTTTTTATTCAACCGTCCCTTTTCAGACATCTCTTTGTAGCGCCCCCATTTTTAATATTTCTCTGAACGAGTCCAATCCTGTTCACGCTTTGGTCAAATTTCCTATGCAAAGTTTTCAGCTTCACGAACGTGCCACGACTTTTTCTGCCGTGTCTTACGAACGCGAGGGGTGGCGAAAAGGATACCGTTCGCTCACGCAAGAATGTGACTATTGGATTGATGAAATTGAAGGCGAGATCCCACTTGAGCTACGGGGAACGCTATTTCGCAATGGTCCTGGCTTGCTAGAGATCGGGGGGCAGTCGCTCCAGCATCCCTTTGATGGGGATGGCATGATTTCGGCGATCGCATTCTCAGATGGCAAAGCCTACTACCGCAATCGCTTTGTCCGCACCGAAGGATTTGTGGCCGAGCAGAAAGCCCAAAAGATCCTCTATCGGGGGGTATTTGGCACCCAAAAGCCCGGAGGTTGGCTCGCCAATGCCTTTGATTTTCGTCTCAAGAACATCGCCAATACTCAAGTTATTTACTGGGGCGGCAAGTTGCTGGCGCTTTGGGAAGCCGCTGAGCCCCACCGCCTCAATCCTGAAACACTAGAAACCTTAGGTCTAGACCACTTGGATGGCGTCTTGGAACCGGGTGATGCGTTTGCGGCCCATCCCTGGATTGATCCAGCTTGCGCGATGGATGACGACGAACCCTGTCTGGTCAACTTTTCAGTCAAACCAGCACTCTCCACCACGATCACCATCTACGAACTCAACCCCCAGGGTAAGGTGATTCGGCAACATGCTCACTCAGTGCCTGGGTTTGCCTTCATGCACGACTTTGCCATCACGCCCAACTACTGCATCTTTTTTCAGAACCCAGTGTCGTTTAATCCGATTCCGTTTGTGTTGGGAATGCGCGGCCCTGGAGAATCTATTCAATTCAACCCCAAGCAAAAAACCAAGATCATCATCATCCCTCGTCAGGGATCTGCCCCAGTTCAATCTTTAGAAGTTGATTCGGGCTTTGTTTTCCATCATGCCAATGCCTTCGAGCAAGAGGGTTGTCTATTTGTCGATTCGATTTGTTATGCGTCTTTGCCAGGAGTTGAAGCAGGTGAGGACTATCGCGATGTCAAGTTTGAGACAATTGATCCTGGGCAACTGTGGCGGTTTGAGCTAAATCTTGAAACGCAGCAAGTAGAAAGCCAAATGCTAGAAAGCCGCTGCTGCGAGTTTCCCTACGTCCATCCCGATCGGGCGGGTCGTCCCTATCGCTATCTCTACCTAGGAGCGGCTCACGCACCAGAGGGCAATGCCCCATTGCAAGCCATCCTCAAGGCTGATTTGGAGACGGGCGATCGCCAGCTTTGGAGTGCGGCCCCTCAAGGCTATGTCAGTGAACCAATCTTCGTTCCGCGCCCTTCCGGCACCGCAGAAGATGATGGCTGGGTGCTAACCATGGTCTACAACTCTGAAAGAGAATGCTCTGAAATCGTCATTCTTGATGCTCGCAATTTCAACCAAGGGCCACTGGCTCGTCTCTTCCTCAAGCACCATGTTCCCTACGGGTTGCATGGCAGCTTTACAAGTGAGTATTTCGGGCCAAGCAGCTCAACTGCAGCTACGAGCTAAGAATCAGGACATTGCTCTCAAAGCTTCAAGTTGTTGATTTATCCAAACGATCAGCTAATTCTTCTAGCCATCATTCTCGGCTGTCCTCCTTAGTGAGTGCCCTTACGCCGAGATAGACTAATGTCCCGACAACACAAACTTTGGCTATGCTTGCAAGTCCTAAGGCAAAACCATCGAACAATGCGGGTAGCACAAATATTCCGGCGATCGCCAGAGCACCTGCGAAAAGTAAGTACATCATGCCTACTCCATTATTCTCCATTGCTAAAGAGGGATTGGGGTCTTTCTTTGATTGTGCGCCATAACTGCCTAAGGCGATCGCTCCCTCTCCCATTCCCAACAAAGCGATCGCCTGTGATATCTCCTGAGGAGATTAAAATTGAGACAAGCAGCGTGGATCTAAATGGATGGCTAGTATTTCTGAGAGTTTGGCGATCGCCCACCAACATCTCCAGCGGGGGCATTTCAGTGAAGCCGAGCAACTGTGTCGTCAGATCCTTCAGCAACAAGCCGAAGCGGTTGAAGCCTGGTACTTGTTGGGCATGGCCACCCATCGAGCTGGAAAATTGGCAGATGCGATCGCCTGCTATCAGCAAGTTTTGGTCTATCGGCCTCAAAACCCCCAGGTTTACAACAATTTAGGCGTTGCTTTCAAAGCTCAGGGGCAGCTAGAGACGGCTGTTCGCTACTATCGGCAAGCATTAGCACTCAAACCAGACTACCCTGAAGTTCACAACAACTTAGGCAACGTGCTGCGACAGCAGGGAAACTTTGCTGAGGCGATCGCCCATTACCAACAAGCCCTGCAACTAGCCCCCCACTATCTGGATGCGTCTCACAATCTGGGCAATACCCTCCGCGAACAAGGCAATATTCAAGAGGCGATCGCCCACTTTCAGCAAGAAATCCACCGCTATCCCGATAACCCCGACTTGCATAACAACTTGGGCAATGCCTTGCAAGGTATTGAAGACTTTGCAGGGGCGATCGCCTGTTACCGAAAGGCGCTAGAGCTACGACCCAACGATGCCGCCTTTCTTAGCAACTTGGGAGCTGCACTGCAAGAACTGGGTCAATTGCCAGAGGCGATCGCTACCTATCAGCAGGCACTAGCGATGCGGCCCGACTATGCCGACGCTTACTACAATCTGGGCAATGCCCTCAAAGATGCTGATCAATTAGAAGAGGCGATCGCCGCCTACCGTCAGTCGATTGAGCTTGATCCGCACCATGCCGAAACCTACAATAATATGGGGTTGGCCCTTTGCGATCACGGTCAATTGACAGAATCAATTGCGGCTTACCGCCAAGCTTTGAGCCTGCGTAATAACTACCCCGACGCTCACCTCAATCTGGCTCTCTCACTGCTGTTGGCGGGTGAACTGCAAGCCGGATTTGCTGAATATGAATGGCGTTGGCAGGTCAAAGGCCCCAATTTCAAGGCCCCTCGCAATTTCACACAACCGCTCTGGAATGGAGAGGCTCTCAACGGGCAAACAATCTTGCTTCATGCCGAGCAGGGCTTTGGCGATACGTTGCAATTCATTCGCTACGCGCCATTGGTCGCTGCATGGGGAGGAAATGTGGTTGTCGAAGCTCCAGCCCCGCTGCTGCTAGTGTTAGAGGGCGTGCCAGGGGTGGCTCAATGGGTTACTAAGGGCGATCGCCTCCCAGAATTCCAGGTTCACGCTCCCCTATTGAGTCTGCCCCACTTGTTAGGGACTACCCCCGAAACCATTCCCGCCCAAGTGCCTTACTTGCATCCACCTACGGACACTGCAATAGAGTTGAAATCTCCGGCTGATACTCACTTTAAGGTGGGCTTTGTTTGGGCAGGTAGCCCGACCCATGCCAATGATGCCTATCGCTCTTGTACATTGGAGCAATTGCAGCAAGTTTTCACAATTCCGGCGATCGCCTTCTACAGCTTGCAAAAAGGCCCACAAGTAGAGCAACTACAGCCTTTTCAAACACAATTTGCCATTCAAGATTTAGATCCGCAATTGCAAGATTTTGCGGATACGGCAGCGGCGATCGCCCAATTAGATCTGGTGATTACAGTAGATACTTCTGTGGCTCATTTGGCCGGAGCAATGGGAAAGCCTGTATGGGTCTTGCTGTCGTCGCGGCCCGATTGGCGCTGGATGTTTGACTGGCCAGATAGCTCCTGGTATCCGACTCTACGGCTGTTTCGCCAAACCTCTCCCCGTGATTGGTCTACGGTGATCGATCAAGTTGCAGCCTCATTGCAAGAATTGGTAGATAGCTCAGCGACAGCCGATGACTACTTGCGCCAGGGCAACCAACTTCGACGAGAGGGCGATCGCCAGCAGGCCATTCTTTCTTATCAACAATCCCTGACTCTCGACCCGCAAGACCCAAACATTCACAACAATCTAGGTGTTACGCTTAAAGAACAGGGACATGCAGCGGGAGCAATTTCTCACTACCGACAATCCCTTCACTTGCAGCCGCAACATGCTGATGCTCACTACAATCTAGCCAATTCACTCCGCGATCAAGGGTTGCTTGATCTGGCCATTAATCATTATCAGCAAGCCGTTGCTCACCGTCCTCATCATCTTGATGCCTGGAATAATTTGGGCAACACGCTCAAAGATCAAAATCGCCTGCAAGAGGCGATCGCCTGCTATCAAAACGCCCTAGCCATCAATCCCGACCATGCCAGCGCCCACCACAATTTGGGTTATGTGCTGTTGCTGCTGGGCGACTTGCAGCAAGGATTTGCCGAGTATGAATGGCGTTGGCGCGTCAAAAACTTCAAGCCGCCCCGCGACTTTGAGCAGCCTCTCTGGGATGGTACCAATCTAACTGGCAAGACAATCTTGCTCTATGCCGAGCAGGGTTTTGGCGACACGATTCAGTTTATTCGCTACGCGGCGCAATTGGCCCAACAGGGCGGACGAGTGATTGTAGAATGTCAGGCTTCGCTGTTGAGGCTGCTTCAGACTGCGGCGGGGGTCGATCAGTGGGTCAGCCGAGGTGAGCTGCTGCCGGAGTTTGACACCCATGCGCCATTGCTAAGCTTGCCCTACCACCTGGGCACCACTCTGGAGACGATTCCTAGCCAGGTTCCTTACTTGAGTCCCCCTGCGTCTGATGCGGTGAGGTTGCGATCGCGCCCAGATACCCAGCTCAAAGTGGGTCTGGTTTGGGCCGGAAGCCCGACTCACCGCAATGATCACAATCGCTCCTGTGGCTTAGCGCCTTTGCTGGAGCTGCTGCAAGTTTCGGGCGTGCAATTCTACAGTCTGCAAAAAGGCCCCCGCTCAGCAGACTTGGCCCAACAGGATCTAACTTCTCAACACATTGATAACCTGAGCGAACAGCTCGATGACTTTGCAGATACGGCAGCGGCGATCGCCCAACTCGATCTAGTGATTAGTGTTGACACGGCAGTTGCTCACTTGGCCGGTGCATTGGCCAAACCTGTCTGGGTGTTGCAGTCCTTTGCTCCCGATTGGCGTTGGATGCTCGACCGCTCTGATAGCCCTTGGTACCCAACGATGCGGCTATTTCGCCAACAGCAGCCTGGAGATTGGGCTGGAGTGGTGGCAGCGGTGAAAGCGGCTTTGGTTGAAATGCGATCAGCTCGCAAAGTTCAAGCCCAAGGGGAAGAGGGGGCGATCGCCCTTCAGCCCACTTATCTTGAACACCCAACTCCAATCGGTATTGGTTGGGAATTGAGCGCTGTCACCGGATGGGGCATTTACGGCACCAATCTAACGCTACAGCTCTTGAAGCGACCCGATCTCCAGCCCATCCCGCTGTTGCCGCCGTTGGTCGAAACGCCCTTCAATCCGCTGCACTGGCATCTGTTACAGCCTGCATTTCAGCGTCAGCAGCAAATTTCTGATCTGCTCCAACAGCATCCTCAGCAGCAGATCAAGCTAGAGGCGCTAGTGCTCAAAGGGTTGGGCAACGATTTTGTCACGACGCCAGAACTCGCCCGGATTTGGGGAAAGATCAACGTCGGTGTGATCTTTTTAGAAGACACTCACCTGAGTTCGGCAGCGCTCCAACGCGCCCAGGCATTTGACCTGATTGTGGTCGGTTCTACCTGGAATGAACAAGTGCTGCGTAGCCACGGCCTAACTCAGGTACAGACCGTTCACCAGGGCGTTGACCCAACCATTTTTCATCCAGCGCCTAAATCGGGAATTTTGGGCGATCGCTTTGTGATTTTCTCCGGCGGCAAGTTGGAATACCGCAAGGGGCAAGATCTCGTCATTAAAGCCTTTCAACACTTCCAAACTCGCCACCCCGAAGCGCTATTGGTCACAGCATGGCACAACCGCTGGCCCACCACGATGGCTGGACTCAACCAAGCAGGGCACGTTCAGGGCTTGCCCAAAGTCGATGCTCAGGGGCGACTCCAGATCAAAGAATGGCTGGTCGCCAACGGCATCCGAGCCGATGCAGTCATTGACCTAGGCGTCATCCCCAATCATTTGGTCGGTCAGATTTTGCGAGAGGCAGATGTCGCCGTTTTTCCCAATCGCTGTGAAGGCGGCACCAACCTGGCCGCAATGGAAAGCTTGGCCTGCGGCATTCCCACCGTCCTGTCGGCCAATACCGGACATTTGGATCTGATTCAACCTGGCAGCGCCTACCCCCTCCATACTCAAACCCCTATCTCCTCCGGCAATCCGACTCACGGCTCTGTGGGATGGGGTGAGTCAGACATTGAAGAAATTATCGAAACGTTAGAAACCATTCACGCCAACCGCCACCAAGCGCAAATAGTTGGAGCCGCCGCCGCAAACATGATGCAGTCTTGGTCCTGGGAACGACAAGTAAAGCGGTTGCTGGCCGTTCTAGCGCCCCTCCAGCTCTGAGGCTCTGATGTGTATAGAAATATGTAGAAAAAATGCTGAAAACCTTCTACCCTGAAGGCAATCTTGTGAAGTTGTCTGACTCTGTATCTCCATCCTGTATCTACTGCCCATGCTGACCTCAAACGACTTCAGCGGCCTGCTAAACCGCCGCTTCTTCGATAATTTGCTGCCGATTCCGGCCCGGAGTTCTTTGCAACTGGGCGACAAAGCACCTGATTTTGAACTAACGGATGTGGCCAGCGGACGCCAAGTACGGCTGTCTGATTATGTGGGTGAAACTGGGACCGACTCAGAGTGGAATCGTCCGGTGGTGTTGGCCTTCACGCGCATTTTTACCGAAAAGCAATATTGCCCACTGTGCTTCCCCCATATTCAGGCTATGAATCAAGCCTACGAGCAGTTTCGCTCACGGGGTGTAGAAGTCCTCATGATTACCAGCACCGATATCCGCCAAAGCAAAATCGTCCTGCAGGATTTGGGCCTGAAGATGCCGTTGCTCAGCGATCCAAGTTGCAAAACTTTTCGCACTTATCAGTTGGGGCAATCATTGGGAGCACCTTTACCCGCACAGTTTGTTTTAGATGCAGCGGGAAGGCTGAAATTTCAGCACCTGTTTTCTTTTCTGGTTCCCAATGCTAGCCCAGCACAACTCCTCAAAGTTGTAGATGAACTTTAGAAGGATGGTATTTGGACCGGACTGTGTTGGGAACAGACTGTGTTGGGAACGGAGAGGGAGGGATTCGAACCCTCGGATAGACCTAAATCCATCAACAGATTAGCAATCTGCCGCTTTCGACCACTCAGCCACCTCTCCAAAGTGACGGAAACCATCATAACATTCTGTGAGCAGAAGTAAAGCGAAAAGTCAGGTTGATTCTAAAAGGCACGGTAAAAGGTACTGAGAGGGCACGGCAAAACTGCTGAGGGGGCGATCGCCAACGAACAAGTCTTACAAGAGAGAAACCCCCTTTTGGCAAGCGATTGGCAACTTCTGAACATTCAATCGTTACATTTTTGAAGAGGAAGTGAATGAGAAGTGAACCCCTTAAAAGCAAAAATCTCTATCGCTTAAACTACAAGACTTTCAAGCAAAACCTAATTGCATCTAGAGAGCTTTTCAAACTAGAGGACACAGGATGCTACAATAGAACATTAATAATACATCTGCCAAATTATTGAAACTTTAGTTGAGTTGTCTTTAATTGAGTGGTCATTAAGTTCAGGTTATTTACTCAAACCAGATCCAATCGTTTCATGCCTGATGAGGGCGATTACAGGACGATTTCATAGGATCTGAGACATTCATTGCTTTTATGAAAATCCGTTCGAGATTGCGAATCGTTTCTGTTTTCCCAAGCGAATTGGAGAAAAATTTCCCCAAGGGATATTATAGCTATACGCAAAAAAAACGATGTTTCTTAAGAGCCGCAGTGAGCTTTGTCCTGATAGCTTGCTAAACGTTCAGAAACTAGTTAACGGGGATCGTTCTTGAACCCTGAAATCGTCCTGCTAGGCTTTGTAGAACTCCATCAACGTAACATTATGGTTTCTTCAAATCGACAGCACATTGCCTTGATTTCCGTTCATGGAGATCCGGCTGTGGATATTGGCCGGGAAGAGGCCGGAGGGCAAAACGTTTATGTTCGGCAGGTTGGGGAAGCTCTCGCCCGTCGCGGTTGGCAGGTTGAAATGTTTACCCGCCGCACCCGTGCCGATCAGTCTGCTGTTGTGGAACATGCCGCCAACTGCCGCACGATTCGGCTGACGGCAGGGCCAGAAGACTTTGTGCCGCGAGACGAGATTTTTGAGTATCTGCCCCAGTTTGTGCAGGCATTTCTAGAGTTTCAGCAACAGTCGGGCCGCCAGTATCGCCTGCTGCATACCAACTATTGGCTGTCGTCCTGGGTGGGGATGGAGCTCAAGAAAATTCAGGCGTTGCAGCAGGTTCACACCTATCACTCGGTTGGAGCGGTGAAATATCGGTCGATCGATATCATTCCGCCGATCGCTGATACCCGTTTGGCGGTTGAGAGAGCTTGTCTGGAAACAGTCGATCGGGTGGTTGCGACCAGTCCTCAAGAAGCAGAACACTTGCGATCGCTCGTTTCTCCCTACGGCAATGTTGACATTATTCCTTGTGGGACCGACATCAAGCGGTTTGGCTCGATCTCGCGTTTGGAGGCTCGTCAGCAACTGGGTCTTGATCCTGCGACCAAAATCGTGTTCTATGTGGGGCGGTTTGATCCACGCAAAGGCATTGAGACGCTGGTGCGCGCGGTAGGTCAGTCTCAGCTCAGAGGCCAAAAGCTCCAACTGATTATTGGGGGTGGTAGTCGGCCTGGACGCAGTGATGGAATAGAGCGCGATCGCATTGAAGGGATTGTGCAAGCACTCGACATGACCGACTTCACGACCTTCGCGGGTCGAATTGACGATGCAGATTTGCCAGCCTACTATGCGGCGGCAGATGTCTGTGTGGTGCCCAGCCACTATGAACCGTTTGGATTGGTGGCGATCGAAGCGATGGCTAGCGGTACACCCGTTGTCGCGAGCAACGTCGGCGGCCTTCAGTTTAGTGTGGCGCACGAAGAAACGGGCTTGCTGCCTCCCACCAAAGATGACGCCGCGTTTGCCGCCGCAATCGATCGCATTCTAAGTGCTCCTGATTGGCAAAGCCAGCTCGGTCAAGCAGCCCGCAAGCGAGTCGAAACTTACTTTAGTTGGGATGGCGTCGCAATCCAGCTAGACCAGCTCTATCAACAGCTTCTAGAAACTCAACCCACCGAACAGCCCGCCGAACAGCTCGACCAGGTTAGCGTTTGAAGATTCAATCTGCAAGCTCAAATCTAAGACTGCATCGCCTGATCTTGCAGCTCAAACGCCTGTCCGACTGCGAGGCGGGGGAGACGGTGTTTAAAGCCGCAGAGAATTTCCCACGAAATGGTGCCTAGCATTTCAGCCCAATCGTCGGCAGAGATGCGATCGCCCCCGTCTTCGCCCAGCAGAGTGACGACTTCCCCTTCCTGCAAGTCGGGAATGTTGCTAACATCGAGCATGATTTGATCCATTGTGATCGCGCCCACCTGCCGCACCCGCTGGCCTCGAATCAGCACCGTCATTTGATTAGACAGATTCCGGGGAATGCCATCTGCGTAGCCAATTCCGACCACGGCCAACGACATCTCGTGTGGCGTGATGAATTGGTAGCCATAGCTCACGCCTGTCTGCGCTGGAATTGTCTTGACCTGCGTGACTCGTGCTTTCACTTGCATCACTGGCTTCAAATCAGCCACCGACCGAAGATGGGGCGCAGGATAAAGTCCATACAGGCCCAGCCCAACCCGCACCAAGTCGTAGTGCAGAGCCGAGTTGGTCATGGCGGCGGCTGAATTGGCAAAGTGGAGTCGAGGGAGTACGATCCCAGCGGCACGAATTTGGGCGATCGCCTGCTTAAATCTAGCTTGCTGCTGTTGCATCACCGTTGGGTCGGGGCTGTCGGCTGTCGCTAAGTGAGAGTAAATGCTGGCAATCTGGAGCTGGGGCGATCGCTGCACCAACTGACAAAATTCAGCCGCCTCCTGCCAAGGCGCTCCTAGTCGAGACATGCCAGTATCAATCTTGAGATGCACAGGCAAATGCTGATCAGCCGTCCAAGCGGCCATTGTTTCGGCAAACACCAGCACTTGTTTGGGGGTGCAGAGCGTTGGTTGGAGTTGCCAGTGGGCGATCGCCCGGATCTGCTCTGGTGTATTGGTCGCACCTAGCAACAAAATTGGGGCTTTGATGCCTGCTTCCCGTAGCTGAATGCCCTCTGGAATCGTGGCTACACCCAGCCAGGTGGCACCATGTTGGAGGGCCGTGCGGGCGATCGTGACAGCGCCATGTCCATAGGCATCGGCTTTGACGACCGCCATCAGCGCCGTAGACGGTGACAACAACCGCCGAATTTGGCGAACATTGTGCGCCAGGGCCGCTAGGTCAATCTCAACCCAGGCCCGTTCACGCTGCATGGAAACCAGACTTGAAGGCTGCTCCCAAATCAACATAACCTCACTCCTGCACTACAACCACACAACACTTAAAACCACACAACACATCACTCACTTTAAGGCCGTATAGGCAAGGCCCACCGAGTTAGCTCTCATTTAGAATCTCTTCAGGTGAGCAACGCTAGTGTCCGCTATGTTACACGTTGTTGATAATTTCCTACTAGTTCGTCGGAAGCAAATTCTCAGAGAGCGAAAGACAGGTCTAATGCCTGGAATGGGGGCTAGGTGACGGGATTTTTAGAGTTGAGCGGCAAAATCAGCATTCGATCGGGAGCGGGGGGATCACCCCGTTGGGGCGACTTCTAGAAAAATTTGCCTTATGCTGAACAAAGAACTTTTAGATCAGTTCTTCTGTTCTGATTGGAAAATCTGTAAAACCTTTCTTATCAAGCAACCATAATGGGTAAGGTTTTGGTGTTAAACGCCTCCTACGAGCCCCTCAACATCACGAGTTGGCGCAGGGCTGTAGTTTTGATGATCAAGGGAAAAGCGGAGCAAGTTGAGCATAACGGCAAACTTGTCTATGCAGAGTTCCCGCTTCCGACGGTGATTCGGCTGCGCCACTATGTGCGAGTTCCCTATAAGGAAATTCCTCTGACCCGCCGAAATATCCTCCACCGAGATGGGCACACCTGTCAATATTGTGGCTGTACGGGCGAGGATTTGACGCTAGACCACGTCATTCCGCGATCGCGAGGCGGCGGCGATTCCTGGGAAAATATGGTGGCGGCCTGTGTGCGCTGCAATGTCCGAAAGGGAAACCGCACGCCCAAAGAAGCCAACATGTTGTTGCGACACCCTCCCCACCGCCCTTATAGCGGACTCTACTTTGAAGTCGCAAAATACGTGAAAAGCGGCTCACACCAAGAATGGCGAAAATACATGATTGGGATTTAAACCCTCGGTGCAATCGGCAACCGGGGGTTTTTGCGTTTTAGCCATCAAGGCGTCGCTGAACCGAAGGCCTGAACGGCTGCTCGGAGATTTCCTTGGTGTTGAGAGAGGAGGCGATCGCCCGCCTTCGGATCTAACCCCGTCCAGTGCATGAGCAGGGCCAGCTTGACACGGCGACCACTGTTCTCGAGTAAGAGAGCAGCAGGCTCGCGCTCAAGGTTGGTCAGGTCTTGTAAGATGCGGAGTGCCCGGTCGTGGAGCTTGTGGTTGGTGACAGAGACATCCACCATCCGATTGCCGTATACTTTGCCCAGCTTGACCATGACGCTCGTCGAAAGCATGTTGAGTGCCAGCTTGGTCACCGTGCCCGCTTTCAAGCGTGTTGATCCAGCTAAGACTTCTGGCCCAACGATCAACCGAATATCTAAATCAGCGTCTGCGCTCACTTGCTCTTGGGGGACACAGGCGATGAAGATTGTTTTTGCGCCGCGTTGACGAGCGGCCTGCAACGCGCCATGCACATAGGGAGTTGTACCCCCAGCGGTAATACCTACTACCACATCCAGGTCGGTGATCTGGCGATGGGCGATCGCCGAGGCTCCATCTTCTGCCCGATCCTCCAAATCTTCAGAGCTTCGCACTAGGGCAGCGGCTCCTCCAGCGATAATGCCCTGCACGAGCTCTGGGGGTGTACAAAACGTGGGCGGACATTCGGCTGCGTCCAACACGCCCAATCGACCGCTGGTGCCCGTGCCAATATAAAACAGCCTTCCTCCCTGCTGAAGCGCTGTTGCGGTGAGATCGATGGCAGCCGCTAAAGGTTCGCGGGCAGCGGCGATCGCCGTGATCACCCTGGCATCTTCCTGATTAAAGAGGTCAACTAGCTCTAGGGCGGTAAGCTGATCCAGAGTTTGGCTATTGGGATTAATCTGCTCTGTCAGCAAATGTCCCCGGTCTGATACGTTCACTGAATTTATCCTTGATCGTTTGACGAGTCTGGTTATAAAGCTGAACTAGTTGTAAGGGTGAACTAGCTTAGAACTGAACTAGCTTAGAGCAAGCCTTCCAGCTGGCGACGAATGCGGTCGAGTTCTTGCTGGGAGAAGTTGGGTTGGTCAGCGTTATCGGCAGCGGCTCCCCCTGGGTTAGATGAGGATGCGTCGGGGGTCGTTTGGCCTTCCGGCTGCCAGTCTAGCTCTTCGGCAGCGCTCTCTGGCGGAACGGCAAGCGTCCCTTCTGGCACTAGTTTGCACTCGTAGTGGGCGTTGTCGCAAAAATCTTCCACGTCTTCGGCGTCGATGCTTTCGACGGCGGGAGCCAGAAAATCTTGGGCTTCCAAGAGCAGAGCATAGCGGGTCGCATCATCTTCAGACTCAAACATCAGGACAATATTGCGATCGCCCGTTTTGAGGGTGTGAATCCCTTCATTTTCAGTTCGGGCATTGAAAAGTAAAACGAATACGCGCATCGTGATAGAACCCCACTCAACCAAAATTTGCTACCTGTCATCTTGCCTTAAAACGCTGTATCGATGGCAAAGTGTCAACTTTTAAGGTAAATCAGAGTGGTCGGATCACTTTACAAAAACCTGCCACAGACCAAGAAAATTCCAGCTTTGCTGAGGCGTTGGCCTATGCGCCGCATAACTCAGAGCGTTTCACAAAGAGATACAGCCTTTTAGACGAATACACTCTACTGTAGTCTGCGATACCAGACCAGCGATAGAACTTCGGGCTTTTGCAGCGTCTGAAAAGATACGCCGATATGGAGATTGAAGGGCTTGAGACTTTTCTTAATATGGTCATTGTTAGTGCCCTAGATCACTTTTTGATGAACTAATTTTTGGTACTGAACTCACTTTTTTAGACCGCAAGGAGCCTCAACATATGAAACGCCTAATTCTTGGTAGTATGTCCGCGATTTTTGCCTCTCTGGCGATCGCCCCCGCTGTCACAGCGCAAGTGCCTCAACAGCAAACGCCTGGATTGACACCTCAGCAACAGCAAACCCCCGGCTTGACGCCCCAGCAACAGCAAATGCCTGGGATGATGACGCCTCAGCAACAGCCTCTCAGCCCTCAAGCGCCCGGTATGATGGATGGCACACCCGCCACCGCTCGCCCCGGCGCTCCTGGCTACGTGAGCGAGAGACTGCAACCCTTCAACCTCGTCAGCATGGCTCGTCAGGGTTTCTTCCGCGATCAGGGTATTCCAAGCTATGCAGCTCTAAAGCAAGCGTTCCGAACCCGTCAGATCACAGCTGAAGATCTAGTCGAGGCTGCAGTAGCTCAAAACCGTCTGGCTCCAGAAGTCATGTACGACCAAGGCTATCAATCCCTCGTCAACCAGCAGCTCAGAGATCTGCGCCAAGGTGTATGGGGCAACTAAAACAGTTTCTCTTCTCGTTTGATTGACATACTCGGGTAACTTTCCCCTGCGGCTAATGGGTCGCAGGGTTTTTTTGTGTTCGTTAGGGTTAAATTTGCTTAACTTCAGGAAGCGAAAAAAACTTGATATAAGCTATCGGTGATAAGTTTTATTGTTTCTGTTGAAGAAATATATGTGAGTTGGCTTGGGAAGATTTTGCTTGATAGATGGGCGATCGCCGCAACAAAAGCAGCAGGTATGCTGTCAATATTCTGGCTAGGATGATATTAGGTGATTGCTCTGAACGCTTCAGATCAGATGGGTAAGGTTGAGGAACGGATCAGAGTTATTTCTGGATGCAGCCGATTCAATTTCAGTAACCTGGTTCAGCAAAAACTCAATTCTGGGATAAATTCTTTAATGGTGTCCTAGCAATGCAACGTCATCTGCTAGGTCATTGTTATGGCATTTTGAGCTTATGGCATTTTGAGCTGGGACTGCTGGAGGCGTATCGGTACAGCGGCCCAGATTTTAACCAGAAGCCAAAAAAGACAAACCAAGACGGCTAACTAGTGATGACATCTGTTTAGTCATCAGATGAGGATTAAGATGACCAACTCCCCGAACTTGGACAATGAGCCTGATCCCAATCAGCCAGATCCCGTAGAGCCGACTCGCGATCGCAAGTGGCGGCGATTTTTACTGCGGGCAGGCTTGCTAGTGGGTGGCATTGCCTTGGTGGGTGGTGCGGCAGGTTCTTGGTGGGCCTGGATGTTTATCCATGAACGGTTGGCTCCCCTGATCGAAAAAAACCTGAGCGATACGATCAATCGTCCGGTGAACCTGGGTGCTGTCAGCGGTGTTTCGTTCAGAGGTCTTCAGTTTGGGCAATCGACCATCCCAGCAACTGCCACTGATCCAGATCAGGTTGGCGTTGAAGCGGTCGAAGTCGGTTTTAACTTACTAGAGCTGGCAATAACTCGGACGTTGCGGCTAGATATTACCCTAGTGCGACCGGATATCTTTCTCAGCCAAAACGATGCCGGGGAATGGCTCGAAACCGAGATTGATACCCGCGATGCGGAGGGTCCGATTACGACAGAACTAGACGTGATCCGGGTTCAGGAAGGCCGCTTGGTCATGGCTCCCTCCGCGATCGCCAGTGCTCCTTCCCTTGATCCAGAAGAACTACAGACGATCGCCCCTCAGGTCGTATTCGAAAACGTCTCGGCCAACGCTACATTCCGCGATCGGGCTCAAAATATTTCATTTGTCTTGGAGACTCAACCCGCCAATGGCGGCAATCTGCGGCTGCGAGGAGAATCTGCACTCCCGACGCGCCAAACCAACCTGATCGTCCAAGGACAAAGGCTTTTGGCTCAGGATATAGGCTCACTCCTGCCCCTGCCCCTCACGCTAGAAGCTGGACACCTCAACGCCAGCTTAGAGGTTCAGTTTCGGCCCGATACCCCTCTAGCGCTGCAAGGCACGACTCGCTTTTTGGATGCGACTGCCCAAATCGAAAACGTCCCCAATCGCTTTACCAATGCCAACGGCAGGCTAAGATTTCAGGGCCAAGAAATTGCCTTTGAAGACTTTCAAACCCTCTACGGTCTGATTCCGTTGCAGGTGGGGGGCAGTCTCCATACTCAGCTGGGCTACGCTCTCACCGGGCAGGTTGCGGCTGTCAGTGCCACCAATCTACTAGCTACGTTTGACGTTGAGCCACCTGTGCCGCTGGTGGGTGATCTGACGGCAGATCTTCAGCTCACGGGGGCAATCGAGCAGCCGCTGTTGGCCGGAACGGTTGCCACCGTGGACTCTGTCCGCGTTGATCGGCTGACCTTTTCGTCAATCACCACAAATTTTGCGCTCACGCCAGCAGGGATGACCTTTGAGCAAATTCGGGGTCTGCCTGCGGTGGGGGGCTTGGTGACGGGGGATGGCAGTTTCAGTTTTGGCGATCAGGGCGGCGTTGTATTTGACCTAGAGGCGACGAATTTGCCGGGGGATGCGATCGCCCAAATCTACGGTCTAGAAAACGATGCGATTACCATCGGTACGGTCAGTGCCAACACCCAAGTTTTTGGCCCTCTCGGTGAACTGCAAACCCTAGTGGCGTGGCAGGCTCCTCAAGCCACCTATCCAGCGCGGGGGCAGGTGCTGATTGCCGATGAGCAAATTTTCTTCCAGGATACGCTGCTACAAGTGGCAGGCGGCACTGTTACGGGAACAGGACAGGCTTCCCAAGGGGCATGGCAGGCAACGGTAGAGGGTTCTGGGATCGAGTTGGCCCAGTTTTCGCCCGATTTGCGGGGGCTATTTAGCGGCAATCTACAGCTGGCGGGAACGCTGGACGATTTTAGCCCTGAAGCCATTCGAGCCCAAGGTCAGGTCGGCTTCTCAGAAGGAATTGCTTTGGTCGATCGCCCGATTACGGCTGCGGTTCGGTGGACGGGCGATCGCATTCAGATCGATCAAGCCACTGCGCCCGGATTTGAGGCAGATGGCTTCATTCTGGCTCGACTCCAAGGCCCTGACGCACCCGAAATTACTGGACTCAACCTGAATGTAGACCTGCGCGACTACCTGATCACTGATTTGCCGATTCCAACCCCCGACGCCGTACAGCTCGCTGGAGTGACCAACTTCTCAGGACTCGTCACCGGAACCCCCGATGCGCCAAGCGTCGTGGGAGCGGTGCAGGTAGAAGGATTGACGGTGAATACACTCGCCTTTGAGCCTGTGTTGACGGGGCGAATTGCCCTAGTGCCACAGGGGTTAGATCTGGCGCTGACAGGGGCTCAAGACCAGGTCGCCATTACATTAGATGAGCAAAATCGTCCGGTTTCTTTCCTGGTACAGCGGGATGAGGCGATCGCCCAGGGTCGCACTGTTGGCGATAACTTGCTGGCCACCGTTGAAAACTTCCCGTTATCAGTTTTTAATCTGACACCCGCCGCTCAAGTTGGGTTGGGGGCTGTAACAGGTCAACTTTCGGGTAGCTTCAACATTGATATTGCTAATCTAGACGATCCCACAGTGGTGGGAGAGGTGGCGATCGCCCAACCCTCGATTGGCTACATCCGCGCAGACCAGTTTACAGGCCAGTTTCGCTACATCGATGGCGTTGCCACCCTGACCGACAGCGAACTGCGAATTGCCGAGAGCCTTTACCGCATCGCCGGAGTCTATGATCCAACCACCGCCCCGCTCTTCCAAGGCCAAGTGGTTGCCGAAGCTGGCCGTGTGCAAGATATCCTGACGGCCCTCCAGATTTTTGACCTGCAAGATTTGGGCCGAGGGTTGCAACCGCCCGTATTTGCGACGGCGGCTGCGGTAGACCCCATTCCAGTCGGTATGCCAGAAGCGCCTCTGCTCACTCAGCTCCGACGTTTTTCAGAAATTTTGGCCCTCCGCGAACAGCAAATTATTGCCCGTCAAGAAGCAACAATTCTGCCAGATTTGTCTGAGCTAGACGGAACTTTTTCTGGGCAAATTGATCTTGCCTTTTCTCCCGAGACAGGGCCTGAGTTAGAGTTTGACCTCCGGGGTCAAGACTGGGTCTGGGATCAGTACCAAGTCAACCAGGTGATTGCGGAAGGCAGCTTTGCAGAAGGTGTTCTCACCCTCTTGCCATTGCGCTTTGAGACAAATGAGTCTTTGCTCACCTTCTCTGGGCAAATTGGGGGAGAAGAGCAGTCTGGACAACTGCAAGCCGTCAATATTCCCATTGAGGCGTTGCAAGATCTGTTTGAGTTTCCGGTCGATGTCGGGGGAAATCTCAACGCCACCGCCACCCTCTCTGGCAGCATTGAAAATCCTCAAGTATTGGGGGAAGTCACACTGGCCCAGGCCTCGCTCAATGGCTCCGATATCCAAAGTGCCAGAAGCGTCTTTGGTTACAACAACGCCCGTCTCAACTTTGAAGGAGGGCTGCTCTTAGAAGGCCCAGAGCCGCTGCGGTTGGTTGGCAGCATCCCCTATCAGCTCCCCTTTGCTGCAGTCGCACCCGACAGCGATCAGCTGTTTTTGGATGTCAACGTTCGAGACGAAGGGCTGGCGCTGATTAATGTCTTGACCAATCAGGTGGCTTACCAGGAAGGAGAAGGGCGGGTTAATTTGCAGGTGCGGGGGACGTTGTCGCAGCCGCAAGCCGTTGGAATTGCCACACTAGACAATGCAGTATTTACCGCCGAGGCGCTGCCCGAGCCATTGACCAATGTGACGGGAGAGGTGCGGTTTAATACTGATCGCATCGAGGTTGTGCGTCTGCAAGGAGACTTTAGTGCCGGAGAAGTCGTTGCTCAGGGCGTGATTCCCATCTTTGCGCCGACATTTCCCGATCCGACGGTCCCCGAAACACCGTTGGTCGTGAATCTAGATCAGATTGCCTTGAACCTAAAAGGGCTATATAACGGCAATGTCAATGGACAGGTGGTGGTGGCTGGAGCGGCGATCGCCCCCCAGATTGGAGGGGAAATTCAGCTCACCAATGGCCGGATTGCACTCCCCGATGGCGGTTCCCAAGCGATCGCCGCTCCAGCCCCAGAAGCGACACCTCCCGCAAACGACGGCTTCCAGACCACCCCGCCCGAATTCAACAATTTGATGATCACCCTAGGCAACAATATTCAGATCACCCGTGAGCCCATCCTCAACTTTGTGGCGAGTGGAGATCTAACCATCAACGGCCCTCTTGATAACCTCAGCCCATCTGGCGTCATTCGGCTGCGGAGTGGGCAGGTGAATATTTTCACAACCCAGTTTGTCTTAGAGCGTGGATATGAGCACACGGCTGCTTTCCTCCCCAATCAGGGGTTAGATCCCTACTTGGATGTTCGCCTGATCACCTCTGTCCCAGAAGTGACTCGAATTCCAGCCCAGACGACCCCTTCTCTCTTCGCTGCGCCTGAAATTGCCGATGTTCCTGTCACGAGTTTTGGCGCGATCCAAACGGTTCGCATCCAGGCGGCGGTGGATGGTTTCGCTAGCCAGCTTGCTGACAATTTGGAGCTGACTAGTAGCCCGGCCCGTTCCGAAATCGAGTTGATTGCCCTGCTGGGGGGTGGCTTTGTGGATACGCTGGGTCGAGGCGACAGCACCCTAGCCCTAGCCAACTTGGCAGGCTCCGCTCTCTTGACCAGCCTCCAAAATATTGTGGGCAATGCCTTAGGGCTGACTGATTTTCGCCTGTTCCCAACTACGATTGTTGATGAAAACCGAGTTTCGACGCTGGGATTGGCCGCAGAAGCAGGTGTCAATGTGACGGGAGACTTTTCGGTCTCAGTGTTACAAATTCTGACAGCCGATCAGCCCACCCAATTCAACTTGCTGTATCGGCTCAATGAAGAGTTTCGGCTCCGAACTGGGGTCGATACAGCCGGGAATGTTCGGTCGGTATTGGAGTTTGAAACCCGCTTCTAATCGAGCCACGAAGGTGAAACTGCTTGATAAATTTTGTATACAATACTTGGTAAATAGTAGCCGTAACGCATCAAAGCCTGGGGAGTGGTGCGTTACGGCTACGCCTAACAGCACCCTACAGCATCATTTATTGATGTCCACCTACTTATACAATACTTGGTAAATACAACGCTTGGTAAATAGTGTAGACAACGTGAGTGTATACAAGGCGAGTGCAGACAAGGCGATTGGAGCAGATCTGGTATGTCGTCCCTTCGGGTTGATTTTGCTAAGGAAAAAGAGGAAGGCTACAAGCGGATTTTTGCGCGATCGCCCCTCCTGAGTAGCGCCTCAATCCAATGGGATGGCATCCTGGTCGCCTATGACTATCTCTCGCCAGGACAAACCCCCGAAATATCTGTCAAGCAGCATGGCCTCGGCATTTTTGTTGATATGCCAAAGCCTGCTCAAGCCGAACGCTTGATCGATGGAGAGTTTCGGCAGGAGCAAGTTTTGCAAGGGGATGTGGTCATTGTTCCGGCAGATACTTGGCATCGAACCCGTTGGGATGTGAGTGGTGGCGTCGTTATTCTAGGTTTGGAACCACAGGTTTTTGCACGCACCATTGATGAAACAGTCGGACGCCATCGCATTGAACTGATTCCCCACTTTGCCACCGCTGACCCGCTTGTTTACCAAATCGGACTAGCTCTGAAGCGATCGCTAGAAAATTCGGGGAGTACCAATCGCCTCTATGCCGAGACATTGATCACCACCTTGATGGTGCATTTATTGCAAGGCTACTGCGCCCAATCGTTGCAGCTACCCGTCTACACCGGGGGCTTATCAAAAGCTCAATTACAGCGCGTCGTTGACTACATCCATGTCAATCTTAATCAAGATTTGAGCCTTCACGAACTAGCTGCCATTGTACAAATTAGCGCTCACTATTTTTCTCAGCTCTTCAAGCAATCAACAGGAACCACCCCCCATCAATATGTGATTCGCTGTCGAATTGAACGAGCCCAGCAATTGCTCAAGCAAGGAAAGTTAACGATTGCTGACATTGCGAGAGCGGTTGGTTTTGTCGATCAAAGCCATTTCCATCGTCATTTCAAGCGCCTGATCGGAGTGACACCTAGAGCATTCTTGCAGCAAGTGAAGTCTTAAAGATCAGAAGAATATCCAAAAATTGGACGAATGTACAAGATTCTATTTTTTTCCGGCTACATACTAAATCATAGTTGTGAATCCTAGTTCAGATTACTGAAGGAGGTCTGATCCATGAGGATGCTTGAGACTAAAACAGAACCGATGGTGATCAACATGGGTCCCCATCATCCTTCCATGCATGGCTGCTTTCGGATAATCGTGACGCTAGATGGAGAAGACGTTGTTGATTGCGAGCCTGTGATCGGCTATCTACATCGTGGCATGGAAAAGATTGCCGAGAATCGCACCAACACAATGTATATTCCCTACGTCAGCCGCTGGGATTATGGGGCAGGCATGTTTAATGAAGCTGTGACGGTCAATGCGGTTGAAAAGCTGGCCGATATTTCGGTTCCCAAGCGGGCGAGCTACATCCGGATGATCATGCTAGAGCTCAACCGCATCGCCAATCATCTGCTGTGGCTAGGGCCGTTCTTGCTCGATATGGGTGCAGGGACGCCGTTTTTCTATATCTTCCGCGAACGCGAGATGATTTATGACCTGTGGGAAGCCGCAACGGGCTATCGCATGGTGAACAACAATTACTTTCGGGTGGGCGGTGTAGCGGTCGATTTGCCCTATGGTTGGCTAGATAAGTGTCAAGACTTCTGTGACTACTTCGCCTCCAAAATCGATGAATACGAACGCCTGATTAGCAAGAACCCGATCTTTCGGCGGCGGGTGGAGGGCGTAGGGACGATCTCTCGCGAAGACGCCATCAGCTGGGGGCTTTCTGGCCCGATGCTGCGAGCCTCCGGTGTTAAGTGGGATCTCCGGAAGGTAGACCATTATGAGCACTATGACGACCTTGACTGGGAGGTGCAATGGGAAACCAGTGGAGATTGTCTGGCTCGCTATTGGGTTAGAGTGCGGGAGATGCGGGAATCGCTCAAGATCATTCGACAGGCGATCGCCCAAATTCCAGGTGGCCCCTACGAAAACTTGGAAGCTCAACGCATGGCGTCAGGCCCAAAATCAGAATGGAATGCCTTTGATTACCAATTCATCGGTAAAAAGATCGCCCCTACCTTCAAGATCCCCAAGGGCGAACACTACGTTCGGATCGAGAGCGGTAAAGGAGAATTGGGCATTTACCTGATTGGAGATGAACAGGTGTTTCCCTGGCGCTGGAAAATTCGCGCTGCCGATTTCAACAATCTGCAAATTCTGCCCTATTTACTTAAAGGCGTAAAAGTCGCAGATATCGTCGTCATCCTCGGCAGCATTGACATCATTATGGGATCGGTCGATCGCTAAACCTGCTTCTTAAAGCTGCTTCTCAAAGCTGCTTCTCAAAGCGGCTGCCGACTGATCGCCAATCTTTAAATCGGCTGCCGATTAATCGCCAATCTCAGCAGCGATAGCCCCAAAATCATCAAAAACAGCACCAGTCCAATCGTGCAGGCATAGCTGATTTCGAGGTTCCGAAAGGCTCGCTCATAGACATAGTAGACAATGGTTTTGGAGCTATTGAGCGGGCCACCTTGGGTCATGATGAAGATTTCTTCGAAGACCTTTGTAGCTGAAATGGCGGAAATCACAGCGACCAGAAATAAGTACGGTTTCATCATCGGCACCGTAATATCCCAATGCTTTTGCCAGCCGTCGGAGCCGTCAATGGCCGCCGCCTCATACAGTTCTGCTGGAATCGCTTGTAATCCCGCCAGGTAGATCACCATGTAGTATCCCAAGCCTTTCCAGACGGTGACGGCCATGACGCTAAACAGGGCCAGATCAGGACTGGTCAGCCAGGGAATACCTTCCGCAGACGGATTGAGCCAGCGCAGTAGTTGATTGAGCAAGCCCGTTTCGGCATAGAGCCATTGCCATGCGATCCCAGCCACAACCATCGAGATCACGACGGGGGTGTAGTAAGCCGCTCGAAACCAATAGATTCCAGGCAAGGCGCGATTGACCAAAATGGCCAAACCGAGAGGCGCAATCACCAAAATCGGTACAACGCCGACTAGATAGGTCACTGTGTTTCCTAAGGTTTGCCAAAACACTTGATCTGAGAGCAGGCGCTCAAAGTTGTCTAACCCGATCCACTGCGGGGGCTGAGTGATGTCATATTCGTAGCGCGTGAAGCTGAGATAAAACGCCTGCAGGGCGGGCCAAAAGACTGTTAGCGTCAGCAAAATTAAGGCCGGAGCCAAAAATAGATAAGGCGTTAGGTATTGACCGCGATCGCCCAGTCGTTTTGCCAGCCAGCCTGTGAGTCTGCCAGGCTGTGTGCGATCGTTGAAATGCTCTGAAATCCAGCGAGAGATGCCCATTTCCTAGCCTAAGCTTTGTCCTGCAAACCTACATCAGCCACGGTAACACAGAGAAATTCCTGCAACTTGGGAGGCTCGGTGTGAGCCAGCAACTTGCCTCGCGAGATCACATAGCGAACTGTCGCGCGCCGTCTGATCGCCTCATAGCGATCGCCCGCATCCAGCACGATCAGATTGGCAGGCTTGCCCACTTCCAGCCCATACTGCTCTTCCAAATGCAAGGTTCTAGCGCCGTTCCAAGTCACCATGTCATAGCAAGCATCAATTTCCCGCCTTCCGGTCATCTGACAGACATGAACCGCCATACTGGCCACATCCAGCATGTTGCCCGTTCCCAGGCTATACCAAGGATCTTGAATGCAGTCATGCCCCAAGCTGACATTCACGCCCTGTTGCCACAACTCCTTCACCCGCGTTACCCCGCGCCGCTTTGGATAGGTATCCGCTCGTCCCTGTAGCGTGATGTTGATCAGGGGGTTGGCAATGAAGTTGATCGAGGTGCGCTGCAAAAAGCCCATTAGCTTAAAAGCATAGGCGTTGTTGTAAGAGCCAAAGGCTGTCGTGTGGCTGGCCGTGACGCGAGAGCCCATGCCACTACGAATCGCGCCGGCGACGATCACTTCTAGAAACCGCGATTGGTCGTCATCAATCTCGTCACAGTGAACATCAATCAGGCGATCGTACTGCTCCGCCAACGCAAAAATCTGATGAATAGACTGCACCCCATCTTCCCGCGTCAGCTCATAGTGAGGAATGCCGCCCACCACGTCTGCACCTAGCTTGAGAGCCTCTTCCATTAGCGCTGCGTTTTTTGGCCCGCCATACAGTCCGTCCTGGGGAAAAGCCACCACCTGCAGCGTCATCCAGTCTTTCACCGCTTCGCGGACTTCCAGCAAACCCTTCAGCGCGATCAAATTTTGTTCGCTGACATCGGCATGAGAGCGCACAAACAGCACGCCCTGCATCGCCTGTTGCTTGAGTGTGGCGATCGCTCGCTGTTTAACATCTGCCAGGGTCAAATTTTGTTTGCGATCGCGCCAGATCTCAATCCCTTCAAACAAAGTGCCACTTTGGTTCCAGCGCGGCTCACCCGCCGTCAGTGCTGAATCTAGATGAATATGCGACTCTACAAAAGGAGGGCTGATCATCTGGCCGTTGAGGTCGATCTCCATCTGAGCCGATCCCGCTGCTTCAGTTAGATCTGCGGCACAAGGAAAAATAGCGGCGATACGTCCATCCCGGATCGCTAGATTGACTTGCTCTGCGGGCTGATGGGGATGCAAAATCCAACCGTTGCGAAGCAGAATATCGTAGGGCTGTGAAGGCATAGTGGATGAGAGAGAACAGGCCAGACCGTTACAGGTCACGTCCTTCCAATCGTATCGCCTTAGTCAACAACCCTCAGTAGCCCTTTACGCAAAGCTTCAAAGACGCGATCGACGAGCATTTTTTCATTCTGGCCTAGCGAATCCTGTGATAGGGCGATCGCCATAAACCGCTGCTGATCCGATCGAGTAATGCAGCGAGACTGAAAAATGTGATTCACGATCGGCTCAAGACTGGACGCTGACAAATGCATTTGGGTAGACATAGGGGCAGGGGGAACATCAATGTTTTCATAATCGACCCTTTTCCGATTAATCACAGTGACCCGGAACTTTCTCAGAAGTGACGTTAAGCGTCGCTTTATGTGATTCTACGGATACCCCAATCGTGACTCAGTCTCCCCTCCCTAGTGACCCAAATCACTTTCCCCTGGGCCTGATCGCTTGAAGTCCTGCCTCCAGCTAAGTGATAATTTATTACAACCGCTGGGTTGCACAAATTAAGGATGAAGCAGCCCCCTCACTTCCGGATCGGCCCTCTATCAAGCCCCTTCGCAGTACACCAGCCATAGCTAAAAGCTTGGCTGGCGGTGTAGCGGAGCGCGACCGAAGGGAGTATATCTACACAACCTTATATTAAGGTGTATACATGCTAAACATGACGTGGGAATTCAAGCTAGAGCCAACTGCAGCGCAAATTTCAGAGATTGAGCATACCTTGGATGTGTGCCGCAATGTCTGGAACTTTGCCCTGCGGG